>NZ_JAQAGZ010000023.1 GCF_027533625.1 Paenibacillus gyeongsangnamensis | reverse complement strand
GTGGCTGAATCGAATGAAGCAAAGACCAAGTCGAACCTCTGCCGGGCGAAGAAAGAGATAGCATTCTATTGTATCGCAAAAACCGCTAATGTATATTTTTACCAAATGGACAGAGCTACCTTTAATGGCCGCTCGACCTTTTGGACATCCGAGTAAATAAACTCTTTCAGAATTTTTTGACAATTTGACTGATCAACTTTTATGCAACACTAGTGATTTACTATCAAAATAATTGCCGCAATAGCGATAAAACAACTGATCGTAATCCATAGGAGTGTTTTCATTTTTTTTGGTTGATTTTGTTGATTCAAATTGCGCGGATTTGAGTAGTTTGATTTCTTCTTGTTTTTTTCCAAATCAGGCATCTCCTTGATTATGTTTGATGTTTTCACTTATCGCCATTATACTACATCGTGTAGTGCAAGGTAAAATCCTCTACCAACATCATTATGCCCATCCAATTAACCATAACACAAAAAAACCGCGATGTACGCGGTCAGGCTGTAAAGAAACCCATGAAGTAGAGAAATCTGCTATGGTACCCCGGTGAGGTATCCCCTTCCGGCCGCTGTTGTTATCGGAAAATATTCAATTTAATCGCTTTTGCAGCGGTAATTTTCCGATAACAAAGGCGGACGCTATCGCTCCTACAGGGGATACCCCACCTATACCTTAGCATTTTTCCACATATCCGGGTTTCTCGTCAGTCTGACCGCGATGTACGCGGTTCTTAATGAGATAATGTACTCCATAGGGGATGGTCATATTCGTTAATGCAATCTCAACCCCTTAGACGCTTTCCCAAAAACGTACTTCCTGAATGGCCGCTACGAGCCGCTTCATGTCTTCGTTCGTTACATCTCCGATATTGCCGATCCGAAACGTGTCTGCGTTCGAAATTTTCCCGGGATATATCATAAACCCTTTTGCCTTAAGCTTGTCATAAAAAACATTAAATTGAAACGTGTTGCTTTCAGAGCTTTCGCTTCCTGTTTGCGGTGCCGAATACGGTGACGAATACGGTGATCCCGTATGCACGGATAATTTCTGCTCTTCCGTGCCTCAAATATTTGTACGCCTCAATACTGAACTCCGAAGGACACGATCCCGAACATGGGCAAATAGTTGTTAAACAGCAAGTAGGCAAGTCCCGGCAGCGTCATAAGCGGAATCGGCTCATCTTCTTGCTGCGGTTGCGGCCGCCGTTACGGCAGTAGTAGTCTGTGACATCTCGCGTCCCCTTCCTCTAAACATATAGTCATGCATTTATGGTATAGGAAGGCTCCGGCGGCTACTAACGTTCTGCCGACTTCTTCACTAGCGCTTTCTCGACTTTTCGCTCGGGGGATATCGTGGATTCAAGGCTATGAGGTAAAAAAAAGCATAAATTATGTTCCGGGTAAAAGTGAAAACCTGGGGTGTACGCGGATTTTAATCAGCTATATCCTTCATCCAACGAGCAATAGCATAACAAAGCAATATTCTACAGCATGGCTTTCTTGCACTTAACTGCCCAACCGGCAGGCTTTTAACCCTATCTACTCCGTTTACAGCGATCTGCTGGGAATGAGATAAAGTTCTTGTCAAACCGGGAATGAGCAAGCATTAGGGGGAAGTCGAACAGCCCGGTCTGAAGACCGGGCTGTTTGGTGAGAATTTTCTCATTTAACGGCAATTTCGCTTTGCCAGCGTTGATACATATCTTTAGACAGATCGCCGATGTTAAAGCTGCGGAATCCGCTCGAAACACCTTTGAATGCCTCTTGTACATTTGCCGGCATGCTCGAAAGCTGGATTCCCGGGAAACCGTGCATCTTCTCCACAATAACGGATTGAGCCTCCGGAGTAAGCACGAAGTTCAGAAACTTTTTGACTGCTTCTTTTTTATCGGACAATTTCGGTACAATCAAATAGGCAGGGCCGCCGTTGAAGCCAGGATTCAGTTGTTTCAATTTGGTGGACTTCGGAAGTTGCCCCTTATCAATTTGTTCAAGCGCCATATCCGACCATGCCGGAATCATATCCACTTCCCCGCTGATCAATAAATCCAGTGTCCCTTGATTTTTCTTAGGATAAATGCCTTTTCCATAAACATACGGTCCAAGTTCTTTCAAAAGGGAGAATCCTTTATCCCAATCTTTCTCAATGCTTGGGTCCGTATTATGAATTGACTCCGGAGGCAAAAATTTGTAGATGGCCGTTTGCACGAACGAATCTCCGGAGCCGCCTGTGGAAGGGTCATTATAAGCGAATTTCCCGGGATGTTGACGAATCCAATCGTACAGTTCATCCAGTGTGTTCGGGGCTGTTTTTACTTTATCTCCGTTATAGGCCAAAATAACGGCGGAGGAACGGTAAGGAATGGCAAGATTAGATACGTCTTTCATCGTTTGCGGATCCATTTTGTCCAGGTTTGGAATGGCGCCGGTGCTCAACGTTTCCCAGAGATCGTCTTTTTGGCCTTTTGTGATCGTGGATAAATCGTCTGAAAATAGGTCGATACCACCGGACCCTTTCCCCGCTTGCTTTGCTGCGAGAATGCGGTCGTAAGACGACTGCGCGCCGGTACCGGAAGGCACGTAGACCGGCTTCACCTTCACGTCGGGCGTTTGTTTCTCGAACATCGGAATCAGGGTATCCCACAATTCTTTCACGTTCTGCGATCCGGTAAAGTAGAACGAAAACTCGGTAGGTTGTGCGGGTGAAGATCCGCTGCTTTGGGAATTCGAGCCGGAAGAAGCGTTATTGCCGGCGGAAGCATTTTTGTTGGCGGTACCGCAGCCGGCCAGAACAGCAATCGGTAAACTAACCGTTAAAATAAGCGGAAGTAATTTTTTCATACGCAACATGCTTATTTCCTCCTAAGTGATTCTCGTTGGGAATCTTTCTTCGATGGGCTATGATCCTAAACTTTCGTGCTCTGATCTTTCCGAGCATAAGGATTCCTATGAGCAACTTGTCCCCTTCCACCACCCCCTTTAAGCCGATCGATTTCGCAACGTTCTACTGCTGAAATATGAAACTTCGCCACTATTGCTTTGAATACCGTCGCGATGCTGGTGATCGTCGCTCCTGATGTGGGAATGTGAGACCGTTCCCACACAGTAAACAAACAAGCGTTATTTTTCTAAAATATCCGATCAATATTTGGGCTGTATTAACCGAGTTTGAAGAAAAAATAAAGAACTAGGCGGAATGGAGGGTGACCGGCTCAGGCGTCGAAGAAATCACTACGCTGAAAATTCTTATCAACTAAAATAAGTATGCGGGACCCCCTGGAGTTCACCGGGGATCCCGCGTCGGAAATCAGTTCAAAGCCGTAGACGTGGTGCTGAAAGTCCTACCAAAGCAAACTCCCTTGTTTGCTATCATCTGTTTCATTGTTACCGCCCAATACGCGGTGATTAGGCGCAGGCATCGGTACGTTCGGGCCTTTGATAGCCCTCCAGATTTCCTCGTTGAGCTTCTGCGGATCGGCCTTGTCAGGCTGACCGACCAAATCCTCAGGGGTCATCACCAAGGAAGGATGGACCGATGGCGAATTGCTTGCGATTTCCTGCGTCAGCGGCTGTGCTGCTGCCGTCGTCACAGCATTGTTGACAGGAGCGGTCACTGCTACGGAGATCGGGTAGCTTCCGACGGTGATCGGAGTGCCAGGTTGTCCCGTAGCAACCGAAATCGGTACGAGCTGACCTGCACCGGATACGGATGCGTATACGGTCGCACCATCCGGAGAGATCGCCACACCGGTCATGCCTGAACCGATGGTCAGCGCCGGCTTGGCTGTTCCGGTCGCGATGTCGATCGGAGTTACCGTGTTGCTTCCGGAGTCCGCCACGTACAAGGTTGTTCCGTTCTGGGAGATGGCCACGTTGAATGGCCCCGAACCGGCCGGGATCTTCGGTCTCGTCGTACCGGTGACGATATCGATCGGCGTCACGTCATTCGAACCGGAGTTCGAGACAAAGGCGGTCTTGCCGTCGGGAGTAATGGCAACGCCGAACGGTTGAGTGCCGACCATGATCGGGGTACCGGCCGTACGCGCAGCCGTATTCACAGGAGTCACGGTTCCGTCGTTTTTGTTGGCGACGTAAAGCGTGGACCCGTCGGGGGTAATCGCGACGTTCTCCGGGCCCTTGCCGACGCTGATCGCCTGGCCGGCTGTGTTGCTTGCAATATCGACCGGCTGCACGGTGTTATCTCCGTATGCGGTCACCCAGAGCGTCTTGCTGTCCGGGCTGACTGTGAGCCCTGCCGGGATCTTGCCGACCGGGATCGTGGCCACTACGGCATCCGCAGCCGCGTCGATCACACTGACTGTATTCGAGCCTTGGTTCGCTACGAACGCCTTGGTACGGTCGGGAGATACGACTACGGTACCGGGCGCTTGTCCCACAGGAATGTTAACCATAAGCTTGCCGGTGGACAGGTCGATAGCGCTAACCGTATTGCTGGAGTAGTTCGCTACAAATGCCTGCGGCACCTTTGCAATGTTCGGGTCCGGCACCACGACGGCCACGCTCACGGATTGCGAACCGGTTAAACCTTCGCTAATCGGATAGTCCGCCTGGACTGTGAACATCTGCTGGCCGTATTGCACCGATGCCGGCACGGTAACTGTCCAGTTCATGCTTGTTCTTGCCCCAGGATCGAGATTCAGCGGGACTTGTCCGGGCGCAGCTGTCCAGCCGTTCGGGGTTACAAGCCGCAGTGCAGCACCTGACAGCGGAGCATTTCCGGCATTATAGACTGTTCCTGTAACTGTAACGGTCTGACCCGGCTTGACGATCGGAGAAGAAACGGTCACGCTCATTGACGGTGCCGACACCGCTGTATAGCTGGCAAAATTCGGTTTGTCGCTGAAGGACCAGATCATCGGCATAGCCGCAGCGTCGAACTGGGACATCGGTTCAACTCCGAGGAACAGCTCTATCGTGCGCAGCATCGATACCTGGCTGTAGAAGTGCGAGTCGACGATGCCCCGCTGTGTATAGGGACTGATCGCCAAAGCGACCGTACGGTGGGCGTCGACATGATCCGGTCCGTTCTGCGGATCGTCCTCGACGACGAAGATCGCGGTATCTTTCCAATACTTCGAGTGAGATACCGTATCAACAATTTTACCCAGTGCCAAGTCATTATCCGCTACCAATTGTTTGGCCGTCGCTCCGCCTGCGGTATGGTCGCGTGGCAGATCAATGAATTGCATGGACGGCAAGTTGTTATTGGCAACGTATTGCTGGAACTCCTGATTCCAAACGTCGAAGCGATGCTGGTCGGTCACTCCCATATCGTACCACGCGTAGTCATGGTTGGTGTTTGCATCCAACAGCGGGTCGTAAGCGCAGAATTTGCCTTGTACGCACTTGACTTGATCGCTCGCTTTGAACCAGTTCGAAGGCACTACAAACTGCCCGTAATTGCGGAACGGAATGTTCTGCAGCGCCAGCTTGTCCCATAGGTAGGCATGGGCAGGGTCGGAGCTGCCTGCAGCGATGAAGGGGTGGTAACCCTCAGAGTCGTACTGCGACCCGTTACCGGCGTATCCTTGAGCGGTACCTAGCTCGTTATAAGGATTGGAACTGGCCTGAGTGACCCATTGCCAGCCGTTTTGGCTTACTTCGCCGTTGGCGTAGAAGTTATCCAGCGTCACGAACTGCTCGGCCAGCTTGTGATGGTTCGGCGTCACGTCCTTGCCGAAGATCGCAAGTGACGGGTCGCCATTGCCCTTGCCGAGGTCGCCGAAAACCTGATCGTAGGTACGGTTCTCCTTAACGATATAGATCACGTGCTTGATCGGCGAGGAATCTCCGACGTGACGCGGTACAATGGTGGATGATGCGTTCTCTTCCTTATCGAAGCCGTTCACCTTGCCGTGATCGTTGAAACCGTTGTTTTCCCAAACCATTCGGGTATATTTGTTCAGTTGTGAGTTGCTTGGAATATCGACAACCTGCAAAAAGCCCTGAAGCTGTCTTTCGATGTAAGGGTAATTGGTTGGTTTCGAAGGGTCCGCCGGGGCGTTCGGTCCCGTTCCCAAGCCCTTTGCGCTTGTAATGAGCATACGTTTGCCATCCGGCGTTATCTGCACGCCCGTCGGATACCAGCCGGTCGGGATAAGGCCTTTAATTCTTCCGAAGTCGCCTTGGCCGTTTCCGTTCTCACTGCTGGGGCCAGATACGTCGACTACAGCGACGTCATTATTGCCGCCATTGGTAACATACATCGTATTGCCATCAGGTGAGAGCGCAAGATTGTTCGGTTGCGTTCCTGCGTGCGCATCCTGGAAAGGAGCAAGCGAGATCGTATCCGTTACCGTGTTGCTCCCTGTTTCGACGACGGACACCGTGTCGTTGTCCCCATTGGCAACGAATAACCTATGTTTCTTGGCATCGATCAACATACTGTTGGGGTGGGTGCCTACCGTAATCGGGTTCTTCGGAGTCATCGTTAGCCCATCGACAGAGAGAACCGACATTGTGTTTTCACCTTGATTACTTACGTAGGCCGTATGCCCATCCTCCGACAATACTACGCCGTACGGATAGGAGCCCACCGTCGCTTGCGCGGTCTGGCCAGAGGCAACATCGACAGCTACAAGCTTATTCGCGTACTGACCGCTCACGTAAATCGTCTTGTCGTCCGGCGAAACCGCCACTTCTTGCGGGTATGTACCGCCCGGAAGCTTCAGGGAACGCTGGAAGGTCAGCTTATGGGTACTGCTATCCCAGCCGAAGACGACCACCGATTGCTTGTTCGCCGTTGCCAAATACACATGGCTTCCGTCATGGCTAAAAACAAGCCCGGGCGCTACACCCTGACCTGTTCCGTCAACTTCAACCTGCTGGATAAGGCTGCCATCCATGGCATCCATGACTTGGACAGACTGTTTACCATTCTCGTTCTTGACAATGTTAGGAACCAGAACCGCCTTACCGTCGGGCGCGAGCACGGCGTTGGCCGGAAAGAAGCCTGCGGGCTTTTGGCTGCCTGCCGGCGTCACCCGCCAGCCTGCAGGCGTGTACGCTGTACCGTTTGCTTGCGGTCCAGGCTTAAGGAAATCGGCAGCCATCGTAACGCCGCCCAGTGCAAGCACGCCTAAGCAGGTGATTGCTGCAATAGTGGTACGTGGCGACAATTTTTTGCGTCTTTTCTCGTTACCCTTCATTCGTCACATCTCCTCCGTTTTTTATGATGTATGTCTCTCTTCAAGAGAATGGTCGGCTTGAATTACCCAAGCCCCGAGTATTAATATAATAGCTACATGCAGAAACAACATTAAACGCATGTTAATAAATTGTTTTTTATTTGTTTATAGTTGGATTTAATTGGTTTTGTCTTTGGAAGACTCCAAATCAAAAAACTCGCCCTTCATCCAACCCATGTGGGAAGATGAAAGGCGAGTTCTTCTCAATTATTTCATATTCATCATTCGATAAATGATTACTGCAGCTTCAGCCCTGGTTGCTGTGCCAAGAGGATTGATTCCATTATCGCTTCCTTCTACGATGCCCAGCTTGACTAAGGATGCTACTCCTTCTACCGCATAAGGTGCGATCTTAGTGCTATCGGCGAATTTGGAAAGGTCGGCAACGTTCCCTTGTGCATAGTTACCGGAAAGCTTTAATGCCCTCACGCAGAGCACCATCAGGTCTTCCCGAGTAATCTCCTTTTTAGGATCAAAGATATTTTCTTCCATACCATTAACAAGACCTAGCTGCTTGGCAATTCCAAGTGATTCGTAGTAGTAGTCGCTCTTATTCACATCGCTAAAGTTTGATGTAAATTCCGCCTTAAGGTTCAGCGCGCGAACAAGAAGTACTACCATATCCGCACGAGAAATTTTAGTGCCTGGAGAAAACGTCTTGTCCGAAGTTCCTTGTATGATACCTTTAGATGCCAATGCGTCGATCGCTTTGATTGCCCAGGAGTAGTTTGACGAATCTAAAGAAATTCCTGTATAACCTGAAGACCCGCTTGGTGCTGCTGTGTCTACTGCTAGCTGAATACTATCGGAATTATAAATCACCTTCACTTTATACTGGCTAGGTAAACCCACAGCATCCACTGAAGAAAATTGTCCATTCCGTTGATCCTTACCATGGGTTATGATGGTGACGACGCCGTTATCAGGTACATAATTATTCGAAAAATTCAAACGTAATTTCCCATCAGGCTTTACCACGCCCTTAATTTCGAGCAGATCATGATTACTGCTAAGCTTAAGCTCAAGTGTACCGCCCGCAGCTTGTGTGTAATTTCCACCGATGGTCATCTTTCCGGAAACATTTTTAATGAGAGTTCCTCCGTTGTTCGCAACATCGCCGCTGCCGAAAGCCGTCTCCGAATTACCCTCAAGTGTGCCTCCGTCGATCTGTGTACCTCCGGAATAAGTATTGTTGCCCTGCAGCTTTAAAGTACCTGTTCCCTCTTTTGTCAGCTTTCCTATGCCTGAGATATCGTTCCGCCAGCGATCCAATGCATTGAAACCGCCTTTGTATGCATCCATTGTCACTGTAACGTCGCTGGCAAAGGCACCATAACCATCCGCGGCGGCAAAGAGATTAAGCCGTCCCCATCCCTCAGCATCATCAAGCACGGGATATCCGGATGGAAGACCCGTAGTGGCCAAAACCCAGCGACGCTCGGTACTGTCAAGGTAAGGCAAACGTGTTTCCAGCAGAACCTCAGCTCCCTTAGGAACCGCCATTGGGTTAGTCGTTGAATTAATCTGACTAAACCCATATGTCAAACGCCCAGTATATTCTTGTTTGTTCTTTGCATAATCGCTGAACCGATCCGCCGCTGTACTGGTTTGCGTTAACAATTTACTGTGAGCATCGTCATAAGCCGCCTGCTTCAAAATGGTATTGTTTGGATCAGACAGGATAGCAGCCGCAAGCGCAGTTGCCATGACACGTCCTCCCATTACATCAAGGGGTGAATGCATACCGGCAACAATACGGTTGTTGCCGAGTTCCGAAGCTCTCGTAAGCAGTTCCTGATAACGCTCGGGTATAGCATAAGCCATCGCAATCGCGCTGAGAAACGCAGCATTGGTATGTCCGCTAGGAAATCCTCCATCTGTGGCCGGATCCGTGCTGATTGCAGGAACAAGGGAAGGAACAACGATCGAAGTGCTGCTCCAACGAAACGGGCGAGGATAACTAAAATATTTTTTTGCCGGGTTCGTTGAAGAATAGTTGCCGCGCAAGGTATTGACCAAACTCACGATATTACCCAGACTGGAATTCGGGTCACCTGCATTGTTTCCTCCATCATTATATTTTTTTATGTGAAAATCTAATGCACGCATGATGCATGTCGTCTTTTTAAAAAACGTAGCAGAATTGGAAAAATGGGCAATAGGATGCCCGGCAACCCTCTTTGGGTCTTCTAAGGTTTGAATTATTTCCGTTTTGTCAATACTGTTAATTTGCCTCCCGAAGAACTGTCGGACCGCCTTCGATGTAAGGCTGTTTGTTTTTGATGATATGGTAAGCGATGATTAGTATCTTTCTAGCAATGGCAATACACGCCTTCTTCTTCCCGCGGCGAGATGCGATCTTCCAAAACTTTGTTGAAAGTGCCGTATTTCTGGAGCGAGCGATTGCCCAAGCCGCTTCGCATAATACCACTTTTGCATGAGAATTGCCTTTTACGCTCTTTGTACTTTTTTTTTGCCCGCACTTTCGTGATTACCTGGAGCTACCCCGGCCCAAGACGCCAAGTTCTCTGAAGAGGGGAATTGCTCCATATTTACACCAATCTCTGCAATGAGTGCTGCAGCGGTAACCTCACTAACACCGGGAATGGTTTGTAATAGTTCGTATTCGTTCCGGTAGCTCTTAAGGTGCTCATCAATCTTTGCGTCCAGGCTGGCAATCGATTTCTCCAAAAACGCAATGTGATCCCAGCAATCCCGGATCAGCTCGATCTGGTGGGGAGTCATGGTGCCAAACAACGAGTCGCGCACTTGTTCCTTCTTGTTTTTGATGGTGCCTTTCACGCATTCATCCACATCTTTGGCATCGACATAACCTTGATCCACCAGACGTCTCAGCAGGTTGCGGCCCGAAACTCCGAAGACATCGGAAATGACGGTACCCAGCTTCACGTTGCAAGCTTCTAAATACTTCTGAATTCTGTTTTTTTCAGCAGTAAGATTGCCAACGCGTTTTTTACGTAACCGGCATAGATCCCGCAACTCCCGTAGATCTTCAGAGGGAATGAAGCTAGGTTCGATTAAGCCGACTCGTAAAAGTTTTGCAATCCACTCGGCATCACAAACATCGGTTTTCCGGCCAGGAACATTCTTGATTCGCTGTGCATTAGCAAGCGTAACGGTAAAGTAGCCTTCCAAGATGTTGTAGATCGGCTTCCAATAGACGCCTGTGCTTTCCATGGCAACATGAGTGATGGATTTAGACTCCAACCATTGGAGCAGCTCAAATAGTTGCTTGGTGAGCGTGCCGAAGGTTCGAATTTCACTCTGTACCTTACCTTCGGAATCGGTGTTAAGCGTACAGACGACAATGGTTTCTTGGTGGACATCCATTCCCGCACAGTGTTCTAACAAAACTTCCATAATCCACGACCTCCATACAAAGGTAACCATGGTGCTGGAACGACTCGAGCATGAGCATTTTTATGTTCGCAGTATTCTGAACGGGGCTGGTTCAGGGCTGCATCGGTTTGTACACAGAATCGATCCTTACAGTTTAGTTGCCGGGGTTTACCCACCATAAAAAGTAGCGTAGTTCTACACCATGTTAGTACAAGTATGGAGCGTTTCTAGTCCGTGCAAACCTTGCTGCCATTTTCATGCTTGGTTTGCGAGCAATTGCTCATGATCGTTTAGTTGTAGCATCGGCTGGGATATCGTTAATCGTTGTCGTCGCTCCCGCATTCTTTCGATAGACATCGGTAAGCGAACCAAGCCCCTCAATGACGCTGTAGCTTTGGTTTCTACGATCATCGAGATATGCCGCATCTGCCTCACTGGAAGATCGGCTGGCTGCCATGTCAACCACTTTTTGAATGTTGGCATCCAGTACGCTTTTGTTTAGTATGGTACCGTTATTCCATGCAGTGCCGGGAGTCCAAAGCTGATCGTATCCGGAAAGCACCCCGATTGTCGGATTTGAACTTTCCGTCATATTAGCAGAAGTACTATTTTTGTAATTATCTACGAAATACCCCCAAGATGGCGATGACAGCGGCGTTACTGTTGTTGGTATTGTTGCCGCACTCGCAATACTCGGTGCTGCGAGTACAGATATAGGTGCGGCAAGCACCGAACTAAACGAAATCATTCCACAAGCGGTAATCCCTATTGTTTTCTTCAAAAAATTCATTCTCACTTCTTCACTCCTTGGTCTTTGTTTAAGCCTATTATAATTATCCCAAAAAAAAGAGCCCTTAAAAATTTATAGATAAATCTATAAATTTATTGGGCCATTTTAAACTTTTTGTAAAGATTCGCGTATTTATGGGCCTTACTGCATTTCCGCCATTTGACGCTTTACGATCTCCCAAATGTCTTTAGCAAGAAAGGCCTGGTCTTTATTTTCTGCATACCATTTATTCATATAATCTTCAAGCTGCTTACCGTTTCCTTTTTCCCAAGCAGCCTGCGCATCTTTTATAGCTTGCTCCGGGCTATAATTACTGCCGCTGATGATCGCTTTGACATAAAGATCTCTTATTTCCTTGAGCAGAGCCGTTTGTATCGCATTCAGACTGTTCGGAAATACAGGCATATATTCTCCCACCGTCAAGCCGGGACTGCCTGCTCGGATCAAGATAAAGCTTTTGGGCACTTTTATAAATATCCAGCGCTGTCTTTTGTTCAGGAACTTCCGGGTTAAATTTGTTAATGATATAGCCGCACTTTTGATTAATGCCAGTAACAAACATTTGATAATCCACATTATAGCTGACTTCATATTTTTGTTTATACGGATCCAATACGCTCGGACAGCCATTCGGATTTTTTGTCCAATGAACCCCTTCATCTCCGAGGAATGTTACCGATGTTTTCGGCTTCATCATGAAGTCGATATATTGCGCGGCAGCTTCAGGGTTTTTCGTATTGGCATTGATTACGGTTGTCATTTGAATCGGATTGTTAATTGCTCCCGTGAACTCTCCCATGCTTGTTTTGGGATAAGCAAGCGGTGCAATTTCCGCTCCCGGCACATTTTTCTTTAGAATAGCAAGGTCTGATAAGGTAAACTCCGTCCAGTTGACGCTTGGATTAATATAAATGCCGATCTTTCCGTTAAGAAAATCTTGCTTAGCTTTAGATCCGCTGCTATCGTACATATAATTTTTATCAATGATATGGTTATCATATAAACTCTTCTTAAATGTAAGAGAAGCAAGTTCGTTTTCCCACAGACGTACTATTTTTCCATCCTTAATCCCCCAAGAAAATTGAGTGATTGATGACGAATCGCCGAACATTTCGTTTAGAGCATTCTCTGAATAATAACTAAGGTTTGTACCATACGTATCATCCTTTCCGTCGCCGTCCGGATCCAGTTCGGTAAAGGCCTTAGCCACCTGAAAAAACTCCTCTTGCGTTTTAGGTACTTCTAAGCCTAGCTTTTTCAACCAATCGGTCCGAATAAAAAAAGCATGTAATGGATTGGCTTCATTCAGTTTCCCGATTTCATACAGCTTGCCATCCGATTTTGTGCCGGCATTCTTTAATTGCGGATATTGCGTGATTAATTTCTCGTATTCCGGCATAAATTTCAAAACATTGTCTAATGGCAACAGTTGGTTTTGTTCATACAAACTATTGCGAATAGCTGTATTGTATTCGTTTATGATGTCCGGTGCTGAACCGGAAGCAAACAATTTCATCAGATTTTGTCGCGATTCGCTTCGCATAATGGGAATGAACTTTACATTAACCGGTCCGTTTCGATTGATCCAGTTGGTCCACCGGTTGTCTGCGTAAGATCCCTCAGAAGCCGGAATGATACCTCGGTCATAAATAGAAACCGTAATCTCATTTTTTGCTGTTTTGTTACCCGATGCGCTTCCACTGAATTCTTTATCTTCAAAAAACGTACAACCAGTCGCTAGCACAACAGCCGCAGCAATGACAATCGCAAACATAACCCCAATGCGATGCTTCTTGTTCAGCATAATTGTTATCCGATCCCCTCTTTCGAATTGCGGAATTCCTTGGGTGACATTTGGTATTGCTGCCGGAAAACATTGGTGAAATAATTCGGTTCGTCGAAACCCGTGGCGCTAGCGATTTCAGATATTCTCATATCGGTATTGCGCAGCAGTAACGCCGCCTTATCCATACGCATGCGGTTTAAGTAGTTCTTAAATGTCTCTCCGGTTGCCTTCTTAAATAATACGCTGAGGTAGCTTGGATTCATCTGAACGTAAGAGGCCACATCCGTCAATCTGCACTCCTGTTCATAATGTTCTTCTATATATTTTATAGCTTTATCAATAGTATTTTCACTTTTCGATAATTGCCATTTTTGAAAACTTTTCATGAAACCGGCACTAAGCTCATTTGTCCACACATCGATTTTATCGGAAGTCAGATCGGTCATGTCAACAGAAGTTTTGTTATACAGACCGCACTCTTCGATATCAAAATAGTTCCGTGCTGTTCTGTGTAATGCAACGGCCAATGACAAAGCTTCCAACTTTAATTTATAGGAAGGCAAAGTCTTAAGATTTGCTATGAATTGATCTAATACTTGTTGCACAATATTGGCTTCACCAGTTAATATGGCGGAAATGAACTGCGTCTCCAAATCCGAAATACGCTTTTCCTCTAAGCTAAGCTCGAACGGTTCAGGCTTCGAATGGCGCTCGTTTAGCTTCAGGAAGGCTTTGTGAAGCACATGATGAACATCCTGTTCCGAACATGGCTTGGTTAAAAAATCAAACACGCCAAGCTTTACTGCCGCTTGCGCATGTTCAAATTCTCTGTAACCCGTCAAGATAATGACGAGAAGATCGGGGTAATTCTTTCGTAACAGTGAAATGAAATCGATACCGTTCATAATCGGCATGTTAATATCCGTAAGCACCAAATCGGGTTTGAATCGATCCAGCAGCCGTAACGCATCTTGCCCGTTGCTTGCTTCGCCTACAACGTTCCATTCAGGTTGACCCAGCTCAATCATTTTAACCAGACCTTTGCGAAAATTAGGCTGATCCTCCACGATGATTACTTTACCGACTAACATACTTCAAGTCCTTTCTTTTCAACGCTTCTGAATGGCAGAATCAGACGCATCTTTGTTCCTGCATGCGGCACACTGTCAATTTCTAACCTATAAGGTGCGCCGTACATTAGTTTAATCCTTCTTATCACACTGTTTATCCCAAGACTATCTCGGCCATCATTCCGTTGTAATGGAGACATCCCATCAGAGCCAATGATCTTCGATAGACGCTCCTCACTCATCCCGCACCCGTTATCCGCTATTTCGATTTCCAACAAATCATCTTTTCGAACAGCATTAATGATCAATATCTTATGTGATAATCGATTACGGAAAGCATGTACAAACACATTTTCTACAAGAGGCTGGAGCAAAGAACGTAATATTTCGCTTTCCTCCGCATCTTCTTCCACATTGAAAACCGTTTCTAATTCGGT
This sequence comes from Paenibacillus gyeongsangnamensis, assembly GCF_027533625.1. Classification (GTDB taxonomy): domain Bacteria; phylum Bacillota; class Bacilli; order Paenibacillales; family NBRC-103111; genus Paenibacillus_G; species Paenibacillus_G gyeongsangnamensis. Next base: position 146,359 of record NZ_JAQAGZ010000023.1, on the reverse strand, counting down.
TTCAAACAGCTCTGTTTGTATCTTGACATAGTTACGGACCTGCTGAATTTCATCTCTGAGTGTCGTTGGGATGACTATCGGCATTAGCTTTGAGCATCTCAGATACGGCTGCAAGAAGAGAAGCCGTATCTTTGTCATTGTGCAAATATAACTTCCAATAAATTTCATTTAAAATATTATGAAGGAAATGCGGATTTAACTGAGCCTGCAGCGCTTTTAGTTCCGCTTTCTTTTCACTCAATTGAGTGATATATACTTCATTGATTAAACGCTCAACCTTTTCCGTCATCTCATTAAAGCTTTCCCCGATGTAGGCCAGTTCATCTTTGGATCTAATCTGGATGCGAGTATCAAATTTTCCGGAGCGTACTTTTTGAAGGCCTTTTACTAAATCTTCAAGCGGCCGAAGCAGTTTTTTACTTGCCAGTACAATTAGAATGCTCATAACAACAACACTGATGATACCGGAGTACAACATCACTTGCAAAATAGTCCAGTTTTTTACCCGGATCGCCGCCATGGAAGTTCCGCTGACAAGTGAAAGCTTAAACGCCTTCGAATCGCTTTGAACAAATAAATCATCGTCCATGATTTGAGCACGATTCAGGGCTTTCAACTGCTTGACTTCATCTTCCGACTTCAGAGCTGCATTGCTATATAATAAATCCTTCGACTGATTAAACAAGTAAACCTTTCCTAAGCCGTCTTTCGTTAACCCTTCAAGGCTGCTGGAAAAAAAAGTTTCATCCATTGTGATGACCAGCATGCCGTAAGTATTCAAAGAGCTGTCTTTCATCCACCGGGCGGCAACAACCGATTGCCTCATCCCATTAGGCTCTACCGAGCTCGGCAAAGGAATACTTAGCCATACCATATCCCCGTTGGATGGATTGAGCTTAGGAAGAATAGCTTGATAAATGGACGCATCAAGATCGTTAATCGACGGCGTAGAAAAATGAAAATAAGACGGGTTCCCCTTTAAATCAAACATATACAAACCCGTTATGAATGGAGCATCTAATTTGATTTGATTGATCAATGCTTTTATTTGTTCTTTTTCATAATAGGAACGAAACGCATCATAGTTTCCATTTGAATTTAGTTCACTGATCATATTTTCAATTTGAGGATCAAAGACGATTGCATGGGATATACGCTGCATTTCCTGCATCTTAAGATCCAATTTAGCCAGCGCTTCTTCGTTGGTTCGGGAAAACTGCTTGCTGATTTCTTTTTCGAATAAATCGAGGTTATAGCGGTATGTGAAATATCCAGCCCCGCCAAATGCTATCAAAATAATAATGGATAGGCTGCCAATAAGCTTGATCTTAAAGCTTCTTCCGATTCCGAGTCGTATTTTTTCCCACAACAACATCATGACGAATCAATCCACCTCAAAAAACGATTAACTTCAATAATAATTGATTGGCATCAGGACAACGTAATCTTATTGTAAACTACATGTTAAACGATTAATCAAGAAGATTGAAGCTGGCTTTTTCTGTCTAGACTAGTAGCATGACTTTTTGAAAGCGGATGAGTGATGAGAATGAAAGATTTTACTTTTAAGGCTTTGGCAATCACAAATGAAATGGATTTGAACAAAATCGCAATCCACTGCGGCATTCCCAAAAAATATACATGGGAACAGCCTTTAATTCTAAAAGGCGATATTCTTACATCGATCCTTCAAAAAGATATAGACGACTTACAACAGGTGCTGGTGTTTTCTTTCGGCAGCGTTGTTTTTATTAATCACTCAACCATGGATGAGATAACTGACTTTTTGAAGTTCCTCCAAACTTTCGAGCCTGATATTGCTCTCCAGCATGTAGACAGATACACGGACGATTACAGTCTTCACATCGAAGAAATCGATAGCATGGAGTTGACTGACGAGTATGTGGTGGTAGCTAAATATGAATTCTTTTACCCTGAATTGATCTCTACCGTCCTTGCCAAATCGGTAGCTTTTGAAAAGATAGAGGAACAGCTCGGGAATATTCATGATAGCCTCGAAATGATGATAGACAGGCTTGAAAAAGGAAAGCTTCGTGTCAGCAACAAAGAATTGGCAAGAACGACCGCAAAAATCGTACGCCATGAGTATAACACCCTTGCTTACATCATGATCTTGGATAAACCTGATTTAACTTGGACCAATAGCACTGCCAGCCAATTTTACGATGGCATGATGGATTTTTTTGAATTGAACGATCGATATAAAATACTGAAAAGCAAAACGGAAATTTTGTATCACATCGTGGAAGGTTTTTCTAATATCAGTCATTCCATCCGAGGGCTATTCGTCGAATGGATCGTCGTCATTCTAATTGTTATAGAGGTGGTCTTAACGTTATTACAAATCATTGGCTGGATTCCCTCACATTAGTCAAAAAGATCACTCAGCCCTTAGCCAAGCAGGCCGGGCCGGGCGATCTTTTTGCACGGATACTCCAAGAAACGTTATACCTATCCCATTACCGGCTTCGGATCCATACCGTCATTTCGCCCGGGACGCGGTTGCTCCAGGCAAAATAGGGGATCGCCTTTACCGGTACGGACACCATGTCAAAAGGCTGCGTCGTGTAAAGCGATCCGCTGCTTTCGGGCGGGACGACACTGCGCGAGCCGATTCCCGTAAGGACGGTGACGCCGCCAAGAAGCTGCTCTTCGTAATGCGCATCGAACTGGGCATCGCCGGAGAGGACGATATCCTGCAGGTTCGAACCGTTATCGATTTCCTCCAGGCAAAATACAACCGGACCCCGCTGAAGGGCTACTTTGCCCGCGTTCTCCCGTACGTTCGGATGAGCTCTCACCATTTCAACGTGCATATCGAACGACAGCTCGATCCGGTCCCCATCCTTCCAGGTCCGCTTCAGCTTGGCATAGCCGTTCTCGATCCGATCGGCTTCCGTCTCTACGCCGCCTACCTTAATCACAGATTTCCTGCACCAGCCCGGGAGGCGCACGCTGAGCGTGAACTCGGCCGGCATTTCAAGCGAGAGCTGAAGCGCAGCCTGACCGTCCCACGGATAGTCCGTTTCCTGCGATAGCTGCACAGGCTTGCCGTCCACTTCAAACTGTACCTTACTTCCTATATAGAGGTGAGTGTACAGCTCCCTTTCCTCGTCGTTTGCAGAATAAATGTACTGTCCCAGGGAAGTGATCAGCCTTGCAATATTGGGCGGGCAGCAGGCGCAGCCGAACCAAGGCTGTCTCTTGACCTTCACGCTATGCATATCGTTGCGGAAATTAGCAGTGTCGGGCCACACTTCAAGCGGGTTGACGTAAAAATAGCTTTTGCCATCGAGGGATATGCCGCTCAGCACCCCGTTATAGAGGGCCAGCTCCATCACATCGGCGTATTTGCGGTCCTTCTCCAATTGAAGCATGCGCTGCGCCCAGAACACGAGTCCGATGGCGGCGCAGGTTTCCGTATAAGCCCGGTCGTTCGGCAGGTCGTAGGGGACGGTAAAACGTTCTTCGAACGCCGATGAGCCGATGCCGCCGGTAACGTACATTTTCCGCTGCACCACATCGTTCCACAGCTCCTTGCACGCTTCAAGCATTCCGGCGTCCTGGTTTACTGCGGCCAGATCCGCCATCGCGCTGTACAGGTAAACGGCACGCACGGAGTGGCCTTCCGCCGTCTTCTGCTCCCGCACGGGCATATGCGCCTGGAAGTAATCGTACCTACGCTTCTTCCTGCCGATTTGCCCCTGCGCTGCGTCCCTTTCTTTCTCCTCTTCATCGAAAAAATGAGGCTGCCGGCCGCGTTCCTCCACAAAAAATTGGCTGAGCTCCAAGTAGCTTCGGTTGCCGGAAGCCTGATAAAGCTTGACCAGCGCCAGCTCCACCTCCGGATGACCGTCATAGCCTTTCTTTTGGCCGGGATTCGATCCGAACACGGTTCCGATGTAGTCGGCGTAACGGCACATGATATCGAGAAACTCGCGCTTCCCGGTCGCTTCGTAATACGCTACTGCCGCTTCCATCAAATGGCCGGCGCAGTACAGCTCGTGGTAGTCGCGCAGGTTGGTCCAGCGGGCATCCGGCTCCTTAACGGTATAATACGAATTCAAATAACCGTCGGGCCGCTGGGCACGGCCGAGCAGTTCGATCACTTCATCCGCAAGCTTCTCGAGCTCGGGGTTCCGTTCCTTGGAGAGGGCGAAACCGACCGTTTCCAGCCATTTACCCAGATCGCTGTCCTGAAAAACCATACCGTAGTATTCGCCCTCCGACTCTCCTGCGGCAAGACGGAAGTTCTCGATCGTATGGCTTGGCTCGGCGCCGGGGATTGCATCATTCAGAGCATCCCATTGATAAGGTACAACGGTCTCGATCACATTGCGCAGACGGTCCGACCAGAAGTCATCCTGAATCGCGACTTGACGGAGAGGGATCGTTTGAAGCGGCTTGAGGCCCATTTTTTCCGTTTGGCTCATGGTTAATCTCCTTTGCTTTCTAAATTTATTCGCCCTTCAGGCCTGATAAAGTAACGCCTTTTATAAAGAAGTCCTGCGCTAACAGGAAGATGGCGATCAGCGGCAGAATCGTAATCACCGTACCGGCCATGAGCACCGGCCAATCGGTGGAATACATGCCCTGCATGGAAGCGAGGCCGAGCGGCAGCGTCATTTTGTCCTGCGAATTAATGTACACAAGCGGACCGAGAAAGTCGTTCCAGGAGCCCATGAATACAAAGACGCCGAGGGTCGCCATGGCCGGTTTGGACAAAGGGACAAAGATGCGCCAGTAAATGCCGAACGGCGTGCATCCGTCCATTTTCGCCGCATCCTCCAGCGACTCGGGAATAGTCACGAAAAACTGGCGGAGCAGGAACGTTCCAAAGGCCGAGACGAGCGCAGGCAGGATCAAGGCCCAGTGGGAATCGACCAAATTATAGTATCGCATGACGATAAAGTTAGGAATCATAGTCACCTGGGCTGGAACCATCATCGTGGCCAGATATAAGCCGAACAGCGCCTCCCGGTAACGAAACCGGAGACGGGCGAAGACGAAACCGGCCATGGAGCTTGTGATCAGCTGGGCGAGGGTGATGATGACCGTAATCTTCACGCTGTTTAGAAAATAAGTACCGAACGGAAACCGATCGGAAATGCGCAAATAGTTGCCCCACTGAATGCTTGCGCCCAGCAGCTTCGGCGGGAACACGAACACTTCGCTAAGCTGTTTGAGCGAGGTGCTGACGGTCCACAGAAAGGGCAGGATCATCGTTACGGCCCCGGCCAGCAGCACCGCGTGTGCCGTTATTTTCAGGGCGGCATGGCCTTTCATGGCATCACCTCCTTAGATGTTTCGCTTAGGGATTATGCTTTGAATGCATGCGTTAGTAAACGCCCCATTTCTTCTGGCGCCACAGCTGAATCAAGGTAATGACAAGCACCATGAAGAACAGTATGTAAGCCATCGCGCTGGCATATCCCATGTTGAAATACTTGAACGCATTCTCGTACAAATAATGGACGATCACGGAGGTAGAGCGCGCAGGTCCCCCTTGCGTCATTAAGAAGACGGTATCGAACACCTGGAAAGAGCCGATGAAGGACATGACGGTGACGAAAAAGGTAGTCGGAGACAGGAGCGGCACGGTGACATATATAAATTTCTGGTACCCACTCGCCCCGTCAAGTTCCGCCGCTTCATAGTAGCTGTCCGAAATGCCCTGCAGCCCCGCAAGAAAAATCAGCATGTTGAAGCCGAGATTTTTCCACACGCTTGTAATAATGACGGCGGGCATAGCCCAGACGGTGCTGGTCAGCCAATCCGGCCCTTTGATCCTTAGCAGGCTAAGGCCATAGTTCAGCAGCCCGTATTCGGGATTATAGATAAACTGCCATACTACGGCGACGGCCACCATCGAAGAGACGACAGGGAGAAAATAGGCGGCCCTGTAAAATTTCTTGAAGCTGATGTTCTGGTCCAGCGCTACGGCAAGCAGCAGGGAGATGACGATCCCCACGGGTACGGAGACGCCCGCATAGTAGATGGTGTTCCAGAACACCTTGATGAAGGTTTCGTCCTTCATCAGATTCGCGTAATTGTCCAGTCCCACCCACCGGATGGGCGACAGCATATCCCAGGAAGTAAAGCTGAGAAGGAAAGAAGCGACGACCGGGATCAGCGTAAAAGCGAGAAACCCGAGAATATTCGGCAGCAGCAGCAGTAACGCCCAGGCGCCGTCCTTATGAATCCATCTTTTTACCGTACTCGCGGTTCGGGGCGTCGGTTCCATTCGATAGGCAGGCGTATCGTTATCCGCCAGCCGGCTTTCTGCGTTCATGCCATTCCTCACCTCCGATTGAATGCCTCCGGATCCATAGCAGAGGCAGGGCCGCAATTATTTCGTTAGTTCCGCATTGGAACGGGATTCGATATTCTTGAGCGTATCGCCCACGGACTGCCCGGAATACCACAATTTATCGGTTTCTTCCGTAATGATGTCGTTGACCTTATTCTGGGTGATCAGCGTGAACGGGTAGGGCTGGGCATCCTTGAAATAAGAGGCAAGGCTCGCGAAGCCTTCGGGATGTACTTTGCTGTTAAGCCATTTCTTCATCCCTTCCTCAGTGTAAAGCGATTTGCGGTTCGGCATCCAGAGGCCTTCCTTCACGTTCTGGATTTGATATTCTTCTGATGAGAGGAACTTCAGCAGCTCCCATGCTTCCTTGGGGTGTTTCGTCTTGGCTGCTGCGGCATGCACATGCGCCTGCCCGTGGGTCGTCGCTTGCTTGAATTTCGGCAGCGCCGCCACGCCTACCGGGAAGCCCATCGTCGCGAGCTCCTGGAGCGCCCAGGATCCGTCCGCCACCATAGCAACCTTGCCGGTTTGCAGCATTTGGTTCGCTTTCATGCCGACGCTCTCCAGCGTCTTGGCCGTCGGGGCCGCCCCGTCCTTCAGCCGCAAATCCAATATGCTTTGCAGCACGCTTTTCGTTTCGGGAGTATTTAAAGCCATTTTGCTGCGGTCCGGAGTAAAGAGATTTCCGCCGCCCGAGGAAATTTCCGCAGTCGTGACGTAGAAGTTCTCAAAGCCGAATGCGCCGTATTGGATTACCTTATTCCCATCTTTGACCGTCAACTTCATGGCCGCGTCCCGGAACTGCTCCCATGTCCATGCCTTCGCCGGATCGCTGGGCGGATACGGAATATTAGCCTTGTCAAACACAGCCTTGTTGTAATAAAGTACAGGGGAAACCGTACAGCTGCTGACGCCGTAGATTTTGCCGCCGATCTCCATGATCTGGGCGGCCGAAGGGATAAAATCGTCAAGAGACATCTCCTGCTTGAACATGGGTGTCAGATCGAGGAGGACATCCTTTTTCTGAAAGGCGCGATAATCGCTGGAATTCAGGAAAAAGACATCGGGTGCGGCGCCCCCGGCCAGCATAGTGAGAAGCTTCTGGGAATATTGGGTGCTAGGAACAGGCTGGTATTCGACTTTAATGTTCGGATGCTGCTGCATGAACGATTCGAGGCCCTTCTTGACGGATTGCGTTTCCAAGGGGCTTGCTTCCCACCCCATAAACTTCAGGGTAACGACCTCTCCGGAACCGGCGGCCTTCCCGCCCGGGCTTGAACCGGGATTCCCTTGGCCGGTGCTTCCGCCGGAGCATGCGGCAGTAAGCATCGAACAAAGCACAACGCACGAAAGCTTTTCAACGTACAGACCCTCCTTGTGATTAAGGTAAGAGAATGCCATGTTGTAAAGATTAGCAGGAAGTTTGCTGGTGAACGTTCACTAGGCTCATTGTAGCACCGGGCTTCAAGGTTGTAAGTAATCTTAATCTTATATAAGGTGGATAAAACTGACCTATTGTAATCGTTATCAATCGAAGGCGCCCGATGGAGAGCAAAGAGCAGCGGTACGATGTCAAGACCTTAATTGGAAAAAATCTTGAAGTACCGTAACTTTTTTGGGAGGTGTCCCTAAAAAAGTCCGCATCGAACTAGACCCACCCTATCTTGCCGTTTTCAGATATTTCCTAATAAGCAAGAAAATAGGTGGATGTGTTGGATGTGTTATGTCAAGCTTTTTGTCGGATCACCTCCTGGGGTTCGTAGAGTCGGTTGGTTCGCAGCAGATAATCAACCAACCGCACCAATTTACGAGCTGTAAGCGCAAGGGCACGTTTTTCGGCGTATTTAGCCGGCTCCGCTTTCTTCAGACTGTAGTACTGCGCAAATACGGTGTCGTGCACCTGGACACTCTTTGCGGCTTCAGTAAAGTAGTACTTCAGATAGCGGTTGCCGGATTTAATAAGCCGAGATTCAACGCCTTTAAAATCACCAGACTGGTTTTCCGTCCAAGCAAGGCCCGCATACTTCGCGAGAGCCATCTGGTTTGGAAACCGCTGAATATCGCCAATTTCTGAGATTAGGCCAGCTGCGAAGATCGTAGCGATTCCCGGCACAGAAGTAAGTGTCTGCGGAATGGTCGCCAGATGTTCTTCAATTGCTTTCTTCAGCGAATTCGCCTGTTCTTGTAGCGAACGAATGATCCGGATGTTGGAAGCCATCGCTAGATTTACGGCATCGGACATCGCCTTGGGCAAGCGGTAGGAGGAACGTGCGGCCTTCTGCAAGGCCTGTGCAACTTCTTGCGGATTCTCAAAGCGGTTTTTGCCACACTCGGCAACAAAAGCCATCAGATCATCGACGGACATGTTCACGATCTCTTCGACGCTGGCGAACTCCTGAATGACCGCCAAGCTGGTTGCTGATGTCTTCTTGTCGAACGGTCCGGTCGAATAGCTGCTGAACTTCAAAAATAAGTTGGTTAGCAGGAAATTCGTCTCCCGTGTCAAAGTCTGTACAATGTGGAAACGAGCTCGTGTGAGGCGCTGCAGAGCAGCGAGAGACTCGCTCCACGTGAAGGCACGGGGTAGATGACCGGATCGGAGCTTAGCGGCGATGAACCAGGCGTCTACCCTGTCGTTTTTTGGGGCGTCAAGGAAATGGATCTTCTTGAACGCCTTGATGAGACTGGGGTTAAAGACGTAGACGCTGTGCTCATAGGGTTCGAAACAGAGCACGCTCTGCAAGTAGCGAGCGAGATGGCTGGAGTAACAGCCGGTCGCTTCTAGACCGAAACGAATGTGTGTCAGTCCGTGTTTTTGCACGAGCGACATGATCCGCTCATGCAGAGTCATGATACCGGGCTCGTCATTGGTCACGATAAAGCGACTTAGGGATTTGGCGCTGTCGCCTTCCGGGAGGCAACAGACAACATTGTTCTTGCTACTTACGTCGATCCCGACAAATAAGATGTGTGGCATGGAATCACCTCCTTTCGCAGGTGGACTGGGTGTCTACGGTCCTGGGATGTCCTTGGGAAACTCTCCGCTAACAGCCTTGCGAGCTATAGGTATACACCGCGGGCCATCGGTGCACGTACCTTCCTCTGCTATGCGGAAGGGATGGCGACGCGCGGGATACAGTCAGCGTGTAGGAAAAGACGGAAGAGGCCAAGGGAACACTCTTTACTGGAAGAAATCGAATGCTCGATTCAACAGGGGGAAAAGGAACATTCCCGTCGGTAGCACCTATTGGCATTTTCCCAAAGACATCACAAGATCGTAAACACCTTTTAAAAGATTTTTTTCGTCCCGGAGGGACGACTCCCGCGCCTTCGCTTGGGCTACGTCCTCAACCGGATAAATAAATCAAAATTCATTTTTCAAAGAACAAAAATTAAATAAGAGCAATTTCCAATTCATTAAAGAATCGGTAACTGCTCTTAGCATACAAGGGGGATGTTACATGAAGGAAGCACGAATAGCTTCGTTATGATGTAGCACGAACATTTCATTTGCTCCATCTGCAGGGGATTTTGCAGATTTCCCATGTGTTCCTTGCAGATGGAATCGACAGAAATGACCGAAGTCCCTTGTGGAGTAAGGAATTATTGGTTGTTCAGCAAACCCTAACTATGGCCACAATATTGTATCGTTGGAATGGTGATTTTAAATGAAGACAGCACTTACAAATCTCCAATTTCGTTTCACTTCCGAATAAATCATGCTTAAAAAGGGATAATCTTATTGAACATTCCAAATAATTGAAAGGAGACTTACCATGTATGATATTGCCGTTATCGGATCTGGTCCTGCAGGTGCCTCTGCTGCTTTATTCTCGGCAAAAGCAGGTAAAAAGACATTGCTGATTGACAATAATAAAGGGATGACAAGAAGAGCTTTACTTAAAAATTTTTACGGAATTATGGAAATTAATGGACCTGACGTGGTGGATTTGGGGGAAAAGCAAGCTACAACATTGGGAGCAGAACTCGTTAGGGATAAAGCTATTGATATCCAAAAAAACGGCGAAGCCTTTCAAATCAAAACAGAAAGCGGACAGTATGAAGCCAGGTATGTAATTTTGGCGACAGGAGCTATAACGGATTTAGCGGAAAAAATCGGCGTTCAAACTAAACCGGCTACAGAACCAAGAATAAAAACAATATTGGTTGTGGATATGAATGGGAAAACGAATATAGATGGGATCTGGGCTGCCGGAACTTGTGCAGGTGCTAGTGTGCATGCCATCATAACAGCAGGTGATGGAGCAAAAGTGGCAATCAATATCATTAGTGAAATCAATGGGGAGAGATACGTTGATCACGATGTGTTAAAACCGACAACTTAAAACACAAAAAAGCCTAACAAGAAAAATGGTCAAGACCCCATTTAACGGACATTGATAAAAGCCCTAGCTTGCAAGCTGACGTCGGTACTCTACCGGCGTCAGCTTGTTTAGGTACGCCCCTTGTCATTACTGGATTCTAGATTATACAGCAAGTCCTACTTAAATAAATTAATTTTAGTATCCATTACTTTACCCAGAATGATTTGATGACATTTCTCTCTTGTCGCTATTGCTCTCAAACTAGAAATTATCTCTTTGGCTTCCTCTAGATATTCGTTGTCCCCAAATAGCTCATAAAGTCTTATATAGTCGTTATATTCGTCTAACCATTCATTTAAATAAGAAGATGTCATGTTAATCACTCTCCCATTGAACGAACATTAGTACAAAATAAATCCAAATCGGAAGCAATTCATGAAAACAAAGGCAACCATTAATATGTCCAGTAACAATCGTCTGGGGTCTTATGAAATAAAAATTCTTTAAAGATTGTTATTCGGAGCTAATGCTTTTCGGTTCGTTCCAACTACTGAATGCGGCAGCATAATTTCAGCTCGATCCACTAAGTCTTTTGATTCCTCTCCGTACGAAGTTGCTTGGCTATTTCTAAATAAGCTATCTTCTCAGCTAGGAGGAAGCGACCGCCTTTTTGACCGGTGCCTTTTTCGATCCGATGGCAAGCTGCACGAGGATCATCGCCGCGCAGACGACGGCAAGTCCGATGAAGGCGAAGACAAAGCTGGCGGTAGCGTCTTGTATCCATCCGACCAGAATCGGACCTAGCGCTCCGATCACATATCCGACCGATTGCGTCATGGCGGACCAGGCGCTCGCATCCTGCGCGTTCGACGTTTCGTCGATCGGCAGCATTAGTGCCAGTGGGAACAGACCGCCAGCGCCAATGCCGAGCAAGATCGCGGCAAGCCATGGCACCGCCGACATGGTAACAAGCAGCAGTCCCGCCAGTTCGAGCAATGCGCATCCGATCAGCCACAGAAGGCGATTCGGGAAACGGTGAATCAGCATCGGAATCAGGAAGGTTACCGGAATTTGAACAAATGTAAAGAGTGTCAGCATGCTGCCGGCATATACCTTGCTGTAGCCCATGTTGGCGACGGCTGGCGCAAACCATGCGGTAATGGAGTAAAACATGATGGCCATCATTCCGAAAAATACGGTCAAAAGCCATGCCCTTCCGTTTCCCCAAGGCAGCCGCCCCGCATTTTGCGGCGCAGGCGTTTGAGCATGATTTGGCTCTACGGGTCTCAGTACGAATAACCACCAGGCTGGCAACGCGACAACAGCAAGTATTGCCCAAATTCCTAAGGCAGACCGCCAGGAGCCGTTTAACGCATTTTGGAGCGGAACCGACAATCCGGCGCTAAGGGCCGCTCCGGTCACCATGGCTACGGAGTAAACGCCGATCATCGAAGCGACATGACCGGGAAAATGACGCTTGATGTATCCGGACAGAAGCGGACCGGCAGCGGCGATACCAATGCCGGCGAAGAGTGCGGTAGCCAGAAGGAACGTGTAAGAAGGCGTAAACCATCGGACGACGGTACCTGCTCCGATAAACACGAGGGCTATCGCCAAAATCCGCTCGATGCCATGACGAATTCCCAGCTTGGCTGCAATCGGGGAAAAGATCCCCATACAAAGGACCGGTATAGATGTGAGAAGGCTAGCAGTGGAGGCACTCATTCCGAGTTCGCTGCGAATCGTCTCCAAGAGCGGCGAAATCGAGGAAATGACCGGCCGCAAGTTTAAAGATGCCAAGAAAAGGGCTACAACTAATGTCCATGACCGTGTTTTCATTTTGAATCGCTCCTTGTAACTGAAATTGATTGTTTTCATTTGAATGAAAACCAACATTGCTGTTAAGTTTATATAAGAAGAAATGATTGATCAATATGACGATTTCTATTATAATCATAGGAAAATCGAATGATAAAGGGGGAGGGGGTTATGGAACTCAGGCATCTGGAATATTTCGTCGCCGTATGCGAAGAGCTGCATTTCACCAAAGCGGCGGAGAAATTAGGCATGTCGCAGCCAACGCTCAGCCAGCAGATCCGTTCGCTGGAAAATGAAGTCGGGACGCCATTGTTCGACCGGATCGGCAAACGGATCGCGCTGACTGAAGCGGGCAGATTGCTGCAGGAGTACAGCATCCAGATGTTCCGAACCCATCAAAATGCGATTGACGCTATCGGTGAGCTGCGCAATCATCAGCGCGGGGCATTGATCATTGGAGCGCTCCCATCCGATCTCGATTACAGGATTACGCAGCTTTTGATCGATTTCCACAACGTTTTTCCACATGTCCGGCTAACCGTACTGACATCGGTCGAAATTGTGAAGCAGGTGTTGGAAATGGAAGTGGACATCGGCATTGCGATCCTGCCTCTGCCCGATGAGCGCATCGTGAGGATCCCCTTATCCCGCGATGAGTATGTGCTGGTTGTGCCGGAGAATCATGAATTGGCGATGCGAACCTCCATTGAGTTAGAGGAGCTTCGCCATATTCGTACGGTGATGTACCCCAAAGGCTTTCTTGGGCGCGAGTTGGTCGATGATTGCTGCAGACAGCTTGGCTTTAGTTTAAATCCGATTATGGAAACGACGACACCGGCTTCGCTCATTAGTTTGGTGAAAGCGAATGTCGGCGCGACAGTTCAGCCTTTATCGCTCATTTTGTCCATGAATGAACCCTGCTTGCGGACGATCAGGATTACGGGTCGGACTCCAGCTCGCGATATCGGGATAATATACCATGCTGACCGGTTTCTCAGCCATGCGGCGAAAACGTTTATTCAGAAATTGCAGGACGGTCTGCAAAGGGCGAATGGTTGACCGGAACGGTCCACCGCCCTGAGAAACATGGCTGAGGCATGCAAATTCCCAATCGATTCGGGGTGTACCGCAAATATCTTTTGCCTTGCCGGCAACGTGATTTAAGCTCTTCGGCTTGTTCTGTCGTTAATAATCTCCCGTCAATTGATGCTACCTCAGGATGGAGACTAAGATGATAAAGCAGCTCGTTCAATTCTAAACGTTTGTTCTCATATACACTTTTGAAAAATCCCTATGACCCCAATGTTTGTCCGATATGATCACAGTCCCGAAAGCCGTTACATATATTTCATCTAAATATGAGGCCGTATTGGAACCGGCAGCAATAGGATCACCGACTCTGCACAGTAGTCATCCGATGATCCCAGCTCAATAAGCAAACAAAAAGCTAAGTTCAATCCATCCGGGTTTAACTTGGCTTTTTCTATAGTCAAAGCAATGTAGTACATCGATTCCGAAATACAGGTTATACTATTAAGTAAATATAATTCATGAAAAGAGGTACATTTCTATGCGGCAACGAATCCGCCTTCTAAGCGCGGCCTTGTTGAGCCTCATCGCTATAGCCGGGTGCGGATCGAAGCAGGCGGAGTCGTCAAAACCCGAAACTCCTCCTCAGACGTCGGCTCAACCTGTGTCTCCTGCCCCGCAGCCTGTCGTCAGCGAACCGCAGAAGCCGGACGTTCAGGAGCCGCCCAAAACCGTCGTCGATCCGGCAGCCGAACTTGTCGCTCATATGAGCTTGACGGAAAAAATCGGCCAAATGGTGCTGGTCGGTATGGACGGTACCGCGGTTCAACCGGATATCGCTACGCTGATTAAGGACCGGCGCGTCGGCGGAATCATTTTATACAGCAACAATATTGTGTCCCTGGCACAAACGGTTAAGCTGGCCAATGAGCTGAGGCAAATTAATCGCGATGGCGGCGGCAAGCTGCCGCTGCTGCTCAGCGCGGACCAGGAAGGGGGGCGCGTTTCCCGATTGCCTAAGGAGGTAACGGCATTTCCAGCCAGCCGGGTCGTCGGAAACACGAACGATACGAAGTATGCGTACCGGGTCGGCGGAGCGCTCGGCGAAGCGATGAAGGCGGTTGGCTTGAACACCGATTTTGCCCCGGTGCTTGACGTCAATACGAATCCCGACAACCCGGTTATCGGCGACCGCGCCTTCGGTACCACTGCGGCAACGGTAAGACGCATGGGCGTACAGGAAATGCTCGGGATTAAGTCGCTGGGCGTAATTCCCGTCGTGAAGCATTTTCCCGGCCATGGCGACACGTCCGTCGATTCCCACTTCGGGCTGCCTATCGTGGACCATGATCTGCAAAGACTTCGCTCCGTCGAATTCGCTCCATTCGCTTCGGCGATCCAGGAAGGAGCTCCGACGGTGATGGTCGCCCATATCCTCATGACCAAGCTCGATCCGGATCTCCCTGCTTCGATGTCGCGCATCGTCATTCATAATTACCTTAGGGGCGAGCTCAAGTTTAACGGAGTTGTCTTCACGGACGACATGACGATGGACGCCGTAGGGAAGGTGATGGCGATCGGTCCCGCATCGGTAAAGTCCGTCTTGGCAGGGGCGGATATTGTTCTTGTCGGGCACGATCCGGCGCAGCAAAAAGCCGTACTGGATGCTCTGACGGATGCGGCGAAAAGCGGTAAAATTCCGCAATCGGTTATCGATGCCAGCGTTACCCGAATCGCCAAACTGAAGCAAAGCTTCCGGTTATCAGATGAGCCGGCTCCGCTCGCCGATGTGACGTCTTTGAATCAACATATTGAAGCGGCGCTGAAAAGGTAGCGAGGTTTCAAGGGAGGAGCGGAAGCTGAACGAATTCATGGAGCTTCACAATCGGCTAACGAAAGTCACGTGGAGGAGCTACGGCAACGGGCACAACAGTTACAGGGTCAAGCATCGCGATCGATCGTAAGTCCTCCCGCGCCGGCATATTCTGATTTATTATCGAATCATCTATCTAGCGAACCCAATGTACTTATAGAGGAGTATAGGCAACTGCTTGAGCGTTGTAAGCGAATCGCTGCGATTGGCTGAATATCCATTTTTCACTGGCCACATACAGAAGGGGGCCATGCTGTTTCAGAGTCTTGTCAGAATATTTAGCAAACTAGCGGCATCCATGAATGGCTGCAACAAACTTATACACGTGAGGTCGATTTGCCAATGGTGAAGAATGTCATCTCTTATACCAACGATCACGAGCGATTTTCAGGCAGACTAAGACTCGCTACTGCCGTATGACAGGCCGAAAAAGCTGAAATGAATATCTTCTCCGCAACGGAGAGTATATCGTCCTCATGTGACGATGCCCTCAAGCAAAAAGACCTTTCTGTTCGGCTCAGTCTAGTTTCTTACGAAAGATATAAAGAACAACGAGCACAATGGAATGCTCGATACGTAAGAGCGGCTGATTCCAAGCTCCTTCGCACCTATCCGTGAGCCTTATTAATTCCTTATTTTTAATATAACTTTTCCTTTTGCCCTTCCTGTTTCAAGATATTCCAAGGCGTTTTGTGCTTCCTCAAAAGGAAAAATTCGATCAATTACAGGCTTAATTTTTCCAAGTTCAATTAACTCAGAAATGATATTTAACTGTTCACCACTGGGTTTCATAAACAGATAAGTGTATTTCACATTATGTTGCTTTTCCAATTTCGATATTTTGAGAGTAACCATTCGAAATAAATTGGTTTTCAGAAAACCTGCCCCATATTCCTTTCCAAAACGTGCGTTTGGCAGTCCTGAAATAGAAATAACTTGTCCCCCCGGTTTTACTATTTCAAATGATTTTTCCAATGTTTTTCCACCGATTGTATCTAATACCCCATCATAATCATGTAGGATCTTTTCAAACGGTTCATTTTTATAATCAATAATTTGATCTGCCCCAAGTGACCTGACGAGTTCATATCCAGCTTTGCTTGCTGTGGTTGCAACGTAAGCACCCATTGTTTTGGCAAGCTGAATGGCAAAGGTGCCTATACCGCCGGCTCCAGCATGAATTAACACTTTTTGTCCGGAAGATAACTTCAAAACATCGTGAAAGGCTTGGTAGGAAGTGAGTCCAACTAATGGAATCGATGCAGCTTCCTCAAAGGATAGGTTTTTAGGTTTCATAGCGATAGCATTTTCATCTATTGCGATATATTCAGCGAAAGTACCAATTCTATCTTTCGCAGCTCGACCGTATATTTGATCCCCAACCTTAAATTTTGTTACCCCTTTTCCTACCTGCTTAACAACACCTGAAAAGTCATTACCTAAAATAAGTGGCATGTTGTATTTTTTCAGCATCTGCACTTTGCCATCTCTTATTTTAAAGTCAATCGGATTAATACTTGCTGCAACAATTTCTGCTAGGACATCATTTTCTCCAATGGTCGGCACTGGCATGTCTGCTAGTTTTAATGGGAATTTCCCATATTTTTCTATAATCATCGCTTTCATAGGGTCATCTCCTCCAGATTCAACTGATGGACTTCAACTAGAAAAGACAGGGTCAGCCCATATGGTCAACACTTATACCTTTAGGCAGTTCTCACAGACCGGAACGATCCACATGCCAGCAACCATAAAAGTACACATGATCCGACTCCTCGAATAACGCTATTCATTTAGACTCGCTCCTTAGAAATTAGTCATCATTTGGACGGGCGCACACTTACATCAAAACAACCCGGAATGAATATTCATTCCTATATCGATAAAATAAAAGGACCTCTTAGATGATCCTTATTGCATCCCAACAAGCTTCCTCAATGTTTTTCAGAAGTTCTTGCGATTTTTCCAAGTCGCCGCTTTCAAACATCTTGAACAAATTTATAAACGCACCGTAGACCAAACAAATTAAAGCTTTTGATGGTAACGAGCGCAGTGTTCCTTGTCCTTTTCCTTCGTCTATTATGGCTGTTAAAAAAGAAAAGAATTCATTAAAGACCTCTTTACTTGCTTGGTCAAGGTAGTACCCACCAGTATGAGCATTTATAAAATGTAAGGCGAAAGGGTTTTGCTGTGCAAACTTAAACATTCGATAGAAAATGTGGTTGAATTGTGCACGTATATCATCAGTTTCCGGAAACTGGTTTTTTAATGTTTCCGAAAATTTAGTTACACTGCTGATAAATAATGAATTTACAAGTGCCTCTTTATTTTCAAAATAACGATAAATCGTTCCGGCACCTACTTTTGCCTTTTCAGCGATCATCGGTACGGTTGTCCCATCGTACCCCCGTCTTGCAAATAACTCCATAGCTGCTTCTAAGATATCGTCTTCTTTGTTATTGGACATTACCCATCCCCCTTACGGAATGAATATTCATTCCTGGTTTATTGTAATACATTTTTGAAAATGAATCAACTGGTCGATCCGGAAATAAATCTTCCCCTTTGAAGAACCCCCCTTTAGTTGAGCGAGTACATCTTACCTACTGAGGATTTTCTCTACTTGATACCTTTAGAATGTAACCTCCACAATCATGAAATACTTTGTACAGTGCAGAATCCCTTTTCATCAAGGTCATGATAAAGTACAATGAATGTTTTTTTGTTGACTTTAAGCAAACACGGGTATACTATATAAATGTAAGTATATTAGTATATGTAAGTCGATTATTATTTATTAGTTTTTGGGCAATATTTGCTACTCAACGAAACTAAACGGAGGCGAGATTAATGGAAAAATTCAGGATTGATCCAAGTAAAGGCTTGGAGTTTGGAATTTATACATTAGGAGACCATCTCCCTGATCTTCGTACTGGAAACCGCATTTCTGCCGAGCAGCGAATTCGTGACATCATCGAAATGGCTAAGCTGGCTGAGCAAGCTGGCATTGATTTTTTTAGTGTTGGTGAAAGTCATCAGAATTATTTCGCAACTCAGGCACATACTGTTGTTTTATCAGCAATTGCTCAAGCGACGAAAAACATTAAAATAGGAAGTTCCTCCACGATTATAAGCACATCGGATCCAGTTCGGGTGTATGAGGATTTTGCGACGATTGATTTGATTTCCAAGGGTCGGGCAGAAATCATTGTCGGCCGCGCATCTCGTGTAGGTCTATTTGATTTATTAGGATTCGATCTTAGAGATTATGAAGAATTATTTGAAGAGAAATTCGAATTATTGGTCAAAATAAATAAAGAAGAAGTAATTACATGGGAAGGGAAATTTCGAGCACCGTTGAAAAATGCCAGGGTGATTCCCAGACCTACAAATGGCTGGCTGCCGATTTGGCGTGCAGTCGGCGGATCACCTGCAAGTGCAATTAAGGCAGGCTATGCTGGTGTTCCAATGACGACAGCTATGTTGGGTGGTCCTGTTAGTGTGTTTAAGAATACGATTGATACTTACCGGGAAGCTGCAGAGGCGAAAGGTTTTGACCCAGCCACACTTCCGGTTGGAACTACGGGCTTTTTCTATGCAGCTGAAACAACTCAACAAGCTCTTAAGGAGTATTATCCTCATATCAATGAAGGAATGAAGCTGACGAACGGACAAGGATTTCCGAAACAGCTGTTTGCACAATCGGCCGATAGCCGTAGTGTAATAAATGTCGGCAGTCCGCAACAAATTATTGAAAAAATTCTTTATCAACATGAACAGTTCGGTCATCAGCGTTATCTCGCACAAATGGATTTCGGAGGTGTGCCATTTGATAAAATAAGGATGAATATCGAGATCATCGGTACGGAAATACTGCCAGCCGTCAAAAAATTTACGTCAAAAAAAGCAGGGGTTGAACAAAAATGAAGATTGTTCTCTTATCCGGTTCCATTGTGGGATCAAAAACAAGAACAGCTATGAACTACGCGCAGAAAGCTTTCGCTGAAAAACATCCGGATGTTGAAGCGATTTTCATTGATTTAGCCGAATATAATATCCAATTTAGCGATGGCAGGAATTATATGGAATATGAAGGCGATACGGGTGTTGTAACAAAAAAAATTATGGAAGCTGATGCTATTGTGATTGGAACACCTATTTTTCAGGCGTCTATTCCCGGCACATTAAAAAACATTTTTGATTTACTTCCCGTTGATGCATTACGTGATAAGGTGGCAAGCATGCTCGTTACAGCGGGTTCGCCCAAACATTATTTAGTCGCAGAACAACATTTGAAGCCGATTTTAGCTTTTATGAAGGCGCAAATCGTTCAGTCTTACGTGTTTATTGAGGAAAAGGATTTCCATCGCAAAGAAATTGTAAATGACGATGTTTTATTTCGAATTGAACGTCTGGTTGAGGATACTGTTTTGTTAACAGAAACTTATTCCAATCTACGAGAAAGGAAAGAAGCAGCATACGGTTTTTAATTGATTTTAAGCCTTGAAGGATCTGCCTTATGGTTCATGAACCATTGAAAATTCCCCCAACTGAAACCGATAACCCTCATGAAGCATTTGCAGAGTGAAGGGCCGGGAGAGATGATCACCTTGATTCAAAAACATGACAAAAAAGCGCCTTCGGCTGCGAGCGGTTGGGCTCGCCGCCAAAGGCGCACGAATCAGGCATGGACTCGGTGCTGCAATCGGTACTGGCTGGGCGTCGTGCCCAGCTTCTTTTTGAATACGTAGTGAAGGTAATTCGCGCTGGAGAAGCCATTCTCGAACGCAATCCGGTCGATGGTCCGGTCGCTTTCCGCCAGCTCTCTGCATACATGGAGCAGGCGGACCTGCTCCATGTATTCGCTGAACGTGCTGCCGGTCTGCTCGCGGAAGATCCGCTGCAGCTGACGCGGGCTGATCTGTACGCGTTCGGCGACGACCTCCAGCGTCAGCGGAGCCATGTAGTTGTCTTTGATGAACTGGATAGCCTGCTGGTAACGGTAATGCTTCATGTCGCGGGACGGCAGCTCCGGCTGCGGCAGCGAGGCATACGCCCTGGTCGTCCTCAGCAGCACTTGAATGATGCACTGCTTAATGACCGTGAATAGCCCTGGCTGGTTCTCGTCCCAAGCGCGGTAGGCTGCAAGGAAGCACTCCATGGCCCGGTATTGATCGGCGGCCGTATGAAGGGGCAGCTGCTCGAGCTGCCGGATGCAGGCGTCCGCTTCGGCCCGTTCCCAGCGGAGACCCCAGGCGTCCCCGGCCCCGTCCTTGGCCGCCTCGTCCTCCTCGAGCCGCTCGATATCGATATGAAGGCACAGCTCATCCATCGCCTCAAGGGCATCCGCTTCCTGGTAATGCATCACCCCGGGTCCGGTCAAATACATGAGCCCCTCATGAAGGGAGAAGGGCTCGCTGCCGAGAATGACCCTTCCTTTGCCCCGCGGAATGAAATGAAATTCGTAGTTGGAATGCTTATGGAACTGGACCGACTTGCCGGGCGAGAACGTCGTATGGTGAAACTTCAACACGCGAATGCCGTAAGAGCCCCAGCGGAAATCGACGTCCAGCCGGTCGAGCGCCTGGGGATTCTCCAGCATCCGTTCGAAAGCGTACGGCCTTAGTCCGGCCCGGGGCTGCCCGTTCATGGCTGCAAATCGTTCAGCAGCACCGGCGCTCCGGCGCGCGCCGAAAGGTTTGACGCCTCCATGAGTCTCGTCAAATCCGCCGCCAGCGCGATATTCTCGCTCGCCGTCGTTCCGTTCTGAATGTGCGATACCCACTGGTCAAAGGCGGAAGGCCGGTTCGCCGACAGTTCCTTCTCTACGGTCCATTCCGTCTGTCCGTCCAGCTTGGAGCTCCGCACGAGCAGCTTGTTGTCATGAGTCGAATAGAGCAGACTGCCTTCCGTTCCGTGAACTTCAATGACGAATGGAGAGAATCGGTTGACGAAGCCGGCTTCTACGACCGCCAACGCTCCGCTCGGATAGC
This sequence comes from Paenibacillus gyeongsangnamensis, assembly GCF_027533625.1. Classification (GTDB taxonomy): domain Bacteria; phylum Bacillota; class Bacilli; order Paenibacillales; family NBRC-103111; genus Paenibacillus_G; species Paenibacillus_G gyeongsangnamensis. The sequence goes on along the minus strand of NZ_JAQAGZ010000023.1, from coordinate 124,990 downwards.
GGAGTACGGACACCGCATTGTCCTCTACTTCCTTCCCGGTTACATACCCGTAGTTAGCCGATACGCTCTCCGGCAAGCCCAGGAACAAGCGGGCCAAATACATCGGATGGCAGCCCAGATCAATCATAGCTCCCCCGCCGCACTGCTCGGCGCCAAAGAAGTGGGCCGGGAGCCAGCCTCCCGGACGCTCGGCGGTGGATATCGCCCCGTTATGGGACAGCCGGGTACGAACGAGCGTCAGCTCGCCGAGCAGCCCTTCGCCGATGATCTTCTGCACCGCCGCCGTATAGTCCGCATTGAGACGCGGAAGCGAAACGGTCAGCCTCACGCCGGCCGATTCCACCGCGTTCAAAATCTCATTGCATTCCTTCAATGTCGTTGCGACGACCTTTTCCGTGAAAATATGCTTGCCCGCTCTGGCCGCCGCTACCATCACGTCCCGATGAACGTTCGTCGGCGTGTCCACGATGACCGCGTCGATATCCTTCTGGGCCAGCAGCTCTTCCAGGCTCTCGTAGAAGCGCGCGCCGCGCGCCTCCGCTTCCTTGCGGCCGCGTTCGGGCAGCTCATCCCACACCGCCACAATTTCGGTGTCGGGGTGCTCGGAGGCTTGCCTCGCGTAATCCTTGGCATGCACATGCCAAAAGCTTAACATCGCAACTCTGATCATCTCGGACTTCCTCCCTTAATCGAAGTAAACGGCTTTACCCGTTCGGGCAGATTCATAGATGGCTTCCAAAATTTCCGATACGACGCAAGCCTGCTCCGGCGTAACGACCGGATCCTTATCGTTCAAGAGGGCGTCGATCCACATCCGCATCTCGGTTTCCTGCATGTTCTCGCCTTTGCCGTCGTAGAAATCGACGCCTTTGGCATCCATTTGCACCTTGTTCGTGAAGAGACGGCTGTGCTTCTCCCCGTTGATGCGTAGACCGTCCTCCATATCGGCTCCGCCTTCCGTGCCGCTCAGCGTACACTTCGCTTCCTTCACGTCGAGCGTGTTCAGCGCCCAGCTTGATTCCAGCACGATCGTCGCCCCGTTCTTCATCACGATCATCCCGAACGCCGAATCTTCGACCGTAAACTTCTTCGGATCCCAGGGGCCCCAGGCGTTGGCCGCGTTTTCCTTCGAGGACAGCTTGTGAAAGGCCGTGCCGAGAACGACTTTAGGCTCATAATTGTTCATCACCCAAAGCGTGAGATCGAGCGCGTGCGTACCGATATCGATCAGTGGTCCGCCGCCCTGCTTCTCCTCGTCCAGGAACACGCCCCAGGTCGGGACCGCCCGGCGGCGGATCGCATGCGCCTTCGCGTAATAAATTTCACCCAGCTCGCCGTCCTGGCATATTTGCTTCATGAACCGGCTGTCCGCCCGGAAACGGTTGTTGTAGCCGATCGTTAGCTTCTTGCCGGTGCGCTTGGCGGCTTCCACCATCCGGCGGGCGTCGGCGGCCGTCTTCGCCATCGGCTTCTCGCACATGACGTGCTTGCCGGCTTCGAGGGCTGCAATCGAGATTTCCGCATGCGTGTCATTCGGAGTACAGACATGTACGACGTCGATGGCCTTGTCCTTCAGCAGCTCGCGATAGTCCTCGTACACCTTCGCTTCCGGCGTCCCGTATTTCTCTGCCGCTTCCTGCGCCCTTTCCGTTATAATGTCACAAAAAGCGACAATGTCAACCTGCTTTTGTTTGGATAGGCTGGGCAAATGCTTGCCTTTGGCAATGCCGCCGCAGCCTATAATAGCGATCTTTAGTTTATTGGACACAGGAATTTCCTCCTTCAATATAACATAACTTGGCTAAATCTTACCACGTTTGGAAAGCGGTTTAAATTGCAAATTGACGACAAGGACATATAAGAAATTGCGACATTCGCGAAAGGCCTACATCAATACCACAGGCCACTATCATCAGGCTGTCGTACAATTCCTTGAAGAGCACGAGGTGTATTCATCGCGTTCAGCGTCTTGCTGCTCAATACGGGCAGCCGGATGCAGACCGTGGTCCCGTCTTCGCCTGCATTATTGGCAATATCGATGGCATACCCTGAGGCGAAAAATGTATCGTAGCGTTCCCTCACGTTGCGGATTCCGTAACCACCGGTGCTGCCCTTGCGGGGATGGTCCCAATGGGGCTTCAAACCGCCTCCGTTATCCGTGATCCGGATGAAGATGTCATCGCCCTCCCGCTTCGCCGTGATGAGGATCAGTCCCTGCGTTCTTTCGTTAAACCCGTGCATGATCGCATTTTCTATAAACGGCTGAAGCGTCATTTTCGGAATATAATAATCTTGGATTTCCTCCGGAACGTCGATCAACACGGTCAGTCCTTCCTCCCAGCGCAGCTGCTGAATTTCCACATAACATTGGGCATGGATAAATTCCTCGCGGATCGAAATCAAGCTCTCCCCGTTGGACAAGCCGATTCGGAACATCCTGCCCATCAGCTCAAGAATATGGCTGAGCTTGTCCTGTCCGGCGGCCAGCGCCATCCAGTTGAGCTGATCCAGCGTGTTATAAAGGAAATGGGGATTGATCATCGCCTGCAGCGCCTTGATTTCCGCTTTCTTTTGTTCGGCATACCGTTCCTCCAGCGACGCATAGAGCGATTGAATGCGGTCGATCAGCTTCCGGTATCCCATAAACAGCGCACCGTATTCGTTGCGGTAATCCTCCGGCAGGTTCACCTTGTTGGTGCTGTTCGAGTATCTGACCATTTCCTGCAGCAGCAGCCGAATCGGGTTAATAAACTGGCCGGAAAGCGACAGTGTAAAAAACAACGATAGCCCGATCGCCGTAATGCCGGCCAACGATAAAATGATCGCGGTATGCACGCTGCCCCGCGTGATTTGGTCCCATGGAGTCAGCTCCACCAGCCGCCAATTAACGTTAAAATGCTTTGCCCACACGATCAGATGGTCTTTTGCGCCGGATTTGCCAAAAACGCTGTCATCCGCGCGGCTTGACCGCATAAACCCGGATTCCTCGCCCATCTCCGGCATGTACCGCCCGACCATGCTTTGAAGCCGGGGATCCCCCGTAATCGTGATCATTCTACCCCCGGAATCGAGCAATACGCGGTTCGCATCGGGCGTTTCGCCGCGGACCAGAGCCTGAATGACGGAGGCTTTGACATTTAAGACGAGCAAGCCCTGATAATCCCCCGACAGCGAATACACCTTGCGCGAGAAACTGACCGTCGCCTGCTCCCCTTGGTAAGAGTGGGTCAGGTGCTCACCGATCCAGGTGAAGTCCGTGTTATCCACGAGAGGATACCACTCTTCTTGTCTCGCCTGACTCTCCTCAATAAAGGATACCGGACTTTGCGGATTGGCGACTGCTGCGTTTCGGGTGTAAAAATCGATGGATTGAATAATCGGAGTCGCATAGGTTATACTCGCCAAAAAAGCCTCAAGCTCCTCGAGTTTGCGGTAATTCACATAAGCGTCCTCGGACGATTCGGAATATTCGGACAAGATCGGATTTCGGGCCGCCGCCAAGGAAATCTGCTCGATCGAGCGCATTTGGATATCGATTTTATTGTACAATTCGTTTAATACCCGCTGCTGGTAAAAGGAAGTCATATTGACCGTTTCCCGGGTAGACAACGTGTAGCTGATGGAGATGACGACAATAAGAAGCACGGTGATAAAACTGGAAAATCCGCTGAATAATAAATAATCGATGCGGTATTTTTTAAACATATTTTTCATGCCCGGTTCCTCCAGCCGTGTTCTTGATAGGATTCGCATATTTTACTCCAAGCTACAGCTCAGCGGGTGTGATCCCGAAATGCTTTTTAAAGGTGGTGCTGAAATAAGGGATGTTTTTGTAGCCGACGCGATGAGCGACCTCGTAGATTTTCAGCTTTCGTTCGAGCAAAAGGCCTCTGGCCTTCTCCATCTTCACCTTGACGATATAATTGTTGATGGTTTCCCCTGTCGCGTTTTTGAAAATTTGACTTAAATAATTTTTGGAAATATATACTTTTTCCGCCAAATCAGCGATCGTGATTTCCTCGGCGTAATTCTCATGAATGAACTGCTTGATCAAATCGATCGCCACTTTATGCTTCATATTATCATGCCATTCCTGATTCAGGCAGATTTGGGCGATCTTCTCGTTTAACCAAGCTTCATATTGATCCAAAGTCACGATGTTGCCCAGCTCCGCCTCAATGGAGCTTTCCTTGGCAATGTCCTGCAGCCGCACGACCTCGTCATTCAGCGTATAGCTCAGAATCGCCCAAAACTGCGCCCCCATTAGATCGTACTGCAGCTGCCGTCCCCCGCTCTGCTCTTTTAACGCATTGATATAATGGCGAACGATTTTATGCGCGTTTTTCCCTTGCGTCGTTTCAATGTCTTCGACCAGCTCATGGTAAAACTTCATCGGCTTCACCGAGGCGGACATATGAAGCGGATCGGAAGCCGTCCGCTCCGAGAACCGGAAGGCTTCCTCCATGGAATCGGATACGGCGGCCCAGCTTTCTTTCAGGCCGCCCATGCCGATTTTTACGGAAATCTGCAAATAACGGTGCACGCATTCGACGATGCGGGCCGATATTTCGCTGATGACTTTCAGCAGCTCCGGATACTCCTTCTCTTTGTCAAAATGCAGTATGAGGGCGCTATAATACCCGTGCAGCTCGACATAATCAAACGAATAGCCAGCCTCGTTCAAAATTTCGTTAATAATGTTTTGCACGGCAAACCGGAACAGGAAGCGATCCGGAGCCCGCACATCGGAGATGCGTGCGGTCCTTATGATTTCCAAGCCGAGCACCAAATGATTGTTCGGTCCCCCGCCCGCAAGCGACAGCTCGGCCTCCGGAATGGCGTCCGTTGTTCCCATGACCGCCCTTTTCAACAGCTCCTTGCGGACGAAAGGCTCGTACAAGACCAGCTTTTCCCTCAGCTTCTCATGTTCCAGCTTCACGGAGGCTTCAGATTGAATGGACTCGATCGCCCGCAGCAAGGTGTCTCGGATCGTCGTCCTGGAGATCGGCTTGGACAAATAATCCTCTACTTTCAGGCGCAGCGCCTTACGGGCGACTTCGAAGTCGGAGTAACCGCTGTGGATCAAAATTATCCCTTGAAACTGCTCGTTTCTGAGAATTTCTATCATTTGCAGGCCGTTCATCACCGGCATATAGATGTCGGTGATGACGATATCGGGCTGTTCCTTCCGAACCAACTCCAATCCGCGCTCCCCGTTCATGCTCTCGCCAACCCACTCCGCTCCGAGCTCCTCCCAGGGAATCACCTGCTTCATGCCTCTCAAAACCTGCCTATCGTCGTCGATAATCGCCACTTTCCACATCTGCAGCACCTCCCGGTACTAAAATGCGCTAATATACGCCATTCAATATCGCCCACTCATTTCTGATAGGCGGCCGCCGTTTGCTTCAATTCCTCGAAGCCCTGCTCCGGCGTAGTTTTGCCGAACATAATGGATTCCGCAATCATTTTGTATTGTTTCGTATCAAAGTTAATCCATCCTTTGGCGCCCGGATTGAAATGCAGTGCCCGGGCGGAGGCTTTGTCTATCATTTCAATCGTCAGCCGGTCGGCATCCGTAAATCGGGGCTCGAGCTGAGAGACGATTTTGTCCGAAACCGGTACGCCGCGGGTGGTGCCCGAAATGGCTGCCGCCTCCGGGTCGTTGATAAACCAGTCGATAAACCGGATCGCTTCCTGCTTATGCTTCGATTCTTGAATAACACTGAAGAAAAACGTAGCCTTGAGCCAGCCTCCCCCCTGCTTATCGGTCGGAATCGTGTACACACCGATGCTTCCGGGTTTTAATGTATCCCAAGAGGATACTTGCGCGGCGTGGGCCGCTTTAAAAATAATTTTGCCGGTTACGAGCAAATCCTGCTTGGCATCGATATCCTTATCCCCGACCGCTATATCGGCAGGCGGGACGACCCCGGCTTTTCTCAGCTCGTCAAACGTGTTTACCCATTCCAGCCATAGGTCCTTGTTAAAATTAAACCGGCCGTCCGGAGTGACCGGATAGTCCAGCCCTTTGCTTAACTGGTAAGAGGTATACATTTCACGGTTGTTGGTAAAGTCCGCCAGCACAAAATGACCCTTATCCAGCTTCATCTTGATTTCTTTAGCGAGCTTAAAAAACTGGTCCCATGTAATCCCGGCCTCCGGCATGTCAAAGCCTAATTTATGCAGCGTATCCTTATCGTAAATGAGTCCCCATGCATTTTTCCCTAGCGGCATGGCCGTTTGTTTCCCCGCATACTGCCCTTCCTTCAGCAAACCCGACTCCACATCCTTTGTGTTAACTCCGCTCAAATCAGCCAAATACCCGCGGGCATTGTAATCGGCCAGCCATGAGGCGTCCATCTGGATAATGTCCGGAGCGTTTTTTGCCGCCGCTTGCGTCGCCAGCTTATCAGCATAACCGTCGAAAGCGGAATATTCAGGTTCGAAGGTGACATTCGGATGTTTCTTCGTATACAATGCGAGTATTTTGAGCGTAGCATCGTGCCGCTCCCGCGAGCCCCACCAGCCGATGCGAAGCTTCACCGGTTTATCGGCGGAATTTTGGTTTGCGGCCGAATCCGGCCCCCCGGTATTCATCGCGGCGCTGCAGCCGGCCGACCAAAGCAGGGGAATGATCGTGAGCCATACGAGCAACTGAGATTTTAACATACGTGAGACTCCTTTGATTACTGCATTCCTACTTTCATTATAAAATAAATGATATCGCTTTCCACAATTAATCGCTAATTTCTTCAAAAACGACCTCCGGTGCGGCATGATGGGAAAAAAATCGCTCTTCATCGGCATTTGTCCGTCAGACAAACTACCATAAAGAGCGATCCCACAGGGCCAGCGGATTAGTTAAAGGATTTTGTAATATCCGCTTCCGCGACTTGTCAGTCCCATTCTGATTATTTTTCGTAGTCCGAAGATTTCTTCTTTAGATCGTTGTAGGCTTGTTCCGGATTCGTTTTGCCGAACATCAACGCTTCGCCTATGCTCTTATAATCCTTCGTCACAAAAGCATCCCAACCTTTAGGCGTAGGCAGGTACTTCTGCGTATTGGATGCCGTCTGATCAATCATATCGACGGTCAATTTGTCCGCCGGGGTGAATTTAGGCTGCAGCTGCGCCAAAATTTTGCTCGATACCGGCACGCCGCGTGTCGTTCCGGAAATTTCGCCAGCTTCCGGATCGTTGATGAACCAGTCGACAAACTTGGCCGCTTCCTCGCGGTATTTGGAGTCCTGGCTGACGCCAAAAAAGAAGGTGGCCTTAAGCCAGCCGCCGGCTTGCGCCGCTTTAGGCATGGCGGCAACGCCAATGCTACCCGGCTTCATGCTGTCCCAGGAGGACGCTTGGGCGGCGTGCGCGGACCGGAAAATAATTTTGCCATTGATCATCAGGTCAAGCTTCGGATCCAGCTCTTTGTCGCCGGTCATCACATCGGCAGGCGGAACGACTCCTTCTTTGCGGAGATCGCTGAAAATGTTCACCCACTTGATGTACGTATCCTTGTCATAGTTGAATTTGCCTTCCGGCGTAATCGCATAGCCCTTGCCTTGGCTTAATTGGTAGGACCAGTACGTTTCCCAGTTACTGCTCATATCCTGCAGCACATATTGATCCTTGCCCAGCTTTTGCTTCGCTTCGCGGGCGAGCTTGAAGAAATCGTCCCACGTGATGCCGTCCTTCGGCATTTGCAGGCCCAGCTTGTCCAAGGCGCCTTTATCGTATACGATCCCCCACGCGTTTTTGCCGATCGGTACCGTCGTTTGTTTGCCTTTGTATTTCCCGGAGTCGGCCAGCGATGCGTCCATATCTTTCAAATTTACGGAGCTCAAATCCGCGAGCAGGCCGCGGGCGTTCCAATCGGCCAGCCATGCGGCATCGAGCTGTATAATGTCGGGTGCGTTTTTCGCGGCCGCCTCCGTAGTCAGCTTGTCAATGTAGCCGTCAAAGCCGGAATACTCCGATTCGAAGGTAACATTCGGATTCTTTTTCTTATACAAATCGAGAATTTTCAATGTGGCATCGTGCCTCGGCTGCGACCCCCACCAGCTGATCCGCAGCTTGATTTGCTTGTTCGCGTTGTCGGCGCCCGAAGCCGAAGCCGTCTTATTGTCTGTGGAGCTTGCTCCCCCGCAGCCGGTTAAGGATAACCCGATGACCGTCGATAAGGCCGCCAAGGTCAGTTTTTTGCTGATTCTCTTCATTTTGACCGTCTCCTTTTTTGGTTTGCTTGATTTATTAAAATGGAAAAACTACTGGAACCTAAGGGGGCGCTATCCTTTAATGCCCGTTGTGGCAACGCCTTCAACGAAATGCTTTTGCGCCATAAAAAACAGGATGGCACTAGGGATGACCGAAACCAGACCCATGGCGAGCAGCTGGCCCCACGCCTGCGCCGACTGCGAATCGTTAAACATCCGGAGCGCCAGGCCCACCGTATATTTGTCGACGGAGTTGATGTACAGCAGATGCCCGAAGAAGTCGTCCCAGTTCCACAGAAAACAGTAGATCAGTACCGTCACGAGCGCCGGTTTCGTAAGCGGCAGCACAATGCGCCAATAAATGCCGAACCAGCTGCAGCCGTCCATTTTCGCCGATTCATCGAGCTCCCGCGGAATACCGCGTATGAACTGGATGAGCAGGAACACGAAGAAACTGCCTCCCGCGCCTCCGGCCAAGGAATGGGGAACGATAAACGGCAAATACGTATTCACCCAGCCAAGATGATGGAACAGCGCATACTGCGGAATGATCGTGACCTGGCTGGGCAGCATCAGGGTCATCATGAGCAGGGAAAACCAAAACTTCTGAAGCGGAAAATGCAGGCGCGCAAAGCCGAAAGCAACCAGACTGCACGACAGTACGGTGGTCACCAAAATCCCCGCTTCGAGCTTAGCGTTGTTGATGTAAAAATCGGTGAAGGAATGGCCGGGTATCGCATGCCAGCCGTCCGTGAAGTTGCTCCACATCCATTTGGACGGAAACAAGCCCGGCAGGCTTAACTCCTCGTTCGATTTAAAGGACGCGCCCAGCCACCAGATGACTGGATAAATCATCACGACGCTTATCACGAAAAGAACGAGCTGACGGAGTCTGACTTTGTAGGAACTTGTAATGTTCATCGCCTTCTGCTCCCCTCGGATTCGTAAAACACCCAGTATTTGGAGGTGATAAATATGACGGAGGTCGAGGCCGCGATCAAGAGGAGCATGATCCAGGCAAGACCGGAAGCATACCCCATCTGCAGCTGCCCGAAGCCGCGTTCATACAGGTAAAGCGCATACACATAGGTGGAGGCCATCGGGCCGCCCTGCGTAATGATCATGGCCGGCGTAAACATTTGAAAAGAGGAAATAATGCCCATGACCAGATTGAAATAAATCGTCGGAGACAGCATCGGTAGCGTAATATTGAAAAACTGCCGGACCTTCCCTGCGCCGTCCACCGAGGAAGCTTCGTACAAATCGGCGGGAATTTGCTTGAGGCCGGCTAGGAAAATAACCATCGCCGAGCCGAACTGCCAAACGACCAGCAGCACCAGCGTGCCTAATGCCGTATCGGGATTATTCACCCAGGCGGTGCTTCCAATGCCGAAATACCCCAAAATATGATTGATGTAGCCCTCTTTGCCGAAAATGTTTCTCCATAAGATGGATACCGCAATGCTTCCTCCGATTAATGACGGAAAATAGATCGCCGTACGGTAGGCGGACATGCCTTTGACGTTTTTGGCCAGCAGCATCGCGATAAATAAAGCGGCCACCATTCTTAACGGCACGGAGGTAATGACATACATAAAGGTAACCTTGATGGACTGAATGAACTTATCGTCGGAGGTCAATATTTTCTCATAGTTTCGGACTCCTACCCAATTCGGCGCCTCGAGCAGTGAAAAATCGGTGAATGAATAATAAAGCGATTGGATCATGGGATACAGTGTCAGTGTCAAAAACCCGATAATCCATGGCGATATAAACAAATATCCGGCGATGGGGGAATCCCAACGTTTTTGCTTCGTTCTACTCCGTTTTGACAATGTCGTGGACACGGCTGTCTCCATTTGAGTTCACCTCTTTGAAATCGTTTTCTTTATTATAAAAATCAAATACAGCTTGGAAAATAAGAGTAAACATCGATTTCTTTTAAAATCCTCCGATCTTTCCTGCTATCCTCTTCTAACGATGGCTTATCGAAGTCCTTCGAAGATGCCAGACCGTTTTAAGCAACAAGAGGAAGCGCCGATGCGAATCTGCATGCTCGATTATGGGGGAAGCGTTGGCATGGACCGAAAATGGGGATACGTCTAATAACGGAGTCTGAGGGTTTGGATATTGATCCGCGAAGAACTAAAGTGAAAAACCCGCGCAGAACGCGGGTTCCAATGAATGTATGTTCTTGTCTACCGACAATTTAAAACAGCTGCATTAAGTTACGGGAAAGTACGCCCTATACAGGGATCCTAAATCGATATATCGCTGGTTACTTGAGAGGCAACCGCTGCCCCTAAAAATGGCTAGAGAGGTGATGATAATCCACCTCTCCAGCCAACGAATGTCCGCCTTTCTTGAGCGGTACTCTTTCTAAATTAAGCTAATATCTGCTCGATACGCTCTACGACGTCGGCGCTTAACGTTACGCCGGACGCTTTCGCGTTCTCCTCCACCTGCTCCGGACGGCTCGCGCCCACTAATGCGCTGGTTACATTCGGTTGCCGCAAAATCCAGGCAAGCGCCAGCTGCCCGACCGAAAGCTCAAGCTCGGATGCGATTCGGCCCAGCTCGATTACTTTATTGATTTTCTCTTCTGTAATGCCCTTGCGAATACCCTCCAACTTCGCCGCCCGGCTGTCGGCGGGATAGTCGCTCGCTGAGCTGTATTTACCCGTCAGCAGTCCTTGTGCAAGAGGCGAGAACACCACTTGTCCGATGCCTTGACGCTCGCCGTAAGGAATCACTTCTTTCTCGATATATCGGTTGAGCATATTGTAGATCGGCTGATTCGCAACGATCCGGTCCAGTAGTAACCGATCCGCAATGGCGTGCGCTTCAGCCATTTGGGACGCCGTCCATTCGCTTACACCGACATACAGCACCTTTCCTTGGCGCACCAGGTCGTCTAGCGCGCGCAGCGTCTCTTCCAGCGGCGTGTTCGGGTCATGACGGTGGCAGTAATACAGGTCCACATAATCCGTCCCAAGCCTCTTCAGGCTGGCATGGCACTGCTCCATAATATGCTTGCGGGACAAGCCCCGGTCATTCGGTCCGTCGCCCATCTGGCCGAACACCTTGGTCGCGAGTACATAAGATTCACGCGGGAATGACCGAAGCGTCTCGCCTACCAGCTTCTCAGCCTCTCCCCTTTCGTATACATTCGCCGTATCGAAGAAATTGATTCCGAGCCTGTAAGCCGTCTCGATTGATTTGACCGCATTCTCGCGCTCTACATATCCTCCGTATGTCAACCAACTTCCCAGACTGATGTCGCTAACCTTCAAACCGGTCTTTCCCAGCTTCCGATATTGCATCTCCGATCATCCCCTCATCAAATTAGATGCTAAAACGCTTACCACGTACCCTTTTAGTCTAGACAAGTTCCATGCAGTTTGGAAGTAGTGAAAAAATCTTGACTTAATTATTCCGAGTTTCGCAACTATACTAGAATTAACTAATATTAACGAGGAGATGCTATCCATTTCCGCTGAAAGCTCGCGCGCTTTGACAGTACGCAATGGGAGTTCCATCGCCCATGCAGTAATGAAGACACGATGAGCATCGCGACTTAATCATAATTTTATAGTTACATTTCATTTACCTACTATATAATATTTCAGCACTTACAAAAGACTGCTTATTCAGCTATACTTTTTTTGTTGATAAGAATTTATAAGTTTTCGTAGCTTATAGCTTCGCATCAACCTTGGTAAACGCGCTGGTCCTTGTAAGACAAGGACGGCGTAGCCGTTTATCCTGGGTTGATAAGAATTATAAGTTTTCGTAGCTTATAGCTTCGCATCAACCTTGGTAAACGCGTTGGTCCTTGTAAGACAAGGACGGCGTAGCCGTTTATCCTGGCAGAGTATGACTACTTATACGAACTTACCGAATAATTAAGGAGGGTCAAGGATGAAAACAATGAAGCTTGGAAACAGCGCATTAGAGGTGCCGGTTATTGCGGTCGGTTGTATGCGCATTAAATCGCTGAACAAAGCCGAGGCTGAGCGCTTTGTCCAAACGGCGCTGGAAGAAGGCGCGAACTTCTTCGACCATGCGGATATCTACGGCAGCGGCGTATGCGAGGAAATATTCGCTGACGCGATCCATATGAGGCAGGATGTTCGTGAGAACATCATCCTGCAATCCAAGTGCGGCATTCGCAAAGGCATGTTCGACTTTTCCAAAGAACATATTTTGGAGTCGGTGGATGGCATCTTGAAGCGGCTGAGAACCGATTATCTGGACATCCTGCTTCTGCACCGTCCTGATGCGCTGGTAGAGCCTGAAGAAGTTGCGGAAGCCTTTGATGTTCTTGAGCGTTCGGGTAAAGTGCTCCATTTCGGCGTTTCCAACCAGAATCCTTTGCAGATTCAACTATTGAAGAAATATGTGAAGCAGCCGATTGTTGCCAACCAGTTGCAATTAAGCATTACGAACGCCACCATGATCACCAACGGATTCAACGTAAATATGGAAAATGATTCCGCTGTGAACCGGGACGGCAGCATTTTGGATTTCTGCAGACTTAACGATATCACCATCCAACCTTGGTCTCCGTTCCAATACGGGTTCTTTGAGGGCGTGTTCCTCGGAAACGACAAGTTCCCGGAATTGAACCAGAAGATCGATGAAGTCGCTGAAAAATATAGCGTCAGCAACACGACAATCGCGATCGCGTGGCTTCTGCGCCATCCGGCACGCATGCAGCCGGTTACCGGAACGATGAATATTGAGCGGTTAAAGGACTGCTGCAAAGCAAGTGACATTCAACTGACGCGCGAAGAATGGTACGGTATCTTGCGTGCTGCAGGCAATGTGCTGCCATAAACGCCCGGCTTGAGTAAGTCGAAATCAACATTAGCAACCTCCGATTTCCTGGATTGGAGGTTGCTTTTTCCGTTTTAACTGTCCATCATGGTTTAATGACTTTACAATCTTATCCTCCTACCGTAATCCGCGATATTGGAAAGTTGACCAACCGTTAGAGCAAGAAGGCTGATCTCCTTCTCCTGGCCCAACAATCTCTGTGGTTGACGCGGAAATAGGTGAGATCAAGGAGACCCAATTGTTCGTTGCCACCTTGGGGGCCAGTAATTATACCTATGTGGAGGTGTAGTGGGGACGAGATCTTCAGTCCTTCATCAACGGCCACGTACGGGCGTTTCAGTTCTTAGGCGCTGTTCCGGAGCTCCTCGTCCCGGACAATCTGAAGGCCGCCGTCAAGAAAGCAGATCGCTATGAGCCCGGGATTAACCGCACGTATTACGAGATGGCGTCCCACTATGGCTGCGCCATACTTCCTGACCGTCCCCGTAAACCGAAAGATAAAGCGAAGGTCGAGTCTGCCGTCCTTCTCGTAGAACGCTGGATTCTGGCAGCTCTACGGAATCGGCGATTTCTTTAACATGGCCGAAACGTCCGGATTACAAAGTTTATCGTCGAGATTTATCACCATGGCAAGCGGATCGCGAGTCATCGCAGAGCACATCGCAAGGGACAAATGGTCACGGAGCCTGCTCATCGTCCGAAGTCCCACCAAAAACACATGGAATGGACACCCTCCCGCCTAATCCACTGGGGAACAAGCGTCGGCCCAAACACCGGCAAGCTAGTGGAAGAGATTCTGGATTGGCTCCCGCATCCGGAACAAGGGTATCGGTGGTGCTTAGGTATTCTCAGTCTCAAACCTTGCCGTCCTCCTCCGTTTCATGCTTCAGGCTATCTGCCGACCGTTTGGCGTTTGCCAAGCGGGGCGTTTTCCGTTTTTTTACGGCCCGCCAGCAGGATGCCTCCCAGAATGCACGCAAGCCCCGTCAGCAAGCTCCAATGCAATTTCTCGCCAAGCATCGTATAGCCCCAAATCATGGCGCTGACCGGTATGAGATAAGTAACCATCGTAGCGAATTCGGGACTGCCCTTTTGAACCAGGAAATAAAAGAGAACGTAAGCGATGCCTGAGCCAAAAACACCGAGACTGATCAAAGCCGCGATATTGGACGTTGACGCGAGCTGCGTCCACGGGATCGATTCCGTAACACCGGCCATGCCTCCGCTGGCCAGCATGCAGCAAAGCAGCGTGCCGAACGCCACCTGATACATCGTCAGCCCTTTGAGACGCTTGGACAGCTGAGATCCCATTGCATAAAATAACGAAGCGACGATCATGCTGATAAATCCTACAGGATCCACTGAAATGAAGGAATCGGTATTTAGGCCGAGCAAGATCATGAGACCGATAATGGCCGCCCCCATCCCCAGCCACTGCAGACGATGGGCCGTCGCCCGAAAGAACAGCACGCCGAGCACGATCGTCCAGAGCGGCGTGGTAGCATTCAGCACAGAGGCCATGCTGCTGGTTATCCGCGTTTCGCTGAAGCCGATCACAGCCCATGGAATAGCGGTATTGACAACGGCCATTACGGCCATTGGAAGCCAAGGAATTTGGCGAAGACGGAAGGGCTGCTTCAGAGCAAACATTAGAATAACAATGGCCGCGAGCCCAAGCGCAGACCGGAAGAATGCAATGGTCCACGGACCGAAGTCATGGAGCAGGATTTTGATAAAGAAGTACGAGCCTCCCCAGATGAGGCTGAGCAGCAGCAAAACGACATAGAGCGACCGAGACACCTATTTCCCTTCTTTCTGCGAAATCTAAAAAGATAGCTTCGTAGCTTACTGAAGCGACTCTTCATAGAGCTTACAATAAAACTGAACCTTTATAAAGGGGTTCGTAATGTTCTTGCCGGAGGCTCGGATCGCTAGGAGAGTACCAAGCGCCATCTCGTCGTTATAGGCAAGTACAGCTTGAACGTCTTTGCTACTCTGCAGGATGTTTCCATAGCGGAGTGGCCCTTCACTCGATCGAAGTGCGCCGGCTGAGATGACGATACCTTCACCCCGTCTTTGCCGCCCACGCATTATGGAAGCTTTCCCCCGATCACGTGAAGCCGAAGTCGAACCAAGCTTACTACTGCCCCCTGTGCTGCATATCGGCCGAGTTTAGTGAACTCAAGCTCATTTGTAGTGAACATCGGTTCACTAGCACCCAGACAGCTTCCGGTATGCGCGCTGTAATGAACCTCCGGGTCAAATAAGTGAACCCGGGTTCACTAGTAAGGACCGGTGGGTCACTACAGCCCCCTATGCTGCATATCGGCCGAGTTTAGTGAACCAAAGCTCACTTGTAGTGAACATCGGTTCACTAGATCCCAGGCAGCTCCCGGTATGCGCGCTGCAGTTATAATGAACAAAACCGACGCACTTTTGTGTTACGTAGATTGAATTTAGAACCAAAAACAGAGCTACGAATAAAAGGGTGGTTCTACTATGCAAGATACCACAAAATACATTGTCTTAGACGCAATAACCCGATTTGTACCAGAGCCTACTCTAACGGTCTGACATTCGCCCTTCCCATCAATACCGCTCGTCATACATTGGTTACGAGTGGAGTTATTAACGTGAAAAGATGGGGGGATGGAGTTGTTTATTCAATGGATTTCTGAACTGAAACCTGATCAAATCCGCTTATCGAAGGGTTTTGTCGACGATCTCCGGACCATGCCGTCATCTTTGCGGCTACATTTTGGAGCCTGGAAAAAAGAAGTTAAAGTACAGATCAGCGATCTTCTGCCGCATTCCATCATCGGGTTACCCAAAGCTTTTAAACATCATTTTACGATGCCTGCACTGCCTTACGAAATCTATTTGGACGGAAGAAACCTGCATATCGGCCCTGTAATCGCTCTATTAGTTTCCAATGGGAAGCTGACATCCGGAATTTTGAAAGAATACAGGCGATATCTTATGAATTATGAAAAAATTAAGGGGCTTATTTATGTTTGTTCTTTGCATGGCATAAACCCCGGGAATCAAACGGTGAACGGCTATTTCTTTAATCCGGGATCGGAAGGGGAAAAACAGTGGGAAAAAGGAATCTTTCCTTATCCCGGCACAGTTTATAGAAGAATTAAAGTAAGCAAAAACTCGCGCTATGATCATCTGATCACACATATCAAACGGAAAATTTTTAATCCATATTGCGTAGATAAATGGGAATTGTGGAATATCTTATCATCCGATCCTCTATTAAAAAAACATTTGCCTTATACCAAAAAATTAAATCATCTACACGATTTAAACATGATGTTGGACTTATACGGATCCGTCTATCTGAAGCCTGCGCACGGTTCCATGGGCAAAGGAATCAGCATGGTCGAAAAGGTAAGCAATGGCTACTTGTTTAAAAATCGTGATAAGGTAAAGAGCTTGATTAAAAATAAAAACCAGGCTTCTGTCTTCCTTCATCGTTTAAAAAAGAGAAAACGGTATTTGATTCAACAACCGGTAACCAAGACATATCACAATCGAAATGTGGATTTTAGGGTCATTTTGCAAAAAGACGGCCGCATGAATTGGACTTGTTCGGGAATCATCGCGCGTTTCGGAAGAAGCGGAAGATTCTATACGAACGATGTAAAGTCGATTGGTTTAGCCAAGGACGTCCTGCACAACATCTTTCTTCTCGATGAGGAAGCGGCAGCTAGCAAAGAAAAAGAAATCATAACGATTTGTTCAAAGGCTTGCCAGACGATTGAAAAAATTTACGGGCCTTCCGGCGATGTTGGAATCGATGTGGTCATAGATCCCGATCTCAAAGTGTGGATCCTTGAAATCAATAGTAATCATCAACACAAAATGGCATCTTATTTAAAGGAAGATCCGCATATGTATACCCGGGTTATGACAAGACCTTTAGAGTTTGCCAAAGCTCTGGCTGGGTTTTCGGAGGAAACCATAGGGAAGCATGCAAAAATGGAGAGTTAACATTTCGATTTTTCGAAAGGAAATATGTGATGCCTGATAATTTCGCCCATGCGATTCCGCTAATGGATGAATAACAATAGACAGAAGCGTAAGAAAAAGGAGGAATCTATTCATGGGAATACGACCACCGAAACCGACTCCGACTCCAACGCCATTTCCGACACCGACACCGACACCGACTCCGACTCCGACTCCGACTCCGACTCCGACTCCGACTCCAACACCTACACCGAGACCAGGCGGCGGCCGCATCTTTGTGGCAAATGCGGGTACCAGCAACAACGTATCGGTGATTGACGGCACCAGTAACACAGTTGTTGCAACCGTCCCCGTCGGGAACGGTCCAGTTGCCGTGGCAGCGAACGCTACAACCAACCGGATTTATGTGGTAAACACGAGAAGCAACAACGTGTCGGTGATTGACGGCACCAGCAACACGGTTACAGCTACTGTCACCGTCGGTAATACTCCACTTGCCGATGCGGTGAACGCGACGACCAACCGCATTTATGTGACAAATCAGTTTAGCAATAATGTGTCGGTGATTGACGGCACCAGCAACACGGTTACAGCTACTGTCACCGTCGGTACTCAACCGAAAGGCGTGGCGGTGAACCCGACGACCAATCGTATCTATGCAACCAATTTAGTAACCAACAACGTGTCGGTGATTGACGGCACCAGTAACACGGTTATAGCAACCGTCACCGTCGGTAATGAACCAAATGCAGCGGCGGTGAACCCGACGACCAACCGCATTTACGTGTCTTCTCAAATTGGCGACACCGTATCGGTGATTGACGGCACCAGTAACACGGTTATAGCTACTGTCACCGTCGGTAGTCTGCCACAAGGCGTGGCGGTGAACCCGACGACCAATCGCATCTATGTGACAAATGAGTTTGGCAATGATGTATCGGTGATCGATGGCACCAGTAACACGGTTATTGCAACCGTCACCGTCGGTAGTACTCCACTTGGGGTGGCGGCGAATGCGATAACCAATCGTATCTATGCGGTAAATTTCTTCGGTAATGTGTCGGTGATTGACGGGACCACTAACACTGTCATAGCGACAGTCACTGTCGGGAATTTACCAAGCGGTGTGGACGTGATACCTTAACGATCCTCTATCAAAAAAATAGTACTTACGATCGAATTTTATCTGAAATTTATGGATTTGGATGATTTTTTCAATTATTTTGCCCATGCAATTCCGCTGATTTATGAATAACAATAGACAGAAGTGTAGAACAAGGAGGAACTTTTATGGGAATAAAACCACCGAGACCAACACCAACACCCACTCCAACGCCGACGCCGACACCGACTCCAACACCGACTCCAACACCGACTCCAACACCGACTCCAACACCGACTCCAACACCGACCCCAACACCGACCCCAACACCGACCCCAACACCAACACCAATATCAGGTGGTGGTCGCATTTATGTGACAAATTTTTTGGTTACGAGCAACAACGTATCGGTGATTGACGGGACCAGTAACGCAGTCATAGCGACCGTCCCCGTCGGTACTAATCCACAAGGAGTGGCGGTGAACGTGTCGACCAACCGCATCTATGTGGCAAATTCCGGAAGCGACAATGTTTCGGTGATTGACGGGACCAGTAACAGTATCGTAGCGACCATCACTGTCGGTATTGGTCCAGATGGCGTGGCACTGAACGCCTCGACCAACACGATTTATGTAGCGAACTTTGTCGGCAACAATGTGTCGGTGATTGACGGGACCAGTAACGCAGTCGTAGCAACCGTCACTGTCGGCACTCAACCGGATGAAGTGGCAGTGAACGTCTCGACCAACCGCATCTATGTGACAAATGCAACTGACAACAACGTATCGGTGATTAACGGGATCAGCAATGCAGTCGTGGCGACAGTCCACGTCGGTATTAATCCAGAAGGCGTGGCGGTGAACGCGTCGACCAACACGATTTATGTAGCGAACTTTGTCGACAACAATGTATCGGTGATTGACGGGACCAGTAACGCAGTCGTAGCAACCGTCACTGTCGGTACTGGTCCCTTTATCGTGGCACGTAACGCAACGACCAACCGTATCTATGTGTCAAATAGGGGTGGAGCCAACGTGTCGGTGATTGACGGGACCAGTAACAGTGTCGTAGCGACCGTCACCGTTGCTTTTGTTCCGGAAGGCGTATCGGTGAACGCGATGTCTAACCGCATCTATGTGGCAAATAGCGGCAACGACAACGTGTCGGTGATTGACGGGACCAGTAACGCAGTCGTAGCGACCGTCACTGTCGGTAACACTCCACGAGGTGTGGCGGTAAATCCCGTACTATAGTTTAATCAAATAGTTCTTTCGTGAGATAGGTTACTTGTTGATTGTTTTTTATCACCCGGGGGAAGCGATAAGCTTAATCATACTTTTGTTTATTGCTCTCCCCTACTTTTGGAAATCAACTGTGCTCATAATTATCGGGTGGCCGCCTTCTTGAGGGATGTTCGTTATGTACGGAAGGTTCCTTAGCCGACCATTGGAAAATGCAAAAGCGTTATCAGAGTTTAAATGATAAAGAGTATTAAGTGCCCCCGGTATCATTCGCCGCATAGATTAATGTAGGCAGTTACCAACCTTTTGAACCCAGGGGGATGACATGAAAACCAGCATAATCATTTTGACCTGCAATCAACTGGAGTTGACGAAACGATGCTTGGGCAGCATTCGAAAACATACGCCGGAAGACCATGAGCTGATCGTAGTCGATAATGCCTCTTCTGACGGGACGGCGGAATACCTCAAGGAATTGTCGGACATAACTGCTGTGTTCAACGATGAGAATCTCGGATTTGCCAAGGGTTGTAATCAAGGGGTCGGCTTATCGACCGGTGACAACATTCTGTTCTTAAATAATGATACCGTTGTGACCGAGAATTGGCTCGGTCATATGCTGAGGCTTCTCCACAGCGCTGAAGAAATCGGCATGGTGGGCCCTGTCACCAATTACAGCAGCGGCCCGCAGCAAATTCCGGTTACCTATCGGGATTTGGAAGGCTTGTCCGATTTTACGGAGGAGCACTGCCGGCGTTATGCAGGACGTTCTCGGCGCTTTAGCCGTCTGACCGGCTTCTGTCTGCTCGTAAAGAGACAGGTACTTAACGAGATCGGACTGTTCGATGAACGATATGGCCTCGGATCCTACGAGGACGATGACCTGTGCCTTCGCGCCATAAAGCAAGGCTATTCGCTGATGATTGCGGAGGATTCCTTCGTTCATCACGTAGGGCATGCCACCTTCCAAAACAACGGGATCGATATGGCACAAATCATGCAAGAGAACAAGCAAAAAGCCAGGGAAAAATGGGGCGGCGATATCCATGACATGCTCTTCGCTGAGGATAAAAAGCCTGGTAAGATTACGATCAGTCTTTGCATGATCGTGAAAAATGAGGAACAAACCCTTGCCAGATGTCTCGAATCGGTTCGCGGTGCCGTTGACGAAATCGTGATCGTCGATACAGGATCAAGCGATCGGACTAAGGAGATCGCGAGACGCTTCACCGAGCGGGTGGAAGACTTCACATGGATCGACGATTTCGCGGCGGCGCGCAATTTCGCTTTTACTCTGGCCACAATGGACTACATCATGTGGTTGGATGCAGATGATGTGCTGCTGCCGCAGGAACGTGAGAAATTGCATCAGCTGAGGCAATCGTTCGATCCGGGGCTGGATGCCGTCTCGATGGAGTATCACTGTGCTTTTGATGATTCGGGAAATGTGACGCTGAATATACGCCGCTACCGGCTGGTGAGACGGTCAAAGGGCTTTCGCTGGCACGGTGTTGTACACGAGGATTTGGAGATCAGCGGCACGGTTTATGACAGCGATATCGTAATCACGCATAATCGGGAGCACGGTAAAACCGACCGGAATCTGCGCATTTTCGAAGGGTTGGTAGAAAGAGGCATACCGCTGACGATAAATGATCTTTTACATTACGCTAAAGAACTGCATTTAAATGAGAAATACGAGAATGCGATACAGGTGTACCTGCAGTTTCTGGAGTGTGAAGGCATTTCTACTGAGTGGAAAATTTTCGTATGCGGTACCTTGGCCGATTGTTACCATCATCTTGGAGATTACGAAAAGGAACTGGATTGGTCGTTCAAGTCGTTTCAGTACGACTTGCCGCGCCCGCAATTTTGCTGCCGAATCGGGTATCACTGCCTGCAGAAAGTTGAACTGAGGCAAGCCATCTTCTGGTATAAGCTGGCCATCCAGGAGAAACCGGCTAATCGTTGGGCCGAAGACAATGTACCAATCCGGTCATGGCTGCCGCATACGCAGCTTGCACTTTGTTATTATCGGCTGGGAGAATACGAGCAGTCGTATCGGCATAATCAGCTTGCGCTTGTATACCGGCCGAATGACGAGCAGATCCTCAATAATATGCAACTGTGCCAGGAACTGATGGGAGACAAACCGCAAGTAAACACAAAGAGTATGAAACCCGTAACCGCGGCGACGGATAAAAGGTTTGCGGTATGTGCGCTGCTTTTCGATTGTCAGCAGTTTATTTTGCAGATGATTGAAAATTGCGGACCGTTTGTTGAGAAGATCTACATTGCTTACAGCGAATTGCCGTGGCGTTATAACCCGCATGCGCGCGAGGGCTTTCGCAACACGACCGACCTCGAAATATTGCGGCATTCCAAATACGCGGACAAAATTGAGCTGATAACGGGCGTCTGGGATTGGGAGCACGAACAAAGAAATGCTTGCCTTCAAAGAGCGAAGGAAGACGGCATCGATTTTCTGATCATCCAAGATGCCGATGAATATTACACCTGCTCTGATTACGACCGGATGATCCGGCAGATCAGCGAAAATCCGGAGTATGATTACTACGTTACGCCATGGTGCACATTCTGGAAAACCTGGGACCATATCTTGGTAAATCAATCCGGATCCATTATACACGGTTATTTGAATGCGGCCGTCAACTGCAAGAAGGATCTTCGGTTTCAACAGTTGAGACTTCTTGGTCCCGCGGCGACGAAGGTGCTCAGGCTGGATGCCTTATGTTTTCACGGAAGCTATGTGCTAAGCGATGAGCAAGTATACCGAAAAATCAACACATGGGGGCATTCACAAGATTTTGACCGGGAGGCCTGGTATCAAGCGAAGTGGTTGAACTGGACAGAATCCACCGAAGACCTTCACCCAACGCATCCGCCGGTTTGGAAAAGGGCTTTACCCTATCGCGGAGAACTGCCGGAAGTACTATCAAGCGGGCATTCGGTGAGTATCAACGAATCTTCAAAGATTGCGTACGAACGGCTGCGCCTCACGGCTGGATTAAAGCTCCATTTAGGCTGTGGTGAGCGCAAGATCGAGGGTATGGTCAATTGTGACGTTCGACGTACTTCGGCCACGGATCTGGTGATTGATTGTACGGAACTGAAGGAATTTCAAGACGGCAGCGCGGATCTTATTTTTTCGAACGCGTTCTTTGAGCATCTGTATACTTCCCAGCATCTCGCACATCTGAAAAATTGCCATCGAGTGCTGCGGGATGACGGTCCATTGGTTTATATCGGAATTCCGGATTTTGAAATCGTGGCTGATGCCTATTTAAGAAAATTACCAGGGATTGTGGGGGACCGTTTCGATTTGTATCATGTCTACCGTTATACGCATGGGGATCCGGAACAGACGCCTGACTCATGGCTGCAGCAGCTCCACAAATCACTTTTTGATAAGACTTACATTACAAAATTGTTGGACGCGGCCGGGTTCAAGAGCAGTACTATTTTTAACTATTGCTATCCCGGGGAAGATATTCCGCTCTGCATGGGTTTTGTCGCTTGGAAGGCAGAGCCGCTGCAAGATATCCGTAACGTGCTAACACCTTTTCAGCAATATATAGGGGATCTCACTGATAAAGGTAATATGACGGAGAAGGGGATTCTCGTTGAATAAACAGGGAAAAAATGCGAAAATGGAGAGTTAGCATTTCAATTTGCATAGAAGTGAAGTCACCAGGCCTTTTCAATTTGAAAACATATCGGCTGTATTCATACCGAAATATCAAGAACGGTGGGATTTTACCCATGCCATTCCTCTGCTGTAAGAATAACAATAGACTGTAGTGCAGAAAAAAGGAGGAATGTTCATGGGAATCAGACCACCAAGGCCGACTCCAACTCCAACGCCAACACCAACACCGACGCCGACGCCAACACCTGCCCGAGGTGGCCGCATCTATGTGGCGAATGGGCTTGACGGTACTGTATCGGTGATTGATGGGACCACTAACACAGTCGTAACAACCATCACCCTCGGTAATGTTGCTCCAGAAGGCGTAGCGTTTAACGCGACGAACAACCGCATTTATGTGGCAAATGGCGCTGTTAGTGTGTCGGTGATTGACGGGACCACTAACACAGTCGTAACAACCGTCACCGTTGGAGGGTTTAACGTAGCCGTGGCATGGAACGCGACGAACAACCGCATTTATGTGGCAAATGGCTCTGCCACCAGCAAAACCGTGTCGGTGATTGACGGGGCCACTAACATAGTCGTAACAACCGTCACCGTCGGTACTGCTCCAGACGGCGTGGCATGGAACGCGACGAACAACCAAATTTATGTGGCAAATTTCAGTAGTGCTAACGTGTCGGTGATTGACGGGGCCACTAACACAGTCGTAACAACCGTCACCGTCGGTACTAGGCCAAGAGGGGTGGCATGGAACGCGACGAACAACCGCATTTATGTGGCAAATGAAAGTAGTGCTAACGTGTCGGTGATTGACGGGGCCACTAACACAGTCGTAACAACCGTCACCGTCGGTACTAATCCAGACGGCGTGGCATGGAACGCGACGAACAACCGCATTTATGTGGCAAATAGCTCTAACAACACCGTATCGGTGATTGATGGGAACTCTAACATAGTCGTAACAACCGTCACCGTCGGTATTGCTCCACTTGGGGTGGCATGGAACGCGACGAACAACCAAATTTATGTGTCAAATGGCTTTGGCAAAAACGTGTCGGTGATTGATGGGAACTCTAACACAGTCGTAACAACCGTCACCGTCGGTACTAATCCAAATGGGATGGCGTTTAAACCTTAATATAGTTCAATCAACAAAACAGTTCTTTCGTGAGCATAGGTAAGTTGATTCTTTTTATCACTCGGGGAAAGCGATAAGCTTTATTGTACTTTTTCTTTATTGTACTTTTTCTTTATTGCTTTTCCCCTTCTTATTGCTAAAGCGTCAAACGAGTAATTTAGTAAACGCTTAGCGGAAGTATCAGCTTGAAATCGTAATGCATATACTTAGAGGAAACATGAAGTGATTCCAAAGAGGTGACCCTATGATTACCATAAGCCTTTGCATGATTGTGAAAAATGAGCAGGATACCCTGCAACGCTGTTTAGAATCAGTCCGTGACATTGCGGATGAAATCGTGATAGTGGATACCGGTTCAACGGACCAAACCAAGGAGATCGCGGGCAAGTTCACACCACATGTCATTGACTTCGAATGGATCGATGACTTTGCGGCGGCGCGCAACTTCTCCTTTGCTCAAGCAACGATGGACTACATCCTGTGGCTTGACGCCGATGACGTCCTTTTACCGGAAAATCGTCAGAAATTACTTCAATTGAAGCAATCGCTAGATCCCTCGGTAGATGCCATCTCCATGGAATATCATTGCGCCTTCGACGATCACGGTAATGTAACGCTGAATGTGCGGCGAATTAGGCTGGTCAAACGTTTGAAAAACTATCAATGGCAGGGTGCCGTTCATGAAGATTTATCGGTAAAAGGAATCATTTATGACAGCGATGTCGTTGTGACCCATAAACAAATGCATGACGCCTCTGACCGTAATTTAAAAATTTATGAAAACCTCCTCCGCCAAGGCAAAGAATTCACCACTCGAGATCTCCAGCATTATGCAAGAGAATTACACCATCATAAGATGTATGAACAAGCGATCGAATATTATCTGAAATTTATGGTTTTGGATGATGTTACACCGGAAGACAAGATTTTCGTATGCGGCAAAATGGCCGATTGCTACTACCACCTTGGGGATCGGGATAAAGAATTGGAAATTACGCTTAAGTCATTTGACTACGATATTCCGCGCCCGGAATTTTGTTGCCGGTTAGGTTACCGTTTTCTGGAGAAAGTTGAATTCCATCAGGCTGCGTTCTGGTATAAACTCGCGATTGAAACGCCTCCGCCAAAAAACCAATGGGCGATAGTGAATCATCCAAGCCGGACTTGGCTGCCTCATATGCAGCTCGGTCTATGCTATTACCAATTAGGCGAATACGAATTGTCTTACCGCCATAACTCCATCGCCTTGACCTATCGCCCTGACGACGAACAAATACAAAACAATGTCAAGCTCCTTGAAGAACTACTGCAACCGGTAAAGGCAAGGTAATGATGATGGATATTAACCAAACCCTACCATTCGTTTCCATCATAATTCCGGCGAAAAACGAAGGAACCTATGTGGAATCGACTGTCGCGTCGGCGATGGAGTCTAAATCCGGTTATCCGTTCGAAATCGTTATTGTCGACGATGATTCGGCAGACGGATGCTGTGATTTCATCGCGTCTCATGAAGAATCAGCTCGGATCAGATTGATCCGGACCAAAGGAATCGGGGCCGCTAAAGCCAGAAACCTCGGAGCCGGGGTATCCAAGGGAAAGTACCTGATATTTTGCGATGCACACCTCAGCTTTGAAGACCTTTGGATCGATCGTTTGCTGAAACCGATTGAAGCTGGGATAGCTGACGGAATATGTCCTGCAATCGCAAATATGGATTCGCCTAATATCACCGGTTATGGCCAGACGCTGGATCAACGCCTGCAAGTGCAGTGGAACGGCCGGCAGGAAGCTCCCTTCCCATGCGCAATTTTGCCTGGCGGTTGTTTTGCCATATCTCGAGATGTATTTTTCGACATTGGCGGTTTTGACGAAGGCTTCAAAACATGGGGTTATGAAGATGTGGAGCTTTCACTGAAAATGTGGTTGTTCGGCTATAAATGCAGCACTCTACCAGATGTGAAGATTCTCCATTTGTTTCGTGAATCCCACCCTTATCGCATCGGTTGGGAACACGTATATTATAACTTCATGCGAATGGCGTACAGCCATTTTTCTGAAGATCGAATCCAAAGATGCAAAAAGTTAATAACCTACTCCAATGCGGATCATATCGAATCTCTGGTCATTGAAGACGGTGTTTTGGAACAAAGGCACCAGTATTTTTCCCGCAGAAAATATACCGATGATTGGTTCATGGAGAAATTCAACATCCCGTTCTGAGATCCGGAAAATGTTGAATGTGCACAACAATGAAAATCCTTGCCTGGTCATTTTGCTGTGATGGCTTCATTTTAACAAAAGGGATTAACGGAGAAAAGGGACATTCTCTCTATTGGAGAGTGTCCTTTTTGCTTGTACGCCCGGTATTGTCCGAGGGTTCCCCCTGCTCTGCGTCATCGACCGAGTTTACTGAACCTAGGGTCACTTGTAGTGAAGATCGGCTCAGTAGGCCGCCGATTTGCGCGTTGTAGTGAACCTCCGGGGCTTTTTAGCGTACCGATGCTTGATTTTTCGATATCTTTCTAGGCTTTGTTTAAACTAAATACATGTAATACAAAAAGATGATCCGCAGTAGAGATCATCTTAATGAGAGGAATATTGTAAAAATGCCGCTAACTTACTGGTTGCGGGGAACCAGGCGGCACATAGGAAGGTGGTATTCGAATCCAGCCGCGCTTACGCATGGAGTGCTTCAATCTGGCTCCAAACATTAATTTTTCGCCTTGGAATTGAGTAAACATTATACCGACATCCATACGAATCGATTCCGCGGCAATGCCGGATGCACGTATGATTAAACTCGCAATTTTAAGAGACAGTTCATTAGCAAGTACATCATCTGTCAATTTCGCTCCAAGAGGAATACTGTTAGGATCCGAGTTAGGCATATCTTCGGAAGGAGGCGGCAAGGTAATACCTTCCTTTATCATGAAATCATGGAGTCTTTTCCGTTGACTATTCCCGAGCTTCAAATCCTCTTCAAGCAATTCTTTTAATTCATGATCAGTCGTCGTATTTAGTGCAGCTTGCACGGTTGTACTAGCTAATTCAAGACCCGTCATGTAAATCCAACACCCCATCACCTCACCGATATGAAGAGGTTGGCCTTCGTCTTGATCGGTCATTGATTTAAAAGCATCTAATGTCGATTCCAATATATTAACCATATTTCCCCTCCTGTTTCTTCAAATGACATGGATATGTTTTGCAGAAAATTATTTATTTATTCAATACCTATTTTCTTCCCGTTGAAGGCAGCTGGCCCCCCCGGCATGTAAGGCTTTTCGAATCAAATTGGTCTTCTATCTGCTGGATAGTCGAGAAACTAATTTTTTTTGAATGTATCTTCTACATGAGAAATAGACGGTGCAACTAGTGCGACCGTCTATTTCTCATAAGGATTATCTATCAGACTCTTTATATGTGACAAAATTACCATCAATTTTTGTGACAAATATTGATCAAACCTGTGTTAAATGATGTTACATCACACCAAAAACTGTGAAATTCCATGATCCCTTAGAATTGTTCCACAATTCGGCATCAACAGGGCCTGAGAGGTACCTTAAGACAGAGTAACTCGTAGTTGATTGAGGGAGCGATTAATGCTCCCTTTTCAATTGTAGGGGATTGTCTATAATTAGAGTTCGTTTCGATAAAGGATAGTTCTATGGAGTTTAAATTGGACGGTTACCTTGTAGCGAACACCGATTCAGTAGGATCCGGGCTGCCGCAGGTATGCGCGCTGTAGCGAACCTCCGGGTCTAATTAAGGAACCCGGGTTCACTTGTAGCGAGCGGCGGTTCACTACAGCCCCCTTTTCTGCGTATCGCGCGAGTTTAGTGAACCCAGGCTCACTTGTGAACACCGGTTCAATAGGACACGGGCAGCTGCAGAGATGTGCGCAGTGAACCTCCGGGTATAGAGTAACGGCCTAGTATAGTGGACCCAAAGTACCGCTCCAATAAAAAACTCCCATTCATGATAACCCATCATTATCACGAAAAAGGAGTCGCTAAACTAAATCAGGCGGCGCTCCGCCGCCAGCTTCACCGCTTCCGCCCGATGGCGTACGCCCAGCTTCGCATAGAGCGAGGAGACGTAATTTTTTACTGTGCCTTCAGTTAGGAATAACGCCGAGGCAATCTCCGCGTTGGCCGCTCCAGCGTAGATGCGGCGAATCACATCGAGGTCCCTTCCGGTCAGCCCTTCTACCGATACCGGACATTGTGGCCGGCTTATGCGAGCAGCCTGCTGCTTCACGCGCTGTGGCTGCACGGTTAAGGGCGTGCCTTCCGCAGGAAATCCGCAATACGTTCAACAGCTTCGCGCAGCCGATCCTCTTCTTGAACCAGAGCAATACGGACGTAGCCTTCGCCTTCCCGGCCGAACGCATCGCCAGGTATTACAACAACGCCTGCATTATACAAAATTTCCCGGGAAATTTGTCGAGATGTCCAGCCTGCCGGAATAGGCGCCCATATGAACATGGTGGCCTTCGGCGCTGGGATATCCCAGCCCGCTTGGCGAAGTCCTTCCACGACGACGTCTCTGCGCCTTTCATATAATCCGGACACGGGCACGCTTCCCGGGGACAAATCCTCCTCCAGGGCGGCAATACCCGCTAGCTGTACGGCCTGGAACACGCCGTAGTCGATATTCGATTTCAGGAGGCGAAGCGCTTCGACAGCATGCTGTTCCCCGGCCATGAAAGCGATGCGGCAGCCCGCCATATTGAAGCTTTTCGAAAGGGAATGGAACTCGACCGCGACCTCCCGCGCGCCTTCTACCTCCAGAATGCTGGAAGGCCGGTACCCGTCGAATGCCATCTCCGAGTAAGCCAAATCGTGCACGATCAGGAGATCGTAACGGCGGGCATAATCGACAAGCTCCCAGAAAAATTCGACCGGCGCCACCGCCGACAACGGATTGCTCGGATAATTCAGCAGAATGAATCTCGCTTCGCGCGCCACCAACTCCGGAATGTCCTCCAGCCGGGGTAAAAAATCATTCTCCGCACGCAGCGGCATATAATAAGGCTTCACTCCCGCGAGCACGAGACTGGCGGAGTAGATCGGGTAGCCGGGGTCCGGCACCAGCACGGTATCCCCCGGATCCGTGATCGCCATGGCCAAATGCGCGAGGCCGTCCTGCGATCCCATGAGGGTGACGATCTCGTCCTCCGCATTCAGCTCCACGCCGAAGCGATGCTTATACCACCTTGCGACCGCCTGCCGGAAGGCCAGGCTCCCCTCCGAGGTCGGATAGCCGTAGAGCTTCGGATTTTGCACCGCCTCCGCGAGTACCTGCATGACTCTTGGGGAAGGAGGGCGGTCCGGGCTGCCGATCCCGAGATCGATGACGTCGACGCCCTGCGCCGACACTTCCCTTTTCCACTGCGCCACCTCAGAAAAAATAGCCGAACCGAGTTCGGCCAATCTTTTGGATTGTCTTCCTTTCATAAACCATCAACCTTTGCCTGTTTTATCGTATCTGTATTGTTAATGACGTAAACAAATAATGCCTATAGAGACAATCCGCTCGCTTGATGAATGAAAGCCATCATGCCGATCAGCGCGCCAGCCAGGCCCAAGTAAGCGATGCCGAACTTCCAGCGGGACGCCACCGGCACATCGTAATATTTATCGTCCTCGTGCTGCCTATAATCGATTTGGCAGTGCAGCATCAGATGAAGTCCGTCTTCCTTCTGCAGATGCTCGAGACGCGTCAGATGAACACGGCGGATCAGGCCCTGATGCATCAGCGGAACCGTGCCCGTAAAATCAAGCCCGTCCCATGCGATCCGGACGAACTGCTGCCGATCCATGTCCGAATAAGTCGTGAAGGGCAGCTCCCTTTTATGCTCCGTGCCGGGGATAAAATATCCTTGAGCCAGCAGCGGCTCCGCGGAGATCAGGAAGCTCGCGGTCACGTACCGCTCCTCCCCATGCTTGCGGTGCTTGACGAATTTCTTATACAGATCGTAAGCGAACATGACCCAGATAATGAAGAATAGAATGCTGCGTAATTTGATGATAATGACCAGGCCACCAATCAGACCGACGAGCCATAGCCAGCGGGTGACGGCCGTCGCGATGCGCCCGCCGTCCAGCGGATGTATGGGCAGCAGGTTGATCAAATTCAAGAAGCAGCCGGCATACGCCAGGGAGTAAAGCAACGGATGATCCGTGTAGTAAGCCGCGATCAGTACGACTCCGGCCCCGATCGAGCCAAGCAGCGGCCCGCCGTAAGCCATGTAAGCCTCGGTTACCGCATCCCGCGGATTGCGCTTCATCGTGATAAGCGCGCCCAGGAAGGGGATGAAGACCGGCGCGGTCACAGGCAGCCCTTTTCGTTTGGCCGCAAGCACATGCCCCAGCTCATGGACAAGCAGAAGCAGTACGACGCCGACGGCGAAGCCCCACGGATAGATGATGGCATAAGTGCCGATCGAAATGGCCATCGAGAGAATCACGCCCCCGAATTTGCCGAACTTCAGTAAAGACAGAAGCCATTTCGCCTTGGCAAGGAAAAACATCGCCGCTGCTCCGAGAAACCACAGCGGATTTTGCTTGTTGTTCTTTCGTTTCGGTTGTTCCTGCAATCACATCACCCTCCTCTAGGTTTTGATGCTGCTTCAGCGGCCCCATACCTCTTGATAGTGCTCCGGCTTATAGCCTACCGTCACCCGTTTCCCGCCAACGACGACCGGTCGCTTGATCAGCATGCCGTTCGAGGCGAGCAGGCGAATTTTTTCTTCATCGCTCATGTGGGGGAGCTTGTCTTTCAGCTGC
This sequence comes from Paenibacillus gyeongsangnamensis, assembly GCF_027533625.1. Taxonomy (GTDB): domain Bacteria; phylum Bacillota; class Bacilli; order Paenibacillales; family NBRC-103111; genus Paenibacillus_G; species Paenibacillus_G gyeongsangnamensis. Next base: position 94,006 of record NZ_JAQAGZ010000023.1, on the reverse strand, counting down.
ATTTCCTTGTACGCTTCCCCGGACGTATTGAACCATTTCTTAATTTCCAGACCGCTCTGGTGGATCCATTCCTTCAGCGTTTCCACACTTGGCGGCGTTTCCTTAATATGCACGGGATCCACCTCCCAGCCGAGCTCTTTCAGCTGCTTAACCGCGCTGCGGCATGTCCCGCAGGTCGGGTATTGATAGCAAGTCACTTGCCTTCCGCTCATGTGTCGACCCATCCTTGTCTCTAATAAGTTGTACTCCGTGCTATCCCCAATTATACCGATGAAACGCAGGCGCGCGCAAATCGCCGGGACTGCACCGCGATTGAAATTCCAGGCCCGTCCGGTGATAATGGAAAAAGCCGCATAAGCGGCGAAAAATCCCGTTGGAAAGCGTGAGGGAAGCGGAATGATATATGTGCTAAAAGGGGTTTACAGCTTTCTGGTGCCGCCAGGGCTGTTCGTGATCGCCTTCGCCCTGCTCGGCGTAAGGCTGTGGCAATGCGGCAGGCGCCGGGCGGAAGCGGCAGTCGGTATGATTACGCTGCTGCTGTATGTCGTCAGCACGCCGCTGGCCGGGGAGGCCGCCGTCCGCAGCTTGGAAGCACGCTACGAGCCGCCGGCGGCGCCTGTCGGCGATGTGTACCTCGTGCTCGGCGGAGGCGCCGTCGGCGGCGTGCCCGAGGTCGAAGGCTCCGGCCAACTGACCGGGACGACACTAAGTCGGGTCGTAACGGCGGCCGAACTGTATCACCGGAAGCGGCTTCCGATTCTCGTCTCCGGCGGGCAGGTGTACGATGATTCCGGCAACGAGGCTCGGCTGTCGAAACGCAAGCTTCTCGCACTCGGCGTGCCGGAGCAGGACATCCTGATCGAGGACCGGAGCCGTACGACCCAGGAGAATGCTGCCTACTCGCGCAAATTTCTCGAAGAGAAAGGGCTTCGCTCGCCGATCCTGATTACATCGGCCTCTCATATGGCGCGGTCGGTGAAGCATTTTCACAAGCAGGGAATCGAGGTCACGCCTTATCCGACCGGCTATCTGGTTAGTCCGTCTGCGGCGTGGAGCTGGTCCAAGATGCTTCCGTCTTCGGGCGCGATGGATGCAGTCGCTTTGGCGTGCAAGGAGTACTTGGGGCTTCTGCAGTGAGCGTAAGAATGGCGTCCTTAATCGGGTAGGAGAGGACGGCTGACCAACCGCCGTGCAGCACCGCAGGCGCCCGCCGGGAAAGCGCACGTTGGAAAAAACGGCTGAATTTGAGGTTTGCGGCCCGATAAACGGTAGCTGCCAATTTCCGCTCGAACAAACGCTAGTGTCCCCGCATGCAAGCGAACGGCTGCGATCGTTAGCGGCCATTTGCGGATTGAAATTTCCCGGGAAAATCCGACCTCGTATCTGTGGTTGTACCGGACAGGGCGCGGCGCACAGCCAACAGTGGTCTATGACTACCAGCGGACGCGCGGCGGCGAACATCCGAGGGACTTTTTATCTGGATTCAAGGGCTACCTGCATGTCGACGGTTATCCGGGTTACCACAAAGTCAAAGAGGTGACGCTGGTCGGTTGCTGGGCGCATGCCCGGCGCAAATATGACGAGGCGCTGAAAGCGTCGCCGGAGGCCAAAGGCAATCCGGAAACGGTCGCGGCCTAAGGGCTGGCGTACTGCAACGAGCTCTTTGCGATTGAACGCGAGCTTCAAGAGGCCACGCCAGAAGAACGGCACAAGGCGCGAGCAGAGCGAAGCCGCGCGGTGTTAGACACTTATCACGCGTGGCTGTGCCAGCAGAAATCCCGAACGATGCCCAAAAGTCTGATCGGCCAGGCCATCGCTTACAGCCTGAACCAGTGGGAGAAATTAACTGCGTTTCTGAAGGATGGACGGCTTGAGATCGATAACAACCGCAGTGAGCGTTCGATCAAGCCGTTTGTGATCGGGCGCAAAAACTGGCTGTTTGCGAATACTCCACGAGGAGCTTCGGCCAGGGCCGCTATTTACAGCGTGATCGAGACTGCGAAGGAAAATGGGCTGACCCGTTCCGGTACCTCAAGTACCTGTTCGAGCAATTGCCGCAGCTTTCGGACATCCAAGTTCCGAAGACGCTGGAGCCGTTTATGCCGTGGTCATCTTCACTACCTGATTCCTGTCGCATCTCTTAATGTTTATCCATATACTTCGGCTTCCATCTAACTGCTAGGTGGGGCCTATTTGACGTTCACGAGATTTTTATAGGAAAATTGTGGTGTGAATCACTGATTGTCCAGGGGAAATACGTTATACTGGAGGCAACAAGTCAATGCAGGAGGCATAGAGAATGAATCGCAGAACTATTTTAACGGCATGCATCACATTTGTAATAGGCATAATGGCGGGAGTGCTTGTGATGCTAAATGACAACGCGTATGGAGCTATTAATCAAGCACTGAATGGAAGTACCAGCAATGCGGTAGGGAAAGCTACATCGAATTTGAACGGCCCCGGCAACGTACTTGAAATTAGAAATCTTCCTTGGGCGTATACCCAAGAGGACCTCGCAAATGCGGTTAGCGAGTTACACGTCGAAGTCTTGACTGCACGGATCGCTGTGGACCGTGAGACTGGACGTTCGCTCGGATATGGTTTTGTAGAGGTGCCTCTCGAAAAGGTACAAAACGTGATCAAAGCTCTTAATGGCGCCGATTTGGGCGGTCGAAGCATAATAGTCAAAGTGGCCACTCCTAGGGAGAGGCAGCGAAAATAAAGAATCGATTGAAGTAAAGAGATGCCGCCTTCGCAATGATGCTATAGCGAGGGCGGCATCGACACGTTGTAGCTGGGTCATACGCCTGGAAAACCGAATCGGTTGAGCGCGAGCAAGAGCGAAAACCAACCGAAACGATCGTGACCAAGCATCCTCCTAACCACTTCGCAGAGCTTGTCCGCAGCGCGCGCAATAACTCGTGTCGGCTGGAGACTGCGTACCGCAGGCATCGCATATTAACTGCCGCAAAGCTTCGATTCCCTCGTTTTCCGCAGACAGGTTCGTCTCTACTGACGGATTCAGTATGCTTAAGGCGCGGCGTTCCTCCATAACACCGTTTCGAATTAACCAGCCGAGCAGTAGTAAGCCGATGCTTCCAACGATGATCATCGCTACAACTTTCCAGACTCCCTCCCATATTTGAAAATTCCAAAGAGTATGAAGAACCACAGCCGATAAAAGCAGCCCCGCCGACCGGAACGGCGTACGCCACCACACCCGATTTCGCGCCAGTCCGTCAGCCCGACCTTCCATTGCGTACCAAAGCCCCGCTGCCGTGATCGCCGTCCAAGTCCCGTGTCCGAAGGGGGACAGCAGCGACCGTACCCATAATACGGCAAGCATCCCCCATGCCGAATCCGGATTGAGATGCGTCCACCCGTATATTACGCTTTCCAGTGCGGAGAAACCCATCCCGGCAGCAGCGCCGAATACTAACGCGTCCATCAGGAAGCGGGTTCTCTTCGCTCTGACAAGACCGACGCATATGAGCAACTTCAACGTTTCTTCAATTACGGCTGTCGTGAGAGGTACCTTGATGCTTGTAAAAGCAAGCTCGCTCACCCCTCCGTCAAACAGCCATGTTCGTTCGAGCAACCATGCGAGCGGTACGGCCACAATAGCCGAAGAAACAAATACAATCACAAGATAAGCCGGACGAAATACCAGCAACTGAGAGCTTCGCACATACGAAACAAAGGTAACGGGTCCAACCAAGCCGCCCGTCAGCAAGGAGGCAATCACCCATATTTGATCTTTGTGCCAGATAGCCAGCAAGGTAAACGCCAAGAAAAGTCCGCCCAGCCGAAAAAGCAGATCGATCCAACTATCGTATCGCGCGTGTTTCGCTTTGCTCCATTTCCCTGCGGCAGACGAACTCAGCTCCGTTTCCGTAAGGAGAGCGGTTACAGCGGCAGTACGCGACAAATCCGGCCTTCGAATGCGCAGAACTTCAAGAAAGTGCTGCCGAACCGGGACATAGTGCTGCAAAATGTAATGGAATTCATCTTTTCCCATCACCAGGAGCTCACTGTCTTCCAAAGCAGTTAAGGAGTCGGTATGAGGAACGCCAGCCAATAATGCAATTTCGCCGAAATAATCTCCTGCTCCCAGCACCCCCGTTCTTTTATCTCCGGCATGCTTTTCAAAACGTCCCTTGCTGATCATAAAAAAACGGTCGGCCGACTCACCTTCTCTGACGATTGTCTCTCCGCGCTGAACCCGTCGTCTTACGGTAATCTCTGCCAAACCGCGAAGCTCGGAGTCCGGGATGGCCGACCAAATCGATGCTTTGCGGAGCAGTCCATGCTTGATGCGAATTTCAGCCGAGTACGATAAGCTCTCATGAAAATAAGGACTTGCCTCGGCCAATCGCTGAAAAGAGGCACGATCCAAACGTAAAGCATCAACATCCCCTAATGCCTTCACGCCGGCAGTGCGTTTTTCCTGCTGGAGAAGAGCGATCTCCCCAATCAATGAACCCGGACCAAGCTCAGCAAGCACTACTTGTTTGCCTATCAAAGTTTTGGATAATACTTGAACCTGCCCGTTTAAAATAAAATAACACTCATTCCCGGCCGCCCCCTCGACAATCAATTGATCGCCAGCCTTGTAACAAACTTTTTCCATCGTCGACGCTACAACTTCCAGATCGCTGTCCGACACACCGTGCAGAAGGGAATGATTTCGTAAAAAAACAATAATTTCAGCGTACATGACGAACCTCTCCAAATCTTTGAAGGACTCCGATAAGGAGTTTTTCTTTTATTATCTCATATCCTGTAAAATTGTGCTCGTTCATCGTCACCGTCTCGACCGGCAGCTTCGACAAGTCTTCTTCGTGCTTGCCGGTCGATTTTCGCCGCTCATACGTCACCTTCTCCATCGGCGGATCCTGCCCCGGCGAGGTCGCACACATTTCGGCTTCGTTGAACAGGTTTAGTTCCAACTGATCGGGATGCGTCTTCTCGCTGGAAGCGCCGAAACGTTTATGCTACGCCAAACGGAACTGTTCTTCGTACCACTAAAGCTTGGCCGATAGTTCAGCGATTTGTTGTTCTTGTTTTGCGTTTTGCTGTTGGAGTTGTTCCAGGGTGAGAGAATCCGCTCGATTTGTCATACCTGATGAATTCGCCGGGCTTAATAATCCGCAACGCGAGCCATCCATTCCTCGCGGCATTGTTCTTTTTTGGTCATAAGGCAAACCTCCTGATTTCTTGGGTTACCTTCATCTTCTCATGAATTTCGCGGACGTTGAAGGTGTGCAGAGTTTGACGCTTACATTTTGACGGGTACGGATAGGCATGAGCCTGTCACTCCCTCTTCAGGACTCACACATAATAGTTGACGCACATGCTGGGCGTACGGCAACAAGCCGGCATCTGCTAAGAGATGCCGGCTTGTTTAGCTTCGTTCCTGCAGCCGGGCAATGCAAGAGAGCATATCCGGCGGCAGCGGAGCCTCCAGCTCCAACCACGCCTTCGTGCCGGGATGCGTGAAGCCCAGCGTGCAGGCGTGAAGCGCCTGCCTTGCAATGAGCGCATCCTCCGGCTCCTCGGGCGGGCTGTACAGCTTATCGCCCAGCAGCGGATGGCCGAGATGCTTCATATGGACGCGGATTTGATGCGTCCTTCCGGTTTCGAGGCGCAGCCGTACGAGGGTAGCACCCGGAAACCGGCGCTCCACGCGGTAATGCGTCGTCGCGGGGTACCCGTCCGGGGTGACGATGCGCAGGTGCGGCTCGAGCGGGTCGCGGTCGATCGGCCCCTCGATCGTGCCGGCGTCCGCTTGGACGACGCCGTGGACCAGAGCGACGTAATCCTTTTTCACTTCATGGGCCTGCATTTGCTCTGAGATTTGTTGGTGCACGTACGGATTTTTCGCGATTGCGAGCGTCCCCGACGTTTCCTGGTCCAGCCGGTGCACCGGACGGAAGCGGAAGCTCTCGCCCTTCTCCCGCCAATAATGCACGACGCCGTTGGCAATGGTATTCAGGTAATGCCCGTGCGTCGGATGCACCACCAGACCGGCCGGCTTGTTGAGCACCAGGAGCTCGTCATCCTCGTACAGAATATCAAGCTCCATCGGCTGCGGCAAAATGTCGTCCGACGCTTCCGTCTCCATTCGAACCGCCACCCGGTCACCCGGCTTCACTTTGATGTCGATATATTTCCGTTCTCCGTTCACCGTGATCCCCTGCTCCGTCAGCTTCAGTCTCGAGAGCAGCTTGCGGGATACGCCCATCCTCTTCTGCAAAATCGTCCGCAGCACGAAGCCGTCTTCCTCCGGAGGCACGATATATTCGAGCGGCTTATAATAAGTACTCATGATTTGCGGCGGAATACCTCGGCGCTTCGCACATATTCGACGTCGTGGACGCCGGCTCGGTGGTTCGCCGTCCGGGCCACCGTAAAGAACAGGTCGGACAGCCGGTTCAAGTAGCTGCGCACTTCTTCGTTGATCGGCTGCGTACGGGCCAGCGTCACGACGCGGCGTTCGGCACGCCGGCATACCGTGCGGCACACATGGAGCGCGGAGGAAGCCTGGCTGCCTCCCGGGAGGATGAACCGCTTGATGTCGGGCGTTTCCGCATCGTATTTATCGATCCACGCTTCGAGCCGGTCCACCATCTCCGCCGTAACCTTGTAAGGCCGCAGCTCTTGCTTGAGCAGCGCAAGATCGGAGCCGCAATCGAAGATCTCGTGCTGGATTTCCAGCAGATCGGCCATCAAATCCGCATCCCTCTCGGGATCCAGGAAGCCCATCGCCTGTCCTACGAAGCAGTTCAGCTCGTCGGTCGTGCCGTAAGCCTCCACCCGCGCATCATCCTTGTCCACCCGGCCTCCGATGACGCCGGTCTGACCGGCATCACCGGTTCTTGTATAGATTCGCATTCCTTTCCCTCCTCCGTTTATTTCGTTAGTCCTATCATCTCATACAACCGCTTATGATCCAAGTGGCCTCTTACATGGTCCGCCAGCCGGTCGAAGGCCGCTTCCCGGCGCTCCGAGAATCGCAGCCCGGCCGTCAGCGGCTGCCAGCCCTTAGCTTCCCGGATCCGGTTCAGCCACGCCCGCCGGAAATCATCATTATGCAGAATGCCGTGCACATAAGTACCCCAGAGACGCCCGTCCTCACTAATGACGCCTTCATCCGTCGTCTCTTCCCCGGTGCCTGTACGCCGGATGGCAAAAGGATGCCGCACCGGCTCCAGAAACCTGGTCCGGCCCATATGAATTTCGTAGCCGGTAATCGGCTGTCCTAGCGCTCCGGCAGCATTTGCGCTCGCCGTGCCTTCCACCCCGATCGTGCGCTTCTCCTCAGCAAACACGGTTTCCGTCGGGAACAACCCCAGCCCCTCCAGCTCCAGCCAGTCTGACTCGACAAGATCCGGATCCAGCAGCCGGGTGCCCATCATCTGGTATCCGGCGCATATGCCTGCGAGCCAGCCTCCCCGTCCGGCGTGGTCCTGCAAGGATCGGTCCAGCCCTACGGTACGAAGGAACAGCAAATCGTCAACCGTGTTTTTGCTGCCCGGCAGGATGACGGCATCGGGCAGGCCGAAATCGTCCGCCTTATCAACAAAACGCAGCCGCACATCCGGCTCATGAAACAACGGATCGATATCTGTAAAGTTGGATATCCGCGGGAGTCGGATCACGGCGATATCGAGCCTCTGCGCCGTATCGCCTTCGGGCTCAAACGCCTGAGCCGAGCGAGCTTCCGTCAGCTTCCGCTCCAGCGAAGCGGAATCCTCGTCCTCCAGCTCCAGGTCGGGCAAGTATGGAATGACGCCCAGCACCGGCTTGCCCGTACGTGCCTCGAGCCAATCCAAACCCGGCTGCAGCAGGGAAACGTCTCCGCGGAACTTGTTGATGATGAAGCCGCTGACCCGCTCCCGCTCCTCCGGCGACAAAATCTCCAGTGTCCCCACCAAGGAGGCGAATACCCCTCCCCGGTCGATATCGGCTACCAGAATGACGGGCGCATCGGCCCAACCGGCCATCCGCATGTTGACGATATCTCGGTCCTTCAAGTTCACCTCCGCCGGACTGCCCGCGCCTTCCAGCACGATCACATCGTGCTCCGCGCGCAAACGGTTCAGCGCTTCCTTTACCACCGCCTCCGCTTCCGGCAAATACCGCTCGCGGTAAGTGCGGGCGTCCAGGTCTCGGTAAGGCTTGCCGTGCACCACGACCTGCGATACCATGTCCTTCTTCGGCTTCAGCAGAATAGGATTCATGTCCGTCGTCGCGGGAACGCGGCAGGCGTCCGCCTGCATGCCCTGGGCGCGTCCGATCTCCTTGCCGTCCGGCGTCACGTAGGAATTGAGCGACATGTTCTGCGACTTGAACGGAGCTACACGGTAGCCGTCCTGCAGAAGCATGCGGCACAACCCGGCGGTGAGCAGGCTCTTGCCGACGTCGGAGCCTGTGCCCTGCAGCATAACGGTTCTAGCAGGCCTTAGTTTTTGCTCCGGCACCTCATCTTGCACCGCTGAATCGCTTTTCGCTTCCAGGGTCATTGACCCGGATGGACGAGTCCGAAGCTCACCTATCGCTTCCGACATTGCCCGCAGCATCTGCTCGTTGGTTTCCCTCAGCTTCACCGCCACCCGGACATAAACGTCCGTCAGCCCCGGAAACCGCGACGCATCGCGAATCAGCACGCCTCTTCGGCCCATAGCCTCCTGCAGCTTCTGCGCCGTCACATCCAGCGCCTCGAGCGACACAAGCACGAAGTTCACGTCACTGTCGTACACCTTCAATCCCAGCTCCCGCAGCCTCCCGCACAGCCATTCCCGCTCCGCCGGAAGCCAGGACTTGGTCTCCTCGGCAAACGCCTCTTCTCGCAGTACCGCCGAACCGATCCACTGGGCGAGAGCATTGACGCTCCAAGGCACCTGCAGCCGCCTCATTCGGGCGATCCGCTCCGGATGCGCCACGGCATATCCGAGCCGAAGTCCCGGAATCGAATAAAACTTCGTCATTGAACGGATTACGATCAACTGTTTGTTCTCAGCCGCCGCACTCGCCAGCGTCAGCTCCTCCTCCAGAGGAGAGAAATCGAGGAACGCCTCGTCCACGATCACCGGCTTGCGCGCCGCCCTCAGCATCTCGATCACGTCCCGGCTCAGCAGACGTCCTGTCGGATTGTTCGGATGGCCGACCATCAGCAGGTCGCAGCTCCGCATTGCCAGCGCCGCAGCCTCGGCTGTGAGCTGAAAGCCCGTTGCCTCCGTCAATGGGAGGTCGAGTACACGCCCGCCCGTTTTTTCTACCGCTTCCTCATATTCTGCAAAAGAAGGCCGAGCCAGCCCCGTCACCTTCGGCTCCAGGATCCGCACGGCCAGGTCGATCAGCTCTGCCGCGCCGTTGCCGACCAGCACGCATTCCGGCGGAACTCCATGCTTCGCCGCCAGCTGTTGCGTCAGCTCCCGCACCGCTGGGTCGGGATAATTCGCCACATCGCGCCAGCTGTCCCGCAGTATGCGGCCGACTACATCCGGCGGACCGAGCGGATTCATATTAGAGCTATAATCCAGAAACCGTTCCGGCGTTCCGCCGAACGCTTCCGCCGCCGTCCGCAAATCGCCGCCATGGCCATAGCGCTCCAGCATGTTCATCCACCTCCCAGCATGGGCTGCGCCAGTACGAGCGCCAGCAGCAGCACCGTTTCGATTAATTCATTGAGCGCCCCGTAGGTATCGCCCGTCAGACCGCCAAGCTTGCGGCTCAAATACAAGCTTCCGGCCGCGCCCGTCACAAGCGCGCCGCCGGCGAGCATCCCAAGCATCATCCAGCCCTGCCCTATAACAGCCAGGACGGCCGTGGATAGCAGCAGCGCCAGAGCGGTTACGGCTGCGAGATGCTTCCTTCCGACGCCTCGGAAGTAGCCTCCAAGCCCGCCGCTCCCTTCGGCGCGAGCATAGGGCCAGCATGCGATGGCAATCACCATATACCAGCGGCTCCATAAGGGGATCAGGATCATGGGTAGCGCACTAGGTCCCAGATGCCCGTCACCCTGCAGCAGCTCGCTGAGCAGGGACCATTTTAGAAGAAGCAGCAGTACGCAGGCCATTACGCCCATCGCCCCAACGCGGCTGTCCTTCATGATCTCCAGCATCCGTTCGCGGGAACGGTGGCTCAGCACGCCGTCGGCCGTATCCATCCAGCCGTCCAGATGCAGCGCGCCGGTCAAGCCTACCCAGAGCGTCAGCAGAAGTGCGGCGGCAGGAAGTGTAGGCAGTCCCATCCGGAGAAGCCAGCCTGCCAAGGCGAGCAGCAGACCGAGCACCAGCCCGGCCAGTGGATAAAAAACGACGCTTCGCCGGAACAGCGCATCGGTATAGTTCAGCCTCACCGGAACGGGGAGACGCGTCAAAAATTGAAAAGCCGCCAAGGCGGCGGCTGTCCATTCGCCTATGGCCAATCGAAAAGCACGCATAACAGCAATCCCCCCGCTATCCAGTAGCTCACTCCGTACATCATCCGGATCGTCCGCCGGATATCCTCCCGCTCGCGCTCGCGCAAGGGCCAACCCATCCGCGCCCGTTCGCTGATTCTTCCGTGGTATACGTTCACGCCCCCGAGCTCAATCCCAAGCGCTCCCGCTACCGCCGACTCGGGGATGCCGCTGTTCGGGCTCGGATGAAGCCGGGCGAAGCGACGGATTGATCGCGCCGCAGGGACAGCCTTCGCTCCGGGCGTCAAGGCGGCGGTCAGCACCAGCAGCGCGCCGGTCAGCCGCGCCGGAAGCCAATTCAACACATCGTCGAAGCGGGCCGAGGCCCATCCGAAATCGATATATTTGTCGTTCTTGTAGCCGACCATCGAATCGAGCGTATTCGCCGCACGGTACAGCATCGCCAGAGGCGCAGCCCCGAGCAACGCATAGCATAGGGGTGAAACGACGGCGTCGACGATATTTTCCGCAACCGTCTCAACCGTGGCCCTCGTAATTTCCGCTTCATCCAGCTTCGTAGTGTCCCGCCCGACGATATAGCCGACATATTTTCGAGCATCCTCCAAATGTCCTTCGGCCAGCGGACGGTAGACGAGCATCGCGGCTTCCTTCAGCCCTTTCACCGCCACCGTGGACGAGATGAACCATATGTTTACGGCGTAACCGAGCCAAGGATGCAAGGCTTGAGCGACCCATAGGACAGCAGCCATTGCGCCAAAAGCGACAACCAGCGTCGCCGCTGTCAAGCCTACGCCCCTCAGCTTAGTACGGGCCTCTGTCCGCGGACCGCCGGGTGCCGGAAGCAATCGCTTCTCAAGCAGCGTAATCCAGCGTCCGATCAAAACGACGGGATGAGGCAGCCGCTTCCACGCCGGATCGCCGATAAGCCAATCCAGCACCAAGGCTGCCAGCGTCATCGCCACGGTTTCTTGCAAGCTATAAAACAACAAATGACTTCCTCCGTTACGACTGAATCCGACTTGAAAAAGGTAACATTGTACTGCTTGGCTGCTTCGTCTATGTATCTCAAGTTCACTATCGCGCTCGTACAGCTGGAAAGTTGAGATATAGTGAACTCAAACTCACTACTAGCGAACTTGGGTTCATTACCGCGCACGAAATGGCTAACTTGCGGCGTTTAGTGAACTCAAACTCACTACTAGCGAACTCAGGTTCACTAACGCACACGAAATGGCTAACTTGCACCGTTTAGTGAACCTGGGGGCGCTTCTAGTGAACTCCGGGGTTACTCTATGTCATCTCAAGTTCACTATCGCGCTCGCCCAGCTGGAAAGTTGAGATATAGTGAACTCAAACTCACTACTAGCGAACCTGGGTTCACTAACACATACGAAATGACCCAACTGCAGCGTTTAGTGAACCTGGGGGTGAACTCCGGGGTTACTTTATGTCATCTTTAGTTCACTATCGCGCTTGCCCAGCTGGAAAGTTAGATATAGTGAACTCAAACTCACTACTAGCGAACCTGGGTTCACTAACGCACGTGAAAATGGCCCAACTGCAGCGTTTAGTGAACCTGAGGGCGCTTCTAGTGAACATCAGGGTTACTTTATGTCATCTCAAGTTCACTATCGCGCTCATACATCTGGAATGTTAGGATGTAGTGAACTCAAACTCACTACTAACGAACCTGGGTTCACTAACATACACGAAATGGCCCAACTGCAGCGTTTAGTGAACCTGGGAGCGCTTCTAATGAACACCAGGTTTACTCTATGTCAGTTTTACGACCCCGGGTTCATGATCCATGTGAATTCTCATGCCATCCCGAAATTTATAGTGTAAAAGACCTGCTCTTCAGCTCAATAGGGATACCCGAGGCGACCAAAAACACTTGGTCCGCGCATCGGGCAAGCCGCTGATTCATCCGGCCGGACAAATCCCGGAACTGGCGGCCCAGCTTGTACTCGGGGACTAGCCCATAGCCGACCTCGTTGGTAACCAGTACCAACGGTCCGGAATAAGCGTTCACGGCGGCTGCGAGCTCCTCGATCTTGTCTTCCACCCGCCGCTCCGCTTCCGGATCTTGTTCCCAGCTCAGCAGCCAGTTGGTCAGCCAGAGCGTCAAGCAATCGACGAGCACCACCGGCCTCTTGCGGACCGTACCCTGTCCGTCCTGCATTCGCAGCTGCACCTTCTCATTCACTTGCTCCTGCTCCTGTACCGGCTCTTGTTCCTGGCCCAGAGCTCGCAACTGCTCCGATCGCTGCCCTCCTTGATCCCCCGGCCGCTCCCGAAGCGAGGCATGCTCCGCCTCCAACTGCAGCAGCGTCTCGGCCAGAGCCAGCGGCTCCTCCACCGTGCGCCACAGGAAGCCTGCCGCTTCCCGCTCCCGGCGGTGCAGCCCGATGCGCCGTTCCATCTCTTCGTCGTACGCCTGGCAGGTGGCGATGTAGATGCCTTCCGCGGCCAGCTTGGCGGCGTACGCTTCGGCGAAGCTGCTTTTGCCGCTGCGGGCTCCTCCGGTAACCAGTGCCTTCACATTCGTTCCCCCCGTCCCGGGACGACAACCTTACGCCCCGGCGCCTTCCTTCTTCTCTTCCGATTTCGATACGCCCGCATCCGCAAAGGTAGCCATCTCCTTCATGATGCGCACCGAAGCCTCGACCAGCGAGAAAGCGAGCACGGCCCCCGTGCCTTCGCCGAGCCGCATATCCATCCGCAGCATCGGTACCAGCCCGATCTCGTTAAGCAGCCGCTCATGCCCCTGCTCCTGCGACAGATGCGAAGCAATGATGTACGATGCGGCCTCCGGAGCGAGCCGGGTCGCTACGAGGGCTGCTGCCGATGAAATAAAGCCGTCGATCACGACCGGACACCGGCACCGCGCCGCGCCGAGGATGACGCCTACAAGACCTGCGATCTCAAGGCCTCCGACCTTCGTCAGCACATCCATCGGGTCGGCCGGATCCGGCCGGTTGATCTCGATCGAGCGGCGGATCACCGCCTGCTTGTGCGCCAGACGCGCATCGTCGATGCCCGTCCCGCGGCCTGCGGCGCTGGCCACATCGGCACCCCCCAGCACAGCCAGCAAAGCCGAGCTGGCCGTGGTGTTGCCGATGCCCATCTCGCCGGTGGCGAACAAGCGGTAGCCTGCGGCTGCGAGCTCCTCCACCGTCTCGATCCCGACCCTTACCGCGGCTTCCGCCTCGCGGCGCGACATCGCGGGGCCCTTCGCCATATTGGCCGTGCCCCGGCGTATTTTGCGCGAGCGCAGGTCCGGGTGGCTCAGCTCGGCGTTGACGCCGATATCGACGCACACCACGTCCGCTCCCGCTTGTCTTGCCAGCACGTTGACCGCTGCGCCGCCGTGCAGGAAATTCATCACCATCTGCGGCGTCACCTCCGCCGGGAAAGCGCTGATCCCTTCCTCGCATACGCCGTGGTCTCCGGCCATTACGATGACGGCCTTACGGCCGAGCTCGGGCAGCGCCTCGCCGTGAATACCTGCAAGCTGTTTGGCCACGTGCTCCAGCCGTCCGAGACTCCCCGGCGGCTTCGTCAGTTGATCCAAATGCCGGGCGGCCGCTTCCACCGCCGCCGAATCTAGCGGCCGGATACCTGCGATCACCTGCTCCAATGCTTCCTGTCCGTTCGCTTTATTCTGATCCATCACTATACCCAGCCCTTCCAAGTAATATCTGCGGCACCCGCTTATCAGGGTGCGTCAGCACATGCGGCCGCGTGCCGTAGACCCGCTCCAGCAGGTCCGGCCGAATCACCTCATCCGGCGTGCCCATCCCGGCAATGTGCCCTTCATGCAGCAGCAGCAGTCTGCCGCAAAACTGCGACGCCAAATTCAAGTCATGCAGCACCGACACGACGGTCAAACCGCATTCCTGCTGCCAGCTGCGGATCCATTCCATCATTTCGAGCTGGTAGCCGATATCGAGGAACGTCGTCGGTTCATCGAGCAGCAGCAGCATCGGCTCCTGCGCCATCACCTTGCCCAGCGCTACCCGCTGCCGTTCCCCGCCGCTCAGACGATCCAGCGTGCGGTCCGCCAGCTGCCTCAGCTTGAGCCAATCGAGGATGCGCTCTACCAGCGCGCTCCGGTCCTCCGGCTCATCCCCGAACCAGTTCTGGTACGGATAGCGTCCCATCTCGATCGTCTCGCGCACCGTGAAGCCGATCGGAGGCAGCGCATCCTGCTGAAGCACGGCCACCCACCGGGCGATCGCCTTCCGCGAATAGCTGCCGGCCGGCCGGCCCTTGAGCAGCACGCGCCCCGCATCCGGCTGCAGGACACCGGAGATCATGTGCAGCAGCGTCGATTTTCCCGTGCCGTTAGGCCCCAGAATGCCGACCCATTCCCCCGCTTCCACCTCGAAGCTAAGCTCCTCCAGCACAGGCCGGCCTCCGAATGCTTTCCTCAAACGCTCCGCCTGCACTACCGCCAAGGCCGCCGCCTCCTTTCACCTTGAACATCTTTAGCACTGCAGTTATGTAAACAGCACATAATCGATAAGCAATAATTTCCTGCCGTTCCACCCACCAGCATGCCATATAGCTCGCTTAAAAAGCAGCTTCTTCTTTATCCCCGAAGCTCCTCCCCCATCCCCCGCTTCGACCGCCGAAGCAAGTAGGCGAAGAAGGGAGCCCCCAAAAAAGCCGTCACTACGCCAAGCGGTATTTCGGTCGGACTGAGAACCGTGCGGGCCAGCATATCCGCGATCACGACGTAAGCCGCGCCGCCCAGCAGCGATAGAGGGAGCAGCAGCCGGTAATCCGGACCGACCAGCAGACGGAGCAAGTGCGGCACGATTAAGCCGACAAAAGCGATCACGCCCGACACGGACACCGCCGCAGCCGTAATGAGCGTGGAAGCGATCAGTACTACCAGCTTCGTCCGCTCCACATTCACGCCCAAATACGCCGCCTGACGCTCTCCGACAGCAAGCAGATTCATGGAGCGCCCGAAGCCCAGCAGCACGGCCGCCCCAATGGCCAAATAAGGCAGCAGCACCAGCGTATAAGACCATCCCCGCAGGGCGAGACTGCCCATCGTCCAAAAAATAATTTCATTAATCACTGTCTTCGATAATGCGACCATCAAGGACACGAAAGCACCGAGGAAGGCCTGCATCACGACTCCCGCCAAAATCACGCTCTCCATCCGCAGCTTTCCCTGCGTACGGGCTAGCAAAAGCACCGTAACGAGCGAGGCCGATCCCGCAGCGAAAGCGACGACCGGTACCGTCCACTGGCCGAGCCAAGCAAACTGAAAGCCGAACAAAATCAGAAACGCCGCACCCGCCGACGCTCCGGAGGATACACCGAGGGTATACGGGTCCGCCAAGGGATTGCGCAGAACGCCCTGGAAGGAAGCGCCCGCTAGTCCTAGCGACGCGCCCACGAGCATACCCAGAATGACCCGCGGCAGCCGCACCTTCCATATGATTTGCTCCGCCGCTTCGCTCCACTTCACCGGTATCCCATCACCAACAAGCGGCAAATGACGAAACACCATGCCCCACACCTCTCCGAACGGAACGCGGACGGTGCCGACGGACAGCGCCGCTGTCGAAGCAAGCAGGAGCAGAGCGAACAACGCGCTGCCCCATATCCAAAGCCTTCGGTTCATTACTTCACCAATTCCGGATAAATGCCCTTGGCGATATCCAGAAGCCCCGACGTAATGCGCGGACCCGGGCGGCTCGTCGTATCCTTATCGACCGGAGCCAGCCTGCCGTTCTTCACGGCATCGATTTTGTCCCAGCCGCTGCGCGTGCGAATGATTTCGTCGATCGTTTTATTGCTCTTATCGTCCTTTATGCCTGCCGGATACAGAATCACCTGTGGGTTGTCGGCGATGACCTTCTCCTCGCTGAGCTGCACGTAGCCCTTCTGGTCCGCGGCAACGTTGATGCCTCCCGCAATGCTGATGAGCTCGTCCAGAAACTCGCCTTTGCCGACCGTCCAGCCCGGAGAAAATTCAATGAACACTTTTTTCTTCTGCTCCGGCTTCAGGTTCTGCACGGCATCCTGCACCTTCTTCAAATCCGCTTTCATGGAAGCGACGAGCTTCTCGGCCTGGTCCTGGCGGTCGAAGATTTGTCCCAGCGTCAGCATATTGTTCATCACGTCGTTCACCGTCTTCGGCTCGACCTTGTACATATTGATCTTCAGCTCACGCAGCTTGTTGACGGTGTCAGCCTTCATCGATACGCCGGTCATGACCAGATCCGCATTCGCGGCGATGAGCGCTTCCTCGTTCGGCTTCACGATGCTCCCGAGCTTCGGCTTCGCTTTCGCTTCCGCCGGATAGTCGCAGAAGTCCGATACGCCGACGACTTTGTCGCCGAGCCCAAGCGCGAACAACGTTTCGGTTTCCGCGGGCGACGTCGATGCGATGCGCGCAGGCGCCTTCTCGAACGTGAACTCCTTGCCCGTGGCGTCCTTCACCTTCAGCGGGTAGGTCGTATGCCTCCCCGCCGGAGCGGCCGTTCCCGCTCCTCCGGCAGCCGTACCGCTATCCGCCTTCGGCGGATCCTTCAGCTCCCCTTGCTTCGGCGTTGCCGTTGGTCCGCCGCAGCCTGCGGCTACAGCCGTCAGCGCCAGCCCCAAGACGGCTGCAAGCAGCCGTTTTTTACCGTTTCCGTTCCATCGTTTCTTTCCCTTCATGCTCCCCGATCGCTCCTGACTTTGATATTCTCCCCAAGCCCATCCATACCGTCCCGCGCAAAAAGCCCCCCGCTCTTCCGAAGAAAAGCAGAGGGCTTCGAATCCGAAGGCGCCGCAGCAGCCCTTAGGCCGCAGCATCCGCCATGGATGCGCGTTCTGCTCCTTTTTTCCTCGAAAAGGGCCGCTTGTCGTCTTCGTTCAGGCAGGTTTCCTGGCTCACGGGGCTTGCTTGCTCTTCGCCTTCCCATCCGGATTCCGGACAGTGGCTGCCTGAAGAACAACCCGTTACACAGTGGCGGGACCGCGCCGGATTTGCACCGGCTTCCCTTTTAACCCGCGGCGCTGAAGCCGGGGCACCCGAACGACTATTCAGTTAAACCGGCAGCGGAAGCTACTGGCTCTTCTCGGCAATCCGCTTCATAACCTGCTTCGACTTCTCCTTATCCGGAGCGTTAGCCGGAATGAAGGCTACCAAATCCTTGCCGTTTAGCTTTAAATCCGTAAACCATTTCGTTTTTTCGAGCGGAATCCCGTACAGATGCTTGCCCTGCGAAGGCTTGCCTTCCTCCTTCAGCTCCAGCACCCCGTCCGGATAATCATCCGCTCTGGTCACGTCGTCCAGCGCGATGTACCCTCCCTGATTCCCGAGCGTTTTGAACTGGTCCATCGGCAGGATCAGAATCCCGTTCTCCCCGGCCGCAATTTCTACGACCATCTTTTCCATCGAGAACATCGGCGTCGTCACGACTTGTATGGTCGGTGCCGTACCGAGCTTCGTCTGCAGCGCTTGCTGCAGCTTATCGCCGACTTCATTCGGAACCCCCTGCGGGCCCATCATGAAAATCGTCACATCCGCCTTCGGCCCCCCGCATCCCGCAAGCATAACGATGAGAAGCAATCCAAGCAGCAGCTTTCCCCGCATCTCCCCAAAGCTCCTCCTTCATGCCACCGGCGCTTTCACGCGCCTTCAGCCCATTCTATCTATTAGTCTAGTTTACCATAAACTTCGTTCATCTTTCAAAAAAACGATACATTTCTTCATACACAAAAGCCCCGCTTCCAGGAAGGAAACGGAGCCGGGATGCCGACGCTTATTTTGCAAAAATATGCTTGCCGATCTTCACCGTCTGCGGCCGGGACCAAATCCACTGGCTCGTGGCCGTGTCGGGATTAAAGTAATAGAGGGCATGGTACGTCGGGTCCCATCCTCTCACCGCATCCAGCGCCGCCAAGTAAGCGGTCCGGTCCGGCGTCAGCCAATATTGGCCGTCCGACACGGCAGTGAAGGCTCCGGGCTCGAACACGACGTCCCGGATATTACCGGGGAATTGCCCGGACTTGATGCGATTCATGACGACAGCGCCGACGGCGACTTGTCCCGTATAGGATTCGCCCCGCGCTTCGCTGTAAATCACATGGGCCAGAATATCCATTTCGGCCTGATTCAAGGAATATTTTTTTAGTAGGGCCCAGGTTTGTTTCCCGACCACTCCGTCGGAGGTCATGCCGTAATCCCGTTGAAACCGGGCTACGGCCGAGGCTGTACGGGAACCGTAGACGCCGTCCAGCTTATCGGGATAATAACCCAATGCGTACAACCGGTACTGCAAGTCCCATACGTCTCCGCTTACGCTTCCTTGCTGCAGCACGGCGGCAGCGGCGGCCGGTTGGGAGGGGAGAACCGCGCCCAAGAAGCAGATCGCAAGTAAGATGGCTAGTACATTGCGTAGTTTCATAGTATCCTCTCCTTTGGTTACCGATTATAAGGGGGCAACCGGGGACCTTCAACCTACAGTTAATGGTACTTGACACGGAGAGAGACAAAAAAAGGAAGCCGATCAAGCCCGGCTTCCTCGTATGCTGTTCATATATTCGTTGATCTTCTTATCCAATTCCATGCTGACTTCGACGACCTGGGGGGATGTCAATCGGTTTCCATTCTGCACGAGCTGCTCGAGCTCCTGGCGCAGACAGTAAATTTCATCTTCCAAAGATACGGCAGACGAGGCGCTTTTACGTTTTCCAAAAAACCACTTCGCCTTCTGGTCGTTCTCTCGAATCCAACCGATTTGAAACCCATGCCGAAGCTGATATTCCGGAAAAGCCACTCATCATCCCTCCCACTTCATATCTTTAGACCCAGCCCTGTAAGGAATCTCATAAACTATAAATATATGAAACTTCCTTACTTCTAAGATACCAGTTTTGGAAGACATTGAAAATGGCTATTTTTGTCGAACTTACAGAGATTTAAGGAATTTGCCAATTCTTTCGATCGCTTGTGTCAATTGATTGACCGAATAGGCATAGGAAACGCGCAGAAAGCCTTCTCCGCCCATTCCGAATACATGTCCCGGCACCGCTGCAACCTTGGCCTCAGTCACAAGCCGCTGAGCGAATTCCTCCGAACTAAGACCTGTGGACTGAATGGAAGGGAACGCATAAAAGGCGCCCTGCGGCTCATGGCACTCCAGACCGATGTCTCTGAACCCCTTGACAACGAGGCGGCGGCGCTGATTGTAGGACTCCATCATCCGATCCTTCTCCTCAAGTCCGTTCTTAAGCGCCTCGAGAGCGGCTACCTGCCCCATGGACGGAGCGCACATGATCGTGTACTGATGAATTTTCAGCATAGCCGAGATCAGCTCGCGGTGACCGCAGGCATACCCCATCCGCCATCCCGTCATGGCAAACGCCTTGGAAAAACCGCTCACCAGAATCGTGCGGTCCCGCATGCCCGGCATGAAGGCGAAGCTGACATGCTTGTTGTCGTAAGTCATTTCGGCATAAATCTCATCGGAAATGACGATCAGGTCATGTTCTTCCACCAGCTTCGTGATCGGCAGCCAGTCTTCATAAGTCATGATCGCGCCCGTCGGATTGCTCGGGTACGACAGGATCAGCACCTTCGACTTCGGTGTGATGGCCGCCTTCAGCGATTCGGCCGTCAGCTTGAACTGGTCCTTCGCGAACGTCTCGATGCCGATGGGGATGCCGCCGCCGATCCGCGTGATAGGGCTGTAAGATATATAGCAAGGCTCGGGAATCAGAATCTCGTCCCCCGGCGTGATGAGCGCGCGGAGCGCGAGGTCGATCGCTTCGCTCCCGCCTACCGTTACGATCACCTCGCCTTCCGGCTCATATTTCACCTGGAAAGAATTGTACAAATATTCGGCGATGGCCTCGCGAAGCTCGTAAATGCCCGCGTTCGGCGTATACTTCGTATTGCCCCGTTCCAACGAATAAACGCAGGCGTCGCGCACATGCCATGGCGTGCTGAAATCCGGCTCGCCGACGCCGAGCGAGATAATGTCCTTGCTCCCGCTGACCAAATCAAAAAACTTGCGGATTCCCGAAGGCGGGATCTCCCGAACGAGAGGAGCCAAATAATCGCTCATCGATTTGGTCCTCGGCTGCTCGGTTTGTTTCTGCTCTAACATCTGTTCCTCAGCGTCCTTTACGGTGAGATCAGGAGCCGGCGGTCATCCTCGTGATCCTCGAAGATGATGCCGTCCTGTTTATATTTTTTCAAAATAAAATGCGTCTTGGTGGAGAGCACCCGATCGATCGGAGACAGCTTGTTGGAAACGAACGAAGCGACTTCCTTCAGCGTCTTGCCCTCGATCTCCACGAGCAGGTCGTATGCGCCGGACATCAGGTATACCGACTTCACTTCGGGATATAAGTAAATGCGCTCCGCAATCGCATCAAAGCCGCGGCCGCGCTCCGGTGTAATTTGCACTTCAATGAGGGCAGTGACTTTCTCGTTGTCCACCTTGGCCCAATTCACGACGGTCGCGTATTTAACGATCACGTTCGCCTCTTCCATCTCGCGGATCGCCTCCGCCACTTCCGCCTCCGATGCGCCGAGCAGGGTCGCAATGAGAGCCGGTGAACGGCGTGCATCTTCCTTGAGCAGCTCGACGATTTTCATTTTGAATTGTTCCATGGATACGCCTCCTTTTAGATTAACTTGCTCAAAACTTATTCCTCCATATTACACCCATATCCCCGACTTTTGCAAAATAAAGTTGACCGCGCTTGGACCGCTCCGTTTCCCGCTCGGCGCACCGCCGCAACGCAAAAAGAGCCTTCCCGCCCGTCAGCGCCGAAGGCCCCTATCCTATGATATTTAACCGGCCCGATTATACGTTCTGGACCGCTAGCAGCTTCTTCATATAGGCTTCAATGTCGCGACCCCGGTAATCCGGCATCACGGTGAATTGAAAGCCTGCGGCTTCCCCGTAACCGCAGCTCTTCGCCACGCCGCCCAAGGCTACGAGACGCTCCTGGTCGTACGCGGCAATCACTTCCGTACATTGGCAGAAAGCTTCGTACACCGGAAGATCGGCCGGCGTGTCTCCGGACATGGATTCCATCAGCTGCCGAAATTGCTCTGCCTCCGGAAGCGCTTTTTGCAGCGCGATCATCATTATCCGTCCCCTTCTTTCGTCTTAAGTTTCTACATTTATTATTATACATTACAATGAATATTTATTCAATACTTTGTTTTCATTTTGTCTGGATTGGCGCGCCACTTTTTGCTGATTATCGTCTTAAGGATAGTCCAGCGGACATAATAAAGAAAGAAGCCCCTTTTCAAGAGAGACTTCTTATATACAGTAAATATGCAAGCTTGTTTAATTTGTTTAGCACGACGGCCAATCAAAAAATCCCCATGCTCAAATACCGCTCTCCCGTATCCGGGGCGATGCACAGCACGCGCTTGCCTTTGCCGAGCCGGCGCGCGAGCTGGATCCCCGCCCAGACGGAAGCGCCGGAGGACGGCCCGACGAGGATCCCCTCGCGGCTTGCCAGATCACGCGCCGTTTGCAGCGCATCGTCGTCCGAAACTTGAACGATCTCGTCGTAAACGCCGGTGTTAAGAATGGCGGGGACGAAGCCGGGGCTCGTGCCTACCAGCTTGTGCGGGCCCGGCTTTCCTCCGGACAGAACGGGCGAGCCCTGCGGCTCAACGACCACGATCCGGATGCCCGGGAGCTTCTCGCGAAGCACCTCGCCCGTCCCGGTAATGGTGCCTCCGGTGCCCGAGGTTGCCACGAAAGCGTCCAGCCGGCCTTCCATCTGCTCGATGATTTCGAGCGCGGTCGTCGTCCGGTGAATGTCCGGGTTCGCCTTATTCTCAAACTGCTGCGGAATGAAGCTGCCTGGGATTTGCCCCTTTAGCTCCAGCGCCTTCCGGATCGCTCCCGGCATCCGTTCCGCGGAGGGGGTTAGAACGACCTCCGCGCCGTAGGCCTTCAGGATGTTGATGCGTTCCTTCGTCATGTTGTCCGGCATGACCAGAATCGCTTTATAGCCCTTAGCCGCCGCGTT
Source organism: Paenibacillus gyeongsangnamensis (assembly GCF_027533625.1). GTDB lineage: Bacteria > Bacillota > Bacilli > Paenibacillales > NBRC-103111 > Paenibacillus_G > Paenibacillus_G gyeongsangnamensis. The sequence continues at coordinate 71,556 of NZ_JAQAGZ010000023.1, read as the reverse complement.
CATCGCCAGGCCGATGCCGGTATTGCCGCTCGTCGGCTCGATGATCGTCGCCCCCGGCCGCAGCAGTCCGTCCTTCTCCGCCTGCGCGATCAAATTGTAAGCCGCGCGGTCCTTGACGCTGCCGCTCGGATTAAAGTACTCCAGCTTCACGTACAGCTCGGCATCGTCTTCGCCCAGCAGCCGCCGAATCCGTACGGCCGGCGTCTCTCCTATCAGCTCCGAAATGCTGTTCACCATTTTTCTGCGATTGTTCATCTGTACCTCGCTCCCTTCTAAACCCGCCTCTAAGGCTGTCCGTTCCCTTGTATTCCCTACCATTGTAGCGGGTGCCCGGCGAAAGTCAAGGGGAACCCGGCTTAGACCGCTTCCGCGCTCATTGCAATCCCCCCGTTGATGTGATCCTGCAATGTAGTATATCGGCCGATGAGGCGACTAACTGCAGCACAAAAAACAAGCCCTCTCCCTGTACCGGGAACGCGGCTTGCAACGGAGACCCCTATACGGCATGTACCTTGCGCATAAAATACCATGCCGCCAGCGGCGAGCTGCCGATGGCGAGCAGCAGCCAGTTCATCGCAGCCGGCGACCTTGTGAGCGAAACGGCTGCAATAAACAGGGCCGTTCCGACGATTCGGCCGGCATTGAGCGCCAGCTCCCGCAGCACAATGTATTCTTCACGCCGCTTGGCGCTCTCCGGATCGCCTCCGATGAGATCGAACACCGTCGAAGTCATAGGAATGCCGTACAGCGGGAAGAAAATTCCGACGCCGATCCCAAAGACAAGCAGTGTAAAAAAGTTCACCTTCCAGAAAAAAGGAACGATCATAAGCACCAGCATAACGGCTCCGACCAGCATCGCGATTCTCCGGTGCTTCGGCTTCAGTAGTCTTCCCGCCGCCATGAAGCTCAGCAAAGCCACAGCCGACGTAATCAGCGAGAAATTGCCCAGCTTCGCTTCGTTTCCCGTATGCACGTAGACCAGCAGCGCGATCATAAAGCCGAACACGCCCTCCCGCATCCCCTGCGCCGCCAGCGCAAGACCGACCGTCCGCCATGCGCCGTCCTGCTTCAAGCACGTCCAAGGAAGACGCCAATCATACATTCCTAGGGACTTCCGTTTCTTCAAGAAGAAGCTGACGATTACGCCAAGCACAAAGACCGCTACCGAGATGGAAAAGATGAGGCGGTAGCCCGTCTCCGCCCGCAGCCGTACAATGAGCAGCCCTGATATCCAGGGCGCGAGCATGCCGGCGCCCGAGCCGAGCAGTCCGGCCCAGCCGTTGAAGCGGTCTCTGTTATTGGGACCGGTGACCTCAAAGTAAACGACGTTAAACGCCAGCCAGAAAAAGCCGGAGGACACGCCCTGAACGATGCCGAGCACAAGGAAATAATCGGCGGACCGTTCGCCGAACCACAGCACGAGCGTGTAAAAGACGGCGGCAACCGCCACGCCCGCCCGCAGGCAGTTCATCTTGTTATGCTCCTTCACCCACTTGCCCGCCGTCCAAAAGGTGAGGGCCATCATCACATGATGGACCAGCGTAAACCAGCCGATCAGGGCGAAATCGTGCCTGGCCTTCCACAGGTACACGTTAACGAATGTGCCGGATAACGCGTTCGCTGCGGCAAACAAGCCATGAACCGTTAGCAAAAGCCGGGACTGGCCGGTCAGCGGAGCGCGGCCCTTCTTCGGCTTATGTGCCCCCTCTTCCCGTCCTTCCCGGCTCAGATCAAGCCACTCTCGGGCTTGGCCGCCGTCACGGGGTCCTCTCCCGTGGGGCGGAAATGTTGTGTTTCCGGAATGCATGCGCTCACCTGGTTCTTAGAATGTCACCTGTTAAGCTTCCCCGATCGGTGAATTTCAATGTCCCCAGGAAGAAAAAGGTAGCTGCGGAGATGTAACATCCCCGCAGCTTCCTAATATTGCCGATCCCGCGTTACTTTGCTTGCTTCAACAGCTCGATCATTTCCAGCCGGTCCTTCTCGCTGAGCAAGGTGTCGACCTTGAAGCAGGAAGGGCACACATAGACCTGAGCCGTAAAATTCGCCCCGATGAGCGGCGACTTCACCGACGCATGAATGAACGGAACAAAGCTCTCCGGCGCGGCCTGCGTGCCGGCGAGAAGCATAAAGCTGCGGCACGAAGGGCATTCCGGCGCTTCCTCCTGGCGATCCAGCACATGCTGTACCGCTTCTTCATACGTATCCAGCGAATTCGGCTCCAGCTCGTCGTCGTAGTACTCGTCGTTCTCTTCTTCCTCGTCCTCGTCCTCGTCGAATTCGATGGACTGCCCCACCGGCTTAACCTTCCATTGGATGCTGCGGTACTCACCCAGTTCGTTAAAGCAATGGGGGCACGTTTCCTCCGGCCCGAGCTCGGGATCCCATACGATCTCGGTTTGACACCACGGACAAACCAAGTCACTCGATTGCGACACGCTGCCTTCCTCCTCCGCGGGCGTTTATACCGGATCTCCCCGTACGCCCGGTTCAAGCAAACTTAATAAAATAGTAAACGCCTGCAATCAAAAAAACAAGAGCAAGCGCAAACAAGGTGCCCCATAAATACTTCAAAGCCCGCTTCCTCCTTCGTTACAATAAGCCAGCCTGGCGAACCGTCCGGCGGCACGAATCAAGTCACGCTGGCGCCGATCACGTAGGAGAGCGAGACGGAAATCACCATCGCGATAAATCCGACGGCGCGGTTATCATTCTGAATTTGCTCGTCGATCTTGAAATATGGCGTCAGAAATTCAAAGATAAAATAAGCCGCAAGCAGCAAGATAAAGCCGTAGCCCGCCCAGATAAGGGAATGCAGGAGGCTGTCATTGTTCAGAATGGCAAACCGGAACAGGTTGCAGATCCCGAAGATTTTGCCTCCGGTCGCCATGGCCACGGATAAATTTCCCTTCTTGATCTCTTCCCAATCTTTATATTTCGTTACCAGCTCAAAAATCGTCAGGAATACGACCAAGGCCAACACCGCGATCGAAAAAAATGCTAGCGTTTCCACATAGGGATTGCTTAACCAACGGTCCACCTCGTCATTCATCATCATCCAGCCCCCGCTCTCACCTTGAATGCGTGAAAACAACCGAAGAGACTGAGGGTCTTAAGCCCTCAGTCTCTAGGTCGAACAACGCGGGACTCAGGCGTATTCATGCCTGAAGCACCGCAGCGTCCATTTGCTATTCAGCCTGCTTCTTGGATGCAAGCTTGGCGCGAAGCGCAGCCAGCTCATCTTCGACGCCGTCGTTCTTGCCCAGCGAGTTCAGCTCGTCGTCCAGGCTCTTGTTCTTCGAACGCAGCTCGTTGCTCGCTTCCGCCTCGGCTTCCAGCTGAAGCACTTTCTCGCTCATGCGGTCGAAGCCCTTGGCTGCGTTATCCGTGCCGAAGCCGGACATCGCTTGGTTGATCTGCTTCTGGGCCTTAGCCGCTTCCGCGCGGGCCACCAGCACTTCCTTCTTGTTCTTCAGCTTCGTGAATTCGTCCTTCATCTCGGACAGCTGAGTGCGAAGACGGTCCGCGTTGGCCTTCGCCGAGTCATACTGATTCTTCATTTCGTCATAACGGGTTTGATGCTCTTTCTTATCCTGCAGCGCGCGGCGAGCCAAGTCCTCGTTGCCGGACTCCAGCGCCTTGAGCGCTTGCTCTTCCCGCTTCTGCACCATTTCCTCAGCTTCTTCGTACTGCTGCTTGAATTTCTTCTCGATAGCAATTTGCTTGGCGACCGCAGTTTCCGCCTCGTGAATGTCCTCTTCCATGTCGCGGAGGAACTGAGCCAGCATCTTCACCGGATCCTCAGCTTTGTCCAGCATGTCGTTGATCGAAGCCATCGTCATATCGCGAAGCCGTTTGAAAATTCCCATGAATAAATCCTCCCAAAAATGGTTTCTTATTTCTTATTGTTCAGCCTGCAGAGCCAGGAACATCGAAGTTTACATTGTTTATATACGAAGCGGAAAGGGCAGAGTTTCACTCCGCTCACAAAATTTTTTTCTATTTCAACTCCGCTACCGTGACGCCCGCTCCGCCTTCGTTGTAATTGCCCATGCGGTAGCTCTTCACGTGCTTATGCTTGCGGAGATATTCCTGAATGCCGGTGCGAAGGACGCCGGTGCCTTTGCCGTGAATAATGTATACCTGACCGAAGTTGGCAAGGAACGATTCGTCTAGGAACCGGTCGACCTCCATGATCGCCTCCTCGACGTTCACCCCGCGGAGGTCCAGCTCCATCTTGGCGTCCTCGTCGCGGGTACGCTTCAGACTGGACGTAACCTTCGGCGCCTGCTTCTGGGCGGGAGCCTGCTTCACCAGCTCCAAGTTCGCCTTGTTCACTTTCATCTTCATGATGCCGAGCTGAACGCTCGCTTCCTGATCGTTCACGAGCTCCACGACGAAGCCGCGCTGTCCGAGATTCGTCACGAGCACTTCATCTCCCGGCCCGATTTGCTCCGCCCTCTTCTTCACGGCCGCCCCGGGCTGTTTCGAGCGAAGCTCCGGCACGGCATTGTTCAGCTTGCGTTTCATCTCGCTGAGCCGATGGTCCTTGACGCCTCCGGCCTCTTCGCGCTGGATGCGTCGCAGCTCGGCAATGACCTCCTCGGCCTCGCGCCGAGCCTTGGCCACCGCCTCCTGAGCCTCGCGCTCGGCACGCTGCATCAGCTTGTCGCGCTGCTCCTCGAAGCGCTGCCGCTCCTTGGCCAGCTCCTCGCGCAGCGTCTCCACCTCGCGGCGCTGCTCCTCGGCGCTCATCCGCTCCGCCTCCGCCTGCAGGCGGTTCTCCTCCAGCGTCGCAATCATCGACTCGACGCGCTTCTCCTCTTCGCCGACTTGGCCGCGCGCGTGATCGATAATCGATTTCGCGAGACCGAGCCGTTCGGCGATCGCGAAAGCGTTGCTTCGTCCGGGCACGCCGACAAGCAGCCGATAAGTCGGCCGCAGCGTCTGTACGTCGAATTCCATGGAAGCGTTGATGACCCCTTGGCGGTCGAAGGCATAGGCTTTCAGCTCGCTGTAGTGGGTCGTGGCGATGATGCGGCAACCCATCTTATGAATGTACTCCAGGATGGAGATCGCAAGCGCAGAGCCCTCGGCAGGGTCCGTTCCGGCTCCGAGCTCATCGAGGAGCACGAGGCTTTTGGGCGTCATGTCCCGCAGAATCCGGATAATGTTCGTCATATGGCTGGAGAACGTACTGAGGTTCTGCTCGATGCTCTGTTCATCGCCGATGTCGGCATAGATGGCGTCGAAGACACACAGCTGGCTGCCTTCCTCGGCCGGGACGAACAGGCCCGACATCGCCATCAGCGAGAGCAGTCCGACGGTCTTAAGCGAGACCGTCTTTCCTCCCGTATTCGGTCCCGTTACGATGATCGTGCTGTATTTGTTTCCGAGCTCCACATCGAGCGGTACGACGGCCTCCGGAGCGATTAGCGGGTGACGTCCGCGCTTCAGCTTCAGGAAGCCGCGGTCGTTCATGAGCGGCAGCGTCGCTTTCATTTCGCGGGCGAGGCCGGCTTTGGCAAAATGAAAATCGAGATGGGAGAGCGCATCGACGTTCGCCAGCAGCGGATCGGCCGATTCCGCGACGATCGCCGTCAGGGCGAGAAGGATTTTCTCCACCTCGACCTCTTCCTTCAGCTTCAGCTCCCGCACGCGGTTATTCAGCTGAACGACGGCTTCCGGCTCGATAAACAGCGTCGCGCCCGAAGCGGACTGGTCGTGAATCATGCCGCCGAAGCTGGCGCGGTATTCCTGCTTGACGGGAATGACGTAACGGTCGTTACGGATCGTAACCAGGTTATCCTGAAGCATCTTCTGGATCGAGGGCGTGCGCACCATCTGCTCCAGCCGTTCCCTTGCCCGGCCTTCGCTCGCCCGAAGCTCTTGGCGGATTCTCGCCAGCTCCGGGCTGGCCGAGTCAGCTACCTGCGCATTGTCGTCGATGCAGCCGCGGATCCGGTCCTCGACCGGCTTCAGATCGGTAATCCATTCCGTGATGCCGAGCAGGAGCGGAATCGGATAATCGTCACCTACGGCTTCCAGAAACCGTTTCAGCCGCCGTCCGCCCTGCTCCGTCATGGCAATGTCGAGCAGCTCCGCCGGGTTCAGCATGCCGCCGATCCGGGCGCGGTGCACCGCCGCGCGGATATCGCGGATGCCGCCGAAGGGGGCGCCTCCTTTTAACCGGTCTACGTTAGCCGCCTCATCCGTCGCCTGCAGCCGTTTCTTCACTTCTTCAAGCTCGCCGCTCGGCTTCAGGCCTTCCACCAAGTCCTTGCCCATGGAAGTCGAAGCGTGTGCCGCGCATTTATATAGAATGGAGCCGTAATCGAGTGTCGTTAAAATCTTGGCGTTCATTGCCTTGTTCGTATCCAAACCGCGAACCTGCCTTTCTTTCTTAAGCCCGGCGGCTTGATGCGCCTAGCTTTCCTTATTTATTATATCCAAGTCTCCCGCTTAAAGCTATGGTCCGCTCCCTAAGCATTCCCATTCATAAACCGCCCCCCGGCGGACAACACTATGTTGTGCACCGAATCAAAAAGCTGTGAAGCATGATCCGGGTTGAATATGAAGGAGGGACAGCCAACATGCGTTTGCTGGGACATCTGATCAGGTTTATTGTTTCCGCGTTGATGCTGATCGTCGTCAGTTGGATCGTACCGGGCTTCACCGTCGGCGGCTTCTGGAGCGCGTTCTTTCTCGCCCTTGTCATTGCGGTGGCCGCTTGGGTCATCGAAGGCATCTTCGGCAGAAGAATTACGCCGTTCGGCCGCGGGATCGTGGGTTTTATCGTCAGTGCGCTGGTTATCTGGCTCGCGCAGTTTATCGTAAGCGGCGTGTCCACAAGCTTCATCGGTGCGCTTCTGGCCGCTCTGGTCATTGGGATCATCGACTTGTTCATCCCGATCAAATCGCCGTTTGAACAGGGCGCCCGCGCCAAGAGCAAGTAGGTCCGGGAAGAAAACCAGCCGCGAGCCTTCGCAAGCTGGTTTTCTTTTTGCCCAAATGCGGATAATAAGTTGTACATCGCAGGCGCTCGCTTCACTTGTATGCTAGAATAAAACCTCCTATCCTGCAAGGGAAAGGATGAGTCTGATGAAAAATATCCGCGAAATGAACGAATGGCGTTGGCTATGGATTGCGTTCGGCTTGTTTACGGCACTTACATACTGCGTGACTTCGATGGGTTTACCGTAATGATTCGGCAGCTCTTGCAGGGCATGGATACAAGAACGGATCACCTTGGAATACCCGTGATGCCCTGATTCGCCAAACGGATTTCCTGATCTTAAAAAGGGTGCTGACACCCCGTCACGAAGATTTCACCAGACCTTCACCTGGCTTTCACTGCTCTGTCACCGCTTTGTCACCGCAACCTCCGCTCCGATTGTGTATGATGGGAAATGTAAATCATTCCAATTTTCACATCAGCTCGGAGGGGATTCGCTATGAAGAAAATGATCGTATGGGCATTCGCCGCTTGTCTTATCTTCGCTTTGTCCGCTTGCGGCAACAAAGAGACGCCTCAAGCATCGGCGCCGTCCACAGGCGCGGCGGCAGGCAGTACCGCCAGCGGCTCGGCCGGAGGCAGCGCAGGCGGAGCACAAGAAGTGAAGCTCGTCGCTACGAACTTCCAGTTCGACCAAAAGGAATATCACGTGAAGGCGGGCTCCGACGTAAAGGTTTCGCTGGAGAACAAGGAAGGGCTCCATGGCGTGACCATCAAGGACTTCAACGTGAAGCTCGACAACAACACCAAAACCGCTTCGTTCAAAGCCGATAAGCCGGGCACTTACGACATTATTTGCGCGATTCCTTGCGGCTCCGGTCATTTGAACATGAAATCCAAGCTGGTTGTGGAATAGTTCCGCTTATGAAGAAAACCATGGCTCCGCCTTGAATAAAGGCGGGGCCTTTTGGTTTTGCCGGATGCTTTCCATCCTCTGTTATGCTTAAAGTATATTTTCCTTACATAGAGGTAGGAATAATGAGGAATCAGATGCGGTTGGATGGAAAAACAGCGATCGTCAACGGCGCGGGAACCGGCTTGGGCCGGGCCGTCGCTCTGGCGCTGGCCGCCAAAGGCGTACGCGTGTTGATCTGCGGCAGAAGGCCGGGGAAGCTGGAAGCGGTGGCCGCAGAGATTGCCGCCGCCGGCGGAACGGCATGGGCCGTGCCGGCTGACGTCAGCCGGGAGGAGGCTGTCCGCATGCTGGTCGCCCGGAGCGCAGAACGATTCGGGAGTCTGGATATCGTGATCAACAATGCGGCAGTATTCGAGCCGGGCCGTGTCGTCGAAACGTCGTTAAAGGACTGGAACGAGCAGATTGCCGTCAATTGACCGGCGCGTTTCTGTTGACCCGCGAGGCGCTGCCTTGGATGCGCAAGCAGAAGAAAGGGCACATCGTGAACCTCCGGGCGCTACTAGTGAGCCTAGGTTCGGTCGATGTACCCGGAGGTTCACTACCACTCGGCAGCACGCGGTTGATACGCTGCTAGTAAACCTAGGTTCCTTTGTAAAGAACCTAGGTTCACTAGGGGCAAGGCGTCGGCCATATTGCGAGCGGTAGTGAACCATCGGGCGCTACTACTCAGTGAGCCTAGGTTCGCTCGATGTACCCGGAGGTTCACTACCACTCGGCAGCGCGCGGTTGATACGCTGCTAGTGAACCTAGGTTCCTTTGTAAAGAACCTAGGTTCACTAGGGGCAGGGCGTCGGCCATATTGTGAGCGGTAGTGAATCTCCGGGCGTCACTAGTGAGCCTGGGTTCGCTTGACGTACCCTGAGGTTCACTATTACTTGGCAGCATACGGTCGACACTCCGCTAATGAATTTGGGGTATGTCTGAACAAAATTACCCTGAGCACCTGGGGCGTCAAGGTATTTTTTAAAATAGTCTTAAATCTTCACTTTGGAGGAGGAATTCAGCTCCGTTTTCTCCCACAGCTCCTGCAGCTTGCCCGTCACAAGCGGCGTATGCTCCAGCAAATAAGGGGCCGTTACCGATTGTTTCAGAAGCCGCTGCGCCGTATCGTTCGGCACGACGGTCATCACGTAAACGGCTACGACGATCAAGAGCGACGCTTCCACAAAGCCAAGGAGTGCACCGCTCCATTGGTTGATCAGCTTAAGGCCCGGAACCGAGGCCAGCCAATTCAGCAGTCTGCCCGCTACGCTGAACGCCAGCTTCACGCCGAAGAACAGGATCGCGAAGGCTAGGCCGTTGTAGACATACGTATCAAGATGAAGACCCTTCGTCAGAAACTCGTACTTCTGATACGTTTCATATCCCGACAGCGCAAGCGTGTCCCTGACCAACGGCGCCAGCTTGTCATAGAAGGCGAAGGCGGCCAGATATGCGATGAACAACCCTACGAAAGAAATAAGCTGTCCAACGAAGCCTCTTGAATATCCAAGCACCGTACCGGCCGCCGCAATGACGAGGACGGCCCAATCCAATCCGTTCATGTCGGGTCTATTCCTTCTCTACGAGCTCAATCCACTCGTTATACTCGTTCTGCAGCTTCTCGTATTCGCTCTTCAGCGATTCGAGCTCTTGGAATACCTGCTCGGCCTTTTCCTGATTCTGGGTATAATCGGCCTGCAGCGCCTTATGCTGATCCCTCTGCTGATGAAGCTCGTCCTGGAGTTCATTGTAAAGCTCGACCTGCAGCTCCAGCTCTTCCTTCTGCGCTTCCAGCTCCCGTTTCAGCTCAGCTGCGCGAGCCGACTCACGGTCCAGCTCCTCAATTCGCCTAGCCTGCGCGGAGAGCCGCTGCTCCAGCTCGCTGCACTGCTCCTGCCGGGCGTTTTCCCGCGTCTCGAGCGCGGCGCACTGCTCCTGCAGCGCCCGGCCCAGTTCCTGCGCCGCATCGCGTTCCTGCTGGAGCGAAGCCAGCTCCGCTTCGCGGTCGCCAAGAATCCGCTCCAGCTCGGCCAGCTGCGCCTGCAGCTGATCCGCCGCCTGCAACGCGCGGGTCTCCTCGCGGCGCAGCCGCTCAGCGAGCTCGTCATGCTGCCCCTGCAGCTCATCGTAGAGCTCGACCTGCAGCTCCAGCTCTTCCTTCTGCTCGCTGAGCTTCCGGCGGAGCTCGTCGGAGAGCGAGGCTTGCTCCTCGCTCCGCTTCTGCCAATGACTGCTGCTCTCCTGCAGCTGCAGATTATAAGCCTGCTGCTGCCCGAGCTGGCGCTCGAGCGCTTGGCCCCGCTGCTCGCGTTCCGCCAGCTCGTGCTGTAACTCGGCTTCGCGGGTTTGCAGCGCCTCCTCCAGCTCGGCGATGCGGGCCGCCTGCGCCTCGGCCTGTTGCCGGGCATGCGCGCGTTCCGCCTCCAGCTGCCGCTCCAGCTCGGCGCCGCGCGCTCCGCTGCTCTCCTGCAGCTGACGGTGCTCCGCCTCCAGCTCACGGTACAGCTCCAGCTGCAGCTCGAGCTCCTCCTGGCGGCCGTTGTACAAGCCGCGCAATTCGTCGAGCTCGGACTGCAGGCTGTCGCCATGAAGCAGCAGCTCTCGGCTCTTCTCCAGGTGCTCGCCGAGCTGCCCCTGCAGTCTGCGCTTCTGTTCTTGGTGCTCCGCCTGCTCGCGCTCACGCTGACGCTCCAGCTCCGCAAGCTGTTCCTGCAGCTCAGCTTCACGCGCCGCCAGACGCTGCGACGCCGCTTCCGATACCTGGCGCACCTGTTCCTCGAGCTGCCCGAGCAGCTCGGATTCGCGCTCCGCCAGCCTCCGGTCCGCCGCTTCCGCAGCCAAGTTCGCCTGCCGATGCGCTTCCGCCAGCTCCGCTTCACGCGCTTCCAGCCGCTGCGACGCCGCTTCGGCGGCGGCGGCCGCCTGCAGGCGAGCTTCCGTGAGCTCCAGCTCCAGACTTTCCGCCTGCGCCTTACTCTCTTCCTGCAGCTCATTGTACAGCGCCACCTGCAATTCCACTTCCTGCTGCTGGGCGTTCAGCTGCTCCTGCAGTTGATCGAGCTGCTCGCTCAGCTCCGCATATTGCCGTTCACGCTCGGCAAGCCGCTCCGCGGACTGCGACCGCTCGTCGTGCGCTGCCTGAAGCTGCCGCTCCAGCTCACTCTTCGCCTGCTCCAGCGCGCCCAGGCGCTCCGCCTGCTCCGCAGACGCCTGCGTCCGCTCTGCCGCCTCCGCCTCGAGCATGCGCACCAGCTCCTGCGCTTCGCCAAGCTCCTGCTCCTGCTCGCCTGCGCACCGCTCCAGCTCACGCTTCGCCTGCTCCAGCGCGCTCAGGCGCTCCGCCTGCTCCGACGCCGCCTGCGTCCGCTCCGCAGCTTCCGCCTCGAGCATGCGCACCAGCTCCTGCGCTTCGCCAAGCTCCTGCTCCTGCTCGCCTGCGCACCGCTCCAGCTCACGCTTCGCCTGCTCCAGCGCGCCCAGGCGCTCCGCCTGCTCCGACGCCGCCTGCGTCCGCTCCGCCGCTTCCGCCTCGAGCATGCGCACCAGCTCCTGCGCTTCGCTCAGCTCTCGCTGCTGCTCGCCGGCTCGCTGCTCCAGCTCTCGCTTCGCCTGCTCCAGCGCGCTCAGGCGCTCCGCCTGCTCCGACGCCGCCTGCGTCCGCTCCGCCGCTTCCGCCTCGAGCATCCGCACGAGCTCCTGCGCTTCGCTCAGCTCTCGCTCCTGCTCGCCTGCCCGCCGCTCTAGCTCACGCTTCGCCTGCTCCAGCGCGCTCAGGCGCTCCGCCTGCTCCGACGCAGCCTGCGCATGCTCCGCCGCTTCCGCCTCGAGCATCCGCACCAGCTCCTGCGCTTCGCCCAGCTCTCGCTCCTGCTCGCCTGCGCGCCGCTCCAGCTCTCGCTTCGCTTGCTCCAGCGCGCCCAGGCGCTCCGCCTGCTCCGCAGACGCCTGCGCATGCTCCGCCGCTTCTGCCTCGAGCATGCGCACCAGCTCCTGCGCTTCGCCCAGCTCCCGCTCCTGCTCTCCCGCACGCCGTTCCAGCTCCCGCTTCGCCTGCTCCAGCGCGCTCAGGCGCTCCGCCTGCTCCGCCGCCGCCTGCGCATGCTCCGCCGCTTCCGCCTCGAGCATCCGCACCAGCTCCTGCGCTTCGCCCAGCTCCCGCTCCTGCTCGCCTGCGCGCCGCTCCAGCTCCCGCTTCGCCTGCTCCAGCGCGCTCAGGCGCTCCGCCTGCTCCGCCGCCGCCTGCGCATGCTCTGCCGCTTCCGCTTCCAGCCTCCGTACCCGCTCGCGCGCTTCGCTCAGCTGCTCCTCCTGCTCGCCGCTCAGCTCGAGCAGGCCGTTCAGCCGCTCGCGCGCTTCCGCCAGCTCCGTGGCGAGCGCTTCGCTGCGGGTCTTCAGCTCGCTCGCGAGCCCCGACTGCTTCGCCGCTTCCGCTTCCGCCTGCGACTTCGCCGCTTCGAGCGACGCACTGCGCGCTTCCAGCTCCTTGAGACGCCTCTGTTCGGAGGCCAGCTGCTGCTCCAGCTCCTTATGTACCTCGCGGAGCACCTCCAGCTCCTCGCGCGCCTGCTCCAGCTGCTTCAGCCGCTCCCGCGAGCCTTCCACCTCCTGCTGCATGCGCGCCCACTCGTCGGCCATGTTGACCGCAGACAGCACGGCGATCTTGGGCAGATCGAGCCAAGCATTGGAATCGGCAATGCGGTGCATCTGATCGTTCACAAGCGCTACTACGCTTTTTATATGAGAAGGGCTGGAATTGGATACCAGCTTGTATTGGGTACCGTAAATATTGACGGTCATCCGGACTTTGTCTTCACCGTTCACGATAGCTGCTCCCCTTTCCAGAACAAAAAAAAGATTCTCCGTATCCTACATAATTCGATACGGAGAATCCTTTTCCTGCTGTATCCTATAGACTTTTGTCCTGAATTGGGAACGTTTTCCCCACCAATTATTTCCTCAGTTCGGCACCGTATCCGGACTCCAGGGCCGCGACTACCTTACCGTGCAGCTCGCTGACTTCCTCGTCCGTCAGCGTGCGCTCCGGCGTGCGGTACACGAGCGAAATCGCCACGCTCTTCTTGTCCGCGCCCAGCCGTTCGCCGGTGTAAATATCGAACACCTGGATCGACTCCAGCAGCTCTCCCGCCGTGGCGCGCGCCTGCTCGAGCAAATCGCCCACCGCTACCTTGCGGTCCACCACCAGCGCCATGTCGCGGCTGATGGCCGGATAACGCGGCAGCGGGCTGTAAGTCAGCTGCTCGTCGGCCAGCTGAGCCAGCACGTCCAGCTCCACCTCAAGCACGAACGTATCGGCCAGGTCCTTCTGCTGCTGCAGCGCCGGATGAAGCTGCCCGATCACGCCGAGCACGACGTCCTTGCCGTCCGCATTCACGACGATTTGGGCCGTACGGCCCGGATGGAAGCCTTCCGGCGCAGCAGCGACGTAACGGACGCCTTGAATGCCGAGGTAATCGGTCAAGCCCTCGAATACGCCCTTCAAATCGTAGAAATCGACCGGACCCGGCTTGCCCGTCCAGTGCAGCTCGCTCCGCTTGCCCGTAAGCAGCGCCGACAGCAGCAGTTTTTCCTCGGGAAGACGCGTGAGTCCCGCTTCCTCGGTAACGAATACGCGCCCGATCTCAAAAATCGCCACGTCGTCCGTATTCCGGTTCCGGTTATACAGCGCGACGTCCAGCAAATGCGGTACCAGCGAGGTCCGGAGCACGCTGCGCTCCTCGCTCATCGGCATGGCCAGCGCTACCGGCTTCGCCGACTTGAACGCGCCGCCGAATTCGCGGATCTGGTCCGGATGCGTGAACGAATACGTAATCGCCTCATGCAAGCCGCTGTTCGTCATCAGCGTCCGGGTCAAACGGCGGATCCGCTGTTCTTTGGTCAGCGCGCCAGGCGTCGTCTCGACGTTCATCAGCGTCGTCGGGATGTTATCGTACCCGAACAGGCGGGCCACCTCTTCAATGAGATCGACCACGCGCGTAATGTCTCCGCGGCGGCTAGGCACGTGTACAAGCAATCCATCCTGCTCCAGCGTCTCCACTTCAAAGTTCAACCGGCCGAAAATCGACTTCACTTCCTCCACCGAAAGCTCGGTTCCGAGATAGCTGTTGATTTTGCCGACCGTAATTTCGATCTGCACCGGCTTGTGCTCTCCGGACCTCGCTTCGACGATGCCGGACGCCACTTGCCCACCCGCCAGCTCCGCAATAAGCGCAGCGGCGCGGTTCAATGCCGGAATGACAGCCTCCGGGTTCACTTCCTTCTCGAAACGCTGGGACGCTTCCGAACGCAGTCCAAGCTGACGCGACGTCTTGCGGATCGTGCCGCCGTCGAACTTCGCCGACTCGAGCAGGATGCGGGTCGTGCCGTCGGTCACTTCCGAATTGAGCCCGCCCATCACGCCGGCGAGGCCTACCGGCTTCGTGCCGTCGGTAATCAGCAGCATGTGCGGCTCGAGCGTGCGCTCCACGCCGTCCAGCGTGACCAGCTTCTCGCCTTCACGCGCCATGCGCACGTCGATATGCCCGTTTGCGAGCGTGTCGGCGTCGAACGCATGCAGCGGCTGGCCGTATTCCAGCATCACATAGTTTGTGATATCGACGATGTTGCTGATCGGGCGAATGCCTGCCGCCATCAGACGATTCTGCATCCAGAGCGGCGACGGTCCGATCTTCACGCCTTCGATCAGGCGCGCCGTATAGTGGGAGCACTGCTGCTTAGCGGTGATTTCGACCGAAATCCGATCCGCCGCTTTTACGCCGGATGCTCCGTTCTCTTCTGCTTTCTCCGCATCCGGCAGCTGTACTTCGCGGCCCAGAATGGCGCCGATCTCGTAGGCTGCGCCCAGCATGCTGAGACAGTCCGAGCGGTTCGGCGTCAGGTCGAGGTCGAGCACCTCGTCATTGATCGCGAGTACGTCTAGAATGCTCTCGCCGATCTGCGTATCCTCAGGCAGCACCAGGATGCCCTCCTGAATTTCCTTCGGCAATAGCTTGTCGTTCAGCCCGAGCTCCTTGGCGGAGCAGATCATGCCTTGGGACTCTACGCCGCGCAGCTTCGCGCGCTTGATCACGAGACCGTCCGGCAGCTTCGCGCCGACGAGGGCCACGGGCACCTTTTGCCCCGTCGCTACGTTCTTCGCTCCGCATACGATCTGCAGGTCCTCGCCCTGCCCGGCGTCTACGATACAAACGCTGAGCTTATCCGCATCCGGATGCTTCTCGCGCGATTTGACGAAACCAACGACGACGTTCACGACGCCTTTATTGCGATTCTCTACGATATCGACTTCAATACCGCTGCGGGTCAGCTTCTCCGCCAGCTCGGAGGCGGTGTTTCCGCTCACGTCCACATACTGTGACAACCATTGATAAGATACTTTCATCCCCGTTCACGCCCCTTCCCTTACAAATGGACGAACTGCTTCAAGAAGCGCAGATCGTTCGTATAAAAATGACGAATGTCTTCGATATCGTACTTCAGCATCGCTACGCGCTCCACGCCCATACCGAAGGCGAAGCCGGTGAATTCCTGCGGATCGTAGCCGCCCTTCTCCAGCACGTTCGGATGCACCATGCCGGCGCCGAGAATCTCGAGCCAGCCCGTTTGTTTACACACCCGGCAGCCGGAACCGCCGCACATCGCGCAGGTCACGTCGACCTCAACGCTAGGCTCCGTGAACGGGAAGAAGCTCGGACGCAGACGAATTTGCGTGCCGCTGCCGAACAGCTCCTGAACGAATTGCAGCAGCGTGCCCTTCAGGTCGCTCATGCGGATGTTGCGGTCGATCACGAGACCCTCGATCTGCGTGAACATGTGGGAATGGGTCGCGTCGTCGTCGTCCCGGCGGTATACCTTGCCCGGACAAATGATTTTGACCGGCGCGCGCCCGTTCATCTTCTCCATCGTGCGTACCTGCACCGGGGAGGTCTGGGTCCGCATCAGGATTTCCTCAGTAATGTAGAACGAGTCCTGCATGTCCCGCGCCGGATGGTTTTTCGGCAGATTGAGCGCCTCGAAGTTATAGTAATCCTGCTCGACTTCAGGGCCTTCGGCCACCGTATAGCCCATCCCGATAAAAATATCCTCAATCTCCTGAATCACCTTGTTCAGCGGGTGAACCGCGCCCCGCGCGGCGGGACGACCCGGCAGGGTAACGTCGATCGTTTCGGCCGACAGCCGCGCCTCGGTCTCGGCGGCCGTATACTCCGCCTGCTTCGCTTCGATGACTTCCTCGATCGCGCCGCGCACCTCATTGGCCACTTGGCCGATCACGGGGCGCTCCTCCGCGCTCAGCGCGCCCATGCCGCGCAAAATTTCGGTGAGCGGGCCCTTTTTGCCCAAATACTTGATTCGGAGGTCGTTAAGCTGCTGCTGATTTGCAACCTGCGCCAGCTCCTGCAGCGCTTCCTCTTTGAGTGCGAGTAAACGTTCCTTCATGGCTTCGTGTGCCCTCCTTAGCCTTCATTCTTCTCCAGCTTCATCAACGCAAAAAAGACTTCTCCCGCCCGGTAAGGGACGAGAAAAGCCGTGGTACCACCCTTGTTAGAAGAACAATGACCTCGTGCAGGCTTCCAGGTTCGGACGCTCTGCGCTTAGGCAAGCTTCTTCTCACTTCATTGTTGTAACGGCTTCGCATACGATTGCGGCCGGTTCCTCCTACTTGCCGCGCGGACGCGGTTTCAAAGGACTGCTCGGGAGCGAACTTCGGCAGCCTGGTTCATTCGGGTACGCTCTCAGTCTCCGGCGTGCCCTCCCTGTGAAGAGGCGCTGCTTACTTTTCTCCGTCGTTGCATTTCGTGTATGATGTTAGCTTCTTGTATTATATGCAATGATAAGGACGGATGCAAGCCCGGAAGCTGCAATTGCTGCATTACGTTCGGCTTACTGCGCTGAGGACGCCTGATTCCATGCCTGCTCGAAAGAAGTAATCTCGGACGTATTGCGCAAAATGAGAGGGATCGGCCGTTCCTTGCCGCCTACATGAACATGCACCGTCGGGCGGTGTCCGTCATCGATATGGTACCCCACCCAGCGCTCTCTCGGGATGAACTCGTCGCTTACCTTTAGTCCGGCTGTTCCTAAGTAAAACCGGGAGATCTGCTCGGCGCAAATCATCTCCAGAACCAGCAGTGCGGCAAGGTAGGCATATTTTACCAGCCCTTCTATCGTAAGCACCGCTGGAATAATCACTCCGCAGACCATTGTAAAGAGCAAGCTTTTGTATTGGCTCGTGCCTGAAACAAGCTGTTCGCCGATGCGCTTCCTCATACGGACGGCCCGAAATGTTCTCCATAAGGTATAGGCAACTCCGACAGCCGCCAGCGCCATATATACCATATTCCGGCTCACTCCTCTCGAGGTCCGCAAGAAATTTATTCCATTGTATCCTTGCCATTGTAAGGCGTGCAAGGAAGATTTTGAAGAAACTATCCTGAATTGTGTCACAAAATAATACACACCCCCGTCTTAAGGGTTGAAAACATCCTAAACCTATGGAGGAGATCTCTAATGAAACTGCGAATCAACCACCGCCAAGCGGAACCGAAAGCTTACCAAGCGATGCTGAAGCTGGAGTCCTATGTTCATGACAGCGGGCTCGAGCCGAAGCTGGTGGAGTACATCAAAATCCGCGCCTCGCAGCTGAACGGCTGCGCCTTCTGTCTCGATATGCATACGACCGATCTGCGCAAGATGGGCGAATCCGAGCAAAAAATGCACCTCATCGCCGCCTGGCGGGAGACGCCTTGGTTTACGCCGGAGGAACGGGCGGCGCTGGCGCTGACCGAAGCAGTTACGCGCATTGGCGAAGCCGGTGTGCCGGATGCGCTGTACGAAGAGGTACGCCAACATTTTGATGAGCAGCAGTATGCAGCTCTTATTATGGCGATCATCACGATCAACGGCTGGAACCGGATCGCGATCTCGACCGGCATGTTCCCCGGATGCTTCGAGGCGTGAAACAAATCGAGGGCTCACCCCGTCTTAATGGCGAGGTGAGCCTTATTTTATGAAAACACGATTCGGCATTTTCATAACCGTCTTGGCCCTGCTGCTTCCGCTGACATTCGTACTTATTCAGCCATCCCCCTGCGAAGCCTGCAGCTGTGCAACGCCCGCACTCGATCAGGCGGCGGCCCGGTCGGAAGCCGTCTTTATCGGGAAGGCGCTGGAAGTCAAATGGGTTCCCGACCCATACGATACAAGCGGGGCGCTCGGGTATAAGAATGCGGTTCGCTTCGAGGTCGAACGCACGTTCAAAGGAGCGGATACGACGCAAATCATTGTAGGCGCCGGAACCGGCGAAGCGGCTTGCGGGATCGATTTTACCGCCGGCGAGTCGTACCTGGTCTTTGCCTATGAGACGGAAAACCATGAGCTGGTGACTCGTTTATGCTCCCGGACCCGGGCGGTGCAGCTCGCCGCCGACGATCTGAACGCGCTGGGCTCCGGTCATGCTCCTGCCGTAACCGTGGACTTATCGGGGCAGATGGGGGACGGCCGCATGGATAAGCTGTGGATGTACACCGTCTATTTGCTGCGAAAAGCGGTCTCCGCCAAAGGATTGGCGCTGCTGAGCATTGCCTTCCTGGTCTCCTTCATCGCTGCCGCCGTCGGATTTCGGCTGAGGAGGCAACCGCTGCTGCACAAGACGGCCGTAACGGTCGGCGTCGGCGCCTCGCTCTTTACGATGCTGTTGTGGATAAGACTAGCCCTGTTCAATCTATACGGAGGACTGGAAGGGGCGTACGCGTTCTGGCCGTCGTTCTGGCTGATGCTGCTGCCGGCCGTGCTGGCGTTGATCTCCTCCGCACGCCGGAGCCCGCTCGGCCTGGGAATAGCATGGCTGTGGTCCCTGCCGATGGGGCTGCTCCTGGCCGCAGCCCGCACCCCGTTCTCCTGGTTTGCTGCAGCTGTGCTCCTGTATTTCATCGCCGCGATATGGCTGTTCGCGACGAAACCGTTTGATCGCGGGCAGTGAGCGAAGCCGGAGCTGGGCGTATAACGAGAAAGGCCTTGCGCAACCTGCACAAGGCCTTCGTTTTTTATTTCGTCTTCGATTGGAGCAGATCCACGAGCTGCTGGCCGATATTCTGCATCCCACCGGGGCCTCCCGGTCCACCGTTGCCGCCGTGGCCTTTGCCTCGTTGTCCGCCTTGTCCGCCCTGGCCTCCCTGGCCGCCGTTACCGCCCTGGTCGCCGCCATTCGCTTGTTTGCTGCCGCTTCCTTTGCTGCCTGTATCGCCCTGCGGCTTGCCCGCGTTATCCGCCGGCTGCTGCGAGCCGTCCGCTGCCGCGGGCGGATTCATTTTCCCGCTGCCGCTGCCGCCGGCGTTATTCGCTCTTTGCTGCATCCGCGCTGCGGCATCGTCCACGAATTTTTTCTGCTCCGCCGTAAGCTTCTCGGTCAGCTTGGTGTGGTCATCCGCGCTCAGCTCCTTTTTCGCAATGCCGTCTTGAACGACCGGAAGCATCGCCTGCGCCTGTTCTTTCGTGATCGTCAGGCCATCCGATTTATCCATCCGAACCAACGTTTGAAAGGTCATCATCATTTGCCGTTCTTGTTCGGTCATGGAGCTTTTCGGTTTGGCCGTATCCTGCCCTTGCCCCTGCCCTTGCCCCTGCCCTTGCCCCTGTCCTTGCCCCTGTCCTTGCTGTCCATTCTGCGCTTGCTGCGTATCCTGCTTCGTCTCCGTCTGCTGCGCGCCTCCGGCGGCATTCGCCGTACTCGCCTGTTCCTGGGCCTTCGTACCGCAGCCGCTGAGCATCACGGCGATCAGGGCGCACACCCCTATCCAACGAATCGATTTCATCATCTTTAGTCACCTTTCCTTATGTACAGTAAAATGGAATAAGAGAGCCGTCCCCTGGCAGGGGACAGCTCCCGCTTCCAGCATTACAGAGCCGCAGCCGCCGGTGCAGCGGAATCCTGCGGTTTAGCCGGTGCCTTCTGGCTGCGAAGCTCTTTAAGCTTGGCTGCCAGCTGGTCTTCGCTGATGCCTTTCTCTTTGGCGAGATCCGATATGGATTTACCCGACTGGAGAGCCGTTGTCAGCTCCTGCTTCGTCATCCCGAGAATTTGAGCGACGGCATCCGGGCTTCCCCATGCACCGCCGTGTCCTCTGCCTCCGAATTCGCCGGGCTTGCCTTGCGGTCCTTTGCCGAACCCGGTGCTTTCCACTTCCTTCTTCAAGCGGTCCGCGAGATTCGCTTTCTCCTTATCCGCCTGGGCTTGCGTCAGCTTGCCTGCCGTTACGGCTGCGTCGATCGCTTTCGTCCGGGTGTCCGTCAGCTTCTGCAGCAGCACGTCCTCGGTTACGCCTTTCTCCGCTGCGAAGGCCGCCAGCGTTTTGCCGGATTTCACCGCGTCCATGACCGCGCTCTCGTCTACGCCGAGAATCGTCGCCACTTCCTTGAACGCGCCTCCGCCGAAGCCGCCGAAGCCTTCATGCATGTCCCCTCCGCGTCCTTTGCCGAACCCGGTGCTTTCCACTTCCTTCTTCAAGTGGTCCGCGAGATTCGCTTTCTCCTTATCCGCCTGGGCTTGCGTCAGCTTGCCCGCCGTTACGGCTGCGTCGATCGCTTTCGTCCGGGCGTCCGTCAGCTTCTGCAGCAGCACGTCCTCGCTTACGCCTTTCTCCGCTGCGAATGCTGCCAGCGTTTTGCCGGATTTCACCGCGTCCATGACCGCATTCTCGTCTACGCCGAGAATTGTTGCCACTTCCTTGAACGGGCCTCCAAAGCCGAAGCCTTCATGCATGTCCCCTCTGCGTCCTTTGCCGAACCCGCTGCTTTCCACTTCCTTCTTCAAGCGGTCCGCGAGATTCGCTTTCTCCTTATCCGCCTGGGCTTGCGTCAGCTTGCCCGCCGTTACGGCTGCGTCGATCGCTTTCGTCCGGTCATCCGTCAGCTTCTGCAGCAGGACGTCCTCGCTTACGCCTTTCTCCGCTGCGAAGGCCGCCAGCGTTTTGCCGGATTTCACCGCGTCCATGACCGCACTCTCGTCTACGCCAAGAATCGTCGCCACCTCCTTGAACGTGCCTCCGCCGAAGCCTCCGAAGCCTTCATGCATGTCCCCTCCGCGTCCTTTACCGAACCCGGTGCCCTCCACTTCCTGCTTCAAACGGTCCGCGAGATTCGCTTTCTCCTTGTCCGCCTGGGCTTGCGTCAGCTTGCCTGCCGTTACGGCTGCGTCGATCGCCTTCGTCCGGGCGTCCGTCAGCTTCTGCAGCAGGACGTCCTCGCTTACGCCTTTCTCCGCTGCGAAGGCCGCCAGCGTTTTGCCGGATTTCACCGCGTCCATGACCGCGCTCTCGTCTACGCCGAGAATCGTCGCCACTTCCTTGAACGGGCCTCCGCCGAAGCCTCCGAAGCCCGGACGTCCTTCTGCGCCCCGGCCTTTGAAGCCGCCGTCTTTCTTCACTTGATTCGTATTTTTATTGGCCGCTGCACTGGCATCCGCTGCTTGTGCCTGGGTATGTACCAGACCGATCCACCCGCCGCCGAGCATTACGCTTGCGGCAATCGTACTTAGCACCATGTTTTTGCCCGTCAATTTCATAACTCCACCTCTGTTCCTTGAATTTCCTTACACTTTGGAGTATACGGGCGCTGCATGAAATCCAAATGAAATGAACCTTAACAATCCATGAAGGTTAGCTGAGCGTTCGCTGAAAACGAAAGGAATAACCTAACTTTTACCCTCTGAAACAAGGGTTGAAACCTTTTTCCAAAAGTTGTTTAGCTCTTGGCAAAACGGTTTAACTCATTTTAGGCAAGGACCACTTGATTAAAAGGAGCGTTGGAATGAAACCCGCGGTTAAACAATCGTATATCGCCCTGTTGATGCTGTTGATGAGTTTGCTGGTCTTGCCTATGGCGGCCATGGCCCAAGATTCGGGCGGTGGACAAGCGGGTGCGGGCGGTTTCGTCCGGACCGATGTTTATGGAGGCTCCGGGGATTCTATCGGCGGCAGCGTGTATGGCGGCGGTGGAGGCACGGTTGGCGGCGGCGTCTCCGGATGCAAAAAGCTGGAGGCCGGAAGCCCCGACGAATGGAAAAAGCTTCTGAACCCGAGTGTTTCACCGGGGAAGGTGACCTTCATCATTGCTCCGGGCTACTGCGATACGGAGTTCTCGCTCACCAGCTACTCCTATCCGGAAGGCGTCGTGCCGAAGCCGGACAGCAAGCCCTATGAGAAAGAAGCGGTCTATCAAAATGCTACCGCGACGTTCGGTCCGGGAACGCATTCGCTGCAGGTTGAGCTTCCTTGCGGATACTACCGGCTCGACTTCTACAACGGTCCGGCAAACGCCAAGCTGGATGCAGGCTACGGGCCCCCATCCAACCTCCTTGTTGATTGGCTGGTGAATTCGACGGCAAATACGTGCTCCTCCGGCTCCGATGCCTCGAGCGGCAGCGGCTTGGACGATAGCGGCAGCTCCGGCTCCATCGGCGGCTTCAGTTCGGTGACACCGCCCGCGGTTGTCATTGAAGGCTATGATTATCTCGATGTAAAAGCTTTGTGCTCCGAGCAAAAGGGCAAGTACCGGTTCCAATTATCGAACCGCAATCAAACCGATCTTTCGATTCATTACATGCTGACGAACCAATCGGTATGGACTCAAATGCTTCTGCCGGCGGGCGGCACGAAGCTGATTGAAATCGTATCCGGTCAGGAGGCTCCGCTGCGGCTTGAAATTAACGGCGTCCAAAAGGTTGCCGCGCGGGCTTCGATGGACATGTGCTCCTCGGACAGCGGCAGCTCCTCCAGTGACAGCTCTTCTGCCGGCGCGGGTTCGACTAACGGCGGCTCTTACAGCGGGAGCTCGTCCGGCAGCAGCTCCTCCACCGGAAGCTCGACGAACGTAAACGCTTCGGGAGGCGGTTCTTCCGCGGGAAGCACCAACGGAAGCACGTCCGGTCCGGGAAGGACAGGCGGAACGAACGGCAGTGGAACCGCAACATTAGACAACACACAGATTCCAGCCGGTGCAGCTGAGCTGCCCGGTCCGGTTCAAGCAGTAAGCGGCAACGACAGCGGAACGATGTCCGGTTCGGCTCAAATCGCTTCCGAAACCGAGAGCCTGAATAACGAACCGGTTGCTCTCGGGTATGCGACATTGCCGCAAACCGGAGAAGGCTTCCCGTGGAGCTGGTATACGGCCGGCGCCTTACTTGTGACGCTGGGTTTGACGTTCGCGCTCAGAACCCGCCGCAACGGGTAAGAAGCGGAGAAAGGGGCTGCAGCCCCTTTTTATGTTATGGAAGAAGGGAGGGAACCGAATGCGGCTGTGGAGTATTTTCCTCGTTGTTGCAGGCTTGATCTTGTTCGCTTACCCGGAGATAACTCACCGGATGGAGGACGCAAAGCAGCGGGAGCTGCTGGCTTCCATTCAAGTTCTGCCGAATGATGGAGGCGAGCGGATAGTCCCCGAAGCGATAGCCGCGACACCGGTTGGCGCTGCGGAACCGATGCTTCCCGCGCCGGAGCCTGCAACGGCAAGTGCCGAACGGACTCCCGCTGCGGGCGCGGAGAAGCCGGCGGCCGCCCAGCCCAAGCCCCCTGCTCCGAAGGCCAAGGCCGAAGCGACCGCAGCGATGGCCATTGTACGCATCCCTTCCATTGAGGTCGCCTTGCCGGTATTGGAAGGCGTGAGCAGCGGCAACCTGAAGTCGGCCGCCGTCCATTTTACGGGTACCGCGCTGCCGGGCAGAATGGGCAATGTCGTGCTTGCCGCTCACCGGAGCTACGTATACGGCCGTTTGTTTAACCGGCTGGACGAGGTGCAGGAGGGGGACGAGGTTGTGCTGCAGACCGCGCAATCGAGCTTCACCTATCGGGTGACCGGCTCCGAAACGGTTGATCCCACGGAGGTGTCCGTACTGAAACAGCCGAAATCGGGAGCGTTGCTGACCTTGATCACCTGCAACGAAGACGGAAGCAAGAGGCTGATCGTTCATGCGGCGCTGGCGGCAGGAAGTTAGCGATGCGGTTTTCCAATAACGCCAGGGTGTCACGCGCAAAAGGACCTTCAACTCCAAGAATATATGGAGATGAAGGTCCTGTTTTACTTCATACAGCGGGGCATCCCGCTCAGATTAACGAGAGACCCGGATATGCAGAAAAATGCAAAAGGTAGTAGGTGGGGTATCCCCTGTAGGAGCGATAGCGCCCGCCTTTGTTATTGGAAAATGACCGCTGCATAGCGTAATAAAATAGAAAATTTTCCGATAACAACAGCGGCCGGAGGGGGATACCTCACCGGAGTACCATAGCTCTATTGCATAAGGTTTCGTTACAGCCTGAGCAGGGCTGCCCCGCTTCTCTTATTTCCCGAATCTCAGCCGCAGCGTTACGAGCTCATACGGCTTGACGGTGAAAGTGACGGGCGCACCGTTCTGTGCCTCACCCGTCGGGCGTTCCATCAGGTCGAGCGGCTGCCATTCCTCGATGCTTCGGCCGCTCGTCAGCGTCACCTCGCCCCGGATTCCCGCGTACTCGTGGAGCCGGACGACGACATCGCCCGTGTCCTCGGCTTTTTTCACCGCGTCGATCAGCACATGACGGTCGGCGGACAGCGCCAGCAGTGAAGCGTTGGCTTGCTCCGCTCTCCCCGGCGCGGAGGTGACCGGATTGTTCAAGGCCCACGCGGACCGAACCGTGCCCCCCTGCTGCCAATCACCCTCGTGCGGCAGCAGCGCGTACGTGAACAGATGCTCCCCTTGGTCCGCGTTCGGATCCGGCACCATCGCCGATTTGATCAGCGACAGCCGCAGCACATTGTCCTTGATATCGTAGCCGTACTTGCAATCGTTCAGGAGGCTGACCCCGTAGCCGCGCTCCGACAGATCCGCCCATTGGTGGCCGACGGACTCGAACCGCGCATAGTCCCAGCTCGTATTCCAATGCGTCGGACGCTTCACGTTGCCGAACTGAATGTCATAGGTCGCTTCGGTGGACCGCACCTCGACAGGGAACGCCACCTTCAGCAGCTGCCGCTGCTCATGCCAATCCACATGCGTTTCAAAGTCGATCCGGCGTTCCGCCGCATACACGACCAGATGCTGCGTAACGGCAGAGCGGCCGTAGGTCCAGCGGAAGCGCACGACGGCGCGGACTGGACCAGTTTCCACGATAGCCGCCTCGGTGAGCTGATCGATGACGCGCATTTTTTCGCCGTAAAAGATATCGATGTCCCACGCCTCATGACGGCCCTTCGGCTTATCCTCGAACACCTGCAGCACGTTTCCGGCAAGGCCTGCGGCGAGCACTTCCTTGTCGGCCTGCTTGTCGTAAATACGGGTCAGTTGGCCCTTGCCGTTCCATTCGATCTCATAGAACGGCGTTGACAATCCCGACGCCGCAATCTGGAACGGCATCTCCGACACGCCCGCCGTACGTCCCGGCTCCAAATGAATCGCCTTGTAGCCCATGGAAGGCAGCCCGGCCGCCTGCACGATCCAATCGCCGCCGCTGCGCTGAGCGGGCAGCTCCCGGCCCTCTCCGTCCAGCCATACGCCCTGCTCCGCATCATCCCCAGCGGCAATGCGGACCGCATCGCTCCGCTCCCAGGAGGCGCTGTTATAGAGCGTGACGTACCGTCCGCCGGAGACGGGCTCTTCTTCCCGAGTCAAAGCGTCCGCTCCCGCCTGCCAAGCCTCCTGTCCGAGCTCGAACGCCTCGGCATATTCCAGGCGGCTATCCTCATACACCTCGCCGATCGACGATCCCGGGATGATGTCGTGGAATTGGTTGCGCAGGATGATTTTCCAGCCTTCGCGAAGGGATGCCTGCTTGTAATGGCTCCAATCGCCGCGCTGCAGACTGCCGAGCACGCCCATCCATTCCGCTTCACGGTACAGCAGCTCCAGCTTCCGGTTCGCCCTTTTATTGTACGCTTGGCTCGTGTAAGTCCCACGGTGCAGCTCCAAATACAGCTCGCCGTCCCACGTGTGCACATACCGGTCCGTTTCGGCAATCTGCCCTTTCAGCCGTTCAAAATAGTCGTCCGCCCGCCCGGTCGTCACGTTCGGCAGCCCTGGCATCGTCTCCAGACGGCGCCGCATTTCGAGCATCGTCCGGTTGACCCCGCCACCTCCGTCGCCGTAGCCGTAAGACAGCAGAAGCTCCTTATTCAGCTCCTTATCCCGGTAGGCCTCCCATATGCCCTGAACGGACTTCGGCGTCACGCTGCCGTTATACGTATAGTAGAACGCACCCTCGCTTCCCCCCGGGTCCGGCGTCGTAATGAAATGCGTCAGCACCTCGCTGCCGTCGATTCCTCTCCACTTGAACGTATCGTGCGGCATTCGGTTGTACTGATTCCAGCTGATTTTCGTCGTCATGAACATATCGATGCCCGATTTGCGCAAAATTTGCGGCAGCGCCCAGCTGTAGCCGAACACGTCAGGCAGCCATAAATATTTGCAATCCACTCCGTACTGCTCCTTGAAAAAACGGGTGCCGTACAGCAGCTGGCGCACCAGCGATTCCCCGCTCGTCAGGTTGCAGTCAGCCTCCAGCCACATCGCGCCGCCCGCTTCCCAGCGTCCTTCCGCAATGCGCGCCTTGATCTGCTCATGCAGCTCCGGGTAGTCGGGGGCGATATAATCATAGAGCTGCGGCTGCGTTTGCAGGAACACATACTCGGGATACAGCTCCATCAAGCGGAGAACGGTGGAGAAGGATCGGGCTGCTTTTTCCCGCGTGTGCTTCAGCCGCCAAAGCCAGGCTACGTCGATGTGGGTATGGCCGATGCAGCGCACGGTTACGGGATGATGCTTCGGCAGCCGGTCCAGCTGGGAGCGCAACGTGCCCTGGGCCTCCGTAAGCGAAGCGTAGAACTCCTCCGAACCTGGGCGCGACCAATCGACCCTCAGAAAAGCGCGGTCGAGCGAGGACAGCAGCTCATGGTGCTCCGGCCGGTTATCGCTCTGCAGCTCCACCGTTTCGAGCGCCGCACGGGCCGTATAGTACAAATCGTCCGCCGCCTCGTCCAGCCAGCACAGGGTGGCCTTCTGCAGCCGGTTCTCGATCGGCGACGCCGGGGCATAGCCGTTCAGGCCGGACCAGAGCCGGAACCGGAACTGAAGCGTCCGGCCCGCCGAATCAGCCGGAAGGAATACCTCCTCGTGATTCGTATCCACGCCTTGATACGGCTTGCCGTTCAAGAACAGGAGCGACTCGAAGCCGCTGTTGCCCCCTCCCCCCGTCCGTCCGAGATCGAATAATCCGAGCACCCTGCGGCCCTGCCATTCGGCCGGTATTTCGGCATCGAAGCCCAGCCACATATACAGGTCGCGCCCCGTCCAGCGGTCCCCCAGCCGGATTTCTTCCGCTTCCGCGAGGTCCGGCGGATAAGCGCCGACAGCCCCTTCCTCATCGAATCGGCGTTTTATCGCCTTGACCGGCATCCGGTCGCGATAGCGGTAGCTCTCCAGGTCGCGTATGCGGGCGGCAAGCTTTTCCCGAGTCCAGAACATTGTGCATCAGCCTCTCTCATAATTTAGTTATAACACGTGTTATAAAAGCGAAAAGAAAAACCGAAGCTAAGCAGAACCGTCGTACGACATACTCAAAATGTCCACTCGTTCTTTTGCAGCTTCGGTACAACCTGAAATCATAAGCTTTCGCGGGGCTCCAGCCGGGCTTCGAGCCAAAGACCGGAGCGTTCGTCTGGTTCTCCCGCACCTTCAATGGCGGCAATCAGTCTCCTCGCCGCCGCCTCTCCCATTTCCTTATACGGCACCTCCACGGCGCTCAAGGAAGGAACGAGCTGCGCATTCACCCGCTCCGTATTATCTGCGGCCATGACAAGAACGTCCCGTCCGATCCGCAGTCCGAGCTCGTTGGCGGCGCGATAGAGCAGCACGGATCCTCGCGACCAGTTCGTCAAATAACACGCTGCTCCACCGTCCGCCCGAAGCAGCTCCGTCCACCAGGCATGGTCCTCGGGCCAAGGAGCAAGCTTCTTCAGTACGACCCGGGGCTCCAGCCCCTTCTCTTCCATCCACTGCTTATAAGCCAGCGTACGGTGCCGGTCGCCCCAGTTCGGGCGGTGCTCCGCCCCTTCATAAATCTCTATGTAAGCCGGCGGCAGCGGGGTTCGGCTTCGGATATAATCGAGCGCGATCCGGATGCTCCGTCCGTAATCCATCTGTACGGAGACGATCCCGCCGCTTTCCGGGAAGCCTTCGACGGAGACGAACGGAATGTTCTTCTCCCGGACGAGCTTCTCCCACTCGGGATCCGAATAGCCGGTCACGTCCTTCGTTACGATGCCGTCGATCCGGCGCTGGAGATACAGGTCGATGAGCGCCGACCGGTCTTGGAACCCGGCTCCTGCCCCGCACAGCAGCACATAGTAGCCCTGCTCGTTGCACACAAGCTGCAGACCTTGAAGCATCTGGGAAAAGAGCCGGTTGCTCAAATCGCCGTAGGCGGCAATGCAGCGGCTTCGTCCGGTGCGCATCCCTTGAGCCTGCACGTCGACGACGTAGCCCAGCTCTTCGATTGCTTTCAGCACGGCGCGCCTCTTCTCTTCGCTGACGCCGATGCCCGGCGTCCCGTTGAGCACGGCGGATACGACGCTGCGCGATACGCCTGCCTGCTTGGCCACGTCAAAGCTAGTCACCCTTTTCACCAAACCGTTCACCTCAAGCTGAATATAACACGTGTTATAATCCCGGTCAATCCCGATTTCTTGGGGCCGCGCACAGCTCCAGCCAGCGCCGGACAACCGCCGGATTGGAGCCGAAATGAAGATGCGTGTAGCCAGCGATGACGTTGCCTTTCAAACACCCTTCCGGCTTCATGCCGCGAAGGCCCTTGGACTCATAGGCGGACGGCATAGGCGATTCCGTCTTATAGACGGAATAATGGAACTCGTGTCCTCGCGCGATGTCCCCTTCCGGAAGCAGAGGATTCGTTCCGAGCCCCTTCACTTCCCTGTAGCCGAGCGCCGCCAGCTTCGTCTGCATCGTAACCCGGCCCGGCAGCACGCCGAGCATCGGGTAGGACCGGCCCTGCGTATCCTCAATCGCTTCCGTCAAGTACATGAAGCCGCCGCATTCCGCGAGCGTCGGCAGCCCTGCGCTTATCGCTTCGCGCAAAGAACGGGTTACCTGTTCCTGTGCCGTTAGCCGCTCCGCGAATTCCTCGGGAAATCCCCCGCCGATATAAAGTCCCTGCACACCCTCCGGAAGCGTCTCCCCGGCGAGCGGAGAGAAGAACGCGAGCTCCGCGCCGCCCAGCTCCAGCAGCTCCAGATTTTCCGGGTAATAAAAATGAAACGCCGCGTCGAGCGCGACCGCAATCCGGACGCGGACCGGCGACTCCGCAGGAACGAACAGCGAAGATCCGTCCAGCGTGAACGGGGCTGCGCCTGCAAGCTGAAGCAGCCGTTCCAGATCCGTCGTCTCCGTGATCGTCCGGGCCAACAGCTCGAACAAGCCGTTCAGCTCGCCCCGTTCTACGGACGGAACGAGCCCCAGATGCCGCTCCGGCATGACGATCGCCGCGTCCCGCTTCAAGTAACCGATAACCGGCACGCCGCATTCCTGCTCCACCGCTTCCCGGATGATGCGGTAATGGCCTTCGCTGCCTACGTTATTGGCAAACACGGCCGCGATCCGGACGCGCGGCTCCAGGCTCTGGAATCCACGGACGATGGCGGCCGCGCTGCGGGCCATACCGCTGCCGTCCACGACGAGCAGGACCGGGCTCTCCAGTAGGAGGCTGATATCCGCCGTGCTGCCGGTATTCGACTTCGGGTCCCGTCCGTCATAGAAGCCCATCACCCCTTCGATGATGGAGATATCCGCGTCAGCCGATGCACGGACATAGATTTCCTTTACCGTATCGCGGGGCAGCATCCAGCTGTCCAAATTCCGGGAGGCTCTCCCCGTCACGGCCGTATGGTAAGTCGGGTCGATGTAGTCCGGACCGCATTTAAAGCCTTGCACGGTGAGGCCCCGGCGCTGCAATGCCGCCATAATCCCTAAGGTAACCGTCGTCTTCCCGGAGCCGCTGCCGGTTCCTGCGATCACGAGGCGTTTCGATTCAGTGCCCGATTTCATGCCGATCCGCCCTTCCTTTCATTCTTGCTCGACTAAAGCAGCCGTGAATTCGTGATGCGGCCTCGATCCACCGCAGCCGTAAGCGGAATTCAGCTCAATTTAGACCCGCCAATCCGGCTGCGGTGCGTATTAGCGTCAGTCTTGTTCGCCGGACGTCTTTACCAGCCCGACGGAAATCGTGACGTTGCCGCTTTTTTTCTTGACCAGCGAGAGGCTTGCAGCCCCGGTATAACGCTTCGCCGCAGGCTCGCTGACACCGTAGGCTCCCGTGAACTTGTACACGGTGTCCGACGGATCCTCGATCGGCATCTCGTTCAGCTCCTGCGGCGTGTAGCATACCAGCGGCCAGCCATGCCGTTCGCATACCTCCAGCAGCCCGGCCTCGTCCTTTTTCAAATCGATCGTACATACGGCCTTCACGCTGCGGATGGAGAACTTCAGCTCCTCCAGTGTCTCGCAGATGACGGATCGGATCTCTTCGGCCGGCGTGCCACGGTTGCAGCCGATCCCGAGCGCGATCACCTTCGGACGGTACAGCACGCCGTTCGCCAGCAGCTGCTCCTCCTCCGGCTCCAGCAGCCGGTGGGTGACGACTAGCGCCGCCTGCGGCTCGTCGGCTAAGGCCGAGGCCGTATCGCCGTAGACGCGGATGTTCGGCGGCAGCGGCGATTCGTACGGCCACCAGCCGGCCTCGCCGGATTCCTGGACGACCGCCACGCGCTCTTCGTTCACGACGGAGGCGCTGACCGGCGTCAGCTTCTCCGCGCTCTCCCACACCCAGCCGAACCGGCGGCCGAACAGGTCGACGGCGATCGTCTTTTGCACATCCGAGGCCGTCGTAATGACCGCCCTGGCCCTAAGCATCGCCGCCACCTCGCGGGTCAGCTCGTTGGCTCCGCCCAGATGCCCGGACAGCACGCTGATCACGTGCTCTCCTTTATCGTCAATCACGACGATGCCAGGATCGCTCTTCTTATCGACCAGCAGCGGAGCGATCATGCGTACAACCGCGCCCAGCGAAATAATGCAAATAATGCCTTTATACAATGGAAACCAGGCCGGAAAAGCGAGCCGCACGCTGCCCTCGAACAGGCGGATGCCCCGAGCCGTTTCGTCGCCCTTGGCGAATTTGGACATGTAGTACAGGTCCGCCGTACCGCCGAAAGCCGACTGCAGCCCCCTGGCCAGCTCGACGCCGTGCTTCGTGATCGCGACAATGGCGTAATCGCAGCTTGTTTCGATCTGCGGCACGACGCCCTCTTGCAGCTGAAGTACCTCCGAGACTTGCTCCGACGACGGCATCACGCTTCTCCTCCCTTGCGGAACCGGTGCGTGAACGAAGCGTCATACAGCTTCGAGCGGTGCGCATCCTTGTTCTTCAGCTCGGGATCGAGCGCCCAGCCCGCCAAAATCATCGCATGCGAGCGAATGCCGTTCACGCGCATGTCCTCGTCCAAACGGCCGAGCGTCGTACGGACGATGAGCTGGTCCGGCCAGCTAGCCCGCTGCACGACGGCCACCGGCGTCTCCTCGCTCCAGCCCGCCTCCGTCAGCTCGCGCACGATCTTCTTCGTCAGCGTTGCGCTCAGGAAAAGCGCCAGCGTGCAGTGATGCGACGCCAGGTCGCGCAGCTGCTCCCGCTCCGGCATCGGCGTGCGTCCTTCCGTCCGCGTGATGATGAGCGTCTGCGTCAGCTCCGGCACCGTCAGCTCCGCGCCAACCGCGGCCGCGGCGGCGAACACCGAGCTCACGCCCGGCACGATCTCGCAGTCGATGCTTTCCTGCTTCAGCAGCACGACCTGCTCCAGAATGGCGCCGTAGACCGACGGATCTCCCGTATGCACGCGGACGACCAGCTTGCCCTGCCGGACCCGGTCCGCCATGACGGCGACCATTTCCTCCAGCGTCATGCCGGCGCTTTGCAATATTTCCGCGCCTTCCCGTGCCCGTTCGATCAGCGCCTCGCTGACGAGGGAATCCGTGTACAACACAACGTCCGCCTGCTGAAGCAGCTTAAGGCCCTTGACCGTGATCAAATCCGGGTCGCCCGGCCCCGCTCCGACGATATAAATTTTCATTTTCTCACCACCATCAGCGTCAAATATTCGAGCTCCCGGCCTTCCAGCTCCGCCACGTTGCGCCAGATCTGCTCCTCCTTGGAGGTGACCTTCGTGAGTACGGCGGCCTTCTCTACAAGCTCCAAATCCCTCAGCACCATCAAGGCGACATTGATGACCTTGGCCACCTTGATGAAAACGACGCAGTCATGCGTTTCGATGGCTTCGCGCATCCGCCCGTAATCGTCCGTCGCCGGTACAACCGCCACGCGCTCGTCCCCGTCGGCCAGCGGCACGCCAAGCGTCGAAGCCGCCGCCAGCACGGAGGAAATGCCTGGAATGGATACCGTCTCCACCTCCGGATGAAGCTCCTTCATCCGCCGCATCAGGTGGATGAACGTGCTGTACAGCATCGGGTCCCCTTCGGTCACGAACGCGACATTTTTCCCTTGGCTCAAAGGCTCCCACAGCGTTTCAACCGTCTGGTTCCACTGCTTGTCAAGCGCAGCCTGGTCCTTCGTCATCGGGAACGTCAGGCCGAGCATCTCCTTCTGCTGCGTATCCACGTACAGCTCCATAATCGCAAGCGCGTAGCTCGGCGCTCCCATCCGCTTGCGCGGGTAGGCGATCACCGGTGATTCCTTCAAAATGCGGAACGCCTTGACCGTGATCAGCTCCGGATCCCCGGGACCGACCCCGAGCCCGTACAGAATACCCGTCTTACTCATCGCCGCTTCCCCCATTCTCTTGTTCGTCCTGCTCCGGCTTGCGGCGGGCCGTAATGATATAAATCGGATTCAAGCCCTCGAACCGCGTCATATGCAAAATCGGCTTGCTCCGGCTCACCTGTGCGAGCAGGATGTCCGTCTCCATCCCGAGCTCCTTCAATGCGCTCTGCGCCTCCGACAAATTCTCGATCGTGGCTGCGTTCATCACGAGCGTACCGCGTTGCTTCAGACGGGAGCAGCAGACGCCGAGCAGCTCGCGCAGCTCCCCGCCGCTTCCGCCGATAAACACCGCATCCGGATCGGCAAAAGCGTCCAGTCCCGCCGGCGCCCTTCCTGCCACTAGCGTAAAGTCCGTACGGAACTTGCGCATATTCGAGCGGATGAGCTCGAGGTCCGGCTCGTTTTTCTCAATGGCATAGACCGCCCCTTCCCGGGCGATGCGCGCCGCTTCCACCGCAACCGAGCCGCTGCCCGCGCCGATATCCCACACTACGCTGTCTTCGCGAAGCCCCAGCTTCGCCAGGCTCAGCACGCGGATTTCCTTCTTCGTAATGAGCCCCCTGTCCGGCTTGCGCTGAGCGAACTCCTCGTCGTCGATGCCCATCGGCCATTTCGGCGATTCGCCCTCGCGAATCAGCAGCACGACATTCAGCGGGGAAAAGGAGCTCTCCGCCATCTCCGCCAGACTGTACCAGCCGGTCTTCTCCTTCGGCCCGCCCAGGTTCTCGCCGACAAAGGCGCGGTATTCCGTCATCCCGTACTCGATCAAATACCGTGCGATCGCATCCGGGCTGTTCCGTTCGTCGGTCAGCAGCGCCACCTTGGCGCGTCCGTCGATCCGCTGCGCCAGCCCCAGCATGCTCCGGCCGTGCACGCTTGCCGTGTAAGCGTCATGCCAGCCTTCCCCCGCCCGGGCAAAAGCCAGCTGCAGCGAGCTCACCGCCGGCACGATTTCGACCTTACCCGGCAGCCTCCGGGACAGTGTCACCCCGATGCCGTAAAACAGCGGATCGCCCGAGGCGAGCACCGCAGTGCGCCGGGTTTCGGCCGCCAGCCGGCCCGTCAGCTCGGACAAGCCGCCCTTTAGCGTCCATGTCTCTCCCGCAAAGTCCGGGTAAAACGCCAGCTGCCGCTCACCGCCGACCAGCACCTCGCACTGCCCGATCCAGGACGCCGCTTCGCCGCTTAGGCCCCCGGGCCCGTCTTCTCCGATTCCGATCACTTTAATGTTCATAGCTCTCCCTCTCCCTGGGCCGGAAGGGCCATCCGTCCGAGCAGCTCGCCCTTCATGGAAATGATCGCCGTTTCCAGCTCCAGACCGCCGCCGACCTCTTCGAGTCCCGAGCGGCAGCAGTATTCGCACAGCTTTTCAAAAAACGCCGGAATCCCCAGCTCCAGCATCCGGTCCCCTACCTGGGCCGCCGTATTGGCCCCGCGGACCTCCTCCAGCACGCTCTCCGGCACTCCCGCTTCCTCCGCCACCCGGGCAAGGAAACCAAAATCGACGGGCGCGCTCTTGGAGTGCACCATCATCACGCCTTGGGCCACCTTGCTGAATTTGCCCATCATTCCGACGAGCGTCACCCTGTCCACGTCCTTCGCCTTGCACTGCTTCAGCGCAAAGCCGACGAAGTCGCCCATCTCGATAAAAGCTTCCTCCGGAAGCTCCGGGTACATCGACATGCCATACTGCTCGCTGCGCCCCCCCGTGGAAAGCACAAGATGACGGCAGCCGCCGGCCACCGCCACCCGCACCGCCTGCGCGACGCTCGCCTTGTAGGCCGACGTGGAAAAAGGCACGACGATCCCCCGAGTGCCGAGGATCGAGATGCCGCCCAGGATGCCGAGCCTGCCGTTCAGCGTCTTCTTCGCAATCTCCTCGCCTCCGGGCACGGATACCGTAACAGCCACGCCGCGGTCCGGAAGCTCAAACCGGTTCAGCACGTCTTCCACGGCTTCGCGGATCATTTTGCGGGGCACGGGGTTGATCGCCGCTTCGCCGACGGGGACGGGAAGTCCCGGCTTCGTCACCCGGCCGACGCCGGGTCCGCCGTCAATGAGGACGCCCGGCTCCTCCGTCCACCGGACCTCGACGCAAATGCGCGCACCGTGCGTCGCATCCGGGTCGTCGCCGCCGTCCTTGATGACAGCCGCCTCGGCCCTCTCCGCCCCGACCTCGCAGGACACAATGGCAAACGTAACCTCCTCGCCGATCGGCAGGCGGATTCGCGCCTCCGTTTGCGGCTCCTGCAGGATCAGCGCGGTCAGCGCCGCCTGTGCTCCCGCCGTGGCGCAGGAGCCTGTCGTATACCCATGGCGAAGCGGCTTATCCTTCGTCCCCTCCATAGCCGTTTACCCCTGCCGCTCCGCGAGCAGAGACAGCGCGTTCAGTGCCGCTACCGCGACGGGGCTGCCCCCTTTTCGCCCGATGTTGGTGATAAAAGGAATGTCCACCTTCAGCAGCTCCTCCTTGGATTCCGCCGCCGAGACGAAGCCTACGGGGACTCCGATGATAAGTCCGGGACGCGCTTCGCCGACTTTGACCAGCCGGATGAGCTCCAGCAGCGCCGTCGGGGCGTTGCCGATGACATAGATGGCGCCGTCGTGCAGCTTGGCCGCTTTGCGCATGGATATGATCGCCCGCGTCGTGTTAAGGCGCTTTGCTTCCTCCATTACGTCGGGATCGCTGATATATACGCTCACGTCGCTGCCGAACTTGGCGAGACGCGGCTTCGAGATGCCCGACTGCACCATCTGCACGTCGGCGATGACCGGACGGCCCGCCCGGATGGCGGCAATGCCCGCCGTAACGGCATCCTTATTAAAGCGCAGGCTGCGCCCCAGCTCAAAGTCCGCCGAAGCGTGGATGACCCGCTGCACCACCTTGTACTGCTCCTCGCTGAAATCGTGGGGCCCGAACTCCTCCGTAATGATACGGAAGCTCTCCTCCTCGATCTCCTGAGGCTGCACCGTCACCGGCACAAATTCCGTACGAAAATCCATTCCACACACCTCCGTATTCATGGCGGCCAGCTCCGCGAGCACCGCCTCGAAATCAGTAACTACCTTGTCGTACTCCAGCTTCGGCCGCCCGATAACGATCGTCTCGATACCGGCTTCAAGCGCCGCTTCCAGCTTCTCGTCCACCGAGCCTTCCTTGCCGCTCTCCTTTGTTATCATGAGCGTAACCCCGTAGTGGCGATACAGCGCCGCATTGAGCTCCTTCGAGAACGGCCCCTGCATGGCCACAATATTCCGCTGCTCAAGGCCGAGCTGCTCGCATTTCTCCATGTTGTCCTTGCGCGGAAGCATGCGGGCGATGAGGGTAAGACCCGGCAGGCTCAGAAGACGCTCTGTAAAAATCTGCAGCGTCTTGCTGCCCGTCGTGAGCATCACGACGCCGCCTTTGGCCGCAGCCAGCTCCGCCGCCTGCGCGTAGTCCTCCGCATACAGCAGCAGACCGTGCGGCTCGTATTCGCCGCTCTCGCGCTCGTAGCGGATGTACGGTATGCCCGCGCGCCTCGCTGCAGCCATCGCGTTCCGCGAAGCTTCCTCCGCGAACGGATGGCTCGCATCCACCACCGCGCGGATGCTCTGCTGCCCGAGCCATTCATAGAGGCCATCTGCATTCAGCCGGCCGACCCTTACGGGCAGCCCCGCTTCCTCGATGCTGCGCGCCGCGCTGTCCGTCACCACGGACGCGATCAGCTTGTGGCCCGCCCCGGCCATGCGTACCGCCAGCTCGCGAGCGTCGCTCGTTCCTGCCATAACGAGGATCATGGACGATGGCCTCCTTTCGCGGATATTCCTTCGGATGCCGCAGCCGTTAGCTTCCCGGCATCGGGCTCTTGATGATGGTCTTGCCCGCGATCATCGCTATGTACGTGCCCGTTGCATTGCTCATTCTCGTGCGTATGATCGTGCCCGTCTGCATGGCCATTAGTGTGGCCATGAACGTGGTCATGGTGATGGTCATGCGAATGCTCATGGTCGTGATCATGCGAATGCCCGTGCTCATTTTGAGCATGCGAATGCTCATCGTCGGGCCCGTGCTCATTGTGAGCGTGCGAATGCTCATCGTCGTGATCATGCGAGTGTACATGGTTATGGTTATGCTCATGCGAATGAGCATGTACGTGATCATGCTCATGATGATGATCATGTGAATGACCGTGTCCATCGTGCTCATGCGAGTGCCCATGGTCGTGATCATGCGAGTGCCCGTGCTCGGCCATCGCCGCCAGACGGTACTGGCACAGCCCGCAGTTCATCTTCGCCTCCCCTTGAAGCGCTTCCTGTGCCCGCTCCGCGAGCAGCTCCTGCAGCTTCGGATGGAAGCCGAAATACCTGGCTAAGGCGAACTCCCGGTCCGGATAGCGCACCGAATAATCCGTTAGCAGCGCCTCCATCCGTTTCATCAGCACACCAGTGAAAAGGAAGTAAGGCACCAGCACGATGCGCCGGGCACCGAGCCTTAGGCAGCGTTCCACGCCCTCGTCGACCAGAGGAGCCGTAATGCCGATGAAGGCCGTCTCGACGAACTTCACCTTGAGCCGTTCCCAGACGAGGCGCGAGATTTTATATAAATCGCTGTTCGCATCAGGATCGCTGCTGCCCCGTCCGACGATGAGGAGCGCCGTATCCTCCAGCTCCGCCGCTGTGTCCACGCCCGCCTCAGCTAGGCGCGACGCGATAATGTCCAGCACCAGCTCATGCACACCGATCGGCCCGCCGTAGACGAACTCCACCGATGGATATCTCCGCTTCGCCTCGTCGATCGCCGCCGGAATGTGCAGCTTTACGTGACCCGCCGCGAACAGCGAGATCGGCACGACCGCCACACGGCTCGCCCCCCGCTTCACGCAGGTGTCCATCCCGGTCAGCATCGAAGGGGCCTCGAACTCCAGGAAGCACGTCTCCACGATCGGCACGCCGCTCAGGCGCTCCGCTACGGAACGGACGAATACCCGCACCTCCTCATTTCCTTCCGGCTCCCGGCTGCCGTGTCCTACGAACAACACCGCATCGGTCCCCGCGATCAATCCCGCTAATCTGCTCATGCCCGTTTCCCCTCTCTCCACATTAGTCTCCGCACACCGCCGGGTCGCTCACCAGAACAGGCGCGTCCTGATGACGGTACTGCTCCAGCTCCTTCACCCGGGCAAAATATTTATGAAACCGCTCGTTCGGATGTCCTTCTTCCGCGTAACGCCGTACGATGCGGTTTAGTATGTCCGCAAGCTCCTCCGGCGGAATGCCTTCCGCCACCGGCTGCCCGGCATGGGCCGTACGCCCGACCGTCTTGCCGCCCAGGAATAGGTCGAACTTCTCCCTCCGGTAGACGATTCCGATGTCTTCCTTTACCGCGCCGTAGCACGCCATGCCGCAGCCGTTGAAGCCGATCTTCAGCTCCTTCGGCACCTTCAGGCCGCCGAGCTGCGCCTGCAGCTTCTCCGCATACGGCACCGACTCCGCCTTCTCCAAGTTGCAGAAGTCGCACGCCTTCAGCTGCACGACGTCGCCGACCGGCTCCAGCATCAGCCCTTGCCCGCGCAATCGCGAGAGCACCGTCTCCTTGTCGTCCGTACGCAGCCGCACGACGAGCTGGTGGTGCGGCGTGTATTCCACGGAGCCGCGCTCGCCCGCCGCTTCGGCCAAGGCCGCCAGCTGCGCCGCCGTCAGCCGCTTCTCCGCCAGGCCCGGCCGCACCGCGAACTCGAGCACCTCCTCGTAGCGGAACACCCCGCCGCCTGCAGCCGGCACAGCCGGCTCCGCCGCGCCCCGCGTACCCAGGGCCAGGCTCAGCGCCTCCAGCGCCAGCTCCAGCGGCCCCGGCCGCCTCGGCTCGCTCACGGCAGCGACCACTTCCGCTGCTGCCGGAGCCGCTGCGACCATCGCCTCCGCTTCGGCGGACACGGCTGCGCCGTGCGGCTCCTCCTGCGCCAGCGCCCACGGCTCGGCCTCCGGACGCAGCCGCTCGTGCGGCTTCAGCGCCTGCGTCTCTTCGCCTAGCGTATACTTGCGCTGGTAGCCGCGCGGCGTAATCATCAGACCGTCGTACACGACGGTCGAGGAATTGCCGATCACGACCGTCGTCAGCATGCCGATGTCGTGCTCCAGCATGTCCGCGAGCGTCGTAAGTACAATATGCTCGCGGTCGCGGTAGGCGCTCTTCACGATGCCTACCGGCGTCTGCGGCGAGCGGTATTTCAAGAGAATCCGCTGCGTCTCCACGATCTGGCGGGTGCGCTTGCCGCTCCGGGGGTTGTACAGCGCAATCACGAAATCCGCCGCTCCCGCCGCTTCGATCCGTTTTTCGATAATTTCCCAAGGGGTCAAATGATCGCTTAAGGATATCGTGCAAGCATCGTGCATCACCGGCGCCCCCAGCAGCGAGGCGGTGGAGTTGATCGCGGAAATGCCCGGAATAATGTCGACCTCCACGCCTTCGCCGCGCCGCCAGCCTTTCTCCATCAGCACCTCATAGACGAGGCCGGCCATGCCGTATACCCCGGCGTCACCGCTGGAGATCACGGCCACCTTCTTGCCCGCCTCCGCCTGCCGAACCGCCTCCTGCGCCCGGCTGACCTCCTCCGTCATGCCCGTTCTGACGATTTGCTGATCGTTCAGCAGCCCCCGCACCAAATCGACGTAGGTATTGTAGCCGATGACCACATCGCTCTCCTGGATCGCTTCCTTGGCCCGCTGCGTCATATGCTCGAAGCTGCCGGGTCCGAAGCCGATGACCGATAACCGTCCCCTCATGATCGTTCCTCCTCTTTATAAGTCCAGTGAATAAAAGGCCGCTGCTTATCCGCCGGACTTTTTTATCCCTTAAATATGCCGGAGCGCATGCAGCCAAGTCTGTCTTCGCCCGAAAAGCCGCTCTTTATTTCTTATGGGAATGGAACGCAAAAAAGCATCCTTCCTCACGGAAAGATGCTTAGGCGATAAACGATAGGTCCCGGTGTGCCGCCTGCCCGCAGCTTTGCACCGCACCCGGTCTAACGAATGCTTGCAAAACGAACGAAGGGCTCCCCTGTTACCGTTCCCGTCCACCTCCCTATCCGCGTAGGTTCCATGGCGACAAGAGAACAGGCAGGTCTCCTGACTTGCTGCTCAACGCGCATCCGCGGCCTTCCCGCCGCTTTGTGCGGCAGTGGCTTCCCCTGCGGATGGCTCCCAGCTTACAGTGGCGGGACCGTGCCGGACTTGCACCGGCTTCCCTTTTAAGCCGAACCCTGGCATACAGGAAATTCGGCACCCGTTCTATGACTATGCAATTAGACAATAAGCAGCGGTTCCGGCTGCGATTGTTTTAATGATAGCATGCGGTTCGGAGGCGTGTCTACCACATTTTGCCCCGTGCGAAATTGACCATTAGATAAAAAAGGAAAATAGTGAAATATGTCGAATACGATATCTCAGAAAACGCATCAGATTACATCGCATGGGGTGTCAATAGAACATGAAATGGACCGTCAGCCGCAAGCTTACCTTCGCCTTTATCGTCATGCAGCTCTTAGTCATTGTCACCGCTTCGCTTTCTATCAACCGGATGATGTTTATCCAGCGTCAAGTGGAGCAGGTCACCGGGAATTGGATGCCCAAGGTTGAAACGATTAACCGTATCCATTTTGAAACCGAGCACGTTCTCAATCTGGTGTACCGTTACAAAGACCGCAGCGACGAAACCGATCGTAAAAATATGGAAAATGCGATCGCCGATATTTATAATTCCGTCGGCAGCGATATGTCCAATTATGAGAAGCAAATCGCTTCGGACGAAGAAAAAGCAACCTTCGCCGCTTTCCAGTCGTCCTGGGAGGAATTCAAAAAAAATACGCAGCGGACGTTGGTCGCGAGCAAAGCGGGTTCGGCTAAAGACGCGCTCGTCCTGATCGACAGCGGCGCGAAGGTATTCGATGAAATGCAGGGACATCTGGAGAAGCTTGTGGGCCATAACCATGAAGGTGCACAGCAATCGGCGGGCAGCGCCAAGGCGGCTTATGCCGGCAGCCTCATCTGGATTTACATCATTCTGGCCGTAGGCGTGCTCATTACCGGAGGAATCAACGTCTATTTTATCTATGCCCTATCGCGCCCCCTACAAGCCGTTACGCGGAATATCGTGCAGGTATCGGAAGGCAATTTAACCGTGGCCGGAATGCATTCCCGCAGCCGCGATGAAATCGGCCGGCTGGCGGACGCGTTCAACCGGATGATTGCCCAGCTGCATCAGGCGATCAGCCGCTCGATGGAAGCGTCGGGGCGTGTGACCGAGCTGTCCGGCATGCTGGCGGAGGGCGCGGTCCATACGACTGAGGCTTCCTACCAAATCGCAGACTCGGTGAAGGAAGTGGCCGGCGGCGCGCAGGAGCAGATGATGACGGCGCGCGAAACGGCCGTCGCGATGGAAGAGATGGCCTCCGGCATCAACCGCATCTCGGAGACGACCTCGATGATGGCGGACAAGTTCGGTCACACGACGGAGCAGGCTACTCAAGGCACCGAAGCTATGAACGAAGCGGAGCGGCAGATGAACGCTATCTCCGTTCTGACGGAGCAAGCCTCCGAACGGATTCGCCAGCTGAACGACCGTTCGCAGGAAATCGGCGGCATCGTAAAGCTCATCTCCGAAATATCCAATCAAACGAACCTGCTCGCGCTGAACGCCTCCATCGAGGCCGCCCGGGCCGGAGAGGCCGGTCAAGGCTTCGCCGTCGTCGCAGCCGAGGTGAAGAAGCTGGCGGAGCAGTCCGACAGCTCCGCGAAGGAAATCGCGGGCCGGATTGCCGCCATTCAGGAGGAAATGCTGGATACGATCCAATCGATGAGCGAAGTCTCGAAGCAGGTGCAGGGCGGCATCGCCATCGTCAGCGAATCGGGCCGGACGTTCCGGGGGATCGTGCAGTCCGTTCGCAGCTTGAACGACGATATTCAAGAGGTGTCCGCGACATCGGAAGAGATGTCTGCGGCAGCGCAGGAGGTCGCCGCTTCCGTCGCCTCCACCGCTTCCATCGCTCAGGCCTCTACCGACAAGACGCTTAGCGTCTCCTCGGCGTCCGAGCGGCAGCTCGCTTCCATGGAGCGGATGAAAGACGGCGCCGGCCAGCTGGCCAGCCTCGCGGAGGAGCTCAAGGAATCGATCCGTCATTTCCGGCTCTAAGAAACTGCATAAAGGCCTGCGGGAGCCGGATTTTATAAGAAAAACTCCTTATCGGAGTCCTTCAATGTAGCCAGACCGTTTTTAGCGGAAGTTTTTCTTGCTACAGAAAGTTGCAGTCCGCTTTAATGCTTTAGCGAACTTAAACTTTCTGTATCGTTAAAAAGCTCCTTGCAGGCCTTTTTTATTTACACGTCCAGTCAATGCGGATTCACCTAGCGTGCCGGTCCTGGTAGCGCTGGTAGAACCAGATGGACACCGTAAGCCAGCAGCCGCTGGCGAGGAATCCCCCAAGCACGTCGCTTGGGTAATGGACGCCGAGATAAATGCGGCTGAGTCCGATCATGAAGATCATGAACGTGCCGAGTATGATCATGGCGACCCGCCCCGCAGCACTAGGGATATGCTTCCAGAGCAGGAAAACCATGAGCCCGTACAGGGTAAAGGCAGCCATCGAATGGCCGCTCGGGAAGCTGTAGCCCGTCGCCTCAACGATCCGGTGGAGCGTAGGACGGGCGCGGCGAAACAGGAGCTTCAGCACGGTATTGAGCGCCGCGGAGCCGACGGCCACTGCGGCGAGCAGGATCAGCTCCCTGCGTTGGCGGACCCAGACGTACAGCCCCATCATCATGCCGGCCGTAATCAGCACGGCGGGCCATCCCGCCCCGATCGTTGTAAAGAAAATCATCACCTTCGTTAATCCCGGAGATTCCAGCTTGCCGACGGCCGAAATGATCCCTGCGTCGAAAGCATCGATTCGTTTGTCGCTGATCAGCAGAGCAATGATAAAGAATCCGACGGCGCATCCGATTCCGATCAGCAGTGCGCCCGTAAGAAGCTGTTTGATCAGGTTCAATCCGCCATTCCTCCCCTCGGCATACTTCCCATATCTGCATCCTATTGTGTTCATCTCTTGACCAGGATAAACGGCTACGCCGTCCTTGTCTTACAAGGACCAGCGCGTTTACCAAGGTTGATGCGAAGCTGTAAGCTACGAAAACTTATAAATTTTTATCAACTAAACCTAAACCTTCCTTGAGCGCAAGATTTGCCTTGCCGGAAGCTCCTCGGTAAGACTGCGGAGCGAGGAGCAGCTTCCGCTTCCTGGGGCGGGAAACCGATGAAAAAAAATGAAAACGCCTTGTAACACTTTCCGGAATCCCTGCATATACATATTTTGTTGGAATTCTGAGGACTGAGGTGGTTCAAGTGCTGACCGTTAAGGACATGAGCGACAAGGAACATGCGATTCAGACGCTTCAAACGATGGAGCTCGATCAAATCGCGATTTGGATCAACATCCTGCCGGAGGACCGGTGGAAAGAATTGTTCGTGTATTACTGGCCAACGCTCGCTAAGAAATGCGGAATAGTAGAGAAGACGCTTGTACATACGAGCTGAAACGGACGGAACAAGGGTAGAGGCTGCCGAGAAGAATCTCGTGCAGCCTCTCGTCTGTAAACGATGATTTATAGAGCTTCCAGCTGTCCGACGAGCTTGTCGAACAAAAGCAGTAATTCCGTGATCGGCTCCGGCGTCATTAGGTCCACGCCTGTTCGACGGAGCAGCTCCAGCGGATATTCCGAGCCCCCGCTCTTCAGGAAGGCCAGGTACGATTCCACCGTCCCTTGATCGCCTTCGAGAATGCGGGAAGCGATGCGGACCGCGGAAGCGATACCCGTCGCGTATTTGTACACGTAGAACGCATTATAGAAGTGCGGGATGCGCGACCAGCCGTACTGCAGCTCGGGGTCGGTCACGACTCCCGGGTTGTACGTCTGGAACAGGGACAGGTACACCTCGCTGAACGCGTCGGCCGTAAGCGCCTCGCCCGCCGCGCACTTCTCGTGCACGATTTTCTCGAATTCGGCGAACATGACCTGGGTAAAGAACGTCCCTTTGATGGTGTCGATAAAATGATTCAGCAGGTACCGCTTCAGCTTCGGATCGCTCGTGGTCCCGAGCAAATGCTGGATCAGGAGCACCTCGTTCACTGTGCTCGCAACCTCGGCCACGAAGATCGTGTACTGGGCGGAGATCCTGGGCTGATTCGCGTCGGACAAGCAGGAATGCATCGCATGGCCCATCTCGTGCGCCAGGGTGAACAAGCTGTCCAGCGTTTCATTGTAGTTCAGCAGCACGTAAGGATGGGTTCCGTACGGCCCCCAGCAGTAAGCGCCCGAGCGTTTGCCCTGCGACTCGCGTACATCGATCCACCCGGACGTTCGGGCCTGCGTCAGAATGCCCATATACTCCTCACCGAGCGGCACTAACCCCTGCAGCATCGTCTCGTAAGCTTCCCCGTACGGCATCTCGAGCTGGAAATCCTCCACAAGCGGCACGCTGAGGTCGTATACGCGCAGCTCTTCGAGACCAAGCCGCTTCTTGCGGTAATCGATATAACGATTCATCGGCGCCAGGTGGTTCTTCGTCGTCTGAATCAGATTATCGTAGACCGATACCGGCACATTATCCGCGAACAGCGAGCGCTGCAGCGGCGACTCGTAGCCCCGCAACCTGGAGAAGAGCACGTTGCTCTTTACGGAAGAGGCCAGCGTGGAGGCAATCGTATTTTTCAGTCCCACATAAGGTTTATAGTACGCGTGAAAAGCTTCCGTCCGCTTCTCCCGGTCCGTCCCTTCCAGAATGCGGGCGTACATGCCCCGGGTGAGCTCGACCTTCTCTCCGTCCTCGCCCGTTACATCGCCGAACCGGATATCGGCGTTGTTGATCATGCCGAAGACAGTCTTCGGCACGGACAGGACCTCGCCCAGCTGAGCCAGCACCTCTTCCTTGTCTTTGCTGAGCACGTGCGGCTTGTACTTGAATTCCTCGTACAAATCCTTTTTGAAATAGTCGAGTCCCGACTCTTCCCCGATGAAGCGATCCAGCGTTTCCTTCTCCAGACTCAGCAGGAAAGGCCGGAAGTAGGACACCGCGGACTTGA
This sequence comes from Paenibacillus gyeongsangnamensis, assembly GCF_027533625.1. Lineage (GTDB taxonomy): Bacteria > Bacillota > Bacilli > Paenibacillales > NBRC-103111 > Paenibacillus_G > Paenibacillus_G gyeongsangnamensis. The sequence goes on along the minus strand of NZ_JAQAGZ010000023.1, from coordinate 26,649 downwards.
TCTTGACGCCCAGGCTCCTCGCCTTGTCCAGCAGCGCTTGGGTTTCCGTCACTCTCGTATCCTCATCCTGCCTCAGCGAGCTGTAGACGAACAGCTTCTCATACAGGAACGAGAGCTCCTCGTTCGTTCGCAGAAAGGCGAGCAGCTGCGCCCCGCTGTCGATCCGGTCCTCGTATGACGCGGCTTCCGCCATCAGGGTCAGCGCCCGTCCGTAATCGTCCTCCCATGCCTCGAGGCCGGGGTAAATATGCGTTAAATCCCATTTTTCGTGAACGGGAATTTCCGTTCTTTGCAAGGGCTTTTTCATCTTTTGGAAACACATCCTTTTTGTGGGGAATGAGATGAGCCTACACCTAAGATATTCGCGGATTTGGGCAAAATATCCTTTTTCCGCACAAAGGGCTTCCCGAAACGGATGGATAAAGGGGGCGCAATTGGAAAAATATAAAGAAAACTGAAGTAAGGGGCCAACCGAACATGATCAGCAACCGCGAATTAAAGGGACAAATTGACGAATTGGCAGAACAAAACCAAACCCTGGTGATGGAGCTGACGGAAATCAAGCGATTGATCCAGAGTCAAGCGATGTTCATGGAGCTGCAGAAGAACCTGAACCAAAACCAGAACCAGAACCAAAACGGAAATGGAAACTGGAACCAGAACGGGAATCAAGGCGGGCAGCAAGCCCAAGGCGGGTATGGCAATCAGGGCCGTGATCAGCGGCAGGGCCCGGGACAAGGGCCGGGCTACGGGCAGGACGGCGGACAAGGGCAGGATCAAAGACAGAATCAAGGTCAGGGTCAGGGTCAGAACCAATGGCAAAATCAGGATCAAGATCAAGGACAACAGTTTTCTCAAGGACAACAGCAAAATCAAGGCCGGCGGCAAAACAATAATAATAGCTCGGGAAATCAGAATAATCAGAACAGCAGCAGCCAGCTGGTCGATATCGCCAACGATTTCATGCAGCTGCAGAAGCTGCTGACGGGCCTCGAGCAGAAGCTGGACGATTATACCGCAAGCAACCCGGGGGAGAAGACGCTGTCGGAGGAAGACCTGATCATGCTGTATCTCAAAACGATGAACAACATGCTCGATCAATTGTCGGACATCGTTTCGGAGGATTCCGGTCAAAGCCAAGGCCAGATGCAGTAATATATACAAAAAAAAAACAATGTCCGGGTTAAGTCTTCTCAACCGGGACATTGTTCTATATTCAGCCGGGGATGGAATGCCGCTCCGGCTAGAGGGGCTTGGGCGGGAAGCATCTCACCAGCTGCCATGGTTCTTGCGAGCGCCTCGTCAATCGGACGGATGCTACGCCGGCAGGCAAGAGCAGCTGCTCGCCCTGCTTCAGCTCCAAGCTCCCCTCCTCCCACTCCAGGACGCCGGAGCCGCTAATGCCGACCAACGCGGAGAAGCTGTCTTCCTGCCGCAGCGTGCAGGTTTGTTCGATATCAAGCCTGGTCAAGGCAAAATACGGCATATCCTCATAAGTAATCAGCGCTTGCTCTATGTATTGTTCATTCCGCACCAGGACCCGCGGGTTCAGGCAAAACCTCCCTATCACCTCTTCGGGCTCCATCGTCTCATAATGAAAACAATCGAACATCCGCTCGAACCCCGCTCCTTGGTGGCACATGAAGTCGGGTATGACATTGCCCGAAGGCGTCGTACGTTCCACGCGGATGGTCAGATCCGTCGGCTCCTGAATTTCCACCATCAAGCAGCCCGGGCCAATGGCGTGAGGCATGCCTCCTTTGACCAGGAAGACTTGACCGGGCTCCACCCGGATTTTGTTCAAAGCACAGACCATGCCTTCGATATCCTGGCTCTCGAACAGCGCCTCCCAGCGTTCCCGGGTCATCCCCGGTTTAAAGCCGTATAAGACGTAAGGCGCTTCTCCGTCGATCTCCCTGCCGCCGATAATGTACCAGGCCTCTGTCTTGCCGTAATCGGAGCCGAACAGCGCCTTCGCCGTCGGACGGTCCGGATGCACTTGGATCGTCAGCCGTTCCCCCGAATCCAATATTTTCGTCAAAAACACCCGTCGTACTGCCGTAAGCGCTAACATGCCTGCGGCCGAGAAAGCCTTCCGGAGCCGACTCAATCGCCTCGATCAACGTCATATCGGAGCCGTCAGCCGAATCGATCACGCTTAATCCTTCAACCAAGTGCTCGCGTCCCGCATTCCGCGCTCGGACAAGCGAAGCGACCCATTCCTCCGGACAGTCGCTGTCCTGCGGCCGGGCAAGTCCCTGCCACTGCTCCAGCAGCAAGCCTCCACGGTAGGTGCGCCACACCCGGTTGAGGCGCAGCTTCAAGGGCTTACGGCTCCATTCCGTCATTCCAGCCAAGCTCATTCCTTCCTCTATCGATAGTAGTGTTGCTATCGCAGATTATATCATGCGGGAATGTCGGGTCGCATCCTTTCCTTCAGGGCAAAAGAACGGCAGCGGCTGAAAGGAGCCTACCTCCTTGACCGCTGCCGCAATGGGTTCAACGCTTCCTTACCGAATAAAGAAACGGGAATAATCCGGATGCGATGACGCTGTGCCCGCTATCGTTCGGATGCACCGCCTGGGACCCGCGGTTCACCTCCTGAAGATCGCCGCTCCGGTATCCGTCGATGAGCCGCGATTCGTTTCCGGCGAACCACTGATCCGCCCGGGCAACACGGCAGCCCGCTCCCGAGGCTGTACGAAGAATCGCTTGATTCAGCAGCTGGATGCCTTGCACCGCAATGGGGCTGTTAGGGAACGGGTTGTACTGCGTGCAGCAGATCACATCGGCCACTCCCAGCGAACGTACGGATTTCAAGATCAAGCCAAGCATCCGCTGGTACTGCCGAAGCATCCCGTCCACCGAGCCCCCGGAGCCTTGAAGCATCTGCAGAGCGGCATGAATCAGATCATCCCCGCCGATCCATACGGTGGCCGCCGCGGCAAACCGAAGCGGATAAGGATCCGCGTGGATGGCTTCGGCCAGGTCCGCGCTTGTCCATCCCGGCCGGGCAAGCACCATTCGCCTTGCTTCCACGCCTTTTGCTCTCATCATGGAGGTCAGCCGATAGGGAAACGTTTTGCCGATCGAGCTTGCATTCTGCCCATACGTGATGGAATCGCCCAGTGCCGCATATACGTACATGCCCTTCTCCTCCCGCCTCGCATCCTGATGAATTATCATACGCCGGAGCGGGGCTATCGGATTATGCGGTTGCCCGGGCAAGCCGTGAAACAATCGGACCGGCATCATACCGGCTGAGTTTTTTTGAACTAATCGATCTTCGAAGCACTCTATTCACAATGCACCGATGGCATGAGCAGCCAATACAGCTACAATAACCAGAGATACAGAGGCTTGTGTGTTCATCAGAAGCTTTGCCCGCCTGGACATCACCAATGTATCCGTAGGACCTAATGCAGCACTCGTATTAAATGCTAAGAATAAATAGTCCATAAACTCCGGCTTCCAATTCGTCCATATACCTGACTCGTCGTACAACATTTGGGGAAAAAGAAAATCGATCGGTTGCGTCTTGCTAACATGTCTCGTATAGGGCCCGCCTTGATCAATCTCCCAATACCAAACAGTAAATACGGAAACATTTGTTAACCAAAGAATGGCTGCATCACGCAACAAAGTTACGGCGCTTGCCGCGGTATGTGTGAATAAGCCATAAACTAAAAAAGCTACGCTGCTGATCAAACCGACCGTAACTATGCCTGTAATAATAAGAGCAATCCTTCGAGTTATTCTTTGATATGATTTCTTAATGGTGATCGACAGCGGAATCAACAAGACTAATGTGATCGCGGGTATTAGCCAACTCGGTCCGATTGTTAGTCTATCCGATAGTACGCTAAGGAGAGCCCCAATGATAAGTATAGCTAAAAAGAACGACCACCGTGCATTTTCAGCAAATTTCTGCACTTGCTTATTTTCCACTTATCCCTCTCCCAACATCGTGTTGAATCCCAATATTTTCTCAATCCTTAATATTCCTTCTACATGTATTTTCATTCCGCTTTTTGCACGGATGCTCTGCGTAAATCGTTTCAAAAAAAAATCCCGCCACAGAGGGCGGGAAAAATCCAGTGATACATGCTATTGGTTTCTCGTGATGCTGCCTAACAAGTTGGACACGTTTAATGGAGTAAAGATATCGTCCCCAACGGCAAATTCAGCCCGGATTTGCCAATTCAAGGCAAATAAAAAACCTTGATTTCTCAAGGTTTTGTCGGTAAGCGGGTGATGGGAATCGAACCCACGCCACCAGCTTGGGAAGCTGGAGTTCTGCCATTGAACTACACCCGCAGGCGGGTTAGAATTGCAAGCTGCCGCTTGCTTTTCCAATAATCTTTATCTAGTATATAGCGTTTGAATGCTCTTGTCCAGTGCCTCCCAAGAATTGAAAGCGTTAGTGCCCGTTCAAGTATGGGATGACATGGTCCTGTATCCTCTTTATGGCTTGCTTCACGGCTCTTTGAACCACTAAATTGGTTTTATGCGCCGCGTAATCCTTTTGCTCATACTGCACTCGGATCTCTGCGTTTCCTGAGTTGATTACACCGTAAACGACGGCTACGACTTTCCCCTCAGCCTTTGCTACCTGTTGATTCCCTTCCCAGGCATGCACCTTCATGCTGCATTGATAGCCTTGCTCATCATCCTGATGTACACGGATTTCTCCCGCGGGTTCGGCTGCCGTCCACATTCTCATATCCAATGTTGTACGCTCCTAACGACTCTTCATCTTCTGATTTTCTTATCTTCGTTAAATCCATTATAGGCTCGTGGCGGTAAAAACAAAACTGCGGTTTCCAAAGAAAAAACAGCTACCCCTAAAGGATAGCTGCAGTTTACAGAACATCAATTCAGCTCGCCGGCATGAGTCAGCGGATAGTAACGGAACAGCGCCTTACCGATGATTTGACTTTTGTCAACGAACGGGGTCGGCCATAGATGGGAATCCAGGCTGTCGTTCCGGTTGTCCCCAAGGAACAAATATTTGCCCTCCGGCACAGTTACCGGACCGAAGGTATAATTCATCTTCTCCTTGACGTACGGCTCGTCCACCTGCTGACCGTTGCGGATCAGTACGCCGTTCTTGACCTCGATCGTATCCCCCGGCAGGCCGATCAGCCGCTTGATGAAGCGCACGTTCTCCTGCCCCGGCAGCGGCGGATAGAACACGACGATGTCTCCGAATTGGAACGGTGTCCAATGGACCAGCTTTTCCACGAGCACCTTATCGTTAAGCTGGATGGTCGGCAGCATGGACCCGGAAGGGATGGTCATCCCTTGCGCAATGTAAGTATTCACCGAGAAGCTTATAATGACGGCGATCGCGAGGGACGGCACCCACTCTTTCACCCAACGTTTAATCGGAATCATGAAATCACCTCTTCGCTGTTTTACTAAGTATACCTGATAGGGACAACCGATAAATTAAAACAACCTTAAAAATCGATAATCGCCCAAAAGGCAGCTGATTTTGAATGTTCAATAGCAAAAAAATCCATGTTTTTGGGTTTCCATGTCCATGGGATTGCCGGGGAGCGCGCGTTATGCTTAATGATGACAACGAATCCAACCCGCCATGGAAAGGTCTGAGCGTGATTATGAAGCTTTCGACTCGAATCTACTTGGATGCCGCCCTGCAAAATATTAAAAACGTCAGCTTCTTTACCTTCTTGCAGGTTCTGATCGCGCGCCTCGGCGCGAGCGACTTTGAAATCTCGATCTCCAACTCGCTTCCGCCGCTGTTCTGCGCACTGTCGTTAGCGTTTCTGACGCGGCAGCTACCGGTGACCAGAGGCGTTTTTCTCGTGAGCGGCTATATCCGCCAATTCGCCTTTTTGTCCATGGCCTTGTGCGTCCTGCTGCCCCATCCGATCCCTTATCTGCTCTTTTTCTGGTCAATCAACGCCGTTGCCGTGATGATCACCGGGGCTCAGCAGCCGGCGATCATGCGTCAATGGGTGGAACCGTCCGAATTCCCGCGCATCTTCAGCAATAACAAAATGATCGGTATCGCCATTACTACGATCGGCGGCTTCGCCATCGGACAGTACCTGGATGCGTTCCAATGGATGTTCCCGAAGAACTACGTTATCTCCATGCTCGTCGGCTGCGCGGCCACCTTCGCCGGGATGGCACTCATTGCCGAATTGGCGTCGAAGGAGAAGCAGCCGATCCGATTGAAATGGGTCGTTCCGTTCAAGGAATGCGACCGCAAGACCTGGTGGATGGGCCTCAACAACATCGGCATCGCCATGACCGCGCCTCTGTTCATCATTTATCACGTAAAGGTGCTCGACCTCAGCAATACGCAAATCGCTTATTTTGTCGTCATCACCGGTATCGTCTCGACGCTACTGCTTCCGCTGGCGCGGCGGGCGATGGAGCGGTTCGGCCTTATGAAGGTATACGGAACGGCCGTGATCGGGATGGCCCTCGCGGTCCTGCCGTACGGCTGGATTCACGCTTATTGGCTGCTGCTGCTGATCCAAGGGTGGCTTGGCGTTTGCCTGTCCATCCATGAGGTCGCTTCGCAAACGATCATGATGAACGAGGTCCCGAGGCACAAGAAAGAATTAGCTTACTTCTCCGACTTCCAGCTCGTCATGAATGCCGGCAACGGGATCGGGGCGCTCCTGACCGGACTGCTCACCGCCCTCCTCCCGCTCTGGGGATGCTTTATCGTCATCGCCGCGGCCCGGCTGCTGTTCTACTTCTCTTACCGCACGGCAAAAGAGGCCGCAGCCGATGCCGCTTCACACTCATCCCGCAGCTCAGCGGCGGAACGCCGGCTTCATACTTGATGCGGTTTCGTCACCGGAATTCTATAAGCCGATTCCTAACAAAAGGGGTATAAATTATGATTGTTTGCCCATCATGCGGTGAATACATTGTTCTACCGGTGCCAGCGGCGTGGGTAAAACCACGGTAGTTTCGTAATTAAGAACGTACTTGCCGGAGTTCGAGATTTTTGAAACCGATGTAATTTGGGATAATGACTGGCACACACAGCGAAGTAATTTGTTGCATATCGCTTACAGTATTGCTCAAAATAACCGAAAGACCATTCTTTGTGGAACCATGATGCCCCAAGATGTGGAAAAATGCGAACATTTCGGATTTTTCAGCCAAGTGCATAATGCTATTCTTCATTGCGATGATGAAACCAGAGAAATTCGCTTACGTTCGCGTCCTGCTTGGCGAAAAAGCAGTTCAGAATCATTTATAGAAGAACATAAAAAATTTGCACATTGGCTTTTAGAAAATGCGGATACCGCTTTTTCCCCGCCTGCACCTGTCATTGACACAACTTACGATTCCCCAAATGAGGTTGCCAGAAAAATTACCGACTGGGTACAAAGTTGTTAAACTGCTTTAAGGGACTATTTCAGTTCTCTCGGATCGCCGCTGGGTCTACTCGCAAAACAAAAAACGTCCGAAGCGGTCCTATGACCGGATTCAGACGTTGCTTGAGTTCAGGCGGGCATTCGTTCCAGCAGCTTCATAAATTCTTGGGCCGGAATCGGTTTGCTATAGATGTAGCCCTGGATTTCCTTGCACCGGATGTCCAGCAGAAAAGCAAGCTGCTCCTCCGTCTCTACGCCTTCGGCAATGACATTTAGCTTCAGGCTGTGCGCCATGGCCATAATGGCTTGGACAATGGCGGCATCGTCGGGGTCTACCGTGATGTCCCGAACGAACTGCTGCGCGATTTTGAGCTTATGTATAGGGAAACGTTTCAAATAGGTTAACGAAGAATAGCCGGTGCCGAAATCGTCCATCGAAATTTGAACGCCGAGATTGCGCAGCGTTTGCAGCTTATGAATGACCTGATCGACATGGTACATGGCGATCCCTTCCGTAATTTCAAGCTCCAGATACTCGGGCGCCAGGCCGCTTTCATCCAGCGCATCCAGCACAACGTTCACGAACTCGCTGCGATGAAACTGAATCGGCGAAATGTTGACGGCCATCTTGAGCGGCGGATGGCCCGCATCCTGCCAAGCTTTGTTCTGCTTGCATGCGGTTCGGAGCACCCATTCGCCGATCGGAATAATAAGCCCGGTCTCTTCCGCAAGCGGAATGAACTCCCCGGGCGGTATCAAGCCGAGCCGCGGATGATTCCAGCGGAGCAGCGCCTCCATGCCGTTCATGCGGTTCGTAAAGATATCGACCTGCGGCTGGTAATAGAGCACGAATTCTTCATATTCCAGCGCCTTGTTTAGCCATTCCTCCATCACAAGCTTCTGGATGACGGTCTCGTTCATCTCGGCCAGGTAGAACCGGTAGCTGTTTTTTCCCGCTTCCTTGGCCCGATACATCGCCGTGTCCGCATTCTTCATCAAAGTAATCGCATCTTCACCGTCGTCAGGATACATGGCGATCCCTATGCTGCAGCCGACGCGCAGCTCATGACCCTCAATAGCGAACGGCTGGTTGAGCAGATGGATCATCTTCTGCGCTACCTTCTCCGCGTCCTCCGCGTGATCGATATTCTCGATGAGCACGGTAAACTCATCCCCGCCTTGACGCGATACCCGGTCTCCCGAACGCAGGCCGTACTTCAGCCGTTCCGCCGCTTCGATCAGCAGCTGGTCCCCGAACGCGTGGCCGAACGTATCGTTCACGTTCTTAAACCGGTCCAGGTCGATGAACACTACGGCCAGCTTACGGCCGGAGCCCTTGGAGCCGGCAATTCGCTTCGTGAGCGACTCCTGGTACATTTGACGGTTGGGCAGCCCTGTCAGCATATCGTGAAAGGCCAAGAACGTGAGCTGCTTCTCCGTAAATTCACGTTGCCGGATATCGGTTATCACGAAATATAGCAAAGGAGCCGTAATCAATATCAGACTGATGAACTCAACCTGAACGTCCTGCCAATGGATTTTCCCCCCGCGGAAATAAGTCACCGGAATATAACTGGCATCCAGCAGGAAGATCAGCAAAAGAATGGCCAAGAGCAACCGATAAATCCGAATCGACGCTCGTTTGATCGCTGCGTTTAAAATCGGTACGACGGCCACCACCGTGCATATGGCTTCGACATAGTCGATCAAACCGTTCTGAAGTCCGATAACATTGCGCAGCGTTAAAGTGAAGATCTGAACTGTGACCATGATCAGCCATAGGCGCAGCAAAGAGGAATGCTGAAATAACGTATACCGGCGGTTCGCTTGAAGCTGCGCCCATGATCGGATAGGATGTTGCCCGTTAACCATGTTGATCCTCATCTTCCTCTTGAAGGGTTTGAATATATTTTAATAGGATCCCTGGCAAAGGACAAGTAAAAATTAGGTTATCAGACCTACATGAATAGGAAACTTGTATTATTTTTTTGACATCAACCGCTCAAAATCATCAAAAAATTTTGAGCTCTTTGTCATAAACCGTCTCATCGTCGTTGCTGTCCATCACCCGGATTTCCAGCTCCCATTTGCCCGGATAAGGCAGATAGGAGCCCTTGGCCTTATAGGTGTACTTCTTCATGCCGTAGGATTCGTCAAAATCTTGGTCCACGAACGGACTTAACGGCACCTCGATCGGCGCGATCCCGGCGTCTCCCTCCTGCTGGAGCTTCATGAGGACCTGCTTCGGTTTTCCGAGCGGCTCGGGCAGCCACACCTTCACCGTGAATTCATTCACCCCCGGCGCATTCGGGCTGATTTGGGCGGTCATATGAATTTTCTCGCCCATCACATGCCAGTTCAGCGGCTGATTCGCGGGCAGCGGCGTCAAATAAGTAAATACGCCTACAATCCCGGCGATCAGCAGCATAAGCCCCGTATCGATGCCCAGCAGCACACCGGCGGAAGCCTCTCGTCTTTTCTTGAAGGCGTAACGGAGACATGCAGCCGTCACCGCAACGGCGGCAACGAGCCCGGTCTTAACGAGAAGCAGCTTGCCCCAAAGCGTCTCCACCACATAACGGATATCGGGCAGGAACAGCACGGCCGACAGCACGCCGGATGCAATCAGCAGAACGATGCTGAGCAGGGCCGCGGTGGAGAAAGAGGGATATAAGCGGATAGCCTGTTCCCGTTCCCGCCTCCAGAGCACCCCAAGCATCAGCAGGCCGCCGACCCAAACGGAGGAAGCGAACAAGTGCAGCCAGTCCAGCAGCAATGTTTCCGTAACGGGCGTGAACGCAGCCGCATGGCCAAGAAAACCTTTATCCAGCCAAACGGCAGCCACCCACGCATAATCGAGCCAAGCGGACCGTTGCAGCAGGACAAAGGACAGCAAGGCCAGCACGAGTCCTCCGAGCCAGGCGTAACCGGATGCCGTCCGGGTGAACAGCGTAATCACCGCATCCCTTCCCCCGTCCCCGATCATATCGATCAAATGAACGCCCATGAAGACAATGTATACGATCAAATAGGCTTGCTGGAGACGTTCCCTCCATAGCGCAAGCATGGCCTTCGGCCCGTCATGGGTCTTCGAGGCGAACCACCGGGACCAGAGCAGCCAACCTGTAAAAGCCAGCATCGAGATGTAAAATGCAATCCGCGAAGCGAACTGGACGACATCCTTCAGTCCGAAACGCTGGAACGGATCATTATGCATATGAAGATGGTCCATGCCGGGATCTGCGGCTGCACCCGGCGGCCGGGTCAGACTCTCCCCTACGGCGAACAAATAGGTGCCCTCCACCGGATGGCCGTCCGCAGAGATAATATGATAAGTAACGACGTAGGTTCCCTTATCCAGCTTAGGCAGCTTTAAGCTGAGCCCCATGTGGGCGTCGTTCATGACGGCCGGCTGATTCGTTACCTGTTTCCGGGCCTTATCGAAGACGCGAATCCAGTACAGGCCGTCTTCCAGCCGTTCGTTAAACGTAAGCGCGATTTGCTCCGGCGCCCCCGCCAGCTCCGCGTCCGCAGCAGGCTGCGCCTCCACCAGACTGGCATGCGCCAAAGCGTGCCGGCTTCCGTCCGCCAGCTGGACGGTCAGCAGCAGCGCGACAAGCATGGCAATCAGGCCGAGCCGCGCAAACCGTATGCTCTGCCATCTTTTTGTCAACACAGTTTGTCCCCCCCCCAATAAAAATCTTCCAGTTCAAAGACCCATGAAGAGCCGGCCAGGCGGCTGCGGCAATCGGATCATGTTAAGAACTTCTCTCTCTTCTCGCCGAAACAAGGCTTCCAGCCTGTAAATAAGCGCCTGCCGCACTTGGTAAATTATGCCGGAGCAGGTTCCTATGGACGAGGCTATGACTAATGTAGCATACCGCGGGAGGTCACACCAAATCTGTTTTTGTCCGTTCCTTTACGAATCTATGAACCCCCTGTGTCGAAAAAAATAAGAGATTGACAGAGCGCTCGAAGATGCGGTAAATTCATCTTATCGCTTTTTAAAAATAACTATATATTGTGTGATAACTCACATAATGCCACGATATCTTGTGGATCTTCATTTCGGCGCCATCCGGGCCGATAAAGAAAACAGGAAGCTGCGAACAGCCGGAGGCCGGTGTGGAATGCTTTCCATACCGCCTGAAGGAAGGCTGCCGCATGCCTATTTTACATAGGATACCGAAGGTACGAAGGAGAGAGAAGCTGCCCATGATTATCGTCAAAAGAGACGGCACAAAGGAAGAACTCGTCTTTTCCAAAATGAAAAAGGTCATCGACTTCGCCTGCGAGGCTTATCCGGAATGCGACCCGCTCGAGCTGGAGACGGCGCTGCTGCCGCTGTTCCGCAACGGCATCTCCACCAAGGAGATCCAGCGTCTTCTGATTCAGGTGGCGGTGGAGAAAACCAGCGTCGAGGAGCCTAACTGGCAGTACGTCGCAGCCAAGCTGCTTACATATGATCTGTACAAGGAAGCGCGCCTCAACCGCAAATACGGCCACTTCGGCTATGGCGATCTTTACTCGCTTATTACTTATTTAACGGATATCGGACTTTACGGCAAATATATTACCGAGCATTACACGAAGGAAGAAATTCAGGAGCTCGGCAGCTACATCAAGCCGGAACGCGATTACCTGCTTAATTATATCGGGCTGAAGACGCTCGCGGACCGTTATTTGATCAAGGGCCTCGACAAGGAAGTGCTCGAGCTGCCGCAAGAGCTGTTCATGGGCGTGGCCATGCACCTGGCGATGAAGGAAACCGACAAGCTCTACTGGGCCAGAAGATTCTACGATGTGCTTAGCAGCCTCGAGATGACCGTGGCCACACCGACGCTGGCGAACGCCCGCAAGCCGCTGCACCAGCTGTCAAGCTGCTTCATCGATACCGTACCGGACAACCTGTGGGGCATTTACAACGTCGACCAGAGCTTCGCGCAAGTATCCAAGCACGGCGGCGGCATGGGCATCTATGTCGGCAAAGTGCGCAGCCGCGGATCCAACATCCGCGGATTCAAAGGCGTAGCCGGCGGCGTCGTGCCTTGGATCAAGAACTACAACAATACCGCGATCGCCGTCGACCAGCTCGGCGTCCGTTCCGGGGCCGTCGCGGTCTATCTCGACGTGTGGCATAAAGATATCCTCGACTTCCTGAACCTGAAGACGAACAACGGCGACGACCGCATGAAGGCGCATGACATTTTCCCCGGCGTCTGCATTCCGGATCAATTCATGCGGACGGTGGAGGAACGCGGCACCTGGTACCTGTTCGATCCGCACGAGGTGCGCAAAACCAAAGGCTATTCGCTCGAGGACTCCTACGGCGAAGAATGGGAACGGCGCTATGAGGAATGCGTGAATGACGAACGCCTATCCAAGGAAGAGATTCCGGCGATCGACATCATGAAGCGCATTCTGACCAGCTCGTTCGAGACCGGCACGCCGTTCCTGTTCTTCCGCGATACGGTGAACCGTGCGAATCCGAACAAGCATAAGGGCATGATTTATTGCTCCAACCTGTGCACGGAAATTTGCCAGAATATGAGCCCTACCGAGCTCATCGAAACGACTCATGAGGACGGCATCATTACGTACCAGCAGAAGAGCGGCGACTTCGTTGTCTGCAACCTGTCCTCGACCAACCTGGGCCGTGTTTATACGCGCGAGGACATCGAACGTGTCGTCACGACGCAAATGCGCATGATGGACAACGTGATCGATTTGAACTACTATCCGATCCCGCAAGCGGAGATCACGAACAAGAAATACCGTGCGGTCGGTCTTGGCTCCAGCGGCTACCACCAAATGCTTGCGCAGCTGAAGATCCAGTGGGAATCCGACGAGCACGTGGCGAAGGCCGACGAAGTTTACGAGTGGATGAACTACTATGCCATCAAAGCTTCCATGGAAATCGCCAAGGAAAAAGGAGCCTATCCTGCCTTCGAAGGCAGCGAATGGCAAACCGGCGCCTACTTCGAGGACCGCAGCTACACCTCGCCGGAGTGGCTGGAGCTGAAGGCCGAAGTGGCCAAGCATGGCGTTCGCAACGGCTGGATGTTCGCCATCGCGCCTACGGCTTCCACATCGCTCATCGCAGGCTCCACGGCAGGCATCGACCCGATCTTCAACAAGTTCTTCGTTGAAGAGAAGAAGAACGCGGTCATTCCGCAAACCGCGCCGAACCTGAACGGCGAAACGATGTGGTTCTACAAGGAAGCGCACCGGATCGACCAGCATTGGAGCATCAAGGCTGCGGGCGCCCGTCAGCGCCATATCGACCAGTCGCAGTCGTTTAACCTGTACATCACCCCGGAGCTGACGGCCAAGGAGTTCCTCGAGCTGTACATGTCCGCCTGGAAGCACGGGCTGAAGACCGTTTACTATGTGCGCAATAAGAGCCTCGAGGTAGAGGATTGCGTGAGCTGTTCGGCCTAGGGGGGGCAACCCCCTAAATCCCCCTTTATAAGGGGGACCCCAAGAGGCCCCGGCCCCCTGGACCCCCGGAAAGGAAGAGCCGTGCTCGGAGGGGGGCTGGCGTAGGGGAAGGATTACGTTGGCTGAATGGGGCGCTTACGTCCGGGAAGCCCTTATTTGCCGATCGAGCGAATGAGGGCTTCCCGGACACGCTTTACGGCGAATATGGTGGTTGTTGGTCGGCAGATCGCTTTGCTGCTGCCTCCAACACATGGAGAGATTGCGTTAGAGGCGGGAAGGGCGCTTCGCTGCTTCCCTCTCTCGCCGCTTAGTGGAAGCTGCATAATGCTTCAAACGAAACCAAACTAAGTAACAAACTTACCATAGGCAGCCCACAGGCTGCTGATGGAAACGGAAAGCGGGTAAACAATCATGGAATTGCAAAAGAAAAAGCTATTTAACGAGAACGGTGACCGGGATTGGGGCAAGCGCCGCATGATCGGCGGCAATACGACCAACCTGATCGAGCTCAACAACGTGAAATACGACTGGGCGACGAAGATGTACCGGACGATGATGAACAACTTCTGGATTCCCGAGGAAATTCCGCTCGCTCAGGATGCGAAGGATTACAAGTTTTTATCGCCCGAGGAGCGCCAGAGCTACGATAAAATCATTTCCTTCCTGATCTTCCTGGACTCGCTGCAAACGGCGAATCTGCCGAACATCAACGAGTACATTACCGCGCCGGAAGTGAATTTGTGCCTCACGGTGCAAACGTTCCAGGAAGCGGTTCACAGCCAAAGCTACTCCTACATCCTGGACAGCGTATGCTCGGCGGATGTGCGGGATCAAATTTACAATCAATGGCGTGAGGACAAGCACCTGCTGCGCCGTAACCGGTTCATTACCGACCTCTATGAGCGCTTCATCGAGGAGCCGTCCACAGATAACCTGATCCGTACGATTATGGCCAACTATATTCTCGAGGGCATTTACTTCTACAGCGGCTTCAGCTTCTTCTATGCGCTGGGACGTCAGGGTAAAATGCTCGGCACTGTGTCCGAGATCAAATATATTCAGCGCGACGAGCTCACGCACCTTGCGCTGTTCCAGAACATTTTCCGGGAAATCCGCAAGGAAAATCCGGAGATCTTTACGGACGAGCTGGTGGAGGATCTGCGCACCATGATGCGCACGGCCGTAGGCCATGAGATCGAATGGGGCCAATACATTACCAACAACAATATTCACGGACTGAGCAACGACGTGATCGACTTGTACATTAAGTACTTGTCCAACGAGCGGCTCCGGAAGCTCGGTCTCGAGGTGCTGTATCCCGAGGTCGTCGACCATCCGATGAAGTGGGTGGAAAGCTTCAGCAACATGAACTCGATGAAGACGGACTTCTTCGAGCAAAAAGTAACCAACTACAGCAAATCGTCCAACTTGAACTGGGACGATCTGTAATCCGCAGCCGTAAATAAGGGACCCGGTAAAGCAGCCATAGCGGCGCTTACCGGGTCCCTTATTTTGCTGATGCTCCCTGTTGGCTTACTCTTAATCAAGAAAATCAAAAGCACTATGCGCTGCAGCACATGACTGATTGATCAAAAGATCCCTTCTAAAACAACAAGGTAGTCCCGGTGAACAGGAATTTCAGCCAACAGAGGAATTTATACTCGGGGCCTCGTCATCTCCTAATCCAGCCACATAATTATAACCCTGTGAACCACAGTTCTGTTACTTTCACATTGGCTTCATCATTTTATGAATCATGTCTTAAGGCTTCAATTATTCCAGCTTGACAATATCTTCTCACGCTGACGAACCAATACGTACTACTCTTTGATCGGAACATGCTGCTTTTTTACTTTTTGCAAACAATTTTTATCTTACCGTAAGTAATTTTAAGTCCCACCATTGAATCTTTTGATCAAAATTAGATTTATAAGCATTGATTGAGTTTTGATCCAACAAAATACCTGCAATATTATCCCGATATATAATTTTATAAAATTTATAAACTACCTTTTGTAAATTTTGGTATTATGGTAAAATGTAATATTGAATTTACTTACTTAAAAACAAATAGAATTGGATGTGTAATTTTATGTCTGACTACACCAGTACTATACAAGACAATGAATATGATTTTAAATTAATTCTTGAAGAATTAGATAAAAACGATGCACTCGCAAATTTAGAAAAAGTGTTTGCTCTTTACTTATCTAATCAAAATGTTGATTATGGAACTTTAATGGGGCAGATCCAAGCTCTTTTGGGGAATTTGGGCGCCCAGATTATGACATATATAATCCAACCTGAAAACATTGAACAAATCCCTGATAAGAAATTTAAACATGTATTAGTTAGACTCAACAATATTAAAAATTTATACGGATCATTATTACGCGAACTTCAGCTTTCCGTAACCTTTCCTTTTCTACTAAAATCTTTTATTATGTCAGGTGAAGAAAATCGGCCGGTAATAAACCTCATACTTAAGAGAAATGATGGAGAAAAATTTGCATTGCAATTAGATTTCAATGCCTTAATGAACTTTTCTATTCAAACTTTTGATAGACTTAATGCCTTCATTCTTAATGAAGATTTCAAAATAAATTTTGAAGAAAATCAAATCACTCCTTTATTATCTACTATTGCAAAATTCGTTGAAACTGTGCAAAGAAAAACCATTAGAAAAGAAGAATAAATATATGTCATCCATTTATTTTGATATTCTAAAAATTCTTCTTGGCGCTGTTATTTCAATAATTACAACCTTTGTTTTATTAAAAGCGGAAAACCAAAAACAAATAATTACTAGAAGGCATGAATACGCTTTAAAAGAATTAGGGGAAAAATTATTTTCACCTTTATTGACAGAATTATCGACATATAATAACAAAATAAAGCTTGGAAGAACTTACACATTGAACATAACCTTGATTAGCGATTGCATTTCTAAGTATCAATATTTATTATTTTTTACATCTGATAGCGTCAAAAAAACAATAATTGATATTAACGAATTCTGCTACTCTACATCCGAGATTAGTGGTGATAACATTACTACTCAAGATGCACTTATCATTAATAAACTTGAGGAATTAAAAGATAAACTAACGGACGAATATTCCAAATATCGGATGTGAAAACTAATGTCAACCGACGGCGATAATAAATCACCTGCTCAACTAACCGAGGAAATTTTAGGGTTAATTGAACAGTTTGACCATAATATGATGACAAAAGCGCTCGCTCATTCACACCAAATAATAACTGAAACAGAACGGCTAGCTCGCGAATCCGGCAAAAGTGATGAAATAAAGTGGGAATTTGAATACGTAAAAAGCAATTTTGATGAAATGGAGCAACTTTTTAAAGCTAAAGCATATGATAAAATTACGGATAGAATTACTTTTATAAATGTGTATAATAAAATAACAGTACAAAATAAATCTAAGGATTAGGGAGGTCAATGATGAGCAAAGTAGTCGTCAACGTTACTACAGGCCTGTATTATGACATTGACCTCCCTAAGATACTTGAAAATATTTCATACATAAACTGTCAGAAAACAAAATTTGGACATATTATTGATTTTAAGGATTTTGTGTTTATCATCGGTGAAAAAGGTGAAACTAAACTTGGCATCGAATACAACAATACTATTGAACTATCAAATAAAATGAAAATTGCTTTCGAAAAAATAAAGCCATTCATTCAGCATATAGAAAGTACTTATTCTGATAACCCCTTAGATAAATTAACATTTTCCTGGTCGAATGAAGCGATTCCATCTAAAGATATTGAGTATTTTTCTCAAAACAATTATAAAGATGAAATTAATGAAAATGAATATGGTGGGTTTTATTCAAGGGTATATAGGGTTTCTACCATTTAAAAGACTACCTTAATAGGTGGTTTTTTAATTTTTAATAAAATCGCTACCAGCTAGAAGGCAGTGGGACGATCATAATTATGATGAAATAGTTGGGGGTACTTCCACAGGAATAGCGGCATGCTAAGTCTTAGTAAATTGACTCGGTCCATAAAGTGCACGCCATAGATTCGCATGTAATGAACGGCGCTCGAGACGTTCGTATAGTGCGCGTCTTGACCAATACGGCACCGATCTCACCCACCGAGACAGAAAAAGGCTTCTTAACATCTAAATTCTTTATAGCGTGAAAATAAAAGAAGCATCGAGTTAAATCAAGCTCGATGCTTCTTTATTGATAGTTAAGAATGTTCAACAACATACAGATCAAGCGTTGGAGAGCAAACATTTTATAAAATCGATTTATGATGTCTATCGTGATATTTCCACTACCGGATTCAATTTCGAGATGCATCCCGTTTAGTTACAGAAAGATCGGATAGCTTCTAATGGGAATATCCTACGGTCACTCAACGTACCGTTATCCTTGTAGGGCTATTTCACAGAATACCTTAGAAATCCGTTTCTCTGCCTTCTTGTCCAAGAGCCTGGCAGATTTGCTCGAGCTCGCCGGCAAGCCGATTCAAGCCTTCCGCAGATCCGGAGATCGACTCCATGGCGGAGAGCTGCGCCTCCGAGGATAACAGCACCTGCTGGGCTCCGTCCGCACTGCTGCCCGCGATAACGGCCATTTCCGCCAGCGAGGCGCTTACTTTCTGCGTCCCCGCCGACATTTCCTGTGCCGCTCCCGAAATCCCGTGAATTTGCTTATTTACCTGCCGGGCATCCGCAACGATCCGTTCAAAGACGCCTCCGGTCTCCATTACGGCATAGTGCCCGGCCGAGACGTCGTCCGACGCCCCATGCATCCGCCGAACCGTTTCGGTCGCGGCCTGTTGAATTTCCACGATCAGCGCCGAGATCTGGGCGGCCGAGCCTTCCGTCTGCTCCGCCAGCTTGCGCACCTCGCTTGCGACGATGGCGAATCCGGCTCCATGCTCCCCGGCGCGGGCCGCTTCAATCGCCGCATTCAGCGCCAATAAGTTCGTCTGGGAGGCAACGCCCGAGATCAGCGTCGCAATCTCGCCGATCGACTGCGACCGCCGCTCAAGCTGCTCCAATGCTTCGGCAACGCTCGCGGAAGAGCGGTTCAAGGCACTGAGCCGATCGACGGCCTGCAGAACCGTCCGGCTTCCCTCCTCCGCCGCTTGAAGCATGCCTTCCGCCGCCTGCGATACGACCGATGCCGATTCCGCGATTTGCTGCACGCGGACGCTTATTTCTTCCATCGCCCGGGCGCTCTCCCGACTGTTGCTTGCCTGCTCCTCCGCTCCCGCAGCCGTTTGTCCGATAGCCTGCGTCATTTGACGATTCGCTTCCAGCGTATGCTCGGCATTCACATTCAACTGGCGAACGTAGTCGACCAGACTGCCGGAGCTTGACGTCAATTGACCAAGCGTCGTCCGGAGCAGCTGCTGCTTCTGTTTTTTGTCCGATTCCAGTCGGCTAACGAACTGCCGCTTCTTCGCAATTTGCCATACCGTCGTTCCCGCCGTTAACAGCAGGAACAGCGCATGCATCGGAACCGCCACGAGGAGGCCGGCCTGAGCGGCGTCCGCGGCGCTCGGTCCTGCCAGGACCGCGTAGACATAATGCAGGGCAAATACCCCGGTGATGGTCCAGATGAGTCCGACGCTTTCATAAAATGCCATCAAGGCGATCACCATAAAGCTGGAGAAATACAGCTCCGTCCGGCCTCCGGAGCCTTCGATGATCGCAATGCTGGACAAAGACATTGATAGTGCCAGGGCCAGCGGCACAAACCGCTGTATATCTCTCCAATATAGGAAGCAAGCCGCCGCAAACAACGCCAGCGGAGACGCCAGAATGAGGTTAAGAGCAAGCCCGTAAGAAGTTAGCGAGGCATGTGCGGCGGAGCCGCCGATCGAAAGCCAGCGGAACAGCGTATGAACCAGCAGCCCCAGCATAAAGGTGCCGAAGGCGATCGGCAGCGTTTGCCGATTTTTCAGCTTCAACATCGAAGGATCCATCGTTATCATCAAGGTACACATCCTATTCCGCATTGTGCCTTCCATTGTAAAAGCTTTCAAGTCCTTCGGCTGTGATTAAACTCACATCGGGAGCAGGTCCCGCCGGCTAAGAGAAAGCCTAGGCAGCCTGCCCCAGGAGGAAGGCGAAGCAAGCACCCCGCGAGAGCATTATGTTCAAACTAAGAAAAACGGCACCGTCTCCGGCGCCGTTTCTGCCTTACAATGCTAACAATTCCTTCACTTTCAGTTCCAGCTCCACCATCGAGAACGGCTTATGCATATATCCGTCCGCACCCAGCTGCAGTCCTCGGTTAATATCCTCATCGCGGCTTCTGCCCGACAGAATGAGCACCCGGGTCCCCGCCGGACGGTTCCCCTGCTCCTTCATCCGCTCGAGCACCCCGTACCCGTCAAGCTTCGGCATGACGCCGTCGAGAATACAAAGATCAATCGATTGCGAGAGCAGCGCCAGGTAGGCTTCCTCGCCGTCGACCGCTTCGATGAAATCGATCGGCAGATGCTTCAGCTTCGCGATCAGAATCGACCGAAGAATGCGGTCGTCGTCCGCGATGACCGCCCTTTTGCGAACAACGGCCGGCGGCGTCTGCTCGCCTTTCTCCTCCCCGGCGGAGGCTTGGTAGAGCACGACCTTATTCCGTCCCGTCTGCTTCGCCTCATACATGGCATGATCGGACCGACGGATCCACTCCTCGACGGGCATCCCGGGCCTCCACTCCGATACGCCGGCCGAGAACGTAATATAAATCGATTGCCCCTCGTTCTGTGCGATCGGCCCCGTGTGCGTCTGTTGCAAAATGGCTTCCAGCATCCTCTTGGCATCGGCTTCGGACGAGCCGGGGAGCACGATCACGAATTCCTCCCCGCCGAAGCGTGCGAGCAGATCCGTGGATCTCAAATGATTTTGCAGCAGATGGGCCAAACCCTGCAGCACCAGATCGCCGATATGATGTCCGTACGTATCGTTTATCGATTTGAACCGGTCGATATCGATGAAAACAAGCGAGATCGGCGCAGGGAATCGGCGCATCCGCTGCAGCTCGACCTGTACCTGATGGTCGAAAAAGCGGCGGTTATACACCCCCGTCAGCGGATCGCGGAAAGCCAGCTGCTCGAAGGTCCGGGTTCTTTTCAGCAGACTGTAAATACGGGCATGCAGCTCTTCATATTGGAAGGGCTTCGTCACATAGTCGTCCGCCCCAAGATAGAAGCACCGCACCTTATCCCCCACATCCTCGCGCCCGGACAGCACGATCAGCGGCGTCCACTTCAGGGTCGGGTCCTCCTTAAGGTACTCGAACAGCTCATAGCCGCTCTCCGGATGCATCATGAGGTCGAGTGTGACCAGCTGGTAGGTCCGCTCCCGGAGCAGCTTCTCCGCCGAGGGCACGTCCGCCGCCTCGTCGACCTCATAGCCGTCCAGCTTGAGCCGCCGGACCAGGTACGAGCGAAGCACCTCGTCGTCGTCAATGACAAGCAGCCGTTCCCCGGCCGATGCAAACAGCGTCCGCTGCAGCTGGTTCTGATGCTCGTCCAGCTCCATTTCGCGGGCATACACAGCCGTCTCCAGCTCGAGCTGCTCCAGCAAGGGCTGAGAATAATAAACCGCCGCTTTGTAGTGCTGCTCCAAGCTCACCCCTTCGGGCAAGCCGGGAATTTCGTCCGCGGCCCACTCCCAGAGATACACGAGCTTCTCGGCGATCAGACCGATTCGGACGAACCCGAACATCGGAGCGCTCCCTTTCAAGGAGTGTACCGTACGAAACAGCGGCGTAGCAAAGGCCGCTTCCGGATCCTGATCCGACAAAGCGCTCCATTGTCTGAGCTGATGAAGCTGCTTTTTCAACTCCCAGATATATCGTTTTTTCCCCTCCATCAGCAGCTTCGTCTCTCTGTCATTCCGGTCCTCCGCATTGTTGTGCCGCAAGCCGTTCACATCCAGTCTGTTATAATGATCGTATGTATTATGCGCCGCTTCGGTGGATCAACGCCTCTACGGTGTCGACCAGCTGAAGAGGGCTGAACGGCTTCACGATATATTGAGTCACGCCGGCCGCTTTGGCCCGTTCCCGGTCTTTCTCCAGCGCCTTGGCCGTAAGCAGAATCACCGGCGCCTGCCGGTTGGGATTCTCGTTCGTACGCAGCCATTCGCAGACTTCAACGCCCGTCCGTTCCGGCATCATGTAATCCAAAATGATCAGGTCGTACGATTCGGCCTGCAAATACCCGAGCGCCTCCTTTCCGTCCTCGGCTTCCGTAATCTCGTATCCTTCATCGGCCAGCGTTTCCGTCAATAAGAACCGCAGCGCCGCCTCGTCATCCGCCAACAATATTTTGTAATTCGCCATCGCCATCTCTCCTTGGAGCCTGTCATTTTTCGATATTATACCTTATTTGTCGGCACAACTGGTGAGAAACTTCACCCTTCCGGTTGTTCCATATAAGTCAAAAGTATCATTTGTAAGCCACAAGAACCATGTTATGATCATATTGGTAGTAGATTTTATTAAAAATTGACCGTATTTAAGTATAAGGACCTATCGAAGGGGTGCGATTCACTATGCAGCACGTTGATGCGCTAGAGAAGGGCGATTGGCGGGCAAGACGCTAGTCTAAGGCTTCACTGAAGCTTGTACCGTCTCCGCCATGAGCCTTCGGAGATGCGCGGGAATCCCCGCGAGCCGTTCCATACGTAAACCCAGCCCTCACGTTCCTCGTTGCCGGCATCCCGAATCCATACCCGCTCATAATCGTTGTTCGGCGCTCCGGGACCGTAATACTCTTCCAGCCGGTCCGTCTCCGCCAGCCCTTCGTCACGCAGAATAAGCCATTCGCCCAGTACCAAGCGTTCCTCACGCCCTGACAAGACCAAGCCGGGATAAGCTCCCGCATCGTACAAGGCCCCGCGAACCGTCCCCGGACGAACCGACAGGACGTAAGGCTCCACGACGCTGAAGTTCGCTTCGCCTGTCAGCAGCGTTCCATATACAAATAATGCAATCAATGCTTTCCCTCCCCGATCGAAAGATCGATCATTACTTGAAGAAGGCTGCTCCTATCTTAACATAGCCTGTTTATTCCTTGGTTGGGAGCAAGGCCCTATCTTTCCTCCGCCCAACCGCTTTCAGCGGTCACGAATAGCATATTACATCAGGGGAATGCCGGAAAGGAGGAATGCGCCCATGCTGTCTCCCGAGGATGCGAACAAGATCATCCGCTTCCTGTCCGCCGCTTATTTGTGCGTGGATTCCGAAGAGGCGCGCAGCGAATTTCACAGGCTCGCCAACCTGCTGCGCAAGGCGTCCGGCCAGCCGGAAGAATAACCCGGCTCCGTCCGCAAAAAATCGAATAGGCGCGAGGGTTAAGGCCGCAGGCAATGCCGCGGTCTTTTTGGCGCTGCATGTTAAGCGGCAGCAAGGGCTTCTTCCCCTGCCGGTTCTCCTCCGATACTCGAGATATTCACCTATAACGCTATCATGACATAAGGTGTACTGAAGCTGATGCAGCATAAAAAATATTTTGCATATCAGTTTACTCGGAATTATAATATAAATAACAAACAAACGAAATCATATGGAGTGATCTTACAGATGGAACTCGGTATCGTATTGATGGGAGCCCTCGTCGGACTTCTTGTCGGCCTTACCGGCGTAGGCGGCGCCTCGCTGCTGACGCCTTTGCTGCTGCTTCTCGGCATCCCGGCCACAGTGGCTGTGGGCACGGACTTATTTTATAATTCCATTACCAAATTGTTCGGCAGCATTCAGCATATCCGGCAGCGGACACTGGACTGGATGCTCGTACTGTACCTTGCGGCGGGGAGTATTCCGGGTGCGGTGCTTGCCATTTCGCTTCTTAAATTCTACCCGCCCCTGCATGATTATCAGGAACAGGTCATTAAACACGCGCTCGGCATCGTACTGATTTTCGTCGCGCTGGTCAGTCTAGCGAAGGTATGGTTCGTCCGCTTCGATAACGGCCGGATTCAGAACAAGCCGCTATCGCAGAAGCGTCTGCTCACGATCTCGATCGGACTCGTGCTCGGCTTCATCGTCGGCCTGACATCCATCGGTTCGGGTTCGCTCTTCGCCCTGGCCATGATGCTGTTCTACCGCCTGTCGGCCGCCCAGCTCGTCGGCACCGACATCGTTCACGCGTTCCTGCTCGTCACCGCAGCCAGCCTGATGCATGCCGGCTTCGGCCATATCAACTATATGCTCGCTTTGAATTTGCTTATCGGCTCGGTTCCCGGCGTTCTGATCGGCAGCCGCCTTACCGCGAAGCTGCCACCCAAGCCGCTGCGTACCGTGATGGCCACCATCATCTTCATCAGCGGCCTGAAGCTGATTTAAAGGTCCGCCAGGCTGCGGAACCGGACGCCCTGCTCCTCCAGCCGCCGCCGGATATAAGCGGCCATGGCGCAAGCCTCGGGGCCGTCGCCGTGCACGCACAGCGTATCCGCGCGGCCGCTCTCCACGAGGCTCAGCGCTTGTGCCGCCGCCGCTTCCGGGTCGTGCAGCACGGCTCCCGGCTCCGTCCGCGGCGTCAGCGAGCCGTCCGGCCGGTAGGTCCGGTCGGCGAACCCCTCTTCCGCGGCGGACAAGCCAATGGCGTGTGCTGCGCAGATGAGCTCGCTGCCGGCCAGCCCGAACAGCGTCAGCCGCGGATCGAGGCGGTACACCGCCCGCGCGATCGCATCGGCGAGCGGACGGTTCGCCGCAGCCATATTGTACAGCGCGCCGTGAGGCTTCACATGCTGCAGCCTGCCGCCCTCGGCACGGACGAAGCCTTCCAGAGCACCGACCTGGTACACGGTAAGCTCATACGCCTCCTCCGGCGTAAGAGGAATTGCGCGCCGGCCGAAGCCCTCAAGATCCTGAAGCCCGGGGTGGGCGCCGATGGCGACGCCTTTTTCCAAGCACAGCTTCACCGTTCTTCGCATCGTCGCCTGATCTCCGGCATGGAAGCCGCAGGCGATATTTGCCGAGGTCACCCACTCCAGCAGCACCTCGTCCTGCCCGAGCCGGTAAACCCCGAAGCTTTCCCCCAGATCTCCGTTCAAATCGACCGTTCTTTCGTGCATCTTAAGCCCCACCTTTATGTAAAAGCATTCCCATTACTTATGTATTCCCATAGAAAAAAGCCAAAAGCGTCCACTTCTGGCTCCTTTCAGGAACTGCTTATCTCCTTCCCGTGGACGCCGCTTCCTGCTGACGGATGACCAATCCCCGGGTTTTGACTATGATTTTGCGGATGCTGTCCTCCGACAGATGAAACTGCCGGATCAGCTCAGGGACCGTCGATCCGTTCTCGTACAAACGAAATATTTCGTGATTCCGCCGCTGGATCGATTGGCGGGTGCCGTTGTTCTCGCCCCATCCGGCTCTCGTCTGGTCCTTCTTAGGTATATAAATGATCTCGCCTTGGATGTAATCCTGCAGCTGCTTCAAAAGCTCTTGCGGTAAAATGTCCTTCCCGTTTTTGTAGCCCATTCGATGAAAGCCTCCTTTCGCGCTTTGTCTCTTGCCTCAGCAGCCAGAGCCTCGAAAGTCGTAAGCATTTTCATCTCTACACCTCCCGGTAAGGAATCGGGGCATCAGAAAAAATAAAAAAACACGATCTGCCGTATCGTGCCTGAATGCCTCTCAATATATGTCATATCCGATCAATGACGGTTCAGGTGACGGTGAGGTGAAAATGCTTATTCGGTTGTTCGAAACCCTGTTCCTCTTCCAATCATCATTGTGCCTTTGTTCATCTTGCGACACTCCTTTCACCTGAAATGTATTGATCTTTCGATCATTTTTCCATTATAACCCAAACGCCGCTGAATTGTCCATCGTTCATTTTCGGCGGAGGGGATGATGCGGCTTAACGGTACTCTGCAAGCGTTCCAACCCAGGATAACCGGCTACGCCATCCTTGTCTTACAAGGTTCAGCGCGTTTATCAAGGTAGATGCGAAGCTGTAAGTTGCGAAGACTTATTTAATGTTATCAACGAATCAATGAGGGGCCCGAAGGCCCCCGTTCCTTAGCATCTTCGCTTACGCGAAGACCACCTCAGTTGTTGTAATCATTGCTCACGATCACTCCTTTCCCCCGAGTGTCAGCCGGCCGGCTACAAATACTATTAACGCATACAAGGGGCCGGGAGGGCAAGGTGGCAAAATCATTATAACGATTTTATCCTTGCTCGTACGGCTGCCTCCAGCTGCCGGAAAGCAAGCTCCCGGTGCAGGAACAGCGCCTGCGCTTCCGCAAGCGGGATTTCCCGGAAGCGGAGCGTCCCGCCGAGACGGACCTGCGTGACGAGCGGCAGATCGACGGCGGCGATGTGCGCGATGCGCGGATAGCCGCCCGTCGTCTGGGCATCGGCAAGGAGCGCGATAGGCCGTCCTTCCGGCGGAACCTGGACGGTGCCGGGCGTGACGGCCTCGGAGATCATTTCGAGCGGCGAGGCCAGGACGAGCCGCTCTCCGTCCAGCCGGCAGCCCATGCGGTCCGACTGGGGGGTGACGCGGTAGGCCGCGAGGCCGAACGCTTCGAGGCTGGCGGCCTCGAAGCGTTCGGCCTCGCGGCCGCGCACGACGCGCACCGCCGGATGCTCCGCATACGGCGGGAGCGCACTGGCCGCGAGCGCCCAGGGCGCGGGCGCAAGCGGCGCCGACGCGCACGCGAGCACGGCGGGCACGGCGATGCCGCCCGCCACGGCGAGGCAGGCGCGCAGCCCCCGCCTCGCGCCGCCGATGCGCAGCGTCGTGCCGCTGCGCACCCAGACGGGACGCCGGCCGGGCAGCGGCGTCCCGTCCTCGGCGTGCGCGTCCATCTCCGCGCCGCAGAGGG
>NZ_JAQAGZ010000022.1 GCF_027533625.1 Paenibacillus gyeongsangnamensis | reverse complement strand
CATCTGAAATGGCTTCACACGATCATTTCTAATGCGAAGGCTTTTATTGGTGGAACTTATCACGGCCTAGACTCAAAGCATCTGCAATCCTATCTTGATGAGTTTTGTTATCGGTTTAACCGCCGCGAGATCAAGAGTGAATTATTTAATCGGCTGGTTCATTGTTGCCTTTCAACTACGACGATTACCTATCCTGAGCTAGTTGGATAATCAAAAAATAATATATTACAAAGATCGCAAGTCCTGAATGGTTTGAACATCAGGCTTTGCGATCTTTTATAGAATTACTTTACAGTGTATTAATTTGATAATCGTCCGCCACTAAATGAGCAACATTCGGATGTCTATTGCTCTCCCCTTTAGTCCGGAGGCCATCACTTCCTGATTAACACCAAATGCACCAGCACAATATTTGCAGACCCCTGCGATGTACTAAGGTTTTTGAAAGCTTTGTACTGCGGATTGTAGTTACTTGGCTTGGTCTCAAAATATTTCACCCATACCCCGTACCGGCACCGTCAAAATTATGACCTTACCTGATGACTGGCTTCATTCAATTCCTGTGCATATAAAAGCGAATGTAAAGCTCGTCCAAGTTCTGATTATGAGGCATGTACCAAAATCGCGATTTTAGGCTTCTGGGTTTCTTTAGTTTACTTTTTTAGAATCACGATAAATCAATCCGATCCCAATGCCGTATGCTAAATGGCGTAGAAGCGTAATCACGGGGATGGCTTTGGCCAGACCAAGACCCATGATGCCAGCTCCCATGATGGGAAGCATGAACAACCAAACTCCCGCGATGAGTTCAGCGATAGCAAACAGAACACCTTTGATGATATTGTTTCTTCCAGGCATATGTGGGCTCATAGCAAAAAAAATGATAGCCAGAACGATACCGTTGAGCAAATGAACCAAATGGCCTACGAATAAAGCTCCGCTTCCCTCGCCGATCAGTTTAGTTCCTAATAGGGCGGGAATGTCTGCAGGAACACCAGTTACTGCTATATCGATATACATCACAATATTGAACAGGATGGTACCCACTACTCCGGCCAAAATCGCACGGCCCCAATTCAATTTCTCCATTGATTTGTCCTCCTCTCTATCTATTTTTGTAATCCAGCAAAAAAGTACTGTTCTTACATTTCAATCTTAGCTTTTTATATTGAACTGTTCTGTAAAATACTTTACAGATGATTTATTAACTTTTTTTAAACATTCTCTAATCCCATTCGCTCAGATTCCTCTTACATGGCAAACTAATTTTCTCCCTGCTGACCCCATCACGGCCCGAACTAGTCCGCCGCTCAAGGACAATATCGAGGCTGGTAGTAAGATCACGGACGCACCGTGTAAATGAATATATACCAGCGGCGACGTCCACCCTAACGAAACAATCCAATTCTCCAAAGCATGATCAATTTTTTGCGATCAAATGAATGGATGACATGATCTCCAATGACTATCAGAGGGTTGCAATACCTCCAAGCCGAAGCATTTCTTCAAATTTTTCTTGGTCAAAGGTAAAATCGATTTTCTCAATTTCAGTCTGTTCCTTTCTTAAAGTAATATATCGCCATATAACACAGACCGCAGTTTTTTCCCAATATAATTGATGATCATTCGATTCACCCTTGCACCTTATTTAACTCTCCTTTCTTTATATCCAGCAAAAACGCTTGACGGTAAGATATGCGATTTGTAACAACGAAACGTGTGAGGGTGGCGACGGTGAAGGTGGCGGCGGTGAAGGCGGCTGTCCGGATCCTGAAGGTTCGGGTTCCGGCGGTCCGGGTTCCGAAGGTGGTGGAGGTACTGGAGGCAGCGAAGGCACTACAGGTCATGATACCGGAGGAGGTGGAATGGGTGGAACAGCCGAACCTACACCAATACCAACACCAGATGAACCTGGAATGTGTGAACCAGAACCATCAGACGGACCTGGAATCTGCGAAATACCCGGAATGTGCGGACCAGTTGAACCAATACCAGATGCAGGACCAACACCAGATGCAGGACCAACATCAGGACCTACAAACGCAGGACCAACATCGGGACCTACAGATGCAGGACCAACATCAGAAAATCCAGGAAATGACAGCTATACCTGCACTGAAGATGGTTTCTGTACTTGTGTCGGTGATGATGCCTGCCAAAATATGTGGAACAATGCTGGTTGCGACTATGGTGACAGGGAAACAGAAGATGGGTTTGAATACGAATGGTGTATAAAAAGGTAAAATATTATATTTGAATCATTTTCATAATTACCTTTTATAGAAACTATCATTGTTCTTTTTAGCGTCCACTTAAGGATTAAGTCATTGAGGGGAAGAGACCCATAGCCATCAAGCTAAGAAATTAATACATCCCAAAAACGAAAAAAAGCTATTCTTTTTGTAAATAAAGGATAGCTTTTTTTCGTTTTGGGGGTATTCAAAAATTTTAGCTTGATGGGCATGTGGTACTACCCCTTATAAGCCTCATTGCAGATGGTTCCTTAAAGTGCTTCTCTTTTTCCATTTCCAAGGCATATTTTAGTATACGTTCAAGAGCTTCTTTCTATTTCTCCAATGAATTCACCCTATTCCCTTTGGAGCGTTAGGACCGCCTATTCGGTTTTTTTTCCAAAAGTAATAGCAGCCCATTCCTCGAGTGTCATGCCATGGCGTTCATGAAAGCTTTTCGTCTCGTCACTGGAGTCGAAAATAAGGAGCTGGCTGTCACCTTCCTCATCAACCGGTTTGCCGGAAGGTGTTTTGCCATAATTATATTCATTCGGAACAGCGTGGAGCAGCCGTACATAGTCACCGGATTTGCTGCAAGCAGCGCCTATTGCCGTATTATCAGCTTGTCCTGGAGTAAGAGCTCCAAAGATAGCACAAAACGTCATTTCTGCATTCAGCTTATCGCAAATTCGGCAAGTAGGATAAATTTTTTGTTTTGCCATAGGGGGTCAACCTTCCTTTTTTTGTTTGCTATTTATTTCATCATATAACGGATTTTCATTTTCACAAAACTTTTTGAAAAAAATAGTTTTGCGCACTCTTTCAGTCATGACAAAAAGCCCTTTTGTACGATTAGCACATCAGGGCGGTATGGTTAAAGAGTTACAATCTGTTATTGGCCATACGGTCAGGCGCGGATCGCCTGAGACAAGTGCAACGCGATCGTTACACACACGAGCGCTCGTGGTTCTAGAGATCGGAATCTTGCCGCAACTTGCAGTTGTACGCGCTCCCCCATTAACCGCACGTTTAAGGTGTGAACGGGATATAGAGGTGTGAACTATTTTTAGCCCGCCCATTACTGTCGCTGCACAACAAATGTTCCAACATGAACGACACAAATGTTCCAACATTAAATTGGATAAGAAGTCTTGTCAATTCATATCTTAAGCTAAATCACTTGATTATCTTATTGTCGGTAAAATCTTTAGACCAGCCATGTATTTTTCTGCTTTATTTTTCTCTTCTCATATCCAGTATTGATCGCAAGTCGCATAGGCAAATGAGATGATTCATCTGCATTAATCTTAAAAAATTTCGAATCCTCAAACGGACAGGATAAATTTAGTTTCATACTTTTCACGATTCAGATAGCATCTCGTACGATAGCTCGTGCTCATCAAGTCAGTGAGTGCAGGGAGATTCCAGTCAAGGCGATAAGAACACTTCACAGCCTTGACTGGTTTACGGTTCTGGTCACATTAGCTATCAGATTCTGGGCATCCAACACCATCAACTTACGGATATTATTCGGTAGCAAAAACAATGATTCTTCTCATCTCATGAATAAATCGTGTTTAATTTGAAGTAGAAACTCCTACTCACAAACCTTGCTCTCTTTCCCCAAGTTTTGTGGCAACCCTTACTGCCGTCTTCATGAGCAGTTCCGTACCTTGAGCTAAATCATCGTAGCTAGCATATTCAGCAGGATTGTGGCTGATTCCATCTTTGCATCGGACGAATATCATACCGATGTCGCAAACTTGTGCTAATATGATTGCGTCGTGGAACGGGCCACTAATAAGCTCCGGACATTCTTTGACGATTGCTTCGCTTTCCTCCCGGATAATATTGCGAATCCATGGAGCACATTGTGTCGGTGAAAATTGGAAATTTTCCTTAATTTCGAACGTTAACCCATGTTGATCGGAAATATGAGCAATTTCGGCCCTGATTTGCTGCTCGTATCGAGTTCGTCTGTTTTCATCGATATCTCGCAGATCGATCGTAAATTCCACTGCTTCCGGAATAATATTGGGTGAATTGGGAAATACTTTGAGACTTCCGATTGTTGCTACAGTGGGTACCTCATCTCTTCTCACCATTTGATTAATAGCTCTGATCATATCTGCTGCTCCGATGAGGGCATCCTTACGCATATTCATGGGAACTGAACCTGCATGTCCGGCAAATCCTTTGACCGTAACTGAAAGCCATACTGGCCCGGAGATACCAGTAACCGAACCAATGGATAAATTTTTCGAATCTAAAATCGGCCCCTGTTCGATATGAAGTTCCAAAAAAGCCCCAATGGAATTTGGCGGGTATACCGATTGTTGCAATTCATCAGGATTACAGCCGAATGCGATTAATGCTTCTCTTCTTGAAATACCGTCCTTGTCCGTAATGGACAGCTCTTCCAATTCCACTTGACCGATAATTCCTCTGGAACCAAACACGCCTTTATTAAATCTCCAGCTCTCTTCATCGCAAAACGCTACAACATCAATGGAAACATCAGGCGTCAATCCAGCTTCTGTTAGGGCACATACCGCCTCAATTCCGCAAAGTACACCAGCTGTGCCGTCAAATCGTCCGCCATAAGGCTGAGAGTCGAGGTGGGAGCCCATCATTAAAATAGGCGCATCTTTCCTTTTCCCTTCCAACCGTCCGATTAAGTTCCCAAAATTATCAATACGAACTGACATCCCCGCCTCACGCATCCATTCGCTAACCACTAGGAAAGCTTCCTTTTCTACTGGCGTTAACGTCGGCCGGCAAACTCCCGTTTCACCAAACTTTCCGTATTGGGATATTGTTTCAAAATGCTGTGCTAATCTGTCACGATTTACCTTCACTGTAATTCCTCCCCGAAGTTATTTCATCTTAGCGTAATGTCTTACTTTACCAACAATATGATGCCGCCCAAAATGGGAAGTCCTATTAAGACTGAACGCAGAATATATACTGGTGCTTGTGAAGTAAACTTGGCTCCAATATACGAGCCGGTCATCGTACCGGTAACGATTAACAATAAGAGATGAAGATCAACATAACTAGCTTGTAAATAACCGATTGTTCCAAACAAAGCTGTGGGCAGAATAACAATCATACTCGTCGCTGCCGCTTGTTTTATAGACATCCCTAATAAAACCAACAGCCCCACTTGAATAAACGGCGTAGCCCCTAAACCAAAACAACCGGAAAGAAATCCCGTTACTAATCCGAGACTAGGGGCATTTAGCCAAAAATAATTGCCGGTGCTTCTTTCATTTTGCCGCATTGTTTGATTCACTTGTTTAGAATCCGCTATTCGTGTTCTCAGAAAAATAAGAAATGAAGATAAAAAAAGCAACCCGGCCGAGATCCAAACCAGTATATAGGAAGGTAGAGTACCTGCCACGAAAGTTCCTACATAAGCCCCTATTGCACCAAATATACCGACCACGATACCGGTCCGTGGGACCATGTTCCCTTCCCGAAAATGGCTGAATGAACCGGAAAGAACAGTAAAAAACATTGCAGCTGTCGATGTACCGAGCGCAGTATGAATCGGAAACCCAAAAAAGGTTGTTAACATCGCCAGAACAATACCAGAACCGCCTGCCCCGGCAAATCCGAGCAATAAGCCCAAAGCAAACATCGTAAAGAATATGATCATCATAGTTTTGTTCCTCTTACAACGAGTAGGGGGGCGAAACTTGTGTCGAATAGTTACTTGAAGTTGGCGCTGATGATTTCCCGCAGGACTAAAGAGCATTTACGAACTTGTGAAAAAGATTCTTAATTTCCGGATAGGAGATTCCTGATCTTAAAAGTAATTGTAGAAGTATTCTGCTTTTCCGTCCGTCCAGCCAACCTGCATTCAAGAGGCCACGGCCGAATAAATCGGTTTCTGAACCGGAATAACCGTAAGTTTGTTCCAAAATCCTTCCATTCCCCGTACGCGAAGCAATCACGACTGGCATGTCTTTAGCCAACTCTTCCAACATGTTCACCATAGCGGTCGGCACATGTCCTCCCCCGAGCGCCTCGATGATTACTCCCCCATAACCAAGTTCCCTTATATTCCTTATCAGCCGGCCGTCATCACCCATTGTAACTGTCAAAAGCGCTACGGGGACATCAGGACCCATTTTTCCAAATGGACATCCAGCGTACGCATTAACTCTTAAGGCAACTTTCGGCTTCCCTTCTGCTATCCATCCGATGGGCCCGAAATTGGACTGAAACGCAGACAAGCTTTGTGTGTGGGTTTTGCGAACATATCGGGCTGCATGAATCTCATCATTTAGAACCACAACAGTTCCAAGTCCACGAGCTTCGTCACTCGAAGCCAAGAGTATAGAATTAAGCAAGTTAGCGGATCCATCCGCTCCGCGTAAGGTGGGATTGCGCATGGCACCGGTTAAGACAACCGGTATATGCCGGTGAATGAGCAAATCCAGTGCGAATGATGTTTCCTCTATCGTATCTGTTCCTTGAGTTACAACAATGCCGCTGGTCTCCATTTCAAGGTTATTGATTCGGTCAGCAAGCAAGAGAATATCATCCAGGGTCAGTTGGGTTGAGGGTACCTGCATAAACGAGGTAGCGGATACCTTCACCTTCTCCTGAAGCTCTGGAAGACCATTAATCAGATCTTCACCATTAAGTGTAGACACTACCGTGTTTGTGTTCTTGTCGTCGTGGGTCATCGAAATCGTCCCGCCGAGAGAAAAAACATGTACGTGCTTCATTTTATTTCCTCTATTCCCTGTCTGACTTGCTTTGGCTAAACATCGTGTAGCTTTCCATCAGGCGTTTCGCCTTCTCCACAACAGGAAGATCGATCATTTTTCCTTCTAACTGAAATGCGCCAAATCCTTCTACACGTTTTCTTTCGTAGGCATTTAAGATTTTACCGGCCTCTTCCACTTCCTGTTTGGTTGGCATAAACACTTCATTAACCACACCAATTTGATTCGGATGGATCACTAGTTTTCCTTTGAATCCAAGCTGCTTCGCCAATCGGGTATCGGCCAGAAAACCTTCCGGATCGTTCAAGTCGATAAATACCGTATCGATAGGCGGTTGAATACCTGCAACACGCGAGGCAATAACCAGTTTGGATCGTGCATATAAAATTTCCGTTCCCGAATTTGTGATTTGGGCGTTGATATCGAGTGAGAAATCCACCGCTCCAAACATTAGCCTTTTTACGCGATGGCTGGCCCCAGCAATGTCTACAGCATGA
The DNA here is from genome assembly GCF_027533625.1 of Paenibacillus gyeongsangnamensis. GTDB lineage: Bacteria > Bacillota > Bacilli > Paenibacillales > NBRC-103111 > Paenibacillus_G > Paenibacillus_G gyeongsangnamensis. The sequence goes on along the minus strand of NZ_JAQAGZ010000022.1, from coordinate 158,532 downwards.
TAAAGTCCCCGGGCTGACTCGATAAGGGGAACAATTTCAACGGAGCCGTCAGGTAATCCCCTTTCTCGCTCCCACTTCTGCAACAATTGTTCCGAAAACAAAATACTTTCCTTATCCTCGGCTTTGGGCAGAACAATTCCGGCTAACCCGACATTCGTCACAGCTGCAATATCGTGAGCGGCGTAAGGACTCCCCAGACTATTTACACGAACATAAGTCACTTTATTGCTCACTCGAACCATTTCCTTGACCGCAGCTCTGGCCTTTTCCTTTTCGTCGACGGATACGGCATCCTCGAGATCGTAAATGATGGCATGTGCCGGCAATCCTGAGGATTTCGCCAGTGCTTTTTCATTGGAACCGGGAACAAATAACCACGAATGAGCTAACATATCGGCACCTCCGCACAATTACAAACCCAATTCTTTTAATATAGCTTCCGTGTGCTCCCCAACCTTAGGAATGGGTTTCATTACATAGTCCAGATCATCAAAGGTTACAGGGGGAATCAACACCGGAATGGTTCCAACTGGGGAGTCCACCTCGGTCCAACGATTGCGAGCTTGCAACTGCGGATGATCGATAAACTCTTGAACCGTGTTTAAACGGGCATTGGCAATTTGCGCTTTATCCAACCGATCTATTAGCTCCAAGGTTGGTATGGTGGCAAAGACGGCTTCAATTTTGGTTTTCAATTCATCTTTATGAAGTACCCGGTTGGAATTCGAATGAAACCGAGTATCCATTTCCAGTTCAGGCATGGACAAAACACTTTGGCAAAAAATCTTCCATTCCCGATCGTTCTGGATACTTAAAAAAATCTGTTTGTTATCTCCTGTTTCAAAAGGCCCATATGGATAGATCGTAGCATGAGTCGCTCCCATCCTTTCGGGTTGCTGGCCGGAATACGTGAAATAGTGGGGATATCCCATCCACTCGCCTAGTGCCTCCAGCAGCGAAACTTCCATTACAGTTCCCTTTCCTGTTTTGTGACGAGCTAGAAGTGCCGTCAATATGCCCGTGTAGGCATACATGCCAGCAGCGATATCGGCAATAGAAATTCCGGACTTGGAAGGGGTATCTTTGGTACCGGTAATGGAAACAAGCCCCGCCTCGCATTGGATCAGCAAATCGTATGCTTTTTTATCCCGGTAAGGTCCATAGGAGCCGTATCCCGAGATGTTGCAAATCACCAGCCCGGGAAATTTGTTTGTTAATTCTGCTGCACCAAAACCCAGACGATCAACAGCTCCCGGAGCCAAATTTTGAATGAAGACATCCGCTTTTGACAACAGCGCCTCCAATATCCGTTTGGACTCCTCTTCTTTCAAATCCAGGGCGAGCGATTCCTTCGAACGGTTTACCCAGACAAAATGACTGGACATGCCATTGACTGTTTCATCATAATAACGGGCGAAATCCCCTGTACCGGGTCTTTCTATTTTGATTACGCGTGCACCGAGGTCTGCTAACTGTCTTGTTGCAAATGGTGCTGCTACGGCTTGTTCCAATGATACGACGGTTATTCCTTCTAATGGCAACATATTAACCGCCCACCTTATCCTGTTGTTTGTTATATCTTTTATCTGCGCTGAGTAGGAGGATATTGGGGAGAAGGAAATCCAAAAAACACCACAACATCCTCTTTCCCTGTAATCCAGTGCCCTACTCCGGGTGGAATAAATAGAGCGTCATTAGCAGAAAATATCAGGTCTCATCATCTAAGTGAAGTTCACCGGATTCCTTGACGACATAGACAAATTATTCGACTTCGTGAATAATCGGAGAACTGACCGTGCCCGGCGTAAATAAGGAATAACCCAGCAAGGCCTGATTCTCCCGCACCCGTTCACGCGTGATCCTCCAGCAAAATGACCGATACCTTACTGTTCAATTTCTCCACCCGCTTAAGCTTTGGCTTTTGCCCTTTGTTCCTGGCGCCTTTTAACCAGCTGCGAGAATGTAACGGCAAGTACTAAAGCTCCGCCGTAAAACAAATTCTGGACAAATGTCTGGATGCCCAATATGGTAAGGCCCGTGATTCCGGTAACCAAGAAATACACAGCAATAAAAGATCCCCATGGATTGAATCTTCCAGGAACGATACTCGTAGCCCCTAGAAATGCTGCAGCAAAAGCTGGCAATAAATAAGAAAGACCGGATGTTGGATCCGCAGCGCCCGTTGTGCCGGCATAAAGCACTCCTGCTACCGCGCTTATGAAGCCGGAAGCCACCAAGCTCATCCATCGGATCCGATTCACCCTTATACCGCTAAGTCTGGAAACATTGCGGTTTCTTCCGACAAAAAGCAATCGGCGGCCCACGCTTGTAAATTCAAAAACGTACCATAGAATGACGCAAAGCGCCAAACCATAATAGAATTCCAATGGAATCCCCAAAAATCGCTTCACCACAACAAAATTGATAAGCGAATCCGATATGCCGCTGATCGTCATGGATTTGCTTACCCATAAAATAATGCCGTTCACAATAGTCCCCGTGCCCAATGTCACGATAAAGGGATCAATATTAAATAAAATGACAAACGCTCCATTGATCAGACCGACCAATATGCCCGCTGCAACGGCTACAAAAATCGCCCAGCCGATGGGGACATGATGCTGCACATTCAATACCGCAATGATCATTGTTGACAGTGTAAGAACACTGCCGACGGAGAGATCAAAGTCTCCTGTCGTCATTGGGATAAGAAGTCCAAGCGCCAGCACAACAAGAACCGCTTGGGAACCCAGTATTGTAGAGAAATTCGCTGTCGTGAGAAAGTTGTCCGGACTCAGAATCCCAAAGATGACAATGACCAGTAACCAAGCGCCAACCAGCGCATAACGCTCCATAACATTTTCCAAACGACCGGTTTGATTGACTTTCGAAATATTTTGAGATTGTTCCACTTTAATTATCCCCTCCAAACTCAAGCTTGCTCTACCCAATTTTACATACTAAGCTCGAGACTGTTGTAACATTGCTCCGTGATCCTATCTTTGGTGATGTCGCTGCCTGTTAGCTCTCCTATGACTCTCCCGCGAGCAAAAATCAACACTCGATCACAGATTGCGGCAAGCTGCTCGTAATCAGAGCTGGCGCAAACAATCGATGTACCTCGTTTTGTTGCTTTTTTGATGATTGCGTACACTTGCTCCCTCGCCCCTATATCAATACCTTGTGTTGGCTCGTGGAGAAGGACCAAATCGGGATCCTTTTGAAACCACTTTGCGAGAATGACTTTCTGCTGATTCCCCCCGCTAAGCGCCTGAAGGTTCAAGTTGGGTAGGCTAGGACGAACTTCATAGTTCGTCAGTAAAGTTTGCGCATCGTCCCTCATTTGTTTGCGGTCAAGAAATAAATTATTGAAATAGCGTCCTAAGACCGGTAAGGTTATATTATCCACAATAGTTAAGGAGTCTACCCCCCCGGATCCATGACGGTCTGCCGGCAATAGCACCATTCCTGCGTCTATGGCTTTCTCCGGCGTCATTGCCGGCAATTCATAGGTTTGTTCGCCTATTTGAAGTTTACCGCTGCTTGCTGCATGTTCTCCATATAACAGGTAAAGAACCTCTTCGAATCCCGAACCGGCCAATCCTGTCAATCCGAGAACTTCGCCTTTCGACAGACTCATCGCTACATCCCGCACTACATTACCATTTAAACCTTGGAAAGAAATATGAATATCCTTCTTGGCCTCTTCCCTGATTTCCCGCTGCAATGACTTCAATTTCCGGCCAATGATGGTCTCGATGAGTTGTTCTTTTGTAATCGACTCGGTAGAAGTTGTGGTGAGAAGGTGTCCATCTCTTAAAATGGTAATCCGGTCCGTAATTTCCAGAACCTCGTCCAAGTCATGAGATACAAATAGAACGCTTACCCCCATGGATGCTACTTCCCGGACAAGATTGAATAACTGATCCACTCCAGTTCGAGGCAGAAACACCGTCGGTTCGTCCAAAATCAGCAGTCCTCGACCCGACTCTCTCATGATTTCATTCGATCTGATATCCTCGATGGCCCTTACAATGGCCAACAATGCTTTATCAACAGGGCTAAGGTCAGAGACCTTAGCCTTTGGATTGATGTGAAGACCGAACTTGTCAAACGTTTCTGTTGCTTTTCTGTTCTCCTCGCGCCATGACAAACGCATATTGTTGCGAGATGCGAACTCGCCGATACGGAGATTTTCAACAACACTTAACGAAGGAATCAAACCCAAATCCTGATGCACAAAGCTCATGCCGAGTTTACGAAAGTCTCCAGCCTGAATCGGCAATTTGACGGGTTGTCCGTTAAATCGGAGCTCTCCTCCAGGATCAGGTGCATGAAAGCCAGCCAAAATCTTGATCAGCGTAGACTTACCCGAACCGTTTTGCCCCAATAACCCATGTACTTCTCCAGGCTGGATCGTTAAGCTAACATCATCAAGCGCACGTTGGCCCCCGAATGTTTTGGATAAATGATGAAGTTCTAAAGTTGGTATCATCGAATCCACGGAACCACCTCCATACAAGAACTACTTAAGCTGCCACAGATCCTTGTATCCTTTAATATACTCGTCTCCATAGCCTGTTGAAATCTTAGCCGGGGATCCTGCTTGTTGAACGTTGCTTTTATCCCAAATGTAAAATGGAATTTTAGGATCCTTAGGGAATGGAAGACCTGCCAGCAGACGCATCTCAGCATCCAGAATCGCTTTTCCGATCCAATCCAGGTTTTCACCGATATCCATTTCTACTTTTCCTTGCGCAATTAAATCAAGAACAAAAGGAGTACCGTTAAACGTAGCGATTTTGACCTTGTCTCCCGCTCCAGCAATCGTAATAGCAGGAACAACGAATTGGGACATGCTGTCATAAATCGGAATAACGTAATTCAATCCTGGGTCTTTCACGATAGCTGCCTGCACATTGGACTGAATTTTCGTAGACCAATCCGGAATAGGTACATTGATCGTAGAGATCTTGGCTGATGGGCACACTTTCTTAAACTCGTCGTTGACACCATTTACAATGGAGGCTGCAGATACAACTTCATCCGAAGTAAGCAGTAACACATTAGGCTTGCCTTCTGTCTTCATACAAGCCCAATCCGCAAGCAATCTGCCGGCTTTGTTATAGTCGATTCCAAGGTTCTCTGTAACGTCAGCAACCGGTTGCTCGAAGCCGCCCAAATGCGAAGAAACGACTTTGATTCCTGCGCCTGTCGCGGCTTGAACCTGAGGTTTTAACACTGCCGGATTCGTTCCGGCGAGAAGGTCAATGAGATCAAACTTTTGGTTCACACCGTTATTCATACCTTGAACCCACTCGGACGGTTGACCTTGGTTGGTCCATTCCGTAAAGCTGAAACCAACTTCTTTGGCAGCATTGCCCATCGCGATCTCAATGTTTTTGGTGAACGGATTTGCGCTTGAAACTGGGATACTCAAGATTTTTTTGCCAGCCATTGCTTTTTGGGCATCGAATGCAGGTCCTGCTGCTACGAACTTAGGGATTGACTTGTATTGATCAATTTGTTGCTTTGCATATGCAATATCGCCTGATGCACCGGAATTCGCGCTGCTGGAAGCAGGGGTACTTGAAGTTGCATTGCCGGTAGTCGAAGCGGCAGGACTTGAAGGTGCAGTGCTTGAGGAATTGCCGCAAGCGGCAACAAACAACAAGCTAAGAATCATAGGAAAAATAACAAAAATTTTACGTTGCATCTTCGAGTCCCTCCTGATTTAGTTTGTCAGTATTTGTATTCGCTATCCACCAACGGGCAATTTCCTCGCGCGTGGCAAACCAAACATCGTGGTGCTGTGTGGCATATTCAAAAAATTGTTGAAGAGCCCGAGCTCTGCCAGGCCTGCCGATAATTCTCGGATGCAAACCAATCGACATCATTTTTGGATGGGTTTTCGACTCCTCATACAACATGTCAAAGGTATCTTTTAAATAAGTGGAAAAGTCTCCGGCTGTTACGAAGCCGGGTGCATTCCAATAACTGAAGTCATTGGCATCGGGCGCGTACGGAACGATCAAATGTTTTTTCCCATTGACGTTCTTGTAATACGGAACATCATCGTTATATGCGTCGGAATCGTAAATGAATCCTCCTTCATCTACGACCAACTCCCTCGTATTTACACTTGGGCCGTACCGGCAATACCAGCCGACCGGGCGTTTACCGACAGTGCGGGTAAACGATTCGATCGCAAGTTTCATGTGTTCGCGTTCCTCTTCTTTACTGAGCCTGAATACTTCCTCCCAGCGGTAACCGTGGCTGCATACCTCGTGACCTCCATCTACAACCGCTTTTACAACTTCCGGATTTTGTTCAAAAGCAACCGCACAAGCAAAGAAGGTTGACTTCAGCTTGAATTGGTCAAGAATTCGAAGGACCCTCCATATTCCTGCTCGTGAGCCATATTCATTCATTGACTCCATGGCCAGATTGCGGATATCGCTCGACAACGGGTAGTTTCCCCACTCCGTGAGCGGCTCCTGGTCCGGATCACCCATGGCGAAAGATCGCTCCGATCCTTCCTCGTAGTTGACGACAATGGATACAGCCAATGTTGCTCCGTTGGGCCAGGCGACTGTAGGCGCTTTCATTCCGTATCCGACTAAATCGCGCATTGATCCAATTCCCCTCCCTATCCGTTTAGTTAGTAGACTTTGCTTTTTTCGTACAAGATTATAGGATACCCGACTCTCATAAGCTATCGTTGTATGACCGCATCACCTCCTTAATATGTATCAGACCCTATGAGCTTATAAATATTGCTACACCAAGAGATATTAACAAACAAGTCCGATATTGCTGAAATTAATCCTTTTCAAATAACAATAGTTCTTCGATATGGCATAAATGGTGTTCTAAGGCCTTTTTGGCGCGGTCTTTATCTTTCGTTTTAATCGCTTCGATAATTTCCTCATGTTCAAGGATTTGATGCATGCGGGCATCCTTAGAATTGAGTGCCTTTTGATGCAAAAGCCAGTACAGAGGGTTCGCTACGGGATGAACCAAATTTTCGGAAATTTTTGCAAAAACTTCGTTATTAGTCGCTATAGCCAGTTCCTTATGAAAACGTACACCCTGTTCGTAGAACTCATTCATATTGGTATCTATGCAATTTCTCATGATGATTGCCGTCTCCTGAAGAATAGCAATTTGTTCCTCAGTCGCACGGTCTATGGCCAATTCTATGATCAGAGATTCGATCAGTTGTCTCGCTTCGATCAATTCAAAAGTCGACGAATCTTTTAGAGAATCCACCTCCAGGTTGAAATTGCTTGTTTTCTTCTTGATGTAAGTGCCATCACCTACCCGGATATCGATAACACCCATGATTTCAAGTACCGCTAGGGCTTCCCTAACGGAAGGCCTGCTCACGCCGAATCGCTCAGCAATTTCTCGCTCTGGCGGCAGTTTATCTCCCGACTTGAAAGTACCGTCAACAATGAAACTATTTATTTGTTCAGCAATACGCACATATAATTTATCCGGTTTTTTTATATTTTGAAAAACCACAGGTACCACCCCATCAACTAACTATTTTATTAACAAAATCTCACAAAATATTTATATTGTCAATATGTAAAATTGCAAAGTTGCCTGACCAATTTTGATGTGATAGCATTTTCGCATTTTCAATCCACCGATGAGAGTGATTGTATACAATGATATCTTCAATGCTGAACATTGTCAATATAAATAACATAAAATGTCGAGAATTCGTTGTTTTATTTGTAATAGTGGAAAACCGCCTTACATCAATCGTCTATATGTGTCATTATACATAACATGAAATTAAACGCATTTATTAGTCCGGACAATTACTTCTCCTGGTTTTGGGCAGATAAGGTGGGTTTTTATCAACAGTAATCACACGTGTTGACGGATGTGCGGTGAAGTTATCATTTTCATAAAAAATCGCTTCGCCGCTGGAGCATCTTTGGTTTCAACCGTATTCCCCCCTAGAATCTACGCTACAATGTAGGAACATTTGTGTCGTTCAACGACAATGTAGGAACTTTTGTGCGTTTTACCGCGACACAAAAGTTCCTACATAAAAAAATAAAAGCCTGATTTCTCAAGCTTTTTCCTTCCCTTTAATGTAGGAACATTTGTGTCATTAGATACCAAGTCCGCATCTCCGATCAACTTGCCTGTTGAATTCGAAGAGAGATCGCAAAGCTTAGAATGACGATAAACAGTTGAAGAGATATTGCCAACAGGATCCCCGTCAATAACCCCCATTGCTGCGTCTCGCTAAACGGCAATGAAAGCACCGCCGATTCCTATGCTTAAGCCTGGACTAAATGCGTCGGTAAACTGTATGCTGGCGGAAATCTCCCCTTCTTCGCCGGCCTTCGCATGCTGCAATGTAATTGCTCCTGTGGTTGGATGCGCCAAGCCGATGCCAAATCCGGTCAATATTTGTGAAATAACCGCGAATACGATTCCCCCCATGGGCAGGCCGTCAGCCAGCATAACCGCAGCAACCCCGATAAACATAAAACCAATACCGGCCATTACCCGCCTTTTTCTGCCCATCCCATGGTCCTTTCCATCAAGCTTTGCCTGGAGCCAAACTGCTGAAGACCAACTTAATGTGCCTGCGGCTACAATCAATCCCGCAAGATCTGCAGGCAGTTTTTTTACTTCTGTCAGTACCAGGACAACGTAACTCTCTGTGGCAAAGTAACAGGCGACAAATAAACCTCTTGAAACAATTGTCGCAGGCAAACCTTTCTTTGCGGTAAAAGTGCCCTCCGGCAGCAGCTTTCGCAAGGGCTGAATCATGATGATCACTCCTGCCGCCGAAAGCGCTATTCCTTGCCAATCAGATCCTAATCCGACCAGCAGCACACCTGTTCCTATAGCCAGCAATATCGCATAGTGTGGTACGGCCAGATTCCATATTATCACTCTCTTTCGTAATAATTATATAACGTTCTTGTATAACTTGTATCCGTTAGTCCGTTTTTATACCCTTTAGAAGAACAGGCTATCGTTGATGCTTGGTAGCCTGGTCGTTAAAGTCTACCTCTTGTACTCTTCAGACACGCAGAAACGTCACAATCGCAAACTGCATGGGTGCTCGACCTGCTAATCAAAAAAAACAACTAAGAATATAGAACGGGGTAATATGCGACGTTTGCTTGAGCGGTTGCCCGCGAGCGATTGGCGGTTCACATACCCCACCGGAGCCGGACTTCCGAAAAGCGTCTATGTCAATTACCACAGTAACAATTACATTTAGCCGCTGCTCACACTGTCCAATTTTTGCAGAAGTTTTGGCTTGTTTTAGACGACATTCGCTGCTGGAAAGACGGTCTGGCCGTTGTCAGTCGTTAATGGTTTATCGAAAGCAGATACTTGATGAGAGCATCCTGTTGCTGCTTCGTAAAGCCTGTAGAAGAGTCGACCCAATATTCATGTCCGATTCCTTGCACATGCACCTGCTCGAGTCCGGCCGAACGGTTCGCGGTAACGTTTTTCTCCCTTAAGTTCTTATCCACCAATCCCTTTAAGCTATTGTATGGATCAGGTTGAATGCCTTTCATAAGGGTTCCCGCTGTGCCCAGTTGTTTTTTCTCGTCCGGACCGATAGCCACCCCACCATCGTGAAGGTAAGGGGCCGTCCAGTAAAGTCCGTTCAAGGCGGGAGTTTTATATCCGCCTTTGGAATCTCCATGAGCAAATCCCAGCTTGATTTGTTCAGGATCCAAATGTTCCGTAGGAACTTTTAAAATTTTCGCTCCTCTGAGAACGGGTACAGGCGTATCCGGAGAATAAATCGTTGCTTCTCCCCATATTTTCTCGGTTTTCTTCAATGCTAGAGCCCGTGACGGATCTGTCTTGATCCTGCCGGAAGAAACAATCAGGTTATTGGTCAAGTAATCTCCCGAGTGACAAGCGATACACTGAGCCTTTCTGAATACCTCTCTTCCCGTCTTGATCACGGCAGCATCCGATGCAATCGGCGGATTGGGCGGAATAAGGGTATTTTGCCATGCAGACATCGCGTTATTCTGCTCATTTACTTTGGATCCGGGAGAGCTGACGATCAATCCGTCCGGAGCCACTAATGTAGCTTTCGGGAACGACGAAGGCAATATCACTTGATTTACTCCCGGGGTACCCGGAGTAGGATCAACGGCGGCAAAAAACGCCGACGGCTTCTTGCCTTTATCGGGGGTGTACCGGAATTTCGGGTCGGCCGCGTTTTGCAAAATGGTTCCGATATACACTTCCTTGTCGATTCCGAACAGCTCGCGGCTTACTTCCGATTGGGTAAGTGAGTCCGAATTTTGTGCATGCACGTTATTGTTAAAGGTACTCAGCCCCTTGAAAGGCCCGGCCATTGCATGTCCACTCCAGCCATAAGGAAAATTCCCTTGGGTGAAGGAAGGCGGGATTTGCGAAGGATTACTCGCCATATCGATCGTCGAATCGAAATTGCCTCTGGGCCACAGTAACGCATTCCTATCAACGGCTTCTTCCAGCGCTTGAATATCGGGTAATGGCTCCTTCTTTCCATCCGTCGTCTCCACAGTCCGGCCCAAATCCTTAATATATTTCTGAAGCGACATAATATCTGTATGCGTGAAGTACGCTGCCGAGTTAGATGCAAACGCAATGAACAGACCGGCATTGAGGTTCGAATTGGGAGCCCCTTCAATGATCTTTTTCGTTGTTCTGTCCACCGTTGCATGACAAGCGAGGCACGTAATCCCGGCTCTGACTTTCCCACTGGAATATTTGATCGGCATGCCCATAACTTCATTCGTGTCTTTAGCAACGTCCAGTCCTGTTTCAACCTTCGATCCCTTTTTAAACGTATGGCCGCCTATTGTTACAGTCTTGTCCAATTCGACAAGCAAATTATCGGTGCCTTCTCCTTTCAGCTCTTCAATCGCTTTTTTCACATTGGCTAATGTAATTGGCCCGTCAAAAGCGCCCACAATGTCCGTAATGAACACTTCATTACCGAACGTTTCATCGTAAAAAGCTTTTTTTCCCAATTGCAGCAAAGCATCATCAACTTTAATGGCACCGTTTTGCGAGGATAATATGGCTCGTCCCTCTTCGGTTTTCATTAACTGCTCCGCTTCCTTTGCAGCGCTGAAACGCCGCATGGGACATGCCCAAATCTATGTTTGGGGAGGACCGGACCAAGTATCTCCGGCTGTCGTCCAGGAACTGAGCAAGTATGGCATGGTAACCCGGATTACGAACGACGATCAGGTCGCATTCAATACGCCGGCTAAGAACGACCCAATCAGCGCCAGTATCGCTTTTGCGAAAATGTGGGATCCAATGGGCATGGTAGGCTTTGATATTACGGGGCCGGGACACGGCTTTACGCTGGTGAATATCAACGATTGGCAGGGTGCGGTTGCTTCCGCTCCGCTGTCCCATATGGGATTCCATTCGCCGCTCATTTTAACAGACAGCGAAAAGGCGTTACCCGCCGCGGTGGAAAATTACTTCAAGATGGTGGCGCCCACCTTTACGACTACACCGGCGCAAGGACCTTACAATATGACCTATATTGTTGGGAACTATCAGAAGATTTCCTGGCCGGAGCAAGTAAGAGTGGATAATATTTCCGAAATGGCCAACCGCCGGGTATGGAGTCAGAACACCGGCGGCATGTATAACAATTAAGGGGTCCCGCCAACATTTTAACGAAAATATAAACATGTATGCTGTACTACCCTAAATTTGCCCTTATGGAAAAAGTTAGCACAAGAAAAATCCCTTCGGGATGAAGGGATTTTTCTTATGTCCGAATAGATAGAGTATTGCGAAGAACTGAATTCATAATTCTGAGCAAAAGCACCTCTCTTTTTGGACTTTGTCCCGCTATGTCGAGGAACCATCCGGCAACGTTCTTCCGTACCCATTCTCATGCTGACCGCTAAAGTGGCCAAAGAAAATCAAATTCTCGGACTGACGATTGGCGCTGATGACTATATGATCAAACCCTTCAATCCCAATGAGTTGATTGCGCGGATAAGGGCGATTTGCTCCGGACGGATGATCAACAAGTGTTGGCCGACCGCATTTCGTTTCATGAGCATGAGCTGGTTATCGATACCGTCCATGACGTAGTTTCTTTCCGTGGAGAAGCGGTAAGCTTGACGCAAACGGAGTATAAATTGTTGCTTGTTCTGGCTCGTCATCCTCAGCGGCATTTCACCCGGGAAGAATTGTAAACGTCAATAGCCCCAGGCCTATCATTGTACTGGGGCTATTATAGACTTATCACGAAGTAAAGACACGGCACATCAGTGGAATTGACGATGACCAAGGCAAAAACGGCTCCAGCGACTTCGGATCACGGGGATCCTCGAGCTGCGGCAATTTCTCGAAAAGATGCATGAGGTACTTAAACGGATGCAGTCCATTCTCCTTCGCCGTCTCGATGATACTGTAGATCGCTGCACTGGCCTTCGCGCCTCTTGGCGTACGCAGCGGCAAAACATAGTTCAGTTGTTCTGTAGCGGTATCCACCCGGTAAAAATAGCCCCTCCCAACTTCGGTGCATCAAGCGAGAAGACGAGCCCCGGTGTTACACTTGTCGGATGCTGGGCACATGCCCTTAACGCCGCAGTCATACTATGTTTCGTCCACTTGATTATTGCAATCATTAAATTAGGTGCAAGTATTATTGGTATCTTACTGGCCGTCATTTTTTACTTCGTTATAAAACAATTTCATAACCCCCTAAATATACGGTCACGGTCATATTTCTCTACGTCCCTAGTTTATTATCCCGAAATGCTGGTATAAAATCTATAATTTCTGCTTCCATAGCCTGGTCTCATTCCGAGCACTGGAACCAACTCGGCTTCTTTATGCAACAATCCTCTTGCCCAAGCCCACCTATGATTATGAGGGTTGAAGTTTTCATGGAGCAAAATCTTACCTATCTTTAATTCCAATGGAGCCAATTCTGAGATTAAAGCGGGAAGCAAAAAGGAAAGATCAATCTCCTGAGTAATGCAACAGCAAAGATTATGATCCTTTCAATTGCATTCAACTATTCTGCCTGTTCAAAACGAGGCTGCCGGTCCATGCCGGTAGCCTCGTCCTTATTGCTAATTGAGCATTCATAACCCGTTAGTTGAGCGATCATCATTTTTAGGTCACGATACGTTTCTCCGTGCCGTCTGTAACGGCAAGAATTAAAGATATTCTATGGCGGGGGTGGCCCTCTCTGGACTATACATCAAATTGCTTTAAGTGATGGTCTAAATGCTTATAAGTTCCTTTTCCCCATTGCTCAGGCGTAAGTTTTCCAAAAAACGGATGCGGGTTAGTCGTACACTTCTCCGGCCCGTTCGCTTGAAACGCTCTTATTTTTCGTTTCAATTCGCTCCTTTCGAATTCGAATTCTTTTTCATCTGTTATGCGTACCGCCGGAATTGTGGGTGAATTGGGTTGCATTGGCTTGTCGTTGTAAATAATCGGTTTTACCAATGGACCAATTAGCTTTCCTAACCAATGCCTTTCGGGAACGGAAACGCCCATCGTGATATCTTGGAACGCCGAACAATGAGCAAGCATCTGAGCGATGTTCATTTTCCCCCATCGCGGTTTGGAATTTGGCGTTAATTTGTCGATACGGCCTATGATTTCTTCCATATGTGATTCAATAAAAATATTATTCATGTGGGAACGGCCCTCTATTCTTTTTAATTTCGAGCTCGACATTGTATTAATTCACATATGCTGCAGTCCGATGCGATTCCTTCAGAATCAATGAACGTCCCTAAACAACCCAATGCTTTTCCCGTATACGTTTTCTCCATGACTACCCTTCCCCCGCCTCGTTAACCGTCTCACATAGTCCGAAACTGAAATCGTTACGCAGTAACAGAATAATACTTTTCTCGTTTGGCGAACCCATTCATATTGCTGCCGTGTAGCTTACTCATGATATTTTTCATCATCCTTTCATTTGATACGGATAAGATAATTATAGTGCAACTTGCGGCATCATGCTTCTTATAGATTGCTATTCATTGCAACATCGCGGATTCCATTATTCTGCCCGTTAATCCCTGATTGGTCTACCTGTCATAATAAACTATACCTCAAACTGACGTCAGCCATGGGGGCAAATCGCGTCAGTTTAGGATCGATTCATGATTTCTCTGACGCTTCCAAAGCATCTTCTTAGGGTCAATCTGACAGGATCACCGCTAACGTACGATTATTTCCGTTTCGTGAGGTGACCCCTAAATGCCCAACTGCTCAAGTTGTAAATCCCCCAAGAGTCATTTTTAGAGATTTTTTTCATCCGCAGCTGGTTAATATTATTCATCCGATTGAAATCATTAACCGCCATCATTGTGTTCCTGTTCCTGAGCATATCTTTACGCTCACCGTGAGAGATGAATTTTGTCCAACAACTCCACTAACTGCTCCAGTGAGCATATGTCAGAAGCGTCGAAAAAAAAGCACTGATGTCAAGTAATAAATGATGTTATTGAGCTGCCGCGGTTTTCAACAATCGGCAGCTTTTGCTTTATAGAACATCCTCACAAAATCAGCGATTTTGTACATATGACTTTAACCTATTGCAAATCGAGCTGGCTTTTCATAAATATGGAATATTATTAATCCCTTTGAAAGGGGATGTTTACATGGCCAATTTCCAAGTAACTCCAGGTGGTAACCCGAAGAATGAGCCAAGTGTTGCAGCAAATTTATTGGATGCTAACATCGTCGTGGCCGTAGCAACCGATAATACAACAGGTTCGCCCCGTACCGGGTTATATCGTTCGTTAAATGCAGGAAGCACATGGACGAATGCACTCTTGCCTCTGCCTGCGCAATTCACCGGCGCGGAAGCCAATTTCGTAGCCTATGGATTTCCAAGTACATTTCTCGTGTCGGCCCATTTATTTCCGGGGAATTTCGGCGGAACAACGGGTGTTTACCGGTCCACCGATAACGGAGCGACGTTCACCGGCCCCGTCCTAGTGGCGCAAGGTCAAGGCACGTTTATAAATAACGATGAGACGCTCATTGCCATAGACAACTCTCAAGCGAGTCCATTTTTGGGAAATGCGTATCTCGCCTACAACCATCAATTTAATGTCAATATTGCCGGGGGGTCGGTCTCTTTCATTCAGCGATCCGTCGACAATGGAATCTCGTTCCAAACGCCTATCCGGTTATCCAACGAAGCCGAACTGGTGGAACGTACCGATGTGGCCGTCGGGTTTACCGGGATTGTTTACGCAGGGTGGATTACGCTGGACCCGGCTCCTGCATTTAAATTGCGCCGTTCGCTTGACGGCGGAGCGACATTTCAACCGGAGGTTGTTATCTCCGCCGTTACGCTCGTGCCCTCTCCCCTGCCGGTAACGAATTATGCCTTTCGCTGCCTGACCTTCCCGAATGTTGAAACGGACCGGTCCGCGACCGCAACGAACGGGACGGTTTACGCCGTATGGCAGGATAACCGGCTCGGCTATGCGGACATATTTATATCCAAATCCTTCGACGAAGGGGTAACATGGACTGCGCCTATGAAGGTTACGGACAGTCCGGCGGGTTCGCAAAACTTTTTCCCGGCCATTGCCGTATCCCCGATCACCGGCAGGGTCAACATCATCTACTATACGAATCGTCTGAACGGTTTTAACCTGGATGTGTTTGTAGCGCAATCCATGGACGGAGGCAATACCTTTATCAACACAAGAGTCACGACCGTATCCTTCGATCCCAATGCCGGCAGCACTGGAGGTCCGACTACCTATATAGGAGACTATATTGATGTGGATATTATTGTCCCTAATGATTTTATAGCCGTATGGATGGACACGCGACCCGGAACCCAGACGATTTTTGCCGGAAATAACTTATGAGAGTTTCTCATCATCAACAACTATAACCATAGGAACTATCAGCCGCGCAGCTCCTTTTACATCTGTACAAAACACCATGTTAGATACAAATGTCCTTGCCTCAGCTCAGAATAATTCATTGGGCGATAGGGGATAGTTCACGAGGTGATTAACCCTAGAACTTGCTCTCCTATCTAATCATCACTAATCATTTTGTTTGCAAAACATCGTGATCCATATATCTCTCACCGTTCAGTTCGCTTATCACATTAACGGCGACTTTGGCACCGTCGCCCGCCGTAATAATCGCATGGAAACCAGCACCCGCGACAACCCCGGCAGCCCAGATGCCTTCTACGTTCGTTTTTCCGCTATTGTCTACATTCAGAACGGTTTTGACACGCGGTTCGGTCCCGGGCTTTGTTTCAAGTCCTAATTGTTCTGCTAGATCCACCATCAAACCAGTTGCAAGGATGACTTGATTAGCTTCAAACTGACCTTTATTCTTCGTTTCCACCACAAAGCCCTGATCCTTTTTCACAATGTGGGTCACTTGGTCTACAATAAGTTCCGCTCCGAATTTGACTGCTTGCTTTTTGCCCGTTTCCACCAGATCAGGTCCTGTCATTTCCATCACGCCAAGATAATTCCAAAATAAAGCGCGTTTGGTAATGCTCTTGTCATTGTCCACGAGTAACGTTCTTTTGCCCGCTTTTGAGGTAAATAGCGCTGCGCTTGCTCCAGCCGGGCCGGCTCCAATAATTACGATATCATACATAATGATTAACCCCTTCCATATAATAGTATAGATACACCAACCACCAACGCGCGTTGCTCGGCAGAAATACGATACGCTCGAGACTCCGTAAATGGCAGCCAAGTGCATCGGCACTCCCATGCTCCCGGCGCTGGGACGAAACGGCGTGGTCGAATATTTTTAGTTTGTTGACGCGGCCATGGTATAAACAGTGGCTGTTTCAGCCGTGGATCAGTTGGGAGCTCGACGCTGACCCGGAGCGAATACGGTACAAGAATTTTCTCATCGGCGGTGCTTAATACGGTCGAGGCGCTGATCCCGAGAATAGTCGGGTCGGATGAAGCGATAAAGAGCTATTGATGGCTTTCGCCGCCCCGAATACATCAAGCCCCGCATCCTCGGCCAGCTTGGCCATGCGTGTATTCGACTCGTTTTACTATCGAAGACGAAGACCGCATTGCGAACCGTAGTAGCGTTAAGACGAAGAGAGCGAGGAGCAAGCATTCGACATGGATACTGTTTTTACACTTCTTGTGTCAAGGATAAACCAAGCCCCTCTGCTACACGCTGTCCATACTCCGGATCAGCTTTATAAAAATGCTGGATTTGACGAAGTTTAATTTCGTCTTTATCAACCGGCTTCATAGCGCCAACAATGTTTTGGACAAGACGTGCTCGTTCTTCTTCGTTCATCAAACGGTATAAATCGCCTGCTTGTGTATAATGATCGTTATGCTCATATGCAACGCTGTCGGCTTGACCGGATAGCTCAAAGGCAGCAGGTTTTTTTTCAGGCGATTCTTTTGGTCCGCCATAGCTGTTAGGCTCGTAATAGACTGACCCTCCGCCATTGCTATCGAACCGCATCTGTCCGTCACGCTGATAATGGCTCACTTCCGATTTCGGACGGTTGATCGGCAGTGCGGCATGGTTCGTTCCAACGCGATATCGATGAGCGTCACCGTATGCAAAGAGGCGGCCTTGCAGCATTTTATCCGGAGAAGCTTCAACGCCGGGAACGAAAGATCCCGGAGAGAATGTTGCCTGCTCCACTTCGGCAAAATAGTTTTCAGGATTTTTATTCAGCACCATGCGGCCCGCTTCGATTAATGGATAGTCTTTCTGAGACCATATTTTCGTTACATCGAACGGATCGAAGCGGTACGTGTTCGCATCCTCTAATGGCATGATTTGAACATACAGTGTCCATGCCGGGAAGTCGCCCTTTTCAATGGCATTGAATAGATCCTCCATATGGTAATCCGGATTTTCGCCTGCAAGCTTTGCGGCAAGATTGACATCCAGATTTTTAACGCCTTGCTCCGTCTTGAAGTGATATTTCACCCATACACCTTGACCATCCGCATTGACCCATTTGAATGTATGGCTGCCGAAACCGTGCATATGTCTGAAGGTTGCCGGAATACCGCGGTCGGACATCAAGATCGTGACTTGATGCAACGATTCCGGAGATAAGGACCAGAAATCCCATACGGCATTCGGGTTTTTCAAGTGCGTCTGCGGATGGCGTTTTTGGGAATGAATAAAGTCAGGGAATTTAATCGCATCGCGTATGAAGAAAACCGGCGTGTTGTTGCCAACGACGTCATAGTTTCCTTCCTCGGTGTAGAACTTCACAGCGAATCCGCGCGGGTCACGTACCGTATCGGCAGAGCCGAGTTCGCCCGCAACCGTGGAGAACCGGATGAACATAGGGGTGCGTTTCCCTACCTCTGATAAAAAAGCGGCTTTCGTATATTTCGTCAAATCGTTGGTTACTTCAAAGTACCCGTGCGCACCGGCTCCTTTCGCATGAACGATGCGTTCAGGGACGCGTTCTCTATTGAAATGCGCCAATTTTTCCAGAAGGTGAACGTCCTGAATTAATGTCGGACCGCGCGAACCGGCAGTCATGGAGTTTTGGTTATCCCCGACCGGGGCGCCCCAACTCGTTGTAAGATGGTTATTATTCGTTTTCATTACTTATCACCTCATAGATTAATTTAGATTCGATCTAAGTTTTATTATAAAAAATAAAGTACCCTTTATCATGAACATTAGATGAATAATAGATGAAAATCTGAAGTAAATAGAATACTCCTTTATATATAACCGACGCCTCGCACCGTTGAAATGTATTTCGAAGCTATCGGCTCGTCAAGAGAAATTAACGAGCAAGTGATGTGCGAGAATAATGGGTTTCGTCGGATTCTTGGTGAGTATGGCAAAAAGTTGATCACCTTTAACGGGAAGCCGCATACTACTATTGCTTTGGATATTAGTCTGATTACCTACAAGAATGCTTTTATGGAAAGTCAGTTGCTGTCTCTCCGATAAACCTGTTATGGTTTGCCTGGTGCAGCCGGAGCTTGAGGGTAATATTTTCTATTACTGAACAAATAAACGGTGCCAACGACAACAACCACAGTGAGAAGAAAGGATGCAAGCAGAATGATTCCGGTGACCAGTTTTTCCGATCTAACTGTCATTTCCACTTATGCAGTTTTGGTCGTCAATAAATGAACAAATCATCGGTATATTTTCAAAACTATTTACAGCCAACTCCCAATCTTGCTCTGGGATCATCTCCTCACTGTATGCCCATGCTCTTATTTCTTCTGGAGTCGAAATTTTTAAAAAAATAACGCTGTTCGACTGGTCGTCAGGTCGGTGCTTGAGTAACGGTAACGATAAGGATTCACCTACATTATCTTTCGGTAAACTTGCTGACGAAAGATGATGCAGAACAGTTCCGTCCTGATTAATTGTGGCCTAGCATGATTTGGATAAAGTCTATGATCCTCCGTTATCCAGCAGTTGGCAGGCATTGGCAGGTGAACCCGATGAGGGTAAGCATTAACCCCAATCTTTCCCCTATCCGTGAGCCTTATTGATTTCTTATTTTTAATATAACTTTTCCTTTTGCCCTTCCTGTTTCAAGATATTCCAAGGCGTTTTGTGCCTCCTCAAAAGGAAAAATTCGATCAATTACAGGCTTAATTTTTCCAAGTTCAATTAACTCGGAAATGATATTTAACTGTTCACCACTGGGTTTCATAAACAGATAAGTGTATTTGACATTATGTTGCTTTTCCAATTTCGATATTTTGAGAGTAACTATTCGAAATAAATTGATTTTCAGAAAACCTGACCCATACTCCTTTCCAAAACGTGCGTTTGGCAGTCCTGAAATAGAAATAACTTGCCCCCCCGGTTTTACTATTTCAAATGATTTTTCCAATGTTTTTCCACCGATTGTATCTAATACCCCATCATAATCATGCAGTATGCAGGATCTTTTCAAACGGTTCATTTTTATAATCAATAATTTGATCCGCCCCAAGTGACTTGACGAGTTCATATCCAGCTTTGCTTGCTGTGGTTGCAACGTAAACACCCATTGTTTTGGCAAGCTGAATGGCAAAGGTGCCTATACCGCCGGCTCCAGCATGAATTAACACTTTTTGTCCAGCAGATAACTTCAAAACATCGTGAAAGGCTTGGTAGGAAGTGAGTCCAACTAATGGAATCGATGCAGCTTCCTCAAAGGAGAGGTTTTTAGGTTTCATAGCTATAGCATTTTCATCTATTGCGATATATTCAGCGAAAGTACCAATTCTATCTTTCGTAGCTCGACCGTATATTTGATCCCCAGCCTTAAATTTTGTTACCCCTTTTCCTACCTGCTTAACTACACCTGAAAAGTCATTACCTAAAATAAGTGGCATGTTAAATTTTTTCAGCATCCGCACTTTGCCATCTCTTATTTTAAAGTCAACCGGGTTAATACTTGCTGCAACAATTTCTGCTAGGACATCATTTTCTCCAATAGTCGGCACTGGCATGTCAGCTAGTTTTAATGGGATTTTCCCATATTTTTCTATAATCATTGCTTTCACAAGGTCATCTCCTCTACGTCTAGATCTTCTGACCACGAAGTCAAAGGGGTCGCTTCGAAATGATGCTGGCGATAAGAATAAAACCCTGGGGTTCTTGCTACCAACTGTGCATGAGGCTCACGCCAATAGTCGTAACCTAACTCTCTGGGCAAATCTTGGCGCAACCATAAAAGTACACATGATCCGACTCCTCGTCTAACGCTATTCATTTAAACTCGCTCCTTAGAAATTAGTCATCATTTAACGAGCGCACACTCACATCGAACATGGAATGAATATTCATTCCTAAATCGATAAAATGAAAGGACCACTTAAATGATCCTTATTGCATCCCAACAAGCTTCCTCAATGTTTTTCAGAAGTTCTTGCGATTTTTCCAAGTCGCCGCTTTCAAACATCTTGAACAAATTTATAAATGTACCGTAGACCAAACAAATTAAAGATTTTGATGGTAATGAGCGCAGCGTTCCTTGTTCTTTTCCTTCGTCTATTATAGTTGTTAAAAAAGAAAAGAATTCATTAAAGACCTCTTTACTTGCTTGGTCAAGGTAGTACCCACCAGTATGAGCATTTATAAAATGTAAGTCGAAAGGGTTTTGTTGTGCAAAGTTAAACATTCGATAGAAAATGTGGTTGAATTGTGCACGTATATCACCAGTTTCCGGGAACTGGTTTTTTAATGTTTTCAAAAATTTAGTTACACTCCTGATAAATAATGAATTTATAAGTGCCTCTTTATTTTCAAAATAACGGTAAATCGTTCCGGCACCTACTTTTGCCTTTTCAGCGATCATCGGTATGGTTGTCCCATCGTACCCCCGTCTTGCAAATAACTCCATAGCAGCTTCTAAGATAGCGTCTTCTTTGTTATTGGACATTACCCATCCCTCCCTTTCGGAATGAACATTCATTCCTCGTTTATTATAATACATTTTTGAAAATGAATCAACTGATCGATCCGGCAACAAGCTCTCTACTTTTGGATCTTGGCATGTTAGATCCCCAATCTTTTACCGTTTTTTTCCATAGTTGTTGCGGCTGTTCTTAGTTTGCTTGTTCTGATCGTAAGGCATAGTCCAGTTGGCTTCCTCCTACACATTCTTGAACATGTCCTCTCTTGTTCCTCCTTGTCAGCCCGTACCAGAGTGCAGGTGACTGAGAATCATCTTGTCAATTGTAAGTCCATTAAACACCTTCGGTTTCTTTTTTGATACTAAGTCACATTGAAGTGCTTACTTTTTTTATTAAAGTTTACTTGTTTATAATAAGGATATCCCGGGAATGAGAACAAAAACATTATTGGGAGGAATTACTAATGACAACCACAAAATCATATCCCACACTGTTAAACCCGAACAATCATGCCCTTCTGCTCATCGATCATCAATACCTGCACAATTGCTTACGATCAGGTCTCATGAAGCTTAACGGTGACCAACCATGCCAAAGCGTTATCGAAAGCCGCCAATATCTTCAAGGTGCCGAATTTATTAACAACGGCATTCGCCGAACGTCAGGATCTCATTAAGGAAATTCAGGAAGAATTCCCGGATCAAAAGCCAATCGACCGCACTGGTTTAAACACATGGGAAGATGAGAGAGTCCTGGATTGGGTAAAGAAATCGGGTCATAAGAAGATTGTTATGGCAGGGCTGTGGACGGAAGTATGTTTGTTGATGCCGGTTCTTTCTGCTTTAGGCGA
This sequence comes from Paenibacillus gyeongsangnamensis, assembly GCF_027533625.1. Lineage (GTDB taxonomy): Bacteria > Bacillota > Bacilli > Paenibacillales > NBRC-103111 > Paenibacillus_G > Paenibacillus_G gyeongsangnamensis. The sequence goes on along the minus strand of NZ_JAQAGZ010000022.1, from coordinate 136,305 downwards.
CGGATACGAGATCTACTTCTTACCCTTTTTTCTATGACAAACTCCCTTTATCAGCGTGCCCCAAATATTCCAATGCAGATGTGCTCTACTCATATACTTGTCCACGATACTATCTAACAAACCGTAAATCTTCTAACCACGTATTAGCCCACTGCTGAACTTGATCAATTACAGTTTTAAGATCCCGCCCCTTCTCTGTAAGTTCATATTCCACACGCAGTGGCGTTTCGGGGTAGACATGCCGCTCCATAATCCCTGCCGTCTCCAATTCTTTGAGTCGTGCAACGAGCATTTTGTCAGATATACGCGGAATCGTTGCGGATATATCAGAGAAGCGACGTTTGCCGGTCAACACTACGCAAATTATTAGCCAGGTCCAAGGTTTTCCCAATAATTTAAAGGAAGATATAAATTTCGGATGGAGTCTAGGATTGTCCATTGCAATCCCCCCTATTATTTGATTATTCATCAAGAGCCTACCCGACGCATCAAATGTATGACTGGTTGCGTTGTCATTAAAAACCGTATTCTGCTTCTTTCTCTTCGCGAAGCTTCGTATAAGTTTTCGTTAACAAAACGGTATCCTCAACGAGACGTTGAATTCGAAAGAGGGCATCATCATTGACAATTTCTTTACGATGGAAATCCTTTTCTTCGATAAATACGTAGGTCTGAACGATCTGTGCTTTCATATAAGCCAAAATCGGCTTCAACTGATGTTCTGCTACCAAGTAGTGTTTAGACGAACCTGCGGTCACAAGCATGCTTGCAACTTTATCCCGAAATGCGCTTACTGGGAGCAAGTCAAAGATGTTCTTTAATGTACCTGGAATCGATGCCTGAAAAATAGGTGTTCCAATCAAAATGGCATCTGCTTCCATAATACTTTTTGTCACAACACCCGTATCGCCCTCATATTCCAGGTAATTCCGCCCATCACTAAATTCGACATCATATTCGCCTAAATCAATTAATGTCGTTTCAACATCTGGGTATTTTTCAGCGAGAACTTTTTGTGCGTAGTTCATCGCTGTTCTTGTTTTTGATCCCACTTTTGAACCGGATAGGAGAACAATTTTCATTTTTGCTCAGCCTCCTGTTTTGTTGCTGTGTACTTTCGGACAGCTGGTAAGATTTCTGTACCGATGATCTCGATGTTCTTTGCTAATTTATCGAATGGCACACCACCGAAATCCATTTGCGCGAGATAACGCTGATGACCAAACAGTTCATGCTGATAAAGAATTTTTTCAATGATTTGCTGCGGACTGCCGACATTCATGACACTACTGGTATCAGAACCTTGTGCCCACAATTGTTTCGAAAATCCTTGTCCGTTCGTTACCTTCATTCCTTCATTAATGTGAGGATAATACTCCTTCAGTGCTTCTTGCGTTGTTTCAGCTGCATAGAAGAAGCCGGTTGTTCCAACCGGAAGAGTGGCTGGGACGAAACCCTTCATTTTGGCGGCTTCCCGGTACGCATCAATTGTTCTTTTAAAGACCATAGCAGGACCACCCAACGTAGCGAGCATCATTGGCACACCAGCATAACCAGCCTTTATGGCACTTGCAGGTGTACCGCCGACTGCACGCCAAATCGGCAGCGAGCCGTTTTTTGGTCTTGGATAAATCCGAGCGTTGTTTAACGGTGGTCGAAATTGTCCTTCCCATGTGATTACTTCTTCTTCATTTAGCTGAATCAACAATTCGAATTTTTCTTCAAACAGTTCCTCATAATCCCGAGGATTGTAACCCAATAAATTAAATAGCCCGATACGGGAAGCACGACCAGCAACGATTTCCGCGCGACCATTGGAAATCAAATCAATTGTTGCGAAATCCTCATACACCCGAACGGGATCGGATGTGCTTATAATCGTGGAGGAGCTTCCGATTTTAATTTTTTCTGTGGCTTGAGCGATTGCTGCCAAAACAACAGAATGAGCCTGAGTTGTAAAATACTCCTGATGACTTTCACCTACACTAAAAAAGTCAACACCTGCTTGCTCAGCCAGCTTAGCCAATTCAATGATTTCATGAATTCGCTGCTCAGCAGAAATACGCTTTCCAGTGTAGGGATTAGGGATATGGTCTCCTAACGTGTAAATCCCGAATTCCAAACCTTTATTTGGATCAATCCTGTATTTTTCCATTTATCTCACCTTAGCTTTGTTTTTTAATGTGCTCGATTTGACCTAAGTGAATACCTTCGCTTGCGTTATTAGGTTCAAATGGTTTACATGTTGTATTATAAGATGCAATGGCGAATGTAGTAAGTACGCACTTCAATGTGATGTAGTATGGAAAAAGATACTATTGGAGGATACAACGAAAATTAAACCTCAGTATTGTCAAGTACAAGACGTTCTTTCAATCTTGGTTGGGAAATGGAAGCCCATCATTTTGTTGTATCTCATGTCGGAGGGTAGTCATGGGAGCTTAATCCCCCTTCTGGTCTACTTGTCATAATGAACTGTACTTGTGATTGGCGTCAAACCACAGTCTCAAAATCATCTGGATAGGGTCGATTTCGCCTTTTTCTGACGGCTCATTCACCGGTTCTATGAACCTAACTGGACACATCGATGGGCTTAACGTACTTTATTTTCCGTTTCGTGAAGTGACCCCTTCAGTCGAATAAGCTTCGACCGAGAATAAGAAAATGGCTTTACAGGGTTTTTTTATGCTTCTGAAGATGTAATGGCTGTCCGAAGTCAACTAATTAATTTTCCTTCGGTCACGCGATTGGACCCGTTGAGACATGGGAGCGAGATCGCTAGGGCTACGTGGAGACGTGCAAAATATGGAATGATATGGGTGTTGGACACAACACCTTTGTTCCCGCGTGCCAGTATAACGTCCCCAGCCATCAGCTCCTCCGTATGCTCTTTTCTCTCACACTTACTACAGGTTGAAATCCTGCAAATTCATGAGTCTGAGTGACTAAATCATTTCGAGGGAGCGAAACTTACCCTTGTGTCCACACACGCTCTCTTCAAATTGTGCCCGACAACCCGGAGGCGCCCGCCTGCGCGTCGATCTTCCCCATGGATAGACTCGCCCCCACCCTCTGCCTACGGGCTAACTTTCCACGCCCAGCAAGAGATTCAGGTCAACCTAATTTTTAAGAAGAATGCTCTAGACAACGGATTAAAGCCGTCCAATCCATTTCACCATAACCGCGGACCATTCCTTCAGCAAAATGATTATGGATAAGTTGGCCCAAAGGCAGAGGAGCATGGCCGGAGTTCGCTGCCTTTATAGCCAGTTCAACTTTACTGCTTCCCTTATAAATTAAGATCATTGCTATCACCGTTTTTTCGATGTTATAACTATCGCTTCGCGTACGATTATTTCCGTTTCGTGAGGTGCCCGCTTATTTTACAACCAATACAGGCACCTTGGCATGCTGAACGATGTTATGGCTGACACTGCCCAACACGAACTCGCCAATAGCGCCTAACCCCCTGCTGCCTACCACGATCAGATCGCCACCCTCGCTATCGGTATATTCTAAAATTGTTTTGGCAGGATAGCCCTCTTTAAAAAAGACATTAACATATGGCAGCCCTTCCACCGCTTTTTTGGCTTTTTCCACGATTGCTGAAGCTATTTTATTTTGTGAATCCGAAGGTAATAAAAGAAACCCCTCACCGCCCATAACCATTTGTTGAAACGGTACCACATAGATCACTTTCAGTTCGGAGAAATGATTCTGTTCAGCAAGCTTGATCGCCGATTCAAGCGCCTTTTCCGAATGTTCGGATCCGTCATACGCAACAATTATTTTCGAATACAGCATGTTTATCACCTCATATTTTTTTGTTTAACCTCATCCTCATTACTGAGCGCTCTTCCCTCCTTCTCAATAAAATAAGTTGGAGTGATCGTTTCTGTTGAAGTAATAATTCTTACAATCGTTCTTTGCGGGTCAAAAGTAGCTCGTTTAAATGCTGATGTGAAGAAAGCAGCACATCAAACATTACGAAGGTGGAGAGATGCTTCCGCCGCGCGGCCGAAATCTTCGAAGAATCGCTTAATCGCCCACGATAAGAAAATCTTCAAAGACGGAACAGGCGGCCAGAATGTCCTTCCACGACAGAAAAAAACCTACGGGAAAGAGACTTTTTTCTTGCGTACGGGAAACTAGGAGGAAGCGACCGCCTTTTTGTCCGGTGCCTTTTTCGATCCGATGGCAAGCTGCACGAGGATCATCGCCGCGCAGACGACGGCAAGTCCGATGAAGGCGGAGACGAAGCTTTCGGTAACGTCATGTATCCATCCGACCAGAATCGGACCAAGCGCTCCGATCACATATCCGACCGATTGCGTCATGGCAGACCAGGCGCTCGCATCCTGCGCGTTCGACGTTTCGTCTATCGGCAGCATTAGCGCCAGAGGGAACAGACCGCCAGCGCCAATACCGAGCAAGATCGCGGCAAGCCATGGCGCCCCCGACATGGTGACAAGCAGCAGTCCCGCCAGTTCGAGCAATGCGCATCCGATCAGCCAGGGAAGGCGATTCTGGAAACGGTGAATCAGCATCGGAATCAGGATGGTCACCGGAATTTGAACTAATGTAAAGAGTGTCAGCATGCTGCCGGCATAAACCTTGCTGTAGCCCATGTTGGCGACGGCTGGCGCAAACCATGCGGTAATGGAGTAAAACATGATGGCCATCATTCCGAAAAATACGGTCAAAAGCCATGCCCTACTGTTTCCCCAAGGCAGCCGCCCAGCATTTTGAAGCACAGGCGTTTGAGCTTGGTTCGGCTCTGAGCGTCTCAGTACGAATAACCACCAGGCTGGCAACGCGACAACAGCAAGTATTGCCCAAAGTCCCAAGGCAGACCGCCAGGAGCCGTTTAACGCATTTTGGAGCGGAACCGACAATCCGGCGCTAAGAGCCGCTCCAGTCACCATGGCTACGGAGTAAACGCCGATCATCGAAGCGACATGTCCGGGAAAATGACGCTTGATGAATCCGGACAGAAGCGGACCGGCAGCGGCGATACCGATGCCGGCGAGGAGTGCGGTAGCCAGCAGGAACGTGTAAGAAGGCGTAAACCATCGGACGACGGTACCTGCTCCGACAAACACGAGGGCTATCGCCAAAATCCGCTCGATGCCATGACGAATTCCCAGCTTGGCTGCAATCGGAGAAAAGATCCCCATACAAAGGACCGGTATGGATGTGAGAAGGCTGGCTGTGAAGGCGCTCATTCCGAGTTCGCTGCGAATCGTCTCCAAGAGCGGCGAAATCGAGGAAATGACCGGCCGCAAGTTTAAAGCTGCCAAGAAAAGGGCTACTACTAATGTCCCTGACCACCGTGTTTTCATTTTGAATCGCTCCTTGTAACTGAAATTGATTGCTTCCATATGAATGAAAACCATCATTTGTTGTTAAGTTTATATTAGAAGAAATGATTGATCAATATGATGATTTCTATTATAATCATAAGAAAATCGAATGATAAAGGGGGAGGCGGTTATGGAACTCAGGCAGCTGGAATATTTCGTCGCTGTATGCGAAGAACTGCATTTCACCAAAGCGGCGGAGAAATTGGGCATGTCGCAGCCGGCGCTCAGCCAGCAGATCCGTTCGCTGGAAATTGAAGTCGGGACGCCGTTGTTTGACCGGATCGGCAAACGGATCTCGCTGACCGAAGCGGGCAGACTGCTGCTGGAATACAGCATCCAGATGTTCCGGACCCGTCAAAATGCGATTGACGCTATCGGCGAGCTGCGCAATCATCAGCGCGGGGCATTGATCATTGGAACGCTCCCGTCCGATCTTGATTATAGGATTACGCAACTGTTGATCGATTTCCACAACGAATTTCCGCATGTCCGGCTCACCGTACTGACATCGGTCGAAATTGTGAAGCAGGTGTTGGAAATGGAAGTGGACATCGGCATTGCGATCCTGCCTCTGCCCGATGAGCGCATCGTGAGGATCCCCTTGTCCCGCGAAGAGTATGTGCTGGTTGTGCCGGAGAATCATGAATTGGCGGGGCGAACTTCCATTGAGTTAGAGGAGCTTCGCCATATTCGTACGGTGATGTACCCCAAAGGCTTTCTTGGGCGCGAGCTGGTCGATGATTGCTGCAGACAGCTTGGCTTTAGTTTAAATCCGATTATTGAAACGACGACACCGGCTTCGCTCATTCGTTTGGTGAAAGCGAATGTCGGCGCGACAGTTCAGCCTTTATCGCTCATCTTGTCCATGAATGAACCCTGCTTGCGGACGATCAGGATTATGGGTCGGGCTCAAGCTCGCGATATCGGGATAATATACCGCGCTGACCGGTTTCTCAGCCATGCGGCGAAAACGTTTATTCAGAAATTTCAGGACGGTCTGCAAAGGGTGAACGATTGACCGGAACGGTCCACCGCCCCTGAAAAGCCTGGCTGAGGCATGCGAATTTAGCTCTGACTTATTCAGGTACCTTCCCAAACTCTGTTAAGTAACTCTTTTCTTAAGTTCGTTTCTTTCCAAATTGCAACTTTATCTTCAGATGCTATATCGATGTATTGTCTACACTCATCAGTAATATGAGAAATATTGACATTCCCAATCGATTCGGGGTATACCGCAAATATCTTTTGCCTTGCTGGCAACATGATTTAAGCTCCTTGGATTGTTCTGTCGTTAATAATCTCCCTTCAATTGATGCTACCTCAGGAAAGAGACCAAGATGATAAAGCAACTCGTTCAATTCTAAGCGTTTGTTCTCATACACACTTAATTTTGAAAAATCCCTATGACCCCGATGTTTGTCCATTCCATTCGATTTTTATTTATGCTTGTCCATCACGAATCGTGGATTTTAACATCTTGCCTTGGTTGAAAAGAAATCTGAACAACTGCTGGCCCAGTGCCTGGAACGAATCGAAGAAATCACCGCGCGGCAGAACCTGCTCAACCTTAAAGCAGAAGTTGAGACCATTCATAACGCTACAGGCGATCTCCTCGAGCTGATTGAGGAAACTGATTTAAAAAATGAAAAAACCCCTTACCGGGGTTCCCCTAATGAATTTCGATGAGGTGCCATTCTGTTTACAAAATACAAAGTACGATGACTAATAGGAAGCTGCCCCAACACTCTCACCCAAAATAACATTCTTTAATCTTCGTAACTCTTCACGCTTCGTTTTTGCATTAAGCCGACCGCTCACATTATTTTTCCTGCTAAATTCATCTTCCATTAATTGAAGCTCTTTAATTCTTCGGTTAATTTCCTCTAAAACATCATTTACAGTATTCATTTTCTATCCCCCAGATAAAGTCCTAGTCCATAGTTGATCATATCACATAATAAAATCAAGTTGTGCAGCTTTATAAACGCGTTTAGTTGTTGATGTTCCCCCAGCCCATTCCGTACATATGTACAAAACCGTGTTTTGTGAAGTAGTCTATTTAGAGAGTCCATTCTCGATCTTTTCCATCACATTTGCATCACATTTGCATTACCTTTCCATTTCGCTTCATTTCAAACTTTTTATATGCTAACAGTGAAGCAAAGAAAAATACAGATGCAATTAATTCACCTATGGGCAGCATTGCCGTGACCTGACCATGGAACACAAATGGGAGCAATGGAAAGGCGTACACGGTTGGCATTCGTATGCCAACAAGACGCAAAAGAATCATCATTAAAATTATATCCAACAGCGTGACCAAAATCCACGAATTAATCGCAAAGTACAACAGCGTTCCGACCGTCGCAGAGATGGTTAGCACGAGCCCTTGCTTAAACGCCATCTTTCCGATGTACATCGGCTTTTGAAGCACTTCATATACCACAACGAGAATTGGCGGGATCACCGCGAGTTGCGGGTAGCGAGCCAGCATAACGCAATCCATACGAAATTTAACCCCAAGAACACCAGCATGTACTTGTACTGAATCTTCACTTTCTGTTCAAGTCCTTTATTGAATCCAAATACGAGAACCCCAAGCATTAATATCAAGGTGAAAATGAAAACCGATATGATAAATGACCATTCGCTTGCATTCGTCACCAGCGGCAGTAAACCGGTTGCAATCGAAGGTGCCAGGTTCGATTGAACGAGACGTAAAAACAGCATGATGAGCACCATAGTGAGAATGACTTTCCCTAAGTATGCAATGGATAATTGATTAATCACAAAACCTATGGCAGCCGTAATCGATGGAGCAATAAAAATCTTCGATGGCTGCCTAATCCATCCTGCTTCCCGGTACACCCACATGGCAATTGCCATTCCCGCAATTTCGGGCAAAATGATTTCGTGATCATTCATCATCACCGAAGCCGTAACCATCGCCAAAATAAAGGCAAAAGCCACGATATAAGAAATCATCGTTTCTTTTTTTGAGACCGGTAAATTCATGGTGTTCACTTCCTTTCATAAACCATAGAAAAAACAAGGGTGACAGGAAGTCCACCCTTGCCATTCAGGGGTAGAGCCAACGCGATATCATAAAACCCACGCTAAGCTAATTTCTAGTAATGATACGATATTATCGTTAAAGTAACTTAAAATGTCAAGGGTTGATAGATTCGATCACTAAGTATTGATGACATCTGTATAAAACCTTGATTTTTGTACATATGTGTCAGCCTTTTTAAAAAAGTTTTTTACTGGGTCTACTTTAATATGCTCTTTTTTCGGTTTCGAGCTAATTTAATTTTCATGGGAGTTTAGTGATTTATCTAACATTGTCCACTTCTAATACCCCTTAGTGGCTAAAAACCCTTTGGCGTCTAAGGATGGAAGACGGAATATTTGGGGCACGCTGATAAAGGGAGTTTGTCATAGAAAAAAGCGTAACAAAGCATCATTCGAAAATACTGCACATCTCTCCCTAACTTGGGAACATGCAAAGGGCGCCGGCTCATGTCGGCGCCCTTTATCCTTACAGCGTAATAATTTGATAATCTTCAGAGATTAGTTTCCCAATACTTGCATGGCCTTCGTTATCTTTTGCCGATATAATGTTTGCTTTTTGAATGTCTTCCGTTACCCCGAAGGCCTGGGCGCAATGTTCACAAGCCTCGATCACACCCAAAGCCTTGACTTTTTTATACAGTGGATTCATCGGATGGCTTGGGTCTTCGAAACGGCGGACCCATAGCGTTCCTTCACCGTCAAATATCAATCTCACTTTATCGCCGGCAGCGTGGATTTCGTCTGCGTATAACAATCCATGAATCGCTCTTACCAGTTCTTTTTCACCAGCGTGAACAAAAATAGCCACTTTTTTCATATTTGACTCTCCTTCTCAAATTTTTTATATTAACTAATTTATTGGTTAACTAGTTAACCTGATATAATAATATTCCTCGCACTTTATTTTGTCAACAGCCACTTGCTTTTTCACGAATTGTTCATTATTCTAACCATAACTGGATTGCCTAGCTAATTAAGAAAGTTGGTTATGGAAATGGACGATTCGAACATACTTTTTACAATAGACACCAAATCCCATTTGCCGATTAACGTTCAAATCAAGGAACAGATCAAATGGCTGATTGGAAAAGATTTGCTTGAGCCGGGGGATTCGCTGCCCTCGACGAACCAACTCGCGGATCAGCTCTCCATTAACCGGAATACGATTCAATGGGTGTACTCGCAGTTGAAAGAGGAAGGCCTCTTGGTCATTCAAAAGGGCCGGGGAACACAGATCGCGGAAAAAAACAAAATCGAGGAATTCAAAAAACAAAACGCATACTTTCCGTTCGTCGAGCAATTTATTAAGGAGGCCTACGAATCAGGCTATAATGCAGAGAACGTGCTGCTTTCGGGACTCGCTTTCGTGCAGCTGTTTGGGCAGCCCCTCAAACGAAAGCCCCGGTATCTCTTTTTCGAGTGTAAACTAAGCTCTTGTTTCTTTTATTTGGACGAGATTAAACGGATCACCGCCGCCGAAATTGAAAAGATCGACATATCGTCGCCGGAAGAAGTGCGGAATGAGGCGATACGCAGAGCTGATGTGATCGTGACGACCATGGATCTGGCGGAGAATGTTAAAAAATTTGTGGATGCGGCAAACAAAAAGCTCATTACTGTAGGCTCGGCCAACGATGTTTCGCTGCTGCTCAACATGTTAAGGCCCTAATAATTCAAAAAGACGCTGGCCAACAATTGGTTGGCGTCTTTACGTTCGGTGGGTCCGGCAGTCCGAGTGTTGCCCGAAATTCAATGAATTTGCTTCTCGAACAGCACATTCGGGCTGTTGCATCAGGGAATATCAAATATTCAGCTAAACTGCCCGTTTAGTTGAGCGATAACCACCGGACATATGTATAAAACCCTGGATTTTGTGAGCAAGTCAAAGGAGCAGCCGCGGCTGCTCCTTTGACAGTTTTCTAAGCTATTTTAGTATCCAAATCCTTGGTCATCGTTTATCTATAATAACTAATGATCAATTCGTCCAACTTTTGACTAAGATGTACGACCTCTTCTTGATGTAAATCACCACATTTCATCCCAAAATCAACAAGGTGTGATCGTAATCTTTCAATCTCTCCTTTTATTTTTGCGATGTGATCCATTTTTCTCTCCCTCCCCTATAAATTCACGAAAATCATCAGTATAAGAGCTAGAAATCATCTAATCTGTTGAAAATTGTCTTTCACAAAACTTTCGATTTATGAAGATGCTGGCGGAATTTTTTTCAGTTCTTAAAGATGTTCAAATCAGATGTACCAAACGCCAGATTTTGTGCATAAGTAAAGGAGCTGCCTTGGCAGCTCCTTCATCGTTTTGATTGAACTAACGTACCCGATAGTTCAGTCTTTACCTAAGAACTTCTGCTTTTTCTTTATTAAGTTCCAATGTTAATTAGTCTGCTGCAGGAATGCTTTTTATCGTGGACTTCATTCCATACATTTCACGATCTGCCGTATGAAGTAAAGCATCCAATGTTTTGGCGTCATCAGGGTACATAGAAGTTCCAATGGTAACAGAAACGTCCATATTTATTTCTTCAGATAAATTTTTTAATGCATTTTTGACTTTTTTTATCATTACATCACCAATCTCTTCGTCTGAATAGGGGGAAATTATCAAGAACTCATCTCCCGCCCATCGAGCAACAATATCCTTTTTTGTTGTATTCGATAACAAGATTCTCGAAATATATTGAAGCACTTTATCTCCCATTTCATGTCCGTATGTATCATTAATCTTTTTAAAGTTATCTACATCGATAAGAAACAAAGTTAAGTTTTTATTTCTTTTCATTTTCCCAAGAAGTCTGGGGATTGTTTGGATGACGAATCTTCTGTTGTAGATTTCGGTCAAGGCGTCTTTTTCAGAGTAAAATTTGACCTTGTCATATTCGCTGCCTAACCACCAGCAAATCAGTATAGCAAGAATCCCTATGGAAGGTATTTTTAACAGGGGGTAATTGTAATATATACTGCCATAAATCCTGGCTGTCCCTATCAACGCCATAGCAACAGTCGTAATGACGATTCTGCCTGTATATTTCACTATCAATCTCCACTTTCCAGACCTGTAGACACCCTCGATACGCTAGGGTGAATACTTCTGCCTATTGTTTAGCAAGCTATATATATATCGTCGGATTTTGACAAAAAAAAGTTAATAGATGTAGTCCCACCGAATCCTAGCAAAGAAGCACGTTTAGATATGGCAAGGACATATGTATCAAACGCTAGATTTTGTGAACATGTAAAAGGAGCTGCCGCGGCAGCTCCTTCGTCGTTTTATATGGACTTGTTCACCACAGCCGGTGTTTTGTACATATGTCAAAAAGGATCCGCCACGGTGGATCCTCTTGGTTTTAGATATTCTTGATTAGTGGAACTATCGTTGATCCTCACCAACTATAGACGTTGAATGCATATGGCCATGCAAATTTGAATCATGTGGTACATCTAAGCCGTCTTTTTCCAAGTATAAAATTGCGCCAACAATACCTATACCCATAACGATGATTACAAAGCTGCCATTACCTATTTTACCGCTTCTTTTTTTAATACCCACCTCTTCGTTTACCATTTGTATAAGCACTATCATAATGAAAAGGAAAATGACATCAACAAACATGATGATCGTGTTGGTTTTTAAAACCATGACGCCAAGCATTGCGCCCATCATACCACCCATAATGCCCGCTAGCATACCATCCATCGAAGCCATCAGACTTATGGGTTTACCCGTCCAGTACCCTGCTAACATCCCTAAGAGAACCGAAACTATCGTTGACGAAACGAGATCGTGCTGCAGAATTCCTAAGAATGTGCCGATCGTTATACTTGCCATCATTCCAACGGTCATGGCAATCATCATTCCAACCATACAGGTCAGCTTTTCCCGATTTCGATAAGTAAGTCTCATGCAATACAAAGTAAGGGCGATGACGACAACCATGCTTGTATATAAAAACCACATTTTCATTCCCCCTAGCTCCAAATGATCCAAAGTCATACATATTGTCTTGGATTCCAAATTAAGCACTGCTAGGTATGCAAGTGCCTTTTATTCAAGATCATTTACTGGGATTTTTTTTAATGAATGAGACTAGAAGTGAAATGATACCGAGAATCAAGGCCACAATGGAAAGATAGAGTGGGGTGCTGGAAGTGTTCGTCGTTGGATTCGGCGCTAGTGCCGCGCCACCTGTCTTTTGATCATTTGCTGGAGCTGCTGTTGCTGGTGCTTTTGCATTTATTTTCGTGACCGAAGCTGGTTTATCCGACCCGGCAGCGCCTACCCATTCCACCGTGCTGCCGTCCTTGTAGGTTTGGATCGCTTTCCACGAAAGTTCGGTCGCTTTGTCTCCAATTTTTCCCTGCATATTGAATTCACCAAATTCGGTCGAAGAAAGACCATCGCCTGTTGCCGTCCAAACCACGCTTGTTATTTTGCCAGAAGCATCTTTTGTCAGGTCATATTTCCATCCTGGTTTGGGCTCGAAACGGGAAATATCCACATCAGCCGGTATTTTGACTTCAACCTTTACCGTCGGAATGTCTTTTTCCGTAGGCACACGAACCGTAAATTTTTCATAGGTTCCTTGGGTCGCTTGCTGAGGATATACCACAACATGTGCACTTGCTATGCCTGCAAAAAGCAATAAGGACAAAAAAACAGACGCGACCACTGTTGGAAATTTTTTCATACAAAATAATCCCCCTTTAATTTAAATGCAACAGTTCTATTGTTATGCTTATCCCTATTTTAATACAATGGCTCGATTGAGCTATTAAGCATTTTAATTTTTCGTGAAGGTTGCTGGTTAGTATTAGGTGTGCTTGGGTTCTGGATTATTACCGAAGCAGTATTAAAGCTTATATAAGCAGACATATGTATAAAATCACTGATTTTGTGAAGAAGCAAAATGAGCTGCCGCGGCAGCTCATTCATTGTTTTGATTAAACTATAACCCAACTTCAGTCTAATTTCATTTAATTGTAACACCTAGTTCTTTGGCAGCTTGGTTGAGACTATCTTTATTCGCTTTAATTGCACTTAATATCTTATCTTTATCTTTTTGATCTACAGCATCGTCAAGCGAATCAAACTTAGTATGCATGTCTTCTGCTAGTTTTGCGTTTTTATCCTGGATGGGTGGGAGTACGGAAGCGTGATATTCATCATGGAGTGGTCCGAATAACTTACCAGCACTATCAAAGTCACCTTTATTAACCGCGGCCTCGATACTTGAAAGACCGGTCAGCTCATCATTAATAGCTTTTCCTATTTGGGCATTGCTGGGTGACGCTGCTGATCCGGATTCCTGCGTGTGGTTATGGGCAGGTTGCTGTTGCGATTGTTTCGAACTACACCCTGTTTGAATCAAACCAATTAGTAAGATGAACAAAACTACTAGAACGCTTTGCAATCTCATGGGTCATCTCTCCTTTTTATAGACTTAAAGCTACTTTTAAACCAGATTAAAATACCTGTTAAACTCAGAACAATCATACAAATAGCCCCTAAGTCAGTAACCCATTTAATCGAGACGTTTCCGATAACTCCGGAATGAAGTCCAAAAAGATACTTCTGTAGTTTCAAAGACGTCTTCGAGCTGTAACCGATCCATGACCGGTGATTGAGTAATATTCCTGTTATCGCCATAACTAAGACAATAACAGAGCCGATTATGCCAGCGATACGATGGATTATCCGTAGGTACTTGTTCAGAGAGTGCTTCATATGCCTTGCATACTGGCCGACCACTTCTTCACCTACTGTCACCCTCTCTGTTCTTTTAGAATTATAATTTGGGAATTTCCGCCTAGCTATCGGCATTCGCCGACCCTAATCATTATCAGTCTTTCTCTTAAATTCTAATCAAGTAGGACTTCATTACAATGACTCAATGGGGCTATTAACTGTCTAAATTTATGTCTCTATTGTGAAAGTAGAATGACATATGTATAAAACCCAAGATTTTGTGATCATGTCCAGCCCCCTTTTTCAGGAAGTTGGGGTGTAATTTCGAGCAATCCAGCGAAAAACGGCTCTTTCACTTTTGATGCGAACAGAGCCGTTTTTCTGCTATTGTTCCACGGCAGCAAAATCGGCTGCCGCGGAGAAATTTGGCTGTATTTCAATAATGATTTTTAAGTTTCCATTTCTTTCGCCCTGCGATAAAAAGTATTCGGCTTCAAGCCTAGTTGCTTCATCGCAGATACAGCGGTAAGATTTCCGGCTTTCCATTCACTGTACACTGCCTTAAAGTCTTCCGTCACTTCCTGTTTTGGTCGACCAAATCTAACCCCTTTACCAAGAGCAACCTCGATCCCCTCGGCTTGCCGTTGCTTGGTCTTCTTTCGCTCCTGCTCTGCAACATACGAAAGCATGCTTAGGAATTGATCTTCAAGGAGCTTTCCTAAATCCCCCATCGTCTTGAACTTACGGCTATCAAATAATGATTCATTCTCCAACACAACGATATCGGCATTAAGCGCCCGGGTGATCTCCTTCCACTCCCTAATGATTCCATCATAGTCGCGGCCGAGCCGATCCAGCGCGTCCAGGTAAATCAGGTCTCCTTCACGGATCATCGTTTTCATGGCCTTATAGCGTGGCCGGTCAAAATCCTTGCCGCTCTGCTTATCTACGAATATGTATCTTTCTTCAATCCCCAAATCGTCCATCTTCTTCAGCTGCCGATCCGTGTTTTGATCCTTTGACGATACCCGTAAGAAATGAGCCCTCTTGAGAGAGTTCAGGTGTCCAAAAGTTTCCGGAACACGTGTCCAAACATTAACGGAATGACTGTCCATTACTTACCGGAATCACTGTCCAAAGTTTCCGGAATACGCACTTTGCCCCTAACAATCTCCACATACTCAACATCGGGACCTTCAACCGATGGACCAATAAACATCCGAGTGTTCTCTTTTTGAAGAGTACTACATTAGAATAAGATCCTTTGTTTTATTTTACTAAGAGAAGGCCAATTACTTATTTTATTTCTTCTTTGATAACATTAAGAATTGAATTAATCTTGAATATATTAATACTTCTAGTCATGTAGTCCCCCATCCAAATTCATCATAAGCAAATATTGAAATGTCGAAGATGATTATAATTAAGCCAACGTTAATCATACCAAGTTATTTTCATCTTCAAGATTCGCTGAATTAGAAATGCATTGATATTAGTGTGTCAAGAAATCAAATTTGATTAGGGAGAGCAAAGACTGCAGTACGGAAATTTTCATGGAGTTTTTTCAGGTCCCTGATATGGCGCGTGCGCAGTACTTCGAGAGAATTGAACAGGATCCCGGTCTATCTTCCGCCGCGAGTTACACGGATGACGGCTCATAGGCCGCACTTACCGGCCTCTTCGATAAACAGGAAAACTCCGAAACCCATTCCCGACGTATGCTGTCGCTCCTCTTTGAAGTACAGTCCCCACTCGAGACATACACATACACCCTAAAGATGATGCCCATGCTGAGCGTAAAAAGCCGAATGAGACTTTCTCGGGTCTCATTTTTTTATTTATGGACAATACTAAGTATTACCAAACTCTAATTCCTGATAATTGAGGTGTTTTTTTAAATGGCCAATATTCAGAAACGAGGCGAAAATTCCTGGTTCTTGACAGTAAGCCTAGGCAAAAATGCCAATGGCAAATATATTAGACATACTAAGACCATACATTGTCGGACAAAACGAGAAGCTGAAAGTGAATATGCGAAATTCCGGCAAGAAGTCGAAGCAGGGGAATATATCGCACCGCAAAAGATGACGTTTGGGTCGTTTGTTGAAGAATGGCGCAATAAATATGCCGTAAAACATCTGGAACACAAGACACTGTATACTTACGACTCTAATCTAAAGACCCGAATTCTTCCGTACTTTCAACATCTAAGGCTGGAAGAAATCAAACCGCTTCACATCGTGAACTTTCTTGATCAACTTGAAAAGGAAGGCAGCCGTGGAGATAAAAAAAACGGAGGATTAGCCTCTGGAACGATCGAGATTCAGCACCGCATCTTAAAAAACATACTCAAACGTGCAGTTGAATGGAGAATTATTAAGCGAAACCCAGTCGATGATGTGCAAAAACCAAAAGTCATTTCAAAGGGGATTATTCCTTACGATGAAGCGGAAGTTGAACAGATGCTTCGAGCGTTGCAGTCTGAGCCGTATCACTGGAGAGTCATGATTACATTGGCACTTACATCCGGTTTGCGACGGAGTGAGTTGCTCGGCCTTGAATGGAAGCATCTTGATTTCAACAATGGAGTTTTGGATGTTTCGCAAACAATGATTCATGCCCTTAAAGGTAAAATCATTGTCAAACAGCCAAAAACAAAAAAATCCATTCGAAAAGTTGCTTTACCGAGTTCTATGCTTAAAGAGCTAAAAGAATATTACGACTACAGAATGCAAGAACGAAATGACATCGGAGATGCGTGGCACGGCGGCAATTGGTTTTTTATGTTTTCACATCCCGATGGACAACCTTTCCATCATGAGCGGCCATATCTTTGGTTTCGACAGTTCGTTAAGAAAAACAGGTTCCGGTACATCCGATTTCATGATCTTCGGCATACCTCGGCTACAATTCTTATTAACCAAGGCGTTCATGCCAAAATCATTTCGGAGAGGCTTGGACACGGGAGCATTACTACAACAATGAACATTTACGGCCACGCTCTCCGGATGCCGACCAGGCAGCTGCTGATAAATTCGAATCATTCTTTACATCTAATGCCGCACAAGGACAATAACGAAGACGCACAGGATTTTCCTGGGCGTCTTCGGTTTATTTATGCTGTTTTATGTTCGACTTTTACATCAATTTTACATCAAGTCGGTTTTTCGAAATCTGTACCAATAATATTTCGATTCTGTACCACATCGGAAAATCCAGTAAATATAAGGATTATACTACGCTATACCATTCCTCACCAACAAAGCGACCGATTCTACGTGAACGGTATGCGGAAACATATCCACCGGCTGTACCCGCTCCGTGCGGTACCCTCCGTCCTCGAGCACGCGCAAGTCGCGCGCCAGCGTCGACGGATTGCACGAGACGTACACCACGCGCGCGGGGCGCATGGCGAGGATCGTCTCCAGCAGCGCGGGGTCGCAGCCCTTGCGTGGCGGGTCGACGACGATGACGTCGGGGGCGATGCCCTGACGTCTCCAGGCGGGGATGACCTCCTCCGCCGCGCCGACCTCGAACTGAACGTTGCGTATGCCGTTCAGCAGCGCATTGCGCCGAGCATCGTCCACCGCTTCGCGGACGATCTCGACGCCGTACACTTGGCCCGCGCGCTGGGCCAAGAACAAAGAGATCGTGCCGATGCCGCAGTAGGCATCGATCACGGTCTCTTCGCCGCTCAGCCCGGCGAAGTCCAGCGCCGTCCGGTACAGCACCTCGGTCTGTACCGGATTGACTTGATAGAACGAGCGGGCCGAGATGGCGAAGCGGATGTCCCCGATGGTATCGTAGATGACATCGCTGCCCCAGAGCACCCGCGTCTCGTCGCCGAAGATCACGTTCGTCCGCTCGCGGTTGACGTTCTGGCAGATGCTGCGCACGCCAGGCACGGCTTCCCGGATCAAGCCTACCAGCTCGTCCACATGAGGGATGGACGTGCCGTTCGTCACGAGCACGACCATGATCTCGCCCGTGTTGAACCCGTAACGGGCTACGACATGACGGAGCAAGCCCTTGCCCGTCTCCTCATTATAAGGCCGGATGCCGAGCTCCCGGGCCGCCCGCTTCACCGCAGCTACCACCACATCGTTATTTTCCTGCTGGATCAAGCACTCATCCATGTCGATGATTCGGTGGCTCCCCTGGGCATAGAAGCCGCTGACGAGCCCGCCTTCCAAGCTCAAACCTACAGGCACCTGCGCCTTGTTCCGATAACGCCAAGGCTCGCTCATGCCAAGTGTCGGCAGTACCTCGATCCCCTGCGCATCACCCTCAGCCGCAACCGCCTCCTCCTCCACATCCTGCCCGGAACCGGCCACCCGCAGCTTCCCGATCCGCTCGAGGTTGTCCACCACGAGCTGCCGCTTCCACCGAAGCTGCGCTTCGTAGCTCATATGCTGCAGCTGGCAGCCGCCGCACTGCTTATAGATTGGGCACGGCGCCGCTACCCGGTCCGGACTCGCCTCGACGATCTCGAGCAGCTTGGCGTAGCCGTACTGCTTCTTCACCTTCAGCACCTTCACGCGGACCTTCTCACCCGGAAGCGCCCCATGGACGAAGAGGGTATAGCCGTTCACCCGGCCTACCCCTTCGCCCTCGTGCCCGATGCCGATAATATCGGCCAAGTATTCGCCGTTCTTCTCCACCGGAAGCCCGGTGAGATCAGCTGCCGCCGCAGTTCTGCGACCGCCGCGGTCTCCCGTCCTGCCGCTGCTTTTGTTAGCCTTCATCTTGCTCATTATCTTCCACTCCGGTCTTGGTTTTCCATGGCAGCTTCATCAGGTTGAGCGGGGGATTCTTGTAGGTCGACTGCCCCGTCTCGTCCACGAAGATGTGCAAATGCTGCGGCAGGTTGGTGAACAGGCACGGAAGCGTGCCGCCGAATTCGCCGTCCAGGTTGATCTGCACGTAATCGGGCGAGGTCACCTGGATGTGCTGCGTCTGCAGGTAAATGATGTTCGGATCGTCCAAGTGCTCGCCGCGCAGCGCAAGGGACACGACGCGGATGAACTCCGCGAGGTTGCACTTCTTGAGGATCAGCACGTCGAACAGGCCGTCGCTGAGGGAAGCGTCGGGCGCGAGGCGCTCGAAGCCGCCGACGGAGTTGCTGTTGGAGATGAGGAACAGCATGACCTCCTCATGCAGGTCGCCCTCCTCGGTCTGGATGTACAGCTCGATCGGCCGCAGCCGCGGCAGCTTCTCGAGCCCTTTCATATAGTAGGCCATCTGGCCGATCATCGTCTTCAGCTTGCTGGGCACCTCGTAGGTCAGCTCCGTCAAGGAGCCCCCGCCCGCAATGTTGATAAAATAGCGCTTGTTCATCTTGCCCACGTCGATCACGGTAGCATGCTGCTTCAGGATGACGTCGACGGCGCCTTCCCAGTTGCGCGGGATGTTCAGCGCCCGGGCGAAATCGTTCGTCGTCCCGAGCGGGATGATGCCGAGCGGCGGGCGGTGCTCCTTCTCCGCCATGCCGTTGACGACCTCGTACAGCGTGCCGTCCCCGCCGGCCGCGATGATGACGTCGAAGCCGCGTGCGATGGCCTCGGCTGCAGCCAGGGAAGCGTCGCCCTCGCCGATCGTGGCGTGCGTGCTCGTCTCCAGCCCGCCGCGCTCGAGGCGCTGCAGGATTTCCGGCAGCCGCCGCTTCATTTCCTCCCTGCCGGAGGTGGGGTTATAGATCAATCTTGCCCGTTTGGGACGTACTGCCATACTCTTCCTCACCCGTTCGTATCAATTATTAAATCTTTCCAGCCAAGGCCTGGCCTGCCGCTCGATCCACCGCGCAATGCCGGGATGAGGCAGCAGCGCTTCGCCGCCATACCGGTATGTATAACCCTGAAGCCGTTCAGGGATCACTTCTCTTGTAAAATAACCCTCGCTAAGGAACAGCGGAGCCACGATCACGGTTAGCTCCGGCCGGAGCTGCCGCCAGCGGTCCATTTTCTCGCCGACCTGATCCGGGAGCAGCATCGCCGTATCGGCCTCGGCGAATCCGCCCAGCAGCTTCAGACGCTGCGCCAGCTTCTCCAGACCGCGCAGCCAGAGCTCATGAAAGCCCTTCTCGATGCTGCCGTGCCCGATGAGCAGCACAAGCTCCCGTTCCGGCTCCGAGGACAAGCGTTTCAGCTTCGCATACACAATGTCCGCGATCACCGGATCGTCGTCAACCGGTGCCGTAAAGTGTATACGTGCCCGAACCGCAAACGGTTCCAAGTCCGTCGGCAGGAGCGGCTCCGGCTTCACGCCCAGCGCATAGCTGATCTCGTCGATATGGGTGCTCCCCGAGGAAACGAACAGCGGCACGGTCACGATATCCGTCACGCCCTGCGATTCCAGCCAATCGATGCCGTCCTGAATGAGCCGATCTTCGACGATTTCGAGAAAAGCGGAGAATACCGGCACGCCCGCCGGCAGCTTTACCGCGGCGACCGCCTCGTCCACGAGCCGCACCCAATCTTTACTGCGCGAGCCGTGGCTAATGACTAATATGCCGAATTTTACCACGGGCTATCCCCCCTTGAAGCATCCCTTTCTCTCTATCCGTGCCGTTGTCATCTACTGCGGCGGCAACGGGATACCAGCCGTTCTCTCAGACTATCTGCCCATTATAACATGAAAAATCCCTCTCAGCCTATAAACAAGGTGAGAAGGATGGATTGGACTTGATCTTGCCTGGCCCGAACCAAAGCCGGTTAGCGGCCGAGCCGTTCGAGCGTCATTTTGTAGCCGTCGTTGCCGTAATTGAGGCACCGCTTCACGCGGGAGATGGTCGCCGTGCTGGCGCCGGTCTCCGCTTCGATCTGGTTGTACGTATTGCCCTTGCGAAGCATGCGCGCCACCTCCAGCCGCTGGGACAGCGACTGAATCTCGTTGACCGTACACAGGTCGTCGAAAAACACGTAGCATTCTTCAATATCCTTTAAAGTCAGGATCGCCTCGAACAGCTGGTCGATCGCTTTATCGTTAAGCTTCTTCAATTGCATTGCCAATTTCAACCCCTTGATGATCTGCTTCGCACTTCTATTCATGTATTCGACATCGGGGCACGAAATCCTCCCTTTAGAGTTGCGAAACTTTACTATTTTTATGCGTCAGCGAACTAAACCGCCCGCGAAGTTGCCGGGCACCGTGACAGGAGTCCAATCCAATCATTCGCCTATCACATACATTATACTAGGTAAACGACTGCCGTACAAAAGCCCGGTATCCCGGCCCTACCCGGGCTGACGCCGCCGGGCTCCAATCTGAATACGAAGGTTGTGACTTTAAAAATGAACTATCCTAGACATGTGATAGGCAATCAAGGCGGGCGGCTGCCGGCGCAGCAGCACCGCCAAACGACTTACCTGCCCCCGGCGCAGACGCGCAGCTTTACGCCGGACGCCGGTTTCAACGCAGGTGGCTTCGGCGGCGCAGGCGGCGCAGGCGGCGCAGGCAATCCGTTCTCCGGTTATCCCGGCCTTGGGGAGATGCAGTATCCCGCCTTGCAATCGATGACCCCGCAGCAAACGGCCGGAGGCGGGATGCTGGGCTCGCTGTTCGGCGGAGGCGGGGGCGCAGCAGCAGGCGCCGGGAGCGGCTTCAACATCGGCCAGCTGAAGACCATCGTAGACCGCTTAGGCGGGATCGAAGGCATCGTGAGTACGTTCGGGAAGGTGCAGCAGGTCGTGCAGACCATGTCGCAGATGGCACCGATGCTGAAGCTGCTGCTCGGCAGCTTCGGCAAGAAGGCGGCCGCCTCCGATACGGACGCCCCCGTTCGCCGCCGGCGCCGAAATCGGCGCAAAGTCTCCGCTCGCGTGCGGAGAAGACCGAAGAAATAACTTCAAACCTGCTTGGTGTAAAGTGCAGAGAACCGGACGATCCCTCGCGGGAAGTCCGGTTCTCTCATGTTACAGCGATAAAACCAGGATAAACGGCTGCGCCGTCCTTGTCTTAACGCTACAGAAAGTTTAAGTTCGCTAAAGCGTTAAAGCGGACTGCGACTTTCTGTACCAAGAAAAACTACCTCTAAAAACGGTCTGGCATCTTTGAAGGACTCCGATAAGGAGTTTTTCTTACAAGGACCAGCGCGTTTACCAAGGTTGATGCGAAGCTATAAGCCCGCGAAAACTTATAAAGTCTTATCAACTAAAGAAAGCCCGGACTCTCCCTGTCAAGGGATCGTCCGGGCTTGCCTGTATCCATCAGCGGATGCTACACGCTCGCTTTGGCTTTAATGGCTTCGAGCGGCTTGTGGTTGCCGTATTTCGGATAGTCGCGGGTCGTCGGCGCCGCCCACTTGACGCCGTTGCGGATGACGGTGCGAATTTGCTCATTGTAGTAAGTCGGATACGTTTCGTGGCCCGGACGGAAGTAGAAGATTTTGCCGGAGCCGCGCTGGAACGTGCATGCGCTGCGGAATACCTCGCCGCCCTCGAACCAGCTGACCATGATCAGTTCGTCCGGCGCCGGAATGTCAAAATGCTCGCCGTACATTTCCTCAGCCGGCAGGTCGATGTACTCGCCGATGCCTTCCACGATCGGATGGCCCGGAGTTACGACCCACAGGCGCTCCTTCTCGTTGGCTTCGCGCCATTTGAGGTCGCAGGAGGTGCCCATGAGCTTTTTGAAAATTTTGGAGAAATGGCCGGAGTGCAGCACGATCAGCCCCATGCCCTGCATTACGCGCTTATGCACGCGCTCTACGGTAGCGTCCTGGACATCGCCGTGCGCCTTGTGTCCCCACCAGATCAGAACGTCGGTATTGTTCAGCTTCTCTTCGGCCAGGCCGTTCTCCGGCTCGTCGAGCGTAGCGTAGGCCACCTGGAAATCGCTGCCGAGACCATCGCCGATGGCGGTATGAATGCCGTCCGGGTAGACGGAGCGGACTTTCTCGTTTTCTTTCTCGTGACGGAACTCGTTCCATACGGTAACGCGAATCGGTTGAGCCATGGGATCGATACCTCCATTGGTTGAATTGGGATTATTATGAGTATAGTAAATCGCCGGGCCAAAAGATATGCTCAATCCTGCCTCCTCCTTATGCAATACTGCCATTCGGTTCGGAGTCGTGCTATACTCAAGATTAGGCTGCCCCCTAGGCAGACCAATACGTAAATTACATTCCCTCATTGGAGAATGAGTAACCTTTTTGCTATGCAATTCTGTTATTCGAAATGAGACAAGCGAGGTGCATGGTCGATGCCGTCAGTGTCTGATGCGATGGCGGAGGCGGTAACGGAGGAGGAAGTCGTTTACCAGAATCCGCTGCTTTTTCTAAAAGTATGGGAGATCCATTCGAAACAGGCGGACTGCGGCCATCCGGAGCAGTGGCCTTGGCATTATCATAAGGAAGTCGAGTTTCTGGCGATCCGCCGGGGAAGCATGAGGCTGCAGACCAAGCACGAATACTGCTCGCTGCAGGCAGGGGACGTGGTCGTCCTCGGCTCCTCCCAGCTGCACCGGACAAGCAAGGAGCATCCGTCCGAGCTGCAATATGTGGTGTTTCAGGTCGATTTGGTGCAGCATTTTGACCAGAGCACGATGCCTTACCTGCACTGCTTCTCGGAGCTGACGCGGCCGCTCGGGGAGCTGAATTATATTTTCCGCGAGAACGAGGAGGCGAGGCGGGAAGCGTTCGCGCTCATCATGGACATCTTCGAGGAATCGCAGACGCGCGGACGAGGCTATGAGCTCGCCATCAGCGCCGCCATTAAGCGGCTGCTGCTCCTGCTGCTCCGCTGCGATACGCGGGGGGTGTTAAGCGGGGCGGGCGAGGCGGAGCTGACGCGGCTGCGCCCAGCGCTCGATTATGTGGACCGGAACCTCGGCGAGAAGATCGCGGTGGAGGAAGCATGCCGCCTGCTGAACCTGAGCTATCATTATTTCATCAAATATTTCAAGAAGGTCATGGGCCTCTCCTTCGTCGATTACGTGAACTACAAACGCGTGAAGAAAGCGGAGCGTCTGCTCCTCACCCGCGACATCTCGATCATGGAGGTCGGCTTTGAGGTCGGCATTCCGAACATGGCCCAGTTCTATAAGCTGTTCAAGCGGTATAACCAATGCTCGCCGAAGGAATTCAAGCGGCGGATGAAAGGGGAGGCCGGGCGGATAAGTCCGGAGTCGGATGCGGAGGGACTCCAGTATGTGGTAAACTGAATGATGGCGAACATTTGTACGCCCACATCTTAGTTCTGCATAACCGGAGGTAGGAACCACATGCTGCAACGAACACACGGAGCGGCGGGCGTCTTGGCGGCGGAATGGGTGCTGCACGTCTATGAAGTCCCGCTGCTGTCGTGGGAGACGGCCGGAGCGCTCATGCTCGGCTGCTTCGCCGGACCGCTGGCCGATATCGACAAGCCGGGGTCGGTGATGGCGAAGCTCTTTTTTCCCTTGTCGGCCTTATTAAGACTGCTGCAAATTCATCATCGGACGCTGACCCATTCCTTCGCCTTTCTTGCGCTGCTCGGGATGGCCTTGATGCCGCTTCCGCCGCTGTACTTCTGGACGTTCCTTCTGGCGTACGCGTCGCATCCTTTGATCGACCTGCTCAACGAGCAAGGAGTCGCCCTGTTCTGGCCGGTGAAGAAGAAGGTGCGCCTTCTCCCCAAATTCATGGCCATCGATACGGGATCGCCTATGGAATCGTTGTTTTGCTTCATTCTGGTCGTTCTGTGCTTCTGGCTTCCGATCCGGGACTGGTGGCACGGCACGTTCTAGAGGGCGGATTTATACGAAAAAAGACGGCAGGCGCTGTTTCGCGCTTGGCCGTCTCTTTTTTGCGCTACGCGGATATCGGGACGTGGCTCACGCGATCCGGAACCGGCGGACCGACGAGACAGGCGCTCCCGTGTAGAGAACTTGCAGCGGCCGTGCGGATTCCTTTAAGATGGACTCAGCGGGGATCGAATCCGCCGCCTTGCCGTTTGGACAAATTTTTATGGAGGACCGACGAATGCATATACGAGAATTGCAGCCCCTCGAACCGCTTCCGCTCGAATTGCTGCTGCTGGCCGACCCGGAGGCACAGATTGTCCGCTCCTACATGAAGCGGGGCAAGTGTTACGTCATGGAGCATCACGGCGAAGTGATCGGCACCTACGTGCTGCTGCCGACCCGGCCGCACACCGTCGAGCTCGTCAACCTGGCCGTCCGCGAGACGATGCAGGGGCAAGGACTGGGACGGCAATTGATCGCTCACGCGCTGCAAACCTCAAGAGAGCTGGGGTACAAGACCATCGAGGTCGGTACCGGCAACTCCAGCGTCGGGCAGCTGCTTTTGTATCAGAAATGGGGATTCCGCATCACGGGCGTGGACCGGGACTTCTTCACCCGGCACTATGCCGAACCGATCGTGGAGAACGGCATTCCCTGCGTGGATATGATTCGATTGCAGCAGGATCTGTAGTCCGGGAACGGCAGCGTCAGTCGAAGCCGCTCCTGCCCATCGGGCCATGCTCGGCTCCCATACCCCGGCAGTCACATCCAACCAGGATAAACGGCTACGCCGTCCTTGTCTTACAAGGACCAGCGCGTTTATCAAGGTTGATGCGAAGCTATAAGCCCGCGAAAAACTTATAAATACTTATCAACTTAAAAAAAGACCCAAGCTTGTCTTAAGCCGACAAACTCAGGTCCCGCTGATAAAAATCTTATTAGACCGACCGCAGCAGCCGTTCCTGGCGGATTCGCTTCAAATCGCGGAAGCCCACGAACCGCTTGCTTTCCTCGTTCCATACATGGAACTTGAGCGATT
Source organism: Paenibacillus gyeongsangnamensis (assembly GCF_027533625.1). GTDB lineage: Bacteria > Bacillota > Bacilli > Paenibacillales > NBRC-103111 > Paenibacillus_G > Paenibacillus_G gyeongsangnamensis. Next base: position 110,406 of record NZ_JAQAGZ010000022.1, on the reverse strand, counting down.
CGAGACTCGACCGCAGCGTGATCGTCTGGACGTTCCGAAGCTGCGGATTACTGTTGTGAACCGACTCCAAATAATAGTTTGGCACCCGCGGGCTCAAATGATGGATATGGTGGAACCCGATGTTGCCCGTTATCCAGTGCAGCACCCGCGGCAGCTTGTAGAACGAGCTCCCCCGCAGGGCGGCCTCCACGTAATCCCAGGCTTTTTCCTCTTCGTAGTAAGATTCCTCGAATTGATGCTGAACATAGAACAGCCAGATGCCTGCCAGACCGGACGTCAGGAAGATCGGCGCCTGCACCAGCAGGAACGACTCCCAGCCGATAAGCCAGCACAATAGTCCCGCGCCGGCGGCGATGCCGAGGTTCGTGATGTAAGTGTTGATCCGCTCCTTGCGGCCGGCACGCTTCCGGTTAAAACGGTAATCCAGGAGAAAAATGTACACCGGTCCGATCGTAAACATGAAGAGCGGGTTGCGGTACAGCCTGTACACGATGCGCCTTAGCAGCGGCGAAGAAAAATATTCATCCACCGTCAAGGTCCAAATATCCCCCGTCCCCCGTTTGTCCAAATTGCCGCTCGTTGCGTGATGAACGGAATGAGTATGCCGCCACTGCTCGTAGGGGCAGCAGGTCAGAATGCCCGTGAACGTACCCACAATCTCATTAGCCGTGCGATTCTTGAAAAAGGACTTATGGCAGCAGTCATGAAAAATGATGAAAATCCGAACCAAGAACCCGCCGGCCAGCATGGCAATCGGTAAGGTCAATACGTACGAAACCGATAAGCTCAAATACGCAAGATACCATAAAACAAAGAACGGTCCCACCGTATTCACGAGCTGCCACACGCTGTGTTTGAGCTGTGGTCTTTCGAAGGGGGCGATATCCATGCGCCATCCCTTGTGTTCCTCCTGAGACATTCCGTTACATCTTCCTCTCCCGTTATCGTGATGGATGCATCATTAAAAAATAGCCCAATTTACAATATACGCAAAAAATGTCGATTGGTTTCAAAATTAAGCTCGAATATTGTCAGGGAAATCAATCCAATATAAAAGAATGATGCCCCGACGTTCGGCGGTACAGGATAAAGCTGCGCTCTAGCCGGTAGAGGCGAGAGAAACCGACCCGGCCGTGTTCGGGCAAGAGGGTAAAAGCCTCTCTAAGAGCGTTATAGTGCTGTATGTGATAGTCAAACCCGCCGGCTGTTGTTGAGGCCACTGAAAAAGTCCTTCGAAAACCGGCAGCGACTCACTGAATTCAACTTATAAACTTAATTCCTGCTGCAACTCATCTACGGTTTTCTGTAATTCGTTTAATTTATCCTATAAACCTTTAATTTTTGGGAACTGCATAATAATGCCGTTTAGTGCCTTCACATTACTGCCCGAAAGTTCAGCAGGCTGCCGATGATGACGGCAGCCTGTTCGTCTTGATGCTATCGTCTCCGTTAGAATACTAATTGTACTTTGAACTTGAAATCTCTTTTACCGAACCATCCGCTCCGCAACCTGCTGCAGCTGTAACGACAACTGTTGTTCTCGCTTCCCGCCAACCGCACCGAACGGTAATTACCGCTTCACCGCTCGACTTGCCGGTAACCATCCCGTTACCGTCAACCTCCGTAATGATCGGATCGCTTGAATACCATTCTCTTTTAAATGGAGCTTGAACCTGCAGCGTGATAGGTGCATTCGTACTTGTGAGAAATTCTGCAGTACCGGTGAGCGTCAGCCGTTCCCCTGGCTTCAATTCGACCGAATGCGAATCGAATGCGATGTAATCGAACAGTGGTATGACATCCCAGCTCAGGCTGTCTCCGTCTACCTTCAGATTCAAATAATGAAAGAAACCGCCTTCCTCAGCCGGAACATGCGTAAATTTCCCGCCTCCACCGGAGATGATATAGTCGACGTCCTGCACCCGCTTGTGGAGATAAGCATGCAGATCGCCGCTTAATACGGCAATGCTCCGCTCCGGATGCCGTCTTTTATACCACCCGAGCATATTGTACAACCTCTCGATATCTTCCTTATTGCGAAAACCATGGCCCGTTAATAAATTCCGGCCGTCTGCAACAATTTCATCCGGCGGTACATGCATCATAATCAGGATGTGCTTCATTCCAGTTTCGTTCAGTATATCCTCCAGCCACGCCCATTGCGACGGGTCGGAAGCTGTAATTCCCATTGAAGCGCTGTCCATGCCGATGAAACGAACGCAGCCGTAATCGAAAATATAGTTTGTTTCCCCAAAAGCATAATGAAAGTTGCGCCTGGAATTCGTTCCGGTTATCTCGTGATTGCCGATCGAGATCACAAAGGGTACCCGAAACGAATGAAGCACCGGAAGGGCCAGCCGAAAATTTTCCTCGGTATCGTAATCGACAATGTCACCGACATAGGCGATCAGTTCCGTTTCCGGCTCCCTGTTGATTCGGGCGATCTGTTCTCGCAGCAAAATATCCGTAGGCATCGTCCCGTGACCCTCGAAGTAATATCCTCCGTCGCCGATGACACTGATCTGAAACTTGTTCGGATTTTTCGGCTGCCCCAGCGAAGGGCCTACGGTAAAAGACCAGCTAACCTCAGCCGCGTTGCCGGCGCGATCCGCCGTAATAAGGCTAACTGCGTGCCGTGATTCCGGCGGGAGCGGCTCCGGCGTGAAGTAGATCGTTTCGCTTGTTTCGTCGTAACGAAAGGCTAACTCCCGGCCGTCAAGCATCAGCTTCGTTTTGTTCCAGTCTATTCCAGTATGGGAATCGTACAATCGGGCGGAGATCCTCGGACGGGTCGTTCGAGTCGTCATCCCGTCCAATGGACCGATTACTGTAATAACCGGCGCATCCGTATCGGGTCCGGTATACATGCGGAACGTCCATTTTGCCGAAGGCATTGCGGGATTGCCGGCAAAATCCGCGGCCTCGATCAAAACCGAGTGCTCTCCATCCTCGATAGGTTCATTCGGCTTGTACTCGACGAGTCCGGTCAACGGATCGTACGTGTGTTCTATAACACGGTGATCAAGCATCATCCGGATCGAAGCAGGATCGACGCCGCTGCCGGCATCCCGGACGAAAGCTCCAATGGGCATGTGCGCCGCGTGAACGGTCGTTTCCGGCTTTGGTGACATTCCACTGAACTCGGGACTCTCCCAATCTTCTCCGGACTCGCCGTATTCCGCCCTCACTTGATCGAAGTAAATGATGCCGGCGTTTTTATTGGCGTTATCGTCCTCGACCACATACACCCGACAAAGCTTGACCGGAAACGGCAGTTCCGGACTTATCGGGCTAGTTACGTATTTCCAGCCTACCCAATTCAGTCCTCCCGGCTGCGTCAGATTGAGTGCGATCGCATTCCCTTTGCAGTCCTTAAGTTGTGCCCGTAGCCAGTGACCGTTTCCGTCCCCGTATATCCAAACTCCCAACATGGAAGGGTAACCCGGAAGGATCCGGCCGATTTCACCGTCTTCTCCCCAAAAAATGACGGAAGCAAGGGAAATTCCCAGCTCTCCGCTAAAATCATACGAAAGACGGAGACTGTGCTCGCCCGTTCGCACCGGATCGGGTCTGCTCGCGAGGCCTAGTGCGACCGATCCGGGCACGACTTTCGCAAAACCAGCCTCCAATCCGTTCAAATGGTCAAAATTTTCCTCGAAGTTATATCTTCCGCACATCATGCTAAGACCTTCACAGGTTGGCCGAGACGGGCCGATTCGCTAGCCGCCAACGCAACCATGGCGGCATGCAAACCGTCCTCCCCGGTAATGGGTACCTGCTTTCCTTCCAGTAAAGCTTGTACGAATCCTTCGATCATGTAAACGTACATATCGTCTCCCCAGTAATTCCATTGGGCTTTGGTGAGGTCATCGCTGTACAGCTCATTGGTTTGGGCGAATGCATCAAGCGACATCATCCCTTTGGAGCCTATCAGATTCAGCTTCAAATCGCTTGAGGCCGGGCATGACTTCGGACGGGACCAGCTGGGATCAATGACGGCAAATGCACCGTTAGCGAATTTGACGTGAACGATTCCCGCATCTTCCACCTCGATGTCGTGGAACAACGTGCCGGCCTCCGCATACACCTCTTCGGCACGCCAGCCCGTAAACCACAAGATCAAGTCCATCACATGAACGATATGGTCCATGAAAGCCCCGCCGCCGGATAACGTTCTGTTCGTAAACCAGGCCCCAGGCAACGTCCCTTTATTGCTTCCTTTAATGATTGCAATTTCTCCGAGTTCTCCACACTCTAGTGCAGCTTTCGCCTTCACGACGGCGGGAAGGTACCGGCAAGGGAAAGCGGTCATCAATTGTACGCCGTTATCCCGGCAAGCGCCGATCATCGACTCCATATCTTCCCAAGTCGTTCCTAATGGCTTATTGCATAAAATATGCTTGCCGGCTCTCGCCGAATCTATGGTCATTTGCGCATGGCGCGTATTTTCGGAACAAATGACAACGGCATCCGCATCGGAGGCCAGCAATTCACGGTAGTCGGAATAATACCGCAGCCGATAGTCGTTAACCGGCGATTCCACGCGGGACCAATCTTGATCCGCAATTCCGACGATTTCGACTTCTTCTATCCGTGACAAGCATTGCAAAAATTTGTTGGCATGACCATGGGCGAAGCTGATCATTCCAACTTTCAGTTTACGCATAGTTGTTCCTCCCAGATCAAAACGCTGAATATTTATTAAGGTTAAGATTCAGGCAAGCTCACAGGCTGCCCCGTACGAATCGATTCGATGGCAGCGGCGGCGATTTCGACCGCTTTTAAACCGTCATAAGCACTTACAACAGGATCATTCCCCGTCCGGATGCATTCCAGAAAATGGTTGAGCTCAGTCCAGTAGTTGGAATGGACAATGGGACTCTGTTCATTGACCACGGGTGATCCGTGCGGACCTTCCCTTAGAACAGTTCTTAAGGTGATTCCATCCCGGTTGCTGTGCCGGATAGCGCCTTTCTTCCCGAATAGCTCGACTTCGGAAGTAAACGTATCCGGAGACCCGAGACACCCTTCCAGGTTCGCGATGGCGCCGCTTCGAAAACGGAGTGTCACAAAAGCATAGTCCATCGACTCCGTCCGATGATTCAACGCATAAACGCTGCTGATCTCTCCCAGCGTCCACCGCATGAAATCGATGTCGTGAATGATGACATCCAAGATAACCCCGCCGCTCAACCGGGGGTCCAGGAACCATTCCCTTCCCTCGCCCGGATTGCCGGCTATTCGCTTCGCGTGAGCGATACCGACTTCTCCAATGACTCCATCGGAAACTTTGCGTTTTATGTCGGCATAGGCCGGAAAAAAACGGACGACATGCGCCACATACAGTCGTACGCCGTTTTCGTTGCAGCTCTGAATCATTTCTTCCGCATCCTTCGGCGATAGAGCCAGCGGTTTTTCGCAAATGATATGTTTGCCTGCTTTCGCCGCCTTCAGCACAAGTTCTTTATGAAAATGACTCGGTACGGTAACGCATACCACTTGGATATTGTTATCCGCCAGCAAGTCGTCTACTGATGAATAAGCCGATGTTCCGTATTCCGCCGCAATTCGTTCCGCTTGCTCCTGGCGGAGGTCGCTGATAGCTGTCAGTTCCACTCCCGGCATCCGAGTCAACGCTTGTATATAAGTTACTCCCATTTTTCCGCAACCAACGACTGCAACTTTCATCTATTCCTTACCTCCGGAAAAATCAAATATCGGCGTTCTGCTGTTTGAAACATATTCTTGATGGCCGAACTCACCAAATAATCAGTTAAATGAAAAACCACCTTCGCGAATGTCTTCGCGACCTAACGGTGGTTTTAGTTGGAGCATATTACGACACATATTATATTTCAAAAATGGTTAGCACCGGGTAATGATCGGATGCGCGCTCCGTTAAAGGATTTCGAATAATTCGCGATTCTTTGGCGTAAGAAGCCATAATTGAATCAGCAAAAATAAAGTCTACTCGCGAGTTTCTCCCTCGTAACGTGCCGATTGGTTCATCGGGAGACGGATTGGCCTTTCGCCACGTATCCACGTAACCGCCGTCCAGAATTTGCTGAACAATGGGACCGCGAACCGCATCACGATGATCGTCCGGCAGCTGCGCTCCCCATGTCGGGGACAAATCTCCTTCTCCCGGCGCCCATGCGTTGAAATCGCCAAGGACGCAATGAGGACCTTCAATCTGCTTCAATACCTCCATCATGGCTCCTACTTCCCTCATCTTGAAATTGGAACCGGCAGGTCCTGGCAGTGCGCGATAATGAAGCGTGAAAAAACCAATAGGCTGATGATTCGGCGGTTGTATCCATACCTCGAAGATAGGACGGAACATGGCCTCTGTATCGCAAGGATGAACAACTAGCCGATTGATTGGATAGCGTGACAAAATCGCCACGTGTTCCGGCGCCGGTTCCGATTCAGGCATGTTGCAATGACCTATAACCGGCAACATGCGGCTCCGCTGAGCAAGCGTCATCAAACCATCGATATCATCCACTTCTTGGCAAGCCAAGATGTCCGGCTGAGTCTCCTGAATAACTTGAGCCAGCTCCTCCAACCGATCACCAGGTGCATGCAGCATATTGTAAGTCATGACTCTAATCGTCGTCATATCATTGCTCCTTTCATCTTAGCCGACATCCGTATGAAACGTAATGCCTTCCATAAAATATTTTTGTCCCAGGAAGAAGATGATCACCATTGGGAGTGTAAACACGACCGACGCCGCCATAAGCAAATTCCAGTCGGCATTGTGTGTATTGAGAAACTGCTTCAGGCCGAGCGAAAGAGTCCAATGGTCAGGAGTGCTCAAATAAATGAGCGGTCCCGTATAATCCGTCCAGGCGCCTACGAACGAAAGAAGCGCCACTGTCGTCAGAGCCGGCTTGCTAAGGGGCAAAATAATTTGCCAAAAGATGCGCCAATCGGAAGCGGCATCGATGCGCGCCGCTTCAGTGACGGATTCGGGAATCGTAAGGAAAAACTGCCGCAGCACGAAAATATAGTAGGGAACCCCTAAAAACGTCGGCACGATAAGCGGCAAATACGTACCGAGCCAGCCCAAGTCGCGGAAAATCAAATACGTCGGAACAAATGTTACGAAGCCTGGCAAAAACATCGTTGCCAGCAATACACTGAACAACAGTTTTCGTCCGGGCCAATCGATTTTCGCCAACCCATAGGCGACCATGCTGCTCGATAACACGGTGCCGAGAACAGACATGACCGACAGCAGAACGGTGTTGCCAAGCTGATTCCAGAACGGGATCGTCTTTAGCGCCTTAGGGTAATTTGACCATAAAGGCGGCCATTCGAACCACCGGATCGGATCTGACATCATATGTTCCAAAGGTTTGAGCGATGAAGTAACCATCCAAAAGAACGGCATGATCATGCCGATACTAATTAAGATCAAGAGCGAATACACAAGCCAAATATGTTGAGTACGTTTCATTTCCATGTTTTCATGCCCTCGTAGTGGGTCCATTTCTTCGACCAAGCTAATAGCAGCCCAATGAGCACGGCTAAGATCAAGAACAAAACCCAAGCCAGCGCCGACGCGTAGCCCATCCGCAAATTGACAAAAGCAAGCTGATACAAATAAATCGAATAAAACTCTAGGCTTCCGCCCACTCCAACGCTGCCGCCGTCGGAGCCTCCGCCGCCCATGATGTAAGCTTGGGTAAAATATTGCATCGCGCCAAGCACACCCATAATCAGGTTAAATAACATCAGCGGCGAAATGGCGGGCAAGGTGACATGCCGGAAACGTTGCCAAGCCCCCGCTCCGTCTAAATAAGCGGCTTCCAGCAATGCGGGAGAAACGCCCTGCAAGCCGGCGAGGAAAATCAGCATCGTACCGCCTATGCTCCACCAATGAATGAGAATGAGGCTCGGTTTAGACCATTCCATGCTTGCCAGCCATAACGGACCTGTAATATGAAATATGCCGAGAAACTTGTTGATTAAGCCGAACGACGGATTGAGAATCCAAATCCAAAGCATCGATGTTGCAACTGGAGGTACTAATTGCGGCATATACAGTACTGTGCGGAACAGCTTTCTGCCGCGAATCGGTTGATTCAGAAGCAGCGCGTAAACTAATCCAACCACCAGGCTGCTTGGAACCATGAATACAACCAAATATAACGTATTGTAGCTGGAGCTCCAGAACGTCGGATCATCCAGCAAAGCCCGGTAATTGTCCCAACCTACCCATCGCGGAGCTCCGATGATGTTGTAATCAGTAAAGCTGTAATACAGCGACAAGAGCATCGGCACTAGTACCAAGGTGAGTAACCCGATAAGCCATGGGGAAACGAACAAAAGGCCCCATCTGATTCGAGAGTGAACGAGCTTGCCTTTGCGGCCCGGAGTATTTTTACTCCGGGTCTGCAAAGGAACGACACGCTGCTGTACTGAACTCATTTGCCGGCACTAGCTTTCCAAGTTTTCAGTTCAGAATCAACCAAGGGGGCGATTTGCTTTTGCACGTCATCCAGCGCTTGTTGCACCGTCATTTTCCCGGTCTCCGCCAGCTGAATGTTGGTGCTGAGCTGCTTCGCATAGGTAGCTGATTCCGGGATCGGCGGGAAAGGAATAATGTTGTCGCCGCCGCTATATTTCCAGAAAAACGCCATTTGCGGGTTCGGAGCCAGCTTCGAATCGTTCACAAGCTCCTTGAGCGCAGGAACTGCCATAATCGCCGAGAAATATTCCGGTTTAACGCCCAGCTTTTCCCCTTCTGTAGACAGCCATTTGATAAGCTCCCAAGCTTGGTCCGGTTCCGCCGCACCTTTCGGGATGACCATCGGATTGCCGCCGACGGAGCCCATGTTGCCGAACTGGGGAGCATCGGCCGGATGCGGGATCGGAGCTACATCAAAATCCAGGTTCGGAGCCTGCTGCTGAATGCTCGGCATAAACCATTCGCCGGAGACGATCATACCTACTTTGCCGGTTGTGAACGGGTTTACGCCGCTCGCTGCGTTTTGGTTGCTGGATTGGAACCGGGCAATTTTGTCGGGATTGAACTGCTTCCAGTAATCGACAAGCCAGCTGACGCCTTTGACGACATTGGGGTCGTTCGCTGTCACGACTCCGTCTTTAGTAGCAAAACGGCCGCCCCATAAATAGCCTTCATTTTCTTTAGTGAAAGCCGGGAGAAAGCCGAGCTGCGTATACTGGCCGTCCGGGCCTTCAATCGTCAGCTTTTTGGCGTCGGCAACGAGCTCTTCCAGCGTCGCAGGCGGATGGTCGATACCCGCTTTGGCGAATAACGTTTTATTATAGTACAAACCATACGTGTCTTCAAAATATGGTAGCGCGTATTGATGTCCCAAAATAGAGTTGGAATAAAGGGAGGCTGGAGTGAATTGGTTCAGATCAAGGCCGCTTTTTTGAATATAAGGCTCAAGAGACAGAATAGCCCCTTTGGCTGCGAAAGTAGGAACGTAGTTCGTCGTATTCAGCATAGAGACGCTCGGAGGATTGCCAGCCGCAATTTGAGCGAGCAGCTTGTCCTCTTGCATACCGGGCGCTAACGTCCATACGACATCCGGATGCGTCTTGTTATACTCATTGAGGATGCCCGTCATGGCCTTGGTCAGTTCTGCAGAGGACCATGCCATCGACATCGTGAGCTGCTTCGGTGCCGCTTTGTTCGTCCCGTTTGCGGCGCTACCTCCACTCTGCGCTGTGGTAGCATTCGCTCCAGTCGCATCTGCCGGCTTTGTAGCCGCATTCTGTGAATTGCCGCATGCCGACAATAATCCGGAAATCAGTAAACCTGCTCCGAGTAAGGCTTTGAAACGATGTTTCATTGATTGCTTACCTCCCGTTGTTTACTTACCTCCCCCCTATAATATTAAACTTTTGTATTCCCATTGTTATCGAGGATTGAATATTACTTTAATATAAGAAAGATAGAATTGAAGAATACGATACATAAAATCTATAGTAAAAAATTTCCCCCTACCTGGGTTTGAACCAGACAAAAACCAGGTTGACCCACTTTTTTGACGTGGAGTTATGCCAGCGATGTCCGCTCAAGGAAGGCTGCTACGAAGAGGGGCTAAGAGCAAAACCTGCTCCGTAAGCATTAAATCCGATGAACACTCGGAGCAAATAGCATTCCAAGAATCAGATTATTTCAAAGCAAAATCCAAGGAACGCTACAAAATTGAAGCGAAGAACAGCGAACTCAAACATAGACATGGGTATGATGTCGTCTCATCCTCGGGTCTGCTTGGCATGCAAATGCAAGGAGCAATGGCCATATTTGCCGTAAACCTAAAGCGTTTATTGAAATTAACGGATTGAGAATTCCCTTGCCCAAATAACCGATTTAGAGCCAAAGAAAAGAAAGCATCCGTCCCGATATTGAGGGTAGATGTCTTATTTGCTGTTGTGCATAACGTTGAGATAAAAAAACGTTAGTTCTTCAGTGGCCTCGCTGTTGTTCCGGGGCTTTTGCGGGCGGCGCCCCATTTTTTTCTGGGAAGTTCAGCAGTCATGCCCAAGGAAAGGGTCGGAAGCACGCGATGTGCACGTTCCGGCTGGCTTATGCCATAGATCGGTGGTTTGGGATGGATCGCTTTGCCACATGGAACCGACCGGAATGCGAGGCGGTTTTGATCGTTGGCACCAACACCATAGATTGGCATTGGACGAGAACGAACAGGCGTTGACATGAAACCAAAACGTTTCGTATAATAAAGCGTAACCTAAAGGTTTCGCATTGCGGTGCAGTCGGTAATCAGCTAACTTACGGTTAAACCTACTGCGTGCATGGGGAGCTTAGTAAGGAAGCGGAGCATTCCGCACAATCTTTAGTAAATCAGGGAGGAATTATGCATGAAGAACGCAAGTCCTTATGTCATCGTCGATAACGTAGAAGAGTCCGCCGAGTACTATCAAGGTATTATGGGCGGGGAGATCAAGATCCTGAACAAGCAAGAAGGACGCGTCATGCATGCGGAGCTGCATTTGGGCGGCGGGCACGTTCACTTCTCCGATTCTTACGGCAGAACCCCGAAGGGCGAGAACATCAGAATTATTCTCCAATGCGAGAGCGAAGAAGAAATCCGCAAGGTGTTTGACGGCCTGAAAGCGGACGGCCAAGTGGCGGTGGAGCTGCAGGATACGTTCTTCGGCGCGCTGCACGGCCAAGTGACGGACGGCAAGAACCAAATTACTTGGGTACTTAATTTTTTTAAAAGAAACTAAGCTGCTCGGATCCTCGGCGTTAATGGACCGGTTCGCTAGTATCGCGGCTTGGTTCACTAAGCGCCCCATTGCGGGTGATCGGTCTCCCGTTAGTGAACCACAGTTCATTTGTAGTGAGCGGCGGTTCGCTACAAGACCGGCTAAAGACCATCTGCATGCTTTACTGAACCTCAAGGCCATTTTACGCCCCCAGGTTCACTAGTATCGCCTCCTGGTTCATAAGCGACGCACTAAATGGAATCAGCCTTCCGTTAGCGAACCTGCGTTCCTTACCAGTGAACCACGGTTCACTAAGCACCGCAACTTTCCAACTTTCCGGTAAAACGATGCCGCTCCAAGTACTCGCACACGCGCGCCGGCAAAAAAAAAAGCTCGGAGCTCCCCACAAAGGGGCAGCTCCGGGCTTTATTCATGAGCTCGCAGGCTCGCTCGCTTAGAAAATGCGCGTCTTCCAGCCCATCAGCTTCGCGAGGGCTTCGACGTAGTAGTAGTCTCCGTAGATTAGGGAGACGTCCACGTTCTGGCCGGCCGGCTTGTTGCCGGTACCGGCGATCAGAATCGCCTCGTGGTCCGGACGGTCCCACGTGGCGTAATGCTTCGTGAGCGAGAGCAGGATGCGCTCGGCGGCTCGGCGGTACATCGCGCCTAGGGCGCCCGGCAGCGCCTCCGCGAGCTCGAGCAGGCCGGACGCAGCGCACGAAGCCGCCGACGTATCGCGCGGCTCGCCGTCCAGCGGATCCGCCGCGCGGAAGTCCCAGTGCGCGACGTAGTCGTCCGGCAAGCACGCGAGGAAGTAGTGCGCCACCTGCTGGGAGGCGCGCAGGTACTTCGTATCGCCGGTGTAGCGATACACGTTCGCCATGCCGTGGAGCGCCCATGCGGCGCCGCGGCTCCAGGACGAGTGCGGGCCGGCGCCTTGGCCGCCGAGGGACTCGATCCGTTCGCCCGTCTTCGCGTCGAACGAGACGATATGGTTCACCGAGCCGTCCGGCCGGATGAACTGGCTCACGACCGTATCGGCATGCGCGCGGCCGATATGGTCAAAGCGCGGGTCGCCGATCTGCTCGGCGGCCCAGAACAGGATCGACAGGTTCATCGACGAGTCGACGATGGACCAGCCGATCTTCTCTTGATTCCACGCGCGCAGGAAGTTGCCCGCGATGTTGAAGCGGCCCGCCAAGAAGTTGGCGGCCTGCAGGCCGCGTCGCAGCCCGTCCTTGTCGCCGGTCAGCTTGTGCTTGATGACCGCCGTCGGCAGGAACTGGAAGCCTACGTCGTGATGGAAGTTGTTGTCCTGGATCATCTTCTGCTCGAACTTCTCGTCCCAGCCCCATGCCGCTTCCTTGTAGTGTTCCTTGCCCGTCAACTCGTGCATGATCCAGAGGATGCCCGGCCAGAAGCCGGACGTCCACCAGTCGTAGCGAATATCGTCGTAGATGCCGTCTTCCTTCGCCACGTGCGGCGATTTGGTGCCGATTTGTCCGATCATCCGGTCCACTTTAACCTGGAGCGCCTCCCAAATGTGAGGCAAAGCTTCCGGCAGCCCCGCCGTCCGTTCCCACTTGCTTGTGTCGATAGCTGTCATGGTAAATCTCCTCCTGATTTGAAATTTAAACTGCTAATTGTTCTTCCTGCTAAATGTTAAGCTGCCAAAATTTTAAGATACGGTAATAAAAGTCGTCTTCATGCCTTCGCAAGCCGCGCTCACAACGGACACGCCCTGGCGTCCGCTTCCGCTGCGCCCGCCGTTCAAGGACGCCGCAGGTCCGCCCGCGCTCACGAAATCCGTAACCGAGATGCCCGCCGGCTGTCCGCCGTTCGGATCGACATAAATGCCTGCGCGGCCGGTTGCCAGCTGCACGAGACGCGAGCCGCGGATCGTTCCGAGGTGCTCCAGCAGCTTCCCGTCGCCGGCGAGGCCGAAGCGGACGAACTGCGCCGCGTCCGGGCAGAACACGCCGTTTGCATCCACCGCGCGAGCTTCCACATAAATGCGGCCGTCCTCCAGACGCTCCGCCGTAAGCTGAAGCTCAGCCGGCTCGCCCCACTGGGCGGTCTGGTACTCGAAGGTGAGCTCGTCTTCCACCGTCACGTCATCTTTTACCGCTACGACCTTGACATGGTTCGTGCCCGCCGCGGGGACCGGCTCCCAGCGCAGTCCCGCCGCAGGGAAGTTCTGCGAATCGCATTTCTTCACGCCGAGACTCTCCCCGTTCAGGAACAGCTCCGCTTCGTCGCAGTTGGAGTAGACGCGGATTTGCTTCTTCTCCCCTTCTGCGCCCCAGCGCACCGGCATCGAATGGCCGTAAATGCGGGCCATCGGCTTCTCCGCCCAATACGATTGGAAGACGTAGTAGGCGTCTTTTTTAGTGAAATCGCGCTCGATGATGCCCTTCATGTTGAGGTAAGGAATCGGCGAATCCGGACGCACCGGCGTGGCAAAATCCTTGAACGCCCACTGCGCGGCGCCCGTCAGCCAGTCCATATTCTCCTGCGATTTCAGGTACCAGTCGATCATCTCGCAGAAATACGTGCGTACCGGCGAGCGTAACGCTGCAGCCGTACAAATACGGCGCATTCGTCGTCCACAGCTGCGGCGAGCTCAGCTCGTACACCGCAAGCTCCTTCTCGCCCTGCCATGGAAGGCAGCTCACCTTCGATTCGCCGATGACCTTGCCCTCGCGGTCGGTGATGCGCACCGTCAGCGATACGCTGTCGCCGAGCGCACCCGGGTTATACAGGCTGGCGCGCACCTTCACGCGGCAGGTTCCTTGTCCGGCTTCCAGCGCCGACGTATCCGTCTCCACATGAACCTGCGCGAGCGATACCGCCGGCACGTACACGAGATTCAGGTATCGGTAAATGCCGCCGTATAGGTTAAAATCGCTCGCATCCGACGGAATCGTCTCCAGCTCCCGGCTATTGTCGCAAGCGACCGCTACCGGGATCAGTCCGTTGTAGCGCTCGATACCGCGCGCCTGCTCCGCCGCCTCGGTAATGTCGACCGTAAACTCGTCGTAGCCGCCGAGATGCGAGTCCACCTTATTCGTGTAAACGTAAACATCCGTGCGCTGGCCCGCCCCTTCAAAATGCAGCAGCGTCCGTCCGTTCGGGTACGGATTGTTCACGGCAAGCTTGGTGCGATACCAGCCTTGGCCTTGAAAATACTTGCCGTCCGGGTCCATGACGTCGAGCCCGTTATAGGAATGCGGCAGCTCGACGCCCTGCCATGGCACGTTATAATGATTCTTTAGCTTGTCCGCCCGCCATACTTCCCAAGGGCCGCCCAAGCTGCCGCAGTAATGCTCCCAGTTGTCGTTCAATCGCTGCTTGATCACAGACAGAACATCCCCTTAAGCGATAAGATGCTTCAAGCATAGCAGAAAATGCGCTCGGAAAGTTTGGCCCTCTTATGATAAAATGTTGTTATATTACGGCAGCCAATCAAGGGATGTGCGACATGAAGCAGATCAACTACATGAATATGAACCAGCATCCGGCCCAGCTTTCTTTTTACAAGGACCGGACGAAGGAATTTGCGGAAATTTATCATGCCCATCAGGGGATGGAAATGTTATACGTTCACGTCGGAACGGGAACGGTCGTTGTTGAGCAACAGATTTTCGAGCTGTCGCCGGGCGTCCTGTTCTATTTCAAGCCGTTCCAGCTCCACCGGATCCGGGTCAATCTCGGGGAAGGACAAGCCTACGTCCGCTCGCTGTTCGTCTTCGAGCCTTCCGTGCTGGACGAGACGCTGGCGCCGTTCCCGGGACTGCGCAGCTTCTTCCAGACGCTCTGGAAGGATCCGCTTGCACCTCAAATGATCCGCGGCCTCCCCGCAGACGAGATCGACCGCTTGTTTCACGCGCACATGCGGAGCCTCACGCCTTCCTCGCCCGACCGACTGCTGGAGGAACAAATGCTGTTCCTCACCGCGCTCATCCATACGTGCCGTCCTGCCGTGGAAGCGGCGATGCGGCTGGGCGAGGAGCTTCCGATGCTCCCGCGCAAATCGTCCAGCGTAGCGGAGCAGGCCATGACGTGGATCGAGGGGCACTATATGGAGCCGTTTGAGCTGGGGCGGCTCGCCCAAGAGGTGCATCTGTCGCCGAACCACGTCTCCGCCGTGTTCCGCCAGACGGTCGGCAGCAGCATCACCGAGTATTTGACGGCCCGGCGCATCCGGCAGGCCTGCTGGCTGCTGCAGACGTCGAGCCTCAGCGTACAGGAGATTGGCCAAGCCGTAGGCCTCGGCAATTTTTCCTACTTTTGCCAGCTGTTCAAGAAGCACGTGGGCATGACGCCGAACCGATTCAAGCGTGCGCCTCGGGCGAAATGAACCAAAAACGTGCGGTACGAAGGATCCATTGCCTTAAGGAGAGATTATGCAATAGGAAAAATCCGCACTGATGGCTCGTCCGCATAGACTCCGGGGCTAAGGTTGGACCAACAAGTACCTATTCGCTACACGCCCGCACTTCGACCGCATTTCGACCGCATTTCGACCGTATTTCGCCCGCACTTTTCCTCACTTCACCTCACTTCTCCTTACTTCTCCCTCACTTCCCCTTCACTTCCCCTGCACTTCTCCCTCACTTCCCCCGTACTTCCCCCCACTCCCGTCTCACGCCTTCCACTCATCGCATTTCAAGCCACCGCCTCCCCCTATCCACCGTTCACGGGTAAATTTGTTTCAGCTGATCTTTCCTCCCGATCCCGGATCCTCTTATGGTATGGTGGGTTTAAAAGAGGAGGCATGCGCATGAAACGTCCGCTCGGTTTTGAAACGAATTCGCTCGCGCTGCGGGAATTCACCCTGGAGGACGATGAAGCTCTGTACCTGCTCACCCGGCAAAAGGAGATCACCGATATCCTGCCCGATTGGAACATGACCAAGGAACAGTTAACGGACTTCCTCCGCTTCGTCACCGGTTCTTATACGAAAATTCACGCTGGGGATGTACGGATCCTCCTCGCGGCAGAGCACAAGCGGGAGAGGAAGCTGATCGGCTGGTGCGGCGTCTTCCCGAACGGCAAGCTCCCGCCGGACGAAAGGGAGATCGCTTACGCGATATCCAAAGATTACCGCGGTAGAGGTTACGCTGCCGAAGCGGTGTCCGGGATGGTCTCCTACATCTTCGGATGCACCGGCTTGCAGGAAATCACGGCCATCGTCAAGCCGTTCAATACGGCTTCCCGAAGGGTGCTGGGCAAAGCCGGATTCCGCTTCGTGCAGCCTATCCGGCTGTCCGATGGAGCGGATTACGAATATTTTGTGATGGAGAGGAGCCGTGAACGATCATGAATCCGCACGACGATCCAAGCTTCTATGACCGCGTCGGCGAGGCGAACGGCTGGGATTTCAGCCGTCTGCGCTGCGTTACGGAAGGCGCGGCATGGGACTTCTACGACGAGGTGGCAAAATGCTGCCGCCCGTCCGTCCTGCTGCTCGACATCGGCACCGGCGGCGCCGAGGCGCTGATCTCCGCAGCCGGTGCCGCCCTGCTATGCGTCGGAATTGACCGGTCTCCGGCAATGGTCCGGACGGCGGAACGCAATGTATCCCGCTCCGGGCGGACCAATATACGCATCCTGCCGATGGAGGCCGGGAGGCTCACTTTTCCGGGCGGCTTTTTTGACGTGGTATCTTGCAGGCATTCGGAGTTCTCAGCTAAAGAGGCTTACCGGGTGCTGACGAAGGGCGGCCGGTTCCTGACCCAACAGGTAGCGGAAAGCGACAAGAGGAACCTGAAGATGGCGTTGGGCCGGGGGCAGCATTTTGACGACAAGCCGGGTACGCTCCGGATGAGGCTCGAAGCCGAGCTGGAGGAGGTCGGCTTTGTGGAGGTGCAGGCCTATGAGTATGATGCGGCGGAATATTATGCGGAGGAGGAGGATTTGGTCTTCTTGCTGAAGCATACGCCGATTGTCCCTCGCTATGGAGAGGAGGAAGGGGACGAAGCCACGCTTCGCCGGTTCATCCGGGAGTACCGGACGCCTAAGGGCATCCGGACGAATGCGTCGCGTTTGCTGGTGACGGCCAGGAAATTGTAAGATGACGGCTTCCGAAGCCATCAAAGGGGCCTGAACCGGACCGCGTTTAACTTGAAGCGCCACCGAACGATCGGCACACTTTTGGCTTGGCGGGTTACCGCTTCTTTAGACTATCTCCCGTGGACAATACACGTTAGCCCAATTCCCGCATAAGTTAACAGCAGGTTGATTCATGGGGGGGATCGAAATGTATTTCAATTCTTATTTGCGCCCTGCGGATTCGGCTCTCATCGCCGACATTGCAAAAGCGGTCAACGGGGAATACAGCGCCATCGCTTGCTATGAGCAATTGGCCAAGTTGGCACCCGAAGAAGAAGCAAGGAAGCGAATTCTTGAAATTCGAAACGATGAAATTCGTCATTTTCAAGTGACTTCCAAAATTTATACCGGCTTGACCGGGAGGAAGCCCGCCCCTCACATCACGGAGCCATGTCCGTCGGACTACCGGGCGGGGCTCGAGTTCGCTTTTAAGGACGAACAAGAAACCGTGGATTTTTACCTTAACATCGCCGAGAAGAGCGTGGACCCCTACGGCAAGGATCAGTTCCGGCGTGCGGCGGCCGATGAACAGAATCACGCCGTCTGGTTTCTGTATTTGCTGACGCGGCACCGTTAGGTGCAGGATCAGCGCAGCAGTGCATTTTTCCGGTACTCGCTTGGGGAGAGGCCGGTTTGTTTTTTGAACAGGCGGGAGAAGTAGTACAGCTCCAGTCCGACCTGCTCGGCCACATCGGTGACGGTTCTGCCGCTGTCCTGCAGTAGCACCTTCGCCAGCTCCATCCGTTTGCGGTTGATATAGGCGATCGGCGACAGGCCCAGCATCGTTTTGAAATACTGCATGAAATAATTCGGGTGAAAATGCACAAGCCGCGCGAGCTCGTCGACGGTCATCTGCTCCTGCAAATGCTCGTCGACGTACTGGAGGACGGTGTTGATTTTGCCCGTCTCGGTCGTAGGGGTCAGCCGGAGGCTGCGCTCCGTCTCCTGCTCCATCGCCTGCTCCATGTAGGCTGAGATGATCTCCAGCAGCAGCGACTTGATGCGGAGAGGTGCGGTAAGCGAAGGGTTGCTGTACTGCTCAACCAGCGCCTTGAACTTGGCTTCCATCCACAGCTCGTCCCGGACATCGATGCAGTGGGGGAGCTCCAGCATTTGGAACAGGTTCACTTCCCCGACCGCTGCGGTAATATGACACCAATATTTGCCGAAGCCGTTCTCGTTCAAGCGCCCGTACGAAAGCCTCATCCCCGCCGGCAGCAGCAGCAGCTGGCCCGGCTTCGGATGGTACAGCCGGTTGCGCAAGCGGATCCAGCCTTCGCCCTCGCGGATATAATAGAGCCGGGTAATATCCGGCACCTGATGCGTTTCCCGCCAATTGGCCCCGACTTTCGTGTAATGCGCCGTCTGCAGCGTAATCTGCGTATTTTCCAGGTAACTGCGCATGAGCTGAAGCTGCCGCCCTTCCATCCGAGCCTCCCCTTTCATCGTCCGATGTCAACGTTAAAGATAAACGATAACTCCTTACAATAGTGTAACTCTATTCTCCTATCATACATCCTGAGCTCGCCGTTTGCATACTGCAATAACGTCAGCTTGACGCGGATTACCAGGATAAACGGCTACGCCGTCCTTGCCTTACAAGGACCAGCGCGTTTACCAAGGTTGATGCGAAGCTATAAGTTACGAAAACTTATAGCTTCGCATCAACTAAAAAATGAGGCCAAGACCTCCCCGGGATGAGCGGGCTGATCTTGGTCTTGTCATGTGCGCTGCCCGAAGCGGCAGCGCGAGGATGATTCCCGAGCAATAATGATGGTTTCCAATTTCAAAGGATGACAGCTCTTTTAGGCATAATGATCGATCGAATTTACCCGTTCACAATTGACTTGCCGGTTCATCGATTTCTGCGGATAGCTTGCCCAACCCGTCAGCCGTCGCCGCGACAGTTAAAAGAAGGCCAATTATGCAACTTTTCCCTTTTTCAATCGTTTAATGGGGTGTTCGTATATTCCTGAAAAGGAGCATCAGCCCCTATGATACGAAAATCTATCGCAGTGCTGGCTGCCATCGTATGTACGGCTGTGACGGTTACCCCGAGCCAGCCGTCTTTGGCGCAATCGACAAACGTGGCTGTCAGAACGGTTATCGGCAGCGTGCTGTCCACAGATATTCGCGCCTTCGTCAACGGAGAGGCGATCCGTTCCATGAACATCGGCGGCAATACGGCCATTGTCGTCGAGGATTTGCGCAGCTACGGCTTCGACGTGTCGTGGGATCCGCCCGAACGGCGGGTCGACATTTACCCGAACCCCGGTAAGAAGATTCAACCGGCTTACACCTCGGATGTCAGCGGAAACCATGCGCAGGGGAACAAAATCGCCGATGTGCTGGCAACGGATATCCGCACGGTCGCGCTCGGAAAAGAAATTCCCTCGTTCAACATCGGAGGAAAAACGGCGGTATTCCTGCAGGATCTCGCTCCGCTGCTCGGCCGTCTGGAATGGAACGGGGAGACGCGCACGGTCTCATTTACGGAAAATAAAGCTGCAGCGGCCGACGGGAGGGCAGCTCAAAGCGCCGAATATCCGCTTCAGATCGAGCATATGTCAAGCAACCGGTTTTCCATCCAGTTTGAAGATGACGGCATGTATTTCGGGGATCAGCGAATCGGCTTCGGACAGGACGGCCGGGCGATGCTTTCCGTTGAGCGGATGGCGGACCTGCTTGGCTATAAAACAGACAAACAGGGAGACGGCCTCTACGTCCATAACGATACCTGCGGATTTCGCATCGGGCCGGATCTCGAGACGGCGGAACTGTACTGGTTCGGTGGGAAGGACAACGAGACGAAGCTGACGTTTCCCGCCGTGAAGCAGGGCGGGGAGCTTTATATGTTTGAATACGATTTGAAGGAGATGTTCGGCTATACCGGCAACTGGGATCCGGTTACAAGGCTGCTGGAGATCGATTATGCAAGATACGATGTAAAAGATTTCGGGATACCGGAGAGCGTATACAGCTACTGGTACGGGGTGAAGGGACTGCTGTTCGCGCCGCTTACGACGGATTTGCCGATGCTCTTCGTAACCGCTGCGAGAAGCGGAACAACGTTCCACGGAAGTTCCACGATGAGATCCTCCGAGCAGAAGACGCCGAGCGGCGCTCCGATCTATGAGTTCGCCTCCGCTGTTCCCATGGATATAGGCGACAATGCGGTCAAGGTCGAGTACCGCGTACGCCAACGCATCTTGTACAGCAAGACGTTTATTCATTCCATCACGCCGGAGCGGATGATGCCTGTGATCAATTACGGCGATCTGCCGTTCGGGTTCGGCGATTTCAGCTCGATCACTCTCGATACGCCGGCTACCGGCCAAGTCCGGACCGATAACGGCAAGGTGGAGGTCGGAGGAGCCGTCATCAAAGCGCTCGGGAAGGGACTCCTTGCGGTGATTGAGAAGGAGGATGCCGCCCAATGGACGGACCGCGAAACGGAGCAAATTCCGTTTGATGCAGGACGTTTTACGGCATCGCTTCCGCTGAACCACGGAAAAGGGCGATATCGGATTACGCTGCGGTCAGATCTATCGATCCCGGCCCCCCGGCGGTACGATCCGTACATCGACGTGGCCCGTTTTTACGTCGACTACCGGGACCGGGTGTCCCGCATTGTCGGCATGGACGGGAACGAAGGCTTCGGCTGGAACGGCGGCGGGAAGCTGCTTCATACGACGAATACAGGAAAATCATGGGATGTCATTGTTCCGGACGGCATCGGCGACAAGGATCGCCTGATAGCCGCCGACTTTAGCGACCCGTATAAGGGGTTTGCTTTCTACCTCACGGAAGACAAGAAGCTCGTCGCTTCCCATCGTCTTTATGAGGGGGGCTGGGAAACGGCGGCGCTGCCGACAACGGAGACGTGGGAAACATCGTCCGACGTAACGTCGTATCGAGCGCATTTTGACTTTAGTCCCGATTATGTGATGCTAACCTCTTCGCCATCGGCAGGACAGATGCACAAATCGCTCTACAGGTCGGACGACCGCGGCAGATCATGGACGCGTGTCGGCGATTTGACAGCCGGCATTCCCGGCTACCCGACGGGAATCAGCTTCCGCAAGGAGAAGGAAGGCTGGATCGGTACGAATGCTCAAGGGCAGGAGGGCTTCCCGTTCTACCGGACGCAGGACGGCGGCCGAACCTGGGCCCTTCAGCCCATTGAAGTCCCCGCCGAATTTAGGAAGGCTACCGCCACCATCTATCCGCCCGCCTTCGACCAGGAAAGCGATTATCATGGCATCTTCATCGCCGAATTGGTGCAGAACGGGGAAAAAACGTACGTCCCCTACGAAACGAGAGACGCTGGGGATACGTGGACCCCGCTCCCCCATTTGAAGGCCATCCAAGGGGTACCGGTATTGAATTTTGACAGGCTCAATATGGGAAGGGCCATTTCCAGTGACGGCAAGACCGTCTACACGATGAATTCGTATAATCATGAGGACTGGCAGGCGGTCACAACGGACCTTCCATTAAAAGGTGCTTCGCAATTTTTCCTGCGCGAAGACGGTTTTGGATGGGTGCTGCTGGACGGCTTCATCAAGGTAACCAGCGACGGAGGGAGGTCGTGGAGCGACCCGCAATAACGGGCTGCGCAGCAAAAGAGCCTCAGGTCCACAAGCGACGGCGGAAGCTCTGAGGCTCGTTCTGCGAGCTTGGTTAATCAAAGCGCGAGATCAAAGCGTACACATCTTGCGACCGGTCTTCGGCCGGCTTGAACGAAACGGATTTCAGCCGCACCTGTGCTCCTCTGAAGTTGAAATTGGCGCTGACCATGATGAAAAAATAGCGGGACTCTCCAGCGCGGACATTATATAGTGTCTTGGAAATTTCCTGGGCCTCTCCCTTGTCGTTATAGATTTCCAGGCGAAGCTCGATATCGCTCCTGCTGTATGGCGTGTCGATGGCGGCAAGCGTTCCTTCAAGAGCTACATGCATCGGTCCGCCCGATTCATAGGAAGGAAACGGGTTCGGCGTGACGCCGACCTGTACGCGATGCCCGCTGTCCGTCATGTCGAGCTTCCTCTCGTCCTTGATGCGAAGCCAACCGTCACCCATCCACGTATGCGCATGGATCCAGTCGCCGGCCCGCTCGAAGCTCTCGATCTGCTGCGGTGCGGCAGCTCCGATGGCCGACGCGGAGTCGAACGGATACGTATGGATCGACGTCGTCCTCGTCAGCTCGTAGGTGTTGTTCTCCGGCACGATCTCGGCAGGCATATGCAGCTGCGGGTTCACCCAGGCGGCATCGCCGGACGCCGTGTGCACATGATACCAGGTGGTATTGAAATAGCGGATGGTTACCTTCTCGAAGGCCTGAACGGGCTGAGGCGCAATCATCCCGAGGGTGGGCAAATAAGTAAGCGTATGATTGAACATTCCGCCCGGCCCTGAATCAAGCGCGGCAGTTACCCCTCCGAACAACAGCGTGTAGGTGTTCAGAGTAACCGTTTCGTCGGTCGTTTGCACGTAAGGCAGGTAACGGTCCGGGATAATCCACTTCTTGCCGAGCCATGTATCGATGCGGACCGCGCGATACTGCCAATTCATCGGTTCACCCGGGTTGTATACGTAAGCGACCGCATCCGCGTGAACCTTCTGAGGCGATATATGGTAACGCGTCTTCGAAGGCTCGGACGGGTAATCGTACAGAACGGCATCCTCGTACAGCTGCAGGTCGAACGACTCCTTCCTCATCACCGAGCCTTGATAATCGAAGCTTGGCTGTATCCATTTCGGACCGAGCCACGTATTCACGGAAAGCCATTTTCGCCCGCCGGCTTCCTTCGTTTCAAGCACCTGCATCGTTTGCGGACCGACTACCCCTTCCGTCGATGCGTGTAGGCTTGGCGTCTCATACAGCGGCAAATCCTCCACAATGGTAACGTAAGAAGGAAGAGGCGCAGCACCGGCAAGGCTTGCAACGGATAACAGCACCAGGGCGAATAGGCAACTCACGCTCCGTAAGGCGGCAAGAAGGAATCCTTTTCGCATCGATAGTCTCCTCTCTTATACTTGGAAATCACTCCTCCTTTAACGCGGCAAGTTTGCCAAAAGTTGCTTAGTTATCCCTAAAATACTAAAAACTGGGGATTACCCATACTCACCTCTCTATCCATTGGACGAAACCGAGGCAAAAGTTTTCCTTCCGGGCACATGCATTTTCCATTTTTCGATTTCTCCCATCAGCCCCTTTTTCTTGGCCCCTTTCCGTCCCCCCGGCCGTGTTTGTTTCATGTCAAATGCCGGCGGGTAAAAAAAGACAAGCAAGGAACACACCGTGCAAAGGAGCTGATGAACATGCCGGGCTTACTGATTACGATCATCATGGCGGTCGTCATCGGTGCGATCGGTTCGGGCCATTGCGCCGAGGGCGATGCCGGGAGGCATGATCGGATCGATGATCGCCGGTTTCGCAGGAGCTTGGATCGGCAGTCTGCTGCTGGGTACATGGGGGCCGGTCATTGGAGGCTTCGCTGTCGTTCCCGCGATTATCGGAGCCGCCTTGTTCGTATTCCTGCTCGGACTGCTGTCCCGCGCATTCGGCGGCCGACGTACGGCTTAATGCTGACATCATTCATAACCCCTTACCCCGACTAAATTAAAGGAGTGATTCTCATGGCAACAGCACAAGCGGACAACATGGAGGAAACCAAACGCGGCGGCGTATTCTTAGGTACGGTGATCGGAGCCGCCTCCGGCGCGCTGCTCGCCCTCCTGCTCGCGCCGAAATCCGGCAAGGAGCTTCGCGAGGACCTCACCGGGAAGCTTCAGGCGCTGCAGGAAAAAGGCGCCGAGCTGATGCAATCGGCGAAAGAGAAGGCCTCCGAGACGGCCGAGGCCGTCAAGGAGCAGAGCGCCAAGCTGGCAGACAAGGCCCATGCGGCGACGGACCGGGTGGCGGACGCTTCGCACAGCCTGCTGGACCGGGCGTCTGCGGCGGCCGGGGAAGCGACTGGTGCGTCCCGCCGGACCGCGGATCAAGCGGCTGATGCAGCGCACAAGACGCTTAGCGAAGCGGATAAGACGGCCAAGTCTTATAACTAAGCTTAGCGCGAAAAAACCGTCCGTAAGTAGACGGTCAGATTGACGAGAAACCCTGATATACTGAAAAATGCCAATGGTGTAGGTGGGGTATCCCCTGTAGGAGCGATAGCGTCCGCCTTTGTTATCGGAAAATTACCGCTGGTTAAAGGATTAATTGAAAGTTTTCCGATAACAACAGCGGCCGGAAGGGGATACCCCACCGGGTACCAAGGCAGATTTCTCTATTTCACGGGTTTCTCTACAGCCTGACCGTCCGTAAGCGGACGGTTTTTTCGTACCTAATGCATCAGAGCGCCGGAGCCTCCATGCCAATGGCGGCCCATTCCTCTTTCGACGGACCATAGACCCCCGTAACCGGCAGTCCCGCCAGCCTCATCAGAATCGTCAGCTGCCCGCGGTGATGCACCTCATGCTTCAGGAACAAATACAGCGTCAGTCCGTTCTTCCAAGGCTGGCCGAACACGATCGACGTCTCTTGGAGCTTCTCGTCGGTCCACTGCGTTCTTACCGCTTCCATCAGGCTGTCCGCCGTCTTGCGGTACTTCTCCGCGATGGCTGCAGCCGTGGCCGGCGGCGCACTGCGCTCCGGAGGGGCGTCGAACGTAAGGCCTGTAGGATGCAAAATGCCTCCCGAAGGAACCAAATGCCATGCGAGATGACCGAGGGTACGGTAGCCGGGTGCCATTTCCTGACGGAGCGATTCGTCCGTCAAGGCGCTCAGAAGCTTGGAAGTCGATTCGCTTTCATTCCGGTAATCCTGAATAAAGCTTTCCACGGTTTGATACATCATCATAATCAACGCCTCCTTAGGGGGATCTTTTCTTTCTTGCAGGAACCTCTTTCTAACTCCAGTATACGCCGCCTTAACTGCCAACTGTATGTCAGCATTCATGCATCATGGCAAAAAAAATCGGGGGTTGCTCACCCCCGAATAAATTGCTCGATCCATGCTTCGACCTCTACTTCCTCTCTAAGTCCCTCCTTGGCCGGGATTCGTTCCCGCTCCGGCTTGACGAAGTGTCCTTCCTCCAAGTAGTAGCCTTGCTTCTGCGCCGCCGTCAGCATTTTACAGAATTGATCGGCCGCCCCGATCGCCTGTTCCATATCCGGGAACGATTCAAGCACGTTGCCGTAGCCCAAAGGGTTCGACGTCGCTTGAATGGCCAAGTCGTACATGCCCTCTCCCGTTTCGCGCACCAGAATTTCGCTGCCTTGGCATTTGATGCTGTGTTTGACCGTCATCGCATCCACCGCCTCTTTCATTGATAGAATGGTCGTTACGGTTGTAGGAATAATTACCCCCCGCCTGTCCCCCTGAAACGACGCTCCAACCTGCGGCAACGGCAAAAAAACGCCCCCGGCTCCTGACCTAGCGTCGGAGCTTCGGGGGCGGGCATCTTTTTTAAAAAAGCCGGCCTGTTCAAAGGCCGGCTGATCTTATCATTCACTTTCCCAGAGTTGTCTTTAAAAAGTGGACGATCTTCGTATTCAGTGCAATATGGTTCTCCATTTTCTCCGTCTGATGCCCTTCGTCCTCAAAGATCACCAGTTCAGCCTCCTGGCCTCTGGCACGCATATCGGCATACAGCTGCTCGGCTTCGCTGACCGGAACGCGCGTATCGTTGCGGCCGTGGAAGATCAGAAGCGGCACCTTGATGTTCCGCGAATGGTTGAGGGGGGCGATTTCCTCGAAAAAGTCCGAATCGTCCGCTAGCGTACCGTATTCCGATTCGCGCAATTTCCGGCGCCATTCTCCCGTATTTTCGAGGAACGTACGGAAATGCGATATGCCGACAATGTCTACCCCCGCTGCCCATAAATCCGGATAGTGCGTCAAGGATGCCAGCACCATAAACCCTCCGTAGCTGCGTCCCATAATGCCGATTTTGCCGGTATCGATCGTCTCGAAGCGCGCCAGGTCCTTCACCATCCACGCCAAATCGGCCACCGCATCCATCCGTTTTCTCCCGTTATCGAGATTCAAATACGTTTTACCGTATCCCATACTTCCGCGAACGTTCGGCGCGACCACGTTAAATCCCTGGCTGACCAAATATTGAATAACCGGGTGAAAATCGAATCGGATTTGCGATTCCGGTCCGCCGTGCACGTAGACTACCGTAGGCGCCTTTTTGCCTCCCGGAAGCCCGGTTCTTTCGGTTCGATTAGGCCCGTAATAAAAGTAAGGCACCTGAACCCCGTCAAACGAGGTGAACGAGTGTAGCTCGGCCTCCTGCCACAAATGCTGGATGGTTTCCGACACCCCAAAAGTGGTGATACGCTGGAACGTTTCGTCTTTCAGACGATACAGCCAAATATCTCCTGGCAGCACCGGACTTTTGAGGGCAAATACGAGCTCCCCTTCGCTTAGCCACGATAGCGATTGGATGACGCAGCGAGGCAGCTTCACTGCTGTGGAAGCTCCGGTCTCTACTTCATACAGGTTTAATACCGAAATACCGCCTTCGTTGACGGTGTATGCGATCCATTTGCCGTCGGGCGACAGCTTCGCCTCTTCGACATCCCATTCCGGGACATGGACAAGCATGGCCGCACCCGCTCGATCCGTGTAAAAGCGGTACAATGCCATCGTATTTTCCGCCGCATTGGTCACCAGATACCCCGTACCGTCCTTCGCTACTTGCACGGAGGCGTAGTCGCCCGCACCCTCCACGCCAATTTCGCGGACTTCGTCGCTTCTCAAATCCAGAACATAGAGGGATTGCACGACATTCGTCACATCGCTTAAAATCAGCAGTCCGCTTCCATCCGGAAGCCAGCACAGCGGAACGCATCTCCCTTCATGCCGGAAAACGACCTCAGCTTGTTTCGTTTCCACATCCTGCACAAAAATATCGAAAAGTCCGGGACCACGGCGGTTGCTGGCAAAAGCAATTTTCTTCCCGCATGGGTACCAGCCCCCAAGATGGTGAAAATGCTGCGGGGATACCATGAGCTCTTGAACGGCTAACGTTTCGTTGTTCAGCAAATAAAGCTGCTGCTTCTCATTCCCCTTATAGTCCATACCAATCACGGTTTGGGAGCCGCACGGAGAATGGTTGGCGTCCATCACCCGATCGGGCAGCTCGACGACCTGCTCGCAGCTCGCCGTCTCTGCATCCCAGCTCCAGAGCTGGGGCAGGCCGGTTTTTTTACTTAGAAACGTGATCCGTCTGCGCCCTGGAATCACGGTTGGTAAGCGGAAAGAACGGTAAGGTACGCCTGAAGCGTAGGATTCTCTTCTGCCGTCATGTCTTTGTGCACCATCGGTTTGTCGCTCCTTTATTGAAAAATGCAGGCTTGCAGATGAATGATGGCATGCCGTTCATTTACAGAGGAAAATGGCATGCGGCAAGATGCCCGTCTGCATGCGGCAAGATGCCCGTCTGCTTGCGGCTGCAGCGCTGGCGTTTCATTGCGGCACCTATCCTGGACATAAGGGCAGCGCGTATGAAAGCTGCAGCCTTTGGGAGGGTTTGCCGGATTAGGAAGATCGCCTTGCAGGATAATACGCTCTTTTCGCTGGGTCGGATCGGGATTCGGAACAGCCGAGAGCAGCGCTTGCGTATACGGGTGTCTTGGCTTCGCAAATAAGGAATCACGGCCTGCAAGCTCAACAATTTTGCCTAAATACATCACGGCGATGCGATCGCTGATATGCTTGACCGCCGGTAAACCATGAGCGATAAAAATATAGGTAAGCTGCAGCTCCTTCTGCAGCTTCTTGAGCAAATTCAGGATTTGCGATTGAATGGACACGTCCAAAGCGGATACCGCCTCGTCGCAAACAATCAGATTCGGATTCAGCGCGAGCGCTCTGGCAATTCCGATCCGTTGTCTCTGCCCGCCGCTGAATTCGTGGGGATGGCGCGACATATGATGCTCATCCAAACCGACCAGCCGGAGTAATTCCACGACTCTCTCCTTCAATGCGCTGCCTTTATACAGGCCGTGCACTTCAAGCGGTTCGGATACAATCTCCTCCACTTTCATTCTCGGATTAAGGGAAGAATACGGATCTTGAAAGATGATCTGCAGATTGCGGCGAACTTTACGCACTTCTTCTTTGTCAAGGGAAGTCAAATTTCTCCCTTCGAACCAAATCTCGCCCTCCGTCGGTTCCAGCAGCTGCAAGATGAGCTGCCCTGCGGTTGACTTCCCGCACCCGGACTCGCCTACAATCCCGAGCGTCTCTCCGCGGTTAACGGTAAAATCAAGGCCATCCACCGCACGCACAAAACCGGCCTTCCGCGAGAACAAACCCTGCTTGTACGGAAAATGTTTTTTTAATCCTTTTACCTCCAATAATGGTTGGCTCGTTTGGTTCATATCGGATCACCCCTTACTATAAAAACAACGCGCCCAATGCTGGGCGGTAACCGGTTCGAGCGGCGGCTTCTTGGATTTGCACT
Organism: Paenibacillus gyeongsangnamensis; assembly: GCF_027533625.1. Classification (GTDB taxonomy): domain Bacteria; phylum Bacillota; class Bacilli; order Paenibacillales; family NBRC-103111; genus Paenibacillus_G; species Paenibacillus_G gyeongsangnamensis. The sequence goes on along the minus strand of NZ_JAQAGZ010000022.1, from coordinate 81,592 downwards.
GCTCGGTCGCGATCGGACAGCGCGGGTGGAACGTACAGCCGCTCGGCATTTGAAGCGGATTCGGTACAGAGCCGTAAATGGAGTCAAGCTCTTCACATTGTTCGTCGATCTTCGGCAGCGAGCCTAACAGCCCTTTCGTATACGGGTGTTTCGGGCTCGCGAACAAATCGAACACGCCCGCTTCTTCAACGACTTCTCCGGCATACATAACAACGACCCGGTCAGCCATTTCCGCAACGACGCCCAGATCGTGGGTAATCAAGACGACTCCCGTATCCCGCTGCTTGCTCAAGCTTTTCAACAGCTCGAGAATTTGCGCCTGGATGGTGACGTCGAGCGCGGTCGTCGGCTCATCGGCGATCAGTAATGAAGGATTGCAGGCCAGCGCCATGGCGATCATCACTCTTTGCCGCATGCCGCCGGAAAGCTGGTGAGGGTAGTAATCGACGATTTTATCCGCCCGTGGAATGCCGACACTGTCCAGCATGGCGATGCTTTTGGCCCTTGCTTGCTTCTTATCTACATCCTGGTGATTAAGAAACACTTCGCCCAGCTGGTTCCCAATCGTGAACACCGGGTTCAGGGAAGTCATAGGCTCTTGGAAAATCATCGAAATCTTGTTGCCCCTCAGCTTGCGCATCTCTTTATCGCTCTTACCGAGCAAATTTTCTCCCTCCAATAAAATTTCCCCGCCGACCACTTTTCCCGGTGGAGCTACGAGCCTCATAATGGAGAGGGAGGTGACGCTTTTTCCGCACCCGGATTCACCGACGATAGCTAGCGTCTCCCCTTTGGACACGGTGAACGATACCCCGTTGACGGAAGCGACGACGCCGCCATCGGTTTTAAAATGAGTTTGCAAATTTTTAACTTCCAACAGTGGTGCCACCTGTTTCACCTCTATTCTTTGCATGTCGCTAATCAAGATTCTTTCGCTTTCATCCTTGGATCCAAAATATCGCGCAGCCAGTCTCCCAGGAAGATGATGCCGAGTACGGTTATCGTAATAGCGATGCCGGGAAACGTTGCGACCCACCAGCTTGTGGCGAGATACTGTCGGCCGTCGCTCAGCATACCGCCCCACGTCACGGTCGGCGGCTGGATACCCAGCCCCAAGAAGCTCAAGGAAGCTTCCAAAATGATGGTGGTGGCAATACTAAGCGTGGACACGACAATGAACGACGAAATGACGTTGGGCAGAATGTGTTTGAATATAATCCGGGCATCGCGCGATCCGACGGCACGGGCGGCTTTCACATAATCACGTTCTTTGACGCTCAGCACTTCCCCGCGGATAATACGGGCATACTTGACCCAATTGGTTACCCCCAAAACGAAAATCAGTGAAAACAATCCGGGGCCCAGAACAGCAAGGATCACAAGCATAAATAAAATGTTGGGTATCGCCAGGAAAGCATCGACGGTTCTCATAATGACACGGTCGATCCAACCCCCGTAATAGCCGGATACAAGCCCCATGATCACGCCGATCGTTCCGGCTACGGCTACGGCGCAAATGCCAACGAGCAAGGACACCTGCGAACCGTAAATGATTCGGCTAAGCACGTCCCGCCCGAGATTGTCCGTGCCCAGCGGGTAATCCGCAGATCCTTTCTCCATCCACATCGGAGGCAATAACCGCTTGACGGCATTGGTCTTTGCAGGGTCATGCGGAGCAATGGTTCCGGCAAAAACCGCCATGAACACGACGGCGACGATAATAATGAATCCGATGGTTCCCGTCTTGCTTTTCAACAGCGAGCGGATGATGCGCGGCAGCTTGCCTGCCCGCTTCGTTCTTTGTCCTGTGTTAACCTGTCCGCTCTTTGCTTCGATCGATACACTCATTTGCGCTCACCTCCGGCGTTTAACTGATTTTTATGCGCGGATCCAGGATGCGATAAATGAGGTCCGCCAACATGTTGCTTAAAATAACCAAAAACGCAATGACAAAAACAGCCGCTTGCACGATCGCCATATCCCGCGTATTGACCGCTTGAATAATTAATTGTCCCATGCCGGGCCACGCGTAGATCGTCTCCGTAATCAACGCCCCGCTGATTAAAGTAGAGATTTGCAAGGCCATGATCGTCACAACGGGAATGAGCGAGTTGCGGAAAGCATGCTTGTAAATAACGAATTTTTCGGCTAATCCTTTACTTCTCGCGGTTCGAATATAATCTTGTCCCAAAATCTCCAGCATGCTGGAACGGATCAAACGCGTCATTTCAGCCGCTATACCGGTTCCAAGCGTAACCGCCGGCAAAATTAAATGCAGCAGCGTGCCTCGACCGGAAACCGGGAACATGCCCAATTTGACGGAAAACAAAAGAATAAACATAATGCCGAGCCAAAAATGCGGCATCGCCTTGCCAAGCACCGCTGCTCCGGTAGCGAGCACGTCCCAGAACGAATTTCGTTTCGTCGCCGAAATAATCCCTAACGGAATGGCGATGACCGTGGCTACAAGCATGGCTGCTGCAGCCAATTCGAACGTAGCCGGGAAACGATCCAATACGATAGGCAGCGCAGGCTCGTTATAACGGAATGATTTTCCGAAATCCCCCTGCAGCAAATGCCCCATAAATTTGAAATATTGAATATATAACGGTTGATCCAATCCGAGAGCTGCGGTCAAAGCTGCGCGGTCGTCCGCCGTTGCCGTATCCGGAAGCATCAGCGCTACAGGATTCCCGGAAACGTGTACGAGCAAGAAAACAATGAGGGAGATTAAAAACAACACGGGAATGACCTGCAAAATCAATTTCAATAAGTATTGCCTCACGGGCTACCTCCCAGGTTAATATGGAATGAGTATCGCAGGTAGGAATGGCCTTCGCTGCGCTTTATCGCTTTAGCGAACTTAAATCTTTTTATGCGGGAGAAAAGGGCCCCTTCGGAGGCCCTTGTGTGAATTGCGTTTAGGCCTATTTCAAGGTGATTTCATCCGCATATGTAATTTCGTCGATTCTTGGAGTAAAGTTTATGCGTTTGTTGATCCCGTAATTAGCGCCCAATTGCAGCAAATAAATTTGAGGACGTTCTTTCGCTAGGATGTCTTGCACTTGCTGATAATTCTTTTCCCGCTCCCCGGGATTCATATTCTTCTCCGCGTCGCTTAACAGCTTCGTCACTTCAGGATTGTTGTATCCCGTATCCGGATTCAGACGTTTATATAGCAGCGCAGCATCGAACATGGAATTGGAGTAAGCGACCAGGAACATGTCTCCGGTTGTGCCCGCATTGCGTTTATCGTTAAATTTGCTGCTCTCCAAAATTTCCAGCTTTACCTTAATTCCCACTTCTTCAAGCATTGCCGCGATTAATTCCGACGTTTCCTTGTCTTTTAACGATTTGCCTACCGATCCGGTAAAGCTGATCGTAAGGCCTTTCTCGTAGCCGGCTTCTTTCAGTAATTGCTTGGCCCGTTCCGGATTATAGTTCGATTTGCCGAACAAGTCCGGTTTGGCCCCGAAAATGCCCGGGATAATCGGTGTCAAGGTTTCTTTGCCATCGCCTTCAAACAGACTGCTGATCAGCGCTTTTTTATTAATAGCCAGATCGATGGCTTCGCGAACCCGCGGGTCTGCCGTCGGACCGCTTGTCGTACGAAGGGCAAGCATCATGACACGCGTACTAGGACCTGATAACGTTTGGGTGGAATCAAGGTTGTTAATCCGTTTCATATCCGTCGGAGGAATTTGAACCGCCATGTCCACCCCGCCGGTCAGCAATTCGGACACCCGTGTTGCTTCCTCGGGAATCGAACGGAAAACCAACTTGTCCCATTTTCCTTTTTCGCCGAAATAATCGTTGTTTTTTACGAGAGTGACACGGTCGTCCCGAATCCATTCGGAAAATTTGTATGGACCGGTTCCCACGGGATTTTTGAGAAATTCGTCAAAGCCTTTTTCCTTAATGTATTTGGAAGGCAGCATGCTGGAGCCGAGACGAGACAAGCGCGAAAGCAAGACCGGTTCCGCTTCGTTCGTAATGACATCGACTGTACGATCATCGACGATGTTCACTTCTTTGATTTGCTTGTAGTTACCATACTCGACCAGCTTGGCATCTTTGGCCACGCGCTCAAGCGAATACTTGACGTCAGCCGCCGTAAATGGATCCCCGTTATGGAACTTCACGCCTTCACGCAATTTGAATCTCCACGTTGTCGGGTTTAGGTTTTCCCAGGAAACGGCCAGATCGGGCTGAAACTTGCCGTCGCGGTCCTTTTTCACCAAATAATTGAACATGTTGACATGAACCGATTCCGTGCTGGTAGTGCCGTGATTGTGGACATCAAAACCGAGTACATCGCCGCTTCTGGCAATGGTCAGTACCTTCTGCCCGTCCTTCTCTTTCCCCTTGGTCTCGGCTGCGCCTTTGGATGCGGGTTTACTGCAGCCTGCAAGAACAACCGATAGAGCAATAATGAGCGCCAAACTAAGGAATGCAATACGCTTCAACTCTGTTCCCCCTTCATGATTTAAAAAATCTATTTTTGTTAGGAAAAATCTTCGGGTAATGTCTGCCATATGCCCCGACAGAAACCTAAGGAATGCCTATGCGCTGGCACAATATGTACATCGGACCGGTCGCCGGCGATATCGGCTTGAGGGTCAGTTCCATCCCGTACGATGTCCGGGAAATCGCTTTCATTCAAATGCTTAAGAACTCGCCGTAAATCTCCTTCAACGATAGCCTCCCTTTAATGGAAAAATTCCCTTTATGTTCCCTTAATAAACTATAAAACATGTGATATGATAGTGTCAACAATTAATAATAAAGGCTAAACCCACGTTTTTAGAAGGATTTTTGGAATCCGCTTAGAATTTGGAATAGGTCCGGATTTTACAATTGAAAGGAAATTGAGCCCTATGATTGCTAGAGTCGGAGCCGTCGGTCCTAAGGACTCCATCGAACTGATTACCGAAATCGGCAAAGAGTTCAAAGACCAGTTGACCATCGTCCCGTTTGTGTATAACAACGTAAGCGAAACGCCGGATATCGTCCTGCGCGAAGATAGCCATATTGATGTCTGGGTATTTTCCGGACAAGCCCCTTATGCCATTGCCCAAGAACAGAACATTAAGCAAAAGGCGCTGTTTCCGCAATTGAACGGATCCAGTCTGACTAAGGTGCTGCTGGAAATCGTATACCGCGATCGTCTGCAGCTGGGGCGGATTAGCTTTGATACGATTTTGCCGCATCATTTTTACGAAACCTGCACGGAGCTTGACCTGACTTACGATTCGATCCAGCTGCTGTCGTATGCCGGATACAAACCGATCGAAGAGCTGGTTGCCTTCCACTCCGAACGGTTCGCTCAAGGGAAGGTCGATGCCTGCGCCACTTGCTTGCGCGGAGTGTACGAGGAACTGAAGGCACAAGGTATACCCGCGTACCGGATAACGCCCAACCGGATGACCATTCGCTCGATGTTGAATTTGGCCAGCACCGCAGGCGAAACCCTGCATTTCAAAAAATCGCAAATCGCCGTCATGCTCATCGATGTTGAAGAACCGGGCAAGTTAATCGGTCAAAACAAAAGCTCATACGATGTATTCCGTCTCGACTTGCAGTTTCAAGATGCGATTCTCGACCACGTGGAGGCGCTGTCCGGTTCTTTCGTCGCCATAGGCAACGGCAAATATCTCGTGTTCACCACCCGCGGAGCATTCGAATCGGCCGATGCGAGCACACACCCTTCCGTCCTGTTGGAAAAAATCGCATTGATCACCGACCTGCAAACGAACATCGGCATCGGCTTTGGCGTTACCGCTCTAGCTGCCGAGCGCAACGCACAGATCGCCCTTCAGCACGCCAAAAAAACCGGCAATCTTTGCGCCATCCAGGTTAACGATATGGGCGATATCGAGGGTCCTTTGCGGCAGACGGGAAGCATCAATTTCAACTATCGTACGGAAGATATCAAGACGAGCGAGCTATTAAAAAAAGCCGGCGTGACGATCACAACCTATAACAAATTGCTGTCCGTACAAAAAAACTTGGGACAAAACTCGATCAGCGCCCCTGACATTGCCGAATGGCTCGGCATGACCAAGCGGAACGCGCGCCGCATCCTGGGCGATCTGGAAGAACACAGCCTTGCCGAGCTTATCGGCGAAGAAGCGCCGACCAACCGCGGCAGACCGCGTAAAATATACCGGATCAAGGAGCTCCTCTAATCGATGTCCCGCTTTCGTCCCATTCCGCCCGCTCCTAGACATACCAAAGTCAGCCTGACTAGCAGCTCCGTTCCGATAAGCAGCACTTCTTCGTCAAAATCGAAGCGAACCTGGTGATGCCCGTCTTTCAGCGGCGAGCCGAATAAAAGGTACGTCGCTTGACCGCCCTGCTCCTGAACACGGTTCATCATGTAGACGACGTCCTCCGAGCCGCCGAGGTCCATTCGCGGAATAACCGCCTTCACATGGCTCATCTTTTCCGCTTCCTGTCGGACGATCGGGACTAGGCCGGAGCTGCTCTCCGCCCCCGGTGCTTCACCGACAACTTCCCATTGACAGGAGACGTCGTGCAATTGGGCCACATGTTCGATAATGCGGATCGCTTCGCTTTTCATATAACCGTTCAGCTCCGTCGTCTCGCCGCGCGTCTCCAGCTCCATCACCGCTTTGTCGGCAACCACGTTGCGGCCCGAACCGGCTTTGAGCGTACCTACGTTGATCCGGGTAGCTCCCCCGCCATGACGGCTGATGCCGTTCAAATGCAGAGCTGCGGAAGCAGCAGCAAGCAAAGCGTTTCGTCCTTCCTCCGGAGCTGCCCCTGCATGGGCCGCTTTGCCCGTGTAAACGACATTGATTTTGGTCGTAGCCAAAAATCCGCCGACCGTCGCCACGACTTCGCCGAGCGTTTTACTCTTGAAGGCAATGTGACCGCCGAAAAAATAATCCACCCCGTCGAGCCATCCGGCATCGACCATCGCTTTGGCGCCTCGGCTTCCTTCCTCCGCAGGCTGGAACAGCAAGCGAATTTCTCCGACAAGACGATCCTTCCGTTTCGCCAGAAGCTCCGCCACGCCAAGCCCGATCGCCGCATGTCCGTCATGCCCGCAGGCATGCATCATCTCCGGATGGCGGGAAGCGAACCCTTCCCGTACCGGACGGTGGTCATCGCTTGCGCATTCCGTCAAGTCGTTGGAATCGATATCAAAACGCAGCGCAATGACAGGTCCCGGTTTTCCCGTCCGAATAACGCCTACAACCGCCGTATGGCCATCCTTCATCTGCTCTACCCAGATGGGATCAGCCCCTTCATGAATCGCTCTGTTCTCGTGATACCGCAGCACTTCGGGATGGGGAACGCCCATGCGCGAAGCGGATTTGCATGCTTCCTCCCGCACGTAAACGGTGTACCCCCATTTGCTCAATTCCTCCGCGACAATCGCCGCCGTGCGGTATTCCACCCAACCCGATTCAGGGTACATGTGAAAATCCCGCCTTCTTTGAATGAGTTTGCCTTTGATGCCTAGCACTTCCCGACTGATGTCCATCCGCGTGTTCCTCTCCTGTTAAAGCCTTAATGAAACGGGAAACCTTATTAAAGGAATTTTTCCTTAATTATTCCCTATTAAAATATAAAATCTACCGCCCTTTCTGTCAACATGAAGTGAGGTTCGAAAAATAAAGCAGCTGAAATCGATGTTTCCTGCACAAAAAAAATCGCCCCCCAAGCCCGACATTCGTCTGAGCTTCGGGGGCGACCCGCAAATTTGATTACACCAGCGGCTGCATGCCGCGTTCAAGCCAATCCTCTCGCGTCGGACCGTAAATGTCCGGCACTCGCAGACCCGCTTGCCGCATCAGCACGGTCATTTGGCCGCGGTGATGCACTTCATGCTGAATGAGAATGTGCAGGGTCAGGCCATTGGGCCATACCTCACCGTACATATTGGTCGTACGGGCCAGCGTCTCATCGCTCCACTGCTCCTGGATCGCCTTCAGCAGCTCCTCGCTGCTCTTCCGGTAGACGGCTGCAATCGCTGCGGCCGAAGCGGGCGCAGGCGTATGCTCATCCCCTTCCGGACCCGGAAATACCAGCCCGGTGCGCGATACCATCTCATGGATGGTTACGGCGATATGCCAGGCGAGCTGCCCCAGGCTCCGGTGATTCGGAGCAATGCGCTGCTCAAACGACGCGTCCGTTAAAGCGTCCAATACGCGCTGTGTGGCGGCGGATTCATGCCGCCAGCTGCTGACAAAGCTTTGTACAGTAGTAAACATCGGTATCCATAGCCTCCTGGGAATGTATTCGGCGAGCCGTCTCGCCTCTTCAACTATGACTATACCGAGTTTACCCTGACAGCCTTATGTCAAGATTCCGGAATAAAGCTTCACGACTTCTTCCGCCTTCGCCCTTACGGCCTGTGCTACGGATTCGGGCTCCAGTATGCGCACATCGGCCCCGTAGCCCAGCAGCATCGAGTAAAGCCATGGCTCCTCCGGCTGATGGGCGGTCACGAGCAGCGTACCGTCCGGCCTGGTGACAATCTCGCCGTGGACAAAATAGTCCCGCACCCTCGCCTTCGCGCCGGGCTGGAACTCCAGCACGAGCTTCACGCAAACCGGCGGGGCCTCCTGCCTCCGCCACCGGTAGTCCAGCTGCTCCAGCGTTTCAGGCCGGCGTTCGAACGTGTCCTGCAGCATTCGGAGTTCCTCGATCCGTGACAACCGGAACACCCGGAAATCCTCCCGAAGCGAGCAATAGCCGTACAAATACCAAACAAACCCTTTCAGCACGAGCCCCATCGGTTCGCACCGGCGTTCCGAAGCCTCCCCTTGGGAGCTGGTATAAGCAAACGCGATGAAGCGGTTTTCCCGGATCGCCTCGCGCAGTATAGAGAGCTTCTCCTTGTACCGTTCCCCGCCCTGCCACGGATTGAAATCGACCAGAAGCTGGCCGCTCAGGCCGGATGCGCCGCTCTTGTCCGTTCGGTCGACCAGCGTTCCCACTTTATCCAGCAGCAAGGCGATGTCTTCCTCTCCCAGGGCGGAACGGATGCCCTTGAGCGCGATAACAATCGACTGCAGCTCCTCCATCGAGAGAAACTGCCGCTCCAGCCGGAACCGGTCCATGATTTCATATCCGCCCTGGGCCCCCGAATAAGAAACGATCGGAATACCGGCCATATTGATCGTTTCCAGATCTCTATAGATGGTTCGCATCGAAACCTCGAAGCGGTCGGACAGCTCCTTCGCGCTTACCCGGTCCCGGTTCAGCAGCAGCATGGTGATGGCCAGCAGACGATCCAATTTCAAGGGATGACAGCTCCTTTTGGCAAAATGAACGTTTCCAGCGGTTTCCTTCACACCTTCTTATATTAACATAAGAGAGAAGCCGCGACTCTTCCTTTCATTCTTCCGGCCCCTTGCCTTCCGCGGAGCTTGTCCTGCCATAAGCAAAAAGCGCCCCTCTCGGGACGCTTCAGCCGCCGGCTCCGGCGCTGTCTTCCGGTTCGCGGAAATAAGTCTTCAGCTTGTCGAGCGCCCGCTTCTGAATCCGGGATACGCTCATCTGCGATACGTTCAATTGCTGCGCTATCGTGCGCTGGGACTGCCCTTCCACATAGGCGAGCTGCAGCACCTTCTGCTCTTCCGGCTTCAAGTGCGTCAGCGCCTCCTGCAGCGCCAGCCGATTCTCTACCTGAAGGTAAGCATCGCCCGGGCTGCCGATGACGTCGCCGATCGTCGAGCCGTTATCCTCCGAAGAAAGAGGCGTATCGAGCGACACATAATGATAATAATCGCGGCCCGCCAAAATTTCGATGGTTTCCTCAACCGAGAGCTCCATCTCGGCTGCGATTTCATCCACATTCGGGGACCGCTCCAGCTTTATCGTTAAATGATCGATGACCTGCTGCACCTGGTTGCCTTTTTCTTTAATGCGCCGCGGCACCTGGATATACCATGATTTGTCCCGCAAATAATTTTTCATATGTCCGATGACGCTTTTCATCATATACGCCTCGAACTGAACGCCGATCGACAAGTCGAACTGCTTTAGCAGCTTGAGCACCGACATTTGCCCTACCTGATACAAGTCTTCGAACAAATCGGGGCGATTGCGGGACATCTTGCCGGCGGCCATCTTGACCATCGGCTCGTATTGCTGCAGCAGCACGGTGGCGGTCTCGTTGCACCCGGTTTGCTGATATTGTACGATGAGCTCCTCAGGGCTCACATTCGCAAATCGCTCCGAATTGATTTTCATACCATTTCCTCGCTCCTGCTCAATCGCTTGGTTAATAGAACCTCCGTACCCGCTTGCGTACGAACCTCCACCTCGTCCATGAGCGCCTGCATCAGGTAAATGCCTAGACCGCCGATATTGATCTCGTTCAAGCTCTTATCGTGCAGGGAGCCGGCCCGGCGCGCCTTTTCCTCATAATCAAAACTCGGTCCGTGATCCTTCACCGCAATTCGCAATCCGCCCTCGACCCGTTCGAACCGAACCTCCATCTCGCCCGCGGCCCCCGGTTCGTAGGCATGTACAACTACGTTGTTGCATGCTTCCGCAACCGCCACTTTCATATCTTCGATCTCCTCGTAGGAGAAGCCGAGCTTGGAGCTGATGCCGTATAGGGTCAGGCGAACCAAATCGATGAATTCCGCTTCTGCAGGTACAGTCAAACTAACAACATGGGTTTCCGGTTTCATATGGTTCGCTTCTATCCTTTCTTAACCGTGAATGGTACGTGCATCGGACTCGGAGGACGGTTGCAAATAAGGCGTGATCCCCGTCAAATCGAACAGGCGAGCGATCTTGGGAGGAATATCCTCGACGCCGAACGGCGCCTTCAGCACGTCCCTTGCTTTTAATACCGATACAATCACACCGATACCGGTACTGTCAATATATTGTAAATGCTTTAAGTTCAAGATAAGCTTATGCTTCGTATCCGCTACGAACGGATCCAACGTGGCTCGGAGTACCGCGACCTTGGACAGATCAAGCTCCCCCTGCAGCCATACGACGTTGGCTTCGTCCATTCTTCTTGAAAATACTTCAAAGGTTTGCTGCTGATTTTCCATGGCTTGAAGTTCCTCCTCCAAGTTGAGTTGAGAGACGATGGATTATGATTACACTAACGGCTGATCAACGCGTGATTCTCCTTCATGGCCAAGGGGCTTGCCCGGGCAAGCTCCGCAAAGGAACGGAAGAAGCCACCCGAACTCCTGCCCGGAGACGGCGGGGGGTTGTCGAGCCAAAAGTCAGCAGGCTTCCCGCCGTTTACAGGCAGGATACCGGCTAACGCTTGCCTTACCGGAGAAGGCTGGGGCGCAGAACGTGTATAAGCAGGGTCGGAGGGTCGTTCATACTTGTCACAAGCCGGTCCGGCCCTGAAGCAAAGATTTCCCTTTCACCGCGGTCTCCATTCTTTCGTTGTCTGCACGGCCGGACGAAACCACCCGGAGCATAAAACTCTGCCCGATCCGTACGCGGGATTTAGGCTAACGCCCGGTTCGGCCGTTAGGTGTATTTAACCTGTCAGCTGTAGGTTGAAACAGCGGGCTTATTTTTTTGCCGCGGAATCGCTCCCACAGCCCCACCGCAATCGGCACCGCCTGGATCAGTCCGGCCGCTGCGCCGTCCTTCAGCAGCTTGCTGTGCTCGACCTGCGTGTGGATCGTGTCGGCTACAGTAGCCGAGGCTTGCTTGAAGGAAGACGTCACCTCGGAGACGGCATCGCCGATGTGCTTGATCGAATGGACGGCCGGATCCAGCGAATGCAGCTTATTGCGCACGTCCACCGTCACTTCATTAGTATGGCGCAGCAGCTCGGTCGCTTCCGCGCTGATGCCGTTCATTTGCGTCTGCAACTCCTTCATCGTAACGTTTGTCTGCGCGAGCAGCTCGGATACATTGCGCAAGGTTTGAATCAGGAAAATGACGAGCGCGACAAAAGCGATCGCCACCACAGCCACGCTGATTTCAATGATCATCCCGTTCACCCTTTCTATTGTTGTGCGTCAGATGCCACTCTATTACCACGGGAGGACGAGCTTGAAACTCCCGGATCCGGCTCCCCTGCCCGATGTTTCAAGCCGTTCTGGGGCGGGGTAAGAAAAGACAAGCAGGCGGCGAAGCCTGTTGCTCAGCGGACGGCCTGAACGGTACCATACCTGACGTCGGGCCGTCTGCATCAGACATGAGGATTGGGCCGACATCCGATTGTGCTGGCTTCCAATTGAGTGCAACCTCTGAGTGCTACTTCGTCTAATGAGCAAATGAGTAATGAGTACAGCCTATTATTTGGGGAGGAATCGACGATGGCTACGAAAACCGTCAAGAAAGACCTGGAACAAACGTTGACCGAGCTTTTGAACCGGCAAGTCGCCAACTGGGCCGTGCTTTACATAAAGCTGCACCAGCATCATTTTTATGTAAAAGGCCCCGGCTTCTACGATCTCCATATCAAATTCGAGGAATTGTATAAAGAAGCCGATCTATACTTCGACGAGCTTGCGGAACGGATTCTGACACTCGACGGCGAACCGTTGTCCACGATGAAGGAGTATTTGGAGGCCACCTCCATTCAGGAGATGCAGCCGCTGGCGTCCGCCGAGGAGATGGTGAAAGAGGTCATCCGGGACTTCACCACCGTCATCGACGAGATAGGCGAAACCATGAATGCCGCGGAAAGCCGCGGCGACGACGGCACCTGCGACATGTTGCTCAAGATCCGCACCGCGCTGGAGAAACATGTATGGATGCTCCGCTCTTACATTAGTAAGTAAGCAGTTGGCGGGTAGTAGGTGACGAGTAGTGGATAGTGGACCACGCGTAGCGAGTGACGAGTAGTGGGTAGCGGGTAGCGGGCCCCCCTGGTTCACTCCGACCAGGCACCTTTATGGCGACAGCCAGGCTCGAGAGAAGGCAGGTTCCTAAGTAGGAACCGAGGCTTTCTTAGCCTGGCTGTCGGCCGTTTGCGGGCGGTAGTGAACCTCCGGGCGCTACTAGTGAGCCTAGGTTCACTTGGGACAGGCTATCGGCCGTTTCGCAGGCGATAGTGAACCATCGGGCGCTACTAGTGAGCCTAGGTTCGCTCGATGTACCCGGAGGTTCATTACCGCCCCGCAACGAATGGTCGGCACTCCGGTAATGAAGCTAGGTTCCTTTGTAATGAACCGAAGTTCACTAGAACTTGGCTGTCCGCCGTTTCGCAGACGATAGTGATCCTCCAGGCGCTACTAGTGAGCTTAGGTTCGCTCGATGTACTCGAAGGTTCATTACCGCCCCATAACGCATGGCCGGCACTCCGGTAGTGAAGCTAGGTTCCTTTGTAATGAATCGAGGTTCACTAGAACCTGGCTGTCTGCCGTTTCGCAAACGATAATGAACCTCTGGGCGCTACTATTGAGCCTAGGTTCGCTCGAGTCGTTGTACTCGGTCAGGTTCGCTCAATGTACTCGGTGGTTCACTACCGCCCCGAAACGATATGGCCGACACTCCAGTAGCGAGGTTCCAACTTTCTAAAGCCCGGGGGCGCCCCCCGGGCTAATTTTTTTAGATGACCTGCCCTTTCCCAATATTGGCATAAAGCGTCAAGGAGCGGTGAATACTACCTCTGCTAAAAGCAGCTAAACAGCGCAATTTCGGCAGCGCCGACACCCGCGCAGCATTCCTCAGCTTCGGCGCACTGCATATCCGGGCAAGTCGGCGGTACGGTAATTTCATTTTACGAAACGGAGAGTGACAAGTGGGATGAAAAAAGGGATCTCAGTCATTGCGGTCGGCTTGCTGGCCGCCTCATTGACGTTTAGCGGCTGCGCCAAGAAACCGGCGGATACGGGAGCAGGCAAAACTCCGGCAGCGGGCGGCGCCGGCAATCAGGCTGCGGCCAAATTCAATATCGGCATGGTGACCGACGTCGGGGGCGTGAATGACAACTCGTTCAACCAGAGCTCTTGGGCGGGTTTGCAGAAGCTCGAGAAGGATACCGGTGCCAAGGTGAAATATTTGCAAAGCAAAAGCGACGCCGATTATATACCGAACATCAATCAGCTAGTCAAAAGCAACTACAACCTCACCTGGGGTATCGGCTTCATGATGGGCGACGCGGTGAAGACGGTGGCGGATCAGAACAAGGACGCCAAGCTCGCCATCATCGACAACGTAGTGGATGCTCCGAACGTGGAGTCGGTTACTTTTGCAGAGAACGAGGGGTCGTTCCTTGTCGGCGTGGTAGCGGGCTCGATGACCAAATCGAACAAAATCGGTTTCGTCGGCGGCATCGACATCCCCGTCATTAAACGGTTCGAGGCCGGCTTCAAGGCGGGCGTCGCCGCGGTGAATCCGAATGCCAAGGTGACGATCAACTACACCGGCGCTTTCGATAAGCCCGACCTGGGCAAGGCAGCTGCGGCAACGATCTATAACGACGGAGCGGACATCGTATTCCATGCGGCGGGGGCGACCGGCAACGGGGTGTTCAACGAGGCGAAGGACCGGCTGAAGACCGGCAAAAAAGTCTGGGTCATCGGCGTAGACCAAGACCAATCGCTCGTATTCGGCGACGAGGTGACGCTAACTTCCATGGTCAAGCGGGTGGACAATGCCGTCTATAAAATTTCGCAAGACGTCATTAACGGCAAGTTTACCGGCGGCAAAACCCAGGTGCTCGGCCTGAAGGACGACGGGGTCGGTCTGCCGGACACCTCCAAGAAGAACGTTCCTGCCGACGTGCTTGCGAAAGTCGATGACTATAAACAAAAGATTATCAAAGGCGACATCAGGGTTCCTGAAAAATGACCAACAGGGTGGAAATGCGCGGCATTACAAAGCGTTTTCCCGGCATAGTGGCCAACGACCGGATCAGCCTGACGCTGCGGCAGGGCGAAATTCTCGCTCTTCTCGGAGAGAACGGCGCAGGCAAATCAACGCTGATGAACATCTTGTTCGGGCTGTATCAACCGGATGAAGGCGAGATTCACGTCAACGGCGAGCGTGTCGAGATCTCGGGCCCTAAGACGGCGATCCGGCTCGGGCTCGGCATGGTGCACCAGCATTTCAAGCTCGTCCAACCGTTTACCGTGACCGAGAACATCATTCTTGGGATGGAGCCGAAGCAGCGGCTCGGCATGGATTATGCGAAGGCGGAGAAGCAGGTTGCCGAGCTGTCGGCCCGGTACGGTCTGAGGGTCGACCCGCGGGCCAGGGTCCGCGACATTTCCGTCGGTATGCAGCAGCGTGTGGAAATTCTGAAGACGCTGTACCGAGGGGCTGATATCCTCATTTTCGACGAGCCAACCGCGGTGCTCACCCCGCAGGAAATCCATGAACTGATGGAGATTCTCCGCAAGCTGACGGCCGAGGGGAAGTCGATCATTCTCATCACGCATAAGCTGAAGGAAATTATGGCGATTGCGGACCGGGTGACGGTCATTCGGCGCGGCCAAGTGATCGATACGCTGAACGTCAAGGAGACCAATCCCGATGAGCTCGCGGCCAAAATGGTTGGACGTCAGGTCACCTTCCGTCTGGACAAGAGGCCGGCTTCACCGGGCAAGGCCGTCCTCGCCCTCGAAGGCGTAACCGCCCGCGGGACCGGCGATGTACTCGCGCTCAGCGGCGTAACGCTCGAGGTGCGGGGCGGCGAAATTCTCGGCCTCGCCGGCGTCGACGGCAACGGGCAGAGCGAGCTGATCGAGGCCGTCACGGGACTGCGCGGCGTGGACAGCGGCCGCATCCGGCTGAACGGCGAGGATATCGCGGGTGCCGCCCCGCGTCCGATTGCCGAGCGCGGTGTCGCGCATATTCCCGAAGACCGGCATAAGCGCGGTCTGGTGCTCGATTTCTCCATGAGCGAGAATCTGGTGCTCAAATCGTATTATAAGCCCGCCTACAATCGCGGCGGCTTTCTGGATTACGCCGCGATCGACAAGCAGGCGCAGCGGCTGATCGGCGAGTTCGACGTACGGACGCCGGGGACGCATACCCCTGCCCGGGCTTTGTCCGGAGGCAATCAGCAGAAGGCGATCATCGCACGGGAGGTCGACCAGGATCCCGACCTCCTGATTGCCGCTCAACCGACGCGGGGGCTCGATGTCGGGGCGATCGAATTCATTCACAAGCGGCTGCTGGAGCAGCGCGACAAAGGAAAGGCTGTGCTGCTCGTCTCTCTGGAACTGGACGAGATTCTCCAGCTGTCCGACAGGATCGCCGTTATCTATGAAGGCCGGATTGTGGGCTTCGCCGACCCGGCTACGACGACGGACCGGGAGCTGGGGCTTATGATGTCCGGCTCCGGGACGGCCGCCGGGGCTACCACAGAAGCAGGAGGTGACGCGCGTGACCAAGACATCCCGCGTTCTCGTTAAAGATTCGGTCCTCGTGCCGCTGGTCGCGATCGTGCTCGGCCTCCTGGTCGGCGCGGTCATCATGATGATCGGCGGCTACGATCCGCTGACGGCCTACGCTTCACTTGTGCAGAAGGTCGTCGGCGATCCCTATAACCTCGGCGAGACGATCCGCGAGATTACGCCGCTCGTGCTGACCGGTCTGTCGGTGGCGTTCGCTTTTCGCACGGGACTGTTCAATATCGGCGGGGAAGGCCAGTTCGTGATGGGCATGACGGGGGCATCCTGGATCGGCATCAAGCTGAGCCTCCCCTTCTGGATTCATGCGCCGCTGGCTGTTGTAGTCGGCGCCGTCCTCGGGGGCCTTTGGGGAGCAATCGCCGGTTATTTAAAAGCGAAGCGCGGCGTCAACGAGGTCATTACGACGATCATGCTGAACTGGATCGCGCTGTACTTGGGGAACTATATTGTCGGGAATTTTTTGCTTCAGCCGGGGCAGCAGCGCTCTTATCTCATTCATGACACCGCCTCCGTCAGTATGCGCACGTTAAGCGCCCTCTTCGGGAATGCGAGGCTGCACTGGGGAATTCCGATTGCGATTGTGGCGGCGGTCGTCTTCTATGTCCTGCTCTGGCGGACGCGCCAGGGCTATGAGCTTCGGGCCGTCGGGCACAGTCCGTCCGCCGCCGAATACGCAGGGATGAATGTGGGAGGCAACGTCATTCGGGCCATGTTCATCGGAGGCTTGTTCGCGGGTCTGGCGGGCGTATTTGAAATTCTCGGCGTCTTTCATTATCAAGTGATCGCCGCTTCTTCACCGGGCTACGGCTTCGACGGCATTGCCGTGGCGCTGCTCGGAGGCAATCACCCGCTGGGCGTCGTGCTGGCCGCCGTGCTGTTCGGCACGCTGACCTACGGCTCAGCGGGCATGAGCTTCGGGGCCGATGTGCCTCCCGAGATCGTACGCGTCATTATCGGTACGGTGATCTTTTTTGTCGCTTCGCACGGGATTATCCGATGGCTGCTAAAGCCGTTCCTGGCGAAGCGCAAATCCGGGGAGGTGGCCTAAGGTCATGGACGTGCTTCGCATTATCGGGGAGCTGATTCATACGACGCTTGTGTTTTCTACGGCGCTGATATTGACCGCGCTTGGCGGCATTTTCTCGGAGCGGTCCGGCGTCGTCAATATCGGCCTGGAGGGACTCATGGTGTCGGGCGCCTTCGCTTCCGCCGTGGCCGCCTATTATGCCGAGCAAGCCGGGATGACGGACAGCGCGCCCTGGGTCGGGGTTCTGGCCGCAGTCGTGTTCGGGATACTCGTCTCCATCATCCATGCCGTCGCGTCCATCACCTTCAAGGCGGATCAGGTCGTCAGCGGCGTGGTGATCAACTTTTTGGCGGCGGGATTAACAGTGTATCTGGTGAAAATTTTGTTTAACGGCGCCGGACAAACGGAAACGTTGAACACCGTGTTCCATAATGTGAACATACCAGGTCTGGCCTCCATCCCGCTGCTGGGCTACGGGCTGTTCAGCGCCTATCCGACGACGTATCTGGCTTGGATTCTGGTGGCGGTAACATGGTATGTCCTTTTCAAAACACCCTTCGGGCTCCGGCTGCGTGCGGTAGGCGAGCACCCTGGCGCAGCGGACACGCTGGGCGTGCCCGTTGCCCGGATCCGCTATATCGGTGTGCTGCTGAGCGGCGCGCTCGGCGGGCTGGGCGGAGCGACGATCACGCTCACGACGACGAGCAACTTTTCGCACAATACGATCTCGGGCCAAGGCTTCATTGCGCTGGCCGCCATGATTTTCGGCAAGTGGCACCCGTTCGGCGTCTTGGGGGCGGCCATTTTTTTCGGCTTCGCGCAAGCGATCAAAAACTTCGTGCAGCTGTTCGAGATTTCGAAGTCGATTCCAATGGAATTCCTGTACATGCTGCCGTACATCTTGACCATTCTAGTGCTCGCCGGGGCCGTAGGACGCGCGTACCCTCCCGCTTCGTTAGGCGAGCCCTACGATCCGGGCAAACGGTAGGACCTTTCAAGGCCCCGTGTTTGGAGTGGGGCAGTTGGCACTCGAAGATGCGGTAATGAAGTACCGGGCATTACTAGTGTTCATAGGTTCACTTGTAGAGTCCCGAGGTTCACTACCGGCTGCAATGGGCTGATGGAAAGATTATAGCGAACCTAGGTTCACTTGTAATGAAGCTCGGTTCACTAAATCGGGGGAGCCAGCGCTCGCAGATGCTGTAGTGAACTTCCGGGCGCTACCAGTACTCCCAGGTTCACTTGTAGAGTCTTGAGGCTCACTACCGCTGCCTCGTACGAACCTGGGTTCACTGTGAAAAGTGCATAGTGAGCCTGGGTTCTTATAAATGCTGCCGCGGGACCAGAGCGTGAATTTGATGAACCGGTATCGGCTTGTATTCTCTACCGGATAACGCCCGTATGGGCGTTATTTTTTATTCTCATAAAACCCAAAAAAGCCGAACCTACGAAGAGGTTACGGCTTTCCGGCTGGATATCCAGCCCGCGGCGCTCACCTGCCGCATGACTGTCGTCAGGAGCGGCCGCTCGACAAATCGATAAACGAGGAGACATAACAGCAGGCCGGTCAGAAAGCATAAGGTCACTGTCGCTGCAGGACCGAGGTATTTGATCAAATGAGCGCCCCGCGCGAGCTTGAACGTGACGGACATCATCGGCAAGCTTGCGAGCAAAATGGAATACGAAGCGTTCCCGCAGTAGACCAGGGGCTTCAGCCAGCGGGTCTCTTGCGCCTGCCACGTGACCACGCCGACCAGCAAGAGCGCCGAGCCCAGTGTATACAGCAGGTCGGAGGACGGCACCTGCTGGCCCAATCGCAGCATCCATAGGAGCGGATACGTCAGCGCACCGGCCGCGATCCACCAGAGCCCGCCGATTCTCCAGCGTTTCACGGCATATGCTACCGCGACGCCTGCGAAAAATTCAAGATTCGCTTCGTTGAACAAAAAGTTGATCAGCACGCTGTTTTTCATATGGATCCAGCCCAGAGCGTTGAAAACAATAAGGGTCAGCCACGATACGACGAGAGCGGCCGCCGCCCTTCTCTTCATGATGAAAAACAACGAAAATATCAGGTAAAACCACACCACATAAGTCAGCGACCAAGCCACGCCAAGAATCGGCGCATTTTGCTGGGGCCAGAGCAGCAGCGATTCCACAATCACGGATGGCTTGCGCTCATAACCGAATCCGAAGGACGGAACGATGAAATACATCGGCACCACCGCGGCTGTGATCAGCCAATACAGCGGATAAATGCGCGCGAAACGCTTTATCAGGAAGGGCCCGAACGCGCTGTGATCGCCGAAGCGATGGCGGTAGAGGGTAAACATTAAATATCCCGTCAGGGCAAAAAAGAACGTGTACGCCCCGCTCCTCCCCATTCCGCTGACGCCCAAATAGTTGTAGGCAAAATAATGATCGCTTACCTGCGAGGCGTGGAACAGCATGACCAAGACGACGGCTGCACCACGCGCGGCTTGAACAGCCACGAGGTTTTGTTTCTCTCTCATTCTTTTCCAGGCTCCATTCTCTCTATTAGTCTCTATTGACCTCGATTAGCTTCTATGTAGCCTCTATTAATCTCTATAGTCTCTACTCCATATAACCCGAGTATGTCAAACAATCGTGACGAAAAGATGACGCGAACCTGAATATATGCTGAAAACAAGCTGAAGGTCCGCTTAAGCGGACCTTCAGCTGGTGGATATTGAATCATAAGCCCGGAGGCCTCGGGTTACAGCACGACCGGGTTGCCCCCGAACGGACCGGCCGTACCCGTACCGGTAGTTCAACTGGAGCCGGAGCCTAAGCCCGAACCGGAGCAAGGTCGAGGACCAATACGGCTACACCTTCCCCAGCCGGATCAAGCTGGGCCAGCGGATCAAGGAGCGCGATTATACGATCCGGCGCATCCGGGAAGGCCAGGCCAATATTAAGCCGATCGTCGACCACTATTTCAGCCGGGCCACCCAGCGCATCGCGGACTTGATCAAGAAGCGCTGGAAGAAATGCCCGGACTTCCAGTGCTTCTACGTCCTCGGCGGCGGCGGTACGGCGCTGAAGCCTTACTTGCTTGAGGCCGCCGGGCCGATGAAGCTTCGGTTCGTTGCCGACAGCGAGCTGCAGAACGTGAAGGGCTACCTGAAGGTGGCCCGAAGCCGCCTCAATCAGAACGCCGTCGCTTCCATGCCGTAACCCTGGCATAGCGAAAGCCAAAAAGGTGCCGCAGGAGCCCGTTTCGACGGGTTCCTGCGGCACCTTCTTTTGTGCTGAAATCCGGTTACGTCTTCCGCTTCACCAGCACGATCGCCTCCGAGCCGGCTTCCTCGCCTTCCGTCAGCCGCACTTCGTCCACCAGCGCCTGCATCAGGTAAAGTCCGAGCCGCTCCGGCGATGCGTCCTGGATCTCCGAGCCGCTCATAGGCTCTGCAGCCTCAACCGCCGGGGCGAAGCGGAAGCCGGGGCCTCCCTGCGCTGACACCTCCAGCGCCTCCGGCAGAAGCCGGAAATCGAGCCGCAGCCAGCCTTCTCCGCCGGCATTCTCCTGCTGCAGGATAATATAAGTGCACGCTTCCGTGACGGCCACCTTCAAATCCTCTATCGCTTCATAGGAATAACCCGCCCGGACCGCCATGCCATAGAGCACGAGCCTGACCGTATCCAGGTAATCGGCCAAGGCCGGCAGGATGAGACGGACCTCGCTTGTTTTCGCCGTAGCGTTCATCAGGAACCGCCCTCGATCGTGAGGAATTTGGATAGACCGGTCAGGTCGAACAGGCGGCGGATCTTGGGCGGCACCTCCT
The DNA here is from genome assembly GCF_027533625.1 of Paenibacillus gyeongsangnamensis. Classification (GTDB taxonomy): domain Bacteria; phylum Bacillota; class Bacilli; order Paenibacillales; family NBRC-103111; genus Paenibacillus_G; species Paenibacillus_G gyeongsangnamensis. The sequence continues at coordinate 60,419 of NZ_JAQAGZ010000022.1, read as the reverse complement.
GCACGCTGAGTCCGGAACCCGCTCCCTGGCGAGTTTTGAGCGCTGCAACGAAGATTCCGATGCCCGTGCTGTCTACATAGCTCAGTTCGCGCAAATTCAGCTTCAGCAGCTTTTCCTTATCGGCGGCGAGCGGCTCCACTGCGGCACGGAACTGCTCTACCGTACCAAGGTCCAGCTCGCCTTCGACGAAGAGCACGTTAGCTTCCGGTGTGGACAGCAGCCTGTAATGAAACTTCTCCGATGGGTGGGTCATACTCATTCTAACCTCCCTTGGGATCAAGGTAATTGTAAATTTTAGCATACCAGAAATCGCTTCAAATTTCACGATTGCGTCCGCCCCGGTCCGGATGACGCCTTATTGATTCGCCTTTTGCCCGTCCGGGTAAAAGAGAGTAAGCATCCGATACCCATTGGAGCATACCATTTGAGGGAGTGATGATCATGGACCAGTCGAGAAATGTCGATATCGAGCAGAAGCGCATCGAGAAGAAGATGGACTCGGGCATGGTGGCTTCAACCTTTATCAAGTATGCCGCTTATATCATTATCTTTTTCGGATTCCTGTACTTCATAATTCACTACGTCTTCCCTATGTTCCGGTAAGACCTTCTCAGGGGGGCGGGCGGGTGACACCGGACCGCAAAAAATTTCGGACAACTGCAGCGGTCTCCTTGCCCCGCAAGGAACGCGCTTGGATCCGAATCGTTTTAGCCATCAGGAGAACGCGCTCCGCAGCGGGCGCGTTCTTTTCTTTTCGAATAACGCCCATCCCATGCAACCTTTCCCTCGAGGGCCTCGTCTAAAGAGAAAACACCCCAATATTTTCTAAACAGGGAGGATTTCTCATGCAGTACGATTGGAAAAAAGGCTGTGCCGCGGGCCTGACCGCCGCCATGCTGCTCGGTGCGATGACGCCTGCTTACGCCTCGGCTCAGGTGACCTCGATCTCCGGCACCGTCCCGGCCGCCGCTGCGGACCAGACGGCCGCAAGCGATGCATCCGGCGGCAAGGCGGCTGGAGCAAGCGAAGCGCCCGTAGACACCAAGATCAGCCGCGAGCGCGCGATCGAGCTGGCCAAGGGGTATGTAACGATTCCGGGCGATTACAAGCTGCAGAACGTAAACAACCAGAGCAGCTTCAATCCTGCGGGCGGGAGCCGCGGCTCCTGGAGCCTGAGCTTCGTGAAGCAGGACCAGAACCGCTACTACGGCAATATCAGCGTCTCGGTCGATGCGGATACGGGCAAGCTGCTTTCCTTTTATTTATCGAAGAACGAGCCCGACAAGAAGCCGGTGTTTCCTCCCAAGGTCCAGCTGGCGCAAGCCAAGCAGCTTGTAGAGGAGTACATCGCCGCAATGAAGCCGGAGCTGAAGGACCAAATCAAGTACGACGACGAGTTCGAGCGGAATTACCGCATGCCGCTTAACGGACCGGTACAGTACCAATTCCGCTTCTTCCGTACGGTAAACGGCGTCGTCTTCCCGCAAAACAGCATCAGCGTTACGGTAGGCGACGAGGGCGGCATTGTCGGCTTCAACCTGCAGTGGGACGATACGCTGAATTTCAAAAAACCGGAGAACATCGTGCCGGCGGATCAGGCGGCGGAGCTGTTCAAGAAGAATACCGTTCCCGAGCTGCAGTACATTATGCCGTACGATGTGAAAGAGAAGCCCGAACCGATGCTGGCTTACCAGATGATCCCCTTCCTGCTGGACGCGGAGAAGGGGGAAGCGATCGCTCCGGACGGCTCCAAGCCCGCGGCTTCGCGACCGTGGCTGCCGGTAAGCGACAAGCCGCTTGGCCAAGAGCCGCAGACTCCTATGAAGCTGACGAAGGAGCAGGCGGTGGAGCGCGCCGCCTCACTGCTTCCGATTCCGAAGGACTCGCAGCTGCAAAACGCAGCCTACCGCGAATATACCGACCCCCGAATCGGCACGACCACCTCGGCATGGGAGCTTCGTTGGTCTCATACAACGGAACAGGATAAGGGCAAACCGGACATCACGGCCGTCGTCGACAGCGATACCGGATCGATCACTCACTATTCCAAGTATGATATCCGGCCGCTGCAGGCGGCTCAGACCCAGGCGGCGGATTGGGAGACGACCTACAAGTCGCTTCAAGATAAAGCCGTGCAGTACGTGAAAGCCTGGCTGCCCGCTTACGCACACGAGCTCTACTTCCAGGAACAGCAAATCAGCGATTTGCCGAAGGAAAAGCTGGCTCAAATGAACACGATCAACTTCAATTTCCGCCGGATGGCCGGCGGTGCCTTTACCGAATTTGACCAGGTGAGCCTCAGCTTCGACCGCAGCTCCGGAGAGCTTCAATATTTCAACAGCAATCTGTCCCGTCTGGCCTACCCTGCGGAGCTTCCGGCCATTCTGCCGAACGCTGACGCGAAGAGCAAGCTGCTCTCTCAATATCGGATCGAGCTGCAGTATGTTATCGACCCGAAGAGCGGCGGCGGCTTCCCTTATCCTGCAGGCATGCCGATGGAGAAATACAATGTCATGGTGGCAGCGGGCGAATTCAAGCCGAATGCGAATGCAGCGAAGCCGGAAACCCGGCTGGTCTACGCCTTGAAGCCCGCTTACACGGTCCGCGGTTCCCTGTTCCTTGATGCGGTCACGGGAGAATGGAAGAGCCGCGAGAACGGCAAGGTCGTGAAGCCGCAGGCAGCCCCGCCGAGCGATATTAACGGACACTGGGCGGAGAATGCTCTCCGGTTGATGGTGGATTACCAGGCGCTCGACGTGAAGGACGGCAAAGTGCTCCCGGATGCCCCCATCACCCGCGGCGAGATGATCAAGATGATGCTCCTCACCTTGAACGGCGGGTATGACGTGTTCCCCACAGCCGCTTATGCCGGGCGCGCCGCCAGCTTCTCGGATGTGGCGAAGGATTCCCCTTACTTCGCATATGTCGAGAACGCCGTGGACCGCGGGCTGATCGACCGCACGGATGTCTTCCGTCCGGACGCGACGTTATCCCGGGCAGAGCTTGCGGGTTTGATCGTACGCGGGCTTGGCTACCGCAAGCTGGCTGAGGTGGACGGCCTGTTCACGCCGAAAGCGACCGACCTGGACGGCGTAAAGAACCCGGGCGATATCGCCTTGGTCACCGCGCTCCAGATCATGTCGGCCGACGGCACCCGCTTCTCTCCGGAGGTCCAAGTGACGCGCGCCTCCGCCGCTGCCGCTTTCTATAAATTCCTGCAGGTCCGGGCCGAGCTGCAGGACTCCCCGAACCGGGGCTGGTAAGCCCACTGGGGCTGTCTAAAAAGTCATTTTTACATTTTTTATGCCCCACATAGATTGGTGAATTAGCAGAAAAAGAAGCTTCCAATCCCACCTTGACAGTGGTTTTGGAAGCTTCTTTGTTGGAATTTTGGGTCTAGTTGATTCCGCAAGACCTTTTTGAATCAGCCCCCTTTTTGTTATCGCCGCTACACGTTTATCCGGCCCCTGGAATAAGATGTACCATCATCGAAACCAGGGGTTTTCCAATATGGCGATCAAGGTTCAAAGAACGATATGGCTGGCCGCCGTCGTATTTCAAGCGGTGCGGCAGTTTAAGCAGCAGGGAGCCGTCACCCTTCCGCGCGGTTACCGGCTCGTCAAACAGCTTGGAACGGGAACGTCCCCTTTCCTTGGGTTTATACTCGAATCGGAGAAAAACATCGTCATTGCGTTTCGCGGCACCGAAGATTTGCTGGACCTCTTGCGGGACCTCCAGTTCAATCAAATTCCGTACCGCTATGCCTCCAATGCGGGGGCTACGCATCAAGGCTTGACCCGGTTGTACTCGGACGCTCTGCGCAGCCCGATTCGTGATACGCTGCAGGGCACCTCCCCTGCCAAGAAGCTGCTCCTCACCGGTCACAGCGTCGGAGGCTCCCTCGCTACGCTATGCGCGCTCGATATGGCTGTAAATACCGCTTTCTTGGAGCCGCAGGTAACAACCTTCGGCTCGCCTAAGGTAGGTAATCCTACTTTCGCGCGCGTATTTAATAAGCACGTCACGAACAGCCGGCATATCGTCAACCGATCCGACCTTATACCCCAGCTGCCCTTATCCATCGGGGAAACGGTTTACCGGCACGTGCAGTCGCGTCTTGAGCTGACCTTCCGGAACCGCTCTCTCATCGGCAGCCACCGCATTGAGGCTTATTTCCGCGAGCTTTCGTACCTCGATCCGTCCTACGTTCGCAAGCTGATCCGGCGATCGCCGGGTTTTTGTCCGGAAATCCGGGAGGAGGGGCAGTCCTGAAGAGACGTTCAGACGTGATCCATAAGGAGCGTTGCCAAATTCAGGAACGGCATGCTATATTTTATTCATTAAGTTCCTATTGGAAAGGTAGTGTTTGATGTGTCCAAAAATGAAGCCTATTTTCAACAAGTATCGGCAGAAGTCAAGCCTTTTCGCAAGCATGAATATGACCTGAATCCGCTCTTCCTGAACCGATGGTCCCCGCGCTCTTATTCGGAGCGGAAGGTGAGCGATGCGGATCTCTTCGCCGTGCTGGAAGCGGCCCATTGGGCTCCCTCCTCCTTCAACGACCAACCGTGGCGTTTCTTCGTAGCCAAGACGGACGAGCAGCTCCGCCTGTACCATGAATTCCTGAACGATTTCAACCGCTCCTGGGCTTCCAAGGCACCCGTTCTTGTCGTCATTGCCTCGGACAAGCTGAGAGACAACGGCGATCCGAACGGCGCACACGCCTTCGATGCCGGTACGGCTTGGGGCTACCTGGCGCTGCAGGCGAAGCTGCTCGGTCTTGTTACCCACGCCATCGGCGGATTCGATAGGGAGAAGGCGCGCCGGCTGTTGAATGTGCCGGACCGGTTCGAGCTGCACGCCGTCGTCGCTCTCGGCTACCAGGGCGAGAAGGGTGTTCTGCCCGAAGGACTGCAGGAGCGCGAGGTTCCGAACGGGCGCCGCTCGCTGCATGAACTCGTGATCGAAGGCAAGTACCAGGCATAAAACCGGGCTTATCCAACCGCAAGAACCAGGACTTATGAGATGAATTTTCTCCGGACGACCTTCCGGATCGGTAACGCGGCCTTCTTCGCCAAATGGCTCGGTCCGGATGTTTGGCTCTCCTTTATCGTCGTCGCCGGTGCCTTGGCTTTCCAGCCCGGCGATGGCGTCGATAGGGGCTAGCTTACCGTATCAAGGATTGGATTTGACTTTAAATGATACCTCTCGCTTGCCCTCTGCTCATCTGTGGGCCTCCGATTTACTCTGCTCCGTCTTTTACTCAGGCAGCAACCTGCTTTCGTGCCTAATAAAAAAGCGCCCTCAACGGAGCACCAATCAGGTGTTTTATCCCATAAATAACAAGAACTCTTTCCCTTACTCCACTTATTTGATGTACACCCCGTATGTGCTTTTGTATGTCTATTTGTACAACAAGTTCAATCCGAAAGGATTATACCTTGCAGCCTATATCGTCGGGTGGTCGCTGCTTTTCGTCGCCTTCGAATGGATTGCGGTCATCCTTCATGTGTTCACCTATAACAATTGGATTATTTTTATTCTTTCGCCGTTTACTTAGTATGCTCATCATTGCACCTTTGGTTCTTTCGGTTCGTCATGAGCTTAGTCGGCCATCGCCGAGAACAGATGAACAGAATTCAGCTTCCCGCTCGGGTCCAGAAACAATTTCAGCGCAACCTGCCCCTTGCGGTAGACCAGGCCGTCTTCGGCTATGAAGCTGGGCTTGCCCAGCACCTTCTTCAGGACGTCCGGATTCATGTCGTAAATCTGCCCGTCAATCTCGATCAGGGCGTTGTCTCCGGGCACGCTCACATATTGGATAAAATTGTCGTACAAGCCGATACGGCAGTCCTTATAGACGAAGATCCGTTCATGCTTCAGCAGCGGATCCGATTCGACGCGCAAGGGCTCGCCCTTGATTTCATAAAGCGTTTTCAGATCGTCCGAGACCGATACGCCGTTCACCCGCTCGAACCGCATGGAAGGGGCCTTCGGAACGGCCGCAGCCGGGACCGGCCCAGCGTGATGTACGGCTGCCGTCTTCGCCGATGCGGCCCCCGCCGCGGATACGCTGTCATTCATCGTTATTCCTCCAGCCGCCTGAGGTACGGACGTGATCCAGGAGCCTCCGCAGAGACTGAGCCCGGCCGTCAAGAGGATCCAAGGCCAATGTCGTTTGTTCATGGAAGTTCCCTCCTTTGAGCCGGGCTTGTCCCTTTCCCGGCCTGGTTATTGTTCGTCTACGGCAATCACGATCCGGCCTTTCTCCATCTCTTCCTCATAATATTCGATCGCGGAGGGGGATAAGCCGAGAGCCCGAAGCTTGTCCCGGAGCAAGGCGCCTTCCCCGCGGTACAAAGGCGCGGCCGTATGAACCATGTCTTCCCCGGCCATTCCGATTCGGCTGACGGCCTTAGGCCTAAAGAGCTCTGCGGTTTCTGCGTTCTCATGCGCCAGAATATGAATCTGATGTACATCGCGTCCGGCGGTATAGAGGCTTCGTACCGCTTCCTTGACCTCCTGCTTGCCTGCCGCCACCATAATGGAATGAACCATGGTTTACGCCTCCCCTTAAGTTTTTGGATGATTATCGGGCATGCTCAAAATGCATTGGACCTGCCGGAATATACATCTTCGGCCTCATCTCATGCTTCTTCATGACGCGTTCCCCGTCGCCCACCACTTCGATCGCGGATTCCGACAAGCTCCCGATCGTTGCCCCGTCGTGGATGATCGCCTCTTCACCGATGATGGCGCTCCGGATAAACACGTTCCGGCCGATCTGGGCATTCGGCATGACGACGCAGTCCCGAAGCACGCTGCCTTGTCCGATTTGAACCCCGTAAGAAATGACCGAACGCTCGACATGGCCATAAACCATGGAGCTGCCTGCAATCATGGACTGGGTAACTCTAGCGGCGGGATCCACATACGATTGCCCGATTTCCCCGTTCGGTGTCAGAGTCGGCCAATCGCGTTCGCCGATCGGGAACGCTGTGCGTTTGCCCAGTAAATCCATATGGGCCTCCCACAAGCTCTCGATCGTGCCGACGTCTCTCCAATACCCCTCAAACGAATAAGTTTGAAGATGCCCGTTCGAGCTCAGCATCGCCGGAATAACATCCTTACCGAAATCGTGGCCGGAATCGGGCCGTTCCGCATCCTGCTGCAGCATCTCGCGCAGATAAGACCACTTGAACACATAGATGCCCATGGAAGCAAGATTGCTCTTTGGCTTCATAGGCTTTTCCTCAAACTCGACGATACGTCCTTGCTCGTCCGTTCGCATAATGCCGAACCGGTGCGCCTCTTCCCAAGCTACGGGCGTAACGGCGATGGTGGCGTCCGCCCCGGAAGCTGCGTGTTGCTCCAGCAGCTTGCGGTAATCCATTTGATAAATATGGTCAGCCGAAAGCACGAGCACGTGCTCCGGATCGTATGCTTCGATAAAACCACGGTTGGCATATACTGCGTCCGCGGTGCCTGCATAGCCGTTCGGACCAATATGGCTTTGTTCCGACGCCAGCAGTGTAATGCCGCCCTTCGAGGGATCTCCCCAAACCGAACCGTCCCCGATATGATCATGCAAGGAGTTCCATTGGTATTGAGTGACCACGCCGACCGCTGTCATCCCCGAATGTGCGCAATTGCTCAAGCTGAAGTCGATGATTCGGCAGACCCCGCCGAAATGAACGGCAGGCTTGGCTTTCCTACGGGTTAACACACCGAGCCGACGGCCTTCTCCGCCGGCCAGCAGCATGGCGATACAAGCTTGGGAGCTCATAAACTCACCTGCACCTTTCTGGAATGAATTGAATAAAATGGACGTTGGAACCATTTACTATATATTTAAACGAACGGCTAGGCCCTGAATCACATTCTGCCTTGTTTTGAAGGAAAACATGCACCCTGCCGAAACAAAAAAAATCGGACCGTTCTGCGCCTTTCGCGCTTCACGTTCCGACAGTCCCCTGCACCATAAATCAGTCTTCGCCGCATAATTTCACGATGATCGTAAATACAAACTCCGCCCCCGGGCGGTCCGATTCCACGAGACGGATGCTTCCCTTCATCAAATGCACCAAGTTGCGGCAGATGGCGAGCCCAAGGCCTGTGCCGCTGTATCTTCTCGTCATGGACGAGTCCACCTGGCTGAACGGCTGAAACAGCAGCTCCCGCTTCTCCGGAGGAACTCCGATGCCCGTATCGCTCACGCGGAATTCCAGCTCCAGTTCGTCTTCGCCGCGCGGCTCCCCCTTCACGGATACATGAACTCCCCCGCGTTCCGTGAATTTCACGGCGTTGCCGATCAAATTGACGAGGATTTGCCTCAAGCGCGCCTCGTCGCCGAGCAGGAAATCCGGAATACTCGTGCCGATATCGTATGTCATCTCGAGCTCCTTGCTGCGCGAATCCGGGTGAAAAATCTCGAACGTCTCGATCAGGCAGGCGCGAAGATGGAGCGGCTCTTCCTTGATCTCCATCTTGCCCGACTCCGTCTTCGACAGATCCAGGATGTCGTTGATGATGGAGAGCAGAGCCCCGCCGCTGCGGCGGATCGTCTCCGCGTATTCCTTCTGCTCGCCGTTCAGTTCCGTCTCCAGCAGCAGCTCCGCCATGGCCATGACCCCGTTGAGGGGCGTACGGATCTCGTGGCTCATCATCGCAAGGAATTGCGATTTGGCCAGGGCGGCCTGCTCCGCCGCTTCCTTCGCCCGTTCAAGCTCGCGGCTGCGCTCGTTCAGCAGCTCGGTCTGCCGCTGCAGCTCCTTCTGCGTCAAATAGATGCTGACGAAGCCCTCGATCTTCGACTTCAGCGTGCGCGGCACAAAAGGCTTCACCATATAGTCGATCGCCCCGATGGAATACGCCGTGAATGCTTGATCCTGCTGCTCGGGAGCCGCGGTAATGAAAATGATCGGCACCGCCTTGGTCTTCTCGCGCGATTTGATCCATTGCGCCGTTTCAAAGCCGTCCATTCCGGGCATCTGCACGTCGAGCACGATCACCGCCACTTCGTATTTCAAGAGACAACGCAGCGCCTCCTCGCCGGATCCGGCTTTCACCAGATCGTAATTCTGATCCTCCAGCACCGCTTCCAGAGCAAGCAGATTCTCCGGCTGGTCGTCCACCAGAAGGATGCGGATCGGTTCTTCCATACAGACACCTCATTTGACTTTGCGGAATATTTTCTCCTGCGGGTCCAATGCCTCGTAATCGTCGGCGTGCGCTGAAAAAGCCATCGACTCCTTGTGACCAAGCACCAGGATCCCGGATGCGCTTAGACTGTCATAAATCAGCCTGTGAACCTGGTTGTGCAGATGCGAATTGAAATAAATCAGCACATTCCGGCAAAAGATTACATGAAATTCGTTAAACGATCGATCGGTTACCAGATTGTGCTGGGCGAATACGATTTTTTCCTTAAGGAACGGATGGAACTCCGCCGTCTCCTTCGAGGCGGAATAATAATGGGAGAAGGCGTCCTTCCCCCCGGCTCTCATATAGTTTTTCGTATACTCCTGCATTTTATTGAGCGGATATGAAGCCCGTTCCGCAATGTGCAGGACGTCTTCGCTGATATCGGTGGCATAGATGCGCGCCCGGTCATACAAGCCCTCCTCATCAAGCAAAATCGCGGTGGAATACACCTCTTCCCCCGTCGCACAGCCGGCATGCCATATCCGAAGCGACGGCTGCTCCCTTAGAATCGGGATGACCTGCTCCCGAAACGCGGCGAAGAACGTCGGATCCCGGAACATCTCGGTCACATGGATCACCAGATCGCCGAGCAGTCTTTCCATGCAGCTGCGGTCATGAATCACCCGTTCCTGCAGGCCCGAGATCGTACTGAGGCGCTCCGCGTACACCCGGTGCCAGATCCTCCGTCTCAGGAACGGGTAGGCATAATTCCGAAAATCGTATCCGTAAAGACGGAAAAGCCCCTCAAGCAGCAGCAGGATTTCGACCCGTTCCCGCTCCTCTTGCTCCCCGGTTGCCCCCGGCAGCCAGGGATTCGTATACACAGAGTGGATGCCGCGCAGCGCATTCATCGCTTCCTTCTCTTTGCCGACTAAAGGCCCGCCGTTTATTTGCATAACCAAACCCTCATTAAGGAAAGCAGCTGGTCCGTATGGACCGGCTTCGTAATATAATCCGACGCGCCCGCGGCTATGCATTTCTCACGGTCTTCCTTCATGGCCTTGGCCGTCAGCGCAATAATCGGCAGCCGGTCGAACCGTTCGTCCTCCCGAATGGCCCGCATCGCCTCGAAGCCGTCCACCTCCGGCATCATGATGTCCATCAGCACGAGATCGAAATCCGGCTCGCGGTGCAGCAGCTCCAACGCCTGCCGGCCTGTCTCGGCGAAGGCGACCTCCATTCCGAGCCCCTCCAAGAGCGTCGAGAGGGCGAATACATTGCGGATATCGTCATCGGCCAGCAGCACCTTTTTGCCGGTAAAGACCGCCTCGATGCTGTGAAGCTTCTGCAGCACCTGCTTCTTCTCCTCCGGAAGGCTCTCCTCCACTCGATGAAGGAACAGGGACGTCTCGTCCAGCAGCCGCTCAGGGGACTTCACGTCCTTAATGAGGATCGACTCCGCGTATTCGCCGGACTTAACCGCCGTGATGCTCAGATCGTCACGGGCGATCAGCTTGGTCAGATTCGCCCGCTGGCTTTCGTCCGGCTCGACAAGCAGCAAGTTCTTGAGCTCTCTGTCGAGAAACGACTGAATTTGGTCGAAAGCCTGCTTCAGTCCTTCCCGGTTGGAAGGCTTTCGCAGCCAAGCGATGGCTCCGAGCGCCAGCCCCCGATGCACCTCGTCGACGACCGATATGACGTGAACGGGGATGTGACGCGTTGCATTATCGTTCTTCAGCTGCACAAGCACCGACCATCCGTCTATGACGGGAAGCTGGATATCGAGCAGTATCGCATCGGGCTGACGCATCTTGGCGAGCTCCAGGCCCGTGTCGCCTGACAGCGCGACGATGGCTTTGAACCCGCGGCTGCGGGCCATGTCCAGCAGGACCCCGGCAAAATGTTGATCGTCTTCGATGATCAGCAGCACTTTATCATCCGGTCCTATACGGTCCCGGTCGTCCGGAAGCGTGCCTGCCGCCTGCGGTCCGGACGGCACCGTACCCGCCGCGGTCTCCTTCCGTCCCGCGCGCGCATTCAGCGCCGCAACGCGGATTTGAGGCAAGGCCCCCGGCTCGGGCCGCTCCTCCTCTTGTTTCCGCTCGATAATGAGCGGAAGGTACACCGTGAAACGGCTCCCTTTGCCTTCCTCGCTCTGCAGGCCGATCTTGCCTCCAAGCAGCCCTGCCAGCTGGCGGCTGATCGACAAGCCGAGCCCGGTTCCGCCGTACTTGCGGCTGGTCGTGCCGTCCGCCTGCCGGAACGCCTCGAACACCAACTCCTGCTTGTCGCTCGGGATGCCGATGCCCGTATCTTCCACGGCGAACGAGATCATCGGCTGCGGCTCGTTGACCATGCCGATGTCCAGAAGAATCCATCCGCTGTGGGTAAATTTGAAGGCATTGGACAGCAGATTCTTCAGGATTTGCAATAATCGCGAGGCGTCCGTGATCAATCGGTTAGGCGCCGAATCGTGTACCCGTACCTTGAAGTCCAGATTGCGCGACCGGGCCACCGGCGCAAAAGTACGCTGCAGCGACTCGATGAGATCCGGAACGTCCACCTGCTCGCGCTGAACGTCCATACGGCCCGATTCCACCTTCGCCAGGTCGAGCACATCGTCGATCAGCTTAAGCAGGTCGCAGCCCGAGGAATAGATCGTTTCGGCGTACTCGACCTGCTTAACCGTAAGGTTGCCTTCCTTGTTTTCCTTCAACAGCTGGGACAGGATCAACAAGCTGTTGAGCGGCGTACGAAGCTCGTGCGACATGTTGGCCAGAAACTCCGATTTGTACCTGGAGGCGAGCGCCAGCTCAAACGTTTGCTTCTCAAGCGACTCCTTGGCGCTTTCGATTTGCCTGTTGATCTCCTCGGTCGCCTTCACCTGCTCCTCAAGCTCGACCGTCTTGCGGGTCAACGCTTCGTTCGCCTGCTCCAGCTCCTCCTGCTGCCGCTGCAGCAGCTCTTCGGAGGCTTTGAGCGCCCGCGCCTGCACCTCGAGATGCTCATTGGACGCCTTCAGTTCGTCCTGCTGCGATAAAAGCTCCTCCGATTGGCTCTGAAGCTCATCCGTAAGCGCCTTGTGAATACGGAGAAGCTCTTCATTCTTCAACCGGTCCTTAAGCGAATTGAGCACGATCCCGAATACCTCGGCAATCTGTTCGATCATCTGCCGCTCGACCTCGCCGGGCTTCTTGAGAAAGACCAGCTCGAATACCCCGATCGTCCTCCCGTCGTACAGAATCGGCTGGACATTCAACGCGAGCGGTTCTATCCTGCCGAGAGCGGAGCCGAGCCCGCCGTAATCGGAAGGTGCCTCGTCCAGCACGATAGCCTTCCCGTCCTTGGCCGCCTGCCCGATGAGTCCTTGACCGAAGCGCAGCTCCTCCTGCGCCTCCGATTCAGAATTAGCATAGCTTCCGGCCAGAACCAGCTTCCGCTCGGTTCCTGCCGTCTCCGCCACATAGAACACGCCGCTCTGTGCGCCTACCATGCGGGCCAGTTCCGAAATAAACAATTGCCCCATCTCGTCCACACGGTTGGTTTCCTGGAGCTGATAATAAAGGTGTGCCGAATGGTTCTGAATCCATAGATTGTCTTCATTCATCTTGTTCAGCGCCCGCTCCTTGGCCGTCGTTCGCTCTAGGTCGTCCGCCATCCGATTGAAGAATCCGGCCAGCTTTCCGAATTCATCTCCCGAAGTAACCTTCACCCGGTAAGCGGAATCCCCCCACGCTCCTCCTGCGAACGCCAGCATCAGCTGTTGCAGCGAATTCAGTCCGCGGTTGAAGGCCGTTCCGATCCAATATATGATGCCAAAGCCAAGAAGCAGCCCGGCGATGGTCAGAATGCCAGTGAAGTTGAACCCTCGATTATTGTCTTCCAGAGAACGTTCGATCGCATCGTCCATCGCCTTCTCCTCGTAAGTGCTGATGCCGGCAATGGACTGTATGAACTGATCCTGCAGCGCGTTGCCGGCATTCGTCCTCAGATTGTTAGCATCCTGCTTCTTCCCGGTCCTGTTCATCTGTACGACATTGTCCTTGTAATCCATGAACCGTTTGCCTGTCTGCTTCATATCCTCCGCAAGCCGGCGTTCCTCCGGCGTCGTGAACAACCCGTCGATCTGCTGCATCTCCTGGGAGATCAGCTTGCTTTTATCGTTAATGATCTGATTATTCTTTGTATCGCTTTCTTCCGAATCGATCAGGATGAGATTATCGATCGCCTTGGCCAGCTCCGCCGAATCGTTGCGCAGGGTTGTGCTGAGCTTCAGCCTCTGGTAACGGTTCTCATACATATCCTTCAAGTTCTGATCCGTCATGTTGAGCCGGTTGATGCCGATGCCTGCCAGCGCGAACAGCACAATGATCAGAATGCCGAATCCCACGACAATCTTCGAACGGATTCTCATGTGTTCGTTCCTCTCTTTCTACCGTCGCCTGAACGAGACCCCCCCCCGTTAATAAGCCGTTACGACGACCATGCAAATATCGTCCTTCTGGGATTGCCGGATGTCCTCCGGCAGCAGCCGCTCGACCATGCGAATCGGCTCGGGTTCTGCATGAATGCAGCTCTGCAGCCGCTCGGCCAGCACTTCATATTCCGGCCGCTCCTCGGGGAAATCTGCCGGCAGCGGCAGCTCCTCCAGCAATCCGTCCGTATAAAGCGCGATCTTGATCGGTTTCTCATATACGAATGTGTGTTTGATTATTTCCATCTGATCGAAAAAGCCGATCGCGCAAGTACCCTGATCCAAATAAACGGGAGACTTGCCTTCTTCATAAAGAAAACCGGGCGGGTGTCCGGCATTCACGTAATCGATCGTTTTTTTCTCCGTATCAATCAACAGGTAAATGGCCGTAAAATAATAATTGACCGACGTATTCTTGCGATTCAGCTGGTTCATATACCGGTTCAGCTCCGCTACGACGAATTCCGGCGAGACGAACCGGGTGATCGTGTCCTGCAGCACGGAGGAGATAAACATGCAAACGAGCGCGGACGATATCCCATGGCCCATGATGTCCAGAAGGATAACGCCGCAGCGGTGCTCATCGATCCGATACCAGGCATACATGTCTCCGGCCAGCTCGAAAGAGGGACAATAGGCCGCATCGATTTCAAGCCCCTTCCGCTTCATTGGAAGACTGAGCACCCCGGTTTGCACCTGCCGGGCCAGCTCCAGCTCGCTGCGGATCTTGGCTTCATTCTCCTTGTGCCAATCCTTCTCGAATTTCAGCCTGAGCGCCACTCGGATACGCGCGACGAGCTCAACCTTGTTCACCGGCTTCATGACGTAATCGATCGCCCCGGCCTCCATCGCTTCGGCAAGCTTGTTGGAGTCCCCCACGGCCGTCACGATGATCACCGGAATGTCGCGGTAGCGTTCATCCTTCTGGATGCGCCGGCAAGCTTCAATACCGTCCATTTCCGGCATCATCATGTCCATGAGGATAAGATCCACCGGAATTCTTCCCTTGCCCGCGTGTTCTTCCAGCTGTTCCAGCAGCTCCCGCGCGGAAGCCGCTTTCCAAAAATCGTTGTACCCCGCCGTTTTCAATATTTTCTCAATCACAATAATGTTCACCGGATTATCATCTACAATAGCTATAGGCATAGGCTCTGTCCGCTCCTTAATTTGCTCTTCGTTCCCGGCTTGAAACGAACCCCCGCAGGCTTTGATGTCTTTTCTACTTATTATAGCGATTACATAAGACTAAGTAACCAAATCAGGGAGGATTGAAACATGGAAAGCGGTGATTCAAGACGGTAAATTCAGGTTAATGAAGGGACAAGCCCGTTGCCGGACCGCTCAGCAGACGCTGAAGCCCTGTCGTTCGGACCGCCCTCTACTGGCAAAAGATATTGTTGATGCCCTAGCTTAAGGTTATTAATCATATAGACCATGAACGATTTCGGACCTTAAGGAGTGGAAGAAGAATATGAAACCGCAGAGAATGCACATCAGGCTAGTTCACAATGAGGAACAGGCCCTTCGCGCGATTCGTTCTTTCCGCGAAGAAGGGCACTCGCTGAATGAAATTTACGTGCTTGCGCATGATGGAGAACGGACCGAGGGGTTAAGCAAGCTGACCGATACGAAGACGATCGGCATGATGGAGGAGGACATGGCGAAGGCATTCGCCAACCTGTTCCGCTCCCGAGGGGATCAAATCCCGGGCTACGATGCAGTCGTTCGGCATTTCGGAGGAGGATGCGGATACTTACGAACGGGAGCTGGTTAAAGGCAAAATCATCGTCCTGACTTGGCATAACGATACGGCAACCATCGAACGCAGCGGTTCCCTTCGAAGGGACGCGGTCGTGGACCCGTACCTTACCCGGCCGGCCGCACGGAACCCGTAAGTCTTTCGGTCTTTCCGAAGGCTACGGGTCGCTCGTTCGGCTGTTTTTGGACCAGGCCCATAGATCTTTCGTGAACCGGAGCGCCATCCAGGGCGAGAGCGCGATGCCGATCATCATACAAACGAAAATTTTAATAGGCCACCATCGAATTAGAGCCTGTGCGGAGTTGTTATCCTCCACCGTACGGCCTTTCAGCCAAACGTCAAACAATCGGCTGCCGATGGGGATGCCGCCGATGACATACCCTGTCCATACGGAGACGAAGATTGATGAGCAGGGATGAAAGATGCTGGGGTCTAAGCGAAACAGCAGTTCGGCGGCCCCGAAGCCGCAGAGCAACAAAATCAATGACAAAGCCAGTGTACGCAGGTTGTCGCGACGATAAGCATCGCCATAACGGCGCATGCAGTCCTGGCAATGAGCAACGGCAAACCGGTTGGCGCAGCTTTCGCAGAGCGGTTTACGGCATTGCAAGCAAAGCACAACCGAAGGATCCTGCTGATGAATAGAACAGCACATGCCGAAACGCCCGCTTTCTTCTAGATGATGCAGTTCATTGCAGCATAACGGGTACTATAGCAACGTTACAGGGAAGGGCGCTCACTTAGCCAAACGTGGAGGATGTCCTGTCCCCCAATACCCGCCTAAGCAATGAAGCCAGAAAAAAAGCGGCGAAACGCCAAGCGTCCCCCCGCTCCTTGATTGCTTCCCGTTTACCACTCCGTTACGGAGCCATCCGCGTTGCGCCATACCGGATTGCGCCAGCGATGCCCGATCGCCGCCATTTCGCGTACCTTCGCCTCATTAATCTCGATGCCGAGCCCCGGAGCGGTCAGCCGCTTCACGAAGCCTTCCTCGTAATCGAATACGCCCGGGTCAACCAAATAATCGAGCAGGTCCGAGCCCTGGTTGTAATGAATCCCGAGGCTTTGTTCCTGAATGAACGCATTCGGCGTGCAAAAATCAAGCTGCAGCGACGCCGCCAGCGCAATCGGACCGAGCGGGCAGTGCGGCGCTACGGCCACGTCGAACGCTTCGGCCATTGCGGCGATCTTGCGCACTTCCCAGATGCCGCCGGCATGGCTCAGGTCCGGCTGGATAATATCAGCGCCGCCCTGCGACAGCAGCCGTTTGAAATCCCATCGCGTGTACATCCGCTCGCCTGTCGCTATCGCCACGCTGGAGCCCTTCGTAATCTCCGGCAGCGCTTCATTGTTCTCCGGCAGGACCGGCTCTTCAATAAACATCGGCTTGTATGGCTCCAGCTCCTTAATGAGCGCCTTCGCCATCGTCTTATGCACGCGCCCGTGCAGGTCGACGCCGATGCCGATGCCCCAGCCTACCGCGTCACGGACAGCCGCGAGACGCTCGGCAGCCTCCTGGACCTTGAGCGGCGAGTCGATCCACTCCATCTCGGCCGTGCCGTTCATCTTCACCGCCGTATAGCCGGAAGCGATCTTGGCGCTGGCCTCCTTCGCCACCTCGGACGGCTTATCGCCGCCGATCCAGGCGTAGACGCGCATCTTGTCCCGAACCGGACCTCCAAGCAGCTCGTACACCGGCACTCCCAAACGTTTACCTTTGATGTCCCAAAGCGCCTGTTCGATCCCCGATATGGCGCTCGTCAGCACCGGACCGCCCCGGTAAAACCCGCCGCGGTACAGCACCTGCCACAGGTCTTCGATGTGCCCCGCCTCCTTGCCGATGAGGAAATCGCTCATCTCCTCCACCGCCGCGCGCACGGTATCTGCTTTGCCTTCCACGACCGGCTCGCCCCAGCCGACCAGTCCGTCCTCTGTCGTCACCTTCAAAAACAACCACCGCGGCGGTACTTGAAACAACTCCATCGATTTGATCTTCATTCCGGCTTCTCCTCCTGTACGCCTGCACCGTCGATCGGTGACTTGGCGCGATTATCGTTGAAATCTCTTTCAAACTCGGTACGCATATCCTCCAAATGGCTCTTCATCAAGGTTCTCGCCTGCGACGGATTGCGCTGGGCGATCGCGGCCGCGATCAAATAATGATAAGAAGCCGCCTTCTCATTCATGCCCGGCCATTTCATCGAGCGGCGCCGGCTGTCCGTCAGGAGATCGCTGATCCGCTCCAGCATGTGCACCAGCACCTCATTGTGCGACGCCCGGGCGATGTATTCGTGAAACAGCAGGTCTTCCTTGAAAAAATCCTGCCCCTTCGCCACCTTCCGCTTCATCGCCTCCGCCGTTTGCATGATCGCCGCCACCTGCTCCTCCGTCGCTTTCTCGGCGGCTAAGGCGGCCAGCTCCGGCTCCACAATCCACCGTGCCTCCGTCAGCTGCAGCATCGTTGCCCGCTCGAGAAAATCGAGCCCGCCGCTCGGGGGCCGCTCCGGCAGATCCTGCACATACGTCCCGCGGCCCTGCTCGATGCGCAGAATATGCTGCTTGCCGAGAATCCGCACCGCTTCCCTGACGGACGATACGCCGACGCCGAACTCGGCGGACAGCTGCTCCAGCGGCGGCAGCCGGTGTCCCGGCGGCCAGACACCGCTTTCAATCGTTTGCTTGATCCGCTCGTACACGGTTTCATAGGTTAGCTTTTTGTTCGGCATAGGCACTCCTTGCGAGGATATTCCTCTGATGATTATTATCATATTACTAATTCATCTGATGTTCAAGCTTAATTTTGCTGCTCGGTTGAAAAAATGTCGGCCTCTTATTCGATATTTAGTGACCCTCCATTCACTACTTATGAACTTTAGTTTATTACACTGTTTCTATTTAGCTTATTACTCTGTTTCTATTTAGTTTATTACTCTGTTTCTATTTAGTTTATTACTCTGTTTCTATTTAGTTTATTACTCTGTTTCTAGCATGCCCTTTTCTATTGCTGCCCCCCTTGCGAAGCCCGGTGCGCCAATACCAAATAACCCGACCCCCACAGGGACCGGGTTATACTCTCTGCCGCAGCTCCGAACTTCAGCCGCGGTATTCCACCGGCGTAACGCCGACGTGGGATTTGAAAATTTTTATAAAATAGCTCTGGTTGTCATAGCCCAGCATCTCGCAAATTTTGCCGACGGAGTAGCCGGTCTGGCGCAGCAGCTCCTTGGCCCGCTCCAGCTTCATCCGGGTCACATGCTCAATGAAGCTCTCGCCGGTTTCTTTCTTGAACATCCGGCTGAAATAACTCGGATTGAGGTACAAATGCTCGGCCACCTCCTCCAGGCTGATCCGCCGGTCCAGGTGCAGCGAGACGTACTTGCACGCTTCCACCGCCTCCGGCCGCATGCCGTTCCCGCCGCCGGTGCCCCTCCACGCGGCGACAGGCTCCAGCCGCTCGACCAGCCAATGCTCCAGCTCGGCCAAGGAGTCGATGTCGGCGATCTCCTTATGCAGCGTGTCGGCGGAATAGCCGGGACGCATGAACTGCAGCGACTGCAGCTTCAGCTTCAGGTCGAGCAGCAGCTTCAGCATCCAGTCCTTGACCGTCTCCGGCGCATATTCCCGCTCCTTGATGAAGAGGGTCCAACGCTTGATCACCCGCTCCACCTCTTCAGGCCGCTTGGCCAGCAGCGCCTCGCGCAGCTCTGTGCTTGCTTCATCGTAGACGGCGAACAGGTCATGCTCGGGCCTCGCCACCGTACGCCGCTTAACGACAGCGCCCTCCTCCAGATAAAACCGCTGGGACGCACCGGCCAGCAAACCCTTCAGCTGCGCCCTCAGCGTCTCCGGAGAGGCGCAGGGTTCGCCCAGAACGAACGAGATGCGAATATTCAGCGTTTTGTACAGAGCCTCCTGAACCGTTCGCAGACTGGCCGCCGCCCGGTCAAACACATTCGTCTTGATATCCGGACGGAACGAGAACAGCAGGAACGACTCCTTCGTCCCATATCCGGCATGGAGACCCTGCAGCTCTAATCCTTGCAGCACTTCCTCAATAACGTTATTTACAGCGAACCGGAGCGTTTGATCGGATAGAAACCGCCGTTTCGCCTCAGGATACTCCTCCAGGAAAGCGATGGCGGGAAGACACGCGCTCCCGTCTTCGAACAATCCGTAGCCCTTGGCCTCCTTCAGCCAATCCTGCGGCGAGAGCAAAGGCTGCTGGATGAAGTTCTTCATCCACTGCTCTTTGCGCAGCTCCTTCGTTTCGTCAACTATATGCTTCAGCCGCAATTGCTGCCACTCCGTCTGCGCTTCGGCATCGAGGCTTTCCTTGAAACGCTCCAGCAGCTTCACAAGCTCGGAAGGGTCCAGCGTGTCCTTAAGAAAATAATCCTGCACATTGAGGCGCATCGCCTGCTGCGCGAATTGGAATTCATCGTGGCAGGAAAGAATCACTACCCGCACGTTCGACTTCCTTTCTCTCATCCGCTCGATCAGCTCCAGCCCGTTCATCTTGGGCATGCCGATGTCGGTAATGACAATATCCGGCATCTCCTGCTGCGCCTGATCCCAAGCGGCCAGCCCGTTCTCATGCATCCCCGTCAGCCGCATGCCCAGCGCTTCCCAGCCGATCGCCTCGGCTAACAGCTCGAGCACCGGATAATCGTCATCCACAAGCATTACACTATACATTCTGAGCCTCCTCCTTCCGCGGAATAAACATTCTGATCAAGGTCCCTTCACCCGGCTTGCTCTCGATGTCCATCCGAAATTCGTCACCAAACGTCATCTTCATCCGCTCCACCACATTGGGCAGCCCGATGCCGGAGAATCCTCCTCCCGCACCCGCTTCAGCCTGCTCTGTCCCTCTCGCCACCTTGCGGCGCAGCGTCTCCAGCTGGTCCGCCTCCATGCCGGTTCCGTCGTCGCGGACATCCAGCAGCAGCCCGTCGCTTGCCATCCTGGCCTGCACGGTAATCGTCCCTGCATTCCGGTTCAGCCCATGGATCAGCGCATTCTCTACAACCGGCTGCAGGAAAAAGCGAGGGACCTTGAACAGGAACGCCTCGGAAGAGACGTCGACATCGAAGACAAGCTCGACCGGCTCCTTCTGCCGCATGTTCATCAGCTCCATGTAGTTCGACAGGAGATCGAACTCCTCGTGCAGCGCAATCTCGTCCTTCTCCTGCGAGATGGTCATTCGGAGCAGCTTGGACAGCGCGGCGATCATTTTGGCGCTTTCCGGATCGCCGCGGTGCATGACCTTCATCCGAATGGAATTGAGCACATTGAACAAAAAATGCGGATTGATCTGCGCCTGCAGCATCGCCAGCTCCGCTCTCCGTTTGCGCGAATGCGTGCGGGACACCTCCACGATCATTTCGTTGACCTTATCCAGCATCTGATCGAAGGAATAGCCGAGGCGTCCGATCTCGTCGACCCCGCGCACTCCGGAACGAACCTCCAGATTGCCCCGCTGCACCGACGAAGCCGTCCGCCCCAGCCGCACCAGGGGATTCGTCACCCTTTTCAGCAAATAAAGCAGCAGCAGCAGGAAGACGATAAAAGAAGCCAACTGAAACGCGAACACCTTGCTGAAGATCGTATTGATATTTGCGATAGCCTGCTTGTAGGACTGAAGCGATATCAGATGCCAGCCGGTGAAGGGCAGCGTCTGCTGTGTGACCAGCTCGCTAACGCCGCCGATCGTGACAATGTCCGAGGAGGCCTCCAGGGCACTGCTCTTCACGAAAGGAAAGACTTCCCCGATACGCGACGTATCCCGATGCGACACGATCCGGCCCTGGCCGTCCACGATCATGACATCCTCCGAACCGGTAAGCCGGTTAAAAATTTTGTTGATCTCATCCTCCATCACCGTCACGATGACATACCCATATATTTCGGTGCTGTCCCTGCGCAGCGTACGGACTACCGAAACCTGATACTTATGAGTCACTTTATCGGTGGAGAATACGGTCGGCGTGGCTCCCGTCCAATAGGACTGCAGACCTGTCAGGCCGGACAGCTGCTTGAACCAGGGCTCCTCCTGAAACAGCAGCGGATTATATTCCTCGGTGGAATAGCTGGTGAAGACGGTGCCGTTGGTCAACAAAACCGTAATATAGCTCTTGTCCAGAATCGTCTTGAAGCTGTCGAGCTGATCGATGATGCGCTTCGTATCGGTATACCGCCGGTACTCCGTATTCTCCTCGCCCGTATAGACGGTGCCGGACACCAGTTGCTTGAAGTAGGTCGTCATATCGGGGCTGGTTTGAACATAGTTGGCAATGTTGAGCATGCTCTTCAGCAGATTCGTTACATAGCCGTTCACGAGCAGCAGCGATTCCTGCGAATTGGACACCGCTTGCTTCCTTACCGCATCCTGGGTGAGATTGTTATAGATCAAGAGCGACAGCAGCGCAGGCAGCAGAATGCATGCTACGGATGCGGCCATCAGCTTGGACCGCACGGTCCGGAAGCCGAACCACTCCTTTATTCTTATCCGCCCTGTCATCCATCCTCACCCCCGATATGCGAAAAAAAGGGGCTGATTGTGGCCAGCCCCCGCTCTTGTATATTATACTAATTATTTCTTGTTGGAAGCAATAATTTGATTCACCCGATCCTGCGAGCTTTTCACCGTAGCGTTCACATCTTGCTTGCCGAGGATCATCTTCTCGAACTCTTCGTTGAGCGCTTTACTGATCTCCGCCTGGTACGATACCGTTGGAACGATCTGCGAAGCCTTGGAGGCGGTCATAGTCGCCACGAGCGAAGCCTTGTCCACTTTCTCCGGATTTTTCGTGCTGCTCAGGATGGTATCGATGATTTTGCCTACGTCTTCGGACTTCACTTTATTCCATGCCGGCACGTTCTTGCCTTGCACCAATTGGCCTTCCGTCGTATACCAGCGAACGAATTTGTACGCTTCGTCCTTATGCTTCGAGCCTGCTGCTACGGAGACGTAGTCGGTAGCTACCGGAGCGATGCCGGTCGGGTCGCTGGCGTTGTTCTTAGGGAACGGAGCGACGGCCAGATTAAAGTTCAGCGGCATCGTATCCGTACCGCCGAGCTCGGCGTTCATCCAGCTGCCGATCAGGATCATGCTCGCGGATTGGTTGTAGAACTGGGTCCGGTAGTTGAGCTTCTGGGAGATCATGTCCGCGTATGGTACGGCGGATTTGTCTTCCTTCTCCATCTTCATGCGAAGCTCCAGTGTTTTCTTGAAATTCGGGTTGTCCAGGTTGGACGTGCCGTCCGCCTTCAGGAAGTCGGCATTCTCCGGCTGGTTCTCCATCATCAGCTTCATATATTCCGTCCAGCCGCCGCCTTGCGGACCGTGGAAGTAGGTGCCATAGCGCTTGCTGGCGCCGTCGCCTTTGGTCAGCTTCTTCGCGTATTCGGCGAATTGATCCCAAGTCCAGTCCTTCGGAACCGGCAGACCCGCTTCATCCAGCTGGTTCTTGTTCAGCAGCACGTACCAAGAGTTGAATTTGCCCGGCAGCGAGTATACCTTGCCGTTCAGGCTCGTATCGACCTTGTACTCTTCATTCTCCTTGTAGCCTTCCTTGGCGATGTAATCGTCAAGCGGCGCCGCCATGCCGAGCCCTATGCGCTGCGCGTAAGACGCCGGATCGCTGAACATGAGAATGTCCATCGTTTCGCCGGAAGCCGCCGCAAGGTCAAGCTTCTTCATCGCTTCCTGCGTGTCGCCTTTCTCGCTGAGCTGAACGAGCTCTACCTTGATGCCCGGATTTTTCTCTTCGAAAGCGCTTAAAGTTTTCTTCCAGTTATACGCCGATTCTGTGCCGTACGTGTACAGCCGAAGGTTGACGTCGCCTTTCTTGCCGGCATCTCCGCCAGCCGCTTGTTGGGAATTTCCGCCCCCTGCGCCGCAGCCTGCAAGTACGCTAAGTGCCAAGCCGGAAGCGGCCAGGCCTGTCCACATTCTCTTTGTCATGAGAACCCTCCTAGGTATGAAGTGCTTTGTGATCTAAGCAAATTATAGTCCTGTACATCCCAAACCTGATGAAACTATCTTTACTTCTTTCGACACTATTTTTACTTTTTGGGGGACCGGAGTCCCCCGCAAGGTTATCCTTTGACGCCGCCCAAGGCAATACCTTCGATAACGCTCTTCTGCCCGATGATGAAGATGATCAGCAGCGGAAGAATCGCGGAAACCGCAGCCGCCATGATCAGAGAGTAGAACTCGCCGCTGAGCGATGTGAACTTCTGCATCGCCAGCTGGATCGTAAATAACTTGTCCGTCCGCAGAAAAATTAATGCATTCTGGTAGTCGTTCCATGTCCAGATGAAGCGCAGAATCGCGTATGTCGCCACCGCCGGTTTTACCAGCGGCAGGCCGATCGACCAGAAGATCCGGAAATGGCCGGCACCGTCG
Organism: Paenibacillus gyeongsangnamensis; assembly: GCF_027533625.1. Classification (GTDB taxonomy): domain Bacteria; phylum Bacillota; class Bacilli; order Paenibacillales; family NBRC-103111; genus Paenibacillus_G; species Paenibacillus_G gyeongsangnamensis. Next base: position 36,632 of record NZ_JAQAGZ010000022.1, on the reverse strand, counting down.
ATTTTGGCCGACTCGATGTAGTCGTTATGCAGCCCCATAAAGAACTGGCGAAGCATGAACGTTCCCAGCACGCTGAAGCTGCCGATAAGAATGAGTCCGAAATGGCTGTCGAACAGACCGATCTGACGGTACAGAATGAACTGCGGAACGAGTGTCGCTTGGCTGGGAATCATATACGTTGTCAGCACGATCAGGAACAGCCATTTGCTGGCTTTAAACTGGATCTTGGAGAAGCCGTATGCCGCTGCAGCGGATACCGTACACGAGATGGCCGTCGTGATGAGGCTGACTTTAATAGAGTTCCAATAGTACTGATAGAACGGATATTTCCCAAGCCATACTTCTTTATAGTTCTCGATCGCATGCCAATGCTTCGGCAGCCACTGAATCGGGAACACGAACACTTCGGATTCAATCTTGAAGGAAGTGACGATCATCCAGAAGAAGGGCGTCAGGAACAGGAAACTGATCGCGAACATGATGACGGTTAGAACGACTTTGCGTAAATTAAAGGATTGGGTCGTACTCATGGTTGTCTCTCCCTTCTTCCTAGTAGTTTACCCATTTCTTCTGGGCGATCCATTGAGCGAACGTGATGATGATGACGATCAGGAACAGTACCGCGGCCATCGAGGATGCATAGCCGATCTTCAGATTGACGAAGGCGGTATCGTACAAATACCAAACGATCATCGTCGTGGAGCCCACCGGCCCGCCCTGCGTCAGCACCGCAATGATGTCGAACACCTTGAAGGTCGAGATAATCCCGGTTACAAGCAGGAAGAAGGTGGTCGGCGACAGGAGCGGCAGCGTAATCTTCGAGAATTTCACCCAGCTGTTCGCGCCGTCGATGTCGGCCGCTTCATACAGGTCCTTCGGAATCGACTGCAGGCCGGCGATATAAATGATCATATTGAAGCCGATGGAGATCCAGACGGTGATCATCATAATCGAAATCAGCGCGTAGTTCGGGTCTGCGATCCACTTCGGCGGGTTCGCGAAGCCGATCGACTTCAGCATTTCGTTGATCGGACCGTAGGAAGGCTGGAACAGCACCTGCCAGACGACCGCCACCGCCACGATACTGGAGATATAAGGCATAAAGTAAGCAACCTTGAAATAGCCCTTCAAGTAGACGTGCTTGTCGATAATGATGGCGAGCACCATCGAGATGAATAAATACACCGGCACCGCGAGAAGAAAGATAAAGTTATTGGTTACGGATTTGATAAACGTGGTGTCGTGCATCAATTTAGTGAAGTTGGAGAAACCGACCCACTTCAGACCGTTCCAGCCGGCGACGAAATTCCAGTCGGCGAAGCTGAGAATGAGGGTGGCGATAATCGGCAGCAGCACCAGGATGAACACGCCGATCAGCATCGGACTGACGAACAGAAAACCCGCGAGGGTTTCGCCCTTCTGCAGGGAACTGCGCCGTTTCCGAGTCGCGGCGGACGACGCCTGCAGCGATGTTGAATTAGTAGTCATGTCGAATTCACCTCGGGAATAATGGATTTACTTTGATTATAAAAAAAATACCGTCAACGTTTTGACGGTATTTTGATCATCTATGCTCTTATTTTTACTTTCGATAGGTCCGGAGAACCGACCAGCCCCGGAAGCATTAACTGGATGTCGATTTGTTCACTACCTGGTTGTTTTTGAAGGTCACGCTTAGGGTGGCTCCTCCTTGGAGCTTGAAATCGTACGATTTGGCCGTGTTCCCATCCTCGTCCGTCTTCTCCGAAATCAATTTGCCGGGTTGTCCGACCGCCTTCTGCACCTCGTCGTAGCTCATGCCGAAGTTCACTTGGTCGAACTGCTTGGGCGTCACGATCGGCTTAGGCTGAGGGGATGCCGACGGCTTTGCGGCCGGTGCCGGCGCCGGCTGGACGGTCGTGCCGGCTGCGGGCGGCTGTCCGCCGGCGTTTCCCGCATTCGGGGCCGCAGCGGAGGCTTGTCCCGATTCAGCGGGCTTGTCCGATGGGGCGGTGGAAGCCGGATTCGGCGCGTTCGGTGTTGCGCTTCCTTGGGCGGCAGGGCCGGGAACGCCGGATTTACCTCCGGACGACGAACCGGAAGAGGAACAACCGGTCACGGTTATGGCCAGGGCGACAGCGATCAAAATGATGTGTTTTCTCATGCAGGTCTCCTCCTTATTTTGACAACTTCGGTGACAACCCTTGGGGTTTACACGGCAGCCAGTCCGCCATCGGTCCTATTAGTCCGTGACACGAGGGGTGCCACTATGGATTAATACGGCAATTCCGCCCGGCAGGTTACAGCCCGCCGCGATTATTTTACAAAATCCGCGTTTCCTCCCGTCACTCTCCGTACTCGTCCATTCTCTCCTCATCGGCGATGCTCTGCAAATCGTAAGGCGTGATATAGACCAGACGATAATCCGCCGTCTGTGCCCAGCGCTCCGCCTGCTCCTTAATAAAGCGCGGGGAGCCCGCCGTGTCCTCGTCGTACAAGAGCACGAGTCCATCGGAATGGCGGAGCAGGAATTTGTTCGTCTCCTGGAACTGCCAAGGACCGACATATTTACTCTTCGTGACGCTGTTCACGTAATCGGCCTGCCGGGTCACACCGCTGTACAGCTTCTTCTTCTCCTCGCTCCACTTCTCGTCCTGTTCCAGGAATGGGGTGATGACCGCAAGCCGAAGCGGCTCTCCCTCTTCCCTCAGCTCCAGCACCGCTTCGGCAGCCCACAGCTCGACGCCCCACTGCCCGCTGACGATAACCCATTCCAGTCCTTCGTCCATCAAGGCGAGGAGCTGTTTTTTGATCGCTTTCTTGATAATGGCAATACCCGGGTGCTTCAGCGAGAAGATGCCGAGCTCCGATGCCTTATACCCGGTGACCAGCACGCGGTTCATTCGCCGGCACTCCCGGCCGGCCGGGTAAACCGTTTGACCGTTCGGCCTTCCGCGGAATCCCGGATAAGCTCCTCCAACCGTTTCCGTTTCGTCTCTTCCTTCTTGGCGCTCGCAATCCAATAGGCGACCAGCTTCCGGTAGCCTGCCGGCTGACTTTGGTAAAAAGCCCATGCCTTCTCATTCGTCCGCAGCTGCGCTTCGTCGGACTCATTCAGCTGAACGGCTTCCTTCTGTTCATATGCGTAAATGCCCGACTTGTCCTCCGCCCGCTTCTCGTAAGCGGCGATCCCGGCCGGCTGCATACGCCCCGCCGCCGTAAGCTCCTTCACGCGCTCGATGTTTACGGCGCTCCAGATGCTGCGAGGCTTCCGCGGCGTGAAGCGGATCATGTAGCTTTCCTCGTCGATACCCTTGCGCAAACCGTCGATCCATCCGCAGCAGAGCGCCTCGTCCACCGACTCCGGCCAAGTGATGCTGGGCTTGCCGCTGCCTTTTTTATAGTAGCCGACCCAGACCTCCTGCAGCCCGTCTGAATGCTCGTCCAGCCAAGCGCGAAACTCCGAAGGAGAAGCAAAAAATACAGGTTTGCCTGCTTGCACGGGGCAATCCCCCTTTCGTCGAATAAACGCCGTTTCGTATCTTCACTATACCAGAAGACGGCCTTTGCCACTATGCGATGCCGGATCGCAGGAGGCAATGCAGCTTCAAAAAAACACTCCAAAAATAATACTTGACATTTTAATAAATTTGTGTTATAATTAAATATTTTTTGACTTTTAACTGTTTCCGGACTATTATAAAGCTTGCCTTGAATTTCCGATAGCTTATTCTAGCGACGATGGAGGGATACGATGCAAGCGAACTGCGGATTGGAGATGCTTCGCCTATCAGCCGACCTGCTCGGCGAAACCCGGGTGATTCACCCTACGCTGATCTGGGATGAGGACAACGTGATCCTGGTGGATACGGGCTACCCCGGCCAATGGCCTATGCTGCGCGAGGCCGTTCAAGCAGCCGGAGTGCAGGCGGAGAGAATCAATCGCGTCGTCCTCACACACCAGGATGTGGACCATATCGGGGCTCTGCCCCAGCTTTTGGCGGAAACACCGCATCCTGTCGAGGTGTCGGCTCACAGCCTGGAGATGCCCTATATTCAAGGCGAGAAACCGCTGCTCCGGTTCACTGCGGAGGCCTTGGCCGAGATTGAGACATGGCCGGAGGCTTTCAGCAGCGCCTTCAAGCGGCTGATTGCTAATCCGCCCAAGGCGGCCGTGGACCGCACGCTCGCTGACGGAGACCGGCTCCCTTACGGCGGCGGCCTCGTCGTGATCGAAACTACGGGTCATACACCCGGCCATATCAGCTTGTATCATCCTTCCTCCAAAACGCTCATCGCCGGGGATGCACTGACCGCTGCCGGGGACCGGCTGCTCGGACCGGACCCTCGGTCGACGCTGGAACCCGCCGCCGCTCTGCAGTCGCTGCGCAGGCTTGCATCTTACGACATCGAGACCGTCATCTGCTATCACGGGGGGCTTTACCGGGGCGATGCGAACCGCCGCATTGCCGAGCTGGCGAACGGCGGATAAACGCGGGTGCGTACGATCCGAATAGGACGGGTAACTATACTGCAAAGGTAGGCGATTCGCTTGAATAGGAATACCCTGCCTTACTCAAAATATTGCCATATGGCGATGGAGGTGAGGAGTATGAAAGATCCTGCGCATATCGAAAGTGTCATCGAGGACGTGATGCGGAGAAACAAAGGACTGTTCTCCAACGAGGATTTCAAGGAATGCCGGCAGGCCGTGACGGATTTCGAGGAGGTGCTGGGCAGCCTGGAGGCCATGCAGTACAAATTCCGCAGGAAATTATCGGAAGCGGCCGCGAACGATCCTCACAACAAGGAGAAGCTGATTTATCTCCAGGGCCTCGTGGACGGCATTAATCTCGTAGAGGGACCTTTGCGAAGGTTCATGCATCATTAAGCCCCGGCCTTCAATCGGCTCCGTTGCACCAGGATAAACGGCTATGCCGTCCTTGTCTTACAAGGACCAGCGCATTTATCAAGGTTGATGCAAAGCTATAAGCTGCAAAAATTTATAAAGTCTTATCAACGAACAACAAGCCGGCTGCGAACGCAGCCGGCTTGAATTGTCATCCGCCGGATTCCTGTCCGTCCAGGAACCACCCCGGGGAAAGACTACCCCCGCTCCACGGCCCCCGCGAGCGCCTCCAGCACCGACCGCAGCGCGGACTCCGTATCCGGGTCCTTCAGCACGCCGTCTTTACTCAGCTTGAGGCCGATCGAACCGATCTTCAGCGTCGCCCCTTCCGGGATTTTCGCATCCATCATACGTAGCGTGAGCAGGAGCGAATCGTGCGCTTTCTCCCCTCCCAGCAGGTGAGGAGAAGCGCTGATGACACCGGCCGGCTTGCCCATGAATTCTCCGGAGGAGACGATCCAATCCAGCGCATTCTTGAGGGAGCCGGGCACGCCGTTAGCATATTCCGGCGTGCAGATCAGCACGGCATCCGCCGTGCGAAGCCTACTGCGAAGCTCAGCGACGGGGGCAGGCGCATCGTCCGTATCGATATCCGGGTTAAAGTGCGGAAGCTCGCCCAGCCCTTCATAGAACGTAAAGCTCATCCCCGGCGGAGCCATAGCGGTTGTGATTCCCAGCAGCGCACTGTTGGAGGATGCGCGGCGCAAGCTTCCCGATACGGCAAGAATATTCATATTCACTCCGCCCCCGCTCATAGGAAAGTAAAATCCAGCTCTTGGAACCGGGAGACTTCCTTCTTCCAGCGCTGCTCCACGAAAGCTTCGTGATCGGGATGCGCATTATAAGCGTCATAATCGGCCTTGCTGTCGAACTCCATCGAGAAGCCGAAGTCGTAATCGGATTTCGGGCTGATCTGCCGAAGCACCTCAAACCGTTTCACCACCGGAATCGCGCTCAATATCTTTCTTCCATCGCTTAAGAAGCGTTCCGCCTCTGCCGAACCCGCCGGCGAATGCAGCGTAAACGCAACCATATGCCGAATCGTCTCTCGTCCCATCGTTCCTTTCCTCCCGCCTGATCTATTTGATCTTTGACTACCCCATTATATACCAAAAACCTTTGATGATGCAGCCGACCCTCATCGCCCTCTCGCATGCCTGCCGCCTGCAATGTTCCCTGCCGACGCTCTAAGTGTGCTATGATGAAGAAAAACATGGTGATGGAGGCTTCTCGCATGAATCCATTGGACCGTTACCAAGAGGTAGGGCAAGCCGTAGCGGAGAAAGAAACGGGCTTCGGCCAAATGTTCGGCAAGCCCTGTATTCAGCTGGAAGGCAAGGCATTCGCGGTCTTTTTCCAAGAGGCCATGGTGTTCAAGCTGACCGGCGAAGCCCACTTGCAAGCGCTGCAGCTGGAAGGAGCCAAGCTGTGGGACCCCTCCGGCAAGAAGCGCCCGATGAAGGACTGGGTACAGGTGCCGTTCGCTCATGAGCAAGCATGGCCGGCTTTCGCAGCAATCGCCTTGAAGCAATGCCGGACCGCTCTACAGCGGCAAGCTTAAGAAGCAGCGGCCGGACCTGCCCTTGTCGAAAAATGCTGCCGGTACTTCAACTTTTCTTCGAGTTCATTCGTCAAATTCAGTGAGAGTCGCAAATCGGATCCTGCTGGATCGGCGAATGAAAGAAGGTTTGAAGTGTGCGTGTACGCCGTATCAAAAAAAACCGGCCGCATTGGGTCGCCGGTCTGTCCATATTCGCCTTAGCCGGCATGGCGTTCGCCAATTTCCTCATCAGCGGCAGCGCGCTCCCGCTGCCGGTCCGGCAGCCGGTCGTGAACGCCAAGGAAGCAGCCCCCTCCGGGCAGCAAGGGCCCGGGACGCCGACGCCGGACAGCCCTGAGCCTATTCCCGCTGCGGACCAACATCCCTCGCTGCCCCCTGCGCCTTCTCCGGCACCGGCGCCTCAGCCCGTTCCGCCGGCGGCACAGCCTCTCGTGAAGGAGGCAAGGCTGGCGGCGCTCACGTTCGACGACGGGCCGGACGCAAAGTATACGCCTAAGGTGCTCGATATCCTGAAGCAGTATGACGTGAAGGCGACCTTTTTCGTCGTCGGCGTTCAGCTTAGCAAGTACCCCGAGGTGCTCCGGCGGATGCACGAGGAAGGCCATGCCATCGGCAATCATTCATGGGATCATAAGGATTTATCCAAGCTGCCCGCTCCGGCCATCAATAAAGAATTGAAGGATACGGACGACCTGATCGCACGGACGATCGGAGCATCTTCCCCGCTCGTACGGGCCCCTTACGGAGCCGTATCCGATACGCTGAAGGCGGACCTGTCGCAGGCCGGGCGCCCCTTGATCGGCTGGACCGTCGATCCCCGGGATTGGGCCGGTTCGTCTCCGCTGAGCATTGTGGACAATGTGAAGAGCCACATCAAGCCAGGCGGCATCATATTGCTGCACAGCTTCGGCGGGAAGCAAGGCAAGCTGGACAATACGATAGAGGCCCTTCCGGGCATCATCGCTTTTTTGAAGGATGAGGGCTACTGCCTGGTGACCGTTCCCGAGCTGCTTCAAGCGGAGCATTGATCGCAAGACGGCATGTCAACCATAGCATCAGCTAACGGAAGTCCTTGCTGCAAGGACTTTTCCGTTTTTATGCGCCAATAGTTAAGGCTTCCCTGTGAACCGAAACAGCCTTAAGATCGTCCAATAATTGAGGTGGCGGTGTGGAATCAAAAGCTAATTTTGAATACTTGAAATATTTATCCGAAAGCTCCGACAGGAAAGCGATTTTTGAGGAGCTGATGACGGCATACGGCAAGGACGTATGGAATTACGCGTACAGCATCACCCGCAAGTGGGACCAGGCGGACGACATTACGCAGGAGGTCTTCCTGAAGGTTTACCGCAACCTGAATACGTTCCGCAGCGAATCCTCGGTCAAGACGTGGCTGCTCGCCATCACCCGCAACACGACGCTGGACTTCCGGCGGGCCGCCTTTTACCGCAAGGTGACGCTGATGGATTTCATCATTCCGAACGGACAGCAGGAGTCTACCGAGCAAGAGGTCATCGATAAGTATGCGGTGAACGAAATGTGGAAGCTGGTATTGAAGCTGCCCGTTAAATACCGCGAGGTGCTGATCCTGTTCGCTCACTATCAGCTCTCCATGAAGGAGATGGCGCAAATTCTCGACGTAACGGAAGGTACGGTGAAATCCCGGTTGTTTCATGCCCGGAACAAAATCAGCAAGCTGAAGGAGGCTCAAAGATTTGAATCCGATTGACCGCGAATTGAAAGAAGGATTGTCAGGCGGGCCGCTGACCCGCAGCGGGTTCTCCGAGGATTTGCGGCGGCGCATCGAGCGGCGTATCGACGAGCAGCAGGTAAAGCCCAAGAAATGGATGCCTTGGTTCGGTGCAGTCAGCACGGCCCTGATTGCGGTTGCGGTTCTGATCGGCGGCGGCCTGAACGGATGGTTCGGACCTCGCGGAACCAATATGGCGGCAGGGGACGATCCCGCTTCACATCTTCAGCAGACCGCTCCGGCGAGCATCGCGCAGGCGCCGGAAGCGAAGGTCCGCTCCGCCGTCCTGATCGGGCTGCGGACGGATCATCCCGCCGAAGGCCGGAGCCCCGAATACAGCACGTACCGCACGATCCTGCTTGGACCGGAGCAGGGGGAGCTCGGCAAAATCGCGGAGGGACCCGATATCCTCATGCCCTACAGGATGGACTTCTGGCGGATTGCGCCACAGCGGACCGTCGCCTCCGGCGAGGAATCCTTGACGCTGGCCTCCTACCCGGCTGCCGGCGGAAGCAAACCGAAGACTCCTGAACCGAAGCCGGCAGGACCGCTCCAGCGGTCGGAGAAGCTGCTCTTCGCAGGCAACCGTTACCTTAGTCTGGAACAGACAGAATCGCAGAAGGCGCAAGGTCAAGACATGACCTACCGTTCCGTGTGGGTCAAGGTGTTGGAGAGCTTGTCCGGCCCGGCAAAACAGCTGCAGACCTTCCCTGCGGCGCCAAGCGAGCCGCATGTGTCGTTAAAGCAGGTGTTCGGAGAGTCTTCGAATACGGCGATGCAGCGGCTGAAGCTCAGCGCGCCGGCCAAGCCAGGGACTGCGGCGCCTCAAGCCGATACCGCAGGCGAGAGCTGGACGATCGCCCGCAAGCAGGGCGCATGGGTGCCGATGGCAGCCACGTACGACGACCGCGCCGAACTGGGCATGGTCAGCTACAGGCTGCTTGAGGTCCCGCTGACGCTGCCTGAGCCTGTAGCTACGTATGACCGGCTGACCACCGACTGGAACGAAATCCGGCAGATTCGGCCGGGCGCCCTGGATGCCTTCTCCTCACCAAACGGCGAGATGACGGCGGTCGTATCGGGCTCCGATATCGTCATTTACCCGGTACAGGGAAGAATGCTGCCCGCTCCGCTGCTCTCGATCGGTCTGTCTCCGAACGAGTCCGTCGTGATGGTGCAGTGGGCTGCCGAAGAGCCTTACATCGGACTATGGAAGCAGAAGGCCAAGCTGCTGCTCGAGAATAAATAACGAGGAGAACCCCCCTGTCACAAGCGCTTCGGCGCCTGACCGGGGGGGTTCTCAAAGGATTAAGAAAACTGCACATGCCCTTCAAACGAGGGCTTCATCGGAACAATCAAAATATGCGTTTGCCCCGGACGCAGCGTAACCTCCTGCCCCTTCTCATAGCACCGGACAGGCTCATTCACCTCCGTCCGCTTCCATTCCACGATGCGGGCCTTGCCGTTTTGAAACAGCAGCGCCGGTCCGGTTCCCGTGAGCCGGACATCCAGGCGCCCTTCCTCGTCCAGCACCCTGTGATCGGTGCCCATAACGATGACATTGGCGGCGGAAAGCTGCTCATGGTTGTTCAAATCGATGTGCTTGATCCCGTTGATCGACCGTTTGTAGGTTCGGCTGCCCTCGTCATACGCATAGCCTACCTTATAGCTGCTTAGCAGGAACGTCACCTCCAGCTTCCGGCCGGAGACGCTTTCCCCGCCGAAGGCTTGTACCGCTCCGGAGCCGCCTGGATCGAAGAGGAAGACGGGCTTATCCGGTCCTGTATCCGGAATTCCGCGCTTTGCCGCCCCCGCTTCGATTTTGTCCAGGTTCGTGTACAGGTTGTGCGGCGCCTTGCGGAAGCTCTCCCGCCAGAAATACTGCCCCGCGTTCGTAATTTCGTCAAGCTCCGGAATCCGTTCCTTCTCCAGCTGGGCATAGCCGTCCGGGCTCCCCCCGGCGTGAACCTGAAGCGCACCCACCCCTTTGCCGAGCTCGATAAAATAAGGCCGGATGCTGCGCACCGGCCCGATCGGGTCCGGGAAACGGCGGCTCTGGAACAGCGCCACGAGTCGGGTAATCTCCCCTTCCGAGAGGCATTCGTAGATGAGGTCGGCTTGGGACAAGCCGCTCTGCGGACGGGCGGAAGGGTGGTTATTGATCATGACCATAACGGGCCGGCGTGTAACGGGTTCGGCCGTTTCGAGTCCGGTCAGCGGGGCCAGGTTGACCTTCTTCTGCGGCGGGGGCTCCGCTTGCCGGCCGGTTTCGTCCGGCATCGCCGGACCGGGCTGGGCCGTCGCGGGGACAGCCGGCTTCTTGCTGCGTCCGGGCGGCTCGCAGCCGGCGGCCGCATAAGCCAGGGCGCCGGCCAATACGGCCAGGCCGCCCCGTCGGAGCAGCCGCCGCCAGCTTTTCCATCTTCTGCGTTTCATGAAGGGCTCACCTCGGTTTCATAAGCATCTACTAATCTATATTCTAGTAAGGACGATTATAGAAGCCGGACAAAAACTTCTTCACCGGGCAAGGATCGGACCCCGCCGCCGCGGGCAAAAAAAAGGACTTGCCCGCACAAGGGCAAGTCCAGATTGACGAGAAACCCGAATATATTGAAAAATGCAAAAGGTAGTAGGTGGGGTATCCCCTGTAGGAGCGAAAGTGCCCGCCTTTGTTATCGGAAAATGACCGCTGCAGAGCTAATCAATTGAAAATTTTCCGATAACAACAGCGGCAAGAAGGGGATACCCCACCGAAGTACCAAGGCAGATTTCTCTATTTCATGGGTTTCTCTACAGCCTGGACTCGCCCGCACAAGGGCAAGTCCTTTCCTTCAAAAAACTCAAGAGCCGGGCTGCTGCTCGGTACCGTGAAGAGACGCTTTGAGATTCAGCACGACAACCCCTGCAATGATCAGCACGATACCCAGCAAGCCCGTTAGACTCAGCTTCTCCTTCCATACCGCGAAGCCGATGACCGCCGTAGCCGCCGTCCCCACGCCGGACCAGATCGCATAAGCGATGCCTAGCGGGATGCTATGCAGCGCCAAGGACAGCGAGTAGAACGCCCCGGCGAAGCCGATCACGACGCAGATACTGGGATACAGCTTGGTAAAGCTCTGCGACGCCTTCAGCATTGACGTCCCGAACAGCTCAAGGCCGATGGCGGCCGCCAGAAACAAATAGGCTTTCATCCATTCCTTCCTCCTTCCGACAGGGACTCCGCTCCCCGAAACTGCTGTCCTTCCCTCCCAAGGATATGCATCCGGAGCAAACCGCTCAAGGCAGAATCGTTACCGCTACTATACGATTCCCGCCTTTTTTTTGTCAAACCTGAGCAGCTCCCGGCCTTGTGCAATAAATCGTTTCTGCCAGAATGGACAAAAAAAGACGCCCGGAGATCATCTCCAAAGCGTCTTTGCTTTTTCCGGCGGGCATTAGCCTCCGTACGTGCTTCCAGTTACCGAAGTCGACGGATTCCCGTAGGTGCTGCCGGTTACCGTGGATCCCGATGAGAGGCCGACCACTACATTCATATCGGACAAGCGGTCCAGCAACGCAGCCGCTTCCGCACGGGTCAACGTATGGTCGGGATTGAAGCGTCCCTTATCGTCCCCTTCGATCAGATGATTTTGTACGGCGGTTGCGACATAAGGGCGCAGGACGGGATTGATTTTGTCCGCATCCTTAAATTTGCTTTGCAGCAGCTGGTCGGCGGATCCGGCATCCATCAGTTGGATCGAGCCGTTCAATTTCATCAACACCTTGACGAGCGTCACGGTAACGTCTTCTCTCTGTGCGCCTTCGGCCGGATTGAAATTGTACCCTCCGTTCAGATCCTTGTAAGCGTCGAAATAATCCTTCGTCGCTTCCACGACGTTAAACGACCAGCGTTTTTGCGGCACATCGTTGAAATCCTGTACGGCGGACGTATTCTTGAGGTGGAACAAGCGCGCAACCATCGCAGCGAATTGTTCGCGGGTTACATGCTGGTCAGGATTGAAATGATGGTCCTGATCCCCTTCGAGAACCCCTTTGCCTACGAGATCTTTTATGTACTTTTCAGCCCAATGGCCGCCGATGTCCACCAGATTGATGTTGATTTGGTTTTCCACCTTCGTCTTGTTCTCGATTTTGATTTGATTATGATTCCCTTTGATGCTGACATTGCCGTTATTCTCGGCGGCGAAGACAGGTACGGCGGACCATGCAAGAACGGAAAAGACGGATACGGCGGCTACAAACTTTTTCATTATGAATCATCCTTTACTTGGAATTTTTTTGTTACACTAGGTGATTCGCAGCAATCATACCTGTATGTGGGGGTAGTTCCTATGAACTAAATATATGTTTTCTTACGGGAGTTTTGTCATACTTTCGTCATAGTCATCTGCTATAATTCGCGTCAAAAAAAGAGGACGCCCCTGCAACGGGCGCCCTCCCAAGCGATGATTTCAAAAGATTAAAGCTCCGCGAGCCATCCGCGCACCTGCTGGGCATACTCCTTCAAGAGCGTTTTGGAATCGTACTTCAGACTGAAATCCTCTACGCCCAGGTAGCCTTCGTAGCCTACGGCCTTCAAATCCCCGAGCACCTGCTTCCAGTCTACGATCCCTTGGCTCACCGGCTCCCAGTAAGACGTCCAGCCCTGCGATCCGTCCTCCCGCAGCTCTGTACGCTTCCATCCGGTGTTCTTGATATGCACGTGAGCAAGGTACGGTCCGAGCAGCTCGAGACCCATTCGGAAATTCTCATACCCTTCATGAATCATGTTGCCCGGATCGAACAGCACGCCGATATGGTCCGGCGAGAAGCCGCTGACAAGCCGATGGGCGAGCCCTACGCTCGGCGCGATCGTGACATGGTGCGTCTCCACCAAGCATTTGACGCCGTACTGCTTCGCCAGCTCTTCCACGCCGTGAAGGTATTTAACGGCGAGGTCGAACAGCTCGTTGTAGTTCTTCGTCCGATTGTAACCGGGAACGCCTACGCGAATGGTCGAAGCGCCAAGCTTCTTCGCGACGCGAAGCACGTGCTCGGTCGCTTCCAGGTCGCCTGCGGTCAAGTAAGGCGTGACGCTGACCGTCTCCAGCCCGTTGTCTTTCGCTGCGCGATCGAAGCGAGCAAGCTCTTCATCGGAAGCCTTCGGATCAATGGAGCACAGATTGCGGCGCCAGAACGACGGCTTCTCGTCCTTGAACTCCTCCGGGATCTCCTTGAATCGCCATTCAATGCCGTCAAGCCCCGCTTCCTTCGCAGCGACAGCCAGCTCTTCCGGAGTTAAGTCCGGGGTTACGACAGTAAATACGGACAGCTTCATCAGTTCACAACCTCCACCTATAAATTAAATTTAAACGCTTCAATTTGATTATAACAGCTGACCGTACGTTAATCCACAACAAATGTTCACGTGAACATTTTTAACGGCAGGTTGTCCCTCTCCGCTAACCAGGATAAACGGCTACGCCGTCCTTGTCTTACAAGGACCAGCGCGTTTACCAAGGTTGATGCGAAGCTATAAGCTACGAAAACTTATAAATTCTATCAACCGAAGAAAACCGTCATTCGCCTTTCACAGACGGAGAAGAGCGGCGTTACCGGGGCCGTGCTCCTCTCCCCTTGCCGCCGAAAACGCCGCATGGGCCGCCTAGCCCAGCATCCAGCAGCTGAGCGACAGCGTGCCGAGCTGATACTGGCGGTGCAGAAGGCGCGCCTTCTTGCCGCGGTGGGCGGCGCCCATCGCGATCAAGAGCGGCGCAAAGTGCTCCGCCGTCGGCACGGCGTCCGAGGCATGCGGCGCCAGCGCCTCATAGTGGAACAGCGCCTCGAGGTTCCACGTCTCGATCTGCTCGGCGAGCCACTCGTCGAACGCGAGCGCCCAATCCCGGGCGCCGCGGCTGTTCCACTCGAGCCGCTGCGGGTTGTTCACCGTGCCGCCGCTGCCCAGGATCAATACGCCCCGCTCCCGAAGGGGAGCGAGGGCGCGCCCGATCCGGTACTGCTCCTCCGGCACGAGCCGGGGGTTGACCGACATCGTCACGACGGGGATGTCTGCCTGGGGGTACATGAGCTTGAGCACGCTCCAAGCTCCGTGATCGAGCCCGCGCGCGTCGTCTGAGACGCTCGCGATGCCTGCGTCCTGCAGCAGTTCTTGAGCCTGCAGCGCCAGAGCGATCTCCCCGCGGGCAGGGTACACTTCGCGGTAGAGCGCCTCGGGGTAGCCGAAGAAGTCGTGCAGCGTCTCATACTTTACGGCGCTGCCGATCCGCTGCACAGGCGCCTCCCAATGGGCGCTGAACACTATGACGGCCTTCGGCCTCGGCAGACGCTCCGCAAGCACCCGCAGTAATTCCGTATATTTGTTCTTCTCCTGCACCAGCGTCGGCGCGCCGTGGGCGACGAACAATGAAGGCAGCATCACGCACCTCCTGATAAGTCGCGTGATCGCGATGGACACGCATAGATATTTCCAGTATACGCTAGTTCGGCAGCGTTAATCGGCTTTTTTCTATGGCCGGGGCCAAAAAACGCAAAAAAATCCCGGACCGCCGACAAGCGGAACCGGGATTCGGATTTTTAGCTTAAGACAAATGAGGCTCAATCATCGCTACGAGATCGTTCAGCGGTCTGAAGCCGACGGCGGTTTGCACCACTTCACCGTTTTTGAACAGCTTCAGCGTCGGAATGCTCATGACGCCGTAGTTGCCGGCCGTCTCCGGATTGTCATCCACGTTCACTTTGGCGATCGTGATTTTCTCGCCAAGCTGCGCGCTCAGCTCCTCCAGCACGGGTGCGATCATTTTGCAAGGGCCGCACCATGGTGCCCAGAAGTCAACGAGCACGACGCCTTCTTTCACCGATTCTTGAAACACTGCATCTTGAACATTAACAATAGCCATTTCAACCACTCCTTATATAGGATAAATGATATATGTTGTGAAACGTAAATCGCCTTAATAATCCGTGTTCACCCGCCGAAATAACCGGTTGGAACCGCCGAACGTCCCGGGCGTCCCATGGTCCGCCTGCAGGGACGGTGAAGGCTCGCTCTTCCGGTTAGCCAGCTTGGCGGCGAGCTCGTCGAACCAAGCCCGGTCCCGGGTCATCAGCGCGAGATCCATCAGGCTGCGAAGCGTCTCGATATCCGAAGGATCATGCTCCGGAAGACGGTCGATATGGGTGAACCAAGCGCGGATGGACGAGCCGACGGCAGCGTCATGATCGCATTGCGTGACGTAAATTTTGACCAAACCGTTCTTGTCGATCGCTTCCACGTAACCGATAAAACGTTCATCCATCAGCGAAGTGCCGCTAACCCAATCTCCAATCCGGGGAGCCTGGCGGTTGTCATTGTCGAGGTTCATTCCAATCACCCTTCCATGATTTCATTATAAACTGATACCAATTTTGTAACAGTTGAGCTGGAAAAACACCTGCTTCCTCCCGTCCGTTTCCGAACCGGATAAGCGCGCTTGTCGTCCTTCAAAGCTGCTGCACAGCCGCCGGCTGCCGCAGCTCCGGTTGCTAATCATTACCCTTTCGACTGCTGACTGACTCGCACCCGTTCCAAAACCCGGAAAATCGTCAACTGTTCCAGAAACGCCAGAAGCTGAACCTCGGCTTCGGTAAAAATGTCCTCCATGACATCCGCCATGTTGCAGGCGATCATGCAGTCCTGCTCCTCGTCCCCCGAGCACCAAGCCGGCTTGATGGAGCCGATGGACGTGGCGCGGTAAATTTCCGCGAGCGTAACTTCAGCCGGATCGCAGCTGAGCAGATAACCGCCCCCGCTGCCTTCCTTCGTCGTGACATAGCCCCTCTTCCGAAGGCAGCTAAGCACCTTCCTCACCCGGGCGGGATGCGTACAAACATTATGAGCGATCATATCGCTGGTTGCCATATGATCGGGACGGTAAGCGAGCAGCACGAGACTGTGTACTGCTATTGTAAACTCGCTGTTCACCGGAAGCCCCTCCCCGTCTTCATCGCCCTATGACTGTTATTATAATAATTACAGTTACATCTGTCAATAGGTTTTCTCTTAGATCGAATTGAGCGCATTGACACCATGTCTGGAGTTCGGATCGGATATGTACGATCTGCTCGCGGACGCCTTGATTGTTCGAGAAGCCCGAGCCAAGGTTACGGGCATGGATTGTCGAGACTTTACCTGGGGCTCCTCCGGCATCGTGCCCGCTAACGATCAGCTGCATGCCGGCATCCTTGCAGCACTTCGCGTCTCCTGATCCGGCGCGAGTAAGAAGGGCGGTCACACTCGTAACCGCCCTTTCCTTTTTACCGCTGCTTATTGATACATTCCGCCGCGCGTAAACGCTGTTTGCTGGGTGTTCTGATAGGACGCCATGCTCAGCTGCGCTACGCTCTGCTCAAGCTGCTGGCAAATTTGCGATACGTGTTGCAGCTGCTGGATGACGTTCTGGTGACCCTGCAGCGCCATTTGGATCATTTGGGAAGCTTGCTGCTCGCGCTGAGCCAGCTGCTGAAGCTGCTGTGCATTTTGCTGCTCCTGCTGCAGCAGGCGCTGATAGTTGCCGCTTGCCTGATGCGTTTGTTGAATCAGCTGTTGAACGGCTTGCTGGCATTGCTGAAGCTGTTGGGTTGTGTGGTGCATAGCTGTTGGCCTCCCGATAGGTGTAGTTTGGACTGCTGAGCCCATACTATTTTGCTTTCCCGCTCTCCCGCTTATTCATCCGTACTCAAACTTCGGACGCTCATAAGCCGGGGTCCCTCCGGGGAACCTAATCATATCCGCTTATGTGGAAAGGAGCTTGGAACCTTGCAAACCTTCGCTTACTACTTTCACCATTACTGGCTTGCGTTCTTCTTGATTGTCTGCGCCGCGTTTGCCGTCTTCTTCGTCTACCGGAACTGGAACCGCATTACGCTCAAGGGAAGCGGACGCAAATAATCCCTTGTTCGGACAAAAAAAAGGAAGAACCAGCTTCCGCTGACTCTTCCGTATAGCGCCGTTGTTATACCAACGCTTTTTTTGCGATATCGGTACGGTAATGCTTTCCTTGAAAACGAATGCGGTCCGCGTCCGCATAGGCCTTGGCCCGTGCTTCCGCGATATCCTTGCCGAGCGCGGTAACGCCGATGACCCGGCCGCCGTTCGTGACGATCTGCCCTTCCTTCGCCGCAGTCCCTGCATGGAATACAAGGGAATCCTGTACTTCGTCCAGCCCTGTAATCGGCAGCCCCTTCGGATAAGAAGAAGGGTAGCCTTCGGAAGCGAGAATGACGCACACCGCCGCCTCGTCGCTCCACTGGATGTCCATTTGATCGAGCCGCCCGTTGACGGCAGCGAGGAAAATGTCCAGCAGATCGGTCTTCAGGCGCGGCAGCACCACCTGCGTCTCCGGATCGCCGAAGCGCGCGTTGAACTCGATTGTCTTCGGTCCGTCCGGCGTCAGCATCAGCCCGGCGAACAGCACCCCGCGGAACGGCCGGCCTTCCGCCACCATGGCGCGGGCCGTCGGCTTAATAATGCTCTCGATCGCTTCGTCGATAACCGACTGCGGAATATGAGGCAAAGGCGTGTACGTGCCCATACCCCCGGTATTCGGCCCCTTGTCGCCGTCATAGACAGCTTTATGGTCCTGCGCCGGTACCATCGGACGCACCGTTTCCCCGTCGACGAAGGATAGGATCGACATCTCTTGGCCCGTCAGGAACTCTTCGATCACGACCTGATTGCCGGAGTCCCCGAACACTTTGGCGACCATAATATCCTGCAGCGCCTTCTCTGCTTCTTCCAACGTCTGAGCGATAATAACGCCTTTTCCTGCGGCCAACCCGTCGGCCTTGATGACGTAGGGAGCCTTCAGCCGATCCAAAAAAGCCCGGGCTTCCTCATAGCGCTCGAACGATTCGTAAGCCGCAGTCGGGATGTTATATTTGCGCAGCAGGTCCTTCGTGAACACCTTGCTGCCTTCGATGATCGCCGCATTGGCCCGCGGACCGAAGACGGTGAGCCCCTTCGCTTCCAGATGATCGACAATCCCGTCCGCCAGCGGATCGTCCGGACCGATCACCACGAGGTCGATCGCAAGATCGACCGCGAATTGGCCGATCTCCTCGAATTGATTCACCTGCAGCGGCACGCATTCCGCCACTTCGGCAATGCCGCCGTTACCGGGCGCGCAGTACAGCTCGCTTACTTTCGGGCTTTTCCGAAGCGCCCAGCATATCGCATGCTCGCGGCCTCCGCCGCCGACTACCAATATTCGCACCCCGTATGCCTCCTAATCCTTATTCACGATGAGCAGCTCGGTTTCCCCGCTCCCCGCCTGAATCGTTTTGACCAGCAGTGAAATTTTGTTCTCGTCGTTGAGCGCCTTCCAGTACGTGTCCGCAATGCTCCGAATGTCGTTTGTCAGCGGAACGAGCGCCGGCTCCCCTTGGAAGGAAGGCAGCGGATTGCCGTCGCCTTGGTACGTATGAATGCAGTGGCCGTAGCCAGGCATCGCCTTCTCGTAGCTGTACGTATGACGGAGCGTCTGATCCTCCGTATTGCCGGCCGATTTCAAGATCGACAGCTTGTAGGCGAATTGAGTGTCCTTCGTATCGACGATGCCGCTGATCCGCGGCGTAAAGTTCGGTGCATCCGGCTCGTACGTCCGCGTCGCCAGCGCCCTTTCGAACGTTCCTCCGCTTTGAAGCACATCATAGATCGTATCGGTCTGATCGCCGTTCGTAATGATATGGGCGCCGTTCACATGCCGGGCCGGGTAATAGATGATGAGCGACGGGTCGGTCAGCTTCGCAGGATCTTTCGCTTCGGTACGGACAAAGCCGTTGTCCTCTTGAATAAATACCCGATTGCGGCTGTTCTCGCTCCGCCCCATAATCCAGTACACCTGAACGAGCTTGGTGCCGTCCGGCGTCAGGCCGATGACGATGCCCCTGCCCGGGTACACGTTATTTTGCAGCGAGTTCAAATATTGGTCCGCCTGAACGGCTCTTCTTGTAGTCACTCTCGTTACCCTCCTTGGCTTGAACGAATTAATGGTGGAACAAACGGACGCCGGAGTACGACATGACCATGCCATAGTCGTTGGCGGCCTTGACGACTTCTTCATCCCGCAAGGAGCTTCCCGCTTGCACGACGTATTTCACGCCGCTGCGGCTGGCGCGGTCCAGGTTGTCGCGGAACGGCAGGAATGCGTCGGAGCCGTAGGATACGCCCTGCAGCTTGTTCAGCCATTCCCGCTTCTCTTCGCGCGTCAGGCGGGCCGGCACTTCCTCGAACGCCGCTTCCCATGCGGCTTGTTCAACCGGCGTTACTTCTTCTTCCAGCCACAGGTCGATCGCGTTGTTCTGCTCGGCGCGGGACAGCCCTTGGCGGAATTTCATATTCAGCGCCGTCGGATGCTGACGCAGGAACCAGCGGTCCGCTTTATCCCCTGCCAGTCGGGTACAGTGAATCCGGGACTGCTGACCTGCACCAATCCCGATCGTTTGGCCGTCCAGCGTATAGCAGATGGAGTTGGACTGCGTATATTTGAGTGTAACGAGTGCAATCAAGAGGTCACGCTTCGCATTCTCCGTAAGCTCCTTGTTCTCGGTGACGATTTTCTCCAAGGCGGATGCGTCGATCACGGCATCGTTGCGCTCCTGCTGCAGCGTCAAGCCGAAGAGCGTACGGGTTTCCACCGGATTCGGCACATAGTCCGGATTGATCTGAAGAATGAGGTAGCCGCCGTTCTTCTTCGCTTTTAGAATCTCAAGGGCTTCCTCCGTATACCCGGGCGCTACGACCAGGTCGGATACTTCGCGTTTGAGCAGAAGCGCAGTAGAGGCGTCGACTACGTCGCTAAGTGCGGCGGCATCGCCGAAGGAGGACATCCGGTCCGCTCCCCGGGCGCGCGCATAAGCGGTAGCCAGCGGAGAAAGCTCGAGGCCTTCAACAAAATAAGCTTTCTTCAACGTATCGCTAAGCGGAGCGGCAACCGCGGCTCCGGCCGGGCTGACGTGCTTGAAGGAAGCGGCGGCCGGCAGTCCGGTAGCGCGGCGCAGCTCGCGGGCGAGCTGGAAGCCGTTCAGCGCATCCAGCAGGTTGATGAAGCCCGGGTCGCCGTTGATCACCTTGATCGGCAGCTCGCCCTCGGTATAGATCTTCGCTTGCTTCTGATGCGGGTTCATGCCGTAACGCAGCTTCAGCGCTTCCGTTCCGTTCTTCGTCTGGCTCATGAATGAATCCCATCCTTCGGTTTCGTATTGGTATAGCGCTCTAAATCGATCCGTCCTGCGGCAATATCCTGAATGACTTGCGGGTACAGCTCATGCTCTAGGGGATGGATGCGTTCGCCGAGGGTCTCTTCCGTATCCTTCGGACGGATGTCCAGCGCGCGCTGCGCCAGAATCGGCCCGCTGTCGAGCCCTCCGTCCACGAGATGCACCGTAATGCCGGTCACTTTCACTCCATGCTCCAAAGCCTGACGAACGGCGTGCAGCCCGGGAAATGAAGGCAGCAGCGACGGATGAATGTTGATCATCCGCCCCCAGAAGGCATCCACCAGCACGTTCGTCAGAATCCGCATATAACCGGCCAGCACGACCAGCTCGACGCCCTTCGCGCGGAGCTGCTCGAGAATTTCCCGTTCATACGCCTCGCGATCCGGGTAGTCCTTCGGGCGGAACAGGTGGACCGGCACGCCGGCCTCCCGCACCCGTTCTACGACCTTGGCCTCAGGCCGGTCGCAAACCAAAAGCTCGATGCTAGCATCGAGCCTCTCTGCCTTCACCGCCTCCGCAATCGCTTCGAAATTGCTCCCGCTTCCGGAGGCGAAGACGGCGATGCGGAGCGGACGTTCCCTCATACGGAAGCTCCGTTAAAGGTCACAACCCGCTCGCCTGCCGTTACGCGGCCCAGCGTGTACGCTTTTTCTCCCTGCGCCTCGAACACTTCGGCCGCTTTCGCCGCATGCTCCTCCGCCACGATGACAACCATGCCGATGCCCATGTTGAACGTGCGGAACATGTCGTTGTTGCTGATGCCGCCTTCCTTCTGCATGAGCTCGAAGATCGGCAGAATCGGCCAGGAGCCGTAATTGATCTCAACGTTGACGCCTTCCGGGAGCACGCGCGGAATGTTCTCGAGAAACCCACCGCCCGTGATGTGTGCCATGCCCTTGATCTCCACCTGTTCCAGCGCGGCCAGGATCGGCTTCACATAGATTTTCGTCGGCGTCAGCAGCACGTCCCCTAGCTTGCCGCCCAGCGCGGACACTTCATCCTGAAGGGAGTAGCCCTTCTCTTCCAGCAGCAGCTTGCGCACGAGCGAGAAGCCGTTGCTGTGCACGCCGCTGGATGCGAAGCCGAGAACGACATCGCCCGGACGGATGGCCGAGCCGTCGATGATCTTCTTCTTGTCGACGATGGCCACGTTGAAGCCGGCGATATCATATTCGCCTTCGCTGTACATGCCCGGCATTTCCGCCGTTTCGCCGCCGATCAGAGCGCAGCCCGCCTGTACGCAGCCGTCGCTGATGCCTTTGATGATCGCTTCGATTTTCTCGGGGATCACCCGGTCGCACGCGAGGTAATCGAGGAAAAAGAGCGGCTCCGCGCCCTGCACTATTACATCGTTGACGCACATCGCCACCGCATCGATGCCGATGGTATCGTGCTTGTCCATCGCGAACGCGATCTTCAGCTTCGTGCCTACGCCGTCGGTTCCCGACACCAGCACCGGCTCTTCGTATTTGTCTTTGTTCAAGCCGAACAGCGCGCCGAAGCCCCCTAGGTCGGTCAGCACCTCGGGACGGAATGTCGTTTTGACGTGCTTCTTCATGCGCTCGACCGCTTCGTTGCCGGCCGCGATGTCTACGCCGGCTTTCTTATATGCATCGGACACTTGTTTTCCTCCTCATGGGGGTAGGTTGGCCTCTACAGGCTGCGAGTCTATGCGGTCTACCTCCGGCCGCTCTTGAAAACGGGATATTATAACTCCTAGGAGTTCTGCGAAAAAAGCCCGCTGCGCGAGCGGATATCGTTCTTCCGATCGCTGCCCTGCCCCACAAAGTGAAGTCCATTCAAAGAAGTAAATTCGAGTACTTTGCGGGGACCCAACCTCGGATTATCGGATTAAATAACACCCTGAGCGGTAACAATCCGGGGACAAAGGCGAACGCTTGCGCTTCTACAGAACGAATCCGCCCCCTCCTCTATTTTTTCAACGGACTTCGAGGTATGTCCCCGTTTTCAAATGCGGCACGTAAACTCTCCGGCAGGCACACGGTTCTCCGCCTTTCGGCTCAACCGGTTCAAAAACATAAAACTAACCGCTCCAACGTCGCGGTTTTTTATAAATAGCTCAGCCGGCCCTGTCTTGGCCGGCGTGAGCGAAAAGACTTAATCGCAGCCGCAGCCGAGGGCGGCTTCGTCGGGGACAACCGTCGGGTAACGGTTATCGAAGCAGGCGGTGCAGTAGCCCCGCGTCGCTTCCGAGTTCGTCTGCCCGATGGCGGACAGCAGGCCCTCCTTGCTCAGGAAATACAACGAGTCGGCGTTGATCGCCTGACGGATTTCCTCCACCGACTTGACGGCGGCAATCAGCTCCGTGCGGCTTGGCGTATCGATGCCGTAGAAGCAGGGGTTTGCGAACGGAGGCGATGAGATGCGCACGTGCACTTCCTTCGCTCCCGCTTCGCGGAGCAGGTTGACGATGCGCAGGGACGTCGTGCCGCGCACGATCGAGTCGTCGATCATGACGACGCGCTTGCCGTCCACGATACTGCGCACAGCGGACAGCTTCATCTTCACACCCTGCTCGCGCAGCTCCTGACTCGGCTGGATGAACGTCCGGCCCGTGTAGCGGTTCTTGATCAAGCCGAGCTCGTAGGGAATGCCTGTCTGCTCGGCAAAGCCGATCGCCGCCGAAATGCTGGAATCCGGTACGCCGGTCACGACGTCCGCGTCGACGAAAGCCTCCATCGCCAGCTGCCGGCCCATCCGCTTGCGGGCGGAATGAATGTTCACCGCGTCGACATCGCTGTCGGGACGCGCAAAGTAAATATATTCCATCGCGCAGACCGCGCGCTGCTTGATTGGGGAGAACCGGTCTTCGGTCACCCGTCCCGTTTTCATATCCAGCACGAGCAGCTCGCCCGGCTCCACGTCACGGTAATAGGCGCCGCCCGTAGCGTCGAACGCACACGATTCCGATGCGAACAGCCAGGCCGTACCCAGCCGTCCGGCAACGAACGGACGCAGGCCGTGCGGGTCGCGCGCCGCGATCAGCTTGCCTTGCGCCATGATCAGAAAGGCGTAAGCCCCTTCCACCTTGAGCAGCGCTTCCTTCACGGCCGAGACGATATCGTCGTGCTTCGAGCGGGCGATCAGATGCGCAACCACTTCCGTATCGCTCGTCGTTTGGAAGATCGAGCCCATCTTCTCCAGCTCGCTCTTGATCTCCGGCGCATTCGTCAGGTTGCCGTTCGTGGCGATCGCCAGGTCCCCCTCGCGGTACTTGAAGACGAGCGGCTGCGCGTTGGCCAGCTTGCTCTCGCCCGACGTGGAATAGCGCACATGGCCGATCGAAGCCGTGCCTGTGAGCGTCTGCAGGTTATCGTTGTTGAATACTTCCTTCACGAGCCCCATGCCGCGATGGTAGTTGAACTCCGTTCCGTCGGCAACGCAGATGCCCGCGCTTTCCTGGCCGCGGTGCTGAAGCGCATGAAGCCCGTAGTAGGAGAGTGAAGCGGCTTCGGAGTGGCCGAACACGCCGAACACCCCGCACTCCTCGCCCAGCTTGTCGAACAGACCCGCATGGGCGTTTACGCCTTCGTTATAAAAATCTCCGGTCCAGAGCCGGGGAGAACGTCCTTGTCCGTCAGCCTTCAGTTCATCAGACATGGAATCGCATCCTTCCAAACCTTTTCTAGTTGAGATACAGATGCATCAACGACCAAGCTGCCTTTAACCGATACTTTCAGATCTTCACCGCCGACCGTACCGAGCACTTGAACCGGCACGCCCGCCGACTCCGCCAGACGCTTCAGCGCATCCGCTTTATCCGGAGCCGCGCTCAGCAGAATGCGGGATTGGCTCTCGCTGAACAGGGCCACATCGCTTCGGAGGTCGCTCGCGAAGTTCACGCTTGCGCCTACGCGGCCGCTGATGCAGCTCTCGGCCAGCGCCACTGCGAGGCCGCCTTCCGCGAGGTCATGCGCCGAAGCGACAAGCCCTTGCTGGATAGCGCCGAGGACGGTGTCCAGCAGCTTTTTCTCCACATCGAGATCGATCTGCGGAGGACGGCCTTCCGTCACGCCGTGAACGACGTATTGGAACTCGCTGCCACCCAGCTCCGCCTTCGTGTCGCCGAACAGCAGAATGACGTCGCTTTCGTTCTTGAAGCCCTGCATCGTAATGTGATCGGTATCATGCACCAAGCCCACCATGCCGACCACCGGCGTCGGGTAAATCGCGCCCTGACGGTTCTCGTTGTACAAGCTCACGTTTCCGCCGATGACCGGCGTATTCAGCCTGAGGCACGCTTCCGCCATGCCGTCGACCGCTTTTTCCAGCTGCCAGAAAATTTCCGGCTTCTCCGGGCTCCCGAAGTTCAGGTTGTCCGTAATCGCAAGAGGCTCGGCACCGGAGCACACGTTGTTGCGCGCCGCTTCCGCTACCGCGATCATGCCCCCAACTTCAGGATCCAGGTACACGAAGCGTCCGTTGCAATCCGTCGACATCGACAATGCCTTGCGGGAGCCGCGGATCGTGACGACCGCCGCATCCGAGCCCGGCTGAACCGCCGTGCTGGTCCGGACCATGTAATCGTATTGGTTGTAAACCCACTCTTTGCTTGCGACGGTCGGAGATGCGAGCACCTTTTTCAAAGCCTCGTTCAAATCCGTCACTTCCGCATAGCGGAGCGTATCCACCTTCGCGTTGGCCTCGTAATAAGCAGGCACCGCCGAAGGCTTGTGGTACATCGGGCACTCGTCGACCAGCGCCGTTACCGGCATGTCGCCTACGAGCTCGCCTTTATGATACAGCTTGAGGTTGCCGTCGTCGGTCACTTTGCCCACCTTCGCGCAGTGCAGCCCCCAACGCTCGAAAATCGCTTTCGCCTGCGCCTCATGCTCCGGCTTCACAACGAACAGCATGCGCTCCTGCGACTCGGACAGCATCATCTCGTAAGGCGTCATGCCTTCTTCGCGCTGCGGCACCTCGTCGAGGTACAGCTCCATGCCGTTGCCTGCCTTGCTCGCCATCTCGGAGCTTGAGCAGGTGAGGCCGGCCGCACCCATATCCTGAATGCCGACCACGATGCCGGAGTCGATCAGCTCGAGGCACGCCTCCAGCACGAGCTTCTCCATGAACGGATCGCCCACCTGCACCGCCGAGCGCTTCGCTTCGGATTCCGCGGTCAAGTCCTCGGAGGCGAACGTCGCCCCGTGAATGCCGTCGCGGCCTGTTGCCGGGCCTACATAGAACACCGGGTTGCCGACGCCTTTGGCCACGCCCTTCTGAATCTTGTCGTGATCGATGAGGCCAACGCACATCGCGTTGACGAGCGGGTTGCCTTCGTAGCTCTCGTCGAACATCACTTCGCCGCCAACCGTCGGGATCCCGATACAGTTGCCGTAGCCCGCAATCCCCGAGACGACGTGCTCAAACAAATATTTCACGCGGTCGTTCTCGAGCCGCCCGAACCGGAGGGAATTCAACACCGCCACCGGGCGCGCGCCCATCGAGAAAATATCGCGGATAATGCCGCCGACACCCGTCGCAGCGCCTTGGAAAGGCTCCACCGCCGAAGGGTGATTGTGGCTTTCAATCTTGAAAACGACGGCCTGGTTGTCGCCGATATCGACGATGCCCGCGCCTTCGCCCGGTCCCATCAGGACGCGTGGGCCGGTGGTCGGGAATTTCCGCAGCACGGCCTTGGAGTTCTTATAGGAGCAGTGCTCCGACCACATGACGCTGAACACGCCGATTTCCACGTAATTCGGTTTCCGGCCCAGGAAGCCGCAAATTTTGGCATATTCGTCGTCCGTTACGCCGAACTGCTTGTAAATTTTCTGATCGGCGATTTGTTCCGCCGTAGGCTCCTTAGTTGACAGCTGCTGCGCCATGTTGTTCCCTCCAAGTGCTAAGAATCGATGTAAACATCCGCTTGCCGTCCGCCGAGCCGAGCAGCTCGCTGATCGCCCGCTCCGGATGAGGCATCATGCCGAGCACGTTGCCCGCTTTGTTGCAGATCCCCGCGATATCCTCCACGGAGCCGTTCGGGTTCTCGCCCGTTTTGTAACGGAACACGATCTGGTTATTCGCCTTCAGCTCCGCCAGAGTCGCCTCGTCGCAGTAATAGTTACCTTCGCCGTGCGCGATCGGAATGCTGATGATCTCGCCCTGCTCATAATCCGATGTAAAAGCCGTCTTCGCGTTCTCCACCTGAAGCAGCGCCTGGTGGCAGCGGAATTTCAGCTCGCGGTTGCGCATCAGCGCTCCCGGAAGCAGCCCCGCTTCCGTCAAAATTTGAAACCCGTTGCAAATGCCGAGCACATACTTGCCTTCCGCCGCCGCCTTCACCAGCGCCCCCATGACGGGAGCGAACCGCGCGATGGCGCCGCACCGCAGGTAATCGCCGTAGGAGAAGCCGCCCGGCACAAGAATGCAATCGTATTTGGACAAATCCGTCTCCGTATGCCATACGTACTCCACAGGCTGACCTACCGTATCCTCCACCGCTTTATAGCAGTCGATATCACAGTTGGAACCGGGAAACACCAGTACCGCGAAATTCATTATCCTGTCCTCCCTAATCATAAGTCCGGGGCCTTCCCGGATCAGGTATCCGTACTAACCGCTGCGGTTACTTTACCGGCTGCAGCTCGTAGCGGTAATCCTCGATAACCGTATTGGCCAGAAGCTTCTCGCACATCGCCTTCACGCGTTCCTCGGCTACAGCCGTATCGCTTGTGTTCAGCTCCACTTCCAAATATTTGCCGATCCGCACCTTGCCTACTTCGTCGAAACCCATCGAATGCAGCGCGCCCTGCACGGCGGTGCCTTGCACATCGAGAACGCTTTGCTTGATCGTTACATATACGGTCGCTTTTAACATCGGAATAATCCTCCTATTATGGTCCTCTATAATGGCCGTAAGCTTATCCGTTTACCAAACGGTTATATATATCGCGGTAGCGGCGGGACGTCTCTTCCACCACGTGGGCCGGCAGGGGAGAAGGCTGGCTGTTCTTGTCCCAATCGGTGCCGGACAGGTAAGTCCGGACCGGCTCCTTGTCCATGCCGTCGATCTCGATGTCGAGCTCGTATTTTTCCTTCGCCCAGAAGCGCGACGAATCCGGAGTAAAGATTTCATCGATCAGAATAATCTCGCCGTCAATGAGTCCGAACTCAAACTTCGTATCCGCCAAAATGATGCCGCGCTCCTCGCAGAACGCCCGCGCGAATTCATACAGCTCGATACTCTTCGCCTGCAGCTTCTCGGTCAGCTCCGCGCCGACCAGCTCCTTCATTCGCTCGATCGAGATGTCCTCGTCGTGGCCGACGTCGTTCTTCGCCGCCGGGGTAAAGATCGGCTGCGGGAACCGTTCATTTTTGCGCATGCCTGCCGGCAGCTTATGTCCGTTGATCTCGCCGGTTTTCTGGTACTGCCTCCAGCCGCCGCCGGTAATGTAGCCGCGCACGACGCACTCGATGTCGATCCGCTCCGCCTTCCTCGTGACCATGAAGCGGTCCTTCATGATCTCCGGCTCTCTTACGAGATCGCCGAGCCGCTCCACGTCCGCATGCACCAGATGGTTTGGCATCAGCTGCTTCGTCTGCTCGAACCAGAACTTGCTCAAGCCGTTCAGCACGTTCCCCTTGTCCGGCACAGCAGGGCTCAGCACATAGTCGAAGGCTGAGATCCGGTCCGTCACCGCGATCAAGTAATGCTCTCCCAAGTCGTACAGCTCGCGCACCTTGCCTTTGTACAGCAGCGGCGCCTTTACGAAGGGCTCTGCGCTCGAGATGGCGATCGTTTTCGTTCCGCTCATGGTTTCCACTCCCCGTCTTCCTTAGATCAGTTCCAAACGCTTAAAAATCGTTTCGACATGCTTCAAATGCCAGCTTGGATTAAACGCATCCTCGATCTCTTCCAGACTCAGCACATCGCGGATTTCCGGCGTATTCTCGACGATGTCGCGGAACGGCTTCTGCGTTTCCCAGGCCTGCATCGCCCGCGGCTGCACCGTATCGTAAGCCTTCTCGCGGCTGAAGCCCTTGTCGATCAGCTTCGTCATGACGCGTCCGGAGAACGGTACACCGTACGTGCTCTGCATATTCCGTTTCATGTTCTCCGGGAATACCGTCAAGTTCTTAACAATGTTGCCGAGTCGGTTCAGCATATAGTTGAGCAGGATCGTCGCATCCGGCAAAATAATCCGTTCCACCGAGGAGTGCGAAATATCGCGCTCATGCCACAGCGTCACGTTCTCGTAAGCCGACACCATATGGCCGCGGATGACGCGGGCCAGACCCGAAATGCTCTCGCAGCCGATCGGGTTGCGCTTGTGCGGCATAGCGGAAGACCCTTTCTGCCCCTTAGCGAACGGCTCCTCTACTTCACGGAACTCACTCTTCTGCAGGGCGCGGATTTCCGTAGCGAACTTGTCGAGCGACGTGGCGACCAGCGCCAGCGTAGCCATGTATTCCGCATGGCGGTCGCGCTGCAGCGTCTGCGTCGAGATCGGCGCCGGCTTCGTGCCCAGCTTCGAGCAGACGTACGATTCCACGAACGGATCGATGTTGGCGTAGGTGCCGACCGCGCCGGAGATTTTGCCGTACTGGACGCCGTCCGCCGCGAAGCGGAAACGCTCCAGGTTGCGCTTCATTTCCTCATACCAGAGCGCCATCTTCAGACCGAAGGTCGTCGGCTCCGCATGAACGCCGTGCGTCCGTCCCATCATCGGCGTATCCTTGTAAGCAATCGCTTTGTCCTTCAGAATTTGAATGAAGTTTTGAATGTCGCGCTCGAGGATCTCATTGGCCTGCTTCAGCAAATAGCCGAGCGCCGTATCGACCACATCGGTCGAGGTTAAGCCGTAATGCACCCATTTGCGTTCTTCTCCGAGCGTTTCGGATACCGCACGGGTGAATGCGATCACGTCATGACGCGTTTCCTGCTCGATTTCGTAGATCCGGTCGATGTGGAAGCCGGCATTTTGTCGCAGAGCGGCTACGTCCTCTTTCGGAATAACGCCCAGCTCCGACCAAGCCTCGCAGGACAAAATTTCAACCTCGAGCCATGCCTTGAATTTATTTTCTTCCGTCCAAATGTTCCCCATCTCGGGTCTTGTATAACGATCGATCATAATTTCCCCAGCCTCCGTCTATTCTTTACTTCTTAGACTCCCATATGTTTGAAGCATCTATCCAGCGGCAAGCCGCCTCAGTGGTCGGTGCCAAAATATTCACGTGCCCCATCTTGCGTCCCCGCTTGGCTTCCGACTTGCCGTACAGGTGCACCTTCGCGGTTACTCCGGCCGCCACCTGTTCCGATTCCGGCTTCACGATCCAGTCCAGCAGGGGCTTCACATGCTCTCCGAGCACGTTTGCCATCACAACCGGCGTCAGCAGCTCCGTTCCGCCCAGTGGAAGGTTGCAGATGGCGCGCACATGCTGCTCGAACTGCGACGTCTGGCATGCTTCCATCGTGTAATGGCCCGAATTGTGCGGCCGCGGCGCCAGCTCGTTGACGAACAGCTCGCCTTCCTTCGTCAGGAACATCTCCACGGCGATGAGGCCGATCACGTCCAGCTCCTCCGCAATGCGCTCCGCCATCCGCTGCGCTTCCTTCAGCACCTGCTCCGGCGCCCGGGCGGGCACGATGGACAAATGCAGAATATTATTCACATGCTCATTCTCGGCCGGAGGGAACGTCTTCACTTCCCCCCGCGGACTTCGTACGGCAATAACCGAGATTTCCTTGTCAAAATGAATGAATTGCTCCAGCACCAGCTCCGTACCCGCCTTGCTGAGCGTATCGTAGGCCTCCTGCACTTCCCCCTGCGACCGTAGCACCCACTGCCCTTTGCCGTCATAGCCGCCGGTGGCCGTCTTCAGCACGCAAGGCACGCCGAACCGCTCCGCCGCTTCACGCAGCTCCTCAGCGCTCTTGATCTCAGCATAAGGCGCGACCTTCACGCCGGCCGCCTCGATCGCGCGCTTCTCGCGAAGCCGGTGTTGCGTCGTATACAGAAGACTGCTGCCCTGTGGCACGTAGGATTCCTTCATTAGAAGCGAGGTCACTTCCACATCCACATTCTCGAACTCATAAGTGATGACGTCGGCGATCGCAGCCAGCTCTCTAGCCGCACCAACATCATGATACGCCGCCGTGATTTGCTTGTCCGCCACCTGTCCGCAGGGCGAGTCCGGCGTCGGATCGAGCGTCGCGAACCGGTACCCCATGGCACGGCCTGCAAGCGCCAGCATCCGGCCGAGCTGTCCGCCCCCGAGCATCCCGATCGTTGCACCGGGAGCAAGGACCTTCGACGGGTCGTACGCCTTCTGTCCGCTCATTCCAGCACGCTCTTTTCAATGACGGTTTGCGCGATGCGTTCCCGCCGATCGTTTACCTTGCGCTGCAGCTCCGGGTCGAAGGCGCCGAGGATTTGCGCAGCCAGCAATCCGGCGTTCGTCGCCCCCGCATGTCCGATCGCCACGGTCGCCACGGGAATCCCACCGGGCATTTGTACGATTGAGAGCAGCGAATCGAGTCCGTTCAGCGTCGATGTCTTCACCGGAACGCCGATCACCGGCAGAATCGTCTTCGCAGCCACCATGCCGGGCAGATGCGCGGCGCCGCCGGCTCCCGCGATAATGACCTTCAGCCCGCGTTCGGCGGCCGAAGCCGCGTACTCGAACATCAAATCCGGCGTCCGGTGCGCCGAAACCACTTTTTTCTCATAAGGAACGCCGAGCTCCTCCAGAATTTCGCAAGCATGCTTCATCGTTTCCCAGTCGGACTGGCTCCCCATGATGACTCCCACAAGCTCAGACATGCCGTACCTCCATCCATGCGCATAGTATTGAAAAAAAGAAATCGCCCTTTGACGGCACCTTCATCAGGATGCCGCAAGGACGACAAGTTTAGCCGAAGCGCAAGCTAAGGCCTAGCACGGATGTGCCGACCTCTCGATCTTAACGCTTCCTCGTAGTCCAAAAATTTATGGTTTTCGGGTAGAAACTTTCGGGCCATATTCCCGACTTTATACGAGTCATTTCGATATATTCAGCAATAAAAATCGCATTCTTTCACTCTTTCAGTTTATCAGCCTTTCACATGCGATGTCAACTCAAAAAGACGAACATTCCGCATATCAAACAAAAAATAGTTCGCATTTCACAAGTAGTTCACGCTTTTTTTCCTTGCTCACGAAATTTCCGATTTCATTTTCTTCAATTCATCCAGGCTTTGCTTTATTTCCTTGAGCGGCAGATTGCCCGCCGACAGCCGTTCTTCCGGCTGCTCCAGCCATCGTCCGTATACGTGGATGCCTTCCTCCAGCGTCAGCAGCCTTTCGGCTGTCATCCCCTCCGCTTCCAAAGCCTCCAGCAAATGAAACAACGCATCCTCCGCCTTGTCGTAACGTTCTTCTTCTATATAATAACGCCATTCCAGCCGAAGCAGATTCGCGTTACGTCGCTCCCGCCCCGCCTGCTCCAGAGCCCCGTCGATTCTCCGGTTCAGCTCGTCCTTCCAGCCCTCGGCTTCAGCCGACCCTCTAACGTTCAGCAGCACTTCCAGCGCCTTCAAGCTTAACCTTCGGGCGGCTCCGGACTCGTCCGCTTCCCGCAGTACCAACGCTTCCGCCGTCATCAAGTCGCCGAGCACCAGCGCTTTACCGATATTTGGCGTTCCGTCCCTCGAGAGCATCGCCAAGAGATCCTTTGCAGACAGACCATAGAGCAGCTTCGATCCGATGCCTAGCAGACTGCGGAATGCTTGATTCAGAAGCTCCAGCGCTTCCTCCAGCTTTCGGTTTCGCCGCAGGAATACGGCTTTGTGCAGGTAGCCTGCAGCGTCTTCCAGCATTCTTAAGATATAGTCGCGCTTGTACATCCAATTTCCTCCTATCAGACGAACCGACCCAAACCCTGCCCTCGCTTCGAACACTCTCTAATTGTACCGCATCCAAGATCGGAAGGTAAAATACATTCATTCCATCAACCGGAAACGGTTGGATGATTTTATGTATTGATCCTGCCAATCAACCTGTGGTAAATTCTTAGGAGCCGAATCGCACAATTTTTTACGTGTACGTACGGGGGACATCAACACCATGGGGTGAATGTTTGCGGGCTAAGTCAGCCGCAGGCTAGGGAGCATACCTCTTCCCGAACCCGACAACTAACCTCGGAGGCCTAATAGGAGGGAATGCAATATGCGCAACAAATGGAAAGGCATGCTGTTCGCATGCATGTTAGCTTTACCGTCATTTTTACCTTTTACGGTATCACAGCCGGCTTACGCAGCCGAAGCTCCGCAGAAACTGGCGGACGACGTGAAGGTACAGGTGAACGACGAACTGGTGCATTTTCCGGATGCCCAGCCGTTTGTGGATGAGAATCACAAGCTTTTGGTTCCTGCCCGCGTAGTTGCGGACAAGCTTGGACTGCAGGTGCAGTGGGAACAAACCGGCTCGAACATCAAGGTCACCTTGAAAGACAAGGACAACAAAAAAGCGCTTACGATGACGACAGGGCAGTCTGAAGTAAACGTAAACGGCAGCGTTTCCAATAATACGTATGAAGCCGCTGCATTGGTTGACGGACGTGTCTACACGCCATTCCGTCTTATTGCCGATTCCTTCGGCATCCAGACGCAATGGGACGGCTCCAACCGGATTGCCATTCTTGGCGCCGATGGCAAGTACCATGCTCCAGCCTGGTATCGTCAAGTCGTTAAGGCCCCTGTGTACAAGCAGGTGCTGAACGCTAAAGCTACGGCTTATACAGCCGCTCCTTCGGAGAACGGCGGCTACGGTTCCCTGGATTATATGGGCAACCAACTTAAGCTCGGCACCATTGCGGTTGACCCTTCGGTCATTCCGCTTGGTTCCAAAGTATATATTGAAGGTTATTCCTACGACGGATTGCCTTCAGGCGGTATGTATGCTACCGCAACGGATATCGGTGGTGCCATTAACGGCAGCCACGTTGATATTTTCTTGCCCGAGAGCCCGGCAAAAGCCAGCAATTTCGGAGTGCAGCAAGTAAAAGTTTACGTGCTCGGCTCCTAATCTTTTATTCCATCTAAGATTCTCATCCCACGAAAAGCGGTCGCTTCGATACGAAGCGGCTGCTTTTTTTTGCCTTTCGATCGCTTCGTATACTTTATATTTAACCGCCCATGCTAACATTAAAACGGTCGGAGGGGAACAATCGACATGAAGGCTCGGCTCATTTTTTTGCTCATCCTGATCTTTACCTGCTTCCCTCTTGTCGGGGCGGCATCTGCGGATCCGCGCAGTAAAGTAGTATCCAAGATAGATACCGATCAGAAATGGATTGCCATTACGTTCGACGATGGCCCTAATCCCGTTTATACGCCGCAAATTTTGGACCTCTTGAAGCAGTACCAAGCGAAGGCCACTTTCTTTGTGCTCGGCAAAAGGGTGCAGATGTATCCTGCCATCGCCATCCGTGAAGTCAATGAGGGACATGAGATCGCCAATCATACGTTCGACCACCATTTTCTCAAAAATTACCCCGCACAGAAGCTTGTCGACGAAATCCGCCAAACTCAGGAAGTCATATTCGATATTACAGAGCAAATGCCGCATGTCTTCCGGCCGCCGGGCGGCTTCTACAATGACGCGCTGCTCGATTCCATGAAGGAAGATAAGCTGACCGTCGTCATGTGGTCGTGGTATCAGGATACGAAGGATTGGCGGAAGCCCGGCGTGGACAAGATTGTGTCCCAAGTACTTGGTAACGTGCATAACGGGGATATCATCTTGTTCCATGACCTCCAAGGCGACTGCAGCCAAACCGTAGAGGCGCTGAGACGCATTCTTCCAGAGCTCCAGAAACGGGGTTATCAGTTCCTCACCGTATCCGATTTAATTGCAAAGACAAGAAAATAAGTTTTAGCCGAATAAAACAGTCGTATGTCTTTGGCATACGGCTGTTTTTCGCTTATCGCTCGAATCATTGTATAATGAGCGTATCCGGTAAGGTAGGAGGTTCTCTTGATGAAAGAGCTTCATCCGGCTGCTTATTTAAGGTCTATTCAGCTGCTGAGGGACCACGTTCCCTCATTCGACCGGTTTCCTTTTCAGCTCAGCGCCATCCGCGAATTGGATCAACTGCAGCTGCACCCTAAAGTCACATACATCGTCGGCGAGAATGGCATGGGCAAGTCGACGCTTCTAGAGGCGCTTGCCGTAGCCTGGGGCTTCAATCCCGAGGGCGGCAGCCTGAATTTCTCCTTTTCCACCTACGCCTCGCATTCCGAGCTTCACCGGTATATCCGGCTGGTGCGCGGCGTGCGTAAGCCGAAGGACGGCTTCTTCTTCCGGGCGGAAAGCTACTATAATCTGGCCAGCAATATTGAAGAACTGGATCGAGAATCTGCCGGGGGAACCAAAATTATCGATAGCTTCGGCGGCCGTTCTCTTCATGAGCAGTCGCATGGAGAATCCTTTTTCTCCGCCTTCATGTACCGTCTGCGCGGAAATGGACTGTATGTGATGGACGAGCCGGAGGCGGCGCTTTCCCCGTTCCGCCAATTGTCCATGCTGTCAAGAATGCATGAGCTCATCCGGAACCACTCGCAGTTTATTATCTCCACCCACTCGCCTATCCTCATGGCATACCCCGATGCGATCATTTATCAGCTTACTTCGAGCGGCATAGAGCAGGTTTCATTGGAAGAAACCGATCATTTTATCCTTACCCGCCAGTTTTTGAATAACCGCCATCGGATGCTCAAGGAGCTCTTACGGGACGACGACTAGCCCTGCATATTCAGGATAAACGGCTACGCCGCGCTTTCTTTATCAACTGAAAAAACCGCTTGATTCTCTCACATAAAGAATCAAACGGTTTGGCACGTGCTTGAACTTCGACTTAAATCGGCTGCCCATTCTTTCGGTTATCGAATTTACGATCCTTATTGTTGATCGCCCCGGGATTCGGACTCACCGGCGGATCGATCTGCACCGCAGCATCGGTCGTGCGCGTTTGATGAAGCATTGTGGCGCTCGCCGAGTGAGTTCCCAGCTCCGCTAACTCCGGGTTCGTATGGTTATCTTCCTGGAACGGTACCATCTAATAGCCTCCTTTTGTGAGTAAACCGGGCCATTCGCCTACTTTACCTGCTGCTCCGATTCCGCCATTTAACAAACCAGCGTATGACGAAAAACAAAACGACTCCCCAAAAAAGTAATCCAAAGAACGACATGCCCATGTGCGGAGCGCCGTAATATCCGCCCCCTCCAAACCAGCCAAAAGGATGAAATAAGCTGCCCAGCAAGGTTCCCGCCGCCAACCCGCCGAAGAAGCTGCCGATGCCGCCGCCACGAGTGGGGTACCCGGTTCTGTAGCCGGGCTGAGTTGTCACCGGGGTGCGCGGAACCGTATTGTAGCTGCCCCCCGGACGCGCACCCGGCGTATATCCGGCCCGTCCGCCGGAGTAAGAGCCGCGGCCTGAGCGATAGCCCGACTCCCGGACGGTTGCATCGTCACTTTGCTGCTGCAGCCCCGGAGCAGGAGGCCCCGGCGTGACCGGCTCCGCATGAACCGAGCCTGCGAAGGTTAGCCAACATAGTAGAAGAGCTGTAGACCAAATGCGTTTCACTGAAGACCTCCGTTAAGCCCTGGAATTCAAACAGCTATTTATAGTATGGTTCGGCTTACCGGATTTACACAGGAAACCATATGCAGAAGAGTGATCGTTATGCAGCCGAGCAAAAAAAAGAAGCCCCACGGACTTGGAGTCCATGAGACTTCTATCTGCTTGGCGACGTTCTACTCTCCCAGGACCCTTCGGTCCAAGTACCATCGACGCTGGAAGGCTTAACGGTCGTGTTCGGGATGGGTACGCGTGGTTCCCTTCCGCCATCGTCACCAAACATAAGTATGGCGATGTCCCCGCCAAGGAACATCATGTATTACAGCTCAGAACGACTTGCGCCCTGAAAACTGGATCGAAACATCGTATCTTTCGCTGAGGTAATCTTGCTTTTGCTATGCTTCCGATGTGGTTTTGCTGTCGCAAAACCTGTAGGATAAGCCCTCGACCGATTAGTATTCGTCAGCTCCACACGTTGCCGCGCTTCCACCCCGAACCTATCTACCTCGTCGTCTACAAGGGGTCTTACATACTGGGAAATCTCATCTTGAGGGGGGCTTCACGCTTAGATGCTTTCAGCGCTTATCCCGTCCGT
>NZ_JAQAGZ010000021.1 GCF_027533625.1 Paenibacillus gyeongsangnamensis | reverse complement strand
ATGATTGCATTTTGGGCAACGATACCCATCGGGCCACTTCATTTTGAACAAATGCTGGTGGCAATCTTCTTCGGATTGAAACTTCTTTTGAAATTGAATAAGGTTGATCGATTCTTGCTTAGCCATGATACCCACTCCCGAACGTACGTTTGATTTCATTATACCAAACGAATGTTCGCGTTTAAAGAGCGTCCTGAGCTAACTGGAGAATCAAATATTATTTAAATAAGCGTTATCGGCATCTGGTTACTTTGAAGCAAATAGCTGGAGGGGTCATTATGGGTATTATAGTATTAAAGCCATCGTTTTTGATGTCTATGGAACACTGTTCGATGTTCATACCGTTATAGAAAAATGTGAGGTTTTTTTCCTGGTCGTGGATAAGAAATAAGCTCATTACGCTAGGAATACGAATATAAGGAAAAGCGAAGTAGACATGATTGTATTGTTCTAGTTTTGGGTTGCTTTTTGTTGATGCTGCCACCAAGAATACATTGAATACATGTAAACAAGGTTTAGACCTTTATCTTTCAATAGGTTACCACATGCTCGTTTAGATAACGTTAAAATGTTCGCTGGATCCTTACTTATTTTTTATTTATAATCACCAAATAATTTTACCAAAAGAAACCATACTATCTAAGATAATAGCCAACTTGTCAATACAAGCTTATTCAGACCATTATCTTCTTAGCGACAACAGATTCAGACAAGTGGGAGGAAGTACATTCGACCGGTGCAAGCCGATCAAAACTGAACGCTTTGAATGTCATGTATACGGGCAGTTGATCGCCATTTTGCTTAGTTCTTCTCTCATGTTTCAGATGCGCAGGCTTTTGCTGATGAAGAAAAAGAAAGAAGCCAGTGAATTCAAAGTGATCTGTATCTTAAAAGAATATTTTCTTTCTCTACATGATGCCATAAACAAGCGGATGATGTTGGGCGAGTGCTTCTCCAACTCTTTCGGATGATTGAAAAGAATGGACGCAAGTCACATCGATATGAGAAGAAAACCGTATTTGACATTCTAGGTGTAGTCTATGAGTGTAGACAGAAATCTCGATGTATTGCCTAGAAATTTGAAAATTCAAAAAAACGAAGCCGTCAAGGCTTGTTTAAGTCTGCACAAAATCCAGTTCTAAGCTAATTGATTTGGATCAAGTGACGAACTGTTGCATCTGTTCCTTTTTCGATGCTCTTAGCTTGATGGGCATGTGGCGGTACCCCATAAGTATCTCCCCCATTTTAACCATTATAGCTTATTTGTTCAATAACAGTAGATGGGGTACATCCTCACAAAACACCAGGTTTTATACATATGTCCGGAAGGTTTATCTCACTCAAAATAAATTCCGTACCTGTCGAGGGTTTGCCCTCTGACACGCCATTACATGAGGCTCAAGAGTACATACGATCCTTTGTCATGCCGAGGTTCTACCCGTATCAATACTGGAATTGCTATTCGAGCAAACGTTATGGCGGGTGGATTGTGACGTTGATGAAGGAAGACAGAACAATTGATATGGACGAGATATCCCAACTATCTACCGACCCCGTTTTGGAGGGTTTAGATTTAAAATCAATTGGATGGTTACATTAATTCCCAATTATTATATGATTTTATTGATATAAGAAGATAATGCTTGTCGTAGTTTTTAGGGGGAAGGTAGAGAGAAATGGATGAGATCGAAAAAATAAATGGAGAGATCGAGACATTACGATCACGCCTTGTTGATTTTGGGATGAAATGTGGTGATTTACATCAAGAAGAGGTCGTATATCTTAACCAAAAGTTGGACGAATTGATCATTAGTTCTTATAGATTAACGATGACCAAGGATTTGGATGCTAAAATAGTTTAGAAAACTAGCATACCAAAAATTTGGGATACAAATATACTAATGCGTACATCAGACATGTTCACAAAACACCTACTGAATGGCAAGGGTGGACTTCCTGTCACCCTTGTTTTTTCTATGGTTTATGAAAGGAAGCGAAAACCATGAATGTACCGGTCTCAAAAAAAGAAACGATGATTTCTTATATCGCGGCTTTTGCCTTTATTTTGGGATGGTTACGGCTTCGGTGATGATGAATGATCACGAAATCATTTTGCCCGAAATTCCGGCAATGGCAATTGCCATGTGGGTGTACCGGGAAGCAGGATGGATTAGGCAGCCATCGAAGATTTTTATTGCTCCATCGATTACGGCTGCCATAGGTTTTGCGATTAATCAATTATCCATTGCATACTTAGGGAAAGTCATTCTCACTCTGGTGCTCATCATGCTGTTTTTACGTCTCGTTCAATCGAACCTGGCACCTTCGGTTGCAACCGGTTTACTGCCGCTGGTGACGAATGCAAGCGAATGGTCATTTATCATATCGGTTTTCATTTTCACCTTGATATTAATGCTTGGGGTTCTCATATTTGGATTCAATAAAGGACTTGAACAGAAAGTGAAGATTCAGTACAAGTGCATGCTGGTGTTCTTGGGGTTAAATTTCGTATGGATTGCGTTATGCTGGCTCGCTGGCTACCCGCAACTCGCGGTGATCCCGCCAATTCTCGTTGTGGTATATGAAGTTCTTCAAAAGCCGATGTACAACGGAAAGATGGCGTTTAAGCAAGGGCTCGTGCTAACCATCTCTGCGATGGTCGGAACGCTGTTGTACTTTGCGATTAATTCGTGGATTTTAGTCACGCTGTTGGATATTATTTTAATGATGATTCTTTTGCGTCTTGTTGGCATACGAATGCCAGCCGTGTACGCCTTTCCATTGCTCCCATTTGTGTTCCCTGGTGGTCAGGTCGCGGCAATGCTGCCCATAGGTGCATTAATTGCATCTGTATTCTTCTTTGCTTCGCTGTTAGCATATAAAAAGTTTGAAATGAAGCGAAATGGAAAGGTAATGCAAGTGTCTAACGACACAAATGTGCCAACATAATTAATCTGCGTTCCGCACAAAAAAATACGTTGTGTAGGAACATTTATGTCGCGGAAAAACGCACAAAAGTACCTACATTGTCGCGCAGCGAGATAAGGACATATGCGTCGAGACGATACGATTTAATGGAGCAAGTGATAAACCAAAGTTGAACTGCCGAACTCGTAAAGAATCTTATACTGAATCTGAAGGAGGGTTTATAATCAGCGATCAAGAAGATAAAAACATATGCCCTATATGTGGTAAAGACAATAAATGTGCTAATGCCTTAGGTAAAGATTATACCAAATGCTGGTGTTCAAAACAAATAATACCAAATGAGATATTTGAACTTGTACCTCCTGACAAACTAGGTAAAGCCTCCATATGTCTAAATTGTATTAATAATCTTAAGGAGGAGTATGCGAATACAAAAACAAAATAATAATCAGGTGTTATCCTCTATTTTATGTTTAGTTTCTCGCATACGGGCTTGGCCGTATTCGAGCGCACCTACAGACGACTAGCTAACTGCGCTTGCCTTCTCCGAATTTGCCTTCAACCGCATTGCGTGCAGAGGCATCAGCTTTGGCGGTTCGTTTTTGCTCCTGTTGGTCATCTGAAGGGCGTCCAAGCTTCGGTCCGCTAAGACGAATCCCTTTCTCCTTACAGTAGCGCAGGTTGTCGCGGGTGCGGTAAATCTGATCGGCTAGCACTGCCTTGGGATAGAATCCAAAGCGGTCGCGGTAAGCTTCCACGGAAGCCTGCAACGTGTTGCCTTCATTGTAGTTGTCCCAAGAAAGCTGCTCACGGAACGCATAACCGTTCACCACGCTGATCGCAAGCTTCGCATATGAAGCGAGCGGCGGCACTACCAGCATGCAAAAGGCTGCGCAGCTAATTGCTAAAGCTAAGCAAAGTATTGGGGACACAACTGCCCTTGAAGCGAAGCAGGATTTAAGACGGTTATTAGATGAGTTTGCGAATTGTTAAAGTGTTGGATAAAATTGAAAAGGACATACAGGCATTGCTTAGCGGTATTCCGATGGCCAATACAATCCTGATTGCAAGTATTCGTATGTATCCCTCTTGCCGCTGACCTTGGAAGTGACCGGCGTTACGCTGGAGAGGTTCCGATATCCGCTTCATGAGGCCACTCTTGAGTTTGGCCAGTCAATCGCCATCAGCAATTTGTTGATCGCCGAAACTGGGATGGATTCATATACGGAGAGGTCTGCTCCTCGTGATTCAAAATAAAGATTAATCGGTAAACGGACCATACTATAGATCAGGAGGAAGATGAAGAATGAGTCCTAAAACGTACCCAGCGGCAGATCCGCGGTTCGTATACCAGCCTTCAGCCGAAGGGGAGAAACCGTATCGCATCTTGTTGTATTACAAATACGTGACGATAGAAGATCCGGAAGGATTTGCTCAGGAGCATAGAGAGTTGTGCAAATGTCTTGAACTAAAGGGCCGTATTCTTGTTGCCCCTGAGGGTATTAACGGCACGGTATCCGGCACCGTCGATCAAACGGACGCATATTTGGGGTACATGAATGAGCACCCGTTGTTTCGCGACCTCGTTTTTAAAATTGACGATGCGGACGAGCACGCCTTTCAAAAAATGTTTGTCCGGCCGAAAAAGGAACTGGTCACCTTCCGGCTCGAAGACGATGTCAACCCGAACGAAATGACTGGTACGCACTTGAAACCGAAAGAGTTTTTCGAAATGCTGCAAAGGGACGATGTCATCGTCCTGGACGGCCGCAACGACTATGAATTCGATATCGGCCATTTCCGCGGAGCGATCCGTCCCGAAGTTGAATCGTTCCGGGAATTTCCGGACTGGATTCGCGAAAACATGGAGCAATTTAAGGACAAGCCCATTTTGACGTATTGCACGGGAGGTATCCGCTGCGAAAAGCTGTCCGGCTTCCTCATGCGCGAAGGCTTTAAAGAGGTGTATCAGCTGGACGGCGGGATTGCCACGTACGGGAAAGATCCCGAAGTTCAAGGAAAACTGTTCGACGGCAAAATGTACGTGTTCGACGAACGGATTTCGGTACCCGTCAATCAGGTAGAACCCGTCGTTGTCGGCAAATGCCACCATTGCGGAAAAACGGAGGACCGTTACATTAATTGCGCCAACGACTTCTGCCATAAACAGCACATCGTCTGTCCGGACTGCTATGAGAAGCACAATCAATTTTGCTCGAAAGAATGCGAAGAATATTGGCTGAACAGGGCGGAAGTCTGAAAAATTAGGTTTAGGAGGACAAGAACATACATTCATTAGAAGCCGCGCGGTAGAAGGTCTAATTTCAGACCGGAAGGATAGCCTTATCCTTTTTTGATAGGGGTAGTACCAACGTAGCTGTCACCACCCGCAAAGTAGATGTAAACAACTGGTAAATAACGAGCTATAATGCAGAGAAAAGTTCCGAATTCGGTAATGGTAGTAGAATAACTTGCATTTCGTGTGTAACTCGCTTCAATCCAGCACTTAAAGAAGCTCAGAGAGGGTATCGAAGTTCCGATACTCACGAAAAACGGAGGTAGGGGCTACAACTATACATTCAATGCCCATAGATAGAAGTAATCGGTAGATTCCGTATCCAGAGGATCCAGCTTCATAACAAACAAATAAATTTTCAGGATCACCTAAACTTTTCATTAATTTGCGAATGTTTTCTGGTTTATTTTGAATGGTACTATGAAATCTAGGTTCTCCACGACCTGAATCAGCAATCGCAACAGCAATAGTGTCCTTAGAGGCGCGTCTAAACCAACAAATTTTTGTACATCCTTCATAATAATCGGCTCCTTTTCGTGTGTAGCTCTACACTTTGTTTTGATTGGATAGTAACATTATGACCAAGTGCAACCTACGTTAAGCGATGGGATCCGTTTCGTTCATTATGACTAACGGAGACTTCTTACGATTACCAGAAGCAGTTGAAGGACTACTCAATGAATAGCAGCATGAGTCGAAAAGGAAACTGTTATGA
This sequence comes from Paenibacillus gyeongsangnamensis, assembly GCF_027533625.1. Taxonomy (GTDB): domain Bacteria; phylum Bacillota; class Bacilli; order Paenibacillales; family NBRC-103111; genus Paenibacillus_G; species Paenibacillus_G gyeongsangnamensis. Next base: position 162,684 of record NZ_JAQAGZ010000021.1, on the reverse strand, counting down.
CAACGCCTGTATCGAATCAGCATTATTAAGAAAGAGCTCATTTATCTGAATAAGTACCAGACGCGTGAGGAAGCCCAAAAGAGCATCTTTGAGTACATTGAAGTCTTTTACAACAATGAGCGCATACATTCCTCTATTGGATATTCAACACCAGCAGACTTTGAGCGCAATTACTACGTTAGTGCGGTGCTGTAATAAATCTGTGTCTACTATATTGACAGAAGTGCACTTTCGAATGATTTAAAAAGAATGGACGCAAGTCACATCGATATGAGAAGAAAACGGTGTTTGACATCCTGGGTGTGGTGGGTGAGTATTCGCAGAAATCTCGACCTGCTGCTTAGAAAATAGAAATTAAAAAAAGACAGCCTGAGAAGGCTTGTTTAGGTCTGCACGAAATTCCGTTTAGAGCTGAATTGGATCAGGCTCAAGGGTGAACCGATAATATGCATCCGTTTCTTTGTTCTTAGCTTGATGGGCATGGGGTAGTACCAACAAAACGCGGTTATCTTAACTGGCTTAATCCATACTATTCATAGTAAACAAAGTAACGAATTTCGCCGATAATGTTACTTTGTTTACGTGCTATCTTAACTCTGTAAACAGCGTATTCAACGAAGTGGTGCCTTTACAATGAGTAGGCATCGGATAACCTTGATAGGTAAACCGTGCCCTATGGGCATCGGCGCACGAATTTAAAATCCGATGCCGCGAGGCTCATTGTCAAGGCGAATACGTTGTTTACATATCTACATTGATGGAAGCCTTACAAAACAAGGATTTTCTAGGAACGAGATAAGATAACCGCGTTTTGTTGGTACTACCCCGTTATGTATTCGTATGTGGCTGCAGTTTTCCGTCTATCCATGAAAAAACCCCTTTTAAAAGGGGGCCTCAAGGAGAATGAAAAAAGGTTATGTCTATAATATAAAGCCAAAATATAATCATACCTTTACCGTAATTTTAAAAATCTTTAGAGGAAAAAAAAGGAATTCAAGCGCGACAAATGGCAGGATTTTATGATATCGAATTGGGGAAGGTCATGTCATCATGGATCGTGATCCACGATTTCTTGAATGAAAATGGTAATATAAGCAAAAAAATAGAGACAAAGACGAAAACTATGTATATGATAATCTCATGTGTGGTTCCACAACGAAAAGGGTGTGGAGAAAGTGAGAAAGCCAGCAATTTATGGATTTTTGCTGACCGCTATCCTTTCCAACTTCCTCGTAGTTGCTATTGGCGCAGATACTACTAGGTATGGCATGAATAAGCAAGTCGATTCCATCACCAAATCGAAAAGCTTATCTCAGCAGGAAAGCGAAATTAAAGTTGCGAAACCATTTGTAAGCCTGTTTCTTGATAAAAAGGTATTTACTTCAGCAATGAACCCATTGCCTGAGCACGTAGAACTTGCAAAGTCGGTACAACCGCCTGTACAGACGGCCGAGTTAAGCGCAGAACAAATACCGGAACCAACAGAACAGAAGCATGCAACTGATTCCACAACTCCTAATCAAGCCCAAACTACTGAAAGAGTAAGTGTATCAGATAGTGATAAGGAGTTACTTGCAAGGCTTGTCACAGCCGAAGCAGGAAATCAGCCTTATGAAGGTCAGGTTGCCGTTGCCGCCGTTGTATTAAACAGAGCCTTATCCGGCCTATTTCCCGAATCCATTAAAGATATCATTTATGCTAATAATGGCAGGGTCTATCAGTTTACGCCGGTTAAAAACGGAAGGATTAATAAAGCCGCCATTGATTCAGCCAGACAAGCTGTTCATGATGCTTTAAGCGGTAGTGATCCAAGTATGGGCGCGCTGTATTTCACAAATATGAATATAGAACGTCATAAACCGAACTCGAATGCTAAAGTCACAGTAATCATTGGTGGACACACATTTTTTAAGTAAGATTAGGCAGGGGGAAGTCATCTTCCCTTTTCTAATGTTTTCTTCGTGGTGATATAGACTATCAGACAAATGTTTTGAATGAAGAGCATCACATGAATTGCAGCAGCAGGCAAAGTTTGGCGGAACCTAAAAGAAACGTTTTCAGGACATATGAACAAAATCACCATGTTTGATGAACATGTCCATACAAAACGACGAAGGAGCTTGCCGCGGCAAGCTCCTTTTTCTTTCAAACGAAAATCCTCCCTAATTGATTTTACCGGTGGATTTTCTCTGATATGGGCACAGCGGGGGGACCAACCACCACTGCACTTTAAGTATATCCAACAGATCGCTAAAAACACTATGATTTAATCAATCTGAAACTGAATATTTAAGATGTCGTCCAATGGAATCCATTCAAACCCTTCAGTACAGCTTATTTTGATCTTGCGAAGTTGTTGATCAATTCTTGTGATAATTCCAGTAATCTCTTGATCCTTAACACCATCCTGCGATCTTAGAGTGATGAAGCGTTGGTTGAGAAATGATTCACAAAGTATGCGCGGCCTGCGGGATGTAGAGCGAAAAATCGAGCAAGAAGAGAAACGGCAACCGAGACCGTACGAACAAACGCCGCGACGAAACACGACTCTTCGAGCGATACGCCAGAAGCAACGATATCCACGGAAGTTCAGGTAGCAAAGGGATATGTCGCCGCTGTCCGGGCATTGCTCCTTGAAGACGGTGAACCGCCACTTAATCTGCCCGGCATGTTAACAACTTACGTGAAATGCCGCCAATTGTTGCTGCAGAAATCGCGCGACGTTTAAAGCAGGGTGCACATGGTAAATCTCAGCGCTTAATCAGAGTTGCAGCTACAGCTATGATTAAGCTTTTTTTTGTTGTTCCGCTGCTGATGCCGGATAGCTGGAGAGTTGTTGCATCCGTACATAGGGCTTGCTGAATGATTGTTTAGCAGAAATTCAGGGCAGGGCGTCGACGTAAAACGAAAGTGAAGATGAGGCAAAAAAGAACGCGCAGCCTGCCGGCCTGCCACGGGCTACTTTTGTTTTTGTATACAGATTTTCGTTCCGGATCCCGCCGGCAGCTGTGTTTTTGTATACGAATTACCCGTTGCCGTTGCGCGCTAGGCGTTTTTTTGCAGCATCCATCGACCGGGTGCTGGCCATGATCGATTCTGGCGAGATCGTTCCTTATTGGATTCGTGAAGCATTGCCGGATATGAAGGCAACGATCGAGAAAAACGGAATCAATAATTAAGATCAGTCGTCCATTCCCCGATCAAACCTTATGTAGCCTGAACCCATAAGAAGCATCATCAAGCTTATGTTGACTCCGACGAGCCAGAGGATTTCAAGATCTCAGAGGTTTCACATTAAAAATCCTTAATAATAACTTAAAATTTCTTTAAATAATTTTAATCATATTTATGGTATCTTTAACTGGGCTTAATTAGTCTTACTACATGACTAATTAAGCAAATAAGATAAAACTTAAAGGAGGGAAATTATTTGAAAATTAAGAGTAAGAAAAAGCTAGTCACTGTAGTTACACTAGCAGCACTGACTTTTAGTTCAAGCGTAGCCTTCGCAAAGTACGAATATCCAAAGGTAGGCCGGCAGCCGGACGGTTCGGTACTGACCACCACCAACCAGTTCGTGAAGCCCGCCGGCGACACGGTCGAGCAGACCGGCCGCCCGATGGCCCTCAAGGTGCGTCCCGACGGCAAGACCGCCGTCAACATGACATGGGACGGCAAGGGCCAGTTCACCGTCACCAACCTGACCACCTTGAAGGTGATCCAGCAGGTCTCCGCGCCGGCAGGTGTCGGCAGCGGCAAGATCTCCTATGGCGGCCTGCTGTACTCGCCTGACGGTTCCACCCTGTGGGCGGCACAGACAAAGAACCTGCTGCGCTGGCAGGTGGCCGCGGACGGTACTCTCTCCAACCCCACCTCAATCCCGCTGCCGGGCGTGGCGGGCAGGGCCGCGATCCCTTCGGGGCTGGCGTTCACGCCGGACGGCCAGCAGATCCTCGTGACGCTGAACGGCAACAACACCCTCGCGGTGCTCGATGCCGTGACCGGAGCCGTGGTAAGGCAAATCCCGGTCGGCAACGCGCCCCGAGATGTCGTGGTCATTGGCAACCATGCCTATGTGAGCAACCAGGGTGGCCGCCCCGCGACCACCAGCGACAGTACCAATGACTCGTACGGTACGGCGATCGTGGCTAACAACCAGGACGGTTCAGCCACGACCGGCACGGTGTCGGAGGTTGACTTCGTGGGTGGCAAAGAGGTCCGCACCTACGACGTAGGCCTGCAACCGTCCGCTCTGCTCGCGCACGGCACCGACCTGCTGGTTGCCAACTCCAACGACGACAGCGTGTCGGTCATCGACACCGCCAAGCAACAGCTCAGCCATACTTTCGACGTCAACCCGATCCCGGGCGCGCCGTTCGGCAGCTCGCCGAACGCGTTGGCGATGCTGGATGATACCCATGTTGCTGTGAGCCTGGGCACAGACAATGCCGTGGCCGTGTACGAGTACCACGACGCGTCTCAGCCCGCCGTCTTCGAGGGACTTATCCCCACCGGTTGGTACCCTGGCAGTATCGAATTCGTCCCAGCGCTGAACAAGCTGGTGATCGCCAGTCAGAAGGGCGTCGGCTCGCTGGGCGACTTGAAGATGCAGACCCATGGGCTTGGTACGATGCCCGGCTTCGGCCACTCGGTTTACTCCAGCATCGGCACGGTCAGCGTAGTGGCGAAGCCGACCTCCGAGCAGATGCAGGAATACACGAAGCAGGTGTGGAAGAACAACAACTGGCAGGGCATCCAGAAGCGCAACCAAACCGGTAACGGCAAAGCCGCACCAGTTGCGATTCCAAAGCGTATCGGTGACCCTTCAACGATCAAGCATGTGTTCCTGATCATAAAAGAGAACCGCACGTACGACCAGGTTCTAGGAGACGACAAGCGCGGTAACGGTGACCCGCTGCTGACGCAGTTCGGCCAAATGGTGACGCCGAACTTCCATGCCCTAGCCACCCAGGGCCCGCTGATCGACAACCTGTACTCCAGCGGCACGATGTCGGCGGACGGCCACCAGTACCTGACGCAGGCATTCGTTAACGACTATCTGAACCAGTCGATCGGCCACTACACCCGCAGCTATCCGTACAACGGCGGTGACGCGCTTGCCTACGCCAAGTCCGGCTTCCTCTGGGACAATGCAACGAAGCATGGTGTGAGCGTACGAAACTGGGGCGAGTACACGAGCCGCTTCCAGGATGCGAGCGGCAATCCGGACAAGAGCAGCTGGCAGCAGTGGTACCAGGACTCCAAGATCCTGGAGGGCAAGGCGAACGGCCAGCTCCATACGCCGGTAGGTTCCTACCAGGCTTGGACCGACGTCCCGGGACTGAGAAAGATCACCCAGGGTGACTTCCCTGGCTTCCAGATGCAGATCCCGGACCAGTACCGCGCGGACATCTTCCTGCGGGACTTGAAGCAGTACGAGAATGATGGCTCGCTGCCGCAGCTCAACGTGGTGCAAATGCCGACCGACCACACGTCCGGCACGTCGGCGAACCAGCCGATACCTGCGTCCATGGTGGCTGACAACGACTTGGCCGTCGGCCGCATCGTCGACGCGATCTCGCACAGCAAGTTCGGCAAGGACTCCGCTGTGTTTATGATCGAGGACGACACCCAGGACGGCGTCGACCACACCGACGGTCACCGCAACCCGACGCTGATCTTCAGCCCTTACGCCAAGCGCGGAGAAGTAGTCCACAACTACTACACGCAGCTTAACGTCACGCGCACCATCGAGCAGATCCTTGGCCTGCCCCCGATGAACCAGATGGACATGGCCGCGGTTCCTATGTACGACGCATTTACTAACAAGCCGGACTACACGCCGTACACGGCACTGCCCAATCAGTTCCCGCTTGATGTCATGAACCAGCCCATCAGCCAGCTCACCGGAGTGGCCAAAGCTTGGGCGGAGTGGTCGAACGGCCAGAACTGGACGAGCGAAGACATGGCCAACATGGCCCAATCCAACCGCGCGATCTGGTACGCGTCGAACAACTTCACCCAACCTTACCCGGGCGACTCCAAGGTGTTGTACCCCAACGAGGTGCCCGGAGCCGACTGGCATATGCCGGCCCCAAGCGGCAGCAAGTCGAACGGTAACAAAGATGGCGACAACTAACTGATCGTTCCCGCGCTAGAATGGCCGTGTCCCAAACCCTGAAGGGTTTGGGCACGGCCTTCGTGCATTTTTCTTGGCGATGAGATTAAGAAAATTGCAAACGAAATTTTTTTGTGTATTTTATTGCAATAAGGAGAACATTTGTATTGAATAATATTGGTGAAAGAATAAAGTAAATTCGAAAAATCAATAATATGACACAGATTGAATACTCCAGTGCAGTTGGCATTGCCCAAGGTACTTTGAGTGAAATTGATGGTTTAGTATCGTTCAAACATTCGTTTATCTTTCGTCGACTTGATAGCTGATTTTACCGCTTGAATTTCTGGATTCTGGTTGTCAGCACGGAGGAAGTTCTTCATTCGGATCGCCTCCCACAGGCAACAAGGTTTTACCTGTAGGTATTAGACATTTGTTTCCAAAATTCCTTTAGTGCCACTTATATAGAAGGGGCTGCCTATGTACATAAGGGGCGCTCTGCGCTCAAGGGGGTAACTTTAGCAAACGCTTTTTGGTTCCAATCATTTCCTATTACACAAATTTTCAAATAACGGTTTACTCGCCATGTCGATTTATGTATAATGGTAAAAATCTTTACTGTATTAACGGCCGATTAATGGTCATACACGAGGATGATCAAAAATAATTCGGTTGAATAAAGAAGTACCGCTTAATCTGAATGTTTCAACAATCATTACAATAACGGCCATTTACGGCCAAAGGGAGGTGGCTCAACCCATGAAACAGCAACAATTTCGTCTACTGATTGTCGGGCCACAGGATAACGTGTCACAGGTTTTGGAGCTCGGTTATATGTTTCAAAAGCTTCAATTGCTTCCCCGTCCCTATCATTATTTAGATGAAGCCGTGGCAATCCTCCAAAAGAACGAGGGAAAATTTGACGGCGTATTGTTCACCGGGCCGATTCCTTATTTTAATGCGGCCAAAGTATACAAGAACAAGTTTCCGATGGTACACATTCCGTTCGGCGGAAAGGCACTGTATCGGGCATTGTTTCATGCAGTTCAATCACAACATCCGCTGAACAAAATAAGCATTGATACGATCTACGAGCAGGAAGTAAGCGATACGCTGAATGAGTTGGGACTGTATCCCGAGCAAGTGTTCTGCTTGCAGTACAATAAACCGCTGACGGTTCATGAGTTCGTCGATTACCATACGCGTTTATATGAACAAGGGAAAATCGAATCCGCTTTCACCTGTCTCCAGGCCGCCCATCTCCAGCTGCTTGAACGGAAGGTTCCCGTAATTCGTATTATGCCCCCGCGCTCCACTATTGCCGATACGCTGGAGAAGGCGTCGCTGATGGGCGAAACACTGACCAATCAGGCGAATCAAATGGTCGTTATTATCATCGAAGCCGCTCCGATCAATGAGATGCTCTATACCGCCAGCGAGCTGTGCGAAAAACAATTGGAACTGGAGCGGTCTATTTTAAACTTTGCTCAGGAGGTGGAGGGCAGCTTTACGCGAAGCATACGCGATCAATATATGATTGCGACAACCCGGGAACATTTTGGAAGCTCTGCCCAACCTATGACGGCCATGCCGTTCAGTCTCGGAGCGTTGAAGTCCGTTTTTCAGATTCGAATTGGTGTTGGTATTGCGGGAACGGCTTCAACCGCAGGCTATCATGCAAAAATTTCCTTGCAAAAATCAAGGGAACAAGGAGAAAACAGCTGCTTCATATGTCATCCTGACAAAACGATCATCGGCCCTATCGGCGTCGCAAACCCTAAAACCGAAAGACTGACGGTGACCGAGCCAATTCTTATGGAGCTATCCGGAATTACCGGCTTAAGTCCGATTTTGCTCGAAAGATCAATAAAAACCATCGCCGAAATGAAATTGGACCGTTTTACCGCCTACGACATTGCAACTCAGTTCGGCATTAGTGCACGAAGTGCGCGCCGGCTTTTACAGCATCTATCGAGCCAGCAGGTGATCGACAAAGTGGGCAAGGAATTGATCAACAAAAAGGGCAAGCCCCGCATCGTGTTTCGTCTCAATCACAAGTTTTATCAGGAAATACAGCGTACAGGAATCTGACCGCAGACAATTACATTCAGGAGGTTTTATCCCATGCTTTCAGCTGACGAAGTCACTCTGCTGCTCCGGGAGCTTATTCGCATACCGAGCAGAAGCTATGAAGAAGCGAACATTGCCGATTACATTCAAACGTATTTGCACAAAAGCAGGGCCGAAACCTGGTCGGATCGCAACGGAAATGTGTTCGCCAAAATCGGCTCCGGCCATCCGGTACTGCTGCTGCACGCACATATGGATACGGTTCCGGAGGGAGAAGGCTGGGAAAAAGATCCATTCGGCGCCGAAATTATTGATAACCACATTTATGGCAGAGGCGCATGCGACGTCAAAGGAGGGTTGGCCGCGATGCTCGCCGCCTTTGTCCATGTTGCCCAAAGCGGCCGTCCATTAAAAGGAACGCTAATATTCGGCGCGTTCGTCAGGGAAGAAATATCCCCCCCGAGCAGCAAAGGAACGATGCTGGCACTAAGTGACGGGTTCACAGCCGATATGGCGATTGTAGCTGAACCAACTTCTCTTCTGCCGTGTATCGCGCAGATTGGCCGAACAGAATACAAAGTGACGGTAAAGGGACGCGCAGCCCATGCGAATACGCCCGAGATGGGTTTGAACGCGATTTCGAAAATGGCCGAGCTTATTAACGAGATGGAGCGGAAAATTCAGCGGCCTTATTCGGATATTTTGGGGCGTTACTCCACCTTTAATATCGGAACAATCGAAGGAGGAATCGTTTCGAATATCGTGCCTGAGCAATGTTCTATCCTTATTGACCGAGGACTCGTCCCCGGACAGAGCGCGGAGGATTCATTGCATGAAATTCGCACAATTATTGAAGATGTTATCAAAGACAGCAGCTACTCTTATGAATTGACGGTTCCGTACCAAGGATTTCCCGCCGAAATAAACTCAAACGAGCCTGTGGTACAACACTTGTTGGCTAATATTAAAAAGCATGCGCATTCAGCTGCCACTCCTATCGGGTTTGTCTCCCACTGCGATGCGGACTGGTTGATTACATATGGAAAAATACCGTCGGTTATTTTCGGACCGGGAGACCTGAAGGTAGCTCACACCAATCACGAGTATGTGGACTTGAATGAAGTGGCTTTGGCGGCGCAAATATTGACCGACACCGTGCTTGATATTTTATACAACAACAATTAAAAGGAGGAAATCAAAATGAATATTACCAAATATCAATGGAAGACGCTTTCGGCTTCTTTTTTGGGATACTGCCTGGATTCGTTCGATTGGATGCTTCTTTCCTTTGTTATGCCGTTAATCATCACAACCTGGGGAGTTTCAGGAAGCGATGCCGGCTTGATTGCAACAGTGACTACGTTTGGCGCCGTTTTAGGCGGATGGACCATGGGCATACTGGGCGAGTATTTCGGCAGGGTACGAATGTTGAGCATCACGATCCTTGCATATTCCATCTTCACCGGTTTGTGCGCCTTGTCGCAAAATGTGGAGCAATTAATGTTTTTTAGATTCCTCACCGGGGTTGGACTCGGCGCGGAATGGGGATTGGCGCAAGCATTAATCGCTGAGTCGTGGGATCCCAAATTGCGTGCGAGAGCAGCGAGCTTCGTTCATTCCGGATGGCCTGTCGGATACGGTCTGGCAGCCGTCGTGTTCTCCGTGTTTGCTCCCATGTTCGGATGGAAAGGGTTGTTTGTAGTAGGCGTTGTCCCCGCTTTGGTCGTCTTCTGGATCCGGAAAAATGTTCCGGAGTCGCCGGCCTTTGAAGAAATCAAAAAAGAACGCGCCGAAATCAAGGAAAAGCTGAGGAGAAACCAGGCAAGCCAACAGGATATTCAAAAGAGCTCGTTTCCTTTGGTCTATATCTTTTCCAAACAGCACATTCGGGTCACGCTGCCGCTTCTCATTTTCATTCTTGGCAGCTATATCACCTACTGGGGCGTCATGACTTGGGTACCTACCATGCTATACACCGAGCATCAGCTGTCGATCGCTAAAACGGGAATTTTCATCGTTGCGCTGAATGTGGCCGGTTTCATCGGTGCGAACGCCTTCGGATGGTTTTCGGACCGCTTCGGCAGAAAAGCTACTTATGCCCCTTACCTGATCGTTTCCGCTGTAGTGCTTTATTTTTACGGTCATGCTTCCAGCAATACCGCATTGTTGGTTTTGGGCATTATTTTCGGTTTTTTAATCTTTGGAGCGAATGCGGGCCAAGGGGCATTTTACAGTGAGATGTTCCCTACCCATGTAAGATCGACTGCGCTCAACGTGCTTACGAATATAGGCCGATTAGTTTCAGCGTTTTCCCCTTATTACATCGGCTATGTTTCCCCGAAAATCGGATTGGGGGCTACGCTCTCTTTATTTTCCGTCTTGTTTATTATGATGGTAGCAATGCTGATCTTCCTTCCCGAAAACAAAGGGCGCAACATTCTGGTTCAGGAAGAAAACAGCTTATCCGCGTAATACATTCAAGGTAATACACTGCATAGAAACACGACTAATACTGAATGGAGTTGATCAAATGGCTCAATTTTTAAAGACAGGAAAAAGTAAATCAGAGCTAGCGAAAACGGAAGCTGAAGTAAGAGAAACGGTGCAAAAACTGTTGGACGATGTGCAGAATAGAGGCGACGCGGCGGTGCGTGAGCTATCCGCTAACTTGGATAAGTGGTCGCCGGAAAGCTTCAGACTTTCTGCGGAGCAAATCGATCGGCTGATGAACAGCCTGCCTGCACAAACGATCGAAGATATCAGGTTTGCTCAGGCCAATGTCCGACGGTTTGCCGAGGCCCAAAAATCGGCCTTGCAGGATGTTGAAGTGGAAAACTCGCCCGGCGTCATCCTTGGTCATAAAAATATTCCTGTAAACAGCGTCGGCTGCTACGTCCCAGGCGGAAGATATCCGATGGTCGCCTCAGCCCATATGAGCGTGCTGACTGCGAAAGTCGCGGGAGTGAAACGCGTCATCGCCTGCACCCCGCCGATCAACGGTGAAATTCCTGCGGCGACGGTAACGGCAATGGCTATGGCAGGCGCCGATGAAATATATATTCTCGGCGGCGTTCAGGCGATGGCGGCTATGGCATTGGGGACTGAAACCATCGCGCCGGTCGATATGATTGTGGGCCCCGGCAATGCCTATGTAGCCGAAGCGAAAAGACAACTGTTCGGCAAGGTGGGCATTGATTTGTTCGCCGGGCCCACGGAAGTTTTGATCATCGCCGATGATACCGCCGACGCGGAAATGGTCGCCACGGATCTGCTGGGACAGGCCGAGCACGGCCCGACTTCTCCTTGCGCGTTGATTACCACAACCGAGAAGCTGGCACAGGAAACGTTAGTGGAAATTGAACGGCAGTTAAAGCTGCTTCCAACAGGAGATGTTGCCCGCGCTGCATGGCAGGACTACGGCTGCATCATCTTAGTCGAGGACGAGCAGGAAGCGGTGGCGGAAGCGGATAAGCTCGCTTATGAGCATGTGCAGGTGCTGACCGCAGACCCTGACTATTTTTTACAGCATATGACCAACTACGGCGCACTGTTTCTCGGCCCCGAGACCAATGTCGCTTACGGCGACAAGGTGATCGGCACTAACCATACACTGCCGACGAAGCAGGCGGCAAAATACACCGGCGGACTTTGGGTCGGGAAATTCATCAAGACCGTCACGTATCAAAAGGTCACTCCCGAAGCCAGTGCTTTTGTGGGCGAGTATTGCACGCGCCTGTGCGAGCTGGAAAACTTCGCAGCACATGCCGAGCAGGCGAAGCTGCGTGTCCGGCGGTACGGAAAGCCGGTTAGCTGATAGATCTCCGTACGCAATCTTTTCAAAACATAGATTCCGATGAATCATCAACGCATCGTCCTTCATACCCTTGAACCCGCGATAACCGGGAACAAGGTTTTTTTTCCATGAACCGGACATCCAAAGCTTGCCGTATTCGGACAAAAAATGGTCCGCCGATTGCAATCCTATTCCGGGCCGTTCCGGAGACAAATGAAGCGCGGTTTCCCCCGCCACCCATTGGATATGCGGTTACCGGTTGCGGAAAACATCAAAGTCGGACTGATCCGCCAACTGAAAAACGTCTTCAATCCAGTAAGGCGTTGCATCCTTTTTCTGCAAATAGTCCATGAAATGCGCGAGGCTGGAGCGGTTGAACCGCTTATGGCAGTCGATGGCGATACGGGACCAGGGAACGTTGCCGGCCAGAGCCTCCATCCGCTCGATCGCCGGCCCCAGATCGCCCTGGTACACATGCGGGGTAACTGGATAATGCCCGTATCCACCACGCGAAATTGATTCAGCCGTTCTTGATGAAACATAAAAATCTGAAATTTATGTTCCTTCCCCCGTACAGTCCGAAATTAAATTTAGTCGAGGGTCTTTGGGGGTGGCTTAAGAAATCCGTCATTTACAACGTGTTCTACAAGACTGTCGAAGAGATCCGCAATGCCGTACAAGGATTTATTTCCGAGATCAACAGGTCGCCTCAGAAGGTAATTTCTTTGTATCCAACTCTAAAACTTAAGTGCCAGTTATATAGACACAACCTCAACAACATAGTACTTACTACATTTACAAGTAGAGACCTAATAAATGTCAGTGAAATAGGTCTTGTCGTTAATGATGTACTTAGTATTAGGACTTATTGAAAACCAATCTTTTAATCGACGGATATAAAGATAACAACGAATCATTTGCTGCTGTGGGGAGATGAAGATGGATTACTTATTTTGTCTGCATATAAGAGGGTTTGCTTGGTTCGAAAAAAAGTAGATATCTTCAAAACTGAAATTACTGTAAGAGGAATTAATGAAGGGGTATTTTTTATTGGACCATACCCATACCAAATTATCATTATTTAACTTATCGTTACACTAACGGATAACGAGTTCACAAATAGAGTTAGGGCTGCCTAGTAGCAGCCCTTTCAGTTCTTTAATAGTCAATATCTACAACAAAATCTTTCCTCTGTCGGATTGTAACGCTCGTATGTTAAATATCGTCAACTATGCGAAACCACTTTGTGAATCATGGTTTTTTATGTTGACAAATCGTGTGATTTGACGTGAAAATCAAATTAAACAACCCAATATCTTCGTCGCTGTTCACATTATGCGATATATTCGTAATGCAAATTCGCTCTAAGGTAAAGTGAAGTTGAATTAACTGATAGGATAGTTTAATCACCTTACCGCGAAGCGGTTTTCTCTTGATCAAAATTTAACATTTAACGATAACAGATACCGATTCCAATAAACATTGGCATATCGATGAATGAAAACGGGTCCTCATGCTGGGGGAATTTCCCACCATTATTATCGTGGAGGTGTTACGTAACATATGGGAAGATTTTTTGACATAAAAAAAATTGTTGATTATTTTGATCTTGTAACCAAGTTAACTTGGGCTTGTATCAGGGGAAACACTACTAGAGCCACCGAGTTGTTCAATGAGCTTCGCATGTATGACTACGACCCACGATGGAGTGAGGTCATCGAGGAGTATCTGTTGTTCAAGGAACAAGGCGATACGATCCCTTACGTTCGCTACAAGGATCTCAGCGATTTTGTCATTCCGATAGAAAATAAGCTGAAGATCGCATTTATTTCCGATTGGGGAACCGGAGCTAAAGACGCTGAGAGCCTGTTATTACAGGTAATGAGCCATGAGCCTGAAATGTTGATCCATCTCGGCGACATCTATTACGCAGGTACGATGGACGAAGTGCAGAATAATTTCTATAACATTATCGAGAAAAACGTAAATTTAGAGCAAACAAAGGTCTATAATCTTTCTGGAAACCACGATATGTATTCCGGAGGAAAAGGCTACTACTGGTTGCTAAAACATCTCAAACAGCAAGCCAGCTATTTCTGCCTAAGAAACGATTACTGGCAGTTCCTAGCGATGGACACCGGCCTCAATGATAACAACCCATTCACTACCCATTTGAAACTCACCTACCTCGATCCCGCGGAAGTCGTTTGGCACCTCGATAAGTTCAAGACTGCCGGCACGCGTAAGACCGTTCTGCTATCACATCACCAGTTCTTCAGTGATGGCGGAGTTGGAATGGACGAGCACGGCCGTAAAGTCGCTTTTAACCCCCACTTAAATACAGCGTTCCACAAAGTGCTTGACCAGGTAGAACTCTGGCTCTGGGGACACGAACATAATCTGATCGTTTTCGATGAATATATTAATCTGCAGCGTGGTAGATGTATTGGTGCCAGTGCTTTTCCTGTGATGGCCCATAAATTGCCATACCCAACAAAGGCAGATCTTAATCTGCAGGGATTGAACGCCTGGCTAACCATAAACAATCAAGTAATGTTAAGAACAAACAATGATGGCTTCTATAACCACGCCTACGTAATCATGACACTTGAAGACGCAAATGCCAGGGTGGATTACTATCAGGTTGATTCCATTGATAACGGTGACAGCGAGCTTTTGTATTATGATGAGATCCGTTCGTAACCGGAACCAAGCGATAAATTCTACCTTTTATCTACCCATCTAAGTTAGGTAATTGGCAGTAAATCTATTGCAGTAATGGAGACGATAGCTTAATAAAAATACGGCAGTCTAGGACTTTATTTTCTCGTCCAAGGCTGCCGTTGTTATTTTTATTGGAGTCAGTCTAAAACTTATTTCCCAAAAGCTGCCGATTTATAAATCCAAAAAACGCGTGGGATCAATAACTCAAACTTCGCAGAGCGAAATTAGTCTTAAACCCTTGATAAATAAAGCTGTATCAGGATAATAATCTATCCCTTGCAAAAATAGAAAACACCGCTTCCATTTGGTATAGTGATTGTGTCGAGCAACCCACTACCACACAGAAGAGGTGTCCTCTATATGATAGAGCAAAAAGAGCCCTGCAATCAACTACCAAAAGAAATTAAACCGGCTTTCAAAGAGCTTCAAGTGCTTAATTGTTGGCGAACCCAGAAATAACTAAGACGCGAAATGAGGCTGCCGCAACAGTATCAATTATATGTAAATGGGGTACCCCGATGACAAAAAGACGCAGTAAGTTAGGATTGGAGTTCTGGGGCTACACGAAGTATCCAAGTTGCAGGAATACGAAGACAATATAATTCATGTCTGAGTAGATTCAAACAAGAGCGAATGTACTTTGAGCAGTTCACAAAACATGAAAAGATTAGTGTGATGTATAAAAATTATTCACAGCGATTACAAGGGGGCAAATTAAATGAAGAGGACTATATTCATAGTGCTACTATCCGGCGCCTTTTCTATTGGCGCTATTTCGGCAGTTGCTGCAGAAACAAATTTGAAAGAAATAAAAGCTTATATAAACAACTCCCTAAAAATTAAAGTGGATGGGAAACAATTCGTTCCAACTGATAGTGAAGGAAATCAATTAAATCCTATAGTTTATGAAGGGAACTCATATCTTCCTGTCCGTTCTTTAAGTCAAGCCCTAAACGTATCTGTAAATTATGATCAATCCACAAGTACGATTACTTTGGGGGACGGGCAAGTTGAAGGGGATAAGCTGGTCCAAATGAGGGCAGGGGAAAGTAACACCGTTATAACCTCTAGGGATCCAGATATCCTATCTATACATAATGAACACGTTGTTGAAGGATTCTACACAGTAAAGCCACATGACATTCTCCCGAGTACGATAACATTTAGACTATATGCAAAGTATAGGAAGCTTTCGTTTAGAGTAGGTGCTATCGGAAGTCCAGCAACAATTATTGTGTCTGACCAGAAGAATAAAGTAGAACTTAAAAAGTTTACTATTATGGAATCGGATAAATTTAAGTCTCTGGAGATTGCAAATATTGGTGATGTGGATTATTTAGATATTAAGATTTATGGGACTACTGATAAAAACAGAGTAAATTTCACTACTGAAAAAGTCGTAATTACCGATGCTTTGGTGCACTGAAAACACCAATTGTAAAGATTCCCTTTTGTAAAGGAAGACGTGGGAGCTAGTAACTTGAGTATTAAATTTCCATATGAGGAATTATAGCGCTAAATGAAAGCTATACATAGAAGATTTTATTTTTCAAAGAAAGAGAAAAATGAGGTGTTCTATTATGGTAAATTTAATATTTATTAGAAATAGTAACGATCTTGAAACGATATACCAAATGGATGAAATCATTTATAAGTCTGATGAATGTAGGCTTAGTCCATGACACTAGTGCTGTTACAGGGTTTGTGGAACGGTGCATGCGTGAGATGACTATTATTGCGGATGACAATATAATAAATAAATTCCTGCTAAAATCGAATAAAGTCGTGATATAATAGGGGAACGGATGCAAGGAGCAAGGGACAAACCCTTCTCCCTCAATCCGTTTCTCTATTTTCGTATCAAGACATTATTCAGAAACAAATAAAGTTGTGGCAGAATATATCGAAAAATCGAGAAAATGACCGAGTTGTAGCTAGAGTTTATTTGCGCAATCTACCGTGAACAGTACATGGCGGAGTGTAATTTAGCAAGAGTTTTATTAATGATGAATAAAAGGATTAGAAATTAAACCATATTTCGATGTGAAAAGAGAGGATGAACTATTACCAATGCAATCAATACTTGAATCCATACGATATAATAACGGGAAGTTTCCGCACAATGAGTTACAGCAACTTATTCAGAATAAGGACGAAGCGATTCCTCATCTACTTTCCATTGTTGAGGAGGTCATCGACATTCCTGATGCCTATATTGACGAATCCTCAAGAATCGATCTTCTTTACGCCTTGTATTTGTTGGCTCAATTTCGAGAAACTCGGGTGTATCCACTGCTCATAAAGCTTTTGAGTTTACCTGATGACTTGGTAGATGCTTTTTTGGGCGAATGCATTACAGAGGGTGCAGGTCGAATGCTTGCATCAGTCTGTACGGATGACATTTAACCCATTCAGCAATTAATTGAAAACGAGGAAAATGGCGAGTTTGTGCGTGGGCAAGGTTTACATGCCTTGGTTATTCTTGTATTACATGGTAAGCTGAGTCGGGAATGGACAATCAATTATTTCCGTGAACTGCTCGCCGAAAAAAGTTCCGATGAATATCCGACCTTTAACGCTCACATTATCAGCAGCATAGCGGACTTGCACCCTCAGGAAGCTTACGAAGATATCATATGTGCCTATGAAAAAAGAGCCGTAGACTCCATGATGATAGACTTGGATGATATTAATCGAATAATGAACACGTCAAAGGATGCGGTAATTGAGAAAAGTAGGAATAATCATCATTTCCAATACATTGAGGATACCATCAGAGAAATGGAATGGTGGGCTTGTTTTGAGCAAAAACCGAAAAAAACATGTTCCCAAGCAAGTCGGTTCAAGTGATGTCGGAAAGTCACCAGAAGAAAATCAATCCCGCCATAAAAATAGAAAAAGTTGGTCGCAATGATCCCTGTAGTTGTGGCAGTGGTCAGAAATATAAGAAATGCTGTGGAAGGTAAAGAGCAAATATGAGTAAAATGTGGAGGAGCAATTCCAAACCTATCAAGCTTGAAACGGCCGATAAAGGAAGGATCGATGCTATCGTTAGCCAATTCATACTGGTATCCTCACGGTTAAAAGAGATTGTCCATCGTAGTGAGATAAAAGCAGGACGTATTTATCTTTATCGACTGCACGAACAATTTGGCTGGGATAACCCTGACGTACAGTTCATCAAACCGTTGATCGATGGGAAATATGCAGAGTTTCTAATGGCTCGTATTACACTCTACGATATTCACGGAGAAAAGTGTGAAGCCGATTATCAGCGTCATACGGAGCAATGGGTGAACTTATTTACAGGTAATATTACGGAGTGCTTGTCTTTTATTGAACACAATGAGCAATGGTTTCAATAACGCAATAAGGAGTATGTGGTAAGGATATATCGGGAGGATAAGAATTATGAACCAAAAGGAAAATGGACAAAGATCCACTACATTAACCGCCGCCCAGCTTAAACAAAAACTAAATGAACTGTCTAAAGAGGATATTATCGAACTTTTTGGCGAAACATTCAAAGCAAATAAAGATGCTCGGGCATTTGTTTCCGTCAAACTCCAAGGGGAAAAAGCCTTGGGAGTTCTGATTGAAGAATATAAAGAAAAGATCCGTAAAGAATTTTACCCAGCTCGTGGACTTCCCAAGCTACGAGTAACAGTAGTAGAAAAGGCAATTGCTGAGATGAAGGTCGTTGGCAAGGGAACGATTTGGCTCTTTGATTTAATGGTCTACTTCTGCGAAATCGCTGTTCAATACATTCATGAGAATGGTGATATATTCGAGGATATGGGCGATTTATTCACTGATGCGTATGAAGCTGTGATTCAGTCACTCAATGAAGAAGAAACACCCGATCTCTATTGTAAGTATAAAGAACGAGTAAAGGCTATTGTCGATACAACAGGTTGCGAATGCTGGGGAATCCATGATTCATTGGAAGGCTCATATTCAATGCTTAAATGGGTAGATCAAGATGAGGAAGATGAAATTGCAAATGCTCCGGGCATCATTTCCTACGCAGCTATGAATAAATGGCTCAAAATCCCCGAAGAAATACGGCAGAAGTATATCCATAATGTTTGGTGCGGGAAATGCTCAGGAGTTACAACGATTAGCGACTTTTCGGTACAATTAGACAACTACGGCATCATGCTTCAAGGAAGTTGCTCCAATTGTGGTCATCAGGTAGCAAGAGTTATTGAGAATTGATTATTGGTACTGCCAATTGTACTCGCAATAGAAAACCGCCCTACACCCACACCCAACAAGGTTTTTTTCATGCGAACACATACATTTTTAGCGAAATAATTTATCGTCTCTGGCTGAGAGTAGTGCTTTAAACAATGCGATTGGTCGACGCTGTTCTGACTCTTCGGTGTAATGATAACCAAGATTCTTTGGATCTTCCAGTTGAACAATAACAAATGCATCCTCTTCATTAGTCATTTTATAATGTATCTCCGTCGGGAGAGAAGCTTGGCGTCATCCGAATGCCTGAAGTCACCGCCAATCTGGCGTGGGGAGGGGATGGCCGGGATCTGTATATCACCGCCTCCACTTCATTTTACCGAATCCGGCTGAACGTGCAGGGGATTCCTGCAGTCCGCGGCTGAAAAGCGGAATTCGACTCTCCTCGTATCACAACATAAAAAGCGCTGAATGCAAGAGGTCAGCGCTTTTTTATGTTGCTTCCTCCTGACTTCGGACGTTGCCGCAATGATCCAGGCCAGTATGCCGCCGACGATATACCGATATCCGAAGTTCAGCCGCTCATGAGTAGATCTTTACTTGTGGGACGGCTGTACTATATGGCCCCGAATTTTTCTATCGCACAGGATTAGGCTCCAGGAAATTATGGAGATGCTTAAAACTTCAATAAAATAACATTATTAAACAACTTGGTAAATGAATCGCAGCGCCGTGTGGCAGAAGATTTACCATCCGTGGAAATGGCGGTTCCAGTTAAATTTATACTTGCTTCACAGATCAGCCTTCCTCAAGAGGAATTAGTCAAACAAGTTATCAAAACACTCGGATATGCAAGATCAGGAAGCGCGTTGGACAAAGTCGTTAAGAACGGGATACAGAAAGCTATTGAACTGGATTATGCCATTTTAGATGAGCAGCAACGGATAGTAACAAAATAATTTAGAAGAGAATGACCGCGTACTTTTCAGTATGGGGGTCATATTCTTTTAGTTGAGAAGTTACTATTTCTATATTATATTGTTTCTACGGTTCCATAAGGGACACGTTGAGGCATAATGATATTAGCAAGCAAATTTTATTAATATCAAGAAATTAACTACTTTCAATTTTAATAGTGGGGATTTTAGCTTATTTCTGGATAAACTCAAATGATCATGCTTAACAGCTGTTCACTGTCATTGTATCTACAGTTGCATTTGTTAAAAGTTTTGATCGGGAATAAAAGAAGATTCATCATTTAAGTATGCGTAATGTGAAAATAATGTAAGCGAGTGATTAGATGTTGCTGCCGTTGTGGTATAATGGTAACAGTAATCGAAAGGTGGGGTCATCCATGAGCGTGAATCGTGAAGAGTTGAAACGTTTGATCGACTATATTCCTGAACAAGATGCAGTTGAAGTACTTGACTTTATTGGTTACTTGAATATGAAGCGAGAACGTGAAGCTGCTCAGCAATTGGATATCGAGGCTCTTTCTGAAGATGTGGATCTAATTCGTCAGGTTCAAAAGAGCCGCGAAGATCGAAACTCTGGACGAGTATATGGCCAGCAAGCAGGACTTGATTATCTCCGTGTCAAGGTGGAGGAAATTGAGCGTGGAAAAAGTTTATAATGTAAATTGGTCACAAACTGCTCTTACTGAACTAGCAAGATGTACCTATTATGCTGGAGCACCTGCCCAATCAAGAAGAGTATTCGCACGCCGCGGACCATATCTTCAAAATCGCAAAGGAATTGAATTTATTTATATAAAAATTTTAAAATATCACGGCTATCTAACTTTATACCGTTCAGTTGCGTCTTGCCGATGCGACTGACGGTATTTTTGCTTTTCTGGGGATGTATTCCTAGCCCGCCAATTAGAAGTTGATAAAAATTAATTGCGATTGGGTAAGTAATGTTTATAATTAATGGTATATATAAAAAAATGTATATACAAATTTATCAGTAAAGAGGGTTTACATGGACATCGAAGTAAAACAATTAAAAAAATATCAAGTGATCAAGCAAGAAATCAAATCTTGGATTTTAAGCGGAAAATTTAAAGTTCATGAGCAGCTAACCACCGAGGTGGAGTTAGCTCAATTATTCGATACTAGCCGACAAACGGTGAGACAAGCGCTTGGGGAGTTGGAAAATGAAGGATGTCTATACCGAGTTCAAGGCAAGGGGACATTCGTCGGCAATTTGGTCAATCAATCCCAGAAGAATACAAGAAATATAGGCTTGATTACTAACCACTTGTTCAGCAACATTTTCCCGAATATTGTTCAAGGTGCAGAAACAGTGTTAAGGAGGAAAGACTATGGGCTGTTTCTTATGAGCACGAATAACGATTATTCAAAAGAGCGGGAATGCCTGGAATCATGCTTGATGAAGCCTCTGCAAGGGCTGATTATTGAGCCTTCATTAAGCGCTCTGCCAAATCCCAATTTGGATTATTTTTTATCATTGGAAGAAAGAGGGATTCCTTATGTCATGACAAATGCCAATTACCCTCAAATCGGTGCTCCCGCATTGGTTTTGGATGATGAAAAGGGCTCTTTTTTGGCAGTAGAGCATTTGGTTGGTTTAGGCCACAAAAGAATTGCCGGCATTTTCCACCGCCAGGTCTTGCAGGGAGTAGGTCGGATGAGAGGGTTTATTAATGCTTTGAAGCACTTTGGCGTTCCAGTAAGGAGCCAATTAATTGGCATGTTTAACTATTTGGAGAAGCAGGAACAGCCTTCTTTTTTGTTGCGTTCCATGATGCAACTGCCTTCGCATGATCGCCCGACTGCTTTGGTCTGTTTCAACGATGAGGCTGCAGTGTCTTTGTTGGATACGGTTCGGGAAATGGGGATCAGCATTCCTGAAGACCTGTCTATTGTCGGTTTTGATGACTCGACGTTGGCTACGGCGACAGAAGTGAAATTTACCTGTGTCGTTCATCCGAAAGAGGAAATGGGCAGGCTGGCGGCCGAAATTCTTATCGATAGTATAGAGAAAAATTCACGCCCTAACGGCTTTGTTTTCGAGCCGAAACTGATTGTTCGTCAATCAACGGCTAAAAATATTGAATAATTCTTTCTTTTGGAAAATGTATGTACAACTCGTCGCTACACTGATAATATATATGTATAAATAAATTGCTTTATTGGACTCGTCGTCTAGACAAGTCGTAATGGATTATGGGGAAAGGAGGATTTTTGCTAACGATACTGATTAGATTCGGTGAAAAGGAACGTCATTCATTTCATTACAATAATAAGGGGATGACAAGTTTGTTGAAGCACACCATATCTAAAATTTTGGTTGTTATTTTTGCAATCGGTTTCATTCTTGCCGGTTGCTCCAGTCCCGGGGAAACCAAAACAGCTCAGGTAAATTCGTCAGCGAACGGAACGAAACCAATCAAAGGGGAAATCGTTGTTGGAGGTTGGCCTTCCGGAGATAAAGCAATTGAAGCCATTATTCCTGAATTTAACAAAAAATATCCTGACGTTAAGGTCACCTTGCAATTCCAGAAAAGTGACGATCATCACAATAAATTACTTACCGCTTTAGCTGCAGGGTCCGGGGCGCCGGACGTAGCGATGCTGGAAGCCGGATATATCGGAAAATACCGGGATAAGAAGGGCTTTGTAAACTTGTATGATGCTCCGTATAATGCAAAGCGTTTTGAAAACGATTTCGTGGATTATAAATATCAAATGGCGATTTCCCTTGATGGAAAGCAGATGATCGGAGTTCCATGGGATATTGGTCCGATCAGCCTGTTCTATCGCCGGGATATCTTTAAGGAAGTGGGGCTACCTGACGAACCTGCCGAGGTTCAGAAACTTCTCAGCACTTGGGATGGTTATCTCGACGTTGCCCGTAAAGTATCCATTCCCGGCAAGCGTTGGATGGTTAACAATGCAGCGGATGTATTCATGTCCAGATGGGCAAACCGAGATTATTACAATCCGGATTTGAGTTTCCGGTTTGACGATCAAAAGTCGCTCGATCTGCTCGGTCTTTCCGCTACACTGCGCAAAGAGGGATTGGATGCAAAGGTTGCCTTGTATTCTAATGAAATGTACGCTCTGATTAAAAACGGGCAAATTGCTACGCACATTTCTGGAGCTTGGTTCGGAGGATTTTTAAAGACATTTGTTGCACCAGATACTGCGGGTAAATGGGGTGTTGTGAAGGTACCGGGCGAAAGTGTCACTAACTGGGGCGGATCTTTCTTGACGATTCCGGAGCAGTCTAAAAACAAGGAAGCGGCCTGGGCCTTCATTGAATTTGCTTTGGCCAATAAAGACAGCCAGAACGCAATGTTCAAAGCGGTCGACTACTTCCCGGCTTACAAACCGGCCTGGGACGATCCGATATATCACGATGCCGATCCGTTCTTCGGCAATCAGAAAACTCGAGAACTATGGGTTGATATTGCAAAAAATACGAAACCGAGCTTCGTTACGATGATGGATAAACAAACAGAAAATATTATGCGGAGTGCAATTTCTACCGGACTTGACCAAGGGATAGATCCGAAGGCAGTACTCGATAAGGTTAAACAACAGATTATAACAGACACGGTACAAGACCGTAAGGCAATGGAAGAATTATTAAAAAAAGTAAAAAAGTAAAAAAGTAATGCATTATCCGCGTAAAAAGGGGGACGGCGTAAGTCGTCCCAAATTTTTGGAGAGGAGGGTATCCCATGCAAGAAACTAGTGCCTCCCTAAATAAAAAGGTGATAAAAAGAACAGATGCTTCCCGGATGTGGAAAGAAATAAAACGAAATTGGGTGCCCTACGTTTACATTTCGCCGTTCTATATCTTATTTGCGATCTTTGGAGCCTTTCCCATCTTCTTTGCGCTATTTCTCAGTTTTCAGCAGTGGGACGGTTTGGATGATATGCGCTTTATCGGAATGGACAATTACACTCAGTTGTTGTCCGATCCCGTTTTTTGGAAGGCTATGTACAATACGTTTTATATACTGATTATTGCGCATGTTCCTATGCTTTTTCTATCGTTAATACTGGCATTCATTATTAATTCTGCGATGGTTAAATTCAAAGAATTGTTTAGGGCGGTCTATTTTTTACCCGTCATTACTTCATCCGTTGCGGTTACTATCGTATTTTCCACACTGTTCGGAGTTAGAGCGGGTCTTATCAACTACATTCTTACTCAATTTGGACTATCTCCCATTGATTGGTGGGGAGGAAGCGGTGAATGGGTCAAACCAGCGATAATTTTGCTTTTTATTTGGAAATGGCTTGGTTGGAATATGGTCATTTATTTAGCCGGGTTGCAGGGGATTTCCAAAGATTATTACGAAGCCGCCTCTATAGATGGTGCTAGTATGATTCAAATATTCAGGCGCATAACCTTACCGCTTTTGAAGCCGGTCATCGTATTTACGTTAATTCAATCAACAGTAGGCGGATTAACGATTTTTGACGAACCTTACATGCTGGTTGGTACAGGCGGAGGCACCGATAATTCCGGACTCACGTTAATGGTTTATTTGTATAGAGAGGCGTTTGAATACGTACATTTCGGTTATGCTTCATCAATTGCCTATGTAATTAGCGCTTTTATCGTGTTTGTAGCCGTTCTGAATATGAAGTTTTTTGGCAAGAGTAACACATAATAGGTGGTGGAATTATGCAGTTGGATTCGCCTTTAAAAAAGCTGTGCATTTATACCTTTTTGATACTCGGCGGTTTAGTCATGCTGATTCCTTTTTATTGGATGTTTGTGCTTTCGACACGTACCACAACGGAAGTTTTCAATTTCCCGCCGCCATTGGTGTTCGGTCAGTATGCGCTTACAAACTATCAAAATCTGCTTAAAGCTACTCCGTTTTTCCTCAACCTGTGGAATAGCATTTTTGTCGCAACGATACACACCTTTCTGGTTCTTTTATTTTGTTCCATGGGGGGATACGCCTTTGCCATGTACAATTTTCCAGGACGGAAATATTTATTTGCGGCCGTGCTGGCGACACTCATGATTCCATGGATGACGGGAATCGTCCCATGGTTCATGCTGATGAAGACACTGGGTTGGATAGATAGCTTCAAAGCGTTAATCATTCCTGGTATAGCCAACGCATTCGGTATTTTCTGGATGAGGCAATATATCAGCAGTAATATCCCAAGCGAACTGCTCGATTCTGCAAAAATAGACGGCTGTCCAGAATTTCTCATCTTTTTCCGGGTGATCCTCCCGCTGCTGAAACCTGCTACCTCTGCATTGGGAATTATGACTTTCATCCACAGCTGGAATAACTTCTTGGTTCCTTTGATCATCATCAAAAACGAAAGCAAACTGACATTACCTGTTGCTTTAAATCGTCTTTTTGGAGATCCTTCCAGAGGATTTGACATCGGGGTCATGATGATGGGCACATCTTTGGCGGTATTGCCCCTGTTGCTAGTATTCATTTTTGCCGCTAAAAAATTCATGGATGGGATGACGGCTGGAGCCGTTAAAGGATAAGGGAGGAACGAATATGAAGTTTGGCGTTGATTATTATCCGGAGCATTGTGCAGAAGAACATTGGAAATGGGATTCCGAAAAAATGAAGGAAGCCGGCATTGATGTCGTTCGCATGGCTGAATTTGCATGGGCGAAGATGGAGCCGTCCGAAGGACGGTATGATTTCGAATGGCTCGATGAAGCCATTGAGATATTGGGGCAAAAAGGAATCAAGACCGTTTTGGGCACCCCGACGCCCACGCCGCCCATCTGGATTATTGAACAAAATCCGGAAATATTACCGATTAATCTGCAAGGGCAGCGTATGGGATTCGGCGGTCGTCATCACAATTGCCAGTCCAATGAAATATACCGTAACCATATCCGGCGGTTTGTTCGGGTCATGGCAAAGCATTACAAAGATAACCCCCATGTCATCGGGTGGCAGACCGATAATGAATTCGGCAACAGTCATCAGCAGCTGTGCGCTTGCGACTCATGCCGTACGCGTTTTCACCAATGGCTAGAACAAAAATACGGTACTATTGATACTTTAAATGATGCTTGGGGCACGGTGTTCTGGAGTCAAACTTACAGCCGGTTTGATCAAATTCCTGCTCCCTTGCCAACTCCAAACTCGCATAATCCTTCTTTACTCTTGGATTGGAAACGCTTTTGCTCCGATTTAATTGTTGATTTTCAGAAGCTGCAAATCGACATTTTGAGGGAAGAGTGCCCGGAGCATTTTATTACACATAATTTTATGGGATTTTTCGATAAAACGGATTATTTCAAATTAGCTAAAGATCTCGACTTTATTTCGCACGATCAATATCCAATGCATTTCCGTGATCTGCGGATTCCAAGGACAACTCCTTCCCACTTATCTATGGCCCTTGATTTGATGAGAGGTACCAAGCAGCAGGCTTTTTGGATCATGGAGCAATTGGCAGGACCGACGGGATGGGAGGTAATCAGCTCTACACCGCGACCTGGGCAAATTCGCTTGTGGACCTACCAATCCATCGCACATGGAGCGGACACCATTGTTTATTTCCGCTGGGATACCTGTTTAGTGGGAACCGAACAATATTGGCACGGTATCATTCCTCACAGCCGTATTCCGGGTCGTCGGTATGCAGAAATTAAACAAACGATCCAAGAGCTTGCCCCGCATATGGAAAAATTTAGGAATAGTCTTCCGGAGGCAGAAGTAGGCATATTGTTCAGCTACGATCAGGAATGGGCGCTTCAAATACAACCACATCATCCTGACCTGAATTATATTGAACATTTACGTTCGTATTATAAAGCGTTTTTCGATGCTAACGTGCCAGTTGATATCGTTTCAGATGAGGAAGATTACTCCCGGTATAAAGTGCTTGTCGTTCCACTTTTGTTCTTAACCCATCCCGAATTAAGCAAGAAGCTGTATGATTACGTCTCGTCCGGAGGGCACCTGGTGTTAAGCATGCGCACGGGTGTAAAAGATTGGAATAATGCAGTTATTCCCAAGACGCTTCCTGGAGAATTCAGTGAACTGCTCGGCATCACGATCGAAGACTATGATTGCTTGCGTCAATTCGGACAAGGGTTGCGCTGGATAGCGGAAACGGCAACGACGGAAGAGGATGTCCGTATATGGAGCGATATTATTACCTTGAATGGCGCAGAGACGCTCGCCGAATACAACCAAGATTTTTATGCGAATACTCCCGGGATCACCCGAAATACCTATAAACAAGGGCTCGCTTATTATGTGGGCACAGAATTAGGACCCGACATGATGCGCTTGTTTATAGAAGAGCTTTTACGCGGTTCGGGAGTCAGCGGTATGGTGGCTTCACCCGAAGGTGTTGAAATTACCCGACGACGCGGGCAGGACGGAGACTATATGTTTGTGATCAACCATAATTCTACTGAAGTTGGTTTAGCTATTCCGGAAGAATGGAATGCACTCGTCGGGACTGAATATCTTCAGGGAACTATATTAAAGCTTCCATCTTACGGAGTTGCCTTGTTTAGCTGCCCGCTTGATACGGAAAGTCCTCTAATTAAGCCGATCTAATTTATCTGAATGAGGACAAAACATGCTTTATATTGGGAGGACATATCAAGGAGGTTCAAGGATTTGGAAATTGAGCCGTTTGGCGTGAGGATATTGGTGAAATATAAGTAAGCTGCTCATAAACAAATTGATGTAGTTGTTGACCAACAGTCCAGGAGGTTATACTGTGAATCTATTTGAACAATGTCATGATCAAAAATTAACTCCGAACTTTATATGGATTAATCAACCTGATTCATGGGAATTTGATGGTGACGGAAAGCTGACAGTAATCGCTCCGCCTTTAGCAGATTTCTTCCGTGATCCGGCGGGGGAGAATGTGAGAAACTCTGCTCCTTTTCTATATACCATTCTTAAAGGTGACTTTACGGTTTCGACCAGAGTTGAAGTGGATATGATTGAAGAATTCGATTCCGCTTGCATAATGATCATGGTTGATGATGAAATATGGGCAAAACTATGCTTTGAATTTCCTTATAAAACTCCGACTATGGTCAGCGTAGTGACCAAAGGAACTTCTGACGATTGCAACTCGGAAAAAGTAAATGAGAAGAGACCCTATCTAAGTGCTACGCGAATCGGCAATTGTTTTGCTTTCTATTATTCACTTGATGGGAAGCAATGGACTCGGGTGAGGTATTTCCGTATGGAAGCTCCAGTAGAAATTAAGGTCGGAGTAGTAGCGCAGTCACCCGTAGGAAATGGCTGCAGAGCTTCCTTTGATTACTTCGAGTATTCCTCCGAACCGGTAAAAATTTAAGGTCGGGAGAGTAATTCACATACTGTAAATTGATTGTTACGCCATCATAGCGAATAACTGCTGGAAGAGTTGAACGTAATATGAATCGGCGATCATTTTACTAACGGTGAGATGTTATTTGAAATATAGTTTAAGAATCGAGATATAGTAGAAATGATGAGTGAGCGAGGATTAAAGATACATACAACGATCATGAGATGGGTCCATGAGTTTGGGCCCGAAACGATAAACAAATGTTCCAAACACTCCAGCTGCTCCGTCGGTGCAATAATTGTTCGAATAGAAATGGTTTCAAAAGAAAAATAAAGAACGGCTCTTCGCTTTGCGAAAGGGCCGTTCTTTATTTGTAAGCGTCAAATCCTGCAACGTCCCAAGCAGCCATGAGAAAATGAAGGCATCAACCCACTATAAATAGCCTAATAGAGCGGAAAGTAGATTTGAAGAATCCAGTAAAATCAAGGCTTCAGCAGATTATAACAGTTTCTATCAAACTCGCAATTTTTCCCGAACCCTGTCCATATAAAACCACAACGCCGGACAGGGGTTCGCTACGCTTCCTACTCGAACAAAGCGTCCTACCATTATATGTATTAATACTGTCAGTTGTGCCAGTGTTCCGCTTCGACGGTACTGACACTTCTTAGATACTTCGGGACTGATCCATTCCAAGGGGCAAACGCTCGCCAACTGCTTTAAAAAACTGAATTCATATTAAATTTGGGGTATAATGGAAACGGAGAACTGCTTGATCGAATTATGAAGGAGGCGACCATTTTGGAAAAACGAAAATTTGGCCGAACAGGACAGGAGTTCCCTATTCTCAGCTTTGGCGCACAGCGTATCGTTGATGATCATAACTGCACGGAAGAGGAAGCCATTCAAATTGTAAATCGGGCGATTGATGAAGGTATCACTTATTTCGATACTGCCCCGATTTATTCTAATGGTCAATCTGAGGAACGGTTAGGTAAAGCCTTCGGAGACCGCAGATCAAAGGTCTGGGTCGTGACCAAAACCATCGACAGAACAAGAGACGGTTCATGGCGTTCACTGGAAGCTAGTTTAAAGCGACTGCAAACCGATCATGTAGAAGAGTGGCGCCTTCATGATGTAAGAACGATGGAGCAGCTCGATTTATGTTTTGCCAAGAACGGAGCGCTGCGGGCACTCATTGAGGCCAAAGAGCAGGGAATAATCAAGCATATAAGTCTGAGCGGCCATACAAATCCTAATGTTCAGCTTGAAGCGATTGACCGGTTCCCTTTTGACAGCGCCTTGGTCGCCTTATCTGCTGCCGATCATTTTATATACAGCTTTGCTCATGAATTTTTACCAAAGGCCAACGAAAAGGGACTGGCCATCATTGGAATGAAAGTCATTGGGTTGGGGAGATTGGCGCAATGGTATGAAAAGGCTCTAAGATATACCTGGTCGTTGCCTATTTCCACAGCTATTATTGGGATGGAATCGATGGAGCAGTTGGAGAATAACTTAAGGGTTGCGAAAAGTTTTAAGCCCATGACCGATCTTGAGAAGCTGGAGTTTTTTAAAGAGATTACACATATGGCCAATCCGGATGTTCTTCGGTGGAAGGCTAAGGATTGGAGCAACAAGGAAGAGTGGGCTGAAAGGCTCTAGACACATCGGAAGGTTGGGTGCTTGGGAACATACTAGCTTACGCCACCGTCCCAAACAACCTAACTAATACTCGGCGGCGAATTGTGGTTTTGCCAAGCCACGGTTCGTCCCCATTATCGCTCTCCTCACTTATCCTGCTTACTCAGGTGGAGAGCGATCTTTTTCATGTTCTGTACGATTGCTGTCATAAGCGCTTGCTCAGTTACATTCGATACCCCCCAAACGGCAATAGCGAAACCCATGGAGCTGGTTGGCATCCGCGAAGCTTCGCTCGATCGTTTCTTTTCTCTTTTTGTACAGATATTACCCGATGTACTTAACCGGTTTTGATGCACCCTGCCGCGGCTTCGTATTTGGGTGGGCGATGCACGAGTAAGAACAATTTTAACCGTTTTCAATGGCTAATTATGGTATAATTGGAGTGGTGATTTGGTTGTCATCTTCGAAAGGAATGGAGGGATTATTGCATGCGTCAACAATCAAAGCTTGGTTTGGGAGGGCACACTTTTATCGAGCAGTTGGGAAATGACCCGGAAGCTTCGTTTGAGGAACAATGCGCCATCGTTTCCGCCTGCTTGGATCAAGGGATTCGGCTCATCGATACGACCTATTATCAAGAGCGGGTGGCTTTGGGCAAGGTGTTAACAGAACTTCAACGACGTGAAGAGGTTCAAATCATGGCCTGGAATTTCTTCAAGCAGCCCGGCAAAGAAAATGATTTGGTAAAGCCCACCCCTTATGAACCCCATCATATTGACATAATGTTAGAAGAATTACGGACAGACTATATCGATATTTTGGTTATTCATGCCCAAGACGATACCGAAAAGCAGCGGCGGGAGTTGGAGCTCGCCAAACAGTGGATCGCAGAAGGCAAGGTGAACAAAGCGGCGATCGGCATGCTGAAATTGGAACACCTGCAGCAGCTGCCGGATAACCATCCGGTTTCCTATGTGCTGGCGCCATATAATGCGTTTAATCAGGGCGCATTGGAAACATTCCGGAAGGCAAAGGAAATGGGGCTGGAGGTGGTGGCATTGTCTCCTTTTATCCGCGGCTGGAAGCTGGACGAAATCGGGGAGGATAAGGCAAAGGCTGCCGAAATTTTGCTAAGATGGGTTACGGGCCATGAGCTTGTCGACTTTGTAATCGTTTCCATGCGCAAAAGCGATTGGGTGAAGGCGAACGTTGAAGCAGTGCAATCCGGCCCGCTCGATCAGGAAGAAGAGCAGAAACTGAACAGCTGGATCGAACGCTTGGCCTAAAGCGTTGAACCAAGGCCTGAAGTTCATACACTGAAAACGAAATGAGGTAGAACCATGCCGTCTATTCGGAAAATCATCGATTTGTCCCAACCCGTTTATCATAATTGTCCGGGGTGGCCGACTTACGAAATGGTCGATGTGCGTTATGAGGCGATTTATCCGAATGACGGATATACCGCGGAACGGATTCAGATGAATGTGCATACGGCTACCCACCTGGATGCGCCCTTTCATTTCTATCCGGAGGGGAAGACGATCGAACAAATCCCGATTGACCGGTTTCAAGGTGAGGCGGTACCCGTCGATTTATTCGGGATCGCAGCCGACACTCCGATAGGCGTGGAACATCTGGAGCCTTATAAAGACGTCGTGCGCTCCGGAGATATTGTCCTCCTTTGTACCGGATGGGGGAAAAAACGGGGGTATACGAATGAGTATTATCACCAGTGGCCCTACTTGTCCGGTGAAGGGGCTGAGTGGCTTGTAGACCATAAAGTCAAAGGCGTCGGGCTCGACGGATTAAGCATCGGCGGATGGGGTATGGAAAAAGCGGTGCCTCCGCATGAAATTTTGCTGTCAAATGAAATTTGGCCTTTGGAGGAATTGTATTTGACGGAAGAGCTGTTTACGGAAGAAAGATGGTTTTTGTGCGCGTTTCCGTTAAAATTAAAAGGATTTGGTGGAGCGCCGGTCAGAGCGGTGGCGATGGTCTTCGATTAACCAAGCAAAATATCAGGAGGTACAGATGGATATTTTAACATTTTCCGACGAAATTCATATGGTTATTCCGGAAGGCGCCGTTCTGGAGCGGCTCGAAACCGGTTTCCGGTTCGTTGAAGGTCCGGTTTGGGATAGCGTACAGCAATGTCTTTATTTTAGCGATATCCCGGCGAGTACGATTTATCGGTGGACGCCAACGGAAGGGTATTCCGTTTACCGGACCCCCAGTGATCATTCGAATGGACTCACCCTCGACGGGCAAAGGCGTCTTTTGGCGTGTCATCATGGAAGCCGAAAAGTAACCAGAACGGAAGCCGACGGGACCATTACCGATGTGGCGACGCATTACCAAGGTAAACGATTAAACAGCCCGAACGATATTGTCGTCAAGTCGGACGGTTCCATTTACTTTACGGATCCGCCTTATGGCCTGAAAGGGCACATCGAGGGAAAGGAGCTGCCGTTTCAAGGCGTCTACCGGTACGATCCGGCAACGGAGGAACTGCGGCTGCTGGTCGACGATTTCGATAAACCGAACGGGCTCGCTTTTTCTCCGGATGAACAAACGCTTTACGTCGATGACTCCGGGCGGGATCACGTTAGGGCGTTCGACGTCACTTCAACGGGAAGCCTGATCAACGGTCGTGTCTTCACGAAACTGGATCCTGCTATAGGCAATGGAGTAGCGGACGGCATGAAGGTGGATCGTGATGGCCGCGTATACGTTACGGGGCGAAGCGGAATATGGATCGTATCTCCGTCGGGAGAGAAGCTTGGCGTCATCCGAATGCCTGAAGTCACCGCCAATTTGGCGTGGGGAGGGGATGGCCGGGATCTGTATATCACCGCCTCCACTTCATTTTACCGAATCCGGCTGAACGTGCAGGGGATTCCTCCAGTCCGCGGCTGAAAAGCGGAATTCTACTCTCCTCGTATCACAACATAAAAAAGCGCTGAATGCAAGAGGTCAGCGCTTTTTTATGTTGCTGTCTCCCTGACTTCGGATGTTGCCGCAATGATCCAGGCCAATATACCGATATCGGTTGTGGTGCAAAAATAATTCCCGTGTTATTATTGGCCTGAATTGAAAAATGAGATGTGGCAAATTAAAATGGAACCGGCATTGAACTTGTTCAAATGGAAACATTACGAAGCAGAACTTATCTTGTTAACTGTTAGATGGTATTTGAAATATAGTTTAAGTTATCGGGACTTAGCGGAAATGATGAAAGAACGAGGATTGAATATTGCACATACGACGATCATGCGCCCAGTTCATCAGTTTAGTCCTGAAAATAGACAAGCGAATTCGACCCTATTTGAAATCGACAAATGATTCTTATCGTGTTGACGAGACTTACATTAAAGTCAAATCAAAATGGATGTATCTTTACAGGGCAGTTGATTCGAAAGGCAACACAATTGATTAACGTCATTTTTCAAGACACGGAGGCGCGGGAAGCAGAACGATGTACCTTCACCGTGATTTTATTACTTGGGTCTCTTACATATTGAACCATGCCGGAATTGAGAGGGTGATGCGGGGCAGCGAATTCCTGGTGATATACTCCTATAACGAATTGATGGATCAATGTAGAGAGTCGCACTTACAGCTGCAGATGGAACTAACGCCGGAGCAACGGAGCAGGGATGATCAAACAATAGACAGCCGAGGGTAAAGTCAAAAGCAGCGCTCAGAATGGTCAAATTGGAGCACCTCGGGCAAGTTGCCCTCAGGCAATACGATTTCTTCGTTCTGGTACCCTATAATGCGTTAAATCAAGTGGCACTGTAGTGCGAGCGGTGGCCATGTTCTTTGATTAGAAAGCTGTTAGCAATGTCCAAAATATTTCATAAAAATTGAATGTCGCGGATATAAAAAAATAAACATTCACAGAAAAAACGTCATTTACATGAAATGCCTACCCCCCTTACATTTAACTTATCCGGTTGGAGTTACCGCTGACTGAGTCAAGGAGGGAGCGAATTTGGAGTATTTCCAGGTTGAACGAAAGGCCGGCAATAAAGCAGCTATAAGCGTATTGACAAGGTTGTATAAGACGATTCTTAAATACAAGTTTTTATATGCATTAATGGTCCCTGGAATCATATGGTATATTATTTATCGATATTTACCGATGTTCGGCCTGTTAATCGCTTTTAAGGAATACAACTTTGCACTCGGCATTTGGAACAGTCCCTGGGTAGGGATGAAATATTTTAATTATTTATTTTCTTCTTCTGAGTTCTATACGGTGCTCAGGAATACGGTGCTAATCAATATATATAACCTAATTTACGGATTTCCGGCTCCGATTATATTGGCCTTGCTCCTGAACGAATTGAAAAATATGCTGTTCAAACGGTCGATTCAAACCGTTATTTATTTTCCGCATTTTCTGTCCTGGGTGGTTTTCGGGGGAATCATCATTCAATTCCTCAGTCCGAACGAAGGATTTGTTAATCAAATCATCAAATACTTCGGGGGTGAGCCCATTTTTTTTCTTACTCAATCCCAATATTTCAGAAGCATTCTTGTAGGGACCAATATCCTGAAGGAAGCGGGCTGGGGAACGATTATCTATTTGGCGGCTTTGGCCAGTGTGGAACAGGAGCAATATGAAGCGGCAACCGTAGACGGGGCTAACCGTTGGCAGAAGTTGATTCATATCACGCTTCCCGGGATTAGCAATGTGATTATTATTATGTTGATTTTGAAGGTAGGCTATCTACTGGATGTAGGGTTTGAGCAGATTTTCATTATGTATAATCCGGCGGTTTATGATGTGAGCGATGTCTTGAGCACTTACATCTATCGGGTCGGTATTCAAGATTTACGGTTTAGTTTAACTACAGCGCTAGGTTTATTCCAGGCGGTTATCGGGTTTCTCCTAATTTACGGGGTTAACAAAATAGCCAAAAAATACAGTGACGTGTCGATGTGGTAAAGAGAGGAGAGACCGAAATGAAAACCAATATATATAACGTACTGATCTATACGGTACTACTCCTGTTTGGCCTAATTACGTTTGTTCCGTTTTACTATGTACTGGTGGCTTCACTCAGCAATCCCGATTTGATTTCCGAGGGGGAATTAATGCTTCTGCCCAGAGGGTTCACTTTGGAAGCTTACAATACGCTATTGTTAAATGATAAATTCTTGGGCGCCTTATATATGACGGTGACCCGAACTATCTTGGGCACTTTGGTGAACCTCATATTGCAATGCGCGTTCGCTTATTCGCTTTCAAAAAAGTATTTGCCGGGAAGAAAATTTTTTATGCTGTTTATCATCATTACGATGATGTTTAACGGAGGAATCATCCCAACTTATCTCATTGTTAAAGCAACAGGCTTGATCGATACGATCTGGGCTTTAATCATACCAGGAGCAATCAGCACTTGGAATGTTATTTTGCTGCGATCTTTTTTTGAGAACGTGCCGGAAAGTTTGGAAGAGTCAGCACGCATGGACGGAGCGAATGATATTTACATTCTGATAAGAATCATTTTTCCCTTGTCGATGCCGGTGATTGCCACAATTGCTTTATTTTCGGCGGTCGGGCATTGGAACTCCTTCCTAGATGCTGTCATTTATACTAACTCACCATCGCTTCAAGTTCTGCAGATTTTTCTTAGAAACATGGTTGTCCAGATGCAGAATATTATGGCTAATGGCGATGCGATAGCGGTGAATAAAGGGGTTTCCTCATTGACCCTTCGATCAGCTGCTATATTCACATCAAGCTTGCCCATCATTCTGGTCTATCCACTCATTCAAAAGCATTTTACGAAGGGCGTTATGTTAGGAGCCGTTAAAGGTTAATTGTGTAAGCGCTTATATTGGGGTTTGTAATGGGGGGATTCCAATGATTTTCTCTTCTAAACGGAATGGAGACAATGTAGGCAAGCGACTTAGTTTGCTGTACGTCAGCGTTATTCTCTTGTTATATGGCGCCGCTATCTTGTACGTAATTAAAAATCATTATGTGTCAATCGATGAGAAGATTGCCAATCATATCTCGGATTATAAAACAATGAGCCGTAACGTCGATACCATGGTACAAAAAGTCGTATCGATCGGCTATCAGTTTGCGATGGATTATGATACGAATGAATGGTTACAAAACGGCGATAACAATACAGATTATTACACACTGTATAAAATCCAGAGACGGTTTATCAGTATTATTGATTCGGACGAAGAAATTTCTTCGATGTACTTATACAATAAGAACACCAATAAAATATTTTCGTCCAACTTTATGATCTCCGATCTGGAGCAATTTCCGAAAAAAGCGATTTTGAGGGAGTATTTGCAAAAAAAAGAAGAGAAAGCTGCCTTTTATCAATCGGTATTTGAGAGGCAGACGGAGTCGGGAGCGAGCACGATCGTTCCCTATATTACAACCATACCTGCCAGCGGAACGGATGGAGGTGTGCTGGTCGTTAATGTCAATGAAAAGAAGCTACTGTCCGAGATGAAATACAACTCGGGCGGGCTTGTCTTTTTCAATGCCAACCATGAGGTGCTTACTTACAGAAATGAAAAAATCTTGAAGGTTTTCGAAAACTGCAAGGAAGTGATTCTTAAAGATGAATTGATCCAGAACGAAATCCTGAACACGGGTTTTATCAAATGGGAGAATAAGAAATATTTCTATACCGTCTCCAATGGAATCAACCGCGGCGCCAAAATGGCCTATATCGTGCCTTATAACGAGATACTAGGTGAAATCCAGTATGACCATAACACGATTCTGTATGTAGCGCTCGTCTCCGCGGCGCTGCTTATTTTGTCTATTGTCACTTTTCCGTATTTTAAGCGCGCATATGCCAAGCCGTTGGTCCGGTATAACCAGAATTTAATGGATAATATTGATGATTTGCGGGAATCTTTGATTTCTCATGTTCTAACGGGCAAGGTTTCGTCCAGGGAGGAAATCATCCATAAGACACGGGAGTTTACGATCGAGCTGATTGATAAGGATTATCTCATTATCGTCTTTCATATCAATGATTATTATACATATTTGCAAAACACGCAGAATGAAGATCGCCAAACAATCGGCCGATCAATTTTGAAAGCGATTAAATATATGCTGATGCTGGATAATATCCCTTTTGTGGTGAAGACGGATCTCGATAAGATCGCCGTATTATTAACGATCTCACCAGGCAAGAAGCAGGAGAAGGTCATTGGCGAATTAAAGAAAACTATCGGTTATGTGCAAAAAGAAATCGAAGAGAACTTCAATCTTTCCGTCTGTGCGGTGCTGACGGATATTTCCAACGACATCAAGGACATTTCCAGCTTGTATGCCCAGGCGGTCAAAGGTCTGGAATACCGGGTAATATTTGGAAATAATTCAATTATCGAATGCTGTGATTTCCAGCCCCTCCTGGCTAAAGATTCATACATCTATCCGATTAGGGAAATCAATCGAATCGCCGATTGCATCCGCAAAGGGGATAGCAAGGAAATTGAAAAAAGCTTGAACAAAATATTTGAAGATAGTGTCTACAATCATTTTTTTTTACCGGACGCGATGAACGCGATCTATTCCAATATTTTGTACAGCATAGTTAAGTATATCTTAGAGCTAGGCTACTCGGTCAATGATGTGTTTCAGGAAGATATCTTCATGGTGCTTTATGGTCATGAGCTGATTTCTGAAAAGAAGGCCTATATCCTGAAAGCGTGCAACCAAGTGTTCAACTATAAGAAAAGTATGGAAAACAACATGGAAACCATTATCATGGAGCAGATTTTGCAATATATCCATAACCACTTTGATAAAAACATTTCTTTAAGCAGCCTCGCCACTGAATTTCATATGAACCCTTCGTACCTGAGCAGCTTTATCAAAAAGAATCTAGGCTTTAATTTCATTGACTTCGTGAATGATTTGCGTGTGGAGAAGTCTTTGGCGTTCCTAAAGGAAACCGATCTGACAATCCAGGAAATTGCCAGGCTTTGCGGTTATGATACGGTGCATTCCTATATACGCAATTTTAAAAAAAATCATGATGTAACACCCGCCGTTTTCCGCAGTATGCATCAAATAAAAAGAACGACCAGCGTTATTTCTGTCAAAAGCGATGTACAAAAAATATGTACAACAAACAACTAAAATTAAAGCAGTAATTTAAATTAATAGACATTTATCTTTGCAGCCGGTTTGCCTATCATTCGGAGTAGGGCATTTGCCCAGACAATAAGGAGGGGTCACGTTATGGGGAAATATGCTAAACGATTCCATTTTTCACTGTTTGGCACTTCTGCCATCATGATTGCATTAACAGGATGCAGTTCGGAGGGAAAGCCGCCGCAAGCTGTGGCAACACCAGACAAACCGGTCACCGTAAAGTACATGTTTGATTTTAACGTGGATTTGACGGAAGGAACCTTGCTTAACAACAAGTATGTTGATTTTTTGCAGAAAAAAACCGGCGTTAAGGTGGAGATGGACTCTCCCAGCTCCGCTATCTACAATGATAAACTGAACATAGTGATGGCATCGGGAAGTCCGCCGGATGCTTTCATGACCAGCAGCAGGGACACGATTCTCAAATTCGCCAGTCAAGGCTTATTAACTGACCTTGCCCCTTATATCAACGATACGGCAAAGTATCCCAACATAGCTAAATACATGAAGAAGGAAGCTTTCCTTCCCGTCACCCAGAACGGTAAGATTTACGCCTTTCCTTATTCGCGGTTCGATGCGCTCAACCAGACCGTTTACATCAATAAGCTGTGGATGCAAAAGCTGAATCTGAAAACGCCCAAAACCGTCGATGACTTCTATCAGGTCGCGAAGGCGTTTACAGAGCAAGACCCTGACGGCAACGGAAAAAACGATACCTTCGGGTTCCTCAGTATTTCCGGGCTGAACTATGTCGGACAGATGTTTGCCGCCGCTTATGACGCCAATGTCTATAAAATCATAGACGGTAAAGTAACGCCCCCGGAAATTACCAATGAATATAAAGAATATTTGAAGTTTATGAGGAAATTGGTCAAGGACAAGTTACTCGATCCCGAATTTGTAACAACCACTACGCAAATCTATATAGACAAAATGAAGACGGGAAAGTACGGGATCACATCCAACTTCTGGCACGGCAATCAAATCCCAGGATATGAGGATGGCACCATCGACAAGGTATGGGATTCGATCGATCCGCCGGTCAAGCTGGACGG
Source organism: Paenibacillus gyeongsangnamensis (assembly GCF_027533625.1). Lineage (GTDB taxonomy): Bacteria > Bacillota > Bacilli > Paenibacillales > NBRC-103111 > Paenibacillus_G > Paenibacillus_G gyeongsangnamensis. The sequence continues at coordinate 123,644 of NZ_JAQAGZ010000021.1, read as the reverse complement.
GTCGCCTTCCAAGTTCAGCTACAATTCCGTTAACCGTCATTATATTGGAATTCCGGCAACGAGCAAGAATGTAGAGGTGCTTATGAAATTTTTTGATTGGGTATGCTCGGATGAAGGAAAGAAATGGCTCTATCTTGGGGTTGAGGGTGACGAGTATAAGATGACAAACGGAAAGCCGGAAATCCTTAAGCAGAAGCATTCCCTGCACTGGGGCTTCTCAATGGTCAATCCGGGGCAATACGATGATGAGGTGAAATCGTATTTGAGCCTGGTGTATCCTAAAGCGTCCATTGAGCGGCTCGATCGAGCGAATACAAGCGGCCAAATCGATAAGCTGCAGGCTGCATTGCCTTATTATCCGGAGCTCTCCAGCTTCAGCCTCACTAAAATAACGGATGAATATAAGGTGAAGGCAGTGTTGGGCAGTGCCGACATTGATTCGACGTGGGACGATTATGTCAAGAGCTGGAGATCCGCAGGCGGGGATAAAGCCATTCAATTTTGGACTGACTGGTACAACAAGGAAGGAAAAAATATGATCAAATAAGAGGTGTGGACGATGAAATACACTACATTCGGGAAAACCGGGCTACGCGTAAGTCGAATTGCGCTCGGGGGATATCCGTTCTCAGGCGTGAATAAGGCTAACGGATGGGACCCCTACAGTGCGGACGGCCGTGCGACGGCCATACGTACGATACATGCAGCGTTGGATGCTGGGATCAACTATATAGATACGGCACCCAGCTACGGCAAGGGCCATAGTGAGAGCATCATCGGCGACGCCCTGCAGGATAGACGCGGCAGCTGCTACCTGGCGACCAAAGTCGGCTGGAAGGGCTTGGATAAAGAATCTGTCATCAAAAGTGTGGAAGACAGCCTTATTCGGCTGAAAACTGATTATGTCGATGTGATTCAGTTTCACGGAGGAATTTACTACCGGGAAGATACGCAGCACATTATCCAAGATGGGCTACTGGAAGCGCTGGAATCCCTGAGGAGTCAAGGCAAAGTCAGGTGGCTCGGCATTACCACAGAGGAGCCGTTCTCGATCCTGGACTTACTCGAAACCGGTTATTTCAGTGTCGTTCAGCCTTGCTACAACATCATCTATCAAACAGCGGCGACGCATTTACTTAAACAAACAGCGGAGAAAAATATCGGGGTAGCCGTAATGAGACCTATGACCTCTGGGATTTTCCAACGTATTCTGGAATACCTGGAGCCCCAACTGCAGACCTCTACCGACATCTACGCGCTGTGTATGAAGTTTTTGCTGGCGGACTCCAGAGTTCATGTGCTGAACATCGGCATGAGGTGGCCGGAGGAAGTGGATCGTAATGCTCGACTGTTGGAAGCATTCACTCCCGTATTTGATATGGCTGACCTTCCACGGTTGACTGCGAGAATATATCAGACGGACGATGAACGGAAAGGAATCCAATAAACAATGGCTGATGATATGGAGCTTGTGAAGTGGAAACTACTTACAATGGGGTGCCTGAGCAGGAATAAATTCTGGGGCGAAGATGAGGGGAAGGCATACCGACGCGCCTACTGCACTACGGTGCTTCTCGTTGCAGGCGGAAAGAGAATACTCGTGGATCCCTCTTTCCCTGCCCGGGAAATGGCGGGTATCCTGGATGCGAGATGCGGATTAACCCACACGGATATTGATGTGGTTTATCTGACACACTCGCATGGCGACCATGTGGTGGATATTCACGCCTTCGAGAAAGCAGCTGTATTTATGGCCAAGGAGGAATTTCGCCATCTAAGGGACCCGAACGATCCCAAGCTGTCCGGAGTCAAACCGGCTGAGGAAGAGCTGGCACCCGGAATCAAGTACATCCATCTGCCCGGTCACACCCTGGGGCTGACCGGCCTTTTGTTCCAATCGGCGCAAGGCAGAGTCGTCTTGGCATCGGATGCTGTCATGACGGAGGACTTCTATCGGGCGAAGCAAGGGTATTTCAACAATGTGGACCCGGTGGCTACTGTGGAATCCATTAATCACATTGACCAAATCGCCGATATCGTAATACCTGGGCATGACAACTTTTTTATAGTATGAAGCTTTATATTGGACTGGGGAGGATGAAACGTGGGAAGACATGTGATCGGAACTGTGGCAGAATTGCCGAAGGGCACAAGAAAAATCGTTACACTGGAAAATCGTTCAGTCGGGTTGTTTAATGTGAACGGCACTTACTATGCCCTTAGAAATACGTGCCCGCATCAAGGGGCGCCTCTGTGCATGGGCACGGTAACGGGAATGACGCTGCCGTCCGAACCGGGGGAATATATTTACGGCAGGCATGGGGAAATTGTCCGATGCCCTTGGCATGGCTGGGAATTTGATCTAACCACAGGCAAATCGATCTATGATCCGAATAAATGCTTGGTTAGAACATACGAGGTAACCGTGGAGCAAGGCGAACACGCCCAAGCGGAAGTTGAGACGTATCCCGTTAAGGTGGAGTCGGAACTAGTCGTCATTTACATGTAATAAAACGAGGAGGTTTGGAAGATGAGTAAAGGAATTATCGATTGCGACGTTCATCCGTACCCAAGAAATATAGAAGAGATTCGTTCTTATATGCAGATGCCCTGGAGAGATCGGTATAGTGGCAGTGGCCGCGGTTTCTTCGGCAATCCGGTTCACGGTTCCCGTCAGGATGCCAAACCGCCAGTCGGTCGGCCGGAGGGGAGCGACCCGGAGTTTCTCCGCAAGCAGCATATTGTCCCTTACAACGTGGACCATGCAATTCTGTTGCCAAGGGCCTTCTGCAACCTACTTCCCGATCCTGACTTTGCTTCTGCCATTGCAGCAGCCTACAACGATTGGCTTGCGGATACATGGTTAGGCAAATACAATCCCGACGGCGTATTTAAAGGATCGATCACGATCGCCCACCAAGACCCGATAGCCGCCGCGAAGGAAATTGAGCGCTGGGCTGGACATCCTCACTTTGTCCAGGTCATGACGGATTCCGGGGCACGAGCGCCGTTCGGGCAGCGGCAGTATTATCCGATTTACGAGGCTTGCGAACGTCTAGGGCTTCCCCTGGCCATCCATCCTGGAACGGATGGCATGGGAATCAACGTGCAGCCGTCGCCGGGTTATCCCACCCATTATATTGAATGGCATACGTGCCTGTCACTGGGTTTCCAAGCCCATCTGGTCAGCTTTATTACGGAAGGCGTCTTCGAAAGGTTTCCCGGATTTAGAGTCGTGCTGGTAGAAGGCGGTTCGGCGTGGGTGCCTACTTTGATATGGCGACTGGATGCCGAATATAAAGCGCTGCGGTATGAGGTGCCCTGGGTGAAGAAACGTCCCAGTGAATATTTGCGCGACCATGTCCGCGTGACATCGCAGCCATTGGAACGGCCTGACAATGACAAGTTTCTGCTTAATAACCTGGAAGCGATGGATGCCGAGCACATTATGATGTTCTCCAGCGATTATCCGCATTGGGATTTCGACTCGCCAAAGCAGTCCTTCCCGAAGTTGCCCGAAGCGCTGCATAACCGGATCTTCTGCGAGAATGCGCGTGAGTTTTACAAGCTGAATACCCCAAAATAATGATAAAAGTGGTTGAGCTGCACGTAGACTCAATCACTTTTTGTTATTGAAGCACAAATTCGCTTACAGAGAGGCTAACAATCTGGCTGATTGGTTATACGCTTCAGTGGAAATAGCGTGTTGAGAAGTCAGCCGAATTCAAAAAGTGCTGGAAAATCAGTTGTCAGCATGTTCTTGGTAAATCTGGACGCACAATGGATTGGCGAATTTTAGGATCCTGTGTATTGATATATTGTAAATAACCCTCGATCTTCCCGAATAAGGGGTTAATCACTGGACTAGCTGTGTTGGTTGGGTTCACCTGTTTCACATCAGTTTTAGGTATAGTATTTATTACAGGTTTATTAAGAAAGGTCCAATTGGGTTTAGGCTTTCATATACTTCTTAAAATTTCTTTGCGCTTATTTAACACAAAACTCCCCCTATTAATAATCCAATAAGCACCGAAAAAAGGTTATACAAACCTGATTTCTCGGTGCTTCCGTTTTTTTCCTTGACTATAAGTTTACTCTAACACAGCCCATAATTATAATGAAGTGCTGCCCAAAAAGATGATTCCGGCAAAAGCCCCCTCATCGAAGATAAACTGGTGAAAAACCTCAACACCAAGTAACCAAAATCATCAAAATAGAACAATATACGAACACGATGCCAGTTGCATACCGACGGCCGCTTGTAGCTTAGGTGTTTTTTTCACTGTCCACTAAACGGGGGCTTGACCAATCGTCAGTGGCGGTTTTTCTTATGTTTACTTACAGCTCTATCAAAATGATCTATACTGCTATTCCGTGCAACTGATATAGTAGAGTTATGTAAGCGTTTAACGTTCTGCGGCTCGAAAGGGGAAGGAAAATGTTGAAGCTATTTACACGAACAAGGGGAACGATTTTTTGGACGACGATTAAAATCATTATGCTCATCTGTTGTGTCCCATTTATTCTTACCGGCAGCATTTTCTATTTCTTCGGCTCGGAGGTCATCAGCAATGAGGTCAATAAGGCGCACTCCGTGCAGCTTGAACAGTCCATTCAACAAATTGATGAATATTTATCGGGACTTGAGAAATTCGTGGTCAGAGTCTCCCTCGATCCAACCTTTGACGAATCGTTAAATCGGTTGGATTTTTCATGGGAATTCGAAAAAACAAAAGATTTGTTAAAATCCCTTTCTCTTATGAAGGAATCGAATTCTTTATTAAGCAACGTTGCCTTATATCTTCGTGGCGCCAATGTGGTGATCGGCGATGAGTCAGGATTGCTGCCTATCCAGACGGAGGAAGACCAAGACTTGTTTAGCTCCCTCATGCTAAACCAGCAAACAATTTATTGGGATTACTCCCTTAAACTGCTTAATAAGCCCGGCTCCTCCTTAAAAGCCGTTGTGGTCAAGCTTCCCGGCGATCAGCTCAAAGGCTCCTTCGGCGCTTTCTTATTATATTTGGATCAGAATAAGATTAATTCTATGGTAAGAAAGCTGGCTTCCGGCGAAGGCGTATCTTATCTGATTAACGAGAACGGCGTTGATTTGACAACCGATCGCCAGAACGATCAGAAGGAGCGGAAGGAGTTAATGCTTGCTTTGATGGGAGAGATCAAGGAAAGGCCAAGCGGTGAAACCAATTTTAAGTTTGAGTGGAAGAAAGAAAAGTACTCAGTTTTTTACGGTAGTATTTCCAAGCTGGGCGGAAAATGGACGGTTATTTCCGCGACGCCCATTTCCCAGATCGTGGCTCCAGTTACTTTTACAACAAGGATGATTGTTGAAATCAACGTCATCTGTCTGGTATTAGGTTTGGTGGTGTCATGGATCGCCTCGAATAAAATTTACGCTCCAATCCTTCGCTTAAAATCCATTTTTGAATCGGGCAAAAGCGAGCAAGAGGAAGAGCAGAATGAGATTTTATATATCGAGAATCAATGGCGCAAGCACCTGGATGAAAAGGAATTGATACGCTCCCGCATGGAGCAGTCGATTCCTTCGTTAAGAGATAACTATTTGCTCCAATTTTTGCAGGGCAATCTCTATTTTCATACCGAAGCGGAAGTTGTTGAGCAGCTCTGCCGGGTTGAGTGGGATGTCCGAAATAAACGTTTTGCTTTCTTGGTGGCGCAGCTGCACGGCATTAGCGATCTTGGCGATAAATATGGTCCGCGGGATTCCCAGCTCCTTACATTTGCAGCCTCCAATATTTTGTCGGAGATCTGCTCACAAAACCTAAAGATGACTCACATCATCAATTTTCAAGATTTATCCGTCGGGGCGTTCCTCGTTTCCAACCATGGTAGCAGCTACGATCAATTCCATCAAGAGGTGTACAAATCCGGGCGTGCCTTCGTATCGGCGGTGAATAATGTGCTTAAGCTGAATGTGACGGTCGTGGCGAGCAATATCGTCGATGCGATTGCGGAAACCCCCGCGGCGTTGGAAATGTCCCGCAAAGCGCTTCGTTTCCGCGACTTGCATGCATCCAACCAGATTCTGGACATGAAAGATTTTATGGCAGGTGCCCACCGCCACACGGTCAAATACCCTTTCGAGCTGGAACGGGACATCGTCTATGCGATTAGCAGTGGCCTGGAAGAGGAAGCTGTCGGTTTAATACGGCAATTTTTGAGCATTGTAGTAGAGCAAAGCGAGGGTACGGAGCTCATTATACAGCAAAGCATGATGAAATTGCTCGGAGCCATTCAAGATTTGATTATCAGGTATGACATAAATATATACGATATGTACGACGGTGTTCATTTGTACGAGCAGCTTATGCACATTCACGAGCCGGAGGAAATGCTGAACTGGTTCCAACACAAGTTGATCCAGCCTTTTATTCGGATGCTGTCCATCACTTACGATTCCGGGATTAAATTGAAAATGGAGCAATTTTTGGCCGAATTGAAATCAGACTATTTATCGAATACTTCCTTGGAGACCTATGCCGAAAAAATGAACATGAGCCCTTCCAAATTGAGCAAAGCTTTTAAACAGTTCACAGGAGAGAATTTTATCGATTATATCGTAAAGCTCAAGTTGGAGCATTGCAAGGAGCTGCTTGTTCATTCGGAACTGAAAATAAACGAAATTTCCGAGCTTTTGAATTACCAACCGTCCTATTTGATTCGGATTTTTAAGAAGTATGCAGGGATGACACCGGGGCTGTTCCGTGAAAAATATAGGGGAAGTGTATAGAATTGGCTAAATTTTAACCTGTCAAAAAAATACTATCGCCGGAAATTGCCTAGTGCCACTGGGAAAATTGCGTACATAAGCCTCAAAAAAAAAGATATCATTGCCTGAAATCAAGCCGATTTGTAACGTAAAGGTTGAATTGGACCAGAGAAAGGAGGGGTTCAGTGAATGAGCAGCAGATCTTTATTCAGCGGGCCAATGGTCTGCATGTTGGTTTTGGTGACAGCATCTTGTTCCTCCGGGAGGGCATTCACGGCCAACACGTTAGACAAGGGTTCCAAACCAAACGGGGAGCCTACCGAAATTAGTATCATTACTGAGTTTCATACACCGGAACCGCCGAGGCCGGACAATCCTGTTCTAAAAGAGATCGAGAAACGGACTCAAACAAAACTGAGCATCACCTGGGTTTCTCCGAACAATTGGGATGCGAAACAAAGTGTTACCCTGGCATCCGGGGATATTCCAGACTTGATGAAAGTGTCAGATGTATCCAATCCTTTGATGCAGCAGATGGTTCGGCAGGGAGTTTTTTGGGATCTGACTCCATTTCTTCAGGACTATCCTCATTTGATGGAATATCCGAAAAGTGTCTGGGAGTCCACTAAAATCGACGGGAAGAACTATATCATACCTTCTGTCAGACCGTTTGAAGGGGCCAGCTTTTTGGCCGTCCGTAAGGATTGGCTGGATAAGCTGCATTTGCAGATACCGACAACAACGGAAGAGATGTATAAAGTTTGGAAAGCGTTTGCTAATGAAGATCCGGACGGAAACGGAAAAAAAGACACCTACGGCTTCAACATGAGGGACTGGTCTCCCATACTGGATAACATCTTTAATCAAAATAACGGCAAATGGAAGCTGAGGGACGGCAAGCTGGTCGATATAGTGACCGAGCCCGGGACACGGGATATGCTTGTTTTTTTGAACAGGGCCTACAGGGAGGGACTTATTCCCAGAGACTTTCCGATCATGAAGACCTCTCAGGCGGAGGATCTGGCTACTCAGAGTAAAGCCGGATTCACGACAGATACGGTACTTGGCTTGTGGAGACAAATCGATCTGCCGATGAGTACGAATCCGGAGGCCGACTTTTTGCCGCTCACCTCGCTCAATGGCGTTGTCATGCAATCTCCCGGGTTTCTTGGCGCGTATTTGATCCCCAAAAAAGTCCCTAAGGAAAAAGTCAGGAAGATCTTATCTTTAATGGATTACGGAGCCTCCGAGGAAGGCGCCTCTTTGGCGATCAACGGGATTAGAGATGTTCATTACAAAGAGGTGGACGGCTACAAAATAGCTACTAAACAGGCGGATCTGGATAGCATTTCCGTCAGCTCGTTCGGGAAAATTTTTGAACGCTTTGACAAGTATTTGTGGGCTTATGCGCCCGGCATGCCGAGGAACATTTATGAGCGTAACAAAAAAATAATCGACGAAAGGTCTAAAGTCAGTGTGGACGACCCTTCCATTGGTCTTATTTCCAATACGGCCATTCAGGTTGGCAGCGAATACAACAAGAGAATCGACGATATGAAAACTAAGGTTGTCATTGGTAAAGAATCGATCCAGGCTTGGGATGTGTTCGTGGACCAACTGAAAATGGATGCCCAATATCAGAAAATCGCGGCTGAAATGAACGAGGCTTACCGGCAAAAAATGAACAAATAGTGTCTCTTAAACGAGGAGTTGGTGCGGATGAAATACGTGGATTTCGGAAAAACCGGGCTCAAGGTTAGCCGGATTGCGGTGGGCGGGTACCCGTTTGCAGGGGTGAATAAAGCGCAGGGATGGGATCCGTATAGTGACGAAGGCAGAAAAACGGCCATTCATACAATTCACACCGCGCTGGATTTAGGTATTAATTATATCGACACGGCTGCCGGTTACGGCAATGGTCATAGCGAATCCATTATCGGCGAGGTACTGAAAACCAGGCGCGACGAATGTTTTGTAGCCTCCAAGGTTTCCTATAAGGGGATTGACAAAAGGGGAGTCATGGAAAGCGTCGAAGCCAGTCTTAAACGGATGCAAACGGAACATATCGATGTTATCCAGTTTCACGGAGGCATCTACGACAATGAGTCTTACGACCATATCGTCAACGGGGGGCTGCTGGAAGGACTGCAGGAGCTGCGCCAGCAGGGCAAAGTACGGCTGCTCGGTCTGACCACCGAGGATGCGCATTCCGCCTTGAATTTGTGCAATACCAACCTGTTTGACGTTGTGCAAGTCAATTACAACATCATTTATCAGGCGGCTGCGTTACATCTGCTCGATCTGACCTCGGAGAAGGGCATGGGCGTGGCGATCATGCGCCCGATGACTTCAGGTATCTTTCAGCGGCTAATGGAGTATCTGTCTCCGAATATGGCCCAGCACGAAGATCTCTATTCCTTATGCTTGAAGTTCCTATTGTCTGATTCCAGAGTGCATATCATTAATGCCGGAATGAGGTGGCCCGAAGAGGTTGAAAGAAACGTTCAGCTGGTCGATTCCTATGATCCGCCTCTGGATATCGTCAACCTGCCGCGCATGACGGTGAAAATTTATGAAACGGACGATCTCAGGAACGGATTTGTCCCATCCAACTAATCCATGGGGAGGGCTTTACTTATGAAATACAAAAAACTCGGGGCCATCTTAACCATCTTTTGCATGATGGTCCTCATAGTTCTGGGATGCTCCAACGCGGCAGCCCCGACATCTACCCCTGCTTCCGGCGAGTCCGGGGCTAAGCAGGCGGGGAAAGTGACCCTGCGGATCTCCTGGCAAACATCGCCAGCCGGCGACAAAGTCAATCAGGAGTTAATTGAGTCGTTCAAGAAGACTCACCCCAACGTGGAGTTTGTGGTGGAGACGGCTGAAGCGGGCAAATATCCGTCGAAAATTTCGATGGACGTAGCGGCTAACAATGTTCCCGACACGTTCTTTTATTGGAGGCCGGAGCCGAGCTACGGCGTCGACAAATTCATACAGGCCGGCGCTTTGGCGGATTTGTCCGAAATCAAGAATGAAGCGTTCTTTAAGGACAAATTCGCCGATTACGCAGTAACTACCTCCACCGTTAACGGCAAGCTGTATGCCATCCCGACGGGCTATGCCTTCATTATGTTTCTTGCCAACAAGGAAATCGTGGACAAGCTTGGTTTAAAGCTCCCGGAAACCTGGGAAGAGCTGGTTAACCTGACCAATGTCGCCAAAGCTAAAGGCTATATTCCATGGGGCGTCTCTACCAAGCCTTTTGCATCCGGCTGGGAAAGACCGCTCGGCTATGTATTCGACAGATTTTTGACCAACAAGGGTGAGAAAGGCGTGCTTAACGCGTTTGCCGGCAAGGTGCCGTTTAACTCACCGGAAGGGATTGCCGCAGCAGAGCATTTGCGTGATCTGGTAGCGGGCAAATCGGCGCCCGATTCGACAACCCTGGACGATACACAGGCCACCTCGAAATATTTCAATACGGAGAAAGCCGTCTTGTTCATCAACGGTACGTATTCATTGCCGACCATCAAACCGGAGCTATTGCCGAAATTGGTGCCTTTGAAATTTCCCACGATCCCGGGAGCAGCGGACAATAACCCCATTCAGGACAAGGATTTAACCGAAGTCGCCTATGTCAGCAGCAAAGCTTGGGCGGATCCGGTGAAGAAGCCGGTTATGCTGGACTGGATTAAGTTTTTGTGCAGCCAGGAGTTTTCGGACGCGAAGGTATATAAACAGCAGACCTTGACCCCAAACCAGGATCTCAAGCTGGATTCCACCAAGGTAGCAAAAATTCTGATCGACGCCAAAACCATCGCAGATCCGGCGAATCAGGTAAAATGGCCGCTATCCTTCGCTAATCCGGAGCGGAAGGAGCCGTTTTACAGCGTGTATTCCGAATTCTGGGCCGGCAAATACACAGGCAAGGAGTTCGCCGAAAAACTTCAGGAAATTTTTTACCAAAAGTAAAGGAAGATGTATCGGCGCGGTGATTCATTGGCGCTTTACATCGCCGCGCCTTCTTAATTTATTCTGATTCAAAAAGAGAGGGCAAAATGGGAGTAGTGAAATTTAGAGCTTTCTATTTAATGTATCTTATCCCTGCGTTGCTGTTGTATTGCATCTTCTTCATCCTGCCGTTTGTCCAGACTGTGATTTATAGCTTATATAACTGGGATGGCATCAATACGCCGGTATTTTTGGGATTGAAAAATTACTGGGAGATGTTCCACGACAAGGTGTTTTATGCAAGCACCGGCCGAGTTTTAAAGTGGGCTCTTATCCAAGGGATTGTGCAAACGATCATCGCTTTGCTTTTAGCCAACCTGCTGAAGGGCAAACTGAAAGGCTCCAAGTTTTTCAGATCGGTTTATTTCATTCCCGTCGTCATGTCATCCGCTGCCATCTGCCTTATGTTTACGGTTATGTATGATAACGATATCGGGCTTCTTAACGCGCTGCTTCGTGCCATCGGACTAGGAGGCTGGGCTCGGGTATGGTTAGGCGATGCTCAGGTCGCTTTCTATGCGGCCATTGCTGTGCCGATATGGCAGGGTATCGGACTGTATATGGTTATTTTGCTCTCAGGGCTGCAATCGGTATCCGAAGAAATTTATGAGTCCGCCAAAATGGACGGAGCCAATGCCTGGCAGCAGCTGACCAGAATCACGATCCCGATGATATGGAACATTATCCAAATATGCATTATCCTTACGGTTTCAGGAACGTTCAAAAATTTCGACTACGTTTACATTCTTACCGCCGGAGGGCCCGGGAGCTCGACCCATGTGCTTGCCACCTATATGTACGATAAAGCATTTGTGGGCCTCCGATACGGATACGGCACTGCGGTTGCGGTCATCATTTTCCTCCTTGGCTTAGCCTTTACCGTCATATTCCGTGCGCTGACCAAATCGAGGGATTAAGGGGAAAAGGAGGCAGATGACCTTGATAAGCCAGCGAGGCGCAATACTCAAAAGGCGTACCCTCAATACGGGCAAATATTTAATATTGCTGCTCTACTCTGTAGTGACGATTTTCCCTTTGCTCTGGACGTTCTCCAATTCCTTTAGGACGAACGATGAAATTTTTTCGAAATTCGCGATCGTTCCGGAAAGTTTTTCTTATGTCACAAACTACGAGATGATTTTCTCAACAAGCATTCCTCTCGCTTTTTACAACTCCTTAACCATTACCTTGCTAAGCCTTTTCATCATGCTGGTATGTGCAATTCCGGCGGCATATTTGCTTTCCCAATACAGATTCAAGTATGCGCAGCTAATCTATTTGTTTTTTGTCATCGGAATCATCGTTCCAAGGTTATCTATTTTGATTGCCGAATTTAAAAACTATCAGATGTTTGGCTTTTTTGGCAAGCAATATCCGATCACGCTTTGCTATGCGACGTTCGAGCTTTCTATCGCCATCTTCCTGCTGGTAGGCTTCATGCAGAGCATTCCGCCGTCCTTGATCGAATCAGCTAAAATCGATGGAGCCAACTCGTTTGATATTTTGATGAAGGTGGTTATGCCGATCAGCCGAAACGGGATCGTGACGGTGATCATTTTGGCGTTCGTTTCGATCTGGAATGAATATGCGTATGCGATGGTTATGATCCCCAACATCAAGTTCCGTACGCTGACGATTTTGCTGGCCTCGGCCAAAAACGAATTTTTCGTCGAGTACGGCATGATGTCCGCGGGTGTGGTGGTTGCTGTGGTCCCGATGATTATTGTGTACAGCTTTCTTCAGGACAAAATCATCAGCGGCATGGTGGCGGGCGCTGTCAAAGGTTGATTCTGTAATGTCAGGAGTGGAGAAAATTCCAATGTTGAAGCTTGGTATCATAGGATGCTCAAAGTTTGTGTATGATTTTATTTACGATTGCACCAAAAGATATCCACTGTCGTTGGTCGGTATTTGCGACAGCAAACCGAATGCGGAAGCTTTCCGCGCAAGGTACCAATGCCCGGACGTATTCGAGGATTATAAGGAAATGCTGGAGCAGACAAGACCGGATCTCGTTATCTCCTTTCCCAATTATGAGGATCAGCACGAGGTGGCTCGTGATTGCTTGCTTGCCGGGGCGCATGTTCTATCCGAGCGGCCGGTTTGTCTCAGCTCGAACCAAGCGCGCGACCTGGTTGAGATTGAGCGTCAAACTCATCGTTATGTCATGGCCCGACTTAACAGAAGGTTTACTCCTTCTTATGTGATGGCGAAAAATGTGGTCGCGGGTCCTGAATTTGGAAGGCCCACCATGTACTTGGCCAAATATCATGCATCGGCATACGAATCGGAGGAAATCTTTATTTGGAATCATGCTGTGCATCATCTGGACGTGGCAAGGTATTTGCTAGGGGATATTATACTTCTCCACGCTGAACGGATCTATGTGGACCCCAGAAGATTTGGCTACAACATTTCGTTCCGGTCGGAGGGCGGATGTATTGGGGTCATCCAGACGAGCTCGCTTCAGTGTGGAGAGTATCCTATGGAACGCGTAGAAGTTACAGGACACTTACGCAATGTCATCGTCGACAATATCAGGTCGGTACAATACAATCGACCTGCGCCAAAGAGGGAAACGTTGGATGAAATGAGCTTCATTGAAGGCGGGGATACATTGGTGTGGACTCCCAATTTCGCCCAGCTGAACAATTTCACGTTCTACGGCTTCGAGAATATGTTCGAGCATCTGGTTCAATGCATCTCTAGCGGACAGAAGCCGACCTTGCATATGGGGGACACGATCAAAACCTTGGAACTAGTGGAACGTTTATGCGAACTGGCGGGCATGGAGAGAGACAAATTGTGAGAAATGAAGAGCTATTAATAATCAGGTAAAGGATGAAAAACAATGATCGAACAAAAACAAACGAACCTTCCTTGGTATCGCCGTGCGGTGCGCTGGGGGCAAACCAACCTGACCGAGATGGATCCTACCAACTGGGACAAAGAGTTTTGGAAACAATATTGGAAAGAAACGAAGATTCAGGGCGTCATTATTAATGCGGGCGGCATTGTAGCTTATTATCCGAGCAAGCTGGAGATGCAATATCGCGCCGAGGGCCTCGGCGACCGCGATTTGTTCGGTGAATTCGCAGAAGAAGCCCGAAAAGCCGGACTGATCGTATTAGCCAGAATGGATATCAATCGGGCGACCAAGGAGTTTTTCGACCAGCATCCGGACTGGTTCGTGGTAAACGCCCAAGGCGAACCGCTCATGTCGAACGGCCGGTACTTCTCCTGTGTGAACAGTCCGTACTACAAGGAATTCATTCCTGAAGTGCTTAAAGAGATTATAGAGAAATACCGTCCGGAAGGATTTACCGACAATAGCTGGACGGGAGCTTCGCGCAAGGTGATTTGCCATTGCAGCTACTGTAAGGCTAAATTTAAAGCTGATGCAGGCTTGGACCTGCCGATTTCCTCCGATTATAACGATCCGGTTTACCGCCAATGGATCAAATGGAGCTATTCGTGCCGCATCGAAAACTGGGATTTGTTCAATGAAACCACCACACGTTTCGGCGGGTCGGATTGCTATTGGTTAGGCATGTTTAACGCCGACCCGTTCAGACCGCATACGAACTTCTGCGATTTGAAAGAAATCGGCCGGCGGTCCAAAATCATGATGTGCGACCACCAGTCAAGGGAGACGAGAACCGGCTTCGAGCAGAACAGTCTGAACGGATTTCTGCTGCATGGTTTGGCGGGATGGGACACCGTTATTCCCGAGAGTATGTCCAATTATATTCGGGGTGTGCGCACATTTCGGCAAGGCAGCAACCCCGCGAAGGAAACCCAGCTGTGGATGCTTGACGGCATTGCCGGCGGGATTTCCCCATGGTATCACCATGTCGGGGCTGTTCAGGAGGACCGGCGCCAATTCAAAAATGCCCCTCCGGTCATGCAGTGGCACGAGCAGAACGAAATTTATTTATACGACCGGCTGCCTGTGGCGAACATCGGCTTGGTATGGTCCCAGGAGAACACCGAATTTTACGGACGCGATGACGTGGAGGAGAAAGTTTCGCTGCCGTGGCATGGCTTTGTTCGGGCGATGACGCGGGCCAGAATCCCGTTCATTCCCGTACATGCCGACCATATCGACCGGGAAGCGGCAAACTTAAGCCTGCTGATTTTGCCGGATTTGGCGGCCATGACGGATGCCCAATGCGAGGCCGTGCAGCGATTTGTCGAGTCGGGCGGCAATCTGCTGTTCACCAGCAAGACGGCTACGTTAAATGAATGGGGCGAGCACCGCGAGAAATTCCCGCTGGAGGGGCTGACGGGCATCCGACACTTGCACGAGGTTGCCGGCACGGAGGGCAAGTCGAACCCGAATTGGGAGGTTTTCGAAACCCACAACTATTTCCGGCTGCCGCAGGATCGCCACCCGGTCATAGCCGGCTTTGAAGATACCGCGACGCTGCCCTTTGGTGGATCGGTCCGTCGGGTCGAATGTGACGGAAAGCTTAGTCCAATTGCCACCTACATCCCGGCGTACCCGATCTATCCGCCGGAATTCAGCTGGGTCAGGGTTCCAAACACGGATATTCCGGTTATGTTAGCCGGTGAGCACGCTTCTGGCGGACGTATTTTTTATTTTGCCGGAGATGTGGACAGGGCGTATGGACGAACGCATCTTCCGGATTTGGGAGATTTGCTGGCTAGCGCGGTGAGATGGGCCATGAACGACAATCTTCCAGTCAAAATTGAAGGTCCCGGGTATTTGGATTGCAAGCTGTTCAAGCAGGGAGGGAAATTCATCCTGCATATAGTGAATTTGACCGGCACCAACCAAAGCCCGGGGTTTGTTGAGGAATTTATACCGGTTGGTCCATTGAAGATATCATTTTACACAAGGGAGACTATGCCGAATCGCGCATTATTAAGAGTTTCCGGCATCGAGGCTAAGCTTGTGGTAGAAAATGCATGGGCTACGATTCAGGTGGATTCGGTCATAAACCACGAGTTGGTCGTTCTCGAGTAACGGATATGGGTGGGGGCATCGAATACGTTGCCCCCGCATCACGCTTTTCAGCTGAACTTTAGAGTATAGGAGGCAAGTAGAGTATGGAGCGGGTTATCGATGCTTACTCCCACGTCGGGTCGCCACGGTACGGCACCTTGAATGATGCCCTGGATAACATGAAACGTTACGGGATCAGCAAATCCGTTCTGGTCCTAGCCAAGACAGTACCCGATTTTAAAAACCTGTTTAACGGGATCCGCATGTTCCCGGACATACTGAGGGGCATCGGCATTCCGTTCGGCGGGAGTCCGTCGGAGCGCGAAGCATTAGTCGATTTGCAGCTTCGAGCCGGTGTATCGGGCTTGAGAATGGAACCGGAGGAGGTCAAGAGCAATCCGCGTATTTTGGAGCGGCTTGGGGATGCGGGCAGATGGATCTTTGCCATTAATCCGTTTGGCAACTCGGACGTGACAGAGATCTATTTGAACTGGCTTGCACGCTTTCCAAACGGCCGGATCGCGGCGCCACATCTGTTGGTGACCGAAACGCAGATGGAGGAGCTGAGTAAGAATCCGTTTGTGAAAGAGCTTCTGTCACATCCGCGGTTCTATGTTATATTTTCTAGACACGGCGGCTTGGGGAGCAGACTTCCGTACCCTCACCATGATTTTATTCCGTGGATCCACTACGTATTGAAGCATGCCGGAATCGAGAGGGTGATGTGGGGCAGCGAATTCCCAGTCATATACTCCCGCAACGAATCGATGATGCAATGTAGAGAGTGGCTTTCACAATTGCGGTTAGATTTAGAACAGGAGCAGATTCAGGCTATTATGCATGATAATGCGGAGCGAGTCTTTTTCTCGGAGACCGGTCCTTCGCATTCGGATGTGCATCTTCCCGAATGGATCGATGAACAGTTCGATCACAAGCAGTTTGTGCTCGTCTACAACCAAGCCCCGGTTAAAGTTCCGGTTTATTTGTATGACCGTTTGTTGACAGGTTATTTAAAGTCGGAAGAGCTGCAGCGAGGCGACATCTTTTCGCAATATATAATTAATAAACTAGAGCAATGCTTAATGGCTGAATAAGGATGGAACTAATAGAATAAGTACACACCAAGTTCAGTTTTCGTCCATATTGATTGTTAGATTGGTATGGTGAAAAACCTCAACACCAAGTGCCCAAAATAATCAAAACAGAACAAAATGCGAACAGGAGAAACCCAGTTGTATCAAGGGTAGTATAGGAATGTTCGTAGGATTTTTGTAAAATTGATGGGAACTAATCATTTAGGATCACAGCAGCTCAAAGATTTTAATTGGCCGCATATGAGTGGATATGGTTATGGTTTAGGGGTCCGCGTCATGTTGGATCCTGCAGATGGAGGCATCAATGGTTCGATAGGCGAATTTGGCTGGGCCAGTCTAGCCGGGTCATGGGTGTTAATCGATCCGAAGGAACAATTGTCCGTCGTGTATATGCAGCAGATACTGCCGAGTCTTGAGCCTTACATTCATACCCGTTTGCAGGCAATTATTTATGGAGCGTTGGAATAAAGGAAAGGTTAAGCATAATTAGACTCGCAGCCGATTGCTGTGGGTCTCTTCTTGTTGTGGCTAAAACGTGTAGGCTTCAAAAGCCCTCTGAATAAGGTTTGCGGATGTTACCGGCAAATATGTACATGAAGTTCATCATTAGACCGAAAAAAATGCCGCTGTAGTCAAACAGTCTAAGATTAATTGCCTCCTTTTAATAGGTTACGATGCAAGAACAAAATCGGTTTGCTCTAAATAAAATTATCATCGAAATTTCTTATGAAAAGAAGGAAGATGTCGTAGGAGCGAAGCTGTTCGTTTAGACATAAATACATAAACCTTGAATTGGTGTAGAAGTCAAAGAGGATCCTGCGCGGCGGATCCTTCTGGTTTAGATGGGACATTTGCATAAAGCACCTACATTTGATCATAGGTTTACATGCTGGGGAAGTGAGACGAGGATGATAATGCCGGGAGAATCACCTTCGTCTTCTAGATCATTTCGAATTTTTTGCAAACGGCTTGACTGAAGAATTGAAATGATTCATATCTATTCCGGCCCAAACATTAGGCACTTCTACCTGATCGGGATGATCGAATACAAGAAAGGCCGTAGGCAGGTATCTCATGCCGTAAGAACTGGAAGAGCGATTAACCAATTGATTATCCTTGACGAGCACGGAGGAGGAGCCCCCATCCAAATTAGCTGCAGTGACAGCGCCTTTCTCCAGCAGCAGCTGCTGAGCATCATATAGCGTTGCCCCTATGGAGTAACCAGGTTGCCTACCGTCGATCACAAGGAACATGATGGTTCCGTCCTTGGACTGTGCCATGCAAGTGCGTGGAGCGATACCCCAGCCATCTGCCTCGTTTTTGACGAGGCCTTTGCCATTCACTATGAATCTGGGCTGGAACGTTACCGCGTCTTTTACGCCAATCCGAAGCAATTCGGAAGGCTTATATCGTCCGGCCACCATAACCCCGTTTCGGTCGATTCCCACTACGTTAACCGGATCCCCCATCCCTACATCGCTGTAGAGCAATTTCCCGCCGGACATCACGATCCCTGCCGGCTTGAACCCGTTGCCATCATAATTGGGATCGTCGAAGGCGCCTCCGTTGACGCCTGCTAAGGCCCCGGTTCGTTTCACCATGCTGAGAATCTGCTCGCCTTGTCCTACGATGTTTGTAGTCACGACACGGATCATCTTCGGATTGTGAACGTACATCAGGTATCCTTTGAATTTTTTTCCGGTCACTTGCTCGACTTGTACCGTGTTGTTGGATAGGGGGGATATTTGAATGTTATGATTATCCTTCTCTAGGCCCATGGCATCGAATTTCTTAAGGTAATCATCTACGCGACGGTTTAATTGGTCTTGTCCGATCAAATATTTGGCATAATCGCGATGCTGCGTTGTTATTAACGTATCCGCCAACGTATACCTAAGGTTTGTTCCTGACTCGGTGAAATAGAACCACAGGACGCCGCCAAGTGAAGTCAAGAGCATCATGATCGCGATATATCCGAAAATACGATGCTTTCGCCGCTTTGGCTTCCGGCCAGGCGTCGGTGTCGGGGCTGCTTTGTTTGGAACGTAAGTATAACCGCGATATGTACTCAAGACAAACCCTTCTTTCATCGCAATATATTTATACAATATAGTGCATGAACATTAAAATGAGATGAAATGACATAAGCCTCAGTGGTTGTGGAGCAAAAACATTTCCCAGGGTATTATTGGCTGAACTGAAAAATGGGACGTGGCAAATTAAAAATGGAACCGGCATGTTCAAATAGAAGCATTACGAAGCAGAACTTATCATTTTTACTGGGTTCATCAGTTTGGTCCTGAATTGACAAGCGGATTCGACCCTAATGAAGTGCGCTCAGCCCCGGATGCCCTTATTATTGTGACAGCCTTGGTTAATGAGTTTAAATTAGTATCAAGAGATTCTGATAAGAATTTTGACCAGAGTGAACTATATAAGTTGAACTAAAGGCAATTGGAAGGAAATCCTAATCGCCTGCGTCGAATATAGAAATATAACTTATTCGGACGGGTGATCTCTATGAAAACGATCGAGGAGCAATTACAGGATGTCGAGCAAAGGTTAAAGCACGAGCAAAGTAGACGCATGTTCGAACGATATCAAACCGTGAAACTGAACCTGCTCGGTAAATCCAACGAAGATATTGCCACAAGCATCGGGCGAAAGGAAAGCACAGTGGGCACCTATTTGCTTTATCGCAAGAGCGGACTGGATGGGCTAGAAATGAAATTTTCACCCGGACCGCCAGAGCAACTCAGCAAGGAGCAGCAAGAAAAGCTGAAAAAAAGTATGGACTTTGTTCCGCGTGACGTTGGATTCACCACCAAGTTCAACTGGACGCTGCAAATCATAGGCGAATACATCCTCCGGGAATTTGGCAAAACCTACTCCATCCGAGGTGTCTCCAAACTCATGCATCGGATGGAGATGAGCTATACCAAGCCTACCTACACGATTGCTGCAGCTGACGAAGAGAAACAACGCTTGTTTGTCGAAACCACCTTGCCAAGGTTAAAAAAATTACGAGAACGGCGAAATTGATCATTTATTGTTTGAAGATGAAAGCATGATCCGTGATTATCAAGCGCTGCAGAGAACGTGGTTCGTAAAAGGAAAACAGCGAATCATTAAAACGACAGGCAAGCATCGAGGCGTCAAACTGCTGGCTACGCTGGACTATGCCGAAGGTAAAATCCTATGGAAAGAAGACGCAGTACAATGCCGAAGCCTTCCTTGCGTTCTTGAAACAAGTCTTAGCGGCTTATCCAACCGGCAAAATCGTCATGTTGTTAGACAATGCGAATTCGTCATGCCAAGTTGCTCCGAAGTTTTTTAGATGAAAATGAAGATCGCCTTGAACTCGTGTTTCTCCCACCCTATAGCCCTGAACTTAACCTGGTTGAGGGGCTATGGAAGTGGTTGAAGGAAGACGTCATCAACAATGTGTTTTACCATACGACGGATGAGATCCGTAAGAATGTTGGCATGTTTATGGACAACATTATGAGAGATCCAATGAAGATTATTGATCGGCTCTGCATTCGCATGTAAGTCTCATTGGTTCAACTTATATAGCAAAAGAAGGAGGTGCCGAAGTACCTCCTTCTCTTGCTATGGGGATTTCGAATCATACATAATGCAATTAAGTGTGATTCGGAAATACCCAAGAACCCTTATCGTTATTGGGTTTATCGAAATTCAGGGTTTTAAATGATTTATACTACCAATCCAATCACACAAAATAATTAGTATAAAGTAAATGTGTTTGTTTGGTAGTATTATCCATCTAGTGACCTAATTTTACACGTACTTCGGCTGTACCCGTAAAGGACAGGCTTACTGAGCATGCCTGACTTTCAGTGTTACTAAAGTAAAGAGCAGATTATCTTATTGCTCTTGCGTTAAGATCAACAAGCGTGTCTTTTTAGGTATGCTAACTTTTCTTCTAGGCCATCTGAATTTGTTTTGGTTGAAACGGAAGCTGTACAATAACCAACGTTTATTACCTTGTCTTCCTTTGTTGTGAATCCGCTTGAGAAGATAGTGCCGGGTTCAGAATGTTCGTGCGTTTTGTTGCATTTAATACAAAAATACATAAGATTTCCTCCCTATTGTAATCGCTTCCTACCTGATCATAATTCATATGTAACAATAAAGATACAGAATTTTCCGAAAATTATTGAATTAAAAATATAAACACCGAGACATCTGTACAAAACCTGGTGTTTTGTACAGATGTTCTTTATTGAGCTATCGTATCCTTAGCTTAATTACACATCCCAGAACTAAACTTGGTTTACTTATTTAGAATTACATGGTTTGAATAGTCTGGGATATCACGAATCCCTGACTTTAAGAATTCAGGATACAAATTAATATCATCTAGTTCTTTTATCTGTACCCATTTATATATCAACTTGTCCCCCTGCTGGTGACGGTATATCCCGTTTGAAACTTGCAAGATTGAAAATGGTGAGTTGTGGAGGAATACTCGTCCAATCTATCGGAGGAATGAATCATATATTGAATAAGATGATTCATTAGTCGAAAGGTGGGAGTTACCGGTGCGAGACAATCAGGCGTCAGGGAATTCCGGACAAGAAGGTGAACATATGCTTTACAATCTGGCTAAAGATATGTATTTGGAACTGCTAAAAAAAGCGATTTTGTTTGAGATCTGGCATGAAGATGCCGAACGATATCAGCCTTTGACGCCGGATATACATCTACATCTTCCTGCTGAATTATTGAATCAACTGCGTGCCCAGGATTTGGAGGTTGTTAAACGGTTTCATCCCAACCGTGACGTGCGCCGTATAGGTTTTGACTGGCCTCCTGTCGCGCATAGCATGATCGGCAGAGTTCGCATGGAAAATTTGCAGCAATGCATGCAGACTGTATTGAATGACAATATAGAGGGCGATTTTATAGAAACCGGGGTCTGGAGAGGCGGAGCTTGCATTTTTATGCGGGGTTTTCTCAAAGTTAACGGGATCAAGGATAGAAGTGTGTGGGTGGCCGACTCTTTCGAAGGATTGCCCAGACCGGAATGTTTTCAAGATAGCGGCGATATTCACCATACTTTTGATTTTCTGAAAGTTTCTTTGGAAGAGGTAACAGAAAATTTTCGAAAATATGATCTCTTGGATGGTCAAGTCCGATTTCTAAAGGGGTGGTTTAAAGACACTTTACCTTCCGCTCCGATTAAAAAGATTGCGGTGTTGAGATTTGACGGAGATATGTACGGTTCGACCATGGATTGCTTGTATAATCTGTACCCGAGAGTCTCCGAAGGCGGATTTATTATTATTGATGACTATTGTCTGCCGAATTGCGCAGCTGCCGTCAACAACTACAGAAATATGCACGGAATTAATGACCCGATGTATTTGATTGAAGGATGCGGCTGTTATTGGCGGAAAATGAAATAGACGCGGCAAGGGTTCGCAAATCGAGCAGGCCCACATACATGGGAGGCATCCTTTTCCTTTAATTGGACGTTATCTTTCAGCGGCAACAATTATGTCAGAACAGGATCTCAATCGAAGAAATAAATCAAAGCACCCAATCGGTGCTTTTTCTTTTGCTTAAAAACCAACTTAACACAAAGTGGGAAATGCCTTGAAAATCGAAACTATTGCAATTGAGGTACTTAAAAATCTCCTCCCATCTGAACTCTTCCCCCAGGGAGTGCCCAATGATTGTCATCTATAGCTTTATGTAAAAGCACATGTCCATTTTCTAAACATATTCCTGCTACTCGGAAATTAAACATCATATTATCCGTTTTAAATACTACATCCAACTGAATCCGCCCCTTCGGAAAATTTGCATAAAATTACAATTCGGTACCAAACGCTGTAATTCCTTGTTGAATTAATCTGCCCGTTACTTCAATGACAAAGCAGACCGCCACGGCAGTCTGGGATGGGGAAATAGCTCAGCTGGGAGAGCGCATCCCTATGAGTCAAGCAGCAACCTCTTCCCAAACGACAAGAAGACCGCCGGCCATCCGGCCAATGGCCGAATGAGGCGATCTTCAATGCCGTCCGAAGACGATGGCTACCCATGGCGCTAATTTGTTGCATTGATCCGCATCCCGCGCCTCTGCCGAAAATTAGATAACGACAGACCGGGTAAGGGACGCGTTCAACATATGAGTACTAATGTTGACGCACCTCCTTTCCTTATAAGCAAACTTTAACACAGCTTTGGTCAAAGTTCCAGTCTTTATGTAACATAGATCAGATTATGTTCAATCATCCAAACTAGCGATTCTTTGACTGCCTCCAAGGAAAAATAGCGCGGCTCATAACCGTTACCTCGGCCGAATCGGATACCGGTTCTATTAAAGGGATTGATAAAGATGCGATTATTGCGTAATCCTCCAGTTAGGTGAGCACAGGCTGCCGGTTCGTCAGAAGCCTGTTGTCATGACGCTATCGTACCCGTTAGTGAATTAAACATTACTCTCAACTTTCAGGCATTGGAATTGTGATTGCCCAATGTCCTGGCACACCATAAATCCCATCAGCCTTCTTAATATTAATCATTACGATCTCGAATGTTGCTTGATGGGTGGATTTGGGCATCGGCGAGAACGTGAATTGTTGATGCTCGGTTTTTACTTCCCTCGTTCCATCACTTCCAAATTGACGTAATTGACTACCTTCCTCCAGACGCAATTCTGTAAAAAATTCAATTGCCTGGGGCGAAAAGTTCACGTCGACGATAACCTTTTCTTCGCTAAATGTCACTGAATTTACGGTAAGAGTGTAAAACCATCATGAGTCACCGATTGGTTAATTTCCGCTTTTCCAACCATTAAAGTTCCTGGTCCATACTGTATTAATAAATCAGAGGGCGCTGCAATTCGGGTGCCGCCAATTCTAAATTCCAATTGAACTTGATAATACCCCGATACTAACCCCTTCTCAGAAGGTATCAATGTTATATTTTTTTTCTTTTCATCTTCCCGTTTCAAAGATACATGACTCCACTCATACAAAGGAATGGATAAGGCAGGTACCTGTTTTCCTAACTGATAAAAAGCTAAACTTGTTTCATCTAAGGTAGTATCTTGATCTGCCTTAAAGTCTAAATCAACAGAAAGTGGCGAATATAAATCGATAACATTTTGATTCAAGGCAATTTTGGGGGTTATATATTGAGGGGCGGGACGGCTTGATATAGCCTCCGTAGTCTTAGATGCTTGAGATGCTGTCTTTTCTGGGTGATGCGGTGACGTAAACCTTTCACCCCATGCAATTACGATTAATAATGCGGTAATTATCAATAAAGCAATTATTTTCATATAGCTTCACTTCCCGAAATTATTACCTGCAAACAAACCGCATTTTTTCATAAGTGGTACCTCCACTTAATAACTGCTACTATAGACGAAATTGGAACTTATATTGTTGCGTAAATCTGCCCGTTAGCTCAACGCCCAGCAGGACATATGTATCAAATATCTGATTTGGTACATATGTCTCTGGTTTATCGCTCAACTAACGGACAGGATAACGAAACAATTTCTCCCTATTTTCGTCTAGACGGGTTGGGAGGAATGGGAGGAGCGGATTATCCGGTCACAGTCCTGCAAATAAACAAGCCGGCTGCCGGTACCCCGGGCCTCTATTCGGCTTTGACGCGGGAAATAGCCGTATAACAAACCAACTGGATACAATTCAAGCAGTCGTTTCTGGCCAAACACGAAAGGATGGAGCGGGTCACGGTCCTGCGACGCGGATCAGGCCCTCCGCAAACCGTGCCGGGCATGACGGCCTCTTTATACCGAACTTCAGATATTATGGAAAATTCTCATATAAATTGAACAAAGGGACTATATCAGTCCTTTTTAATATGAATATAGATAGAGTAATCCAGTATGGAAGGAGTGAAGCTCCATGCGTTTGTTTGGAATAGATTTTAGTGGTGGGAATAATGCTGGGGCCTTCCTGCCTTCCGGTAAAACAAGAGCGACCTGGCTGTGGGATACTACATTGATTAATACGAATGCAGGCCGGAATGCCGTGCTTCAATTCGCCCGAAGGCAGCAGATTACCCGGATTTACTTACAGGTGAATACAAGCGTTGCCAAGTACGCGTATCGCGCTTTCATCAGGTCGGCCACGTCCTCCGGCATTCAAATCCACGCACTGGACGGGGCACCGGACTGGGTTTTGCCCAATCAGCAAATAAGGATCAGCAGTCTGGTCAATTGGGTTAAAACATACAACAGCTCCGTAACCGCCAATGAATGGTTCACCGGCATTCAGGTCGATATCGAGCCGTACCTGCTGCCGGAATGGTATCAGGACCAGGATACTACCGTAACCAACTGGCTGGATGCCTTAACCCTGTTTGCCAATGAGGCACAGGATCCTTCATTAATCATTAGTTGCACCCTCCCGTACTGGGTGGACGAAATCATAGTCCCCGTTATAGGGGGCACCTTGATTGAATCCGTCTTTCAGTTGATGAACGAAGTGACTCTCATGTCATATCGCGATCAAGCGCAGGCTGTAGTCGACATCACGGATACCAAGCTCACTTTGGCGGACGGTCTCGGCAAAAAGATCTTCGTCGCCGTGGAAACCAATCCGACTTCGGAGGGTCTGTATTTAACTTTCTACGATGACGGCCGGTCTGTTATGGAGGAACAAATGCGCGAAATCGATCATTTGTTGAATCTCCATCCATCCTATGCCGGCATCTCTGTTAATGATTATAATGGCTGGCGAAATTTAAAGCCATAACGTTAGAGAACCTCGATCTTTGCGCGCCAAATGCGCTAAAATTGGGCTTTAAGTTGCCAGTACGCTGATATGCGGGCCTTTCTTGCGTTTAAAGCGAAGATCTGGTTTTTAGGAAGGGGTTTCATTTACCCTCATTTTTACATAGGTTATATAATCTTTTTCGGTAAGACGGTAAGACAAAACGTGGAATCCTTAGAGCCGTAAGGGTTTAGCTGTCTTAACCTGTCTTACTTTTGCCTAGATAACTTCACTGATAAAGTGAGTTAGGCACCAAAGTAGATGATTTTGTGAACATGTAAAAGGAGCTGGCAGCCGCGCAGCGTTGACGGCCTGGCCGCCATCGTCCAGGAACAGTTTGCACTGAACCCGTTCTCCTCGGCACTGTTTGTGTTTTGTAACCGCAAGCGGGACAAACTCAAAATCCTGCAGTGGGTTACCATTTTGTCGTAGTAATGTCGGCTAATAACTACTATAGTAAGAGGTATCGGCCTTTACGATACATACTGTACGGGGGTTAGCTGATCAATGGGCAACAATTACTACTTATGTACCGCTCCCAGAACAGGCATCTGGCGTTTGCGGCGGGGATTCATTTCTGTCTTGGCTATTTAGCACCGCTGGCGCGAATGGAGGGGCAGATAGCCGTTCAGCACTTGGTCGGAGGCGTGAGGCGATTGCACGTATCCGCCGCCGAGGCGGCGGAATGGTACTCGTTGTCTAGCTTCCGCGGACTGGAGCGGCTTCCGGTGCGCCCTTAAATTGTGGGTAAAGCCACTTTAACTTGACTCAGGCATCATCGGTGGTAAATTGCCAATCAACACCTTTTTGGCTCTGGTTGCGAGTTCGCTCCCACTCAGCCAATTCGCTCGACAGTTCCGCAATTGACGCGCTCGTACGAGTACCTCGGCTTCGTTGAACAACATTCTTCATTTTTGTTATAATGAACTTGAGGTGAGTGACATGAACCCTTTAAGCGATCAAGCCAAAGAAGAGCTTTTACATGCTCTGGAAGGCAAGCAATCAGGCCTTTTTGTTATTGAGGGCAAGCTGGTTTCTGTGGAAGTGGAGAACTTTGACCCGGACGCGGAAGATGATTCAGATCTGGATTTAGCCCAAGAAATTGAAGATTATCCTGAGCTGAAAGCTTCTCTGCAGAGATACCTCGATCATCCCGACATGAAGGGGTACACGGCCAGTGAATTGAAGGAGAAACGCAGTGCCAGAAGAAGATAATCAGCCATTCGGAGTTGTTTTTAAGGAAGAATTTGATGTGTGTCTGGATCGAATAGAGGAGTTCTTTGTGGAGCAAGGGCCGGAACCGTTGCAATGGTGGTATGCCAAAGAGACCGAGATCATCGACCACATTGAGCGATTACTCTCATTGAATCTTTTTGCTGGACCGGCTGTCGAATGGGGCCAATTTAAAGGGCTATATTTTGTCTTCAAGAACGAAGAGGAAACGTGTGACAAAGTAGATTCAAAAAAACGTACGGAGATAATCAGCCTATGAAACCGGGAAGAGAACGGGAATCTCTGCAGGATGTCAGATGGCTATCGAAAGAGGCTGAACTCATTCGTCAAGTTCAATAAAGTCACGAAGATCGTGAGAGCGGACGCATTTACGGACAAGAAGGCGATCATAAATATTTACAAAGCAAGGTAAGGGAATTTGAGATAGGACAAAACGAATAACATTGTTAATAACTTTTTCTGAGGATCAGAGCCGCTGCTCTAGTCTTCTTTTATTTTGCGGAAATGGGCCGACGTTCGCCGCGGCAACGCGAACGTGCGAAAAGGCTAGAGAATGTGAAAACTAGGCAGTAAAAAGCAGCGGGAGCATTTCGAGGTTATCAATCATTCTGAGGCGATTAGCTACGTTCAGGATGTCCTCGATCGAAATATAGAATTGTCTGTCTGGATATGATTCGAAAGAGAATGATGGTCATAAGAAGGTTTAGGTTTTCATTAAGAAAAAATACGCTTGCCGAAGAAAATTGATGTTGCTGAATTATATTGTTTTGACAAGCATTTATTATAGTTTACGGTCCCCGAAAAATTGGTGATAAGTTGGTGTTAAAACGTAACACCAGCCGTCTTGAACCACCACATCAGAGCAAAATGAGAACGTCAAACCCCCAGTAAAATCAAGGCCTCAGCTGACGTTAGCCCAAATCGGCCTGGAGTCGATGCCCGTTAGCATCGGCAGCAGAAAGTCTTTCAGCTTCAATGCCTGGGTAATGAGGTCAAAAAGAATGGCATAAAACAATTCGTTGCTTACCTTGGCTCGGAAGTTGCTCAGGCAGCTGTGAGCCGGCACCTTTTCGATGTTACGGACACCGATAAAGTTGCGCCATGCCTGATTTTTCGGTTCTTTTAATTGCCTCACCAGTTCTCGAAACGAGGAGATCTACGGGTGTGTAAAGTACAGATAATGCATCCGAAAGCAGATTCTTGGATCAATTGGAGGATGCTGCCATTTTTATAAGGCGGAGCGATCTTCTCGAGCACAATGGAGTCATCCACATGATCGATGTAATCAATTAGTTCCGCATCAAATCCAAGTGTGTTATAAGTAATGGTAAGGTAACAGTTCAAGCTGCAAATCCATGAAAATGCACCTCGCAAAATGGTTTTTTGGGCGGTCGGGATACCTCCATTTTGCCATATTTCGCATAGGTGCATTTTTGTTTTTTATCCGATTTTACACGCTTTTTAAACAGGCTCTTATAGACGCATACTTGGATAACAACTTTGAGCACCCGTATTACTTGGATCTGCATACTGGACAAGTCATTGTGGATATGGATGAAGGGTATACAGGGGAGCCAGGAATCGACTGGGATAATGAGGAAACGCAGAACGTTTCATAGACATTCCAAAGATTGATTCTGATGAAGCGTTCTATGTGATGACGATATTTGCCCGGCGTACCGAATTCGATCCAGAGGATAAGTTGTTTGATGCTCTTAATGGTTACAAACCTTTTCGAAGGTTCAAGGATACCTTTAAGAATTGGAGCACAAAAATAATCATCCTTTTTCACAATCAAAGGGGTAGTTTGTCTTGAACAGACAAGAGTTACAAAAAAAGGTTCGCCATACGGTGCATCAATTGATTCGGGAAAAAGGGTATGCGAGCCAGCTTTATTCTTGAAGATGGGGAAGTTTTCTCCAAAGCTTGTAGAAGAATGGCGATTCGGAAGGGTTCCCTACCTGGAGCGATCCTTCACGATGATTTAACAGATATTTATAATGAATTAGAAGGGAGAGATCGTAAACTAGCTTAAAGTCATTTATTTATATAAGATATATTAGGGTACTCATATTTATAAGAGGCTAACTATTCTGGGGGTTAAAGGTAATGGAACAATTATTACAAACTATTCGATATAATGATGGAAATTTTCCGCGTGATGAGTTGCAACGGATTATTGAACACAAGGAAGAGGCCATTCCTTATTTGCTTCAAATGATGGGTGATCTAAAAGAAGATTATACACTGGTGATAGATCGCCCGACTCGAATTGATTTTATTTATGCTTATTATCTTTTGGCACAGTTTCAGATGAAAGAGCTATTTCCGATCATGGTTGATCTATTATCGATGCCTAGTGATGTTTGTGAAAATATATTTGGAGATGCTATAACTGAAGATATTGGTAGAATACTCGCGTCTGTATACAATGGAAATATTGATTTGCTATTGCGGTTAATCGAGAATCCGGAAGCAAATATGTACGCTCGTGGACAAGCATTGATCGCTCTAGTTGTTCTGGTTTTTAACGGTCAACTCTCGAGAGAGTTCGTCATAAACTATTTCAAGCAACTAATGAACGGCAAGCTTACAGAGACTAACTATTATTTGAATGCAGAGATCGTATGTTGTTGTGACGATCTTTATCCTGAAGAGGTTTATACCGATATTCAGCGCTTGTATGAAGAGCAGGTTATTGAAGCCATAGTCATAGGTATGGATAGCATTGAGAAAACATTAAAGAAAACAAAAGAAGAGGTCTTACGAAGTAATCAACGTTCTTATAAGTTTCAGCTTATAACGGACACAATTAAGGAACTACAAGGATGGGCTTGCTTTCGTCAAGATAATCGGTTCAATAAATCAGCAAATTCCTATTCAAAGAAAGAACGTAGTACGGTTTACGAAGAACCGAAAAGAAATCCTGCTGTAAAGATTGAAAAGATCGGACGCAACGATCCTTGTGCATGCGGCAGTGGAGAGAAGTATAAAAAATGCTGTGGAAGGTAAAGAACAAGTATGAATAAACGTTGGTCAAGCAACCCCAAGCCAGTAAAATTGAGTGTATCCGATAAAATAAGGCTTGAAACTGTCGTAAGTCCATTCATAACGGTTGGCATTTATCGAGCGAAATGAACAATGGTTTCAATAAACGTAAAGTGCATTTTTTAAGTATGTATATAACGGGAGGATTGTGTATGAGCAAACTTACATTGAAATCTGAGATACAAAATGAATGGGAGGACTTCATGCAAGAAGGATATACCTATTCAATGCAAGGAAACTCGGTAGAAGCAGCTCGCGTATGGAGAGAGCTATGGAACAAAATGTATGCCGTTTTGAAAGCAGACGACAGCATAAGTATGGAAGATCTAGATGGTGCATTTCATGGCATGCAGAGCATTTATAATTGGTCGACTGATTTTGAAATGGAACTGGGTAATGCCTCTAAGGAAGTTAGTAGCTTTGCCCAAACCCGAATCGAGTTCTGTAACACGTATATAGCCAAATGCCAAGATAAAAGTGAACCAAATCTTGAGGGAATGAAATGGGCTTTATGCGAATCGTATTTTGATTTGGAAGAAATTGAAGAAGGAGAACGACTCTTCCAAAAGTATCTTGAAGAATCCCCTACCTCAGGTTGGGGTTGGATTGGTTGGTCGGATCAATATGGAATTTTCGCTAAGAAGAACAAAGATAATGAAAAGGCGATGAGAATATTAAAGAAGGCGCTTGAAATTGAAGGACTCCAGGATCGGTTTCATGTATTGGAACGACTTGATGATTTATTTATGGAAATGGGAATGCATCAAGAGGCGGCAGAAGTGAGACAGAAAGTTCTTGATGAAATGAAAACAAAGAACGCTTCTCGCCCCAAAGCAACCTTGCCACCCTTGATAAAAGCAGTGCCTGTTACAAGTGCTAAGATTGGTAGAAATGAACCTTGTCCTTGTGGCAGCGGTTTCAAGCATAAGAAGTGCTGCGGGAAGTAAGAACGGGGAACCGAAATGCGAGAAAAATTCAATAAGATGACTTTTGATCGAAAGTACGTGCCTATCGAATCCTTTGAAAATGAAGAGATATATCGGCATGGAATTTTTGAATGGAACATTTCGAGGATCAACTTATCAAACGTTTGAATCCGTTACAGATGAAATTATCTCCAGGCACCTTGATGCTAAAGTAAACCGCACCATTGGTATCTACCCCATGCTTCAAGACGAAACCTGTTGGTTTCTTGCAATGGATTTCGATAAGCAGAATTGGCAACAAGACGCCGCCGCGGTGATGGAAACTTGTAAGGAATGGCTTATCTCTGCATCCCTTGAACGATCTCGTTCGGGGAATGGAGGACATATCTGGTTGTTTTTTAGCCAACCTGTAGAAGCGAGCATCGCTAGGAAACTGGGAAGTGCTATATTAACAAAGACTATGGAGCGGCGTTATCAGATTTCTTTAGAGTCGTATGATAGGTTGTTTCCAAATCAAGATACGCTCCCTAAAGGTGGCTTTGGGAATTTGATTGCTCTTCCTTTACAGGGAATTCCCCGACGGGAGGGGAACAGTTTATTTGTAGATGAAGCATTTCGACCCTATGATGATCAATGGCGCTATCTTTCAGGAGTAGAAAAGCTTTCTCTAGATCGGGTACAGAGCATAATTTACGAACTAACGAAGGGGGGATCCCCGTTTGGTATCCACTCTTGGAATGATCAAGAAGTTGATGAGAGTCCTTGGATACAAACTGAATCAAACGATCACTCATCCGTTATTTCAGACTCCTTGCCATCCCAAGTCAATGTCGTTATTTCTAATATGATTTATATCGAAAAAAAGGCTTTACCGCCGACTTTCATCCATCGGATTCAAAGTTTGGCTGTCTTTCAAAATCCGGATTTTTATAAAACACAAGCAATGAGGCTGCCGACTTATGGTAAACCAAGAGTTATTGGATGTTATGAGGATTTTGTTCAATATATAGCCATTCCTAGGGGCTGTTTTGAGATGATGGATTTAATGAAAACTCATCAAATTGAAGCCGTTATTTCGGAAGACGTAATCCAGGGAATACAATAGATGTTGCTTTTAACGGAACGCTTTCTATGTTACAAGACGGTGCAGCTAGATCCATGTTGTCGCACAACACGGGGATTTTATCCGCAACAACAGCTTTTGGAAAGACAGTAGTAGCCGCCTCAATCATTGCTTCCAGAAAGGTAAACACTTTGGTATCAGTCCATAGAAGAGAGCTCATGGATCAATGGAGGGAGCGACTCGGCACTTTTCTTAATCTCGATAAGAAAAATATCGGCATTGTTGGTGGCGGCAAGGATAAGCGAACGGGTATCGTGGATATTGCAATCATACAAAGCTTAAATCAAAAGGGCAGCGTTAAAGATTTCGTCGAGGAGTACGGCCAAATTATCGTGGATGAGTGCCATCACGTATCGGCGTTCGGCTTCGAACAAGTATTGAAAAAAGTGAAGGCCAAATATGTATTGGGATTAACGGCAACTCCAACGCGGCAGGATGGACATCAACCGATCGTATTAATGCAATGTGGTCCCATTCGAATCAAAATTGATGCTAAGTCGCAAGCACAAGCTCGAGGGTTTGAACATAAAGTAGTACCTCGGTATACGGATTTTCGTCTACCAGTAAGCGTGAACTCTCGTAGCATTCAAGAGATATATCAGTTTTTGGTGCAAGACGATACTGAAGAGCGGGTATTTATAGCAACTGGGAAATTAATCGGGGAGGGCTTTGACGATGCTCGGCTAGATACATTGTTCTTAGTTCATCCGATCTCCTGGAAAGGGACTCTCCAGCAATATGCGGGGCGGCTCCACCGTGCTCACCAGAGTAAGCAGGTCGTACAGATTTATGATTATGTGGACTTGCAGGTGCCTTTGCTTATGGCCATGTACAAAAAACGTGTCAAGGGTTATCAGGCGATGGGATATCACGGTATGAACCTTTGATGAGAAAGTAACATTTAAGATAGATAATTGCCGGTAATATCTCAATTATAGGATAATGCAAAAGAGCCAAGTCGATTAGGACAAGGCTCTTTTTATATTGCACGGTTTAACTCAAAGTGAGTTAACTCCAAACATGTTTTCAAATTCTATAACATAAGCATAATCATGACATCGAGATAAGGGGGAGGGAAGACTTTGTCGCTTTGGATCGGATGGCTTGGCGGAGGTGTCGCGGATGCCGGAGAGATCTTCTTTTCACGTGTACGAAAAGAAGCGGAGAAAAGAACGATCCATCTATATGGGCGGGAGTCAGGATCGAACCAGCTTGAAAATGCGCGGCTCCGAGGAAGTGGCGTTTGCGAATGAGCTTTTTAACCGTGTCGAAGACTCGCTTGAGCTGAAACGTTATTCGCTGAAAATTAGCGTGATGGATGAGGAACGTCGCACTTCCTTGAACTTGAAAGCCTGCATTCGGGAGGTCAAGGACCGGATCGTCTTTATTAATACGGGCTTCCTCGACCGGACCGGCGACGAAATGCACACCTCCATGGAAGCAGGTTCGATGATTCGCAAAAACAGCATGAAGTCCTCCCGATGGCTGCGCTTATGAGCGGTCGAATGTCAGCGTAGGGCTGGCCTGCGGCTTACAGGGACGTGCCCCAGATCGGTAAAGGCATGTGGGCTACGCCGGATCTGATGAAGGAAATGCTGAAGCAAAAAATCGCCCAGCTCCAAGCCGGCTGCAATACCGCATGGGTGCCCTCCCCTACTGCAGGTACACTGCACGCGCTTCACTATCATCAAGTGGATGTCACGAAGGTGCAAAACCAATTGAAAGAAATCAGAGTCAATTACCAAGATGAGATCTTGGACTTCCCAGTTGAAAAAGCTCCGCAATGGAGCCCCGAGGAAATTCAACAGGAGCTGGACAACAATGCGCAGGGAATTCTTGGGTACGTGGTTCGCTGAATACCGTCCGATGTCCGGCAATTACGAGCAATCGGTGGCCTTCCAAGCCGCTTGCTAGCTGGTTTTCCAAGGCTATGAGCAGCCGAACGGCTATACGGAGCCGATTCTGCACCGCAGACGGTTGGAATTTAAGGCCAAGGTATTCGCGCAAAATATGTAATGGAAGTTTTGAAGAAAGGGGGGCTTTGGCCCCTTTTATACCAACAACATACTAAAAACAATAATAAAAATAAACAAGGATCATATAATTTAGTTATTGTTTTGGAATTCCTTATAGGAGTTGTTGCAGATTGAAAGACGATATTCGTCAGTATGTGAAAATTGGCATCGTCCATCATGCGGCGTTTCCTTTAGCCGGTTCCAAGCCCGGGGGCATCCTGGAATCGATCATGGACATTGCACGTGATCCTTTTTTTGACGCAATAGAGCTGGCCTCGATCCCGGATTCAGCCGTGCGGACAGAGGTCAAGCAGCTCTTGCTCAGCAGCGGAATGCTGGTATGCTATCATGCCATGCCGAAAGGACAAGCGAAACAGATTAACTTAGGGAGCCTGATCGAGTACGAGAGGCTTGAGGCCATACAATGGATAAAAGAAGCAGTCGATGAGGCTTACGAGATGCATGCTGAAATGTTTACAATTTCGGATGAGTTCATTTCGGGGGCCTTTTTTCGTAAGCAGACACTTCAAGCTTTGGAGAAGTCGCTCAAAGAAATCTGTCGCTATACTGCTATCAAGGGAGCGATGAAGGTAGCTTATGGGCCGCCGCTCTCTTTTTCCGAAACTGAACCCTCTAAAGAGACGATCGGAAAAATTTCCGGCCTAGGGGTATTCATCGATGTAGATCAGCTGCCTGGCCATTACGAAATGAATGATCGAAACATGAAGCATGTGAAAAAGCAGCTGATCTATTCCCGAATGGGAAACTGCTGCAAGGACGGGCGATACCATGCGCTCATGTCCGCTAAGAGCCAGGCCGTGAACACGGAGCAGCTGGTACACTTTTTAAGGAATCTCTGCAAGGTGGACTACATAGGGGAAGGCAAACAGAAGGTGCTGACCTTTAATGTAAAGCCGATGGAGAACGAATCTCCGCACGCGGTCATTGCCAATGGCAAACGCACCCTGCTTGAAGCTTGGAGGCTGCTGCAGCGCCATCCGGCGATTTGGCCCGAATGTTAATTTCGAAACGCTTGGAGGTTAATACATGGATGGCATCAAAGGGAAGCTTAGCCATGGACAAATCCGATCATCCTTGGCAAGGATCACCGGTGAAAATCATTTGCTGCCGGGTGACAGTCAGCATTGCGAATACCGTATCAACGCTTCTCTGAGAGCGCTGCCAACAAGCGAAAGGCAGGTTGTAGACATCCTTCGCTTTGCGGATGAGCACCGGTTATCGGTTGCGCCTCAAGGAGGAGGCACCAAGGACGCGTATGGACAATCCGTTAAAGCGGTGGATTTGATCCTCTCGATGAAAGGCATGTCCGGTGTGTTGGAGCATTCAGCAGGTGATTTGATGGTTACTGTTTTAGCCGGAACGACGTTTCGGGAGCTTCAAGAGACGTTGAAGCCAGCAGGACAGTTTTTGCCGCTGGATGCCGCATGGGACGATCAATCAACGATCGGCGGCATTGTGAATGCCGGTACGTCCGGTCCGCTCAGGGCCGGCTATGGTTCCGTTCGAGATTTTCTCATCGCTTCCCGCATTGTGTATCCGAACGGGGAAGTCATTCGTACTGGGGCCAAGGTCGTGAAGAATGTTGCCGGCTACGATATGAATAAGCTGTTTATCGGCTCCATGGGGACATTAGGTTTGCATACCGAATTTACGTTTAAAATCAGACCGATTCCTGCGGGGCGAAGTCTGCTGGTCATCGGGAACGCCCGCGTCGACACGCTGCGCATGCTGCAGAATGCACTTCTCGACTCTCAGCTGGAGCCATGTGTTTTTGAGTGGCTCAATCCAACAGCCGCCCAATCGCTTGAAGTCGATACGCAGGGCCCAGTCGTCCTGATAGGCTTTGCCGATGTATGGTCCTCTGTGGATGAGCAGGCTCGCCAAGTCGGGCAGCTTTGCCGAGATTTAGGGGCCGTAATCCTTGCTGAGCTTCGAGGAGCCGAAGAATCGGAGGCGGTACTGTCTAAGATACGGAGCATCCTGCCTAATGCGAACCTTGTGGAAGACAGTCAGACGATTGTATCGATGAAGCTTGTGGGTAAGCTTACCGACGTACAGGCAATATATGAGGCTGCGGAAACGCGGGCCGTACAGCATGGCGTTTCCTTGAGGTTCAGCGGCGGAGCATACACCGGCATCGCGAGGGCAACGGTGGAAGGGGCGGGAGGAGAGGCGACGAACGTTCATGGGCGGCTTACCGCTTGGATACGCGATATGCAAAGTGAAATGAGACAACAGGGCATTCGGACCGTAGTAGATTTCGCCCCCGGCACGATCCGCAGACAAATCGCGATTTGGGATGAGGCGACTGCAGACCAAAAGATTATGCGAGGGATCAAACGAACGATAGATCCGAACGAAACACTAAATCCTGGACGTATTATTGGAGGATTATGAGATGTCCAAAGACTCGAAAGCAATCACCTCGGAAAATATCTTGTTTCCGAAATCGAATTATCTTTGGGAGGACTCACCGGACCCCGCCAAATTTTCCGAATGCGTACATTGCGGCATGTGCCTGGAGTCTTGTCCGACCTATCAACAGACCGGGCTCGAAGCCCACTCTCCTCGTGGGCGAGTGTACTTAATCAAGTCCGTCGCGGAAGGGAAGCTTCAGTTGAATGACTTTTTCGCGGCTCCGGTCAATGCTTGCTTGGATTGCCGCGCTTGTGAAACGGCATGCCCGTCCGGCGTTCAGGTAGGCGCACTGGTTGAGGAGGCTCGAGGACAGCTGTACAAAGCGTCTCCCCCTTCCGGCTTCCCCGGATTATTGAACAAGCTCTTCTTACGCGGACTGTTCCCGTATGCATCCAGAATGAGAATGCTGTCGCAGCTTACCCGGCTTTATCAGCGGTCCGGTCTCAGAAAATTGGCGCGCCGGTCCGGTCTGCTGCGAATACTGCCTGCGCATTTGCAGGAGATGGAACGGGCGCTTCCTGATCTCAAGTCCAAGCCGGTGCTGGGCAGGATAGATAAGCTGCTTGCTCCAATCGGTAACAAGAGAGCAAAAGTGGCTGTGCTTACCGGCTGTGTGATGGATGCCGTTTTTGCTGACATCAATGAAGCGACCATTAACGTGCTTCGGCATAACGGCTGTGAGGTATGGATTCCTCAAGACCAATCCTGCTGCGGCGCTTTGCACGTCCATGCCGGTGACCGGGACATGGCTAAGCAGCTGGCCAAACGCAATATTGACGCCTTCTTGTCCGAGGAGATCGATGCGGTGATCATTAACGCAGCCGGATGCGGGTCTACCTTGAAGGAATATGGCGAATTATTAAAGTCGGATCCGGACTACGCGGAAAAGGCGCGTCTTTTCGCTGAAAAGACCGTCGACGTATCCAGCTTCCTCGACAAGCTTGGATTGATTCCGCCGCAGGGCGAGCTCGATCTGACCATCACTTATCATGATGCTTGTCATTTAGCCCATGCTCAGGGGATTCGCATAGAGCCTCGGAGACTGCTTGCTTCCGTTCCGGGAGTCAGGCTCATTGCACTGCCGGACTCGGACCGCTGCTGCGGCAGCGCCGGAGTTTATAATCTGACGCATCCGGAGATGGCTGGCGAGCTGCTTGACCGTAAAATAGGCGACCTCCCAGGCGGCTGCGATGCTGTGGTGATGGGCAACCCTGGCTGCATGATGCAATTTATGGTCGGTGTTGTGCGTCATGATCGATCGGAGCAAATCCTTCATACGATTCAGGTCTTGGATTGGGCTTACCGTGGCCGTGGAGAGAAGAAATCGAATAAAACGGAGAACGAAGGATGCTCTGAAGCGTCTTAGGAGGGCTAGCCATATGGATTCACAAGTAAAAGCGGCTATTATTCAGCGATTCGAGAACATTGTCGGGTCCCGAGCGGTACTGCACCGTTATGAGGATCTGCTTGCCTATGAATGTGATGGCTATACCGTTCATAAAGGGGTGCCTTCCCTTGTGGTGTTTCCCAAATCCACACAGGAGGTGTCCGAGGTCGTTCGGATTTTGCACCAGTACCGGATTCCCTACATCCCAAGAGGAGCGGGAACGGGGTTAAGCGGCGGCGCTACGGCTTTGAACGGGGAGGTCATCATCAGCTTGGCCCGCATGAATAAGCTTATTGAGGTGGACTATCTGAATCGGAGAGCTGTGGTGCAGCCGGGATACATCAATCTCAAGCTGTCGAATTCCATCTCCTCCAAGGGCTATTATTACGCCCCCGATCCGTCCAGTCAGGCGGCCTGTACCATAGGAGGCAATGTAGGCGAGAATGCAGGAGGTGCACACTGTCTAAAGTATGGCGTCACCACGAATCATGTGATTGGACTGGAGCTAGTGCTGCCCGATGGGGAAATTGTGCAGATCGGGGGAGTCCCGGATGCTCCGGGCTATGATCTGCTTGGATTTTTGACCGGATCCGAAGGGACCATGGGGATCGTGACCGAAATCACCGTACGTATCCTTAAAAAGCCAGAGGGCATCCTTACCGTGCTGGCTTTATATGATGACGTGAACGATGCAAGTCAAGCGGTTTCCGATATCATCGCCGAGGGCATTGTGCCGGCGGCGCTTGAGATGATGGATCGGACGGCTATTGAAGGCGTGGAATCGGGGAACTACCCGGTGGGGTATCCCCATGATTTGGGGGCTGTACTCATTGTTGAGGTGGACGGCGTCATCGCGGGCTTGCAGGAGCAAATTGATCGAGTCATTGCCGTATGCCGTAAGCATCGGGTGCGTGAGGTTCGCCAAGCGAAGAGTCCTGAGGAGCGGGCGCGCTGGTGGGCTAACCGCAAAACGGCCTTCGGCGCGATGGGCACTATTTCTCCTGACTATCTGGTGCAGGATGGCGTCATTCCCCGCAGCAGACTGCCGGAGGTATTGAACCGGATCGGCGAGGTTAGCCGAAAATATAACCTTCGGATTGCCAATGTCTTTCACGCCGGCGACGGCAATTTACACCCTTTAATTCTTTATAATTCTCAGAACGAAGGAGAGACACAACGTGCGGTCCAAGCAGGCTCTGAGGTTCTGAAGGTGTGCGCCGATGTAGGCGGGTCCATTACCGGTGAGCATGGCGTAGGCGTGGAAAAAATGGAGGATATGCGGTTCATTTTCACCGAGGAGGAAATGCAGGCGCAGATCCGGATACGGGATGTGTTCAATCCCGACCAGCTGTGCAATCCTGGGAAAATATTCCCCAGACCGGCCCGATGCGTCGAATTGAAGCAGCCTAAAGTCGCTTATGCCAGCTCCTGATGGGAAAAACCGGGGTCACTCAACCGATCTTATTCGGCCGTTGCCGAATAAGATCGATTCTTTATTGATGCGTGCCTAAAAGCACGCGTCCTCTGGCTAGTGAAAGTTCGGTCACGTGATGGGCCAAGCAAGCCCACGTGTAGCTAGGATAACTACGTATGGTGAAATCTGTGCGTAGAATCGTAACGAAAGTACCTGTCTGAGAAACAGTGGATAGATTGAACTCGCGGATTAATCTTATGTATAAACATTCACGATATCTTTATATTATTAAGTTGAAAATACTAATATAATGGTCGTCAGAATAAGACGACCATGAAGAAAAAAATTGCTATTAAACCATGATATTCAAAGGTCTGTTATGCGTTCGTTCTATCGGGCATTGATAAAAATTGCATCGTCCGAAAAATACAGCATGGCCCAGGCTTAGCAATCCGGTATAGCCTCAGATCAGGTTAAGGGAAAAGGAATCAAACCAAATAATTTATTAATAAATTCAACTGCAGAGAGGACAGACGAATGAGTGCATTCGACCTGCCCTTTCTTTATCATATGCAGGACATCGATTCCTGTGATTGTGTGTTCTGTAGTTTCAAAGGACTTGAAACCCAGCATTGGTTTAATGACATTCTTTTATGAATCGATTGCAATTTCTCGAATTTCCGCTAAAGTGGCGGACATTGGGGCAATCCGGAAGGATTTCATTTAAAGGGAATTGCTTTTGTTCTATATGTGTCTGGCCGAATATGTGAACCTTCATGTAACCACCGAATTAAAGGCCAGCGGGCAAATGGCGAATGCCGTTATCATTCAAAGAATCAGCAAGATCGTCGGCAATTTGCTGGGCGGCGTCAGTGCATCGATGATCGGACTACAATCCACCTTTTTGATCAACTCCATCATTTGCTTGGCAGCGGTAGCGTTGTTCTGGATTATGGCTCAGCGTCTCAAAGAAAACGATTCATATGTTGGGAATAGGGGATGATCACTGATGGAACAATATCAAATCGATTTCCAGCATTCGTTCGATTCCTTTTTCATTGAACGCATCAAAAGAACGGAATCGTTCAATATGACTGCAAACGACTGCCACGACGTCTACGAGATTTATTACATGCTTTCCGGAGAA
This sequence comes from Paenibacillus gyeongsangnamensis, assembly GCF_027533625.1. GTDB lineage: Bacteria > Bacillota > Bacilli > Paenibacillales > NBRC-103111 > Paenibacillus_G > Paenibacillus_G gyeongsangnamensis. The sequence goes on along the minus strand of NZ_JAQAGZ010000021.1, from coordinate 83,307 downwards.
AGATACTATTTTATCCAAAACAGAAATTATTTGGTGAGAAAAGGCGATTTGGTCATTATCAACTTTAATGAGCTGCACAAAACGACGGATGCGTCCAATGTGGTTCATGAACGGATTCTGATCAATTTCCGGCCGAAATTTCTTAAAGACATGCCGATTAAAAAAGACGGCGTAGATTTGTTGTCTTGTTTCCGGCCGTCCCGGATTTTGCGGTTGACGCTCGAAGAACAGCATTTTGTCGAAACACTGCTGAAAAAAATGATCAAAGAGGAGAATTGCCGCCCGATCGGTTACGAGCTCCATGTGAAAGTGCTGTTAATCGAATTATTATTGTTTATCGCCAGATATAACAGCGACCATTGGGAGTGCAATTTTACGTTCCAAAATGCGCTGCACGAAAAAATTTCAGAGATCGTTTCCTTTATGTGCAAAAACTATCACGAGAAAATATCGCTCAGAACGATAGAAAATCAATTTTTTATTAGTCCGTATTACTTCAGCCGATCGTTTAAGAAAATTACCGGGGTCACCTTCGTGGAATATTTAAACCGGATTCGCGTGCTGGAAGGCCAGAGACTGCTGAAAGACACGAGCAAACCGATCACTTGCATCGCGGAAGAAATCGGTTACGACAGCGTCACTCATTTCGAAAGAAAATTTAAAGAAATTACCGGGTTGGCCCCGATGAATTTTAGAAAATCGGTCAAACTTCAGTAAATTTCTTGCGGAGAGCAAAATAGGTTGAAAAACCGAAAAGCAAGCAATAAACGTATAGCTCATTATTTATTTTTTGCTGTATAAGTGAAGATATATCGGGAGGAATTCCTATAAGGAGGGAGAGTCTGGACATGGAATATAGCGGCAACCAGGTAAAGGATATCAACATAGCCTACATCGGCGGAGGATCCAAGGGGTGGGCCTGGGCTCTTATGGGAGATTTGGCCATGGAGAGCGATTTATCCGGCACGGTCAAGCTTTATGACCTCAACTACGAGGCCGCGCATGTAAACAGCATGATCGGCAATAGCCTAAACAGGCGCGACGACGTGAAGGGAAAATGGCAATATCAATCCGTCGAAACGTTGGAAAAAGCTTTGACGGGGGCGGACTTCGTCATCATCTCCATCTTGCCCGGCACGTTTAAGGAGATGACGTCTGATGTCAATCTCCCGCAGGAGTACGGCATCTACCAGTCCGTGGGAGACACGACGGGACCCGGCGGTATTGTAAGAGCCCTCCGCACGATTCCGATGTACGTGGAAATGGCGGAAGCGATAAAAGCGTATTGTCCCGACGCCTGGGTCATCAATTATACGAATCCCATGACTCTTTGCACCAGGACGCTAACGGAAATATTCCCGGAAATCAAGGTGATGGGCTGCTGTCACGAAATATTCGGCGCGCAGAAGCTTCTAGCCTCGATGCTGAAGGATTTGAAGGGAATCGAGGACGTGGGGTACAGAGATATTACGGTCAACGTGCTCGGCATTAACCATTTTACCTGGATTGACGAGGCTTCCTATCAAGGGACGGATTTGATGCCCATTTATCGCGAATTTGTGGACCGGTATTACGAATCCGGCTACGAAGAGAAGCCCGGCCAATGGATGAACAGCTTTTTCTCGTCGGCGTGCCGCGTCCAATTCGATCTGTTTCGCAGATACGGCCTCCTTGCGGCGTCGGGCGACAGGCATTTGGCGGAATTCATGCCGCGGGCATGGTATTTGAAGGATCCCGAAACGGTGAAATCCTGGAAGTTCTCTTTGACTCCGATCGATTTTCGGATGAAGAGACAGGAGGAGCTTGCGCATAAAAGCAAACGGCTTGCCGCAGGCCAAGAAAGCGTGCAGCTGAAGCCTTCCGGCGAAGAAGGGATCTGTATGATGAAAGCGCTTTTGGGATTGGGCGATTTCGTCACCAACGTGAATGTGCCGAATCAAGGCCAAATCAAAGGATTGCCGCTTGGCTCGGTTGTGGAAACAAATGCTCTTCTCGTAAGGGACGGCGTAAAGCCGGTACTGGCGGGACAGCTTCCCCTGGATATCGAAAATCTGGTGGCGCGGCATGTGCTGAATCAGGAGACGGTGCTGAAGGCGGCGCTGCGCAAGGATAAGTCTCTCGCGTTCCGGGCTTTCTTGAACGACCCGTTGGTATCCATCGATATCGGCGCCGCCGAGCAATTATTCGAACGCATGCTGCAAAATACGAAAGCGTACTTGCCCGGGTGGGATGTGTAATCCGAGCCGGGTCCGGCACCGGTTGTCCAAAAGGGTCTGCATCATACTATGATTTGGAGGTCGTTCGGCCAATGATGAAAAACAAGTGGATGTCCGCGTTTACCCTAATCTTCCTGTCGACAGCGCTGATAGCCGGCTGCAGCACAGGGGGAAACGGGAATGCCGCCAAACCGGAAGCGAAGAAGCCCGAAACTGCGGACACGCCGAAGAATGAAGGCACACCGCAGCAAATCACATTGAGGGTCGGGTGGTGGGGCTCCCAGGACCGGGCCAATCGCACTCTGAACGCGGTTAAAATATTTGAGCAGCAAAATCCGAATATCAAAATTTCTACGGAATTTTTAGGATGGGACGGCTACTGGGAAAAAATGTCTACGGAAGCCGCCGCCAAAAATTTGCCGGACGTCATGCAGATGGACGACGCCTATTTGCCGGACTATGTGCAGCGCGGACTTCTTGAGGATATGACGCCTTACGTAGCGTCCGGCGCGCTGAATTTGAAAGATGTGGATGACAGCTATGTGGCCGCCGGAAGGCTCAACAATAAGTTGTATGCGCTTAACCTGGGAGCGAACGCCGTGGCGATCGCTTACGACCCGGCCCTGTTCGAGAAAGCCGGCGTTCAGGAGCTGAAACCTGGGTATACGTGGGATGACTATGCCAATACGGCACGTCAGCTGCAGCAAAAATTAGGCAAAGGGGTATACGGGACGCCGCTGTCCAACGGCATCGACAGCTTCAAGCAGTTTTTGATGGAGCGGGGCGCTTTCTTGTACAACAAGGACGGCACCGGCTTGGGCTATGACGATGATAAGCTTGTCGTGGAGTGGTTTACGTACTGGAACAACCTGCGTCAGGACAAAGTCGCTCCTCCGCCGGAAATGACCGCCAGCTTGACGGCGCTGGAGGACCAATTGATTGTGCATCAGAAGACGCCGTTCCTGTCGCTCCACAGCAATCAAATCGTGGCGGTGACCAAATCGGCGAACCGGCCGATCAAGCTGATCGAATACCCGAGCTATCCGGGCGGACAAAAGCCCCAATATTTGAAGCCGTCGCAATATTTCTCGGTCACGAGCAGCTCTAAGCAAAAAGACGCGGCGATCAAATTCATCGACTTTTTCACAAACGACCTGAAAGCCAATGAAGCGCTGGGCGGGGAACGCGGCGTGCCGATTGCCGGCAAAGTACGGGAAAACCTGAAGCAGCAGCTGGACCCCGCAGCAAAAATCGCATTCGATTACGTCGATTATGTAGGCAAAAACTTTCCCCCTCTTACGTACAAAGATCCTGCGGCGGCCAGCGAAATCAATGAGACTTTGTACAAAAACATATCGGATAAGGTGAATTACGGGCAGCTTACGCCGGAGCAAGCGGCCAAGGAGTTCCGCCAGCAAGCCGAAAAAATCTTTAAGACGAAAAAATAAGTCGGTTCCTCCGGAGGGGTGGCACTAATGGTAAACGGTCCGAAGACAGCGATCAACCCGTCCGTCGTTGACGGCAAAGCCAAATTGTTGACGGGATGGAAACGGGATTTAGTCGGATATGCTTATATTTCGCCCTGGCTTCTTGGCTTTCTATTATTTGTAATCGGCCCCATGGCGGCTTCCCTCTACTTGTCTTTTACAGACTACAACATGCTGTCCGAGCCGCATTGGATCGGCTTGCGCAACTACATCACGATGTTTACCGACGATCCGAGATATTGGACGGCGCTCAAGGTGACCTTCAAGTTCGTCCTTATTTCGGTTCCGCTTAAGCTTGCGTTTGCCTTGTTTATCGCCGTATTATTTAACGGCAAACATAGGGGGCTCAGCGTATACCGGACCGCTTATTATATTCCTTCGATCATTGGCGGCAGCGTCGCCGTGGCCGTGATGTGGAGACAGCTGTTCGGCGTGGACGGGGCGATAAACAGCGTTTTGGTTCACTTCGGAGTCGAACCGAAAAATTGGATTGCAAGCCCCGATTATTCGCTATGGACACTCATCCTTCTCGTAGTCTGGCAGTTCGGCTCCCCAATGCTTATTTTTCTGGCCGGGTTAAAACAAATTCCAACGGATCTTTACGAATCGGCAGCGGTGGACGGAGCCGGCCGGACCAGGCGGTTTTGCAGCATTACGCTCCCGATGCTCACCCCGGTTATTTTTTTTAATTTGGTTATGCAGACGATCGACGGCTTTATGACCTTTACCCAAAGCTTTCTTGTTACGCAGGGCGGCCCGCTGGACAAAACGTTGTTTTACGCCTTGTACCTGTACCAGAAGGCGTTCGGCGGCACTTTCAGCATGGGATATGCGTCGGCTATGGCCTGGATTTTATTGCTGATCGTCGCCGCCTTTACCGCATTCATTTTCAAGTCGTCTTCCGCTTGGGTTTATTATGAGTCGACGGAGGATAAGTAGATGGCCAAAAGCGTCCAAAGCATCGTTTATCATTCGTTCGTCTCGATTTTGGGATTGTTCATGCTTTACCCGGTGCTGTGGACACTGGCCAGCTCCCTCAAGCCTGAGAGCGAAATATTCGTGAATTCCGCCAGCCTGATTCCATCCCATATGGAATGGAAAAATTACCTCGAAGGCTGGGCGGGCTTCGGCACCGTAGGCTTCAACGTGTTTTTTCGCAATTCGGCGATCGTAACCTTCGTGACCGTGGCGGGCACCTTATTTTCTTCAACGCTCGTTTCATACGGGTTTGCCCGCCTGAAATTCAAATATAAATCGGCTTTATTCGCCTGCTTGCTCGCCACGATTATGCTTCCAGGCCAAGTCACGTTGATTCCGCAGTATATTTTGTTTCACAAAATGGGATGGGTAAACACCTTTTTGCCGCTCGTCGTACCGGCGTTTATCGGCGGGGTGCCGTTCTTTATTTTCCTGATGATTCAATTCATCCGGGGAATCCCCAAAGAGCTGGATCAGGCTGCGGTCATTGACGGCTGCGGCACATTCGGCACGTTCCGGCATATCGTGCTTCCCTTGACGATGCCGGCGCTGGCGACAGTATCGATATTTTCCTTCTATTGGACATGGACGGATTTTATGGGGCCTCTGATTTATTTGAATAAGCCGGATTTGTATACGGCTTCTTTGGGCCTCAGGATGTTTGCGGATCCGTCGTCGGTAACGGCATGGGGGCCGATGTTCGCCATGTCCATGCTATCTCTGCTTCCGGTTTTTATCATTTTCTTATTCTGCCAAAAGTATCTTGTCCAAGGTATTGCGACGACGGGACTGAAAGGATAACAAATGACGAAACGAGAACATGCGGATCAAGTGCCCGAAATACGCCGGGTGCGCGAAGAGGATATGCCGCTGGCCGTCCGGCTGGCGGACTCGGTGTTCAGAGACTATGATCCGGACAAGAAAAGCTTCGCAAAGTCTCATCCCCTGTTATTCGCTCCCGGACTATGCCAGTCGTTTGCAGCCTTCATTGACGGAAGGCCGGTTTCTTTTGTGGGACTGGTGCCTTCTATCGTCCGCATTGGAAGCGCGCGGATCCATTGCTGCTCCATCGGCGGGGTTTGCACCCATCCGGATTACCGGGGCAGAGGCTATGCCGGCCTTATCCTTCAGCGCGTTATGGACCATATCGACCGGGCCGGCGCTTCACTGCTCCTCGTGTCCGGAAACCGTACCTTGTATCAAAGAGCGAATTGCTTCGAATTCGGTTCATTCCGCAACTATACGTTGGACTGCGAGCAGTCGGCGCAATTAATGGCGCAAAACCTCGCAACCGGCATCACGATACGGGAGGCGGATGCCGCGGATTGGTTCGGCCTGCGCAATGCCGCAGCGACCAGATTGAACGCGTTCGAGCAGAGCTTGTGGGATCTCGCGCTGCTGATCGAAGCCGAGCCTGCGGGTTCGCCTATGAAGCAGCATCATAAAGTGCTTGCGGCCGAAAGGGACGGAGCCATCCGGGGTTTCGCCGTAATCGGCGTTCCTTACGCGAATGCGGCCGTCGTACCGCGCGCATTCGAATGGGCAGGCGAAGCTCCGCTCGTTGCCTGTCTGTTTGCTGAAGCGCTGCAGCGGTACAACATGAGCGAGCTTACGGTACCCGTAGCATGGCATGAAGCTCAATTAAGCGATTTGTTGGCGCGTGCCGGCATTCGCTCAGCGGAGGGCAACAACGTCGGGACGATTCACATCGTTCGTCCGGAGCGTCTGATTGAGCAGCTGCAGCCTTACTTTCAACAAATCAGTACGGAAGCGGCCGGCAATTTGAGAATAGAAGCGTCTGAGGATGGAACGACCCGTGTGCACGTTAAAGGTGGAGCGGCAAATTTGGATGCTCAAGCTCTTGTTGCGCTGATGTTCGATAAGGAGCCGGAGATAGATTTGGATGAGGATGTGCTCTGCTCTCTTTGCTCGCTTTTTCCAATACCGTTTCCTTATACGGGCGGGCTGAATTATGTGTAGCTTGCACTTCAAAGTGCGGCTTTGGAACGGAGGGAGCACCGAAACTGACGATTTATTCTCGTTGCCGTTTTGATTTTTATTGAGGAAAATATGTCTACAAGGCGGGGGATGTATGCGAAAATCCGTGACGATACTCGATATTGCCAAAGTTGTCAACGTTTCTCCCGCAACGGTTTCCCGCGTGTTAAGCAACAGCAATTATCCGGTGAGCGCCGAATTGAGAAGAAAAATTAAATCGGCGGCCAAGGAATTGAACTACACTCCCAACTTGCTCGGCAGACAATTAAAAACGAATAATTCCATGACAATCGGCATTATCATCCCCTCAATCAGCAACCCCTTCTATTCTTCAATCGTGCTGGGCGTTGAAGAAATCGCTCGCGCTAACAGCTATCAGGTTCTGCTCTGCAATTCGCACCAGAACGTAAACTTGGAAAAACAATTTTTGCAAACGATGCTGGAAAAACAGGTAAAGGGTGTCATCATTTCGTCCATCTCGGCGGAAAAAAATTTCCTGCGGCAATTTTCCGATAAAGGGATTTGCGTAATCTCCATTGACCAGCATCGGGAGGGTGAGGACATTTATCAAATCAATTACGATTACAGAAAGGGCGGGTTCATGGCCGCAAATCACTTTGTAGAATGCGGGCACACTAAAATTGCTTTTGTAACGGCTCCGTTGGACCGCCCTAGCCGGATTCATATGTTTCGAGGATTTCGCGATGCATTACGGGAGTCGCGCATCCTTTTTAAGGATTGTTACCTGCAAATTTCGGAGACGCAAGAAAGCACGAATTACAACAGTAATTTTGAGTTTGACAACGGGAAGAGGCTAGCCCGGCAGCTGATGGAGCTTTCCGAGCGGCCGACGGCGGTTCTTGCCTGCAATGATTTGACGGCTTTGGGCTTCATTTATGAGCTTAATCTGCTTGGCATCCGGGTACCGGACGATGTCTCGGTCATCGGCTTTGACAATATCGATTTTTCCAACATTTCCATGCCCCCGTTAACGACCGTAGATCATCCCAAATATGAAATGGGGAAGTTTTCATGCAGCATGTTGTTTCAAGTGTTAAACGGGGAGAACGTTAACGTCACGGAAATCGTGCTGCAGCCGAAGCTTGTGATTCGAAGTTCGGTCCGGGTATTGTAGAGCAAAAATGGTTTATTTTGTGGAGAACGGGCAAAAATTGCTTAGCCCGGCAATTATTTTTTCTATATGATGAAACCAACCAAGGCGAAATGATCGGCTGTAAGCAGAAAACGTTTTCTATCACTCCGCCGTTTCATAAGTACCGTGGGAGAGAGGGAGGTATGTCCGTTCATCAGATTATGAAGAGCGATTGTATTATCTCCTGCGTTCCGTACAAAGTAAAAGCGGACGCCATTCGAGCGACTTTGGAAGAAGCGGTCACTCCTGCGATTCCGGCCACCATCCTTAAAACCCACCCGAACTGGTCCCTGTATTTGGATCAGGCGTCCGCTTCGGAAATTCAGGGTCGATCTCGTGCAATTTGAATGGGACGGGGAACGCATTCGTGTTCTGAAAACGTATATGCAGGGAAGAGAAGCGTACGGTAACGAGCACTGATTCGGGCTGAATTGGAGGACGCGAGGATGATTTGGGATCGGTTGGGGATCATTACGGATGAAGTATCGGCGAATGTGTCCGAAGCATTGGACTGGATTGCCGGGTGCGGACTGAGGCATGTGGAAATAAGAACGGTGAACGGCCGCAACGTAATGGATTTGACGAACGAGGAGATAGGCGATCTAAGGGAGCGGATTGAGCGGAGAGGGCTCTATGTATCGGCAATTGCTTCAGATTGCCGGACGGCTGAACAACCCATTACATACCCGAAGGCGGGACGGCTATAGAAGGCTCTGCGATGACGCTGAACGGGCTGCGCGGCTTGTTGCAATCCGGTTCAGACACAGGGGGATGAGAGGATGCCAACAATCCGGTTTGCCGTATTGGGGACGGGAATGGTCGCTCGCGTGCACGCCGACGCCATTCGCTCGTTGCCGGAGGCGGAATTGACGTACGTCTACAGCCGAACGGAGGAGGCCGGACAAAGGTTTGCCGAGGCTTACGGATGCCGCCGCAGCACCGATCTTGAAGCCGTTCTGGGATCCGCGGAGGTCGATGCGGTAGCCATATGCACGCCCAGCGGAACGCACGCCGATTATGCGATACAAGCGGCACGCCGCCGCAAGCATGTATTGGTGGAGAAGCCTCTCGACATCACGCTCGAAAACGCCGACGCAGCCATTCAAGCATGCGCCGGCAACGGCGTAAAGCTTGGCGTCATTTTTCAATTGCGGTTCATGAGCGAAGCATTAAGAGCCAAGAAGCTGTTGGACGATGGGATGATAGGCAAGCTGATCGAAGCCGACGCTTACATGAAATTCTATCGGCCTGAAGCGTATTACCGCAACAGCACGTGGAAGGGCACGCATCGACTGGATGGCGGCGGCAGCCTTATGAATCAAGGGATTCACGGAATCGACCTGCTGCTGTGGCTGGCCGGTCCCGTTCAGTCGGTATCGGCCCGCGTAAGGACCCTAAAGCACGAAATCGAAGCGGAAGATACGGCGGCAGCCGTCGTGCAGTTTCGGAACGGCGCGATAGGTGTCATCCAAGGAACGACCTCGGTTTATCCCGATCACCCGCAGCTGCTCGCGTTTCACGGCACGAACGGGACGCTGGAGCTTGCCGGTACGGAGGTTCCGTACATCCGCAATTTGAATGTGCAGGATCGCCCGGAGCTGAACATCCTGAGTTCGCAGCCGCCCGATGACCATCTGGGAGAAGCGCATCGACTGCAATTCCGGGATTTTATCCAAGCTATCAGGGAGAACCGCTCCCCGCTTATAGACGGCAAAGAAGGCAGAAGAGCATTGGAGCTCGTGACAGCGATCTACGAATCCTCGAAATACAATCGAACGGTGCGGCTCGACGAGCCGTAAACCGGCCCCGTTTGCAAACTATACGACCGAAAGGAAGATGAGCAGTGAAAATCGCCTTTACAACACTAGCTTGCCCGGAATGGACCTGGGAAAAAATCGTGGACGAAGCGGCCGGATTGGGCTACGACGGAATTGAAATTCGCGGCTTGGAGGGGGAAATGTCTTTGCCCAAATGCCGTCCGTTTCAGCCGAAAAACATCGAGGCAACGATCCGGCAGCTTAAAAACAAAGGATTAGAAATTTGCTGCTTGGATACTTCTTGCATGTTTCACGATCCGGACAAATTCGACGCAGCCGTCGAAGAAGGAAAGGCTGCGATCGATCTGGCGCAGCAGCTCGGTACGCCGTATGTTCGCGTGTTCGGAGACAAGATTCCCGATCCGGCCGGCAAGCAGGACACGATCGACCGGGTTGCCCGAGGATTGCAGAGTTTATGCCGTCATGCCTCCGGAAAAGGCGTGACCGTATTGCTGGAAACGCATGGGGACTTCTCCGACTCCCGCGACGTGCTTTCCGTTGTTTATCAAGTAAATGACGACGCTTTCGGAGTACTATGGGATATCAACAATCCGTACAAATACAAAGACGGCGAAACGATGAAAGAAACTTACGAACGACTCGGAAACTACATAAAACATACGCATATTAAAGATACGCTGGGTCACGGTCAAGCGGAGAACATAAGGTTAGTCGGTCAAGGCGATGTCCCGATCGGAGAGTGTATCGCAAAACTGCGAGAAAATGGGTACACGGGATGGTTGTCGTTCGAATGGGAAAAAAGATGGCATCCGTCCATTGAAGAGCCTGAGATTGCTTTGCCCCAGTTTATCGAATATATCAAGCAATTCGTCTAAACGAGCACACCGCGCCCATCATACGGCAGCCGTCTAATCGATCTTTCCAAAAAAAAAACATGGAGTAAACGGGGAGGTTGCTCGGCGTGAACCTAATGGCCGGATTTAGCTGGAAAAGCGTAAAAAAGAACAAGTTTTTATATCTTTTGGCGCTGCCCGGGCTTATTTACTTTATCCTGTTCAAATATGTGCCGATGTGGGGGATACTGATCTCATTTCAGAACTATTCGCCTTACACCGGATTTTGGCACAGCAACTGGGTGGGCTTCGAGCATTTCCGGCGGCTGTTGTCGAGTCCCGACTTCCTTCTGCTGTTTCGAAACACGATGGCCATCAATTTGCTCAATCTGCTCTTTTTCTTTCCTCTGCCCATCCTGCTGGCGCTGTTGTTAAACGAACTCCGATCGTTCCTGTATAAAAAAGTCGTGCAGTCCATCATTTATTTACCGCACTTCTTATCCTGGGTCATCATTGTCGGCATCAGCTTTTTGATGCTCTCGAAATCGGACGGAATCGTCAATATGGTGCTGCAGAGCGCCGGGCTGGCAAAAATCGACTTTTTGACGAATGCGAATTTGTTCTGGATTGTGCTCACGGCTCAATCCATGTGGAAGGAAGCCGGTTGGGGAACGATCATTTTCCTGGCCGCTATCGCCGGCGTCGACCCTCAGCTGTACGAAGCTGCCAAAATCGACGGGGCGGGCCGTTTCCGCCAGACGTGGCACGTCACACTACCGGCGATCCGTAACGTCATCATCATTTTGCTCATTCTGCGCATCGGTCAAATTATGGAGGTCGGGTTCGAGCAAGTGTTTTTGATGATGAACGGGGCCGTATCCGATGTAGCGGACGTTTTCGACACTTACGTGTTCAGGCTTGGGGTAAGGCAGGGGCAGTTCAGCTTCAGCACAGCGGTCGGATTGTTTAAATCATTGGTCGGCCTGATCCTGGTCATCGGTGCGAACCGCTTGGCCAAACGTTACGGCGAAGAGGGAGTATATTGAGATGAGGACGGGCGTAAAGGGCTTACGGGGCGATCGGGTTTTTAACGCGGTCAACGTGACGGTATTGGCCATCATATCTTTGATAACCTTGTTTCCGCTGTATTACGTGTTCGTCGTTTCGTTCGTTTCACCTTCCGAATACATACGCGAAAACGGGTATATTTTGTTTCCGAAAAGCTGGACGCTGGATTCGTACCGATACCTGCTTTCCACCCAAGCGTTTATGAAATCGATGGGTGTGAGCGCGTTTCTGGCTACCGTCGGAACTTGCTGCAGTTTACTAGTGACATCCGGTCTGGCATACGCCTTGTCGCGAAAGCGGTTTGACGGCAGACGCGCGATCATGATGCTGATTTTGCTGACAATTTTGTTTAATCCGGGCATCATTCCGCCTTATTTGCTGGTGCGCCAGCTTCATTTGATCAACAGTATATGGGCGCTCATCTTACCGGTGCTTACGAACGGCTGGTATGTGCTGCTGATGAAAGGCTTTTTCGACAGCATCCCGCCGAGTCTCGAGGAATCGGCAAGAATAGACGGGTGCAACGACATCTCCGTCTGGATCCGGATTATTTTGCCGTTATCGCTTCCTTCCTTGGCCGCTTTCGGGCTGTTTTACGCGGTGTCGTATTGGAACACGTTTTTCTCGGCCATTTTGTATATTAACGACTTCAACAAATGGCCGCTTCAGGTGCTGCTGCAAAATATGCTGATCGATTCTTCGACGGCGTCGGGAGGAGAGGTTGCCGCCGAGATTATGGCTGAACAGCGTCTTCCGCCCCAGACGTTAAAGATGGCGGCTGTAGTCATCTCGACCGTGCCCATTTTGCTGGTGTATCCGTTTCTGCAAAAGCACTTCGCCAAAGGGGCCTTGGTCGGTTCCGTGAAGGAATGAAGCACGAAACAAGAACACTTTTAGGGAGAGAATGCTATTGAAAAACAAGAGGCTTGTATCGGTATTAACAGTTGTAGTCTTGTTGTTTTCAGCATTGTTAGCCGCCTGCAGCGACAGCACCACATCATCGCAAAGCCCTAAATCGGATGCCTCCAAGTCGTCCGGCGGAACGGATCAACCGAAAACGGACAATACAGAGCCGCCGCTCAACATCAGCATTATGACTTTGTTCTATACCACAGAACCGCCGGGGAAAGACAACGTCATCGTGAAGGAGGTTGAAAAACGTACCAACACGAAGCTGAACATTACTTGGGTTTCCCCGAACAACTACCGGGATAAGGTGGATGTCACGTTAGCGTCCGGCGATATCCCCGATCTTATGCTGACGGACGATCCGTTCTATCCGCAGGTTAGGATTTTGGCTTCGCAAGGAGCGTTGTGGGATCTGACTCCGTATATCAAGGATTACCCGAATTTGGCGAGATTTCCTGCGGAGAGCTGGAACAATACGAAGATGCAGGACGGAAAAAACTACGGCATCCCCCGTGTCAGGCCGGTGGAGGGCGGAGGCTTTTTAAACATCCGAAAGGATTGGCTCGATAAATTGAATTTGAAGGTTCCGCAAACGATGGATGAGCTGTATGCCGCTTTGAAAGCGTTCGTCGCTAATGATATGAACGGCAACGGGAAGAAGGATACGCTCGGCTATGCCGGCTACGTTGCCCCGGATTCGATGGGGGCTTTCGGGACATGGACCGAAAACGTGTTTAACCAGACTAACGGAGCCTGGAAGCTACAGGACAACAAGCTCGTTAACGTAAACTTGCTTCCCGGCACAAGGGAGTCGCTGGTATGGCTAAGCAATGCCTACAAAGATAAAATCATTCCCGAGGATTTTGCGGTATTGAAGTATGACGACATGCTTAATCTGACTAAGTCGGGAAGAACGGGCAGCTTTACGGAAACCGTCAATACGGCCTGGCCTTCCACGATGGAGCTAAGAAAAACGAATCCGAACGCCGATTTCCTGCCGCTCGTTTCGCTCAACGGCTTCGTCAACCGCGATTCAGGCTACTTCGGAATGTTCATCATTCCTAAAACCGTGCCCGAGAAAAAAATGAAACAGCTGCTGAAATTCATGGATTACGGCGCTTCCGACGAGGGGCACGATTTGGCATGGTACGGCTTTAAGGATGTGCACTATACGGAGAAGGACGGCATCAAATTTTTGACGGATCAGGCGCGGAAAGATATTGTGGCCCAGCAGGCTTTCGGCCAAATTTTCGGTAAATACGATAAATATCAACGCGCCTATGAGAGCGGGATGCCGAAGGACGTATATGACAGGAACGTAAAAATCATAGATGAAAGGACCAAAATCAGCCAGGCGAGCCCGGCCGTCGGATTGTATTCGCAAACGATGCTGGAAAAGGGCATGGAGCTGAACAAAAAAATTCAGGATTTAAAAGTGAAAGTCATTATGGGGAAACAGCCGATTAGCGCGTGGGACGACTATGTGAACAAATTGAAGACGGATCCCGATATGATCAAAATCACGAACGAGATTAACGATTCATACCAAAAACGCGTTTCCGGTAAGTGATGGTTGGGGTGCCCTATTGACATGATTACATATGGAGAAGAGGAGAGGATGAACGCCATGAAACAAGTAAAGGCAGCCATTATCGGACAGGGCCGAAGCGGCCGGGATATCCACGCATTTTCGCTTAGCAAGATGTTGGACCGGTATCGCATCGTAGCGGTGAGCGATCCGCTTGAAGAACGACGCATCAGGGCGGAACAGGAATTGGGCTGTCAAGCTTACGCCGATTACCGGGACTTGTTCGAAAGGGACGATGTAGATTTGATCGTGAATGCGGCTCCCAGCCATATGCACGTCCCTATTACGCTGGAAATTTTGAATGGCGGTTTCCATGCACTGTGCGAAAAACCTCTGACCCGTAGAACGGAACATGTGGATCTGTTGATCGAGGCTGCCGAAATATCCGGAAAAACGTTGGCCGTATTCCAGCAATCCCGGTTTTCGCCCGCTTTTCAGCAGCTGAGGAAGGTCATCGATTCCGGTATACTCGGACGCATCGTACAGGTCAGCATCGCCTACAACGGATTTTCAAGAAGATGGGATTGGCAGACGCTTCAGGCCAACAACGGTGGAAATTTGCTGAATACGGGGCCGCACCCGGTCGACCAGGCTTTACAGCTGTTCGGCACCGACGTCATGCCGCAAGTGCTGTGCCGCATGGATCGAGCGAATACGTTTGGAGATGCCGAGGATTACGTGAAATTGATTCTTCACGGTGACGGCCGCCCTACCGTCGATGTGGAAATTTCGTCATGCTGCGCATATCCGAGCTTCACGTACAACGTGCAGGGGACAAGAGGAGGCCTGAAGGGCTCGACGTCCCACCTGGATTGGAAATATTTTATTCCTGAAGAAGCGCCTGAGCAGCAATTGATCCAAACGCCTTTGCATAAGCAGGACGGTACGCCGGCTTATTGCGGCGAGCAGTTAACATGGCACGAGAAGAGCTGGGATATTTCCGATGAAAAAGGAAGCAATCTGTTCCACACGATGGCTGAACAGTATTATTCGATGCTTTATGACACCCTGACTGCAGGCGAGCCTTTGAAGGTAACGGTACAGGAAGTCAGGCAGCAGATTGCGGTCATGGAGGAATGCTTCCGTCAAAACCCTTCTTTTGCAAGTAACGCAAATGTCGCGGTTTTGTAAAAACAGCTGTTCAAAAAAGGCCGACGACTCCTCGTAAAACAAGGCTGGAGATATATTTGAAACAAAATATGATTGGATATGAAATCAGAAGATCTGATCATGTAAAAGCGCATTCATTCTGATACCTTAATAAAGAGAAAACAATTATTCTTTGGGGGGAACGGTATGAAGAAATGGATGAAATCTACCGCAGCAATTGCGCTAACGGCTAGTCTGGTTACCGGATGCTCATCATCAGATTCTACAGCATCAACGCAGGCAAGCGGTAATTCTACGTCTGAGCATAAGGCATCTGCAGGGGCTGCAGATAAATTCAAAGAAAAGCTGAGCCTTAACTTGATGAGCATCACCTACGAAGGCGGAGGCTGGCCCGACAAGCATCCCATGATTGACTTTTTGAATAAGAAATTTAATGTTGATCTGAAATTCCAATGGGTTCCATCGGATAGCTACACGGAGAAGTTGGGTGTTCTTGCTGCCTCTAATTCATTTCCTGATGCCTTTTATATCGATATGAACAATTTTCTAAAATGGCGCGATAAAGGCGTTTTTTTGGACGTAAAACCATTGTTGGCCAATTTCTCTAATCTCACAAAAGATATCGCACCGAATACGTTCGCGATCGGCAATCCGAGTGGTAAAGTGTACGGTGTTCCTATCTACACGCCGGAAACACGCGATACATTGGTAATCCGCAAGGATTGGCTGGATAAACTTGGTTTGAAATATCCTACGACCACTGATGAATTGTATAACGTTGCCAAAGCGTTTGCCAAAAACGATCCGGACGGGAACGGCAAAGACGATACGATCGGATTCTCGACCTCTATTAGCGGGGGTACAAACTTTAACAACTTGGATTACTTGAAATTTGCATTTGGGTTGGCCAATGGCTGGAAAGAAGTTAACGGCGCCTTGGTTCCATGGCAAACACAAAACAAAGAATTGAAGGATTTTTTGGGCTATTTGAGAAAAGCATATGCCGAAGGTGTTTTAGATAAGGATTTTGCCGTAAATAAGAACAATGACCCGAGTGTAAAGGCAGAAGCTAACAAATTGGGGATCCATCAACTGGTTGCAACAGCTATTTATGCCGATGGCTCCTCCGGGAAGACGGCACCGAATGCTCAATGGATGACGGGTGCGCCACCTAAAGGCCCATCGGGTCTTCAAGGTGTTGGAACCGCATCATCCTCAAACAAAGTTGTAATTAATGCCAAGATCGATAAAAACAAGCAGGAACGCATCCTAGCCATTTTGGATTATTTAACCACACCCGAAGGGGATATCTTGAACAAGAACGGTGTAGAGGGAATTGATTATAAAAAGACGGCTGATAATAAATATGAGAAGCTGGATCAATTCGATAAAGATCGTCCTTTTATTATCGGCTTTTGGTTTTTCCGTAAAACCAATCCGTTAACGACCTTTCGTCTATGGGACGACCCCGATTATGCGAAAAGGATAAATGCGATTTTTGAAGAAAATGCCAAATATGCAAATCCTAATAAGGGGGTGGGCATCTATTCAGAGACATCTGCCAAAATCGGTACTTCACTAGATCAAAAATTGATGAGTGAAATGGTGAAGTACATCGTCGGCGAGATACCTGCTGAGGGAATTGACAAAGCAATCGATGATTGGAAAAAGAATGGCGGAGACAAGATTATTGAAGAAATGAACGCTACCTATAAATTGATGAAGTAAGGAAGCAAGGAAGCAGGATTGGATGAATGCAGTGAAGGATCACCAAGCGAGAACGTTGCCGGGTGGTCCTTTTCCATATTCAAAAACGAATGATGATGAAATGTACTTTTATATGTTAAATTATTTATATACAGGTCTGATTCACGCCCATGGATTGAGTTAGGGGGAAACGTATGTTTCAGGTATTAGTAGCAGAGGATGAACTCTGGATTCGCGATGCAATCGTGGAGATGGTCGAGAAGCTGCATCCGGAGTTTAGTGTTGCGGGTGAGGCAAGCAACGGAGAAGAGGCATGGAATTTTATCAATGAGCATTGGCCCAGTATTGTGATCACGGACATAATGATGCCTAAACAAACCGGGCTATGGCTGATTGAACAAATTTATCAATTGAATTTACCTGTTGTCGTTATCATTGTAAGCGGTTACGATAATTTTCAATATGCGAAGCAAGCGATGCGTTATGGCATATCTGAATATTTGCTGAAGCCGGTGGATGAAGAAGAACTGCATAGTGCACTGAACCGGTCGACGAAACGGCTTGAATACATGTCGGAAGTACATGATGGTTATCTGATCATTCAGCAATTTATCGAACAACTGCCTGAGATGAGCCAGAAGGTGATGCTTCATGAGCTTAACTCTATACTAGCTTATATTCTGAAGCAAAGGGCGGCATCGCCCAGCAAGGCCAAGAGTCTACTGACGATCTTCAATACCAAGCTTAGCGAACTGTTTCAAGCTATGTTTCCGCAATACACCCCGACCCCTTTCACGGGAGAAGATGAACAGACCATCCGCAAACATTTTGTGGGCTTAATGGATACGTGGCTGATAACATCTCCTAAATATGAATCCCAACAGTTTAAAAATTCGATTAAAAAGGTATGTGACTACATCGATGCGCATTATTATGAAAATTTTACGCTCGTCCGTCTTGCTGACATGTCGCATATGAGCGTATCTTACTTTAGCATGCTGTTTAAAAAAACAACCGGGCAAACATTTTTGAATTATCTGAATCTAGTCCGTCTTCAGAAGGCTAAGGAGTTGCTGAAGGAACCCGATTTGAAAATTTACGAGATTGCAGATATGGTAGGCTATACCTCGCTGCCTTATTTCAATCGGATATTTAAACAAATCGTAACGATTACACCTGTGGAATATAGAAAGCGTCTCGGATTATGAATAAACCAATCGGCTATATCTCTCGCTGGAAGATTTCGATCAAAATGAAGATGGTATTAGCTTTCCTAACTGTGAGTGTATTCTCTGTGGTGATGTTAGGGGGGTTCTCAAATTATATATACAGTGATGCAGTGGAGAAAGAGTTCTACAGCATTTCCAAGGAAGCAACCGTTCGCCTGAACTATCATCTTGATTATTATTTTCGGCAGCTGCAGCAGTCGACGCATTCACTGATCTCAAGCGAGCGAATCCAAAAATGGCTGACAAACTCAAATTATACCAATGAGGATATAAAAAATGTCGAGAAAGAGCTGAGGAACTACCTGGCCCTCAATTATTCTGAAACACAGGGCATATTTCTTATCTCTAGATCCAATCCGGTCGTTTCCATGGCCCAATCATTTGCGAAACTGGATCGTTTAACGAACGAGCCGTGGTATAAGATGCCACTTTCCGGTAATTTAGAGATCCTCCCAACGCATATTGCAAAATATGAAATCGCTAATGGAAGACCCGTTGTTTCCGTATTCCTTCCTATATTCGATAAGAACACTCTCGATCTGATCGGAAGACTAGTGGTTGATGTCTCGTTGCAAGAAATCGATCGTTCCTTCCAAAGCTCCAAATTGGGAAGCTCGGGAACTTTTTTTATCGTGTCCGAACAAAACTCCATCGTTTACCACCCCAATGAGGAGTGGGATGGACTGCTGATGGCACAGACGGCTCTTGCTTCCCTGAAAATTCCAGACGAAACATCGGCAGCCATGCAACGTTACCAGGGCCGGGACTATTTAATTGCCAGCTCCCGTTCAGATGTTACCGGTTGGCGAATTGTTTCCATTGTTCCCTTCGACGAGGTGGCTGTTGGTCTTAGTGTAGCCCGAATCTCAATGCTGGTTATGCTTCTCCTCATTACTATGCTTGTCCTCATTGTCGTGCCCTTGGTGACGAATCGCTTCATTAAACCGATTCTGACCTTGCAAAGCCTGATGGGACAGGTGGGCAAAGGGGATCTTACTGTGCAAACAGAATCGATTTCTGGAAAAGATGAGATCCAGCAGCTTTTTCACAGCTTCAATCATATGGTCAGGAGACTAGATCAACTAATTGCTACCAATACTGGACTGCAGCTCAAGGAAATGAAGGCACAGCTAATGCAGAAGGAGGCGTTTATCAAAGCGCTACAGAACCAGATCAATCCTCATCTGCTCTATAATACACTGGGCATCATTAAGAGTATGGCGTATCTTGAGAAGGTTCCCGTGATCGAACGGATGGCGCGTAATTTAGCCGATGTGTATCGATATACGACAAAGTTTACAGAGATGGAAGTCAAACTTGAGGAAGAATTCGGGCATTTGCTTAAATATTTAGAAATCATTCATACTAGATTTCCGAAGCATTTTCATAGTAAGTGTTATTTCAATGAAAAGTTTTTACAACATCGGGTCGTTAAATTTATTTTGCAGCCGATCGTTGAGAACGCGGTGAAATATGCCATCGAGCCTAGAGGGGGGGAGGGCGCGGTTATCGTTAGCGCCTATGATGAAGGCTCCGATCTCATTATTGAAGTAGCGGATAACGGGCCGGGTATCGAAGAGGAAGTCTTGCTGCGAATCAATGAACAATTGGATCAAATATCATCTAATGTCGATGACAATTATGGACAAGGGGATTCGCTTGGGATCTCCAATGTTCATGCGCGGATTGTATTAAAATATGGCAATAAATATGGTGTCACGCTGACCTCATTTGCAGGAAGAGGCACAGTTGTATCACTTCGGCTTCATACTATTACGGATGTGCCGAAGTGAGTAAGATTGATGAAGGAATCATAAGATATGATCATCACTTTTAAACTTCCTTTCGATATACTTGCTCCATAAGGCAGGAAGAAAGGAAGAAACGAAATGGAATCAGTGGGTCAACCATCGAAAGAGCGAACCGTATCTTCATCGACCAAAAGAAACAAGCTTTTGACTTGGAAGAGAGGAATTCCTCTTTATTTCATGATTTTACCTGGTTTTTTATTTTTTGCGATCTTTAAGTATATTCCGATGGCGGGGGTCATCCTTGCTTTTAAGGATTATGATCCTTTTCTAGGCTTTTGGTACAGCAAATGGGTAGGCTTCGAGCACTTTGAGAGACTATTCAGTTCCCCCGATTTTTTCGTTCTGATGTGGAATACGCTAGCGCTGAGTGCGGTGAATTTATTTTTCTTTTTCCCGGCGCCGATCATTTTGGCTGTTTTGTTAAATGAAATACGCTTGGCATGGTTTCGAAAAGGTATTCAGACGATTGTTTATATTCCCCACTTTCTCTCTTGGGTTATTGTAATCAGCGTCACCTTTATTTTGTTTTCAACGCAAGAAGGCGGCGTCAATAAACTGCTGGTCGAGTGGGGTTTTTCCAGATTTGAGCTGTTAACCAATCCGGGTTACTTTCGTTCTATGTATTTGTTACAGAATATTTGGAAGGAGACAGGGTGGAACGCTGTGATCTTCTTCGCCGCTCTTGCCTCCATCGATCCAACTTTATATGAAGCGTCCGTTGTGGACGGAGCCTCCCGCTGGAGGCAATTGTGGCACATTACGCTACCGGCTTTGAAGCCAATCATTATTATCCTGTTTATTCTCCGAGTAGGCTATGTGATGAATACCGGATTTGAGCATATTCTGCTCATGCAAAATCCTTTGAATCTCAATGTAGCTGATGTATTTGATACGTATGTGTACCGTGAGGGGATCCTCCAGGGACAGTTCAGCTTTACGACAGCCGTAGGACTGTTTAAGTCCGTTATAGGTCTGGTCTTAATCGTGTTGACAAACCGAGTGGCCAAAAAAATGGGCGAGGAGGGTGTGTACTGACATGAACACTTATAATTCTAGGGGGAAATCCCCACTATATCTTACTATCGTATATGGCTTGCTTATTCTTTTTCTATGCGTGGAAATTTTCCCGATTCTTTATATCATTATGATGTCTTTTGCGAGCAAGAAAGAAATCGTGACCCGGGGATTTTTCCTTTTTCCCAAAGAGTGGAGTTTAAATGCCTATGCTTATTTGATCGATAACCCCAACTTTATGCGGGCTTTTCGCAGCTCAGTAACGATCACAACAGTGGGCACGGTCTTCAGCATGACGATGACGACATTCATGGCGTATGGCTTATCCAAGCCGTGGCTGAGGGGTCGAAGCATGCTGAATTTCATGGTTCTATTTACCATGTTGTTCAGCGGCGGCATTATTCCCTTGTATTTGCTCGTGATGAACCTTAATTTATTAAACAGTTATTGGTCATTGTTTCTCACAGGAGCCATTATTCCATTTAACCTGATTGTGATACGCAGCTTCTTCCAAGGCTTCCCTATCGAGATTGAAGAATCCGCCCGAATCGACGGATGCTCAGAATTCGGCTTGCTATGGCGAATTGTGTTGCCGCTTTCCTTGCCTGTAATTGCGACCTTTTCGCTCTTCTATGCGGTGGAATATTGGAATACTTACTTTCAAGCGATCTTGTATTTGAATGACGGTTCCAAATTGCCACTTCAGGTGTTTCTGCGTCAGATGCTGAATGTATCGGATGGAAGTCAGGAGGTGACGGAAAACGGAATTGAATTCAGTCCTGCCGTACGTATGGCGGCTGTTATCTTTACGGCGGTTCCGCTGCTTATTGTGTACCCTTTTTTACAGAAGTACTTTAATCAAGGGGCACTGCTGGGCTCTGTAAAGGGTTGATAGTTTAGAGCAGCAAGGTTTGCGTTACAAAGTTCGAGAAGACGGGGGGAATGCTCGTAAGGTAAGATGAACCAGGCATGTCAGCGAAGAAGAGTGGGCCAGGATAACTGGAAGCCTTGGATATTGTCCGTATTGTTATGTTTTTGTTGACCAACGAGCCCTTGCATATCGACAATATCACGGTGACTCCGTGGGGCAGACAGCCGATGTCGCCGAAATCCTAAGTAGCAACGAAGCATTAACGAATGGGGCGTCTAACAATGAAAACCATCAACGTGGGTATTATCGGCAGCGGTTTTTCTGCAGCATTGCATGTGGAGGCCTGCCGCAAAGTGATCGGCTTGAACGTATGCATCAGAGCGATTGCGGGTGGAAACCGGGATCGGGCGGAATCCTTCGCCGGAAAGAATGGCATTCCAATCGTGTATAACGATTACAAGGAGATGCTTGCCGACAAGGAGATCGACGTCGTAGACCTGTGTATACCGAATATGATGCATGCCGAGGTTGCTGTCGAAGCGGCTCGTGCCCAAAAACATATTATTTGCGAAAAGCCGATGACAGGTTATTTTGGCTCGCCGGAGTCGATAACGGCAGGTAATTCTTTCGCCAAGACCGCTTTGGAGCAGGCGCTCCGCTCGGCGGACGAGATCCTGCACGCGGTGAGAGACAACAATGTCAAATTCATGTACGCCGAAAACTGGATTTACGCTCCATCCGTCGCTAAAGCGAAGCGGCTGCTGCATGCCGGTAATGGCTCGATACTCGATATCCGCGCGGAGGAGAGCCATAGCGGCTCGCATGCAAAGGCTTCGAAGCGGTGGGAAACAGCCGGCGGCGGCTCCTTAATGATTCTCGGTTCTCATCCGATTGCAGCGGCTATTCATCTGAAAAACTTTGAGGGCCGCTTGAAATGGGGCAAGCCCATTCGCGTTCAGTCGGTGGTTGCCGATATGGCGCCGATGACGAAAAGCTCCGCGTACGAGTCGGTACAGAAGCATTGGATGGTGACGGATTGGGTCGATGTGGAAACGTGGGCCAGCGTGATCCTCACGTTTACCGACGGGACCAAGGCGGTCATTTTTGCCTCATTTGCCGTACTTGGCGGCATTCGCAACGTTATGGACATCTATACCTCTAATTCAGTGATCAAGTGCAATATGACGCCGAATGATGGAGTTATGGTGTATGCGCCGAGTCCGGATGTCTTCGCTGAGGAGTATATTGCTGAAAAACTCGAAACGAAGGCAGGCTGGAATTTTGCCTCCTCCGATGAAGACTGGGTTCGGGGATACAATCAAGAAATGCAGGACTTCATGGAATGTATCGCTGAGGACCGGCTGCCCCTATCCGACGGGCAGCTGGCGAGAGACGTGCTGGAAGTGATTTACTCCGCGTACTTGTCGTATGAAACGGGGCAAAGGATTGAAATCAAAAATAATGAAGAGGAGCACAAAAGATGAATAACGCAGAGCTTAATGAAGTATCACTCGCCAAGGTATACGAGCAAATTCCAACTAAACACTATTTGGAGAATCGCCGCAGAGGGGAATATTATTCCGGTGACTACAAGCTGGGTGTAAATCTGTACAGCTTCAGCCATAATTTGTTCTCTTGGCTGCAGGGAAACAGCGCGGCGCCCCCGGTGGATACCTTGTCCCTCATTCGATTTGCCAAAGAGATAGGCTGTGACTGTGTGGATATCACCAGCTATTTCATTCCGGGCTATGAAACCTTTGCAATGCCTTCCAAGCCTGACCAAGAAATTTACGGCTATGCCGAGAGCATTAAAAAGCTATGCGAGGAGCTGGGAATAGAAATAAGCGGTACGGGAGTCAAGAACGATTTTGCTGACCCTAATTCCGAAAGACGAGCTTTTGACGTTCAACGCGTCAAATATTGGATTGACGTCGCTGCGGTGATGGGTGCGCCTGTCATGCGCGTTTTCAACGGCGAGATCCCGAAAGATATTTTAACCACCGATTGGGAAACGATCGCCAAGGAACGAATCGTTCCCGCCCTGATCGAATGTGCGGACTACGGCGCTAGCAAGGGTATCCAGATCGGCATGCAAAATCATGCGGATATCACCTCGACGGCGGATCAGGTCATCCGCATTCTGGAATGGGCCAATCACCCCAACCTTGGCGTCGTTAACGATACCGGCTGCTATAAAATTTTCGGCGCCGCAACGGGCGACGGCTATAATTGGTACGATGACATTGAAGCGGTGCTGCCGTACACGTATAACTTTCAAATCAAGAGATTGCCCGGCGGATTGAATACGGAGACCTTGACGGATTTGCAAGAGTTGTTTACCCGTATTCGATACAGCGATTACAGAGGCTATATTCCTTTAGAGACGATCTGGTCGAGCTCGGACCCGAATCATCCCTCCAAGCTTTCAGCCCCGCCTTACGAGCAGGTTCGTGAATTTTTCGAAGAAATTAAAGCTGCTATGACAAAAACGAAAGTACGAAAGTAATCACTTAATGCATAAAGGGATGTTCCTAAACCAATGAATGAAATGGTTGAGGGACATCCCTTTTTTGTTATTCATAAAATCCCATTAAAATCAAGGCTTCAGCAGACTATAACAGTTTCTACCAAACTCGCAATTTTTCCCGCAGCATATGGAACGCTCAAGTACAACAGTTCCCAAAGAATGCACAACATGCCCTTTCAATGATGGAGAATGTTGCGTAACATTTTTTAAAAACAGCCTTTTGATTTTCTGTAACTTCGGGTTTCAACAAATAGCATTATGAAATTGATTCAAATAAGAACCTTATAGAAGGAAAATTAAACCATTATATCGAATATGATCTCTTTGTACAATGTGGGATTATCGTAAAATCCTGACATGCTATTGAGCCCGTAGGAGCTCTTAAGAAAACTTGGATAGATAGTGCTTATGCTGCTAAATCTTTGGAGGAAATATGAGCAATCAAATATCCACTGGAGTTGAAGGAATGGAAGAGGCAAAGAATGTACGAGAAGGTTTTGGATTGAAACCTTCGGACTTTCGTAATCCGGTCGGGCCTTCTCCCTTGTTCGATTGTCAAATCTTTGCCCAGCTTGCCTTCTTACACTAGCTTGCCGTGAATACGGAAAGCCTGACCGAACAATCGATCTCACTTAAAAATGAACGGATGCTGGTGCACTAAATTAATGTTATTGTAATAATAGCTCGATATTATATGATAACGAGAGGTATCCATGCAAATCATTCGTGACGTTCGCAAGTTTGTTTCGATCCCCGGGGCGAGAACGCTGCTAACCATGTTATTTCTCTACGGTATAGGAACCGGCATTTTAGCACCTATGAACGCGGTATATCTCGACGAGAGCGTTGGGCTTTCTAAAGTTCAGATCGTTACCGTCTTTGCGGTATCCCTGTTCTGCAACATAGCCATTACGATTACAGTCGGTTGGATCAGCGACCGTCTGAAAAACAAGAAGAAGCTCCCGGTATTAGCGGCTTTTCTTTGCATTATCGGGTTGTCCATCTACATGAATGCTTCTGGTTTTCGGAGTGCGCTCATTGGAATGACGATAACAGTCGCACCGTCCGGATTGATCATGGGACAGCTGTTTGGCATGGCTAGAAATCATTTTTCCCGTAGCGCCGGTGACATTGTGGAGATGGCCCAACTATGGCTTCGGGCCTCCTATAGTGTTGGATTTTTTGCGGGGCTGCTGCTTGGAGCGAACATCTTCCTCATTGCAACGTTTAAAGGCGTACTGTGGGGGAATATGGCAGGCTATGTGTGTTTGGTGGTTCTGTTGCTGTTATATAAGGAAACGACGGGAGGACCGGGAGCGAAGCAAGCGGTGAAAGGAGAACCGTTCTCCCTTGTTATGCTGGTTGCACTGCTGATGCTCTCTTGTGCCGATGCCATTCGAGGATTATATTTGCAGCTTGTCGTATTAAAGCTGTTCGGTAAGCCGGAGATTATGTCCTACATATGGAGCGCACAGGCGGTATTCGAGCTGGTTTTCATGACGCTGGGCGGATATTGGGCGGCACGGTACGGTAGTAAGAAGATTATTTTTGTTGGCAGTTGTTTCGCGCTCGCCACTTATTTGACATATACGAGCAGTTCCTCGCTTCCTGTCTTCTTTGCCGTACAGCCGTTATATTCGTTCTTTGTTTCGATTCTGTACGGAGTTGCCATGGGATATGTGCAGCGGATGTTCTTAAGCCGAACAGGCTTTGGGGCAAGCTTATACGTGTTCATATCGCAGACGGCTTCTTTAATCGGATATTTCTTACCTCTGTTCATTCAGGGGATAACGCCGAACATATTCTTCATACCCAGCACTCTTGTAGCGCTATCATTACTTATAATCGGAATGGTGTTGTACCGGGAGAGAGGATCGAATATGAGGAGTTCGATGATACAATCAGTAGATAGGGGAAACCAAGATGCGAAGTTATAGTTACTTCTGTAATACGAGAATCGAGATGGGCATGGGAAAATCCGGACAACTGCCAGAACTGTTGAAATCCTTACACATCGGTTCATCCATTCTGCTAGTCAGTGATCCAGGCGTCGTGAAGGCAGGATTAGCAACACCGATTCAAACTGCGTTGGAGACGTCAGGTTACCGGGTTGTTCTGTTTGATTCACTCTCGCAAAATCCAAGGGATACCGAGTGTATTGCCGGGGCCAAGCTTTTTACTGAGCAGGGCATGGATGCTGTGGTTGCCGTTGGCGGCGGAAGCGCGATGGATGTGGGGAAAGCGATCGCACTGCTTGGTCCTAATGGAGGTGCGCCGATTGATTATTGTGAAGGAAGAAGGGCATACACCAACATCTCCCCCATTATTTGTATTCCGACCACGGCAGGAACCGGATCAGAAGTGACGCGTTCCGCAGTTATTACAGAATCTTTCACTCATCGGAAACTCACGCTTAAGCATGCCTCTTTACGGCCGTTGCTTGCTCTTCTTGATCCGAAATTGACGTTCACAGTGCCGAAGTCCGTTACAGCGGCAACAGGTGTTGATGCATTGGTTCATGCGATTGAAGGCTATACGTGCAAAGTCACCAATCCAATCTCGCAAGCGCTTGGTGCAAGGGCAATACAGTCGATTGTTTCTGCTTTGCCGACCGCATTTAGGGATCCGGAACATGAACAGGCTCGTTATAACATGATGGAAGGCAGTCTGTTGGCGGGATTGTGTTTTGGCTCAAGCGATGTTGCGGCTGTCCATTGCTTAGCTGAGGCGCTTGGCGGGCTGTACGATACACCTCATGGGGTTGCGAATGCGGTATTTTTGCCCTATGTGTTGCGATTTAACACGCAAGAAGAGAAGGCGATCCATGCCGCTCTGGCGCGAATAATGAATTTTGCTACAGAGTCGGATAAAGATGAGATTGCGATTGATAATATGATCGCCGGAATTCGGGAGTTTACGACAAAGCTCGAAATTCCGAAGCTGAAAGACCTGCCAGGAGTACGGATAGAGGATTTTCCTCGAATCGTCGAGTTAGCTGTCCAAAACAATTCAACGCCCAGCAATATCCGTTCGATTGGCGCTAAGGATTACCTGCATATTCTTCAACAGACCTACGATGATGTTCTTTAGCAGAGCGGCGGCTTGAACCGAGTCATTATGATCCTCGGAAGCGATAAACAGTTGCTGAGTGTTTCATTGAGCAATCTCTTGATTATGATTCGACTGCTTCAATAATATTTCCATGCTATAATAGTTGTAAAATTAAAGTACTGGAGGGATTTGGCATGCGATATCGGAATTTGGGGACAAGCGGATTGGAAGTTTCGGCGCTAGGTTTGGGTACGAATGCATTCGGTGGACGCGCAGACAAAAATACATCGATTCGAGTACTGCATCACGCTGTTGACAATGGAATCACGTTCATTGATACCGCCAATATTTATACAGGCACGAAGTCGGAAGAGATAATCGGAGAAGCGTTTGAAGGACGGCGTCATGAGGTGCTCCTTGCGACAAAAGTAGGCATAAAGCTAGGAGAAGGTCCGAACACCAGAGGTTCCTCACGTCAGCATATTCTAAAGGAACTCGAAGGGAGTTTGCGTCGGTTACGAACGGATTACATAGACCTGTATCAGATCCATGTTTTTGATCCGAAGACTTCGCTTGACGAGACTCTCCGTGCTTTGGATGATCTAGTGACATCCGGAAAAGTGAGATACGTGGGGGCCTCGAATTATGCAGCGTGGCAGATGATGAAATCCCTGGCCATTAGCCAAAGTCAACATCTGATCAAGTATGTTTCGGTTCAACCCGGCTATTCACTGGCTGATCGTGGTGTGGAAAGGGAACTGATTCCATTCTGTGTAGATCAGGGGATCGGAATCATTCCTTATTTTCCTCTGGCAGGAGGAATTCTTACAGGCAAATATTCGGGAGGTTCTATACCAAGCGGATCGCAGTTGGACAAGAACCCAAACTTTGCGCAACGTGTGAGCTCCGCCCGAGTGGAGTTGGGTGAACAGGTGGCAAAAATTGCTGCGGAGATCGGTACATCTGCTACGGCCCTCTCGCTGGCTTGGTTGATGCACCAACCTGCGGTAAGCACCGTCATCGCCGGAGCGACCCGTGAATCGCAAATCGATGAGAATCTGAAGGCGGTTAACCTCGATCTTACCGAGGACGTTCTGAAATTGCTCGATGAAGTAAGTAAAGACTTTATCTATTCACCTCCGTTTTGAAGCACATTGAATTGCGCGTGAAAAAGTGAAGATGTGAAGGTAATATGATAGAGGAAGAAGGTCACCGAGCGATCGGTGGCCTTTTTTTTGACATATTTGGGGCAATCGTTCGCCAACTGCTCTAAAAAAATGAATTCATATTAAATTTGGGGTATAATGGAAACGGAGAACTGCTTGATCGAATTATGAAGGAGGCGACCATTTTGGAAAAACGAAAATTTGGCCGAACAGGACAGGAGTTCCCTATTCTCAGCTTTGGCGCACAGCGTATCGTTGATGATCATAACTGCACGGAAGAGGAAGCCATTCAAATTGTAAATCGGGCGATTGATGAAGGTATCACTTATTTCGATACTGCCCCGATTTATTCTAATGGTCAATCTGAGGAACGGTTAGGTAAAGCCTTCGGAGACCGCAGATCAAAGGTCTGGGTCGTGACCAAAACCATCGACAGAACAAGAGACGGTTCATGGCGTTCACTGGAAGCTAGTTTAAAGCGATTGCAAACCGATCATGTAGAAGAGTGGCGCCTTCATGATGTAAGAACGATGGAGCAGCTCGATTTATGTTTTGCCAAGAACGGAGCGCTGCGGGCACTCATTGAGGCCAAAGAGCAGGGAATAATCAAGCATATAAGTCTGAGCGGCCATACAAATCCTAATGTTCAGCTTGAAGCGATTGACCGGTTCCCTTTTGACAGCGCCTTAGTCGCCTTATCTGCTGCCGATCATTTTATATACAGCTTTGCTCATGAATTTTTACCAAAGGCCAACGAAAAGGGACTGGCCATCATTGGAATGAAAGTCATTGGGTTGGGGAGATTGGCGCAGTGGTATGAAAAGGCTCTAAGATATACATGGTCGTTGCCTATTTCCACAGCTATTATTGGGATGGAATCGATGGAGCAGTTGGAGAATAACTTAAGGGTTGCGAAAAGTTTTAAGCCCATGACCGACCTTGAGAAGCTGGAGTTTTTTAAAGAGATTATACATATGGCCAATCCGGATGTTCTTCGGTGGAAGGCTAAGGATTGGAGCAACAAGGAAGAGTGGGCTGAAAGGCTTTAGACACATCGGAAGGCTGTTGTCATCTTCGAAAGGAATGGAGGGATTATTGCATGCGTCAACAATCAAAGCTTGGTTTGGGAGGGCACACTTTTATCGAGCAGTTGGGAAATGACCCGGAAGCTTCGTTTGAGGAACAATGCGCCATCGTTTCCGCCTGCTTGGATCAAGGGATTCGGCTCATCGATACGACCTATTATCAAGAGCGGGTGGCTTTGGGCAAGGTGTTAACAGAACTTCAGCGACGTGAAGAGGTTCAAATCATGGCCTGGAATTTCTTCAAGCAGCCCGGCAAAGAAAATGATTTGGTGAAGCCCACCCCTTATGAACCCCATCATATTGACATAATGTTAGAAGAATTACGGACAGACTATATCGATATTTTGGTTATTCATGCCCAAGACGATACCGAAAAGCAGCGGCGGGAGCTGGAGCTCGCCAAACAGTGGATCGCAGAAGGCAAGGTAAACAAAGCGGCGATCGGCATGCTGAAATTGGAACACCTGCAGCAGCTGCCGGATAACCATCCGGTTTCCTATGTGCTGGCGCCATATAATGCGTTTAATCAGGGCGCACTGGAAACATTCCGAAAGGCAAAGGAAATGGGGCTGGAGGTGGTGGCATTGTCTCCTTTTATCCGCGGTTGGAAGCTGGACGAAATCGGGGAGGATAAGGCAAAGGCTGCCGAAATTTTGCTAAGATGGGTTACGGGCCATGAGCTTGTTGACTTTGTAATCGTTTCCATGCGCAAAAGCGATTGGGTGAAGGCGAACGTTGAAGCAGTGCAATCCGGCCCGCTCGATCAGGAAGAAGAGCAGAAACTGAACAGCTGGATCGAACGCTTGGCCTAAAGCGTTGAACCAAGGCCTGAAGTTCATACAATGAAAACGAAATGAGGTAGAACCGTGCCGTCTATTCGGAAAATCATCGATTTGTCCCAACCCGTTTATCATAATTGTCCGGGGTGGCCGACTTACGAAATGGTCGATGTGCGTTATGAGGCGATTTATCCGAATGACGGATATACCGCGGAACGGATTCAGATGAATGTGCATACGGCTACCCACCTGGATGCGCCCTTTCATTTCTATCCGGAGGGGAAGACGATCGAACAAATCCCGATTGACCGGTTTCAAGGTGAGGCGGTACCCGTCGATTTATTCGGGATCGCAGCCGACACTCCGATAGGCGTGGAACATCTGGAGCCTTATAAAGACATCGTGCGCCCAGGAGATATTGTCCTCCTTTGTACCGGATGGGGGAAAAAACGGGGGTATACGAAGGAGTATTATCACCAGTGGCCCTACTTGTCCGGTGAAGGGGCTGAGTGGCTTGTAGACCATAAAGTCAAAGGCGTCGGGCTCGACGGATTAAGCATCGGCGGATGGGGTATGGAAAAAGCGGTGCCTCCGCATGAAATTTTGCTGTCAAATGAAATTTGGCCTTTAGAGGAATTGTATTTGACGGAAGAGCTGCTTACGGAAGAAAGATGGTTTTTGTGCGCGTTTCCGTTAAAATTAAAAGGTTTTGGTGGAGCGCCGGTCAGAGCGGTGGCGATGGTCTTCGATTAACCAAGCAAAATATCAGGAGGTACTGATGGATATTTTAACATTTTCCGACGAAATTCATATGGTTATTCCGGAAGGCGCCGTTCTGGAGCGGCTCGAAACCGATTTCCGGTTCGTTGAAGGTCCGGTTTGGGATAGCGTACAGCAATGTCTTTATTTTAGCGATATCCCGGCGAGTACGATATATCGGTGGACGCCAACGGAAGGGTATTCCGTTTACCGGACCCCCAGTGATCATTCGAATGGACTCACCCTCGACGGGCAAAGGCGTCTCTTGGCGTGTCATCATGGAAGCCGAAAAGTAACCAGAACGGAAGCCGACGGGACCATTACCGATGTGGCGACGCATTACCAAGGTAAACGATTAAACAGCCCGAACGATATTGTCGTCAAGTCGGACGGTTCCATTTACTTTACGGATCCGCCTTATGGCCTGAAAGGGCACATCGAGGGAAAGGAGCTGCCGTTTCAAGGCGTCTACCGGTACGATCCGGCAACGGAGGAACTGCGGCTGCTGGTCGACGATTTCGATAAACCGAACGGGCTCGCTTTTTCTCCGGATGAACAAACGCTTTACGTCGATGACTCCGGGCGGGATCACGTTAGGGCGTTCGACGTCACTTCAACGGGAAGCCTGATCAACGGTCGTGTCTTCACGAAACTGGATCCTACTATAGGCAATGGAGTAGCGGACGGCATGAAGGTGGATCGTGAAGGCCGCGTATACGTTACGGGGCGAGGCGGAATATGGATCGTATCTCCGTCGGGAGAGAAGCTTGGCGTCATCCGAATGCCTGAAGTCACCGCCAATTTGGCGTGGGGAGGGGATGGCCGGGATCTGTATATCACCGCCTCCACTTCATTTTACCGGATCCGGCTGAACGTGCAGGGGATTCCTCCAGTCCGCGGCTGAAAAGCGGAATTCGACTCTCCTCGTATCACAACATAAAAAAGCGCTGAATGCGAGAGGTCAGCGCTTTTTTATGTTGCTGTCTCCCTGACTTTAACGGAAATGATGAAAGAACGAGGATTGAATATTGCACATACGACGATCATGCGCCCAGTTCATCAGTTTAGTCCTGAAATAGACAAGCGAATTCGACCCTATTTGAAATCGACAAATGATTCTTATCGTGTTGACGAGACTTAGATTAAAGTCAAAGGAAAATGGATACAATCCCCACGCGTAATTACGATTGATAAGAACCCGGATGAGTTCTGTTATCGGTTCAACCGCCGTGAATAATCAAATTCATTAATTCTTAACGTGCAGTTTATATCTGTTTTACGCTGCGCCTATAAAATGAGGATGCTTACTAAAATAATTTGATTATGTTTAAAAAATTAGGGAGGTCTGGGGTCGGTCGAGAAGAACTTGCGATTGGAGATACGAACTGGCGTCTCTTATTGAGAAAGATCAGGATTAGAGACTTAAAAACTAACATTAGGGAGAGAAATCGTTATGCTAAAACAGAAATCGATTACGGCTCTTGCGGCTCTGATAGGGATTACTGGTTTATTGGCCGGTTGTGGCACCAGCCAAACAAACGGAACCTCCACCGCGAATCAACCGACCGGTGTTCAAACTGCAAACAATGAGAAAGTAAAGTTGACTTATTTCAGCTGGGATCCAGCCAATGAGAAGTTGAACCGGGATCTGATCGCGCAATTCACGAAACAGAACCCGAATATTGAGATTGATATGCAAGCGTACGAACCCGCTACTTATTGGACGAAGATCAGTGCGTTGGCTGCTTCCGGAAGCACGCCCGACGTGATGGATATGAGCTCGGGTTATGTGGACGAATGGGCGGGTAAAGGATTGCTGTACGATATGCAAAAACTCGTCGACCGAGACATCAAATCAAACGATTATTACACCAGCCTATATACGGCTGTTCGTTATCCGGACAAGCAGAAGGGGGATATGTACGCGTTCCCGATCAACTATGTTACGACTGTACTGTATTACAATAAGGACCTGTTCGATAAAGCTGGAGTGTCTTACCCGACTGAAAAATGGACTTGGGACGATTTCTTGAATGCGGCGAAAAAGCTGACCGTCGATACGAATGGCGACGGCAAGCCAGATCAATGGGGCTTCTTTACTTACGGCCGCTATGCTCAAATAGAGCCCTGGATTTATCAAAACAACGGTGACATTCTGAACGCGGACAAAACAAAATTCGAGGTAAACGATAACGCCAAAGAAGCGCTACAGTTTCTAACAGATTTGACGTTGAAGTATAAAGTATCCCCGTCGCCCAAGTCGGTGGGAGATCAGAAGGGAACCATGTTCCAAACCGGCAAAGCCGCAATGTTGGTGGAAGGTTCGTTCGCAATCGACGGCTTTCGCAAAGATGTCGGCGACAAATTCAAATGGGGCATGACTACCATTCCGCACGGGCCGCATTCGACTAAAGAAGTGACCTACGGATGGCCGGATAACATGGCGATCGCCAAAAGTTCCAAAAACGTCGAAGCGGCATGGAAATTCATACAATTCATGAGCGGGCCCTCCCGTCCCGTGGAGCAATTCCCCGGCGGTAAGGTGCCGGCCTACAAACCGACCGCTATGTCGGATGCGTGGCTGGAAAAAGGCAAACTTCCTGATAACAAAGGCTTGATTCTAAAGCAAGGCGAATCGATCGGGCCGAATTCCTATACGAAATCATGGTCGGAATGGCGCGGCTACGCGGCGGCGGTCGGATCGGGCATGAACGGGGAACTCGATCAGGTATTTGATGGTGTGAAACCGTTCGACGCCGCCCTTCAAAGCATGACCAAATACGCAAACGATATTTTGAGCCGAAAATAAGCGGGATGCGGAGGGGGATCGATCATCCCCTTCCGCTTCATTAGCAAGACAAAGGAGCAGATCATGCATTTATACAAAAAATCCGCGTATCTTTTCCTGCTACCCATGCTGGTAGGGCTTTTGGTCTTCAGGCTGATCCCGATCGTGATGTCATTTCTGGCCAGTTTTACCGATTGGAACGTTTATTCGCCGCCGAAATGGATCGGACTCGATAACTACAAGCAAATACTGGCATCAGCGGAATTCTGGGAGATCATGAAACGTACTGCACAATTCGCTGTAATCTTTACTGCCGGAGTTTGCGTGATCGGATTGTTTTTCGCTGTCTTATTGAACGAAAAGATGAGGGGCATCCGGTTTTTCCGGGCCGTCTTTTTTTTGCCTGTTATCACCTCGGTAGCCGCCGTTGGATTGATCTGGAACTGGATGCTTAGCCCGCAAGGCGGGCTGCTGAACGCACTCCTGAAGCTGCTGGAACCATCCGTTGACAGCATTTCCTGGCTGGGAGATAAAAATTATGCATTATACTCGCTTGCGTTTGTTTACGTATGGAAATCGGTTGGCTATCAGACGATCATTTTTATAGCAGGCTTGCAAGCCATTCCGCACGAATTGCGCGAAGCCGCAAAAATGGACGGCGCGGGTCCGGTCTTGTCATTCTTCCGGGTAACGCTCCCGCTGCTTACCCCAACGTTATTTTTCGTCCTTGTCATTACCGTCGTAGAGTCGTTGAACACCTTCGGCATCACGTACACGTTGACAGAAGGCGGCCCTTATAATTCTTCGACTACGCTGTCCTATTATATTTTTCAAAACGCATTTGTCCATTATAGGATGGGATATGCTTCAGGATTGTCGTATGTGCTCTTCCTGATAACAGTGCTATTGACAGGACTGAATTTCTGGCTGAAGCGGAAATGGGTGAATTATTGATGAGTCTGCGAAAAGGCCTCAAGCCGCTCTTCATCTACTTGTTTTTGACCATATACGGTATAACCACGATTTTCCCGTTCCTTTGGATGGTTATCACCACGTTTAAGTCCAAAGGAGCCGTTTTCGAATTCCCGCCGCAGCTAGTTCCCGACCTTATGTTCAAGCCGGGCATGTGGGACAACTACGCCAAAGTTCTGTTCGAGCACCATTTCATGTTATATTTATGGAATAGTACGTTCATCTCCTTGACAGCTTCGTTCGGTCAATTGTTGACCTGCTCCTTGGCCGGATTTGCTTTCGCGCGTATGCAGTTCGCCGGAAAACATATAATCTTCTCGATTTTGATCGGAACAATGATGATCCCGGGAGAAGTGACGATCATTCCTGAATTTTTGATGTTCTCCAAGCTCGGATGGCTCAATACGTTTGCTCCTCTCATCATTCCATCGCTGCTTGTAGGAACGTTCGGGACGTTTTTGCTGAAGGAGTTTTATTCGACCGTGCCCGCGGGCTTGGAAGAAGCAGCTATTATTGACGGGTGCTCCTCTTTTCGGGTATACAGAGACATTTTTTTGCCATTATCGGGTCCGCCGCTCGCGACGTTATTTGTCATCGCTTTTATGAACAACTGGAATGATCTCCTCCGTCCCGTTCTGTACACGCATTCCCCCGCTCTTCGTACGGTATCGCAAGGATTGATGGAATTCCATTCGGTTTATTCCACAGACTGGACGTTATTGATGACTGCATCGGTCATTGCCTTGCTGCCGATAATCGTCGTATACGTGTTCAACCAGCGATATATTTTGGACGGGATGATCAGTTCGGGGATGAAGGGTTGACCAACGTTACCAGTAACGGGGAAAGTCGGCTCTTTATTAGGAGGTTTGCATGCATGTACAAATTGTCCAGTCCGAAATTGATGAAAAATATAAACGAACAACGGGTATTAAATCTCATCTTCCATGAGGAGCCAATTTACCGGGTGGAGATAGCCGAGAAAACCGGATTGACGCAGCAGACGATTACGAATATCGTATCCCGTTTGCTGAAGGATCAAATCGTGCTCGAAGGTAACCCTGCAGCTTCGACCGGCGGGAGAAAGCCGATCCCGCTCAGAATTAACCGATCAGGGATGTACGCGGTAGGAGTGGAACTAACCGTAAAACGAATTCGCGTAGTTTGCGTCGATTTCAACCAGGAATTGGTTAGGCAATATGAACAGGACATCGAATTTTACACCGACGGGAATCACACCTTGCAAGTTTTGGTCGAGGGCATTGAAGAGCTGCTGAACGATCCCTTATTGCGAAGCAGGACCAAAGGAATCGGGATTAGCGTGCCAGGTTTGATCGATTCTTCGAAAGGACTCGTTCACTCGGCGCCGGGACTGCATTGGAATCAGTTAAAGCTTGCAGACGCGTTGGAGGAGCGGTTCGGCTTGCCGGCAGCGATTGAGAATGACGTCAACGTAATCGCGGAATACGAGAATGCGTACGGACTGCTGGCTGCTTCCGAGAACAACATTACAATTTACTTCGACTATGGAATCGGAGGCGCTATCGTTGTCCGCAAAGAAATTAGTACCGGATCTCACCGAGTCGCCGGAGAATTCGGTCATACGAAAGCGTTTTTTGGAGATAAAGCGGTACGCTGCCATTGTGGCGGCATGGGATGTCTCACTACAAAGGCATCCATCGGCGGGATGGAGAAAACGCTCGGCATCCCGTTAGTCGAAATCGAGCGGCTTTTAAGAGACGGAGATGCGGCTATCGTTTCTTATTTAAATGAAATGGCCGAAACGATCGGAGGCGGTTTGGCCAACATCGTCACTTTTTTTAATCCCGATCATTTGCTTTTGACAGGAAAGCTCATGCAGACGTTAGGCTTTTATATGGTTCCGCTTATCGAGCAAGAGTTAAGGCGAGTCGTACCGAAATTTTGCGAGGGAGTCCAGATCGTTAGTATTATGCATGCGCCCGACCGTGCGAAAAGTGCTGCAAGTTTGGCTATCAATCATATGTTTCAGACAGTAGAACGCCGACATTTGATTTTTCCGGAGGTAAGGAATAGATGAAAGTTGCAGTCATTGGTTGCGGAAAAATGGGAGTAACTTATATACAAGCGTTGAGTCGGATGCCGGGGGTGGAATTGGCGGCCATTAGTGACCTCCGCCTAGAACATGCGGAACGAATTGCCGAGGAATACGGAATATCGGCTTATTCATCGGTAGACGACTTGCTGGCGGATAAGAATATCCAAGTGGTATGCGTAACCGTACCGAGTCATTTGCATAAAGAACTTGTGGTGAAGGCGGCGAAAGCAGGTAAGCATATCGTATGTGAAAAACCGCTGGCGTTATCGCCGAAAGATGCGGAAGAAATGATCCTGAGCTGCAACGAAAACGGCGTACAACTGTATGTCGCGCATGTCGTCCGGTTTTTTCCGGCCTACGCCGACATAAAACGTAAAATTTCCGAGGGAGTCATTGGAGATGTCGGTATCGCCCACGCGAAGCGGATGGCAGGCAATCCGGGAGTGGGAAGGGAATGGTTCTTGGACCCCCGGCTGAGTGGCGGGGTTATTATGGATGTCATCATTCACGACATCGATTTCATGCGGTGGACGCTTGGAGAGATCAGCAGCGTTTATGCGTTGAATCATCGGACGGAGTCGTTGGACTATGCTTCTGTGACGCTCCGTTTTCGAAGCGGCGCCATCGCGAACCTGGAAGGGTGCCTCGGGTCACCGGACACGTTTACTTCCGAAGTCGAGCTATTCGGGAAAAAGGGCGCTATCCGGCATAGCAACCGGGACGGAATCACCTTGAGAGCCGTTCTAAGGGAAGGTCCGCACGGATCACCCGTGGTCAATGAACAGAGTCCCATTGTCCATTCCAACTACTGGACTGAGCTCAACCATTTTCTGGAATGCATTCGTACGGGGAATGATCCAGTTGTAAGTGCTTATGACGGTTTAAAAGCGGTCGAAATCGCCGCCGCTGCCATCGAATCGATTCGTACGGGGCAGCCTGTGAGCTTATCTGAATCTTAACCTTAATAAATATTCAGCGTTTTGATCTGGGAGGAACAACTATGCGTAAACTGAAAGTTGGAATGATCAGCTTCGCCCATGGTCATGCCAACAAATTTTTGCAATGCTTGTCACGGATAGAAGAAGTCGAAATCGTCGGAATTGCGGATCAAGATTGGTCCCGCGTGGAATCGCCGGTTAACGACTATCGGCTGCGGTATTATTCCGACTACCGTGAATTGCTGGCCTCCGATGCGGATGCCGTTGTCATTTGTTCCGAAAATACGCGCCATGCGCAAATGACCATAGATTCGGCGAGAGCCGGCAAGCATATTTTATGCAATAAGCCATTAGGAACGACTCGGGAAGATATGGAGTCGATGATCGGCGCTTGCCGGGATAACGGAGTACAATTGATGACCGCTTTCCCTTGCAGGTACCTTCCCGCTGTCGCGAAGGCGAAAGCGGCGCTAGAACGTGGAGAGCTCGGAGAAATTGCAATAATTAAAGGTAGCAACAAAGGGACGGCGCCCAGGTCATGGTATACGGATAGGTCGTTGTCCGGCGGCGGGGCTTTCATGGATCATATCGTTCATGTGATGGATTTGATCTTGTGGTTTACGGGCTGGCGTGCCGAAGAGGTGTATGCGGAGGCTGGTACGTTGTTCCATGACATCGAGGTGGAAGATGCGGGAATCGTTCACGTTAAATTCGATAACGGTGCATTTGCCGTCATCGATCCCAGCTGGTCCCGCCCGAAGTCGTACCCGGCCTCAAGCGATTTGAAGCTGAATCTGATCGGTTCCAAAGGGATGATGTCGCTTGATGCATTCGCCCAAACCAATGAGCTGTACAGCGATGACCTCACCAAAGCCCAATGGAATTATTGGGGTGATGATATGTACGTTTACATGATCGAAGGATTCGTTCACGCTTTACTGGAAGGAAAGCAGGTACCCATTACCGGGGAGGACGGTATGCATTCCACTATGGTGGCGTTGGCGGCCAGTGAATCGGCCCGTCTCGGCCAACCTGTGAAGGTCTTAGCATGATGTGCGTGAAGGGCTAATTTTTTTAACACTAGGTGAATGTTCAATGTTAATGCTGCTGCTATACATGATTGTAAGCTTGATTATCGTCCTGCTTCTGTTTTTCGTATGGCTCCATACAGCCCCTATTCAAAAAAAAGGAACAGATGCCTTAATCATTTTGGGTTTTCAGTGTGACGGCGATAATATACATCCATTACTTCAGGAACGATTAACAACGGCGATTGATCTTTTAAGCTCAGTTGACTACAAAAAGGTCATTTTGACCGGAGGCGCAGTAAAGTCTACCCAATCTGAGGCTGTAATTATGCGTGATTACTTGATACGACACGCCGTCAATGAGGAGCGAATCGTTCTTGAACAGAATGCTCTTGATACCATTCAAAACATTAGCAATTGCCAAACCATAATGAAGCAATTCAATTTGAAAACCTGTACGGTGATTTCCAACTCGTTTCATATCAGGCGAGTCCAATATATTGCTGATTTTCTGGGCTTATCATCTTGTTATTATGCTAATCGGAGCATTCGGGCTTTATTTGGGCAATGTTATCGTACACTTCATGAGCTGAAAACTTTTTATATAACCTATAAGCTTTTAAAGAAAATGTCTTTACCTGGAGGTTGAATAATCGTGATGCTGTGCGGCGGGACTATGCCCTCACATACAGCACTTAACTTCAAGTAACTTAGTGTAAATTTATTCACTCCTTCTCATGTCAGACATGACCATTTATAATTTAAGTGGAGTTGATTGGAATTGAAAAACTTCGATGATGGGACGTGAATGATGCATGATTTACGAATTGAGAATTTATACGATTCTTCCAGGAAGAATAGATGCGATTCGAAAGCGCTTTTCCGATCATACGCTTGGTATTTTCGCCAGACTTGGCATGCAGGTCTGTGATTTCTGGGAGGATTTGGAGGAACATCCTAAGCTGTATTACACGATGAATTACGAAAGCATGGAAGAGCGGACAAGACAGTGGGAAGCTTTTTCGCAAGACGAGGAATGGAACGAAGTGAAACAAAAATCCGAGCTGGATGGAAAAATTGTCGAACGCGTCGAACAGATTTTTATGAAAAAAGCGGATTATTTTAAAAGTCCGACTTGAAGTTGGCAATGCTATGCAAGCTTACGTATGGTTAAGGTATAGAACATGTAAAGCTTGGAAAATCCGGTCTGAAGGTAAGCGGATAGGGGGACGTCTTGATGACTCCACCTGTCCTTTTCTTATCATGTGCACTGCTTCGATTCCTCTTATGGTGTCAGTCAAAACCAATTGCAATTATGAGGGTGACCTGTACGCTGGTTTATTATGTCTTGCTTAGGCCTAAGAGGCTAGATAATGAAAGTGAGGAGGGCAATAGTGCCTAAGATCGTATATCTTCGTCCGATGTCTCCGAAGCAACTCGAACGGATTTCCACGGTCATTCCAGCCGGGTGGGAAATGATTCATGGCGAAAAAGAGCAATGGTCCGTCCATTTGGAAGATGCCGAGATTCTGGTTGGATGGAACGAAACGGCTGCCGAGCAATGTTTGCATCCGAACACAAAATTAAAATGGGTGCAAAATTGGGGGGCGGGAGTGGACCAAATGCCGCTTGCTAAAATGGCAGCACTTAGGATCATTTTGACAAATGCCAGTGGAGTGCATGCTTTTCCGATTTCCGAAACGATCTTGGCGATGATGCTAGCCTTTTCAAGAAAGCTTCACCTTTCGATCCGCCATCAGGTCCAAAGTATATGGAAATCGACGGGCGAGCTGCATGAAATACACGGCCAGACGATGGGCGTAATCGGAGTCGGGGCGATCGGTGAGGAAACAGCCAGGCTAGGCAAGGCTTTCGGCATGGAGGTGCTCGGGGTGAGAAGATCCGGAGAGCCATCGCCCTATGTGGACAGAATGTTCGATCATTCCGGACTCGATGAGGTGCTGCGTCTAAGCGATTTCGTGATTGCTACGCTTCCTTTGACTCCGGAGACGCGTCATTTATTTGGAAGAAGAGAATTTGCCCTTATGAAGCCGTCGGCACATTTTATCAATATTGGAAGGGGCGGAACGGCGAATACGGAGGCTTTGCTTGAAGCGCTGCGCGAGGGCCAAATCTCCGGTGCGGGGTTGGATGTATTCGAGCAAGAACCTTTGCCTGAGACGAGTCCGTTGTGGCAGCTCGACAATGTCATCATCACCCCGCATAATTCAGGCTCGACCGTTTATTATGATGACAGAGCGATGGAGATTTTCCTGACAAACTTGAAGGCATATCTTCATAACGGTCGACCGTCCTGCAATCTGGTGGATTTTGAAAAGCATTATTAAACAGACCCTTCAACACCGTCACTAATTTACTGGAAAAGGAAGTGTTCCCTTTGGAACAATACAACGCTTTATTACAGACATTGTTACAGGAAGAAGCTGACCTCCGTTTTTCCGTTTTCACGAATGAAACAGCCTACAAGGTTGGGAGCAGAATTATAGAAAAAGCGATCCGAGAGCATAAATCAATCGTTGTCGACATTCGAAGAAACGGCGAGTTGTTATTTTACAGCAGAATGGACGGCAGATCTTCTCATAACGATGAATGGGTGTCATGGAAAAATAACGTCGTCCATCACTTCGGCCATAGTTCCTACTATATGCACGTATTTCTGAATTCGACAGGTTCAACGGTAGAAGACTCCGGCCTCGACCCGAATGATTACAAGGCTGAAGGCGGCGCCTTTCCGTTACATTTGGAAAATGAAGGTATTGTAGGAACCATCACGGTATCGGGACTGCCTGGTGAGGAAGATCATAACATGGTTGCTTCCGTGTTAAAGGAAATACTCTTGAGGAACTAATGGGGATTTAAATTGGTGGGGGCTTTTGCACTTGCGTTGCTTTTATCAGCACTGAGCAATAAGAATTAATTTGGGGAAAAGTTGTGTAAATTGGTGTTAATATTCCGTCAAAAAGTTAACAGTTATCCCTCTGGGTACATGTAATCCAATTTTAGTATTGATTTTTATAGGAGTCTCGGGATTCGCTTGCCGTAAGCGAAACAAGCAGCCATTCGTCGATAATGAGCAGGCTGACCTTCTTGTACAAGGCGATCACTTTCTTGTACGTGCTTTCCCCAGGCACGGTCAAAGGTTGAATTCATCCGCCCATAACCATCTTGAACGACCAGTTCCCGCCGGGTACTGGTCGTTCACTTAAGTATCTAATTTCAGATGTTCATTTGTCGAATCATTGTTTATCGATTTTTAAGATAGATTTGTTAATATGGAAGAGATTTTTGTACCAGAGCCGGATTTTATCATTTT
Organism: Paenibacillus gyeongsangnamensis; assembly: GCF_027533625.1. Lineage (GTDB taxonomy): Bacteria > Bacillota > Bacilli > Paenibacillales > NBRC-103111 > Paenibacillus_G > Paenibacillus_G gyeongsangnamensis. The sequence continues at coordinate 41,053 of NZ_JAQAGZ010000021.1, read as the reverse complement.
TTAAATTCTCTCTCCCACGCATCCAGTCTTTCCTTGTATTTTGGTGAAGTCAGGTAAGGCTTGCCGGATTGATTAACCAATTGGTCACCGTCTGTTAAGCCGGCGTTGCGGGGCGATAGTTCCGCTACCAAACGGGCTCTCCATTTTTGAAGTTCGTGCGAATATTCTTTTTTTTTCGCCAAATTTATAGTCTCATCTCTACCTTCGGTTAGATCAAATAATTGCTCTATTCCTACTCGTGGTAACCAAATATATTTCATTCTCCCATCCGTCAAGTATTGCATTTCTTGTTCCTCCGAATAGCAGGTGCAATGTTCGCCGTGAATATAACTCCGCTCGGTCTGTTCTCCCCGTATTAATCCGAGCATACTTATTCCGTCTACAGTTTCGGGGATTTCTGTTCCCGTGGCTTCCAATATGGTTGGCATAATATCTTGCAGCAGAACAGGAGCATCAATTCTTTTGTACGACGGTTTTCCTAATGACTCGGGCAATCGCACAATCATCGGAATGTGGGCGGAACCTTCATAAGCGTACGTTTTCCTCCACAAGTTATGATCCCCTAACATGTCGCCATGATCGGATGTGAAAATAATTAAAGTATTTTCCAACTGTTGGATTTTTTGCAGATATAACAGAAGTCTACCGATCTGGTGATCTATATGATGAATGGAACCGTAATACCCGGCTCTTGCGCGTCGAATTTCTCCTTTGCTTCTTACTCCTCTCCAAGCATCCGGTTTGGCGGCATCTTCTTCGACATCGTGGATGCTTGCCCAATCGCCAACATAGGGTTCAGGTACTTGTTTTTTCTGATATAAATCAAAATAATAGGGTAATGCATCGTAAGGGGAATGAGGCCGGGCAAACGATGTCATTAGAAAGAATGGTTTGCTTGGATCGCGTCTTTTCAAAGCTTCAATGGATTGATTTACGGTCCAATTGGTCGGATGTAAAAATTCAGGCGCATGGTATGGGCGTGCCATCCAGGAGTTCCAATCGATTCCGTGATCGACGATGTCAAAATCACCTGTTTTATTTCGATTGAACCACTGCCTGTAATCTGATATAAATCCAGGCGATTCCTCTCTTCCCGATTCATCGAGAAAAGTACTATGAAAACCGTTTAATAGTCGCTGAGGATGGAAATGCATCTTCCCGACTCCCTGAGTATGATAAGCGGCTTTGCTTAATTCACCAGGCAATGTATGTTGAAAGCCTCCGCCCATGGGACCTTGCCCATTGCCCATGCCGAGAATTCCCGTGTTCCACGGATGCATACCGGTCATGATCGAAGCTCTCGCAGGCACACAAGAAGGGCAAGAGGAATAAGCGTTCTCGAACACAACTCCTTCAGAAGCAAGCCAATCCAGATTTGCAGTCTCGATTACGGAATTGCCGTAACATCCAAGGCTGTCCCAACGTTGTTGATCGGTCATAATAAATAAAACATTCGGTTTACTCATGTATTAACACCTCAAATGATTGGTTTTTCATCCCGTAATGGCAATTCCCTCTATAAAATAACGCTGATCTCCTCCTTTCAAAAAGGATATAGTCTGTCACCATCATATTACATCGAATCATAAAATCTGAATAGTTTTTCGTGAAAATATAAAGGATTGAAGAGAAATCAAATTATGTTATAATGAGAAGAAGAAAGCGTTTTCCTAAGCGGCGTAGCCACGCTTTCTACTCGGGCAGACTTTCCTGGCATTCGGCAGAAAAAAGGCGTTAGCATTTTCAACTCTGGAAGGATGATGGGCATTTACACTATTTCATTTCGAAAAGATATCGATTTCTATAATTTGGATATAAAATTGTGGGTTAAAAATTACCTTATTTTCTCGAGTTCAATAACATGTTATATAACATAACATATAGTCGGTGAATAATTAATAAACTCATTGACATTCATTGTTTTAGTCATTAATATGTTATATAAGCTATCATAAATTTTGAAAGATAAATATTTAAAGGGGTGATATTAAAAAATACATGAGAAGTATTATTTCATCATAAGAACTCGTGGTTTCAATTTTTTTTACTAAAAAAAGAAATCGATTACTGTAATCTGGAATCAAACGAACCGTCTTGAAAAAATTCACAAAAAAGAGGGAAAAAGATGGCTAAAAAATGGAAGATGATGTTGGCGTTTGTATTGGTCATTTCCTTGCTTTCTGCTTGCTCCAGCCCGTCGGGCACATCAACAAACTCGACTAGCGCACCGTCCGGTTCTGGAACTGCAAGCAATCAAAACGTAACGATCGATTATTGGTCGGAATTCAGTCAAGGTGAGCCGCTGCAAATTTGGCTAGCCGATGCATTTAAACAATTTGAAACCGAAACGGGCATCAAAGTGAAGCCGACTTGGGCAGGCCGAGATGTTATCACTACATTGCGCAGTAAATTAATGTCAGGCCAAGTTCCCGATATCGTCGAACAGTCGAACTCGGAGCTGACGGCGGGCCTGGTCGATAATGGCCTTGCTGCCCCGTTGGATAGTTATTTGGCGACAAAAGCGTATAATTCCAGTCAAAACTGGATTGACACGTTCACACCCAACGTTCTAAACCAGATGAAATATAAAGACAACAAAATTTACGTGCTGCCGCGGGACACGTATACTTCGGGATTTTTCTACAGCGCATCTTTATTTAAGAAACTGGGCCTTCAGCCTCCGCAAACCTGGGATCAATTCTTGCAAGTATGCGAAGCTTTGAAGAAACAGGGAATCGCCCCGTTGGCTGCAGACGGGAACATTCAATTTTATAACTTCTGGTATTTCGCTTGGCTTGCAACGCGCGAGGTTGGACCGGACAAACTCTATGCTGCAGCTGCCGACAAAACGGGCGAGTCGTGGCGAGATCCGGGATTCCTTGAAGCTGCCAAGAAATTGCGTTACCTGATCGATCATCAATATCTTGCCCAAGGCTATGAGGGCTCCGCGTACCCAGCCGGCCAAGTGAACTGGATCAACGGCAAGGCGGGGATGATTCTTAACGGCGCTTGGCTGCCTTCCGAAATGGCGAAGCAAATTCCGGATGGCTTCGATATGCAGATGTTCAAGTTCCCTGACCTTGGCCAGTATGACGGGAAAGTAGCGGAAGTATGGACTAACGGTTGGGTTGTTATGAAGGATTCCAAGAATAAAGACGCAGCCGCTCAGCTTCTGAAGTTCTTGACGGCCAAGGCTCAAATGGACAAGCTTGTGCAATTGGGCACCCCAGTGTCGACGAAAGAATCGCCAATGCCGACCGGATTAAGTGCCCAGGCCGATATTTTCAATAATGCTTCGAAGGTTGTTCCGAAATGGGGCGGCTTAGAGAAGGACTTCGCCGAGTTGGATAAGAGGGTACTATGGGCGGTTGACGATCAATTGTTCTTCGGGAAAATTACGCCTGAGCAATTCATTGACCAAATGGTGAAACAGCAAAAGGCTTACTACGCCAGCAAATAACATCGAATGTAATCATTAAAACTGATAATATCCCGATCTGAGCATACAGATCGGGATATTAGAGGGGGGGAAGTCATTGAGGCGTTTCGGTAGATCCAAAATCATTATCCCTTTTTTGGCGCCGGCATTAATCATCTATGGCCTGTTTTTTCTGTATCCCACGGTTCAAGCCCTCTGGGTAAGCTTTAACGAGTGGTCGGGTTTTGTTCCGCAGATGCAATATGTAGGCTTAAAAAACTTCAAAGAATTGTTTCAAGACGGCATGTTTCTAGCTTCACTCAAGAATACCTTAACAATCGCTTTTGTCGGTGGTTTTTTTGTTATCGGATTGGCGCTGCTGTTTTCGGGAATGTTGAACAGGCCCAATTTCAAAGGCAAGAAGCTGGTGCGCTCCATCATCTTTTACCCGAATGTGGTGCCGGCCGTCGGCTTAGGCGTACTTTGGGTATTCATGTACAATGACACGTTCGGCCTGATCAACGGAATTTTAAAGCTGTTCGGGCTCAATTCCTGGACGCATGCATGGCTGAATACCACTTGGGCTTTTCCATCCGTACTGGCGGCGATGGTTTGGACTTATGTAGGGTTTTATCTAGTCATTCTGCTGGCCGGCATCGGTAAAATTCCGGAGACGCTGTTTGAAGCGGCCAGAGTGGAAGGCGCGGGGCATTGGAGAATATTTTTTACAATTACCATTCCGTTGATCATGGATTCCATCATCGTAGTGACCGTCCTTTGGTTTATCAATGCAATCAAAGCATTCGATTTGATCTATGCGATGACGGAAGGCGGGCCTTCAGGGGCGACGCAGACGGTGAGCATTTATTTATACGATATCGCCTTCGGCAAGCGAGTAGCGATCTTCAGAATGGGTTACGGAACTTCGATGGCCGTCGTATTGCTCGTCTTGGTCATTCTCGGAACCTCGCTTATCCGGCTTGCTTCGCGACGTGAAAAAATCGAATTTTGAGGAGGGGATCGCGTGGCAGGGACGAATTCCGCTAGTAAACGTAAGATCGTAAGCCAGCTTGCCGAATTACCGTATTACGTGTTATTGGGCGGTTGGGCGATTTTCACGATTTTTACCTTCATCTGGATCATGTATACTTCGTTTAAAACGAACAAAGAACTGTTTTCCAATGTTTGGAGCTTGCCTTCCGTTCTGCAATGGCAAAACTATGTGACCGCTTGGGTCTCCGCGAAGATGGGCACTTATTTCATGAACAGCGTCTGGGTAGTGGGAGGATCGATCGTCCTTACGATTGCTATCGCTGCGCCTGCCGCCTACGTACTAGCCAGATATAAATTTTTTGGCAATTCGGGGATTATGTCCTTGTTTCTGGCAGGCTTGGGAGTGCCGGTTCAACTGCTGCTCGTTCCGCTGTTCACGCTGCTGAACAAAATCCATTTAACCAATTCGCTGACCGGATTAATTTTAGTATATACTGCCGTTTCTTTGCCATTCACCATATTTTTGCTGTTGGGCTTTTTTAAAACGCTGCCTTCCGAATTGGAAGAATCGGCGGCCATTGACGGAGCTTCGGAAGTTACAACGTATTATAAGATCATGTTTCCTCTGGCGCTTCCAGGTGTCGTAACGGCGGCCATCTTGAACTTCATCGTCATTTGGAGCGAATATTTGCTCGCGTTGGTATTAATCAACGACGAGAACAAACGCACGTTGTCGCTTGGCGTTTACAATTTGAAAAATACGATGACTTACACCTCCGACTGGGTTGGTATGTTTGCGGGAGTCGTTATTTTATTGCTTCCTTCGATGATTATCTTTGCGGTGTTGTCGGAGAAAATCGCTTCCGGAATGACCGTTGGTGCGACAAAAGGATAAGTTGTCGGAGGATTAACCAAATCGGGAGGCAGACGAAATGCTTCACATTTCTTTGTTCGGTACACCAAAGGAGCGCGGCAGAGCGCAAGGAGAAACTTTCCGTCCGCAGATTCATGAGCTCTTGGAGCTGTCGAAGTCGATGTTCTTATCAAGCATAAAGCTCGATGATGTGAGCAAGCTGCTAACGCAGATGTTCGAATATACGAATCAATATGAGCCGGACTTGATTGCAGAAATGGAAGGCATTAGCGAAGCGGCGGCGGTTGATCTACAGGATATATTTTTGCTGCATGCGGCTTCGGCAGTGTCTTCGCTAGGCCCGAATTGCACCAATATCGTGATCAATCACAAGACGGATGGGCCGCTGCTGGGAAAAACAAGCGATATCGGCGACGACTATAAATATTACATGCTGCAGCAAACGACCACGCACGACGGTCAGCGGTTTATCGCGATCGGTTGGGTCGGAACGGTATGGATCGAAGTCGGAATGAATCATCACGGTTTTGCCATCGGACAATCGTCGGCCCCGATCGCACCGAATCAGGACGGCTCAGGCTTGCCGACCTTAATCTGTCCGAGACCGGCGTTAACCCGCTGCAAGAGCGTCCCGGAGGCGATCCAATATTTCCAAACCCGCAAAATGGCCGGCAAAGGGCTGAATATGATGCTTCTCGATCAGGACGGCAATAGCGCTGTCGTGGAGAAATCAGGTTCGTACCAGAAGGTTCGTTCTGCGGACAATTCGGTTCTATTCTGCACGAATCATTTTATTTCGGAAGAAATGAAAGATTTTCGGTCATTAAATATTAACGGCATCCAGGAAAACTCGCACGCCAGATTTGCATATTTAAGCAGGACGCTTTCCAGCAATCCGGAGCAATTTGGCAAGCCAATGCTTCAGGAAGTGCTCAAAAGCCATGAAGCGCCTATCTGCCAGCACGCCGATTCGAACTTAAGCACCCATTACGCTTATATTTTAGCTCCGCGCCAGCTGGAGTTCATGATTACCGACGGCCATCCTTGCGAGAATGAGTTTCAGACATATCGAGTATAAGGAAGATGAACATGAGCAAATTTATAGACGTTCATTGTACGGTAGGAGAAGGGCAGGATGTTCCTTTTTCCGTTGAGGAGCTGCTTGAAGTTATGGATCAATATGGCATCGAGAAAGCCGTATTGTCGCCTTCACATCAACAGATGGCAGTTGACAATGAAATTGGAAACAATAACATCCTTACCTACAAGAAGCAATATCCCGATCGTTTGTTAGGCTATGCCACCGTGAATCCATGGTATGGACGCAAGGCTGAGCTCGAGCTGGAGAGAGCGCTTGACGCAGGATTGTCGGGGGTTAAATTCCACCCGGCGCTGCAAGGATTTTTTGCTTTTGATAGCGGCAAGATGGATCCGCTGATGAAGATAGCGGAAAAGCATCAAGTGCCGGTTTATTTTCATACGGGCACTCCGGTATTTGCGCTGCCGCTGCAGGTGGCGGAGCTGGCCATGAACTATCCAAGCATCCCCATCATTCTCGGCCGTATGGGAAATACGGATTTTTGGATCGATACGCCAAGAGCCTTTGCAATGGCAAACAATATCTATGTAGATACTCCGTATACGATGCCCAACAATATTTCAAAATTAGCCGACATCGATATCAACCGGATTTTATTTAGTGCGGATTTGCCCTATTCCCATGCCGAGATTGAGATGCAAAAAATTGTTGACATCGGACTGGATGCCAGCGGGCTTGCCAAAATCAGCAGGGATAATTTCTATCGGATATTTGGCAATAAGCCTCTGAACGGAGGTGTTTCCGGATGATCATCGATTTTCATACGCATCTGCTGGGAGGCAATGCATTCAACCTCGGCCTGAAGAAAGGCCATGAAGCGATTCAGGTTATGGATCGGTATGCGGTGGATAAAGCCGTCATCTTTACAGTCGACGGGTTTTGGGGAGATTACATCGATGACAACACGTATATGTATACGCAATCTCAGGCTTATCCGGACCGATTGTTTCCATTTGCCACGATAAATCCCCGCGACGGTAAACGGGGGCTGCTTGAGCTCAAGCGATGTTTGCCAGACTTGCAGATGCGGGGAATCAAATTTCATCCGTGGCTTCAAGGATTCTCGCCGCTTGAATCCTTCATGGACGATATTGCGAAAGTCGCCATCGAATATGACGTGCCTATATTATTCCACGATGGTACGCCGCCGTATACAAGCCCGTTGCAAATTGCGCTTCTCGCCGCAAAGTTTCCCGAATTGAAAGTGGTGTTGGGGCATGCCGGCTTGATGGACTTATGGCCTGAGGCGATTGTCGCCGCAAATCGCCATCCGAATGTTTATTTGAACTTCAGCGGCGGCACCCCATATAAAATTTATGAAAAAATTATCGGCATGACGGATATTGACAAAATTGTTTTCGGCTCCGATGTATTCGGCGACGATTATGTGCTTCCTTACCAGCTTGGGAAAATCGGGAAGCTCGCGATCGATGATGAGTCAAAGAGAAAAATACTAGGCGAAAATGCGATGCGGCTGCTTAAGCTGAACTAATACATTAAAAATGACTACAATGGAGGGAAATGATGGAACTGAAGTGATGGTTGATCCTAGAGAGCTTGGCAAAGAGGCTGCGCGCATAGCGACGCAATCGATCCGTGACGCAATCGAGCGGCAAGGAACGGCTCGAATCGTCTTGTCCACCGGCGCATCGCAATTCGAGACGATTGAAGAGTTGATCGCTTCCGATATCGATTGGACCAAGGTGGAAATGTTCCATTTGGACGAATATGTCGGCTTGTCTGAGCAGCACCCGGCAAGCTTTCGGAAATATTTGAAGGAACGCTTTACGAGCAAGGTTTCATTAAAAAGCGTCCATTTTGTTGACGGAGAAGTCGATTATTTGGCGAAAATGGCCGCATTGTCAGAAGAGCTGCGGAAAGCGCCCATCGACCTGGCCTTGATTGGAATCGGAGAAAATGCCCATATCGCATTTAACGACCCGCCAGCCGATTTTTCCACGAAAGAACCTTTTATCGTTGTTAACTTGGACGATGCGTGCAAATCTCAGCAGGTGCGGGAAGGATGGTTCCCGACCCTTGACGATGTGCCGAAACAGGCGATTTCCATGTCGGTGCATCAAATCATGCAGTGCAAACACATTATTTCCTCCGTCCCTCACAAAGTCAAAGCGGAGGCGATCAAAAAAACGTTGGAGAGTGACATTACTCCGGAGATTCCCGCAACGATCTTAAAAAGCCATTCTCAATGGTCGCTCGTGTTGGAAACCGAATCGGCTGCTTACATCAAATAGAGGTGATTTGAACTTGTTGAAGTCCAGGGCTTACAAAATTACCGATCAAAGGTTCGATAATTGGGAAGAAGATGTCGAGGGCAAGTGGATTTATGACGATTTTATCCAACATAACGATTATAAGCACGGATGGATCTCTCTAACCAGTTTGCTGAACGATGAACAACATAAATCCATCTACGTCGGTATCGGAGCATTCGATACAAATTTGCTGTATACCTTCGATCGGGAAACGAAAACGTTCACCGATTTGCAATACAAGGCGGTTGCAGATCCGTACGACGCCAAGTTCCATTGCTCGCTGGAAATGGATACGAACGGGGACGTATACGGAGCGTTGGCCCAGTTTCACGACGTTGACAAGCAGTTTATCGCTAAGGGCGGGCGTATCGTAAAATATAGCCCCTCTACCCGGACCTATGAGTTTTTGGGGATTCCGGTGGAGGGGGCCTACATCCAGTCCATAGCCTTAGACCGGAAACGTCGAATGATTTATGGATTTACGCTGTCGCCGGAATATTTGTTCCAACACAATTTGGCAACCGGAAAATCGGAAATCGTAATGAATATCGGCAACAGCTTTGAGCTTTGCCAGAGCCACAACCCGGTCATCGATGACGAAGGGAACGTCTGGGGCACATACGGCATCACCAGGGCATTCCTATACGATATGGGGATCGACTCGATTCGCTTGTTCAAATACAATCCGGACGATGGTCAGGTTCAATTTTTCAAGCACGGGCTCCCCAGACTCGGCGGGAAGGATAAGGGAAAGGTCGATCGCGCCATCAACATCGGCGACAGCTATTTGTATTTCGGCGGGGTTTCCGGCTCTTTCTCCCGCTTGAATCCGGCCAATGGCGAGGTGAAAAGTTACGGTAAGCCTTGCCCGAACATGCGGCTTGCCGGCCTTTGTTACGGAAAAGACGGATATATTTACGGTGCCGGCGGCGATCATTACTACGTGACCGTATTTCGCTTCGATCCAGTATCGGAGCGTATCGAAACGCTCGGCAGAATATTCGACGAGACGATTGGGGAAGCCCCCGTACGTATTCATACGATGACGATAACGGACGATGGTGTCTTATATTGCGGGGAAAACGATAACAACTATCGCTCGAGCTACTTGTGGGAAGTACAAATCGTATAATGGTTTATATATTAAAAATGCATTCTAAAAATTTAAAGGAGAGTGATTAACTTATGAAAAGTGAATTGTTTTTACCGGCATCTTCGCCTGAAAGTGTAGGGATTCCTTCTTCGGCAGTTCTCAATTTTATTGAGAGAATAGATAGAGATCAAATATGTATGCATGGGTTCTTATTGTTACGAAAAGGTCAAATAGCCGCTGAAGGCTACTGGTCACCCTATTCCGAGAACAGTATGCATCGTATGTATTCAGTGAGCAAGAGCTTCGTAGCTTTAGCAATAGGATTGATGGTTGATGAAGGAAAGATCAATCTGGATGACCAAGTTGTTAAATTTTTTAAGGATAAAACCCCTCAGGACATACATCCCTATTTGGCCCAAGCAACCATTAGAGATCTTTTAATGATGGCGACTCCTCATACCACAACATCTTATACACGTCATGATAGTGACTGGGCTGCCACATTTTTTAATAAAAAGCCTTCACACCCCCCCGGAACAATCTTTTCTTATGACACTTCAGCTACGGTTATTCTGGGCACTATTGTGGAACGGAAAAGCGGAGTTCCTTTTCTGGAGTATATGCGTGAGCGCTTGCTTGATCCTATCGGATTTTCTAGGGATGCCTGGTGTATCGAAACACCGGAAGGTACATCATGGGGGGGATCAGGAGTTATATGTACCTTGAGGGATATGGCTAAATTGGCTTATGTATGCATGAATAAAGGCCGTTGGAACGATCTGCAGTTAATATCAGAACAATATATAAATGCAGCTACATCGAAGCAAATTGACAACTCTTTTTCAGACAATCACGGATATGGGTATCAAATATGGATGGAGAAAGATAACGGCTTTGCGTTCAGAGGGATGGGGTCCCAGCTTGCACTTTGTTTCCCTGGTAAAGACCTATTATTTGCTTGCATAGCTGATACACAAGGCGCAGGTACAGGAACAGGCATTGATCATGCTTTTCGTGAAGAAATATTCAGCAAAATAGAAGATTCCCCCTTGCCCTATGATGCTGAAACGAATTCCAACCTGAATAATAAAATCGAAAATCTTAAGATCATACCCCAACAAGGAAAACCGACATCTTCATTAGGACAGAAAATAAATGGTAAATGGTATCATTTAAATGAAAATCCGATGGGAATATCAAAAATGCGTTTCATTATTAATGGAGACGAAGGTAGATGGGAATATGAAAATGCCTCAGGTGAACACCAGCTTACATTTGGCATAGGAAAGATACTGCACGGAGTGTTTCCTCAAAAAAACTATTTTGGCGAAAGAATTGGAACAATACCGGGCAGATGCTATGATTGCCTTTCCTCTGCAGCATGGGTGGAAGAACATAAACTGAATATGCTTGTATATATAACCGATATTTATCTTGGTACACTAAAATTATCTTTTTCGTTTAAAGAAAATGAGATATCTATTTATATGACTAAAGCAGCCGAATGGTTTTTAGATGAGTATACGGGATTTGCGGGCGGTTTTTTGGCAAATGACTAGAGCGGAATGCGCGGAAAAGAGATTACCGATTGCCACATGGTCTATCGATCCCTTGTTTCTTTTCTAAAGTAAAATGGGCAGTTTAGTCGGTGGTATTTTTGCTCATTTGAGTGAGAGATTAATATTGTTAGGGACGGATTGGGGACGCGAGTTATTGTGTCCCTTCTTTAAGCTTCTCCACCCTTCGAACCTCCGAATATTCGACAATAAAGCGAATTATTCGTTGACCATTGTGCGTTCTCTATGTACAATAGATACCAAATAGATTTATCATAAATCTATGTTCCGAATTGAGGCCGATACAGCTGCATGAAAAAAGAAAAAAAGAAGGAGGTAAGGAATGCAAAATAATTCATTGTTATTAGCGTTTTACGGAGATGATTTCACGGGATCTACTGACGCGATGGAAGCGTTATCGATTAACGGGTTTCGAACCGTGCTATTTTTGGATGTGCCTACGCCCGAAATGCTGCAGCAATTTGAAGGTATTTGCTGTTTCGGGGTAGCCGGCACAAGTCGGGCGAAGGGAATAACGGACATGGAGTTGGAACTTCGTCCTGTCTTTGAACGCCTCTCTAAAGTTGCTGTTCCTGTGATTCATTATAAAACGTGCTCTACTTTCGACTCTTCACCTGAAATCGGTAACATCGGGAAGGCGATTGAACTGGCCATGGATTATTACTCCAACCAAAAGATAGTTCCTCTGTTGGTGGGAGCGCCTCCATTGGGACGTTTCACATTATTTGGACAGCACTTTGCAAGAATGCATGACACGGTTTATCGTTTAGATCGTCATCCGACCATGTCGAAACATCCGATAACGCCTATGAATGAGGCGGACTTGAGACTGCATTTAACCAAACAAATGTCCGTCCCCAAAAGCATAGGGCTGATGAATATTTTAGAATTGGAGGGTGGGGTTGATGAGGTAAAGGAACGCTATGATCAAAAAGCGAAAATGGGATTCGATATATTGCTTTTTGATGTATTGGATGATGCACGCATGCTCACGAGCGGTCGCCTTATTTGGGAGAGCTCTCAGGAATCCCCACAATTTGTAGTCGGTTCTTCCGGCATCGAGTATGCTCTTACGTCATACTGGAAATCGATCGGGTTGCAGCCTCCCGCCGGTGGATTGTTAACAGAACATATCCAGTCCTCCGATCAGATGCTTGTGGTTTCGGGAAGTTGCTCGCCTGTCACTAAGCAGCAAATTGAAATCGCCATACAAGCAGGTTTTCAAGGGATCAAGATTCCGGTAGAACAAATCATGAATACCGATGAACTTCCGCAAAATCTTTTAAATGAAGCGATCGGATACTTAAAAGAAGGCAGAAGTGTGATTCTTTATACCGCTTCCGGACCGGATGACGGAGCGATCATCGCTACTCGGGAGCATTTTAATAGGATGGGCTTAGATGAATCCCAATCAGGTGAATTTATTGGCAGACAATTGGGCAAGTGGACGCTAAAGATTGTGAATGAATCAGGTGTTCGGCGTATTGTTGTGGCCGGCGGAGATACATCGGGTTTTGTAACAAGTGAAATGAATATTTTTGGATTGGAAGTGCTTCTTCCCGTTTCTCCAGGCGCACCTCTGTGCAAAGCTTACTCAATGGAAGAATCGATGAACGGGATTGAATTGGCATTAAAAGGGGGACAGCTTGGCAGCCCGGATTATTTTCTCAAAATAAAGTACGCATCGTCGTAATAAATAAACCGTCGGGGAGTAGAATCGAAATTGAAGAAAATAACGGGAATTCGTTCGCCGCTTTTAAAAGATATCGCCTATGACAAAATAAAAGAACGGATATTGGATGAGTATTTCCAACCGGGACGGTTTCTATCCGAACGGGAATTGATTGAATTTCTTGAAATGAGCAAAACTCCGATAAAATCAGCATTGGTACGCCTTGAAGCGGAAGGCTTTGTGACTGTTGCATCGAAGCAGGGCATTATTATTAATGACTTATCTATCGATAAAATAAAGGATATTTACAACCTCCGAATCGCTCTGGAAGCATATAACTGTGAGCAGCTTATCGGTACTATAACGGAGGAACAGCTTGGCTTGCTTGAGCAAAATTTAAAAGAAACTGAAGTATATGTTGAGCGCCTGGATGTAAAAGCATTCGCCAAGTTGGATCACGCTTTTCATCTCCTCATTTGCGAGTTCACCGAAAATCAAGAAATATATCGCGTTCTCTTAAATTATCAGGATCAATTATTACGAATTACTCTGCGTCATTTGAAGAAAGACCCCTATCGAATGCATCGGTTTTTGAAAGAACATGTGGCTATCTTCGAACATTTGAAAGCAGGAAGCTCTCAAGCCGTCCTTCTAATGAAAGAGCATTTGCAAGAAGCGAAAAGAACGTTGTTTATTTAATATCTTTGCAATAAATTGTAGAAAAGGTGATGGTAATGGAGCGAATAGAACCGTTTCAATCAGAGATTGTGCAAAAATTAAGCGAGACCGGTAAATACCTGCTAAGAAATCAGTTAGCTTGGGGTACATCTGGGAATATGAGTGCTCGTTTGGATGAAAATACGATGCTCGTTACCGCTTCGGGCACCGAAATGGGCAATCTAGCTCCCGACGATTTCACTGTATGCGATGTTCAAACGGGGAAATGGGAAGGTGAGCGGAAGCCTTCCAAAGAAGTACCCATGCACATCGGTATTTATCAACAACGTCCGGACGCTAAGGTAGTGCTACACTCATCCCCGTTTTACACGACACTCATAGCATGTAGCAATGAGCGAATCGACTCATCGTTGTTTATTGAGTCGATGTATTATCTCGAAGATGTCGCTTATGTCGACTACTATCATCCCGGAACCAAGGAACTCGGGGCTGCGGTCAAGGAAAAATCATCCGAGGCCAACGTAATTATTATGAAAAATCACGGAGTCATTTTATTCGATGAATCATTTGCAGATGCGGTCATGCGACTGGAAACATTGGAAATGGCAGCTCGTATGATCATAACGGCAAAATCATCAGGGATTCCTTTAAACAAACTGCCGGACGGTACGATCAGTGATTTTCTTGAAAACTCATTATATAAACCGCGCAAGAAAAAATAAAAATCGGATACCGAAAGGGAGATTGCTATGAAAGCTGTTTATGTTGACAGTCCGTACCAAATTGCTGTTAAAGAGGTTGAAACCGCTCCATTAGGAGAAGGCGATGTGCGAATTCAGGTAAAGGCTGCTGGAATTTGCGGGTCTGATATTCATGCTTATAAAGGACTTCACCCTTTCCGCAAGCCGCCAGTCATTATCGGTCACGAGGTCGCTGGAGAAGTTATTGAAGTAGGAAGCAAAGTTACCAGATTAAAAGTAGGCGATAAAGTAACCGTCGAACCGCAAGCCGGATGCGGGAAATGTGAGCCATGCCTTACAGGACATACGAACTATTGCAATACCAGGAAAGCTCCGGGGATTGGAAGTTGGTACGGAACGATGGCCGAAAATTTTGTTGCTCCTGAAGAATGTGTTTTTGTATTACCTAATGATATGGATTTCAAGACAGGGGTCTTAGCTGAACCGCTTGCTGTCGGGGTGCATGCGATTCGAAAGGGCGACATTAAAGTGGGGGACAAGGTAGCTATTTTAGGTACAGGGCCGATCGGACTATTGGCCTTAGCGGTAGCCAAAGAAGCCGGCGCCACCACGATCCTTGCCACCGATGTATTCGATTACTGCTTGGAAAGCGCTCTACAGCTTGGCGCTACCCATACAATCAATATTAAAGGGAAAGAGAATTGGGTAGAAGAAGCTAAACGGCAGATCGGCGAATTCGACAAAGTGTTAGTTGCAGTTGGTGTACCTCGTATTATAAATCAAGCCGTATCCCTCTTGCGAAAAGGCGGGAGAGTAGTAACCATCGCCATGTTTCATGAAGAACAATCTTTGGATATCATGCAGCTGCAGGGGCAAGAGAAAGAAATTGTGGGCTGTTTCTGTTATACGAGGGAAGATACGGCTACAGCTCTCGATCTTCTGGCTTCCGGTCGCGTTAAATATGATTCGATCGTGACTCACATTCTGCCTTACGATAAAGCGGACGAAGGATTCCGGATCGTTGATAAAAAACTGGACAACTCCTTAAAGGTATTAATCACCTTTTAAACGGAATTACCACTAAATTACTTAATGGGAGATGAGTTCTTTATGGAAAATAAATATAGATATGAAGAAATGATGCCTGCCGAATTCCTTGAAGCCATCGAAAGGATGCCTGTCGTTATCGTGCCGACAGGCTTGCTGGAATGGCACGGAGATCACTTGCCGCTTGGATTGGATGCGCTAAAAGCGCATGCCGTTTGCTTAAAGATCGCTGAGAAATTAGGGGGCGGCATTGTTTTGCCCCCCAATTATTATGGCCGGCCGGGCTATTCCAGATACGCCGGTACATTAACCTTCTCTGAGCCTTTAATGCAGCTTCTTTTCACCGAACTGTGCGATCAGTTGCGTAAAGTAGGAGCTCAAGTTATTGCGTTGATTACCGGTCATTATGGGCCGTGTCAGGTTAATTTTTTGAAAAACTTTGCCCAAAACTACATGGCCGAACATTCGGGAGTTACCCTTATAGCCAAGCCTGAATACGAAGGAGTAACCATAAACGGCGAAGTACCGGCAGACCATGCGGGCAAGTGGGAAACATCGATGTTTATGTATCTTTATCCGGAACTCACCCATATGGAAAATTATCAATTGGATACGCCGATTCGAAAAATATACGATAATCCGCCACACGATTGGTATAAAGAAAAACCGACATGGACTTGGAAAGAAGATCTGTCGAAATCCGCATCCAAAGAACTTGGCAAACAGTGCGTGGATACTATTACCGATGTGATCAGCACGGAAATCCTCGCCGCTTTGAACGCATAAATATAAGGGGATTACGGCATATTATGAAAGGAAGATAAGCTCAATCATGTTGAAAAAAATAATCAAATTCTTTAGTGGTTCTCTTAGAACGAAACTTCTGGTGATTTTGATTATTTTTAATGTAAGCATACTCATCTTATTAAGTTCAACACTCTACTGGCGTTCTTCTACGATACTGATTGATAAAGAAAAAGAAAAAAACAAGTTGGAGCTTCATCAATTAATTAGAAATATAGATAAACTTACCAGCGATTTAGATATTTCAACGAAAGAATTAATATATTCGCAAACCGTACAGGATGCGCTGAAAGAAGTCAATTTAAAGCATGACCTCGATTTAGACAGAAAGCGGATACTCGATAGCGCGTTGTCCAAAATGATCATCAATCATTCCGATATTGTTTATTCCATCAACTTGTATACGAATACCGGCATGTTTTTCTATGAAGGGCCTTCCCTTATTTGGTTAAAAAGCAGCGACTTTTCAGAGCTTGTCCAGTCCTCATTCTACAAAGAGATTATGGCGGGTGACGGCAAAATGGTGGTCGGTCCATACGATCCGGCCACCGGAACGTATGTGATCGGCCGAACGGTCAAGCTAATGGACGATTTATCGAGATTCGGAATACTGATTATGCACGTTAGATTTTCAGCGGTGCAGGCCTACTACAAAGAAATCGATACGACTATGAATTCCAAAATTTTGCTGTTCGATCAAACACAAACCATGATGGGATCGAACTCTGGATTGCCGGTTACATTTTCCGATTTCGATCAAAAGCGCGAGCTCTCTATTAATAATGCCAAATATTTGATCTCTTCGGAGACGGTTCCTTCGACCAATTGGAAGCTCATTAAACTTACGTCGTTCCAATCGATATTGGAGAGTACGCAGGTAATGAAGCAAGCCACTTTTCTAATAATCGCCGTCTATTTCACCTTTTTTATCCTGCTGTCCATATTCATTTCCAAATGGTTGTCCAGGCCGCTCAACTTGCTCACCAAATTGATGAAAAAGTCGCTGGAAGAAAGGTTTCTGATTAAATTTCCATTTGACGGAACCGATGAAATCGGACAATTAAGCCGCAGTTACAATCAGATGATGGACGAGATCAACGAGCTTATCAATAAGGAGTACAGGCTTAATCTTTTGAACAAAGAGATGGAGCTCAGCGCCTTGCAGGCGCAGATTAATCCGCATTTTATTTACAATACGTTGGATACGATCAATTGGGCCTCGAGAGTGAACGGAATGGTTGAAGTAGCGCAGCTTTCCGAGTCGCTCGGGAGATTGCTTCGAGTTTCCTTTCGGAATGAAGACAAAAATTATTGCATTAAGGATGAAATGGAATATGTATCCAGCTACTTGGCCATTCAGAAATACCGATTTGAGGAGCGTATTCAGATCACTCTCGAAGTAGATCCATCCGTTTTGGACATTCCCATTCCGAAGTTGGTCGTTCAACCTTTACTTGAAAACGCAATTGTCCACAATGTAGATCAATCCGACTTTCCCATAAGTATCTCCATGTATATTCATGCTGA
Organism: Paenibacillus gyeongsangnamensis; assembly: GCF_027533625.1. Taxonomy (GTDB): domain Bacteria; phylum Bacillota; class Bacilli; order Paenibacillales; family NBRC-103111; genus Paenibacillus_G; species Paenibacillus_G gyeongsangnamensis. Next base: position 23,297 of record NZ_JAQAGZ010000021.1, on the reverse strand, counting down.
TGATGATCGTACTCACGTAGTTGTAAACGTACGGGATAACGGTGGCGGTATACCGGACGAGTACATGGATTTATTGCATAGGGCGGGTTCCGATCCACATCAACATTATCCGCACGGTATGCTCAATGTTCACCGCAGGCTGATGTTGAACTACGGAGCGAATTACGGTCTTCAAGTCACCACTTCGCCCGATGGGACAGCCATTTCCTTCAGGGTTCCGATCGACAATACAGGAGGGACGCAGTATGGAATTTAAATTGCTGATCTGCGATGACGAAAGAATGATTCGAGAAGGAATTCGCAAAGCGGTGCGCTGGGATCAATTGAATTTTACCGAAGTGGGGGTTGCATCCGATGGAGAGGAGGGCTGGAGCTGGATTTGCCGCTACCAGCCCGAAATTGTGATCACCGATATTAGGATGCCGAAGATGGACGGGCTACAGCTGCTTTCCCGGACGATAAGCGCGTTTCCGGACACGAAAGTGATTCTTCTGTCCGGATACAGTGATTTCGTTTATGCCCAGCATGCTATACGTTATCGAGCTTACGATTACATCTTGAAGCCGACAAACCCGGAAACGCTGGAAGAGGTATGCAGGTCGGCCCAAGCAGAATGGCAGAAAAGAGGGCAGGATCCGGCCCTGATTGAAAATGAAGGCAGTGGTAACGATTTGTTCACCCAGATTATAAAATACATTCAGAACAACTTTAGTCAAAGCATCGATCTAGAAAAGGCGGCAAGAGACATTCATATCAGCAGCGTTCATCTCAATCGGATTATGAAAAAAGAATTAAACACGACATTCTTGGACTATTTAACCAACGTGCGCATGAAGGAAGCAAAGAGACTGCTCCACCAAACCAAACAAACGGTGAGCGAGGTTTGTTATCGTGTAGGGTACCAAGACCCGAAATACTTCAGCCAACTGTTTCGCAAAATCGTGGGAACCAAACCGTCGGAATACAGTCAGAGTACCAAGTAGTTGATGTTGTTTTTTTCAACCTATATGTTCGGGTTCACCCATTTTGTGAAAGCACTTTTTGTTCTAGAATAAAGACATCAAAAGAAGAAGGGGATGTTCAAATGAAGCTTTCGAAAAAAGCAATAATCGTCGTTTCTTCATTACTTTGTGTTACTTCTTTGACTGCTTGTGGCAGCGGTTCCAACGGCAGCTCGGATCAGAAAGCCGGACAGACAACCGGCAAGGCTCCGGTCAAATTAAGTATGTGGGGTTGGATTAACGATACTTACCCTGCAAAGACCAAAGTTTTGGATGAAGCGATTAAAGAATTTAACGCACACAACGACTATAACGCGACCATTGAATACCAGTCCTTCACCACGAACGATTACAACACGAAAATTACGACAGAGGTAGCCGCAAATAATGCGCCCGATATTTTCTTCGTTCGTGAAGCCGGTTTCATGGCGCCATTCGTCAAGTCCGGAGCATTGGAGCCTATGGATACCTTGCTGGGCTCCGAATACAATAAGTTCGTTCCGGGTATTTTGGATCCGGTTACATTTGACGGGAAAAAATATGCAATACCCTCTGCACAAACTGCACAGCTGATCTATTACAATAAGGAAATCTTCGACCAGAATGGATTGACTGTGCCGAAGACGATGGATGATTTGCTCAATGTAGTGAAAACGCTTAAAGCCAAAGGAATTACCCCTTTTGCGCTCGGCAATAAAGATATTTGGACTGGCGGATTATACTTGAATATGCTCTCATACCGTTATGGAGGAAAGCAAGCATTCACCGATGTACAATCCGGCAAAATTCCTTTTACCAACGATGTCTTTATGAAAGCGGCTACCGACTTCTCGAAGATGGTTAGCGCAGGTGCGTTCAATCAAGATGCAAACAGCGCCAGCTTGGACGATTCGAGACAAATGTTCATTCAGGGCAAAACTGCCATGTGGGTGAACGGCACTTGGGAATTACCGACCCTTGGAGCCAAAACCGACGCTGCGAGCGGTGTGGCAAATCCCATATACGGTAAAGTAGGATTCTTCAACTGGCCAGAGGTTTCTGGCGGAAAATCCGGTCTGAACGATTGGATTCTGGCTCCCGACTGGAATATTGCGATCTCAAAAAATGCGAAGAACAAGGAAGCGGCCGCTGCGTTTATCAAGCTGATCACCTCGGATAAATACCAAAATATTATGGTTAACATTGCCCAGCTTCCGTCAACGAACATCAAATATGATAAAACGGCAGTCGCTCCGTTGCTTTCCAATTTCTTGGATCAGATTAGCCACGCCACCGATACGACAACGTTCCCGGATCGTATTCTCGGACAACAAACGCTTGGCGGAGAAATGAATAAATCGGTTCAAGAGCTTCTGATCGGTGAAGATCCGGCAAAGGTAATGCAAAGACTGGAAGATCGCGTTAAAAATATGCGAACGAAATAATCGACATTTCAAGTAACAGGCTATTCGGAGAGCCGTTGCATCCTTCAACTGTATTCAACTTGGGAAATGCAGCGGCTTTTCATTTCAAGCTTTTTGACTCAGCAATTATGGATTGAGGTGGTTTCATGCAAAAAATTTATAAGGACTACCGTGCGATTATCGTTTTGCTGGCCCCCGCCTTGTTTTTTTACCTGGTGTTTTGTTTGCTTCCTATTTTCGAATCGTTCTTTATAAGCTTATTCCGTTGGAATATCATGAACGAGAAAACATGGGTAGGATTGCAAAACTACATCGACATGCTGTCTGATGACGTATTGATACGCTCGGTTAAAAATCTTTTTATTCTGCTCATCGTCGATATCGTATTCAGCATCCCCATCGCATTTATGCTGGCCTGGCTGCTGACTTTGGGGCTAACCGGCACAAAAGCAGTCAGGTCGTTGATGTACATTCCCAACCTGTTATCAACTGTTGCTGTAGGTACACTCTGGGTATATATGTACCACCAACAATACGGGATCGTTAATCGGATCCTGGCCTTGTTCCATATCGAGATGAAAACGTCTCTGCTTGCGAACGCTTTTACGGTATTGCCGGCGATCGGCTTCGTTATGGCGTGGCAGCACATCGGTTTTTATATTTTACTCTATATGGTTGGTATACAAAACATTCCTTCGGATGTCAGCGACAGTGCCAGAATCGATGGTGTGAGCCAATGGCAAAAAATTCGATACATTACTCTGCCTATGATGAGGCCTGTCATAAGTGTTTCTCTTATTTTGTTAGCCACAGGCGCTTTCAAGTCTTTCGATTATGTGTTTGTCCTTACCAAAGGCGGTCCTAATCGTGCCAGCGAAGTTCTGTCTTCGTACATGTACGATGTCGGCTTTCTGCAAATGAATTTGGGTTACGCGGCAGCGATGGGATTCCTGTTGTTCATCATGTGCTTCTTGGTGATTAAATTGATTTCTCTGTTCGAACCCAAAGAAGAAATCCAATATTAGGGGGTGATTGAATTGACAAGAATCCGGGAAGTATCGGTCCCCGCCCGAACACTTCAGCATGTGCTCGTTTATCTATTTCTGATTTTCAGTTTATTTCCGGTAGCGTGGCTTTTGTTAAGCGCTCTAAAAACGAACCAGGAATTCCTGAACAGTCCTTGGAGCTTTCCGATCAAGCCCCAATGGATGAACTTCACGAACGCCTGGATGGTTGGAGGAGTACAAAAATACTTTTTCAACAGTGTAATTGTTGTCGCCAGTTCTGTCATTCTGTCTATAATGGTCACGGTTCCGGCCGGATTTGTGCTGCTTCGAATGAAGTTCCCGTTTCGTAATACGCTGCTTGCTCTTGTATTGATCGGTGTCATGGTGCCTGGACACGCAGTAGCCGTCCCGCTCTTTCAAATCCTAAATTGGCTGCATATTCGCAATAGTTATTTGTCCATGATTTTGCCTTATGTCGGATTTGCCGTTTCCTTTTCTCTATTGATCTTATCGGCTCGCCTCAAGACAATTTCCAGAGAATTGGAGGAAGCGGCGGTTATGGACGGTTGTGGCGCGTTCGGAATTTTTTTCAAAATTATCGCGCCGCTTTTGTCTGCGGAAATCGTAACGGTCAGCATCGTGAATTTCATTTGGATGTGGAATGAGCTTTTCTTTGCGATGATATTTACGTCATCTGAAAAAATTAGGACACTGCCGTTTGGACTTATGTCTTTCGTTGGAGAATACGGGACGAATTGGACACCGATGTTTGCGGCATTAGTCATTTCTTTCGTGCCTTTGTTTGTGATGTATCTCATTTTGCAGAACAAGATTGTCGGAGGCATGACAGCCGGCTCCATCAAAGGATAATATCTTGAGCATAAGATGGGGTTTGCAAATGAGCACCTTAATTCGGAGGTTATGTTATGAGTCTCATTAAATTCGCGATCATTGGCGGAGGATGGCGAGCCGAATTTTTTTTGAAAATTGCACAGCAGCTCCCTGAGCGATTTCAGGTTACGGGAATGGTCGTACGCAACGAGGAGAAAGGTCGAGAGATCGAGCAAAAATGGGGAGTAAAAACGTATCGGACGCTAAATGAATTGATGGAAAAATCGGACTTTTCCTTTGTAATCGTTAGCGTTCCGAGAGATGTGGCCCCTTCCTACATGATTCAGCTTGCCGGCGAAGGGGTGCCGGTGCTTTGTGAAACACCGCCGGCGATTAATTTGGAAGAGCTCCTGTCATTGCATCGTTCTATCGATCAACGGGCGAAAATTCAGGTTGCAGAACAATACGCATTTCAACCGTATCATGCAGCCCGTCTGCAAATCGCCAAATCCGGAAAGCTGGGCGATATAAGCCAGGCACAAATTTCCGTATCCCACGACTACCACGGGATTAGTCTAATCCGTCATTTCTTAGGGGTAACGTTCGAGGACGCCACGATTCAGGCATTTTCTTTTGAATCAACGATAGCTGAAAGCCCGGACAGGTATGGACAGCTGCAACCTCATAAAATCGTTCCATCCAAACAAACGATTGCATATATCCGATTTGGTGACAAACTGGGTGTTTATGATTTTACTTATGATCAATATTTTTCGTGGATTCGTTCCTCTCGTGTTTTGGTACGCGGGGTAAACGGGGAGGTCAATAATTTCCGGGTGAAATATTTAAAAGATTACAAAGACCCGGTTGATTTGGAGCTGACCCGAGTCAGCGCAGGAATCGACGGAAATTTAGAGGGACATTACTTAAAGGGAATTTATTTGGGTGAAGAAAGCGTCTATAAGAACCCATTTATTCCGGGTAGATTGACAGACGATGAAATTGCGATTGCGACCACACTCTCTAAAATGGATGACTACGCAAAAGGCGGTCCCAGTTTTTACTCTTTGGCGGAAGCCTCACAAGATCATTACTTGTCACTCATGATTCAGAAGGCCGTGTTATCCAAAGAAACGATTACAACAACGAAACAACCATGGATATAACAGTCTCCTGTGAAACTTGCAAAAAAATCTTGGATGGCATGACGATTGGAATCTTTCAAGATGAACGGGAGGAATGACCATGAAATTTGGCGTGGATTATTATCCGGAGCATTGCTCCAAAGAGCATTGGGAATGGGATGCAGATAAGATGCAGGAAGCAGGCATTGACGTTGTTCGCATGGCGGAATTTTCCTGGATTAAGATGGAGCCTTCCGAGGGCCAATATGATTTCGCATGGCTTGACGAAGCGATTGAAGTGCTCAGCCGAAGAGGAATTAAAACGGTTTTGGGTACTCCTTCGCCCGCACCTCCGATCTGGATTATCGAACAAAATCCGGAGATCCTGCCGGTTAATATGCAAGGTCAACGTTTAGGCTTTGGAGGCCGTCACCACAACTGTCAGTCCAATGAAACGTACCGAAATCATATTCGCCGATTCGTTCGGGTGATGGCCCGCCATTACCAAAATAATCCTCATGTGATCGGTTGGCAGACCGATAACGAACTCGGAAACAGCCACCAGCAGCTGTGCACTTGCGATTCCTGCCGCGTGCGGTTCCATCAATGGCTTGAAAAGAAATACGGCACCATCGAAGCTTTGAACGAAGCATGGGGTACGGTATTCTGGAGTCAGACCTACTCCAGGTTTGATCAAATTCCCGCGCCGCTGCCGACACCGAACTCGCATAATCCATCTTTTCTGCTCGATTGGAAACGTTTTTGTTCCGATTTAATTGTAGATTTCCAGAAGCTCCAAATCGACATTTTGCGAGAGGAATGCCCTAATCATTTCATCACTCATAATTTTATGGGATTTTTTGATAAAACCGATTATTTCAAGTTGGCGAAGGATCTTGATTTCATTTCGCATGATCAATATCCGATGCCTTTCTGGGAGGCCAGGCTTTCGAAGACGTCCCCGCCTCATCTGGCTATGGCTCTCGATCTGATGAGGGGGACCAAGCAGCAAACCTTTTGGATCATGGAACAATTGGCCGGACCGACCGGCTGGGAAGTAATCAGCTCCACTCCGCGCCCAGGCCAAATACGCCTGTGGACCTATCAATCGATTGCCCACGGAGCGGACACGATTGTTTATTTCCGCTGGGACACCTGTTTGGTTGGAACGGAACAGTACTGGCATGGTATCCTGCCTCACAGCCGCATCCCTGGCCGGCGGTATGCTGAAATTAAACAAACGATTCAAGAGCTTGCTCCACATATGGACAAGTTTCGTAATTGCCTACCGCAAGCCGAAGTCGGCATTTTATTTAGCTATGATCAGGAATGGGCGCTGCAAATACAACCTCATCATCCGCAATTAAATTACGTTGAGCATCTACGCTCTTATTATAAGGGTTTCTTCGATGCCAACGTGCCGGTAGACATCGTTTCGGACGAGGAGGAGTACTCCCGTTACAAAGTCCTTGTCGCTCCGTTGTTATTCTTGACGCATCCTGAATTGCGCCGGAAGTTATATGGCTATGTCGCATCTGGAGGACACTTGGTGCTCAGTATGCGCACGGGGGTAAAAGATTGGAATAATGCCGTGATTCCCAAGACGCTTCCCGGTGAATTCAGCGAACTGCTCGGTATTTTAATCGAGGACTACGACTGCTTGCGCCAATTTGATCAAGGCTTGCGTTGGACAGCAGGAACGGAAGCGGCAGAGGAAGACGCCAACCTATGGTGCGATATTATCACCTTGAACGGGGCGGAGATGCTTGCGGAGTACAGCCGTGAATTTTATGCCGGCACTCCCGCGATAACCCGCAATGCCTATGAACAGGGTCAAGCTTATTATGTGGGTACGGAATTAAGACCGGACATAATGCGCCTCTTTATCGAAGAAGTTCTGGATAAAGCGGGAGTCGGCCGTATCACACGTTCACCCGAAGGTGTTGAGGTGACCCGGCGCCGCGGGCAGGATGCAGAATATTTATTTGTAATCAACCACAATAACGCGGAAGCGGATGTTGCCGTTTCTGAGAAATGGCAAGCACTCGTTGGCGGGGAAGTCTTGCAGAACAGCACATTAAGATTGGCTCCGTTTGGTGTTGCACTGTTTCACTGTCCGTTAGGATAAGGGGTCCCTTGCAAATAAGGCATTTCTAATTTAACTCCTTGAGGGAGGCCGTGAATATGTATTTTGGCGTGGATTATTATCCGGAACATTGGGATGAATCGATGTGGGAGCCGGATTTGCGTTTGATGAAGGAAGCAGGCTTCAACATGATTCGCATCATGGAGTTTGCCTGGAGCAGACTCGAGCCTCGGGAAGGCGAATACGACTTTGTCTGGCTGGATCGGTTTCTGAAGCTCTGCGAACAGTATAACATGCTTGTTATGATGGGAATTCCGGCGCGTAACGTACCGGCCTGGTTAATCAAGAAATTTCCAGATCTCGCAGTGAAAACGAAAGAGGGCGTACGCGAATCGTTCGGATCTCGTTATACCATTTGTTTAAATCATCCGTATTGGGCTGAATATGCGATCCGTTTGGCTGAAGAAATGGCGACGCGTTACGGCAAACACCCGCTTGTACATTCTTGGCACCTGGATAATGAGTATGGAGACGGTAACGTTTGTTATTGTGATCATTGTCGCATCCGGTTTATCGATTGGCTTAAGAATAAGTACGGATCTATTCAAGAGTTGAATGCGGCGTGGGGACTTGTGTTCTGGAGCTTGGAGATTTCCGACTGGGACGAGATATGGGTACCTGCCCTAACTAATCGTTTTATGCATAACCCGGGCTTGCTGCAGGATTACCAAAGATTTTTTTCTTGGACTACGGTGCAGTTCGTGAAGCGGCAGGCGGAAGTATTCCGGAAGCTGGCTCCCGATCAACCGATTACGACCAACTTGCAAAGCATGACAAGGTATCATACGGATTATTATCAACTAGCGGAGGTTCTGGATGTAGTATCGATAAATTATTATCCGCCATTGTCTTATAATTCCGCGGATCTTGATTTAATGAGAAGCTTAAAAAACCAAAACTTCTGGGTGGTCGAGCAGAAGAGCGGGCCTCCAGGATTCGCCCATAACGGGTATTTAACCCCTCATCCTGGGGAAACTCGGATGTACACGTACCAGTCGATCGGTCATGGAGCGGATGCTGTCTTATATTTCCGCTGGCGTCCCAGTAATTTCGGACAAGAGCAGTTCCATAAAGGAATTTTGGATTACGACAGCAAAGCCAACCGCATTTTTAGGGAAATTAGCCAAGTAGGGACTGAACTCGAGAAATTGGCTCCCATCGTGAAAGGCACGACTTGCCAGGCGGAAGTCGCGATTATGTTCTCTTATGATGCACGCTGGGCGCTGGAGCACTATTATCCTCATCCCGACATTCAATATAGAGATCACCTCTTAAAATATTATTTTGCTCTACAGCGACAGCACGTGATGACGGACTTGGTTCATCCGGGTTCGGAGTTGAACAAATATAAGGTTGTATTTGTTCCGTTAATGTATCTTATGGACCAAGAGATCGCCGACAATTTGGCACGTTATGTGGAACAAGGCGGAACCGTGGTTTACACGTTCAGATCTGGAGCTAAGGATGAAAATAACAATGTGGTCCGATCTACTTTGCGCCCTGTAATCCAAAGAATGTTAGGGATCGTAATCGAAGAAGCTTTCGCTCTTGCGCCAGAGGCGGTTAATACGATTTTGACGGCGGACGGGGAAACCTACGTTTCATCCCGATGGGTAGATTTGCTGCAAATCGAGAATGCTGAAGTGATCGCCCGTTATGATAGCGAGTGGTATAAAGGATATCCGGCCGTTACGTTAAATCACTATGGTCAAGGAAAGGCGTATTACATCGGTACGTTTACGGAAGATCGATTTATTGAGTCGATCGTTTCCAGAGCGCTTTCCGATGCAGGCGTTCAACCTATTTTGAACGCTCCCGAGCAAGTGGAAGTTACCGTACGAACGGATGGCCATAAATCGGTTTATTTTATTATGAATCGCGCTTCTGAACCTGCGGGATTTGATCTGTCCGAGAGTTATCAGGATATTTTTGATGGAAAAGAGGTTCAGGGACGATTGGAAATTGAACCGTTTGGCGTGAGAATTTTGCTAAAAACAGAGTAATGCTTACGAAGTATTCCCCATTGCAAAGAATGTGCCCATTCCAACACCGATGGTCAGTCATTCGGCGATGGGGAGTCTTTGTTTGGAGGCAAGACTGTTCGTTGTCGTTGTTTGTTTATCAAAAAAGAAGGTTGGTGTCCCATGAGAGCGTTGGTTTTGACGGGATATAAACAGTTTGAAATTCAACAACTGGATATCCCGGAAATCGCAGAACATGAAGTCTTGCTCCGCGTGAAGTATGCAGGTATCTGTGGAAGTGATTTGGGCGCTTATTCTAGAGAAAGCGGACGTTACCCGCGTATACAGGGGCATGAATTCGCCGGAGTTATTGAAAAGGTTGGAGGAGCTGTCACGAACTTACGGGCTGGCGATACCGTCGCGGTGAATCCGCTGGTAGCTTGTGACGAATGCATTCAATGCAAGACGGGAAATCCGCAGCGCTGCACGCAGCGCAAGGTTATTGGCGGCGATTATCAGGGTGCTTTTGCAGACTTTATTAGCGTTCCTGCATCCGCCTGTCACCGTGTATCGGATGCATTGGTAGGAGTATTGGCGGAACCGTTGGCATGCGGAGTTCGAGCGGCTGGATTGGCCAAAATTGATATTGGCGACACTGTTGTCATATTTGGCGCCGGGATTATCGGTCTGTTTTGCCTAAAGGCAGCCCAATTGATGGGGGCGACGAAAACAATATTGGTTGATACGAATGAAACTCGTTTGGTAACTGCCAAGACGTGGGGAGCAACACACTCCTACGTATCCAGAGGCGGGGACGTGGTTCGGGATATACAGCAATTGGCCGGTGAACCGATTCAAGTCGTTTTGGATGCAGTTGGGGCGGGGGTGACTCGCCAACATGCGATTGAATTAGTCGAGTACGGCGGAAGAATCGTTTGGATCGGCCGACACCAGGATGAATTTACGATTGCGGGTGATATGGTGTTAAGAAAGGAAATTCAGATTACCGGCACATTCTGTTATTCGCCTAAAGATTTCGATAAAGCGCTCACGATATTGGAACAAAAAATTATCGTACCCGAGGAGAAATGGTTAAGCATTCGCCCGCTGGAAGAAGGGAAGGCTTGTTTTGAAGAGCAAATATCGGGCCTGGCCCAATATCCTAAAATAGTCTATCAAATATGATGGATCAGGACTTATCCTAAGAAGGGAACTGATGATATATGAGGTTGGGTGCGCATCTCTTTGCCGAAACCCAAGATCCGGTAGAGCTTGCCAAAATTCATCGCAGCATGGGGTACCGCGCGGCTTTTTGCCCTAACTATTTGAACATCGGGGATCATGATAGGATTCGTGCGTTCAGGAAAGCGTTCGCGGAAGAAGAAGTCGTATTTGCGGAAGTAGGGGCATGGAGTAATCCGCTTGATCCCAGACACGATGTTGCCGATAAGAGCATCGGCTATATTATGGAAAAGCTTGCTCTTGCAGATGAGCTTGGAGCGCTGTGTTGTGTCAATATTATTGGAAGTTACGAAACGGAGTTTTGGTATGCACCCCATGAGAAGAATTTCTCGGAAGAAGCATTTGAGGCTTCAGTAGCTATTGTACGGAAAATTGTCGATACGGTTAAGCCGAAGCATACTAAGTATACCCTGGAAATGATGCCATATACTTTCTTGGACAATGCCGAGAACTATTTAAAATTTATCAAGGCTGTGGACAGAAGGGAGGTTGCAGTTCATCTTGATCCGGTCAATTTGATTAATAGCCCGCGCACCTACTTTAATCATGCCAAAATTATAGAGGAAAGCTTTAAACTTCTTGGTCCCTATATCGTTTCCTGCCATGCAAAGGATATAAAAATCAGGCCTGATTTGCCTAACACACATCTTGATGAAGTAAGACCCGGACTAGGGATTTTTGATTATCGCCTGTTTTTGAAATATGCAGCTTCTCTGCCTAAAGATGTACCTATTATGCTGGAGCACTTGCCCAATCAAGAAGAGTATTCGCACGCTGCAGATCATATCTTCAAAATCGCAAAGGAATTGAATTTATTTATATAAAAATTTTAAATATCACGGCCATCTAACTTTACACCGTTCAGTTGCGTCTTGCCGATGCGATTTACGGTATCTTTGCTTTTCTGGGGATGTATTCCTAGCCCGTCAAGAATTGCTATCTTGATCAATTTAAATGATCGTAAAGCGGAGACTTTTCCGTTACCCTGCCATGAGTCTGACCTTGAAAAGGCATTCCGAAATAGTAGGGACAGGTACATTATTGCAGCATGGATTAATAAAAATCGTGAAAAAATAGATGATATTATCTATGGAATGATTAGAAGAGTGTTCCTTACCTCGATACAATACTCGCGTAATAACCTTGTAGGCGACCTGAAATCTCAGGAACATAGATAACTATTTATCTAAGCGATCCTAGTTCTCAACGACAAAAACACAGTAAAATCAAGGCTCAAGCCGAATATAAAAGCCTATATCAATCTCGTGTTTTGACTCGCATACGGTACATGTGAAAGCCGTAACAGTGCTTGTGCGAAATGATGTAAATAATGATTAAACCTTTGATATAACAAATAAATTCCTGCCAAAATCGGAATAAACTCCTGCCATCCCCATCGAAAGCCGGATCCATACCGTTGACCTAGCATCCCAACGTAGCTCCAATCTTTACCTCAATCCGAGCGTTACTCAGGCAGATCCTCCTGATTTCGCTCGGATTTTTTATTCAGCAACGAACCATCATACGATCCGCCGCGGCACCCAAAAGCCTTGATATTCCTATGTTTTTCTCAGGCTTATTCCCATCTAAACGTTCCTCCCAATCGATCCCCAATCGATCCCCAATCATTTACTCAATCGATTTCCCCAATAGTTTTTCTCAATCGGTTGCCCTGGTTCTCTCTATCTTTTCCCCAATCCCATACCCTATCTCTAGCAAAACATTAGCAGGGGTTTATTAATTTTGAACATAGTTAGGAAGAAAAACGAGAAAAGCTAATTTTCTCGTTTTTCTTTAAAGTTGATAGGGAGAGGGGGATACTACGAATGTAATTAATTGTCTTTGAGATCTAAGATTACTAAAAAGGAAAGTCTACCGTTGGTATATACAACTAAATTAGTTTGCCAATGTCCCACAAAGTTCGCCGATGAGCAAAATAAGTTTACCGCTGAGCCGACCTAATTCAGGCATTAGCCCTGATATTCGCTCGGCTTTATTCTTTTACCGATCCATTGCCTTGAATATTTCGGCGGTAAAGAGCCATTGGGTTAATTTGTGAGAGCCACCATGTTAATAAAATAGAGCCATGGTGTTAATGTTCAGAGCCAATTGGGGACTAACGGATACGATTGTGAAAAGATTATGACTGGAGCAGGCGACGCGGTGACCTGCTCCAAACCGTTGAAGTGACGGGCAGGATAGCGCAGCATTGTATTAACGCACATAAGCTACAAAATGGATCACTTTCTGTGATTCATCGCAGTCAATTCATTTGACAAATCAATCTCATAAGGCTTATCCAGAGGCTGTCCTCCAAGAATCTTTAATCACTATGAACAATCGGCCGCCCGAACATTGAACAAAATATTGAATGATAACGGCCGTCTCGCCTGTGCTCAGTTTGACGTTAACTCCGACGGGAGGCTATGGATTTCTGAAATACTTTGATTATCTCGGGTTCAAAATGCCTGTCTGATCTGGTAAAAATAATCTCAATGGCTTCATGCGGAAGCATAGCTCCGTGATAGGCCCTGTTGGAAGTGAGGGCGTCAAATCGGCGATGCCGATGGTGTTGGGTCTCAAACCCGTCGACAAACCCATCATACCGAGGCGCTCCCTTTTTTACAAAGCCCGTTTCTTAGGACTAACAGGAATGTTTACTTCTATAACTCAATTATTCCGTAAACCAACCAGATAAGAGTCCTGCTCTTTTTATAACTGCAATGCGTTCTTCACGCCCTTCAATTTTTTGAATCATTTCTATTGCAGTTTCAAAATTAGTAATTACGTACCCCGTTTTTTCAAATCCTTTTGGCATTCAACAAAGCTTTTTACCTTAGTTAAGAAATAAATCCTACACGAATCAAATTCTTTCCAGTACCAGCAAGCAAATGGAATTCTCTCATCCTGTAAAACTATTCCCGCCTCTTCCATAACCTCTCGGTTCAATCCATCATGTAGTGATTCGTCTTTATTCAGTCTTCCTCCAATAGTCGTTAGTACTTTTTCGTCTTTATCCCAAGTTAAGATTAAATTACCGTCATCTAGAATAGGTATACAATGCACTCCACTAATATTTTTATCGGTTGGTATTTCTGAAATAAACGTTAACATTTAATCCTCACTTTATGGGATTATGTTCCATTAGTAGGGATATATTCTACCTTGAATGTAGAAATTCCTTTTTGTGTATACTGCCCGTTACTTCAATGATCTGGAGCAGGTCGCCGCTGCTTCTTGCTCAAGTTGTAATGATTTCACTATCGGTTGCAATAGGTAAGCGTTTGAAGTGATCTCCAGCTTTTCCCCTGCTCCACACGGAGCGTGCCAGTTTCCCAGCACTCCGCGTTCCCTCTAACTGAATGTACTAGATCATAAGTTCCTCGTTACTCATAGATTTGGGTGAGTTAGATTGGTTCAAGTCCGTATCTTTCACGGTACTGGTTGACTTTGATTTTCATCAAATCCGTTATACCAAGTCTATGCAAGAGTAAGTCAATTGTCTCTTTTTGTGTTTGATGAATAAGCTGTTGTACTTCTTTGTGGAGAATGCGTAAGTTACTGAACTTGTCGCTTCCTCCAAGATGCAACGGGGTAAAGTGGTGACAATGAACATCGGTGGCGAATAGGTACATGCCTGTAATTTCGCACTTTCCCAATTTCATACTGTAACGACTCAACCGATTATCCATATATTCAACACTTTGGTTCGGGATGTTGGAGTTCATCAAGTGATATATTTCTTGACGTAGATCCGGTCGAAGCTTTTTATATATCTGTTCTCTTCCTGACGTTGTGAAGAGCGAGAGGCTTCGGCTGAAGCCCATGCTGTTCTTTGTTTTCACATTAGCCAGAGGGAATAAATATATATCTGCTATTCGGAACGTTCTGTAACCCATGCTGTAAAATTTGCTGTATGTTGGCGGAGGGTTAGCAGGATGTTCATATTTCCCGACCTGTTTAAGACGATTGTACATGAAGGCTCGCAGATCGTAGGCAAGACGTGAGAACGCCACACTAACATGTGTTGCTCGATTGAAGTAGTTATGAATCCCCAAAACAAAACTGTTGAAGAGAGTTGCATTTAGAGCAGTTGGTGAGGCCTTTATTTTTTGAATGCGTTTTTTGGCTTCAGTCTTGATTTTCTGCTTCTTATTTGCTTTAATGCTTGTGTGGGCTACTCGCTTCTTTCCCTTTTTATTCGCGCGGATCGTGAACCCAAGGAATTCCGATTCTCGTTTTCGCAGATTGATGATTTGCGATTTTTCCGGTGAAACGTCCAGTTTGAGACGGTTTTTTAGATACGAAACAACAGCGTGATACCACTTCTGGGCTGACTTCCAATCTCGACAAATGATCTTGAAGTCATCTGCGTAACGCACCAGATATCCCTCTTTGAGGTTGGTATGGATTTTGGCGTATCTTTGGCTACCTCTTGTCTTATGCGGTTCCCTTTTCAAAGGGAATGACTCCCATTGACCGGCTACCCAGTGATCCAAGTCGTTCAGGACCACATTTGAGAGCAAGGTCGACAACAGACCCCCTTGAGGTACGCCTTTTGCCGGTATTCCTTCTCCATCGATTTCAGCTTTTAGCATTTTCGAGATACACGCCAAAACCTGTCTGTCCTGTATCCCCTATATTCCATAGTTGTTTCATGAGCAACGTGTGGTTGACATTGTCGAAAAATCCTTGGATGTCGATGTCGACTACAAAATGCATGGCTGCTTGATTGATAAGGAATTGAACCCTTGCCATGGCATGGTGCGCGGACCGGAGCGGTCTGAAACCGTAGCTATGGTTGTAGAATTGGGCTTCTGCTATGGGTTCGAGGACTTGCTTAAAGCATTGCTGAATGAGGCGATCGAGGATACAAGGAATGCCGAGCGGTCTCCATTTGCCGTTGTCTTTCTCTATGAGCTTCCGTCTAACTTTCTTGGGGCGATAGTTTCTCAGTTGGGTTTGGATTTCTTCTACTAGTTCATTCTCGGCTTGGTTTTCTATGTCCTTGATGGTTCTTCCATCGGTTCCTGGCGTCTTTGACCCTTTATTGGATTTCATGGTTCGATATGCCAACAAGATATTTTCTCGAGAAGCGATCATCTCGTATAGCTTCGAGAAGGATTCTTTTCTTGTGGCTCTTTCGTATAAATCCGTAAAGGATTCCGTCATGCCGTAATACTCCCAATTTCGTAAGGCTTGCACTGTGGCATCCCTCCCGTCGAAGGCGATGTTCCCACGTTCCTACCAGACCGGTGCAATTCACGCTTGGAAAATGATCGTTCTCTTCAGTTAGACTTGGGGCTGTTCCTCCACGCCCATTACAGGCGATTCCTCAGTCGTGCCCCTACCCTCACAAGGATAAATCCATTTCGGCCTGCGCCTTATTGTAAACGTTTCGGGTAACAGCCCTTGTTGCAACGTCCCTTGCTTTCCAAGTCCCTTACAACCTAGCTATCTATTCTGGACTTAGGTGCTTCCTCTAGGCCTGTGAACTGGATGCCGCCATTGTTCGGCATAGCGTATTTCATAGGAAAAATTTTTACTTTACGCCGCTCACCCCATCGTTTGATGGTACATAGGTTTCCATATGCTCTAACTTTAGACCTGTACATTCGGAAGTTCGTCAGTTCTTTCTAGTAGAACATTCTCACCATATCCAGTTTTTCAGCCGCGCGGCATATCCATTGGCATACCTTGATTGGCTCTAGCCTCTGTTCTGCCGAATCTACCTGACTTCGTACCTCATGACCTGTTAGTCATGACTCACGCAGGAGTATTGGCGGAATGGTTTCCGGATACATGGTTCCGTCATTCCCATCCTCGGTTGTAAAGTTAAGATTACTTGATTGTAATCTTCTGCCTTTCACGATGTTTAGTCGCTTATGGCAGAACTTGTCGTACTTATCCGTTAGTTTAATGACTTACAGGAACTTCAACTATCCATCTTTGTGTATCATTTTTATTGATTAGAGCTACCTCCCTAGCATTTTGCCAAGTCAGTTTGCCAAGGTGTTCAGCAAAGTCCCACTCATTAGGTACTTCTCTAATAATTTTCTTGCGATTGACTTCCACTCCATAACTGTTCTTAATAATAATCCAAATGCTAAATTCATCAATTTCATGAGTGCAGAATACTTCTGCGGAATATTTTCTATCAGGGCTTTTCTTCGGCTTTTTCCAAGTCCACTGATTAATATAGCCTTTGGATATTACATTCTGATATGCATGTTCAAAGGGGGCTTTATCCCACTTTTTTTCTTCGACCACTCTGTCTATACCTTGTTTTAATACACTTAGAATTATTTTTTTCTTTTCTAAATTTTCTAAGCTAAAGTATCTGTTAATATCAAGCGGAATACAGATATGGCAAACACCCCCGTAACATCTAACACGATAGTCAGTGACGGTTTCTACACATTCTACAAGTACTTTCCAGCATTCGTCAGTCCGAATCTTTTCGAAATTTTGCTCGTATAACGAGCATATACAACGAACTTCATTACTAAACTTTAGACGTTTGTCTTTCCAGTTCATTTCATAATCATCTCGACTACCTTGATTGCTTTTGTAAGGTATATCCAGATCGAATTCTTTAAGAGTTGGCAATAAAACACCTCTTCACCATAAGCAGTTATTGTATTTTCGTCATCATTGACTCGATTTCCTTTTTTTGCAAACACTCGATTACACTATCCTCCCGTTCAATCATCATGCCTTTAAAAATCCTTAACTGCCGCTGTTATCTTATATGCCCATTTGCAACTCATACTCTTTTACTCTCCGGTAAAAAGTATTTGGTTTCATCCCCACTTTTTGCATTGCCGATACAGCTGTAATGTTTCCAGCTTTCCATTCTCTATAACTCACTTTAAACTCTTCAGTAATTTTTACTTTTGGCCTTCCAAAGTTTACACCTTTGGCCAGAGCTATCTCGATCCCCTCTGCTTGTCGTTGCTTATTCTTTTTTCTTTCCTGCTCAGCAACATAGGAAAGCATACTTAGGAATTGATCCTCTAGCAACTTTCCTATATCCCCCATCGTTTTGAATTTCCGACTATCAAACAATACCTCATTTTCAAGAACAACAATGTCAGCGTTGATTATTCGGGTAATTTCCTTCCATTCACGAATAATGCCTTCATAATCACGACCGAGCCGATCAAGAGCATCCAAATAAAGCTCGTCTCCCTCACGCAGCATTTGTTTCATCACCTGATACTTAGGCCGATCAAAATCCTTGCCGCTCTGTTTGTCAACAAAAACGTACCGATCCTCAATCCCAAGCTCATACATCTTCTTTAATTGTCGATCTGTATTTTGATCTTTAGCTGAAACACGTACGTATCCGAATTTCATAAGAAAAATTCTCCTTAAATGAAAGACTATATGTCAATAAGTATATATTTCGCGTGAAATATTTCAATAACAATTTTACTATATATTGAAATATGGTTTTTTGATGAACTCATAATATTTCAAAAAGTATACAATCTGAAATACTCTTAGCAGCACTAGAGTCTCAGCCAAAGAAAAAAAGACAGCGGCAGTTTAAAACATGAAAATCATGTTTAGACTCGCGCTGCCGTTTATTGATCAGGATTGTACTCCTGGATCTATGGCGATACGCTAACATTTATTTCGTCCAAATTTTCCATCGGATTTGCGTTGGCTTTTGTTCTTCATGTTGGATGCATTGGTTAACTATTTCAAGGAGTTTATCCATTTGTCCAATCAAATTATCATTTTTTACCACCCACCACTATCATATTTATTAATGTAACACGCGATTTTCAAACTGAACACTCTTAATCAATAGGTTATAAAAGTAAGCGTCAAATAGCCCCCACCTTGGAATTAAGATGGGGGCTATTTGACGCTTACTCATCAGCTGCCAGATTTGACGGGCCCGGCCATTTTATACTTAAGGATCTTGGAGAAAACTCTCTCTTAAAAGGAGAATCATTCAGAAATGCAACACTATCTGATTGTATTGCATTTATTGTAACTGAAGATATTCCCCCTTCTCTCATTTCACTTGGCACAAGCAGTGCCACCGACTCCACATGTGACGAGTGCTGAGTGTAGCGCATTACGCTAAAAATAAAACCGCCAAAGCTAGCGGTTAGTTCCATTAACTTACATCAGCAAGTAACTCATTAAGTATTTTGGACGTGCCAGCAAAACGATAATACAATTTAACAGTTCCGTCCGCTTTAACTTCGATTTTTTCAATAAAGCGATTGATTAACTCCCGATTGATTTCCTTAAATTCCAATGCACTAGAGACTATACCCTTAATTTTGTCTAATACATTGGAGTCCACAGATGTCGAGATCGCCGCCATCAGCTTTTCTTTGTTTTGCGTCAACTTTTGAATCTCGGCATCTTGAATGGCAATGAAGTTATTATATTCTTCCTTAGAAATCTCATCTTCAAGATACCTCGAAAGGGCTTTACTCTTTAGCTTGTTAATGCCTTCGATTTTAGCTGCGCAAGACTTCAATATATCCTAATACACCCACGTTAAAAAACCCCCGAACAACGCACGCAAGCATTAAATACCAGTGCCGTGCCGGAAGCCCGCAAACGCCACGTGAGCGACGAAAGAAGCGAGAGGAAGGGAAGGGGAGACCAGTAGAAAAATAAACGCTCTACGAGCCGCCTAGCCACGTTAAATCCGATTAGCGATCAGGCCGTGAAACAAACACGTCACCAGAAGCCCAAAACCACCCCCTTAAGCGCCGAGAACAAAGGACAGGGAAAAATAACCACACCACGCCTTAAACGCCACGTAGAGCCAGCGTGAAGGCGTGAGCGAATAGACAGGACTGACAGATAAACCAAGCAATAAAACGAATAGAACTAATTAGCCAGCCGTAGAGTACCGTCTCTTCGAATAAATGGGTATTCGGATTTTGTGGTGGAAAACATCTATCAAATTTCCAGCCATCAACTTAAATCGAATGACAAAAATTGGTCTAAGCAAATTTGGTATACGAAAACCGGGTTCCCATACTTAACAAGGGAACCCGGTTTTCGTAATCGCTACAAGAGCTAAATTTGTTCAACGTGATGGGGTTCAACAACCTGATGCGGCCGCGGTAATCAACTCGGGATTCACAGAGGGGACAGACTGTTTGTTTACATGGTCGTTCAGTCGGCTATCTTTCAAACCAGTATCTTTAATTCTTCGGCACGCACCACTGCCTGCACCCGATTGTGAACCTTAAGCCGTTTGTACATTTTTTTAATGTAGTATTTTACGGTTTCATCCCCGATGCCCAGGTGACGGGCGATTTCCTTGTTCGACAGACCGACCGCAATCAACTGTAAAACCCTTATTTCCTGCTCGGTCAATCTTTCATTCCTTGCCAGCCCTTCTTCGGTCGTTACGGGACTCCGACTGTGAACCTCCATGGACGTCTCAACCGACACGCTCCGATGCCCCCTTCAGATCTTATCCAACGTTTTCGAAGTCTTGGCGGTTACCGGCTTCAGATAATCCAGCGCACTCATCTCAAAGGCTAGGATCGCATAATCGTCACTTATCGATGCATCGAGATCGTGCAACAGGCTGGATAGCTGAAACCCATTCATTTCCGGCATGAAAATATCTACAAATGCGATATGGATCGGATTCGCCTTCACAAATTCATAAGCTTCCACCGGGTTCAGAAACGCATCGCATGTTTCGATCTCGCCGCTTTCCGCCAGCATCTTCTTCAACCGCTTCAAAGATAATAGTTCGTCATCCACGATCATGGCTCGCAGCATAATTCAACCTCTAATCTGCTTGATCGGCAGCGGGAGAATCCGGGAAATCGCATTTAATAATAAGGCTGCTTTGAATTTGACTTCAAAGCAGCCCTGCTCAATTTCCCTTTACTTGTTCTTTTGCGCCTGCATCTTCAGCAACACCGTTACCGCCTCTGCTCTTGTCGTTTTATCGCCTGGAGCAAATTGGTTGGCGCCTTTGCCCTCGATAATGCCAGCCTTTTTCATGTCCGCCACTGCGCCTTTCGCCCAGTCCGGAATGTCCTTGTCATCCGTAAAGCCCGTTGCAGTAGCCGCTCCGCTAGATTGGCCTAAGGCCTTCGCGATCATCATAGCCATCTCGGGGCGGGTAATTTCGGCATCCGGACGGAAGGAGCCGTCCTCATAACCGTTAATAATTCCTGCATACACTGCCTGCGCGACCGATTTCTGCGCCCAGTCGCCGATCTTCGCCTTATCAGTGAACGTCAGCGCCGCTCCATCTCCTTGCGGTTTGAGCGCATTCATCAGCATGACCGCAACTTCCGCGCGCGTTACGGTACGTTCCGGCTTGAACGTGCCGTCCGGATAGCCGCTGACGATACCTCCGCTTACCGCTTGCTTGATAGTCGCCTCTGCCCAGTTTCCGGAGATATCACTGAAACTGAAGCTGATCGTCTGCTTCGTGTCTGTCGTAGAGTCTGCTCCTTGGCCTACGCCGAATACCGCATATTTCGTAAAGTGGTTAACCTTTACAGTGATGGTATTGCCGGTTACTTCGCCGCCGACTTCCACCCAGACCTGATTCGATTCGTCATAGTAGAATACTGAAGGCTTTTGATGGCCCTTCAAGCTGTTCGGATCGAAAGCAAAGGTCAGCGTGATGTCCTTGCTGAAGTTTTCCGAGAAGTTTTTCAGGATTTCGAATACCGGGCTGGCCAGAACGTCTTTACTCGTGATTAGCTTTTGCGTGTCTGCCACTTTGTCAATCGTTAATTTCAGGTCTTTGCCTGAAGCATCGGCAGGAATCAGGATCTTGATCGCATCGCCCAAGCTAACCTCGCCCGATTTACCGACGGAAAGCATTAGTGTACCGTCTGTCGAGGTGACTGTATTGCTTGAGGACGTTGAAGAGGAACCGCCGCCGCCACTTGATGGTGCCGGTGCACGTGTCACGGTAACCGTATAGGTCTTCGGTGTGCCGTTCTGCGCCGTCACTACGATGGTGATTAGGTTGCTTCCTACGTTCAGGTTAATAGCGCCGCTTGCCTGACCGCTTGCATCCGCTGCTCCGTTCACAGTCATCGTCGCGTTGCTATCGTAGACGCTAGCCGTTACGGTTATGCTGGATACACTATTCGCCACGCTGGAAGTATAGGCCGTCGTCCCGGACGCGAATGCAGGTGTTAGACTTCCGCTCGACAGCGTCAGTCCGCTCAAGTCCACATTGCTGCTTGGTGTCGGTGCCGGTGTCGGTGCCGATGCGCGGTTCACCGTGAGACTATACGTATTCTGAGTGTGATTCTGCGCGCTTACCACAATCTGAATCGGGTTGGACCCGACAATCAAGTTTGAAGCATTATAAGCATACACATTGCCCGTTACTGAACTGTAAGTCGCCCCCGTAACCGTGAGCGTTTGGTTTGGATCTCCTTTGGTTAAGGAAATATTGAGACTCGAAACGGTGTACGGCACGCTTACACTATAATTGATAATCGATATCTGTGTTAACGTTCCTTGATCCACGGACAAGTTGGACAACAACGCATTTGCAGATTGCCATTGAGCATACAGCGTCACATTCGTCGCGCCCATCGGGAACGATGCACCGGGGGCATAGCTCGTTCCGCTTCCGTCCGCCGCCGTGTTCCAGCCCGCAAACGCGTAACCCGTCTTGACCAGGCTACCCGTGTTGCCGTAAACGGTGGCTATTACTCCTTGCAAATAAGAGCTGCTATCGGTTGGCACGCTGCCAGATGTAGCGCCGTTGCCGTTATACGTCACTGTGTACAACGGATTCCACATCGCGTATAGCGTCACATTCGCCGCGCCTAACGTGAACGTCGCCGTGCCGTCACCGGCGTACCTTGTTCCGCTTCCGTCCGCCTTCGTATTCCAGCCTGCGAACGTGTAGCCCGTCTTCACCAAATTGCCCGTGTTGCCATATACCGTGGCCGTAACTCCTTGCATATACGAGCCGCTGTCGACCGGAACGCTTCCTCCCGTGCTTCCATTGCCGTTATAGGTCACCGTGTAGCTCGTCCACTTCGCGTACAGCGTCCCCATCGTGAACGTACTGCCGGGGGCATAATCCGTTCCCATTCCGTTCGCCTGCGTATTCCATCCTGCAAACGTATAGCCTGTCTTCGACAGAGCTCCCGTGTTGCCGATCACTGAAACAGGACTACCGAGCTTATAAATGGTTCTATTGATCGGCACGTTGCCGGAAGTAGCGCCGTTGCCGTCGTACTTTACAGTTTGTATTGAGTTGGGGCCGGAATACAAAGAAATCGATGGTAGTGACAAGTCAGCGTTGGGTTGGAGTACGAATGTGACAGACCCATTCTTATTACCCGTGAAAGAAGAGAAACCTCCAACAACAGTAGTTATTTTACTCAAACTTCGCAGCTTGAAATAGGCAGGTAAGCCTTGAGAAAGCTGGGCAAACCTGCGATCCATTGTTGGAGTTGACTTTTAATCAATTTTGAGATCTTTTTGCTTGCCTTTGTTGCTACCTCGTTGATCAATTCGATGAGTTGTTGCAAAGCTACCACCCAATCTAAGGTGCTAACCTCATCGCATAACAAATAAAACAAACCACCAAGT
>NZ_JAQAGZ010000020.1 GCF_027533625.1 Paenibacillus gyeongsangnamensis | reverse complement strand
GATTGCACTTTGGACAGTGATATCCTTCGGGCCATTTCATCTTAAACAAATGCTGATGGCAGTCTGCTTCGGTTTTAAACATCTTTTGAAATTGAATCAGGCTGATAGACTCCTGCTTAGCCATGAACACTCACTCCCGAACATGCGTTTGACATCATTATACCAAACATTAGTTCTTATTTATAGAGGTTCCTGAGCTAACTGGAGAATCAAATATTTTTTTATAGCCATTACAGTCTAGGAAGGCAGAAACAACGTTCCTCCTAAACCTAACGACAAGCCGAAGCATAGCCGATACCCACTCCTTTCAGATGTTAAGGCGGGCTCCCAAAACCTGCGGTTTACATTCATCTTATCACAAAGAAGACTGCCGTAATATGGTAGCTCCCTTCCCTCATCGGAATCCACGGTCTGAAGTCAGGTTCCGATTACATAAAAGCCTTGATGATATGCAAAAAGCAGCTCACCCGTATCCAGCGGTGAGCTGCGAAGTAAACCTGGCCATTCATTTGAAGTCACCCTTATTGAGGGACTTGACCGCCCTTCCGTTATCCGATCGATGTCGGAGCGCCGAATGGGCTTTCATAATCGTGCGCTTCACGAAGGATCGTCTCCGCATCCTCCTGCGACAGCTCGCCGAGCCGATCTACCGCACTGACGATCTTCGGCAGCAGATGAACGTCGCCGGCGCTTGCGAACCCGGCGATGCCTTCGAAGGAAAGCACGAATTGCACACAGGCGTCAATCACTTTTTGCTCGTCCCACGGTTTGTACCATGTCGCATAGTTCCGCTCCTCGCCGCTGTCCCACGGGCGCTTCGCAATCGCTTTAATGACGCGCAGCGGCACCTTCCTGCTCGTGGTTTCCGCAAGCAGCGCATCGAACGCTTCCCGGTAGGCCGGCATCGAATACAAGCGGTAATTGAGCGGCGTCAGCACCGTCTCGAACGGATAGCGGCGCAACGCTTCCAGATGGGTTGCCGGCGCTTGATGCCCGTGACCCGTAATGCCGATCGCCTTGACGACGCCTTCTTCCTTTGCTTCCAGAGCTGCTTCGATCGCTCCGCCTTTACCAAGCGCTTTGTCGAGCTCCGTAAGATCGCCGATAGCGTGAAGCTGCAGCAAATCCACGAAGTCCACCTGCAGCCGCTCCAGCGACCGGTAAATTTCTTTCTTTGCCTCCTCTTTCGTCCGTTGCCCGGTCTTAGTGGCAAGAAAAATCCCGCTGCGGTGCTTCTTCATCAGCGGTCCCATTCGCTCCTCCGCATGGCCGTAGCTCGCTGCGGTATCGAAATGGTTTATACCGTTCTCCAAGGCAAACGTGATGGAGCGGTCGGCCTCCTCTTGGCTAACTTGACCGAGCTTGGCTCCCCCGAACAACACTACCGAGCTGTCGAATTGAAAAGCTTCCATTCTGCGCTTCTGCATCGTAACTTCCTCCTTCGGATTATGGATGGTAGATTAATTCATTACCATGTGGCAAAGCCGGTGCCGTTCAGCGGGGCAACGGGATGGGAATCCTGACGGAGTCCTCCACCCGCCGCCGTTCGGTGAAAGGCAATATCCACGAGCCACTTCGTGAAATTGGCTACCTGCATCTCTTTCATTTCCTCAAGACTGAAGAAACCTGCCCCGTCCGTTTCGACGCCGTCCGGTACCGGATCGCCGTCCACATAGTCCATCAGGAAAGCGATATACACGTTATGTACGTCCCGCGGTTGGTCCCGAAGCGCCACGATCCGCTTGACGGCTGCGGTTACTCCGCTTTCCTCGAACACTTCGCGTACAATCGTCTCCTCGATCGGCTCCCGCTGCTCGATATAGCCCCCGGGGTTCGTCCAGTTGCCTTTCCCCGGTTCAATCGCTCTGCGCACGAGCAGTACCTTGCCCTCGCGAACGACAAGCGCGCCGACGCCGATGCTGTAATTGCCCCAATGGACAAAATCGCATTCCGCTCCGGTGCAAGCCAACCGATCGGAGCCGCCAACCGAGCGGGATTCCAGAGGTTGACCACATTTCATGCAATACGAGGGTGTCATCATCATCTTCTCCTTTGAACAGGTTATCTATGCTGATCCCCGCCCTAGTGTTCTCTCTTATTTTATATAATTCCACAACGAAACAGAAGAGCTGAAATTCAGGTACATTACTTACATCAAGGTAAGTTACCGGGTATACAACGAAAGAGACCGACCGCTTCCGCGTCAGCCTCTGTATGTCGTTCAGGAAACCTGGGATATTCGAAAGCCAGGAAAGCCAAAGGTAACAGCAAGGTTGAAGACCTCGCTTGTGATTCGTTTTCGCGCTGCCGTCTACTTATGGGCGATGGCAGGCTGACTCGCTTCCTGCAATTCGGATTCGACTCGGTCCAGCAGGTTCAGCGCGATCGGTTCGACATCCCTTTTCGACGCCGTGCTTGGGGACAGCAGCCAGAAGATAGACAGGCCGGCGGCGCAGATGATGATAAAAGGAATCATGGGGTTTGCCTCCCTTCTATAAATTGCGATCCCCAATATCTATCATTCTAAGATATGGATACTGTATATATATGTATCGCCGAGACAGCAGGTACCGGACATTTTCCTCTATCTACCAGATTTCCACTAGTACCCTTCTAACCGGGATTTTTCTCCGATACGGGAAGTTATGGACGCAAAAAAGCCCGGTCCTGCAGCGGACCGGACACGGAGAGGCCGAAATTATTTTTTTATAAAAGCGTATTTTCCAACGGGCTCCGAGCCTTCTTCCTGCTCCGAAGGGATGCGGCCGCTGCGATCGATGACCGGATAGGCGAACATCAGATCGGCATGATAAGGCTGCAGCACGGAATGAAGCAGCTCAATGTCCGTTTCCTTCGGGTTGGACCAGACAGCCATTCCGCGTTCATCGAGAATTGCGGGCAGCTTCACGTTGTAGTTCTCCAACATGCGGTTCGTCGGCGTAGTCAGCACGGTGCAGGTCCGGAATTCTCCGCCGCGCGGATCTTTCCAGATTTCATAAAGTCCAGCCACCGCAAACAGCTTTTTGTGCCTCAAGCCGATTAGGATCGGCTGCTCGCGCTTGCCCTCCCGCTTCCAGCCGTAGAATGCGCTGTAAGGAATAAGGCAGCGGTGCTTGGCGAACAGTCTGCGATAGGCTGGCTTGTCCGGTACCAGCTCGCTGTCGGCATTGACGGCGTCCTTCGCCCAGAACGGTATCAATCCCCAGCGGTGCTCCTCCAGCCTCCGCTCGCCCTCCTCGCTGACAATGACGGCAATCTGACTAGTAGGCGTGTTATTCTTTCGCGGTTCGTAAGCGAACGTAGCTCGGTCAAACGGGAAAGCCTCGGACAGCTCGGATAGATCGGCATTCAGTGTAAAGCGTTCGCACATCGGTTTCACCTCGGTTGTTTTAATTCCAGTATCTTCTGGTTTGCTGAAATTATGCAGCGCGATAAAAATAAAGCCCCTTGCCCCAAGCTGAATTGCACTTCAGCTAGGGCAAGGTGCTTCTTCATGAACTAAACGGATACATCGACGAGAAGCCGCCGGACTTTCGTTCGCAGGCCCGAGGCTCCTTTCGTTAAACAGAAAATGGAAGACGAACCCTTCATACTAGTTCGTCTTCCACTTCCAAGCGTCTAGATCGTTTCCGTCTCCGCCGCCGCTAAAATTTCCCGTTCCACATATTCACGAATTTCATCCGGACTGTCGAGCTCGAGGACCGCGTTTGCGGCCGCTTCCAGCCGCTCTGCATGCAGACGGGACATCTGCTCTCTTACGCGGACGATGCCCGGCGCATTCATGCTGAATTCCTGGAGGCCGAGACCAAGCAGAATTGGAACGGCATACCGGTTGCCGGCCATTTCGCCGCACATACCGACATGGATGCCAGCCTCGCGTCCGCTGCGGATCACGTGACGGATGAGGCGCAGCACTGCCGGCTGCAGCGGCTGGTTCAGCTCACTGACGCCCGGATTCATCCGGTCGGCCGCCATGACGTACTGTACGAGATCGTTCGTGCCGATGCTGAGGAAATCGACTTCCATGGCCAGGCGATCCGCCATCAACGCGGCCGAAGGCACTTCGATCATGATGCCGATCTCGACCGGATCGCGGAACGGAATGCCTCTTGCGCGAAGCTCGTTCTTCGCTTCCTCCAGCAGCGCTTTTGCTGCCCGAAGCTCTTGAACGGTGGCGATCATGGGGAACATGATCTTCAGCCGTCCGTCGGCGCTCGCTCTCAGCATGGCACGGAGCTGGGTCTTGAAGAGCTCAGGGAACTGGAGACATAACCGGATGGCTCGCACGCCGAGGAAGGGATTCTCTTCCTTGGGCAGCTCAAGCAGCAGCAGCTCCTTATCCCCTCCGATATCCAAAGTGCGTATTATGACGGAAGTTCCGGATGGGAAGGCTGCCATGACTGCACGGTACGCTTCCGTCTGCTCATCCTCGGAAGGTAATGTGTCCCGGTTCATAAAGAGGAATTCGGTGCGGAACAGACCGATGCCTTCAGCCCCAGCCGCTCTCGCTTGAACGGCCTCTTCGACCGTCCCGATGTTGGCGGCCAGTTCCGGCTTTCTGCCGTCGGCAGTTACGGTCGGGCGATGGAGATAAGCTTCCAGCCGCTTCGTCTGTTCCACAAACTGCCGTTTCTTATCGTCATAATGTGCTAATAGCTGTTCGTCCGGCTCAATCCATACTTCGCCTGACAATGCATCAACGATGACGTGCTGCCCGGATTGGATAGTCAGCAGAGCTTCGCCAGTGCCGACAACGGCGGGCAGGCCAAGCGAACGGGCAAGAATGGACGTATGGGACGTTTCCGAACCGACCGCCGTGACGAAGCCGGCAACACGCTTCGGATCGAGTCCGGCCGTAACCGATGGAGCCAGATCCCTGGCAATCAGCACCACAGGCTCCTCTCCTTCCGGCATGGCCGAATCGCCTCCTTCGCCGAGAAGCTTCTTGATGACGCGTTGTCCCACGTCACGGATGTCCGCGGCTCTCTCCAGCAAATAGGCGTCATCCAGCGCTTCGATCATGGCGGCGACTTCTTCCGTCGCCTCAAGCATGGCCGATTCGGCCGTTAACGCCTCTTCTTCGATTTTGGCTGCGGCACGGCCGATCAGCTCATCATCCTCCAGCAATAGCAGGTGACCCTCGAAGATTTCCGCCTCCTGAGAACGTTTCGACCTGAGTAATTGGAGCACGACCTGCTGCAGTTCTCTGGAAGCCTCCCTCACGGAAGATTCCAGCCGCATCCGCTCCTCTTCCTTGTCTTGCCCGCTTACACGTACCTGGCGCTGCGGCACTGCTGCCTCGCGCAG
Organism: Paenibacillus gyeongsangnamensis; assembly: GCF_027533625.1. GTDB lineage: Bacteria > Bacillota > Bacilli > Paenibacillales > NBRC-103111 > Paenibacillus_G > Paenibacillus_G gyeongsangnamensis. The sequence continues at coordinate 169,764 of NZ_JAQAGZ010000020.1, read as the reverse complement.
CACCCAGGCGCGGCCCAAGGCATAACCGGGCGAAGCGGCAATTCCTTTCAGCTCGGCCCTCATGAGCTATGGCTCTCCTCGGATACGGATTCCAGAATGGCGCCGACGGCCTGAAGCGCCTCCGCCTCTCCGTTGCCTTCCGTGATGACCGTTACCGTATCTCCGAATTTGGCGCCGACCGACAGCACGCTGACAAGGCTTTTGGCGTTATACTGCTTGCCGTTCTTCTCCAGCAGCACTTTGCATTCGAATGCTGCGGCGGTTTGAACGATTTGTTTGGCCGGACGGACGTGAATGCCTAATTGGGTTCGGATTAAGTATGGTTTCTGCATCGTAAGATCTCCTTTTGTCTGTTACATCAATTTCTTGATATCGTCCTTTAACGCTTCCGATTGAGTTCCGAAAATGACCTGCACGGCGCCCTGCCCGAGACGAATGATGCCGGCAGCCCCAAGCCCCTTCAGGCTCGATTCATTAATCGCCTTGTCATCCTTGAGCACGAGCCGCAGTCTCGTAATGCAAGCGTCGATACCTGCAATGTTCTCCGAACCTCCGAGAGCGGCGAGCACGTTCTCGGCCTTGGAGCCTTGGACGCCCGCGAATGCCGCTGCGGAGGCCACGGCCGGTTCGTCGTCTTCCCGGCCCGGCGTTTTCAAATCGAACTTCACGATAACGAAGCGGAACAGGAAGTAATACACGACGCCGAAGCAGAGTCCGACCGGAATGAGCAGGAGCGGCTTCGTAGCCAGCTTGAAATTGACGAGATAATCGAGAAGGCCCGCCGAGAATCCGAAGCCGAGCTTCATGCCGAGGGTTGCGACGATATATCCGGAGAGTCCGGTCAGAACGGCATGAATCAAGTACAGGACGGGAGCGACGAACATGAAGGCAAATTCGAGCGGTTCCGTCACGCCGGTAAGGAACGAAGCGAATGCAGCGCTAAGGAACACGGCGCCGATCACTTTGCGTTTCTCCGGCTTTGCCGTATGCACGATCGCGAGTGCGCCTGCGGGAAGCGCAAACATCATAATCGGGAAGAATCCGGTCATGAACAGGCCGGCCGTCTTGTCTCCGGCGAAGAAGCGCGTCAAGTCCCCATGAACGACTTTGCCGGTCGCATCGGTGAAGTCGCCGATTTGGAACCAGGCGATCGAGTTCAGCACATGATGCAGACCGAACGGAATGAGCAGGCGGTTAGCCGTCATGTAGATGAACGCGCCGACGCCGCCGAGGCTCACGATCCAATGGCCGAACGAATCGAGCACCATTTGAACCGGACCCCAGATCAATCCGAGCACGAGTGCCACTACGACCATCACGAGCGAAGTGATAATCGGAACGAACCGTTTGCCGCTGAAGAAGCCGAGCCAATCCGGCAGTTTGATGGTGTGGTATTTTTTATATAAAGCTGCGGCAATTGCGCCTGCAATAATTCCGCCCAGTACGCCCATATTCAGCTTGGCGTCTTTTCCGACCCAATCGGCAAAAGCGACCGGCACCTTCGACAGTACGGTGGAGAGCACCTGGTAAGCGATTACAGCAGCCAGCGCAGCAACGGCATCTCCGGCCAGGCCGATTGCCACCCCGACGGCAAAGATCAACGGGAGGTAATCAAAGATGGCCGACCCGCCGGCGAGAAGAAACGGGGCGATGTATTGATTCAGGAAGCCTCCGACGCTGTCGCCCAAATGAAAATCCTTCACATAGTTCATGGCGCCGAACGCCAGCAGCAGCGAGGCTGCCGGCAGCGTGGCCACCGGGAGCATCAGCGCCTTACCGATTCTTTGGAGCATAGCAAGCATCTTGGTCTCCACCCTTTCGCGGGATAAATGAATAAAGGTCTTGAAGCTTTAATGAAGCCTCCCCGGGGATAACCGGAAGCGGCTACTTTTTCAGTACCGCCTGCAGCAGCGCCGGTTCTCCGGCCACCACCGTCTTATAGTCATATTCGAGCCGCTCGGTGATTTCCTGGTTCGCGATCACCACCGGAGTGATGAGCGGATAACCTTCCGCTTGGATCAGCTCCGGATCAAATTCGATAAGCGTCTGGCCGGTGGCCACTTTGTCGCCAGAAGCGACGAACGCTTTGAATCCTTTGCCCTGCAGCGCTACGGTATTGATTCCGATATGAACGAGCAGCTGAAGTCCCGAGGCATGCTCGATAATGACGGCATGCATTGAGTCGATCAGATGAGCGATAACGCCGTCGAAAGGAGCAACCAGCTTCCCTTCACCCGGCTTAATGGCGACGCCGTCCCCCATATATTTTCCGGCGAACGCTTCGTCCGGCACTTCCGTTAACGGAACGGCTTCTCCTGTGAGAGGGGAAGCGATTGCAACGGCGGTAACTTTGTTCTTCGACAGCCATCCGTTAAACATAATGATAATTAATCTCCTTTCGCTGGTTTAATCTAGTTGAGGAAACGATTCAAACAGGCGGTACAGATGCATGACGAGGTAACCGATCTCGTCCTCCGGCACTTTCATATTCAGATGCTCTTCCATCATGCGGGCCAATTCGTCCGCAAGCTTGTATTCTTCCTTGTACTGCTTTTTCATGTCGTGCATGAAGGGATTGGCGACGACTTTACTCTGATGAATCCGCTCCAGACTGAAACGAAGATGCGTGATAAGTCTTACGTAATCCGTGCTTTCCTTCGGGATGCGGATGCTCCGCCGGCGCTCGATGAGCTCTACCATGTCGTTAATCAGGGCGGCGAACTTCACCATTTGGCCGACCGGCATTTTGGAAACGGCGGCATGCACGTGATAAGCGAGGAAACCGATTTCGTCCTCCGGCACCTCGACATTGAAGGCGCTTGAAATCAACTCGGCGGCCTTCTGTGCAATGCCGTATTCCTTCGGGAAACACATTTGCGTTTCGTACAGGAACGGATTTCGGATATCCATTCCGTTGCGAAGGCGATGTACGGCAAACTGAATATGGCTGGGCAGGGCAAAATACACTTTGTTATCGACCGTTAAGGCAAATTCCTCCGCAATCTGTTCGATGATTTGCTCCGATAGCTGCAGTACTTCCGGATCGATGTCTTCCAGCATCGATTGATATTGCGTCAATTGATCGCGATCGTCGAGCCGAAAGCGCTTTTCGATCCGTTTATCCTTCGCTTCGATCCATTCCTCGTTCTTGAAGAAGAATCCGATCCCTTTGCCCAGCAGGACATACTCCCTGCCGCTGACCGGATCCTTGGCCAGAAGAACGTTGTTTCCTATAATCCGTTCGATCCGCAGTGAAGCATCTTGCTTGATCATTTCGTTCTCACCACCTTCCGGGGCTGATTGAAGGAAATAAAAAAGAGCCAAGAAAAGACCCCGAATCGCTTCAGGTCGTCTCTTCTTGGCTCATGCCCTTTATAGGTAACACGCCAATGTCTTGCATGCGTCCATCATAGCTTAGGACGGGCCTGATCGTCAATATGCGATTTACAAATTATTAAAGGAACGCGCAAGTCCATCTCCGGAGTAGGACTTGGCCGATAGGTATGATAAGCTATGTACTGGATGGAAAGATAAGACAACGGAAAGGTGATAGCGTATGAAGGCAACCAGCTTGCGCAAATACACTGACGGTTATGACATTTATGAACTGAATGAGCCTTCGACAGGTTCTTCGTTCCGGCTTGCACCCGAACGGGGAGGAATCCTGATCGGCTTCGCCTCTCGCGGCGAGGAGCACCTGTATTTGGACAAGAAGACGTTTCTGGATCCGAAAGCAAACATTCGCGGAGGAAACCCGATCCTGTTCCCCATCAGCGGTCAACTGGCCGGCGGCGAATATGAATGGAACGGAGTCCGATATCCGATGGCGAACCATGGGATCGCCCGCAATCGGCCGTGGCAAGTTGTGAAGGCTGATGATGACGGCATTTGTCTTTCTTTAAGCAGCGATGAGGAGACACGTCGTTCGTTCCCGTTTGATTTTGAACTGCGATTTACTTACACGCTGAATCGCGGCATTCTTAAGATTGAACAGTCTTACGCCAACCGGTCCTCGGCATCGATGCCGATGTATGCAGGTTCTCATCCTTATTTTGCTGCAAACCGTAAAAACTTAGTCTATGAGACGGATGCCGACCGCTATTACGACTACAACGATCGGCTGGAAAAGAAATACGATGGTAATCCGCTGGATTTAGGCTCGCTGGTGGAATCCGTCGTGTTCTTGGGTGCGGAAAAGCGGGAAATTACGTTCTCGCCGCTGGAAGGAAAGCGGATACGGTTGACGTACGGCGACGAATTCAAGTATGTGGTATTATGGTCGGTAGCGGGACAAGATTTCGTGTGTGTAGAACCGTGGATGGCTAGAACGGATGAATTGAACCGTAAGCAGGAGCTCGTCTATGTGCCGCCTGGCGAGGCGCTGCAAACCGGGCTTACGATCGAAGCTTTTTAAACGATACGGAAAGCCACTTGCCGTGCAGCACCTCAACGCGCGCCGGGAGAGGCGCGCGTTTAAGTTCCCTAAAGCATTAAAGGGACTGCAAGTTATTAATTATATAGATTATTAACGTCATTAACTTTAATAACTTAAGCGCCGAATGTAATTTATGGCAGACCGGAGATGCCTCCGGTCCGTTCCGGCGTATTTGAGGATGTCCGGCGAGTACATTTTCCTCCGATGCGTAAGAAGCAGTAAATTGTCGAATAATTTAAAAAATTCATCGATATCTGCGCTTACCCGGGAAATGAATACAATTATTTGATCATTTCCCAAGTCTGCAGCAGCAGCCGATAGTAATCGCCGGGATGCGGAACAAAATCGTTTTTTATCGTATGCCTCCGGCTTGATTCAAGCTTCCCGTCCTTTCTCCTGCTTACTCCTTCGAGTACGGCATCGGTCCATCCGCCTTCCGCTAGATGACGCAGCTGTTCCACCGTAAGCTGGTACAGCCCGGTCACTTCTTCCTCTTGAAGAACATAATTGGTCAGCGGTTGATCGGAGCGATAGATAAACACATGACAGAACTCCCTATCGATGAGGCGTTCGCTGATGAAATCTTCCTCCGCGTAGATGCCGCAAGGCACAAGGTCTGAAAAAGGTACGCGAAGCCCCAGCTCCTCCTCCAGCTCCCGAACGCCGTCCTCCGCTCCCTCTCCTGTCAGCAAATGACCTGCGCACGAGATGTCCAGCAGTCGAGGGAACGTGTCCTTCCCCGGATGCCGTTCCTGCACTAGAAAGACCGGCCCCACCGAGGTATTACGCCACACCCAGCAATGAAACGTTTGGTGCCATAAGCCCTGCCGGTGCACATCACTGCGGGAAGCCGTGCCAATCCGGTTCATCTGCCGATCGAATACATCAAATTGCTCCTCCTGATTGCTCATGCTGCCGCTCCTTTCAATGGATTCCGGTTCACCGGTTCTAATAGCCCCGCTGCGTGTCCACCTGCTGCGGAAGCGGAAAAGAGCCCTTGTCGATGTGCTCGAACACCCGCAGCAGGCTTTCTTCCGCTTCTTCCGGCGAAGTGACGGCCGAGATGTGCGGCGTAATGCGAATGCCGGGATGCTCCCATAGCGGCGAGTCCTTCGGCAAGGGCTCCTCCTCGAATACGTCCAGTATGGCGCAGCGCAGCTGCTGACGCTCCAGCGCTTGCAGCAAGGCCCGGGTATCGACGGACGCCCCGCGGCCGACGTTGATGAAGCCTGCCCCCTTCATGTGCCGAAACATCTTCTCGTCGAAAAGCTTGTACGTTGCATCGGTCAGCGGCAATGTATTGATGACCCAATGAGCTTCCGGCAGCAGCATCACGGCCGAATCAAGCGAACCCGTTTCCGTAAAGCCCGGCACCCTGCGTCCGCTGAGCGAAATGCCTATGACCCTCACGCCGAAAGCAGCCAGCCGCTCCGCCACGCCTCGGCCTACTGTACCCGTGCCGAATAGGATAACGGTTTGGCCCTGCAGCATACCGGCTGCTGCAGGGGCCCAGCGCTTCGAGGCCTGGTCCGAAACGAGCGCCGAATGTCGCTGCAAATCCGAGAGGATATGCCCCAGGCAATATTCGCCGATCTTGGCTCCGAACGCACCGGTGGTTCGGGTGAGCAGTACATCGTTCGGCCATTCACGCCCGAGCAGGAAAGCGTCCACGCCGGCGCCGGTCGCATGCACCCATTGCAATCGTGCGAACGAGAAGCCTTCCGTCGGCTTAAATCCGACAAAAGCATCGGCCCACGCATAATCCTGCTCACTCGTCTCGTTCTCCGGCACAAACCGGAAATGCTTGTCCTTTCTTCGCTCGGCCAGTCCCTTCAGCTCTTCCTGAAGCCTGCCGCTGATGAGAATATGTTGTATGTTCATTCTCCTGCTCCTCTTGTATGCGATTTTCAACTGACACTTTCAACATCCTGCGGTACAATGATACAATCACTAAAAGGTATGACCGCAAAGGAGAAAAGTGAAATGAGTCAGGTACACGAAGCGATTACAGCCCATACCCGCAAGCAGCATACGCACCTGGAACGGTTCGCCCGACTGGACGAGGCCAGAGAACGAGCCATCGAGGAGGCGGTCGACCGCTGCAAGAAGGGTCTTCCCTTCCGTGTCGACGAGATAAATGCCGTAACCGCGCAGATAAACGCCCATGCCCAGAGCGGTATCTCCCCTCTTCGCAAGCAGGTAACCGAAGACATGGTGCGCGATTATGTAAAGCGCCTTTCCTGAACGTTAGCCGGCTTTGGCTCCACCCGGGCCATGCCGGTCAAATCCGTTTCCCGGGACTTCGCGCCTCATTCGTTCATCCCGGCAGCGTAAGTTCGAATGTCGATCACTTCGCCGTTCCGGAACGTCCCTTCCTCCAGTATTCGGACAATCCAATCGGCAGCATATTCCGAAGAGAACAGCTCCCCGTTCTGTTTCATCCGTATAAAACGCTCCACTTGCGGAAATTGCGCCGGCTTCGTGCCGCGAATGCGTTCCTGCATCCCGGTATCGACGACGCCAGGAGCGATGGATACCGCTCGGACCGGATGCGGCAGGCCCTCCTGCTCCACTCCGATGCAACGGGTCAGCATGTCCAAGCCGGCCTTGGCCGTGCAGTAAGCGGCCCACCCTGCATAGGGCTTCTTCCCCGCGCCGGAGGAGATATTGACGATCGTCTTAGGCATTTCCCAATTCTGCGTTTCCCGGATAAAGGCCGAGGACATCGCGGCCGGCGCCGTTAAATTTACGAGCAGATGGGCCGATAATAGATCCGTTGTCGCCTCGCCAAGAGGCATCATGGGCTCCAGTATGCCGGCATTGTTAATCAGCGTGACGGAAGCGGGCGATTCCGCTTCAAGCGAACGGATGAGCTCCGATAGAACCTCCGCCGCGCGCTCTGGCTGGTTCAAATCGACGCTGATCTGTTCCAATCTGCAGCCCTTGGTTTCGGCCATCCGATCCAGGCTCGTGTCCAGTGTCCTCGACAAGCCGATGAGCCTTACGTTGTGCGAGAACAAGCGTTCCGCTATCGAGCGTCCCAAGCCTCTCGAAGCACCGGTTATGATGAATACGTTCATCCGGGGTGGTCATCCTCTCTCAATTTATTAATGGCGAATCACACGTCATTTATCGATTGTGACATATCGTTGTTTCCATTAGCAAGCTGAGCCCAATAGACAACGACCTATCCGCTTAATTGTATGCCATCCTAAACCAGGATAAACGGCTACGCCGTCCTTCTCTTACAAGAACCAGCGCGTTTACCAAGGTTGATGCGAAGCTATAAGCTACGAAAACTTAATAAATTATCAAACAAAAAAGCCCCCTAAGGGACTTCATCGTCTGATGAATTTGTGCTATGGCGTGATCCAATCATCCGCCGAGATACCCTGTTCGACGGCAAACTCAAAGTCATACACATCGTACATTTGCACGGGGACCTCCGCCTGAATCACTTTGTCCATCAATTCGACCTGGTCTGTAACCACAGGGGCCTGTTCCCGGATGGAAGTCAGCAGCAGCTCCGTCTCGATCGGGTCGAAGCCTTCGCCGTACTGCGCATTCTCCATCGCATTGACCACGGTGAAGCTCACATTATCGTTGATAGGAAGAGGCGGGCTGCTTCGCCATGGAGCGACAAGCGCGCGCTCCAGCTTCTTCTTATTGAAGCTTTCATCGAAGAACGCGATCAGCTCTCCGATCCGCTGTTTGACGTAGGCGTCGTCGGCAGGCTCCGGCATGACGGGCTCCGGGCTATCCTTCATCTCATATAATTCCATGATCGTGGAGTAAGGAATTACATATTCAACGGGCTGACTCGGCAGCATCAGCTCCCCATAGATAGCCACCAATACGGCTTCTATTACGAAACGCCGGGACATGTTCCTGTTCCCCCCTATTTACGCGATCTGTACCGTAGTTGTCCGGCCTCCTTTATTTCATATCACAATTGAAGTCAAAAGTCCATGCCTGGGCGGACTTATCCCCCATTCCGTTTAACGAAATGACTTGACAGTGACATAGCAGGTCTATATGCTGGGGAAGTTGCCATATGTAAAGAACTTTAATTTGCCCGGAAGGAGCCGCACCATGAAACAACGAGACCGCTTCCCTATTCCGTTATGGATTCTGATGCTGATCGGCATTATCTCGATATCGTTTTCCTCCATCTTCGTCCGTTGGTCGGCCGCCCCCGTAGCGGTCATAGCGATGAACCGGCTAGCCTTGACGACGCTCCTGATGCTCCCTTTACTTGGGAAGCACCGCAAAGAGATCGTTTCCATTAGATGGCGCGATTGGGCGTTGATGTTCGTCTCCGGAATCATGCTGGGGCTTCATTTCTTGTTCTGGATGGGCTCTCTGCGGTTCACCAGCGTGGCGAATTCCACCGCGATTCTTACCCTGGAGCCGATCTTCGTGCTCGTCGGCGCTTGGCTGTTTCTGAAGCAGCCGGTCCGTCCGTTGGCCTTATCGGGCATGATCACGGCGATGTTGGGGGCCGCATGGATCGGCTTGAGCGACGCCGGGCTTGGCGGGGACAGCGCCTGGCTTGGAGACGGCTTGTCCTGCATCGGCGCGTTTACAGTTGCGGTACATATCATTCTTGGCAAAAGCCTTCGCACCCGCTTATCCGCCTTCGTCTACAGCTTCTTCGTCTTTTTGTTCGCCGCGCTGGTGCTGGGACTGTATAACGCGGCCGGAAGACAGGCATTGTTCGCTTATTCCTGGAAGGAATGGGGAATCTTCCTTCTGCTTGCGGTTATACCGACGCTGTTCGGGCATTATCTATTCAATTGGCTGCTGAAATATTTGCGCCCGGAGTCCGTATCCATGAGCGTGCTGGGGGAACCGCTGGGGGCCGCCCTCCTGGCCTATATGCTGCTTGGCGAAGCGGTGACATGGCTGCAAGCGGCTGCCGCGGCCGTGCTTTTATTCGGGGTATGGCTGTTCCTGCTCGGCAGCCGCGAACCGAGGACGGCATCCGCTTCACAAGAACAAACGCTGAAGGAGCCGCGGCAAGCCTCAGAACCGGCATAAGCGCATGGACGCATCAGAAAAACTACAATCGGAGTCCCTTCGATGTAGCCGGACCGTAATCAGCGGAAGTTGATCTTGGCTCCGTATGGGCAAATAAGAAGCGCCGGGAAGGAAATCCCGGCGCTTCGTGTATTTAGTAGGCTTTGATCCAGGCCGGAGCATTAAAGCACACGGCGTGCCGTCGTATAGTTATTATTCCACCAGCCACTGTTGATGTCCGAGATCGTGACGCCCGGCTTCCCGAAGGTGTGAATCACTTTTCCTCCGCCGATGTAGATGCCGACGTGATGGATCGGGGAGTAAAAGAAAACGAGATCTCCCGGCTGAAGCTGGCTCTTGGAAACATATTGTCCGACCTTCGACATCTGACTTGAGGAGCGTGGCAAGTCGATGCCCTGACTGTGAAAGGCGGTCCATACGAAGGAAGAGCAATCAAAGGTCGAAGTGCTTCCGGTGGGAGAACCGAAACGATACGGACGGTGCATGTAGGTTTCGGCGGTTGCAATAATAGTTTGAGCCTTGGAAGAAGTTACGGATGCTGCTTGAGCCGTCTTAGCCGGAGCCAGTGGAGCGCCGGCCAGCATCAGAGTCATGCTGAGAAGAGCTGCCGTACCGAATTTACTCACGCGGTTGAAGGTAAGATGGTTCATCATCAGAAAATTCCCCCTTGGTGATTGTATTTGTCGGTCCATGTCTTGCTGAGACCACTATAACATAACCCAAGGCTGGCTTGTCTTTCCTGATGCGCCGTTCTTCCTTGCGCGGTCAAAGACGACCCTCGATTATTAGAATTTCATGAGAATGGACGGACCCCGCTTTGGTTGCCGTTCGGCAAGGTGATAATTACTGTTGTCCCTATCCCTTCCCGGCTCTCTATTCGAATGCTGCCGCAATGCCGCTGCACGATGGGCTTTGCGATCGACAGTCCGAGTCCCGAGCCGCCGGTCCGCTTGCAGCGGGATGGGTCAACCCGGTAGAAGCGCTCGAACAAATGCGGCAGATCGCTTTCCGGAATGCCGACGCCATAATCTTTTACAAGCAGCAGCAGCTGTTCCGGACCTTGCTCGAGCACGACCTCGATCGTTTCTTCGCTGTATTTCACGGCATTGTCCAGCAGGATGATAAGCAGCTGCTTGATTTGCTCCGGCTGTCCCTCCATCGATACGGCGGACTCGCCGCAGTGTACCTCGATCTTCCGCCCTGTGGCCATCATGATTTGCTCGACGGTGGTATGAATGAGCTCCAGCAGGTCGAATTGTTCCCGTTCCCATGGCCGCTCCTCCTGCTCCGCTTCCGCAAGCCTCAGCAGCGAGCCGATCAAGCCCTTCAGCCGCTGGGATTCCGATAAAATCGCGTCCACCGCTTCCTTTCGGATTGCGGGGTCTTCACTCCCCCATCGGCTGAGCAGCGAGGCGTAGCTTTCGATGACCGTCAGCGGGGTCTTCAGCTCGTGCGAGGCGGATGCGATGAAATGCTTTTGCTTCAGATCGTTCTCCCGCAGTCCGACGATCATTTCGTTAAACGTCGTTCCGAGCCTTCCCAGCTCGTCTTTCTTTGATGTAATTTCCGGACTTAACAGAAGAAAATCGCCTTTACTGCGAATCTCGTTCATCGTCACTGCAAGCTGCCGAAGCGGATGGATAATGACCCGGGTAAAAAAGATCCCACCGACAATCGAAAATAAAATAACGCCGACCGTTGTTATCGATAGACCCGTCACCAGGATGTCCATAATATCGTTAACGACGTTAAGTGCTTTACCGAGCTCCAATATAGCGATCTGCTTCCCGTTCTCCAGCAATGGAACCTGAATGAACAGCATCCGGTAGCCGTTCTCGTTCCGCGTGGCAGAATGATAATTGTTCCGGTAAACCGGCGGATGCATGCGCAGCTGCTCGTTCGACACATATTCGAGCGCCACGCTTCCGTCCGGGCGAATGATACGCAGCAGCGTGTCGGGAGCGGCATATTCCGTCAGCAGCTCCGGATTCCGCCAATTCACCGTATGGTGGACTTCCGGATTCCGGAGGATGATCTGCGCTTTATTCCATAAGAGCCTGTCTTCGGCCTTCGTCGTTTGATTTTGGAAATAAACATAAATGAATATGTTAAAAAACAATACGATAATCAATATCCATAACGCCGTCAGCAGAATGAGCCTCGTCCGAAGGCTCATGCTTGCGGTACCGACAGTTCGTAGCCGACTCCGCGAGAGGTGCGAATGAGCTTCGGTTGACGTCCTTTATCAATCTTTTGCCGAAGATAGCGGATGTAGACGTCTACGATGTTCGTATCGCCTACGAAATCATAGCCCCATACTTCGGATATCAGCTCTTCCCGGCTCAGCACCCGGTTCTTATGCTGCATCATATACTGCAGAAGATCGAACTCCTTCGGGGTCAGATCGATGCAGTCCTCGCCGCGGGCCACCTTGCGCGAGCGGAGGTCTAACGTCAGGTCAGCCGCATGAAGAATTTCTTGATTTTCTTCCTTGCGTTGGACTAGGTTCAACAGGTTCCGCACGCGCGCGAGCAGCTCCAATGCGGCAAACGGCTTCGTGACATAATCGTTGGCTCCGAGGTTAAACGCTTCAACGACATCGCAGGTCCCATCCCGCGCTGTCAGCATAATTACCGGAGTGAGGCATTCGGATTGCCGCAGCCGCCTAAGCACTTCAAGCCCGTTCATCACAGGCAGCATGACGTCTAGAACGATGAGATGCCAGGAGCGGGTTTCCGCCAGCTCCAGCCCTTTCCCTCCGTTCCCCGCAACCGTCACTTCGTAGCCTTCATGCTCCAGCTCCAGCTGAACGACACGGGCAATATACTCTTCGTCTTCAACCAATAATATGGATACGGTCATCGGCGGCTCCCGTGCATTGTACTTTGTCCGCGCGTGATGTTTCCGTGCAGCGGCCCTGCCGTTAGCGTCCCCTCGAGGAGTTCATCATATTCCTTAACCCGTCTCATCTGGTAATATTATTCAGTGCGATTTGCTGGGGGATTTGCTATAATAAAACGGTTATACAAAAATATGACACCAGTGATCGGTATACGGTTTTAAGAGGAGAAAGGGGAAACATGGCAGTGATTGTTGTCGGGGGAATGATTGGGTTAGGCAAGACGTCCGTTGCCGCTCTGCTGGGAGAGGCGCTCGGTTCCGATGTATTTTATGAAAGCGTTGAAGAAAATCCGATTTTGCCGTTATTTTATACATCCACGCCGGAAGAAATCGAAAAATACCGGTATCCATTCTTGCTTCAGCTGTACTTCCTGGACACGCGGTTTAAATCCATCAAGCAGGCGCTCGTACATAGACATAATGTGCTGGACAGAAGCATTTACGAGGATTGGTATTTTGCGAAGGTAAACAAGGAGCTGGGGCGGATCAGCGAGCTCGAATTCACCGTCTATGAGAATCTTGCAGCGAACATGATGGAAGAGCTGAAGGAACTGCCCAAAAAAGCTCCCGACCTCATGGTTTATCTTAAAGGTTCGTTTGAAACGGTACTGCACCGCATCGGGCTTCGCGGCCGCGATTTCGAACAGGACCCGGCGCTGGTGGAATATTACCGGACGCTTTGGTCCGGTTATGACCATTGGGTCATGAACCATTACAATGCGTCGGAAGTACTCGTCATCGATATGGATCATACAGATGTCGTCGCCCGGCCGGAGGATGCGCAGCGGGTGGTCGCAGAGGTAAAGGAACGGCTGAAGCTTCTTCAGGCGGAGCCGTCCATGTGCTGATCCTTCAAACAAATAAAAAAGCAAGGGACGTTAATCGCGTCCCTTGCTCTTTTCCCGTTGTTCCGGCCGTTCGCTGCCGAATGCCATAATGACATTTTGGATTTTTTGGAGTCGGATATATTCGTTCTGCTTCAGATCCGTGCGGAAATAAGCATACAGGAAAGCGCCCTCCAAGAAGCTTAGGCCCGGATAGCATACGATTTCCTGGTGGGTATAGGGGTTGTCGATGATGATCTGCCACTCCCCTTCCCTCTCTGCAGGCCCGATCGTTTCAAAAACCAGACGTTTATACGAGATCATCTGCTCGAAGTCGTCCCAAATTTTTACCCAAGACGGACTGAAGTCGCTCGGCTCCGGGAAGAGCTGCTTCGCTCGTTCAATCAAGGCTTCCATCGGCTCCAGATCCCGGTCCTCGAATGCCTTCATCCGTTCCCTGAATCCTTCCAGGAAAAGCCGGAAGCCGGTAAAGCCTTCCTTGCGGATACGTTGCTGAAATTCGGAAAGCTGCTCGTCGGTCAAGGCCTGCTCAAATTGTGCAAAAGGATTCCATTTCATGTTCGCTCTTCTACCCCGTTCTTTGGTGTGCAGCGGATGGTTAACCGCGCGGGCTGACGGACAGTGCCCCCTCCCGGTTCATATACAGAACGAGGTCGGGATTGTTCTTCAGCTTCACGTTGCAAAGCTTCAGCCGGTGTTCCTCCACGTGAAGCGGCCGCCACAAATAAGCGTCCTCATAGCCGAGCTCCGCCAATGTATCTTCCCTGGCCGCTTCCGCTTCTTCCTCGCGTTCCCACCATTTCACGCCGTAATAATCGAGCCGATAAATGTTCCGCTGAACACAAGCGAGGATTTCGCCGGTCTGCGTCTGACGCAGGAGGTAAGGCATGGGATTACCCCTTCTTTTTCATAGCATTGGAAAAGAAAAGGCGCAAGCTCCTACGGAGCTGCGCCTCTAGGTGGAGCATTACAAGTACGGATTCTCGTGCTTCGCCTTGAGACGGTTCCAGCGGCGCTCAACCTCTTCTTCGAAGGATTGAAGCGCTTCGGCATATTCCGGCTTGGTCAAATGTCTCGTCTTGCCCATATTCTTGAGCCAGTCGCCGACCGGGATCCGCTTGCCCTTCTCCTCCGGATTGAACGTAATGGTCGTCACGCCGTTCTCGATATCATAGAGCGGGAAGAAGCAGGAGTTGACCGCCTGATCGATCAGCGTCTGCCCGATCTCTTCTTCGGACAGCCAGTTGAGCGGACAGGTGATCAGAATTTTTCCGTACACGAGACCTTCGTTCTGCGCATAATACTGAGCCTTGGCGGCTTTCTTCAGCATATCCTGCGGAGCGGCCTCGGAGCCTGTGAAGACGTAAGGAATGTTCGTCGCGGCCATGATTTGCGGCGTATCCTTGTGATGGAACAGCTTGCCTCCTTGATGCTTGCCGACATTGGACGTAGAAGTCCTGTGGCCGAGTGGCGTCGAGTAGGACAGCTGTGCGCCAGTGTTCATGTAGCCTTCGTTATCGTATTCGAGAATGATCATCTTGTGGTTCCGCAGCGCGGCCCCGATCGCAGGTCCCATCCCGATATCCATCCCGCCGTCGCCGGTAATCATGACGAATGTAAAGTCGGCAGGCAGATTATATTGATCCAGCTCGCCGCGGCGTTTGCGCTCCCAGAACATCTCGACGACGCCGGAAAGCGTCGCTGCGCCGCTCTGGAACAAGTTGTGGATGTATGTCGCTTTATGCGAGGAGTACGGATAGCCGGTTGTTACGACCATCGCGCAGCCGGTATGGAACAACGCGACGATGTCGCCTTCGATACCCTTGAAGAACAGCTCGAGGCCGGAGAAAATGCCGCAGCCCGGACATGCGCCGTGACCCGGTGCCAGACGCTTCGGCTTCTTCGTCAGCTGACGGATCGGCGGTACCTTCACCTTCAGCTGCCCCGTCGTCTCGTCCTTATCGACTGTGATGAGGCCGGTCTTCAGATCTTCGTATTTCATCGGCTCCAGCACGCGTTGAGGCGCCTTATTCGGATCCCCCGGCGTATGGCCATAGTAATCGAACGGCACGTCCACATGGTTGCTTTTAGCTGCTTCGATTGCGAGCTCGAAGAAATGATGGCCGTCTTCGGCGTAGAAGTCCTTGCCGCCGAGTCCGTATACGCGGCTGATCACTTGAATGTCGTGATTGCCTTCCGTGAACAGCGCCGCTTTGATCTCCAGCGTCATATTGCCGCCGTGCGCCCCGTAGGAATCGGCGCGGTCGCCGATCGTAACGGCCTTCACATTCTTTAGAGCCTCGGCAATTTGCTTCGCCGGGAACGGACGTATCATGTTCGGCGCGATGGAGCCCGCCTTGATCCCCTTCTCGCGAAGCTGGTCGACGACGTCCTTGATGATCTCGGAAGCGGAGTTCATGAGGAATACGGCGACTTCCGCATCTTCCATGCGGTATAGATCGAGAATCGGATAATCGCGGCCCGTCAGCACCTTATACTCCTGCTGGATGCGATCGAACACCTCGCCGGCTTTGTACATCGCGACGGACTGCTGATAGCAGTTATTGATATAGTCCGGTTCGTTCATGTAAGGGCCGACCGTGATCGGATTGTTGCGGTCCAGCACGTGCGGGAAATTCTGCGGCTGTTCGCCGATGAACGCGTGAACATCTTCCTTATGGGCAAACGTCTGTACGCGGCGTTTCTGGTGGGAAGTGAAGTAACCGTCGGATGCGACGATGACCGGCAGGCGTACCTCCGGATCCTCCGCCAGCTTGATCGCCATGATGTTCATGTCGTATACGGCCTGCGGATCGCGGCACATCAGAATCGGCCAACCCGTGTTCAGCGCGTAGTACAGATCGGAATGGTCTCCGTGAATGTTGAGCGGACCGGATACGGAACGGCAGACGAGGTTCATGACCATCGGGAACCGCGTTCCGGATTGGACCGGCATTTGCTCCAGCATGTACAGGTAGCCGTTGGCGCTCGTCGCATTGAATACGCGGCCGCCCGCGGTCGATGCGCCGTAGCAGATGCCGGCGGAGCCGTGCTCGCCGTCGGCCGGGATGAGCTTGATGTCGTGCTGGCCGTTCGCTTTCATCAAGTCGAGAAACTGTGCGACCTCCGTCGAAGGAGAGATCGGGAAATAGCCCATCACGTGATAATTGATCTGGTGGGCCGCATATGCCGCCATTTCGTTGCCGGATTCATAAACCATCCGCTGCTCTACGGTTCCCAGGCTGACCTCTTTATTGATTTCGATTGCCATAGTACGGTGTCACCTCTCCCAAATCTTTATATGCGTTCGTTAGTTGGCGTTCGCCAGATTGAAACGATGCGGCACGCGATGCTGCTCGCCGTAGCCTTCCGTTTCACGGTTGGCGCTCAGAGCCTCCGTCGGACAGGCCACTACGCATTTCAGACAGCCCTTGCAATATTGATAGTCGATCCCCTGCAGGAACATTTGCGGACGTCCCTTCTTGTCCGCCTGCTCATCCCAGACGAAGCAGAAGTCCGGACAAGCCGTGTCGCAGGCTGCGCAGTGGATGCACTTCTCGTCGTCGAAATGCGGCATCATCCCGTTCCGCGAGATGCTCAGATCCTTCAGGATGCTGTTGCCCGGATTCGTCACGGTGCCGCCGATCGGCTGGGTCTCATAGCCGTATACGGGAATATCCCAACGCTTGTGCGCCGGCATCTCCACCCCTTCCGGGAGAGCGAACGTCAGGAATTGGACTTCATCGTAGCCCCGCTGGAACGTGCGGAGGGCCGGCTCGACGGCGCCCGGATACTTCTTCTCCAGCGACTTGCGGATAATGCCCTTCATATGCTCGAAATCGAGGAATTCGCACAACCGGAACAGGCCCCCCAGCATCGCCATGTTCACTCGGTTCTTCTCCTCCAGGGCAATGCCGGTCGCGTCCACGACCGCCACCGTGCCACCGATGAGCTTCATCTTGTCCTTTAATTGCTCAGGGCTTTGGGACGAATTGACCAGCACGACGCTGTCTTCGTAAATGCCGCTGATGACGTTGACGGTCTTGGACAGGTTTTCGTGGAAAACCCCGACCACATGCGGCCGTTCCACCGGCGTGGTGTCGCGGATATTCGTATTCAAATCGCAAAAACGAATGTGCGCTTTTACCGGAGACCCTTTCTTCTCCGAACCGTAGGAAGAAAAGCTGACACCGTTGAATCCGCTTCCAACGACACCGGCTTCCGCCAGCATTTTGCCTGCCAGGTTCGCTCCTAATCCGCCGATGGATTCGAGCCGAATTTCAAAGAAGCCGAGGTCGTTCGTTTTCGGTAGAACCCCCATGAGTTCAACTCCCCTCAAATATATGGAAGGATAAAAATTCCTATAAAATAGTATAACAGTTTCTATTCCCCTCGCATAGACTTTTCCGCGGAATTAAACGTTTTCATATATAATCTTTTCTTATAAATAGAAGGACACGCAGTCGTCAAGTGTGACAAAATCGGTCCTATCTTCACGTATTCGTGGCAGCTTAATTAACAATCTTTTGGAAGTCTAGAACTAGTTTAAGAGATTCGAAACGATCAAGGGAAGCAGGCAAAAACAATATCTTCCGTTTGTCAAGACGGAAAGCGCTTAACATTTCTCATGATTTTCTAATAAAAGAGAAGATCGCCATACCCGGCAAGGGTTTGCTTGAACCCTGGTAAATTATGGGGGAAATTTTTGTGATATGCTGTTCTCAGGTTATACCTCACCTTTAGACTCCACACAGAGAGGATGTTATGAACAACATGAAGAAAAGCCAATTCGTTAAAACTTTAGCAGGAATTACACTGACATTCGCGATTGCTTTTTCCGGAAGTATGGTAGTAACCCCTCAGCAGGCTCATGCGGCCACCGTATCCAGCTCCAGCGTCGCCGACAACGTGATCGCTACCGGGAAACGGTTTCTTGGAGTGCCTTACCGCTTCGGGGCAGCTTCCGGAAGAACGGATCTCTTTGACTGCTCCTCCTTTACGCAATATGTGTTTAAGCAAAACGGCATCAACTTGCCCCGCAATTCCAGACAGCAATCGACGGTAGGCACACCTGTTGCAAAAGATCAGCTGCAGCCCGGCGATTTGATCTTCTCGGATACGAATCATGACGGCATTATCAATCATGTCAGCATTTATATGGGCAACAACCAAGTCATTCATACGTATCGCGTAGGTATTGGCGTGACGATCTCCAACTTTGCGGGCAGCGCATGGGACCGGGGCTTCGTAACCGCACGCCGGGTCATTCCGGGTAACGGACAAGCCGTGGCTGCACCGCAGCCATCCGCTCCTGCACCGGCTGTTACAACTCCGGCGCCTCAGAAGACAACGCAGCCGACCGCTCCGGCACCGGCTGTCACGACTCCGTCGCCTCAGAAGACATCCGGACATGTCGCCGGTACACATAGCAAAAAGCACACAAAGCACAGCAAAACGCATAAAACACATTCGTCCAAAAACGAGCATGGCGAGGATTAATAGCTGCCGTGGGCAAGCAGAGCACTTCTCCCTGGGAAGAGCTCTGCTTGTTCCTTTTTTAGTTGATAAAAATTTATAAGTTTTCGTAGCTTTTAGCTTCGCATCAACCTTGGTAAACTCGCTGGTCCTTGTAATACAAGGACGGCGTAGCCGTTTATCCTGGTGAGACCTTACCGGAAAGAATCGCTTACCGGTCTCCGTAGGCTTTGTGATAACGGTAAATTTTTCGGTAAATGCTTTTATCCTTCAGGTCCTTGAAGCCGTATATGGCCGGCCGCGGATTGGCCTCCAGAATCCAGATCTTCAAGTCGCGGTCTAACGCGATATCGAGGCCCAGCTCCTTGATTCGCGGGAAAGCTTTATGCAGGTGCCGGGAAGCACGTTCTCCGAACTTATACAGCCGTGACTTAAATTGGGCCAGGTCGCTCGCCCGTTCTTTCATCAGCGTTTCAATCGAGACCGCGACGCCGCCTCTCGCAAGATTGGTTACGATTTTGTCCGGATGGCTTACTCGGCCGAGAATGCCCGTCGTTTCCCATTCCCCGCGCGGATTCACCTGGACCATAATCCTCAAGTCGAAGGCCCTTCCCTTATGCTTCAGCAAGTGAATGCCCTGTTGAACGACATAGGGCGTGTCTTTCATTAACTGTTTCATAGATTGCACCATCCCCTGGAAGGTACGAAAGATGTGAACTTTTGTATTGAACTGATAGCGATAGCCGTTCTCCGTCTTTTCGGCCCTCAGGATGCCCCGTCCCCCCGTGCCGTTATTAGGCTTGACATAAACCATCTTGTAGCGCTGCAGCATGGTCCGCAGCAGCTCCGGATCGTAGAAGCGGGTCTCCGGAACATACCGGCTCAGCTCCTGATGCTTCATCAATACTTTGGATACATTGTGCTTGGTCGCTAAACCTCCCACTTGTCCTCCTCCTTCTGACACACGTACGCTCTAAATATCCATATGCGCGGAGCCCGGGATGGTTTGGGCTCCTGTCTAGTGCAACGATTTTCTTTGCCGATGCATAATCCGCGGCACGATCTAGCCCTTTGTCCGTTGCGGGAAACGAGCTTCTGTCGTACGTTAAACTACCCGGGAGGTGACGTTTTCATGAAGGTAACGAGTCATTGGCTAGGGAAAGGCAAGCCGTGGAAGACCCCATATTATATTGCCAACGGAAGCTCCCCGGGAAGCACCTTAATGATCACATCCGGCGTCCATGGCAATGAAAGAGCCAGCGTAAACGCAGCGAAGAAACTGCTAGGCTTGCTTCAGGAGGGTGAAATGTTCATTCAAGCGGGGAAGCTCATTCTTGTGCCCATTGTCAATCAGGAGGCTTACCGGCTTCGAATCCGCGGAATTCCCGATTTGAACCGTACCTTCCCCCGCAGACCAAGCCAAGGTGCCTGTCACCCTCTTTCCGCCGCTATGTTCGGGTTAATGCAGCGGCACCGTCCTTCCTGGTTCATCGATTTACATGAAGCGAACGGCTTATCGCAATTCAACCGACATGTGCTTGGCCAAACCTTGGTGACTCAGCCTGACCGTCAATCCGCCGTTACCGCCAGACGAATCGTGCGATCCGTCAATCGTTCCATCCCCCAGTCCTCGAACCGTTTCAACGTTCGCCTCCATCATCTGCGCGGCTCCGGAAGGACCGCCGCCTACCGCTTCATCAACGCCCGGGCCATCACCGTGGAAACGTGCTGGAGCTTGCCTTTCTCCGAGCGGGTTCATTATCAATTGCAAATTGTCCGGCAGCTTTTAATTGAGTCAAACCTGGTTACGGATGAGGAATCCTGTACGAATTCGGCGGCGGTTTCGAATTATCGCGTACGGCCGATGAAGATAAAAAGATCTTGCCATTGACGAAAGGCAAGATCTTTTTAAGCTGAAACCTGTGATGGGCCATTACCGGCATCTATTCTCCGGAGCGAATGTCGCCCTAAGCCCTCTATTTGCTTGAACATAACACATACCTTACCTATGTCCCTGAAAAAAAAGACCGATCCGATCCGCATCCTCGGGCGTATCCGCATCCCAAAATCGTTGTTCCTCCCTCTCCCGAACAAGCTCTCCCTTATATTGCGGAAGACGCAGCAGCGCCCTAGCCCCTTCATCCCCGGTTAACCGTTCCACCGCCGGAAACATCGGACTCCCGAGCAGCACCGGCGGCAATAGCTGCTCCCGGTATGACGCCGCGCAATAATCGCACACCGCCCCCGCCGCATCGTATGTTCGAAGCAAGCGGGAAATCAGCTCCGCTCCGACCAGCGGCTGATCCGCAAGAAGGACCAGAACCGCATCAGGCTCCCATCGCTCCTGCGCCATCCTGAGCCCATGCCGGAGTGAATACGCCATCCCGCCGTCCGACTCCCCGCAAACGGTGCGAAGGCCTCGGCCAGCGCGTTCCGCCTCCAAGAAAGCCTCCGGCAGCCACGCTGCGCTGCCTTCGCGAAGCACGACAACCACGGAATCCAGTTCCGTTCGCAGGGCGGCCTCAAGGGCTAAAGCGCCTAGCTTTACGCCGCCCCCCAGCTCGATATCGAGCTTGGAGCGCCCCATCCGCGTGCTTGCCCCAGCAGCCAAATAAATCCCGGTCGCCTTCCGTTTCCCCATCGCTCCCTTTCCTTTCTCCATTCCTTTCCGCCCGTCTGCGGACGCTGATCAGCTCCGCCACGATGCTGACGGCAATCTCCTCCGGACCGGCCGCTCCAATGCGCAGGCCGACCGGGTAGCGAAACCAATCCGGGACCGCCGTATCCTGCAGCAGCCGTTCCGTCCTGGTAACGGAGCCCATGATGCCGAGGTAGCTCAGCTCGATGCCTTGCAGCCGGGCGAGAAGCTCACGGTCTCTCGGAAAATGGTGGCTCATCACAACTACATAATCTCTTTCCGTCACCTTTGCAGCTTCGATCCATTCGGCCGGAGATCCGACAAATCGCCGCGCACGGGGGAAACGTTCCCAAGTGCATAAGCCTTCGCGCCAATCCCCGACCCATACCCTGAAGCCGTTCCGGGCAGCCAATCCCGCAACAGGAATGGCATCATCCGCGGCGCCGAAGATGAGCAGCCTCGGGCACGGTTGATACCGTATCTGCAGTAAGCAGCCCTGCTCCTCCTGAAGGATCACGGTCCTTCCGTCCTCGGCGGAGTCGGCTTTCGCAAGTTCCAACTTGTAGCCTGTGACCGACCAGGAATCCGCAAAGTGCCGTGATAAAACAACGCCTTCTCCATCGTCAAGCCGGCGTTTGAGCTCCGTCATGATCTGCCCGAACGATTCGTTCAGCGGCTCCAGCAGGACGCGGATAAGGCCCCCGCAGCCAATGGTTTCCCCCCACGACAGATCGTCCTCCTCCCGCATATCGTATTCAACCCATTGCTCCCTTCGAAGCTCCAGAACACCTTCTACGCGGGCTTCCAGATCCGATTCCAGGCAGCCCGGGCTAATGCTGCCGAACCGGCCGCCGCCTTCGAGCAGCAGCATGGAAGCGCCGCACTTCCGGTAGGCATGTCCCTCCACCTCGGCAACCGTAGCCATGACCCCCCGCCGCCCGGACTCCGCCCAAATGCCTAACAGCTCATGCATCTCCACGCCGATCCCTCCACTCCGCTAACATCTTTGCAGCAGCCTTTCGATCGAGCGATCCGCTTCCCTAAGCACCAAGGATTTATCAATGGTCAGATGACGCTTGTTATCCAGGACCACTCTGCCATCAATCATCACCATATCCACGTCTCCGCGGGTTGCCGAGTACACAATGCGCGAATACGGGTTCGCATCGAAAGAGGGATAAGCATGAAAATCATTTAAATCCAGCAGGATCAAATCCGCCTTTTTTCCCGTCTCGATACTGCCGATTTCCCGTTCCATTCCCAGCACCTCGGCGCCGCCCATGGTCGCCATCCGGAGAACCGTCCGCGAATCCATGACCGTCGGCCCGTGGTGTACATTGTGTATGAGGGCCGTCGTCCGCATTTCCTGAAACATATCCAAATTGTTGTTGCAGGGAGCGCCGTCGGCTCCGAGCCCGACATGTATATGCTTCGACAGCAGATCCGGCACCTCCGCAATCCCCGAAGCGAGCTTCAGATTGGAGCTCGGACAATGCGTCACCTTCACTCCCCGCTCGCGAATTATCTTTTTCTCTTCGTCATTCAGCCAAATGCAGTGGGCCAGAATGAGCCGCGGCGATGCGAGACCGATGTGATCCAGGTATACGACGTTGCGCATGCCCCGTTCCCGCTCCACCAGCTCGATCTCGCCCCGGTTCTCGGAGGCGTGGGTATGCACCTTGACGCCGTAATGCGCGGATAAGTCCCTCACTTCCTTCAGCAATCTCTCCGTACAAGACACCACGAACCGGGGACAAAAAGCGTATTGGATTCGTCCTCCCGAATGGCCGTGCCATCGCTCCAGCAGCTCAACGCTTTCTTGTAGCGAAGCCTCTGTCTCCTCCTGCAGCGCTTCCGGTACCTCATCGCCGCAATCCATCATCACTTTGCCCGACACCGCGCGTATTCCGCTCTCCGCGATCGCCCGGAAGGCCGATTCCGTATGCCGCACCGTCTCCATATCCAAGATGGTTGTCGTGCCGCTGCGGATCAGCTCTCCGATGCCGAGCATCGCCGAATAATAGACTGATTCCTCGTCATGCACCGCCTCGAGCGGCCATATTCGCTTTTTCAGCCAATCCAGCAGCTCCAGATCGTCCGCCCTGCCCCGGAACAAGGTCTGGCACAGGTGAATGTGCGTCTGTACAAAGCCCGGCAGCAGCGTGCGGCCTTGCGCATAAATGATGCGGTCCGCCTGCTTCTCCAGACCTTCAAGCCGCGGGGCGATGTGGATAATTCGATCGTTTTCAATCCAAACGTCCCCGGTTAGAATATCATCCGTCTCGTTCATCGTAACGATTTGCGCTTGTTTGATAAGCAGCTTCGACATGAGGCTCCCCCTTGGGATTATGACTTGGCACCGTTTGATCCGTATACTTCTTATATATGAGGTCCACATGATATGTTATGATTTCGGTCGCTTGATGGAACAAGCCCTCTTCCACTTTCATCAAATGCTCGTCCGTCAAGGAAAAAGCGAGCCGTTCCGTCTCTTCGAGAATCGCTTGGGGCACATCGGACCGGAACCGGCCGAGCTTGATGCCGAGTCCTGCGGAGAAAACCGTTCTGCATCGCACAAAAGGCCTCCGGAAATTCCGGAGGCCTGCCGCTTCATTGCATTCATTTTGCAGTTATCGTTTTGCAAAATCCGCTCTACATCTCCCGGTAACGCCGAAACAAGTCAATCCAGGAACGATACAGCACGTAAACGCCCAAATATCCCCCGCTCGTCAGCCAGACCGGGCTCAGAAATAAGTTATGTATTTCAGTCAGCGATTCCGCACCTTCGATAATCGTGTTTGCAACGGCGGCAAAGCACAGAATGCCAAAAGCATAAAGACAGATTAATGCTGCCGTATCGAACCAGAAAGCGGACCGCGGCTCCGTAAAACGGAAGCCCAGCATCAGTGCGGGCAAAAGCAGCGCCGCGACGGTCATCCACCAGATCATGCCGACATCACCTCTTCAGGTATATCGTGCGCGATATGGTGCGGATTATGCGTCCCCTCCATGCACGAAGCAAACGGAAAGCGGCTGTAATGTGCCGGTTTTAGAAGCCGTAAATCGTCATCCCGCCGTCGACATAGAGCGTTTGCCCCGTCATATATGCAGCCGCATCGGACGCCAGGAACACCACCGGTCCAACCAAATCGGGCATCTCTCCGATCCGCTTCATCGGTGTGCGGGAGAGTACTTCCTGAACGAAGCTTTCATCAGCCAGCAGCTTCTCGGTCAGCGGCGTATTGAAATACCACGGTCCGATCGCATTGACGCGCACGCCGTATTTCCCCCACTCCAGCGCGAGAATTTTGGTCATTTGAATCAGCGCCGCTTTGGACGAACCGTAAACGACTCCTGTCCGGAGAGCAACGTGCCCGGCAACGGAAGCAATATTAATAATCGACCCTCCGCCGGCAGCTCTCATATGATGGCCCACTTGTTGAGAGAGAAAAAAAGCCGACTTCAGATTGGTCTGCATAATCGTATCCCATTCTTCTTCCGATACCTCCAGCGCAGGCGTACGTATGTTCATACCGGCGTTGTTGACGAGAATATCGATGCGGCCCGCCCAAGCTTCGGCTTGCCTTATCACGCCTTCCAGCGCCCGCTTGTCCTTCAGATCCACCGGGAGCGCCAGCGCTTGACGGCCCAGCGCTTCAATCTCCTCCACTGTGCGGTTCAAATCGTCCGGCGTTCTCGCGAGTACGGCAACATCCGCTCCCGCCTCGGCGAGTCCGATCGCCAATGCGCGGCCAATCCCTCTTCCGGCCCCGGTTACGATCGCTTTCTTCCCTTCCAGTTGAAATGACGGCAAATACATGAATTGTCCTCCTTCATCCTATTGGATTACAGCAAAACGCCGTCTTCTCCGGAAAAGAACGGCGCAAACGCGTTGATTTATTATAACCTGCCATCGTCCTTCAAGGGAAATTTAGCTGTTCTTGAAAGACGGATTCTGAAGAAGCGCCTCTGATCAAAGCACTTTTAGAGAGAATTTTATCGGTCAAACCAGCTTGTAAACTCTCGCCTCATACGGCTGAAGCGCAAGAGAACCGCCTAACGCATCGTCCTCCGTTATCCGTTCCGCCGGCTTCACATTGCCGAGCAGCAGCAGGCTGCGCGATTTCGCTACCTCCTCCGGCAAGCATATCGCGGCAATATGCTCGCAAAAGCTGCATAATACGAGCAGCTTCTCCTCTCCTAGCGTGCGCAAATAAGCGTATACCCGTTCATCCTCGGGCAGCAGAAGCTCGTAAGAACCGTAGATCGCAGCAAGCTCGGACGCGCGCAAACGGATCAGTTTTTTATAATACTGAAGAATGGAATGCGGGTCCTGCAGTTGCCGCTCCACATTGATGTCGACGTAGTTCGGATTCACTTCGATCCAGGGTTCCGCTTGAGAGAAGCCCGCATGCTTCCCGCCGTTCCACTGCATCGGCGTCCGGGCGTTGTCGCGGCCTTGAGCATAAACTGGCTCCAGCAGCTCAGATTTGCTCAAGCCTGCAGCCGCCCCTTCGCGGAACCAGTTCATGATCTCCACGTCGCGGTACTGCTCCAACGAATCGAAACGTACATTCGTCATGCCGATCTCCTGCCCTTGATAGATATAAGGCATCCCCTGCATCAGCATATAACAGGTCGCCAGCATCTTCGCGGACGCCGCATGATAATCCCGGTCATTGCCGAAACGGGATACCGAACGCGGCACGTCGTGATTCTCAAGGAAAAGTGCATTCCAGCCCCTGCCCTCATGACCCGTTTGCCAGCGCGACAAAATCTCCTTGAGCTCGGAAAGCTTCCAATCCGGTCTC
This sequence comes from Paenibacillus gyeongsangnamensis, assembly GCF_027533625.1. Classification (GTDB taxonomy): domain Bacteria; phylum Bacillota; class Bacilli; order Paenibacillales; family NBRC-103111; genus Paenibacillus_G; species Paenibacillus_G gyeongsangnamensis. The sequence continues at coordinate 143,619 of NZ_JAQAGZ010000020.1, read as the reverse complement.
AGGTTCCATTTGCCTCCAGGGCCTTGATCGATCGTCATATGCTCGAATTGGAAGATCATATTGAACACGCCGGCGGCTTCACCGACGAAATCCTCCGCCTGCGTCAGCTCTACGCCGTTCGCTTCACCGACGGTCATTATATCGTATTTGGCGAACGTCTCGGCCTTGAGCTCGCGCAAATAATCAAGCAGCCCCTCCCGGTTGCGGTGCCCGTCCCAGGAAGGCACATAACGCTTACGGTCCTGATTCGGCAGATCCGGGAGCGATTTGATCTTCTTCACGTGCGTAATCGCATCCACCCGAAAGCCGTCAATGCCTTTATCCAGCCACCAATTGATCATGTCGTACAGCTCACGCCGAACATCCGCGTTTTCCCAATTCAAGTCGGGCTGCTTGACGGAGAACAAATGCATATAATACTCGCCCGTCGCCTCATCGAGCTGCCAGGCCGAACCGCCGAAGATCGACTCCCAATTGTTCGGCTCCAGCCCGTTCTTGCCCGGACGCCATATATAATAATCCCTCTTCGGGTTGTCTTTGGAGGAGCGCGACTCCACGAACCACGGATGCTCGTCGGACGTATGGTTGATTACGAGGTCCATGATGACGCGGATGCCGCGCCGGTGAGACTCCGCGAGCAGCTCGTCGAACTGCGGCATCGCGATGTTGAACGAACGGCGGCGGAACGGCTACTTCAGCGCATGATCGATCGGAAACGGCTGCCCCGACCACGCCTTCTTGGTAGTCCAATCCGCTTCGCCCTGCCAAAAATCGTCGCTGCCGGGCAAGCCGAGCGGCAGGAAGACCGCCGTGCACAAGTAAAGGCTACCCGTCGAGATATACCGCTCGCCAACTTCCGGCTGATCGCCGCAGAAGCCGATGCGCAGCCACCCTTCGGCATCGAACGTACCCGGCATCTCCAGCGTGCGCCGGATCACGGCCGTCAGCGCGCAGCGTACCCCGGCAGGCTGCACCTCAGCCGGCAGCATTCCCTGCAGGGAAGCCTGCGCCAGCATCTGGAACGCACCGAACCGGTAGGCGAGCGACCGCCCGATCGGAGGGAACGTCCCTTCCGGCGAGATCATGCGTTCCTGCTGGGCCGCATACCGCGCCGCCCGGGCCATCACCTTGCCGGTTAGCGCCTCCCACTCCGGCTCCTCATGTCCCAGCGTCCTCACAATATCCACAAGCATCGGTTGGATGACGAAGCTGTTGTAATAATCCGCATGATACTCGGGTCCGTCACCGTACATCCCATCCCCGAGATACCACTGTTCATGCTGCCTCAGCGCATAGTCGACGCGCATCCGGTCCCAGTCTTCGCCTAGCAAATACAGCGCCGTCTCCGTCATAGCTGCAAAGAGCAGCCAATTGCTGAACCCCGGCTTACGGGTACGTGTCGCACGCAGTGCATTGGCCAGATGATGTCGTACGGGCGCTTCCAGCTTCCCGATCAGCTCCTTCGGCGCTCTTACGAGCGCGTGCGAGAGGAAGGCCGCATCGACGATCGGCTGTCCGCCGTAAGAGAAATTCATTGCATCAGGCGAATCGGGGTTCGTAGCGGCATCGATCGCCTCTCTTGCCCAGCGGGCGTAATGCGCACGAAGCGCTTCCTCCTCTCCCTCGAGGCCCTGCAGCTCCAGCCAGGGAGCCATCCCGGTAAGCAGCCGTCCGAGCGCCTCCAGGTAAGTATAATGATTCCGATCGCCTGCGGAGGCCTGAACAGGCATCACCGCTTTTAACTTTCGCTCATGAAGCGATTCCAATACGGGTTTGGCAATCCGGTCCAACCAAGAGACCCAGCTCTGTCGGTCAATCATTCCCTGATTTGTCATTTTTAGGTTCCTCCTGTTAATTTAAACGTTTCATTTTTCCATTATAAAAGAGTTTTTCTCCGTTGCCTAGTCCCGATTGCGTTAATGAACAAGTTGGATTTGACAACAAAAACGGGTTCGGAGTATCATTTTCATAGAGTAATGCGATAGAACGCTCATCGCCCGAGAACTGCATACATGGGAACAAGTAAACGGACTTTCCCTACGCCCAGTAGTGGAAAGTTTTTTTATTTTACATTGCCATTATTACGTAAAGCGGAGTGAATATGTATGATTCGCAAACTTCAAAAGCTTGATCTTCCGATTTTGTTCATACTGATCTTGTTCTGGGGCATCAGTACGGCCGTCATATACAGCGCAACGCTGGGCACGAGCTTTCAAGGCATTCATATGAATAACCTGATTACTTACGGGGTGCTCTTGGTCCCGATGCTGGGGTTATGCCTGATCGATTACCGCGTGCTGGTTCAACAGTTGGCCTATCCTTTATACGGTTTCGGACTTGCCCTGCTCTTATTCGTTTATTTCAAAGGCATGAACATTAACGGGTCCCAGCGCTGGATCAATCTGAAGGTCATGGTATTCCAGCCTTCCGAGGTCATGAAGCTGTTTCTCATTCTCGTTCTGGCACGCTGGCTGAAGTCGCGGAGCGGGCAATCGCTTCGTTTCTTTCACGATTTGGTTCCGATGACGGCGCTTGTCGGCGTGCCGTTCCTGATGGTACTGCAGCAGCCGGATATGGGAACCTCGATCGTATTGTTAAGTATATTCGCTGGGATGCTGTGGATCGGCAATATTCAGTGGAAGCATCTCATCGCAGGAACGATAACTGCGGTATCGGCCGTAACCGTCATTACATTGCTTTACTTCTATGACCTGCCGCTATTCTCCAAGATTATCAAGCCCCATCAGCTGCACCGGATTCAAACCTTCCTGGATCCGACGTCGGATCCGGACCATAGCTGGCATGTCATCAATTCCATCCGGGCTATAGCGACTGGTGAACTGTCGGGCGAAGGCTTTCTGCACGGCAAGATGGTGCGGGGCGGATTTATTCCTTATGATTACGCGGATTCGATCTTTGTCGTAATCGGGGAAGAGTTCGGTTTCATCGGCGCATCCGTTTTGCTGCTGCTCTATTTTATCCTGATCTACCGGATGATTAAGATTGCCATCGAAACCGAGGATCTGGAAGGCAGGTTCATCATTATCGGCGTCATCTCGATGTTTACGCTGCAAATTTTCGAGAATATCGCCATGCACACGGGCCTCATGCCTCTCACAGGGATAGCGCTGCCTTTCATCAGCTACGGAGGCAGCTCGCTGATGACGAATTTGCTCGGCATGGGGCTTGTCCTAAGCGTGAAAATCCATCGAAACTAGTGTGCCTTCGCTACCGTTTGCCTTGCGAGCCGCCTGGCTCGCCTTGAACCAAATCCTCCCAAAATTGATGCGCGGCCAATGTCAGCGCGGCGCGAAAGGATGAAGCTTGATCCTCACGCCGTTCCGAAATCGGCGCAAATATCCAGTTGATCGAATCGGAACCGGCGGCCGACCGCCGGTTCCATTCTTTAAGTACGTCCGCCAACGCCATGAACCGTTCTCCCCAAACCGCTTTATCGTCCTCAGTTAACGTCACACGGTTCCCCCACTCTTCTAAAAGCTCCATCATTTCTAAGGCATGCACATAAGCGGACTCGAGCTGCGTCATTTGCTGTCCGAGCCTTTGCAGCTTCGTCCTGCGCTTCCGTAGCAGCGGGCTGTATTTATTCGCTTTCTTGGCCTCATTCACGTGCCCCTGATAAGCTCGGATATCTTCCAACAGTCTGCGGGTCTTCCGCTTCATCGCATCCAAATCGTCGCGTTCCGCGCCGGTTCTTAGCCAGCCGGCGGCATCTTGAAAACGGCCTGCCAGCTCCGAGACGGCTTTGCGGACGTTTTCCTCGGCGTCCCGCGTAAAGTCGGGGGGGACGATAAACATGTTCAGCAAGACGGCGATGAGCGCTCCCACGACGGTTTCCACAATCCGGTCTATCCCGTAGGTCACGTCTCCCCCTACCGGCCCGACGGTCAAGATAAGCACCGCCGTAACGCCAACCTGCGAGACGGCCTTATCCCCCATGTTGAACCAAGTCGCGAGCCCCATGCCCAGCAGCACGACCAGCGCAATGCTCCAATCATGGACACCCATGCTGCGAACGAACAGGTCCGCTATAAATACTCCGCCGACGATGCCGGTAATTCGCTGCAGAGCTTGAGTGAGCGAATCCTCAACCGTAATCTGCAAGCATAATATGGCCGCCAGAGGAGCGAAGAACGGATGCTTCGAGCCGATGAGACCGGCAGCATCCCACGAAAGTCCTGCGGCTAAGGCGGCCTTCCATATCATATTGAAGCGGTGAATTCTACGCCATCGGACAAGCCTGCCGTTCGGCTTCAATCCATTGCTCATCGGATCCGATTCCTTTCGGTAGAACGATTTTCTCCTCCTTTTTATACCCCGCTTTCCTTGCACATAATCAAAATTGCATTCATAGACAGAGGTTTATTGAAACGCACAAAAGAAAAACCGGCACCTCCTTATCTTTAAGGAGCATGCCGGCGATCCTGTTAACGGGTGAATTACATCTCCCCCTGAGCTTGCCGCTTCGCCCGAAGGGTTACCCATCCGAAGCTCAGAAGCAGAAAGATAAAGATCACAATTCCAACCAGCTCAAAGTCCAGCTCGGCCCAAGGATTGAAGTAAACGAACGCCTCATAGCCGGAGACGCCGTAAGCCAGAAGGACAATGATCCATCCGATCAGCCTGGAAGCCGAACGGCCGAGCCGGCCGGTATGCCGCAGCATCCGGAAAGCGATCAACGAATCGACGGTATCCGTTAGCATCATCCCCAGCATGAAGACAAGTCCCAGCACGACGGGCATGTATTCGACTTTATTGCCGGCAGCCAGCGCCCATACCGACGTCTGGCTGATCGTCTCGGCCGCAAGCGCAAAGACGGCACCGACCAAAATAATCATGAACGGATTCGTCGTTCCTTTCACGATGCGTGCGACAAATTTGCCGCGGTATCCTTGAATCTGGAAATCCTCGTTCAACTGCTTCGAGCGGATCAGGTTAAAAAGATTGATCGATCCGATGAGCAGCAGCGATACAATCGAAGCCCAGGTTGCGAACGTATCGAACCCTTCGGGAAATTCGAAATCCTGAATGAACATCCCGAGCACAATCGCCATGCCGGCAACAACCGCTCCGTGGCCAAAGGAGAATAATGTACCTACCCAGCGGGCGATCGGACTGCCCATCCGCCAATTGTAACGGATTTGCCCATCGATAAAAGCCAGATGATCCGCATCCAGACCGTGGCGCAAGCCTAATACAAATACAAGGAAGATGAGGGAAAAAGCGGACATAGTGCAGCCCTTCTTTCATATGGATATACACAACAAAAAGCCCCGATCTCCTTCATAGGATTCGGGACTGCATGAGTAAACAAGCGGCATAAATAAGCAGCGCTTGCGTTAGCCGGTTCTTGTTCATCACCACTCCTTTACTCCGAAGGATTTGTTTGGCGTACAGCGAGGTAGGTCTTCTGGCTTCCGGATCAACATCTCTCTTCGGCCTTCCCCAGCGGGCGGCTGAGTGGCATCATCGAAGGAGGCTCCCCGGTTACAGCGGCGGGACCGCTCGGGATTTGCACCCGATTCCCTGTTACCCCTTGTCTCAACAAGGGCACCTGGCTGTTTCACTATGAAGTTTTCATCAAGGCATACTGTTGTGCTTGGATACAATGAAGCATACTATGCTTTGCTGAGATAAGTCAATAGATTCCGAACGTGCAGGCGGAGCAACCCTTCCGGCAGTGCACGTTTTAACCGTTGTCCAGAATGGAAAATACAACGGTCTTGCCTTGCACATCCGCGTGTGCTTCGACTGCGTAGTTGCCGATCTTGACCGTCTCATTCTCCAGGGACGCCCCGGCGGCGGCTTTGGAATAATACCGGTTAAACAGCTCCCTGAACGTAGCCGCATCATAGGAGAATAAATAATTCACATAACTGTCGATAGCTTCCTGGTTGCGTGCTAGCACGCCATCCTGCAGTTTGACCGTAACGCCATACGTGCGGTATTCCGGTTCGATCCATAGAGAGGCTTCCTCCCAGCTGCCCGGATTCGTCACGTTGAGCGTAATATCCTTCGCTTTCGTTTCCGCATCCTTGTACAGCTTCAAAGTTGTTTCCACCAGATCGTAATTTGTCCCGCGCTTTTTCGCCGCTTCTCCGAGCACTTGATAAGCGGCGGCCATTTTCGTTCCGGAGAAGACAACCTTCTTATAACCGCCGTCCTTCGTCGGCACGATCTTCTCCAGACCCGGATCGTTCGGCAGCCGCAGCGTGGACTTCCGTTTGCTTTTGTCCGTGATACGCTCCAGAATAGCGAGCGCTTCAGCCCGGGTCACTTCTTGTCCGATGCCGAAATATCTGTTCGGGTAGCCTTCCATCACACCCTTGCCGAAGGCCTCCGCAATGAATCGCTGCTCCCGTTCCTTGGCGCTCGGGAAATCCCCGAGCATTCTCGCGTTGGCAAGGCTGAGCGGCTCATCCTCCAAATATTCGGTTTCCTTCATGGTGTAGTAAACGATTTCCGCCACCTGTTCGCGCTTCAGCTTCGCTTTAAAGTCGGGAAACTGGCTTTTATTGATCAGATGAAGGTCGCTCGCCACGTCAATAAACGGCTTCGCCCAATAGCCGTTCAAGCTCGGTTTGAAGTTGAAATCCCGGTAATCCTGCTGAAGAATGCCCCGGTTTGCCGTGCTGAGTGATTTCAGAAAGCTGTCGGTCCATACCCGTTCTCCGTTCGGATAAAGCGTCGTGTAAGAAAGGAGCAGCATTTTAACGAATTGATCCGCCGTCACCGGCTCGTTCGGGCGGAAGGTGCCGTCCGGGAATCCGTCCAAGATGCCGAGGGCTACGAGTCGCTGAATGGTCTGCTCCGCCCAATGACCTTGAATATCGGTTAATGGGGCTGGACCTGCCGCTTTCACAGTGTTCGAAATAGCGAACGCCAAGACACAAATTAAAGCCAGCCGGGTTATCATGCCCAGCCTCTTGCTTGAATTCCATTGCATAAAATGAGTGATCATAGCCTTGCCAACCTCGCTTGTCCCAATAATAGTCGTCGTTATGTATGTATAAATACGGCCCTCGACAGATTGGGCCTTCATTAGCATAATGGGTTTTGCAAGGCTTGAACATTGTCCTACAAACCTAATTCGAAGGATGGCGCACAGCTGGTAAATCCGGGTAAAAAGTCTGCCCTCACCGTGCTGAAAGTCGCAAAAAAGCCTTGCGGCGGAATGGTTGTCCGCAGCAAGGCCGATGAAATTAGGGAATCGGATTCAGTCCTCCGTATTTCGATATCGCCATCAGCAGATCCTCATGAATCGGCAGAATGAACTGTGCCGCTCCGAGCGAGAAGATGCCGCTCCGGTTATGAATCGTAGCCCCGCGTATAAAAAGCCGGTAGTGCGGCATACCGGGATCCAGCCCAACGGTTTCTGTTCCGGACGAACGGCTGCTATCGAAGCGGATGGATCTCGCGCCAAGCGGCAGCTCGAACGGAGTAATGCTGAGAATGTCCTCCAGCATCATATGATAATTGACGTGTGGCTTCTGGAACACCAGCTCCTTCGTCGATACAGTCAGTCCGAAGTCCCTTTTCTTATGCGAAAGCTTCAGTTCTCCTTCCAGACCCTTTATCCGAATGAATGAGTCGTTCATCGTTCCTTCCTCCTCCATGAGCAAGTAGCGCCAAGGCAGCTTCGGAATTCGCGGAACACGTTTTCCTGAGGAAAAGCCTTTAAGAGAGCATACCATAAAGTTCGGCTAACGTGCTACATCCACCCGCGTCCATGCGGGTATGCCATGGAGGTCGGCGCCGCTCAGAGGAGCGATTCCGCCCCGTCGATGAACAATTCCGTTCCGGTCATATGCGACGAAGCGTCCGACGCCAGGAAGGCGACGAGATCCCCCACCTGCTCGGGTTGACCCGGCGTATGCTCCAGCGGCTGGCTTCCTTCCGGGTATTTGACCGGAATCTTGATCTTTTGCAGCTCCGGGGATGGATGCGTGTTTTCGCTGATCTTCGTTTGTATGGATCCCGGACAAATCGTGTTCACCCGGATCTTGTATCGGGCAAGCTCCAATGCGGCCATCTTCGCAAAAGCAACCTGCCCAGCCTTCGACGTACTATAAGCGGACATGCCGAAGTTCGAAAACACCCGGCTCCCGTTAATCGAACTTGTCACGATGATGCTTCCGCCGTTCTGCTTCATGTGGGGTACGGCATATTTTACGGTGAGGAAGGTGCCCTTCAGATTAACGAACAGCGTATGGTCCCAGTCCTCCGGCTTCATATCCTCGATCGGCGCCAGAACGCCGTTAATGCCTGCATTCGCGAAGACGATATCGAGCCGACCCCAGCTCTTTGCCGCATTTTCCACCGCTTGCATCATCCGAACCGGATCGGACACATCCGCATCCAGTGTGACGGCCTCGCCCTGCTGCGCAATAATTTCTTCCTTTACTTGCTCCGTGCGGTCATTTTTTAAATCAAGCAGGCAGACCTTCACCCCCTGCGATGCGAGTGCGATCGCGGCCGCTTTTCCGATACCCGATCCCGCCCCTGTTACTAGCGCGGCTTTATCCTTTAATCCCGGCAGCACCTCACGGGGCGAAGGCTTCGTAAGCAAGGTCATCATTTCACTCTCCTTCCCGCAGCCGCTCCGGCTGCGCGCCAATATGCACTTACCGGCTTATTGTGCTCGTGTTCCGTCCCCGTTTATGCTAAAATACTAAGATTGAACCGGAATTAAACCCTCCGACGATCAACTGAACACAAAGCGGGAGGCTTTGAACCATTTATGTTAATTATCGGTATTGCAGGCGGCACAGGCTCGGGTAAAACGACCGTAGCCCGTTCCGTAATCGATCGCCTGGGGGAAGGCGTTACCTTCGTATCCCAGGATAACTATTATAAGGATCATGCCCATCTCTCTTTCTCCGAACGGGAGAATATCAACTATGATCATCCGCTGGCCTTCGACAACGAGCTGCTGCTCGAACACTTGAAAGCTCTCAAGCAGCTGCAAACGGTGCAGGCGCCGGTCTACGACTTTTCCAACCATGCCCGGTCCAAGGACGAGACGCTCGAGCTGAAGCCGAACAAAATCGTAATCATTGAAGGGCTGCATGTGCTCTCGGACGAGCCGCTCCGCTCGATTCTCGATATTAAGGTGTTCGTTGACACCGACCCCGACGTTCGCATTCTGCGGCGGGTTTTGAGAGACATGAACGATCGCGGAAGGACGATCCAATCGGTCTATGATCAATATTTGACCACCGTCAAGCCTATGCATGAAGCGTTCATCGAGCCTTCCAAGAAATATGCCGATATCATCATCCCCGAAGGCGGCCACAATGAAGTCGGCATCGAGCTGCTTTCCATCTTAACGGAAAAATACTTAATGTCGCCGGAATAATCGGACATGCCTTAGAAGCTGAAGAAGACCGTCCCTCGGGACGGTCTTCTTGAACGATAACAACTTAACCGGAAGCGGATTCCGTGCTTTCCGAAGTTTTTGGCGGCTGCAGCATCTTCGCTTCGCGCCAGTTCCCCCATAAATAATAGGAGCTGATGATAAGCAGATTGACCATGAAGCTTATGGGGAAGCTCCACCATAGCGCATGGAGTCCGTAATATTGCCCCAGATAGTAAGCCAGCGGTGTCCTAACGCACCAGAGGATCACGAATGTAATTCCAAGGGGCACAATGACCGATCCGGTGGACCGGATCACTCCCGTTAAGACGAACGTGATACCGAACAGAATAAACGACCATAAGGTGATGTGATTGACGGTCATACCGATCGCTAACGCCGATTCATCCTTGAGAAACAAGGACAACGTCTGGCGGTTGAAGAGGTAAATCAGGCCGACCAGCACCCCGGTCATGACGATATTGAACACGATGCCGAGCAGCGTCGTCTTATGTACGCGATCCCACTTGCCTGCTCCCACGTTCTGTGCGGCAATGCTGGATACGGCTCCCCCAATGGCCATGGCAGGCATTTGGATGTATCCGGACAGCTGCATCGCGGCACCGTAGGCGGCTGTCGCAACCGAACCAAAGCTGTTTACTAAATTGACGATGGCAAGGCCGCTGGTCGAGACGATCATCATCTGAAGTCCCATGGGAATTCCTTTGCGGACCAGCGACGAAATGATCTGACGATCGAATCTTAGCAAACCTCGATCCTCACGGGTTAACCGAAGAAAATACCGCTTCCGGTACAAGTGAGCCACGAGACAGGCGAGGCTGACGAACTGGGCGATGAACGTAGCTAACGCTGCACCGGCCGTCCCCATTCTCGGCGCCGGGCCAAGTCCGAATATAAAAACCGGATTGAGCACGATATCAAGCACCGTGGACAGAAGCAGGAAATAAAATGGCGTCTTCGAATCGCCGGCCCCCCGAAGAATCATCATAATGAAATTATAGCCGTACATGAACGGAATCCCTATGAAGATAATCCGAAGATATGCTATCGCATAAGGCATCGCGTCTGTTGGCGTGTGCATGGCCGTCAATATTGCGTTGGAGAACAGCCAGCCCAGCAAGGCGATCATGACCGACAAGGCCAGAAAGAAGAGCGCACTAGTGCCGACGACCCGCTTGGCTCGATGAATATCCTGTGCCCCGACACTTTGACCGATCAGTATGGTCGAAGCCATGCCGATACCGAAAACGAGACTCAGCAGAAAAAACATAATATTGTTGGCATTGGAGGTGGCCGCGAAGGCGCTCTCCCCCAAATAACTGCCGACCCAAATCGAGTTGACGGTACCGTTCAGCGATTGAAGCACATTGCCGAACAGGAGCGGAAGCGAAAACAAAAATAAACTTTTGCCTATGGGTCCTTCCGTCAGATGAGTGCTCTTGGACATGGCTGCAGACAACGCGAATCCCCCTTGGCGACCAGGATAAACGGCTGCGCTGTCCTTATCTTTAAAGGACCAGCGCGTTTATCAACCCAGGATAAACGGCTACGCCGTACTTGCTTACAAGGACCAGCGCGTTTATCAAGGTTGATGCGAAGCTATAAGTTGCGAAAAACTTATATATTTTTATCAACCGAGAAAAGCAGCCTTGCCGGCTGCCCTTCGCCTCATATTGTTCACGTGTTCCATTATAATTGACACCCCAAGAGCCGTAAAGCTAAAGTTTATCGTGATACATTACGGTTCAGCCCGCTGAACCGATGGTGTTTCCAGCGACGCCGCAACGCTCTTGGCAGTTTCCTCCGAAGCGCCGGCACTGCGTCCCGTCCCCTGCGTCAAGCCCTTCACGAGCCGGCCCAGGTCGATCCCGCTGACGCTCTTGAGCATTTCGGGCGCAGTTGCCATGAGCGAGGTAACATAGTTGCTGACGCGGGCGGCGCCCTCGCCGTGCCCGGTATCGACGACCGTCAGCTTATCGATCCCCTTGATCGGCTCCGCCACCTTGCCGGCGAGCTCCGGAAGCATCTTCACGATAATATCGAGCACGGCCGCTTCGCCGAACTTCTCGAACGCCTCGGCGAGCTTCTGCTTCGCTTCCGCCTCCGCCAATCCCCGGAGCCGGATGACCTCGGCCTCCGCCGTACCTTTGGCGCGCTCCGCATCCGCCACCGCAAGACCCTCGAGCCGCTTCTGCTCGGCCTGCGCCTTCGCTTCCGCCTCGATCCGGTACTGCATCGCGTCAGCCTCGTTGATCCGCTTCAGCTTGTCGGCCTCCGCCGCCTGAACGACCGCGTACCGGTCCGCGTCGGCCTTCTTCTTCACTTCCGCATCGTACTGCTTCTCGCGGCGCAGGATTTCCTTCGCTTCAAGATCGATCTCGCGTTCCTTCCTTACGAGCTCGACGCGCATCTGCTCCTCGACGACGCTTTGCTTCGAACGAGCTTCCTGGACGAAATACGCTTGGTCCGCTTCCGCCTTCGCCATATCCTGCTCCTTCTTGAAGGAAGCGATCTTCAGCTCTTTCTCCTTCGATGCCTCGGCAATGTTCGTGTCGCGCATCAGCTCGGCCTTCTGCCCTTCTTCCTCGGCCAGCGCCTTCTGGATCCGGGAATCCCGCATCGCCTGCGCTTCGGCGATCTCCGCATCCCGCTTCACGGCAGCGATCCGCGGTTTGCCGAGCGCCTCCAGATAACCCTGCTTGTCGCGCACGTCCTTAATCGTGAAAGATACGATTTGCAGCCCCATCTTCTTCAAATCCTTGGCGGCTACCCCCTGCACTTCCTGGGCGAACCTGTCTCGGTTCCGGTAAACCTCCTCTACCGTCATCGAACCTAGGATCGCGCGAAGGTGGCCTTCCAGCACTTCTTGGGCCTCGCTCTTGAGCGCCTCCGTCGGTTTCCCCATAAACTGCTCGGCCGCCGTAGCGACATCCTCCACCGAGCCGCCGATCTTGATGATCGCCACGCCGTCCGCCAGCACCGGGACGCCCTGCTCCGTATATACCTCCGGCGTGGAAACATCCAGCTTATGCGACAAGAGCGACAGAAATTCAGCACGCTGAAACACCGGCAAAATAAACGCGCCGCCGCCCCGGACAATCTTGATCTTGCGTCCGGAATCATCCGTCAGCACATTCCGGCTGCCGAGGAACGAGCCGGTCACAATCATAGCCTCATCGGGACTGACCGTCTTATAACGGGCCCAAAAAGCCAGGCCCAGCACGAAGATCACGCCAATTACGATAACAGGCACTACCAAAGCGTCATTCATTCTCATCTCTCCTCATCAGATCTTGGTCATCCATCGGGGACACGTATAGCGTATCGTCCTTCACTTCCACGACCACTACACGCAGTCCGGCCGCGATGCTCCTTTGGTCGAAGCTGGCTGCAATTTGATTCGTAACGCCGCCTCCGATGCGCAGCAGCACCTCGCCGTATCCCTTGGCCGGAATCGGAATTGAAACCTCGCCGATCGAGCCTGCGAGCTCCTTCATCGAATATGCAACTGAGTTTTCGCTGCTTCTCATCGGCTTCACATACAGTAAATACATCGCGATCCCGAGGCCTGCAGCCAGAAGTAAAGATAAGGCCAATACGGCAGCGGCCGGCAGCGGTGAATAGCGGGTGAGCAGCACGCCCGCACCGCCAAGGACAGTCAGTCCGCTGAACAGCACCGTCGGCTGAAACCAATGCAGCGCATCCATCGAGATGAACTCGAAGGCTCCGTCCAAGGCGCTGCCGATGATATCTCCGATCAATACGCTTAATACGGCAAACAGCACCCCTACCGCCAACAGGCTCCAATATAGTGCAATCAAGCGCAGCCCCCCTAGTTGCCAATATGACGTACTCATGTTATATACGTACGACAGCGCTTGAATGTTTCAACTATTTACCATTACTGTAAGAATAAAAACAAAAAAAAAGAGAGCCTTGCAGCAGCAGGCTCCCCCATTTCGGGCCCAACGTTATTTAGCCTTCAGAGCCATCATTTGATAGACCTCGCGCGAGTCGCCTTTCAGCTGGGCCTGATAGCACCTCATCTGCGACGACCCGTCCCCGTCAAGGAATACCCCGTCCACCAACTGACCCGGCGCGATCACTTCCTTCACGGCTGAACGGAATTCCTCTACGGTGCAGGGCTTGTCCGATAAGAGCATCCAGACGTTCTGTCCGCGGTCATAGGCAACCCCAGAGCGAAGACGCGCTTCGTCAAACGCCGGCATGTCCTCCTTTTGCGCCTGCTCCGCCCATCGGCCGTCCTGCTGAAGCGACATGCTGACTCCGCCCTGCGCCCAATATCTCCCTTTGTCCGTTACCTTCAGCTCGCCGGCCTCCTGGACCACCTGCACGCTGAACCGGCGTGTCGCCTCGTCCCAGACGAGCGTCCCCTTCGGATAATCGACATTATACCAGCCGGAACCGTAATCGTTCGGCTCTCCTTTGATGGGCCTATCGTTGTTCACGGCTACGCTGAGCAAATCCCCGTTCCAGAAGAAGCCTCCGTTGATCCCGAACTCCTCTGTCTTCGTCACATTCGAGGCAATCGGCCGCAAAACGATATTGTCCGGCGATGTCCGCATCGCGTGCAGCTTCACGCCGTTGGACGCGCGGTACGTCGCGTAGGAGTAGTTCTTCGAACGGATTTCCTGCGGCGAAGGCCATAAAAAGAACAACACGGCGGCAATGCCGTTGCCGATCAGAAATCCGATCAGCAAGAGCTGAATGTACCGCAGGTCGGCGGCCTGCAGCGTTCGGCGGACGAAAGCCAGCATCGGAAAACCCCGCTTCCATAGACGAATGAACTCAGCCAAATCTCAAACTCTTGCAATCTAGTTATAGTCTATGAAAGTCAGCCCGGAACGATGACGCCTTTTTTCAAAATCACGTTGGCATACTGGGCGCTTTCCCCTGTCGCAACGATCGCATAAGCTTTGCGCGCACGTTCATAGAACGCGAATCGTTCCAGCAGCTCCAGCTCCTGTGCATCGGGGTCGTGCTTCCGGATCGTGGTTCGGAACGTCTCCCATATGACAGGCTTTACCGGATCCCCCGGCACGACGGCCATTAAAGCGACCGAACGCTCGGCGTATCGATCCAGCGGATAAAATGTCAGAATCGCATCCAGCAGCTCCGGAATGCCGTGCCCGTCGCATCGAACGAGCCGCTGCGCATGGCTTGCCGCCGGGAAGTTGCCGTCCGCCAGCACGAGCTCGTCGCCGTGCCCCATTTCCAACATGATTTTGAAGAGCTCGGGTGAAAGAAGCGAAGGAATGCCTTTTAACATGAATCGTACCTCCAGCATCGGATTCGTAATCACGCGGTTCAAGCTTATCCTAGGGGAGGAGGAATCTTTTGTCAATTGTCAATTGAAAGGTTGAATGGGTGTTTCCCTACTGGCATCTCCGCTATGAATCGTTTACTATGAAAAGATATGGAATTTCATTAACAGAAGGATATAGCGAGGTGTTCGTATGGAGGAAGTCGTCATTATCGGTGCCGGTCCTTGCGGCTTATCGGCAGCCATCGAGCTGAAGCGGCAAGGCTTTCGGCCCGTTCTTTTGGAGAAGGAATGCGTAGTGCACTCCATTTATTTATATCCTACTTACATGCAGTTTTTCAGTACCCCGGAGCTGCTGGAGATCGGAGGGATTCCGTTCACGACGCCTCACGAGAAACCGACAAGGCTGGAGGCGCTGACGTATTACCGGAATGTCGCGGCGCGCAGCGAGCTGGATATTCGGCCTTACAACGAGGTCGTGGACATCAAAACCGCGCGAGACGGCGATGAAGCTCCGTTCACGCTGACGGTCCGGAAACGTTCCGGCTCGGTCTATGAGCTGAAGTCAAAACGCGTCGTCGTTGCGACGGGTTACTTCGACCGGCCGAATCTGCTCGGCATCCCGGGCGAGGAGCTGCCCAAGGTCAGCCATTATTTCCGTGAAGCGCATCCGTACGCCGGCACGAAGGTTGCCATCATCGGAGGCAGCAACTCTGCGATCGATGCGGCCATGGAGCTTTTGCGGGCGGGCGCCGAAGTGACGGTCGTCTATCGCGGAGAGCAATACTCCCCTAACATCAAGCCATGGGTAAAACCGATTTTTGAGAGCATGGTCGCCAAGGGCCGCATCAGCATGCTCTTTCGATCGCGCGTCATCGCCATTGCGGAGGGGAACGTGACGGTGAGCGGTCCGGAAGGAGCTCTTGCGATCGAGAACGACTTCGTTCTCGCGCTGACAGGCTTCCGGCCGAACCGGACGCTGCTCAAGCAGGCCGGCGCTGAGCTGACCGTGCCTGAGGAATTGCCTTTCTACGATCCGGAGACGATGGAAACCAGCGTGCCGGGACTTTATATTGCAGGGGTCGCGGCTTCGGGCGAGAATGCCAACGAGGTGTTTATTGAAACAGGGCGCTTGCACGGGGTTGCCATTGCCCGTCATATGGCAGGGCTGCTGTAAACGAAGCGAAGGGCGCCCCGACCCTAAGCCGCGGCGCCCTCCGATTCATGATTAAAAGATAAGATCCTTTTCTCGCTGGGTTAATCTGCGGCCCGCGATATCGACCGTCAGCTTCCCGTCCGACAACCCCCAAATCCTTGATCCGAATTTCTCAGCCAACTCCACCTGATGCAGGCTGCAGAAGACGAGCAGCTTCTCCTTGCGGCATATATGCTGCAAATCCTCCAGCACGCGCATCGCCGCTTCCGGGTCCAGCCCTGATACCGGCTCGTCCGCAAAGATCACCTTGGCTCCCTTGATCAGCGCCTTGCAGATGGCGACCCGCTGCTTTTCTCCCCCGCTCAGCTTCTCGACAGGCTCCTGCGCCTTGTCTAGCAGCCCGACCTTATCCAAATAATCCATTGCTTCCATATGATCGTCTTCGGACACCGTCCCCGTAAGAAAGCGGATCCACGATTTTTTGAACAGCAGCGCGCTCAGCACATTCTTGAGCGCCGATTTCTTCAGATTCAGGCTGGGCTTCTCCTCGAGGTACGCCCATTCCTTGCGCAGCTTGATTTTATCCCAAGCGTTGATCTGCGTAATGTCGGTTCCCCCGTATATGTATTGACCGTCGTCCCACTTCTCCTTCAGCATCAGACAGCGGAACAACGTGGTTTTGCCGCTGCCGCTGGCTCCAAGAAGCGCAATCAGCTCTCCTTCGTCGGCCTGAAAGCTGAGCTTGTCCAGAACCCGGCGCCCCGGCGGGAATGATTTGCTCAAGTTGCGTACGATGATCATCCGTTCGATTCTCCTTTGCTTCGTCTGTGCAGGGTTCCCCGTACTTGCTCTTTACTATACCATGTCCCGCCACATAAAAACCACAATTTGCGCACATCCTATGTACCGAAATAATTCGTCCCGCGACAGGAGTGAATCTAGCGATGAAGCATCAATTGGTGAAATTGGTTTCGGATCAGGCCGGGATCACGGAAGGGCAGGCCGATCAAGCGGTGGAGGCCGTCATCGGGTATTTCAAGACCCGGTTGCCCGCCGAAACGAACGAAGAGATCGTTACCTTGGTCCAAGGCCATAACGGCGATGCGGTTCAATCGTGACATTGCCGTGACCAAAAAGAGCAGCCGCCTCCAACAGCTGCTCTCTTCTTCGTTACCCGATCCTTACGGAAGCGGATATAAAATAACATCTACCGGGAACGCCGAGCCAGCGGCCGGCGAAAAGGCGATGTCCACCCCGGCTTCGTTCCCCTCGGTCCGCGCGAGAATCGTGTAGCCCTGGTAATCCATCATAACGCCGGATGGAGGGGTTTGCACGATCCGTCCGTCCACCAGGAAGGGGCCCTTGAAGACTCCGCCTCTCGGAAGCAGCAGGACGGCCATCTTCGGCGGGTGGTCGAGATGAATCCGGTACTCCACGCCGTAATTGCCCAGGTTTAACGATGCTTCATTCTTGAAGAAGTCTTTGCCGGTGACGAACGAGTCGCTCGTTCCGTCCCCGATGGCAAAGCTCGACGGCTTCTTGACTCCCGAAGCGTCGATGTTCCAGACGATATCGGAGACGCTGAACGTGCCGCGAACGTTGCCGCTGTACGGCAGTTGCGGATACATCGGCAGGCTGTCCAAACCGTCCCCTTGCTCCATGGCCGCGAACGAGAAGTAAGCATCCCCATCGGTTTCCACGTCATAAATCACATTCATGCCCTGGCCTGGGTAGAAATCCGGCATCGTCCGGTAGTAGGCCGTTTCATAGGGACGCAGCGTCATCGTTTCCGCCGTCTTGACTGGGTCGCCTTGAAGAAACTCGATTGTCGCCTCGTTACCGATCAAATTGGCGTAAATGGAAGGATATACTTCCCCTTTACGCGTTGTCTTAATGGTAACGGTCTTGTCGGGAGACGGATTCCGGACAACGATGCCCAGCTTCATCTTACGGACCGTATCATTCACATGATCGGCATACAGCCGAGCCTTGCCGTTGACCTTCTCTTGATAAAGAAAACCTTTCTCCTTAAACGATTCCGGGCTGTCGCTGACAATCAGGGACCGATCCTCGGGCCGGGTCTCCTGCTTCTTCAACTGCGGCAGCCCGCGCAGGTATTTACGCAAAACCGCTTCTTCTTCCTTTACGTAGGTTCCGACCGGATCGTGAGCCACGTGATACTCGAACGGGTCCCACAGCTTCTCGTCCGATACTTCGACGTTGGTGGAGAACGGCTCGCTGACATTGCCCCGGCTGTCCTTCACCTGCAGCGTGACCTTATATAATCCCGGCGTGAAGATGGCTTCGGCGTTGCCGGTCCATTCCCTTCCCGTAATGGCGTCTCCATCCGGAGAGTAGCTCAGATCCGTATAGCGGATCGGTTCTCCGAGCTTATATACCGGCTTGTCCAAGGCGAATTTGGCTATCGGCTTCATATTCGGAAGCGTATCGTTACGGAATAAGCCTCCGTCCGGCGCCTGTAAATACCTCAGCTCGATAACCCCGCGTTTCTCGTCGAGCCGGATTTTATATCCCGCAAACCGGTTCAGCCATTCACTATCGATATACAGGCGATCGTTCCACAGCAGAGCTGCCTGATTCCATGGCGTCGAAGCGCCGTTCACATAAACCTTGTTCTGCGGAATATTGAATTCCAAAAAAGCGGCGGGCGCCGTCACCTGTACCGCCCGCTTCACCTCGTCCCAGCGGACTGGGAAGCCGAGCAGTCTCCCGAGCTCCGCCGCAGGAAGATAAGCTTTGCCGTCCTTGCGAAGCGGAGCTGCTTCAAGCTTGATCTCGCTGCCGTTCAAATAAGCGTCCTGCTGATTGAAATACAGCATCAGCTCCGTTTCCTTGGGCGCTTCCGCAGCCGCCGCGGCGGACGAACCCGTTGAATGGCCGAGCACGCCCAGGACGGATGCCAGGATAAACCATTTCGTCAACCTTTTATTCATATGTACGCCTTGTCCTCTCCTGCTATTTCAAATCGCCCAGCGGGTAGAACAACCATTCCACGTTCTCCGCAGACCCGGGCGCAGGGGTATATTCCATGTCCAGACGTTCTTCCTTCCCCGTCGTCCGGGTGAGAAGCCAGAAGCCGTCCTTCGGCGTCAAACCTCCGGTTGGCGGTGTCATCAGCACGCCGTTCACCTTCACGGTTCCGTAGAATACCCCGTTCACTGCCCGGAGGGCTACCGCGGCCGCCCGCGGATGGTTAAGCCTCAGCTTATACACGCTGCCTTTGGCGGATGCCGCGCTCTTCGCTTCGCCGCTGAGTCCGTCCTTGCCCGCAACCCGCGGCTCCAGAGTTCCTGTTCCCCCGATACTCCATTTCTTCAGCTCCCGGAAAACATCTTCGCCTGCCGCCGCCTCCCAGACGTGATCGGCCGAAACGTACGTCCCTCTGACGGAACCGGCTTCAGCCGCGACCGGTCCGGCGGCGAGAGCCTCCGCCGCTTCATCGGGCTTCACCGAACCGAATACATAAACGGCCTCTCCGCTTGCCGTTACATCCGCCAGGATGGCGGTTCCTTGGCCGGGCTCCAGCACATCGAAGCTGAGCCATACGGTTGCGCCTGCAGGCACCTCCAGAGCTCGCCCCTCGCCGCGGTCATTCAAATAATCCCCGCCGGCTTGAGCCGCCGATGATTGTGCGAACAGCGACGGAGCCAGCTTGCCTTCTCTTGTCACCGTCACCTTGATCGAACGCTCAGGTGAAGGATTCGTTACCGCGATTCCCCACCTCGTCCGTTCGCCCATGCCGTTCACCGCATAACCGTATAACCTCGCCTTACCCTGCAGACGGTCGCGGTAGACCATGCCGTTCGACGTGATCCGCTTCCCGTCCGCGCCGACGACCAGCCTTCGGTCCTCCGGCTGACGAATGGCCGCCTGCAGCTGCGACGCCTGCTCCCACTTCGCTCCCATGCGGCCAGCCGGATCGGGAATGAGTTCGCCCGTTCCCGCGAAGTACCACGGGTATTCCGCCTGAGTAAGGTAAGGTTCAGGCCGCACTGTAATCGTACGTGTGTAGGGATCGCTGACCGCACCATGGCCGTCTTTTACGCGGAGCGTCACCTCATAAGTACCCGGTGTAAAGTAGGCTTCCTGCTTGCCGCTCCATTCGTAATCCGGCAAGCCCTCCGCATTCGGATCGTAGCTCAGGTCGATCAAATGGACAGGTTCCCCGACACGGTAAGACGGCTTGTCCGGCATAAACCTCGCCACCGGCCGCGAATTGGGCTCCTGATCCCCCGGATAGTTCGATTCTTTATAAAGCGAGCCTGTAGGTGATACCGAGCGGATCCTCACCGCCCTCTGCTCCGCCTCGTAGGTAAACTCCACGTTCAAATAAGGTGCAAGGCGGCTCAGCTTCACCAGAAACCGTCCGTCCGCAATCATCGCCGATTCCGATAAGGGCGCGGCAGCACCGTTGATGGTGGCCCGGTCCAGGCCAAGGTCCCATTCGAGGTAAGCCTTCGGCGCCTTTAAGCCGGCTGTTTGCCGGTCCGCATGCCATACCGCCTTCAGCCCAAGCTTCTCGCTCACCCAAGCGAGAGGAACATAGAAGCTGCCGTCAACGATAACTCCCGGCGTCTCCAAGGCCTCCGGCTGACCGTTGACTTTAGCCTGTTTCTGCCCATCAGCCAGCTCCAGCGTGACAGTCGCTCCCGTAATGTCGGCCGAAGCCGTCCTGCCGCCGGCCAAGGTTAGCAGTAATAAAGAAGAAATCCATAAGTTCTTGTTCAAATCTAGCCTGCTCCTTACGCATTAGGATCAAGTACCGCCATCCGAATGGTACCATGAATTACCGGAAATATCGAGCCCCGGAATGCAATATCCGAGCACGGCAAAAAGCCCCCATGAACGTTCATGGCGGCCGATCTCCTTATGGTTCTTTTCTGCGCTGCTGCACCTCGAAAATTTACTGCGGGTTGGTCTCCTTCGGTATTTCGTTCAGATTCGGCGGGAAATCGCCTGCTTTATCGGCATGCATGACCGCCTCTTCCTCCGTGAACTTATGTTCCTTGTAATTCGGATTGTTTTTCGATTGCGCTTTTTCGTGATCCATGCTGCGTTCACCTCCCATGCCGTTTAAGTTTTCCTAGATGAGCCGGCTTTATGCGTATTCCCCATCTTCTGTCATAAAAAATTAATATTATCATCGACACCGATTTACATATTTCATTGCAAGTCCGTATTATAATAGCTCGATGTCAAGCATAATAATGTTGATATGAATTGGGGTCATGAGGATGGAAGAAGTCGATTGGAAGCAAAATTTGGAGCTGATGCAGCACAAGCTGTACTTGCTCGTGGAAGAAACGGGCAGCTTTATCGATCCCAAGGTTGTGGAATTAAGCCAAAGAATTGACCGCCTGATCGTTACCATCCAAAAAAAACGGCTTGAGGATAAATAAAAATAAATCGGGAGACTGCGGTGCGGCCGGAGCCTCTTTTTATTTCCGCCGCTGCGGCAACGCCGTAAAGCTCCGCTTGAGATTCAAGAAGCGTTTGCCACAGATTGATTATTGATCAGAAATCCGCGCATTTATCCTCGTCAGCCCTTGAAATAGTTAACATGATGTGTTATATTAAAAGCGAGGCAAATCAAGGGTTTTCGCAAATATCGCACTTTTTTAACGGCCTTGTATCCGCTTGCATTCATACCAGGCAAACTATTTTTTTAAGGAGCGATGCGTTATGGGTTATGAACAACAACCGCAAGAGAAGAAGATCTCTGTTGAGTTGACCTTGAATGAAGCCTTAGCTTTAACAGGTGTTCGTTTCCGTGATAATCACAAGCTGGAAGTCGAAGCCATGCATAAGATTAAGAAGCAGTTGGATGAACAAATTATCGACCCCAGACGAAACATTCAATAACTGGTATTAACGACTGCCTCGCTGATCGGCATCCCCCGTTCAGCGGGGTTTTTGTATGTCTGCCCGAAAACCATTATAATTGAGATTGCATTGGAGCTAGGACGAAGGAGAGAACAAGGAATGAAGCAGCAAATCGAAGCCGTCATCGAACGGCATGCGGAGCAATTTACCGCGCTATCCCGGTATATCGGAGAACATCCGGAGCTGGGACATGAGGAATTTATCGCTTCAGCGAAGCTGATGGAAGCGTTGAAGGAATTCGGGTTTGCGGTAGAATCTCCCGTGCTTGGCCTTCCCACTGCCTTTATCGGAAGGTATTCCGCGGCTAAGCCGGGTCCGACCGTCGCTTTTTTATGCGAATACGATGCTCTCCCCGACCTGGGCCATGCCTGCGGCCATCATCTGATTTGCGTAATGAGCCTCGCGGCCGCCGTCGGCCTTAAAGCCGTCGTCGACGAAATCGGCGGAACGATTCGGGTATACGGCACGCCGGCCGAGGAAACGAAAGGCGCCAAGGTGCCTATGTCCGCCGAAGGCTTATTCGACGATGTGGACTTTGCGCTGATGGCCCATCCTTACCATACTTACGAGAAGTCCGGTCAATCCCTTGCCATGGATGCGATCCAATTCGAGTATTTCGGCAAGGCCGCTCATGCCGCAGCCACACCATACGAAGGCGTCAATGCGCTCGACGCTGTGCTGCTGCTGTTTCAATCGATCGGCATGCTGCGCCAGCAGGTGCAGAGCCATGCCCGAATTCACGGCATCATCACGGAAGGCGGCAAAGCGGCCAACATCATTCCGGAATATGCAGCCGCCCAGTTTTATATCCGATCCGGCAACCGCCCTTATACCGATGAGCTCGTTCAGAAGGTGCTGCGCTGCGCCGAAGGCGCCGCGCTCCAAACCGGCTGCTCATTGAAAACCTCCAACTACGAGTTTTCCTACGACGAGCTGGTAACGAACGAAACACTCTCCGCTTTGTTTTCGCGAAATTTGGGAGAGCTCGGCATACCGGAAGATAAGATTGAGATCGGCAAAGATCACGGCTCCGTCGATCTCGGGAACGTCTCCCGGCATTGCCCGGCGATCCATCCGTACGTAAAGGTCGTTGACGAGAAGCATCTGCTGCATACGAAGGAATTTCGCGATTTGGCGATGCAGGACCGGGCCTTCCGCGGCATGCTGCTCGGGGCCAAGGCGCTTGCCTTTACGGCGTACGACGTCTTCGCGCATCCGGAGAAGCTGCAGGCCGTTCGAGCCGAATTCGAACGGAGCTTGCAACAGTGACGCCTAAGGCCAGGATAAACGCGCTGGTCCTTGTCTTACAAGGACCAGCGCGTTTATCAAGGTTGATGCGAAGCTATAAGTTGTGAAAAACTTATAAATTCTTATCAACTAAACAAAGAAGCCTCCAAGCAGCAATGAATGCCGCTTGGGGGCTTCTTTCATGAGCGCAGGAAGCGTTACGCATCCCCGGTCACCAGTGTATTACAGCACCTTGCCCAAAAACTCCTTCGTCCGCGGATGCTGAGGATTGGCGAACACGTCAACAGGGTTCCCCTGCTCGACGATTTTACCCCCGTCCATAAACACCAGCCGGGTGCCCACCTCGCGGGCAAATCCCATCTCATGCGTCACGACGACCATCGTCATGCCTTCGGCTGCCAGCTCCTTCATGACATCCAGCACCTCTCCGACCATCTCCGGATCAAGCGCCGACGTCGGCTCGTCGAACAGCAGCACCGCCGGCGCCATAGCCAGCGCCCGCGCTATCGCGATCCGCTGCTTCTGCCCCCCGGACAGCTGGGACGGATAGCTCTTCGCTTTGTCAGCGAGCCCGATCCGCTTGAGCAGACCGGTTGCGATCCGTTCGGCTTCGTCCGCGCTCATTTTTTTCAGCTTACGGGGAGCCAGCGTAATATTATCGATCACCGTCATATGCGGAAACAGGTTGAATTGCTGGAATACCATCCCCATATGCATGCGTAGCTTGTTAATGTCCTGCTTGCCCTTCGTCAATGACACTCCCTCGAAGAAGATATCTCCGCCCGTCGGCTGCTCCAGGAGGTTCAGACAGCGCAGAAACGTGCTCTTGCCGGAGCCGCTGGGGCCGATCACGACGACGACCTCGCCTTTGGCAATGTCGATGTCGACCCCTGTCAGCACGTCGTTTTTGCCGAACGATTTTTTCAAATCCGTTACTTTAATCAGAGGTCCTCATCCTCCTTTCCGCCACGCCGAGCAGCTTGGACAACGTAAACGTCATGACAAAATAGATGAGCGCAGCCAAGATCAGCGGCTCAAAAGGCTGGAAAATGTTCCCCCGGACCGTATCGGCTTTATACATCAGCTCCCCGATCCCGATAATGGAAACGATCGAAGATTCCTTGATTACGACGATAAATTCGTTGCCAAGCGCGGGGAGCACATTGCGCAGAGCCTGCGGCAAAATGATATGGCGCATAGCCATCGCATGGGGCATACCGAGTGAACGGGCAGCTTCCATCTGCCCCTTATCTACGGCTTGAATGCCTCCGCGGAACGTCTCGGCAACGTACGCCGCACTGTTGATGGAGAGCGTAAGCACGCCCGCCATAAAATCCGGGAACGCACTGCCCAAGGCGGGAACGTCGGGAAACGTGATACCGATCTTAGGAAGCCCGTAATAAATGATATACAGCTGCACAAGAAGAGGCGTCCCCCGGATGAACTCAATGTATGCCGTAGCCAGAATCTTTAATATGGAAATCCGGGACATGCGCATCAGCGCCAGAAGGACTCCAAGAATAACACCAAAAAAGACGGTAAAGACGGACAGCACGAGCGTAACCTTCGCTCCGTCCACAAAAAACGGGTAGTACTTCGGCAAGAATGAAAAATCCATCGATTCCCCTCCTTCTTCTGAAATAGATCGTAAAACCGAACAAAAACCCGCCGGACAAACCATCCGATCAGGTTTTTGTTCAAGTATTCCCAGTTTAGAACTATTCTACTTGATCGTTGGCTTCTGTTACAAGTTTATCGATCGTCTTGTCGGTCATCAGCTTATCGAGGGTTTTATTCATCGCATCGACAAGCTCAGGACTTCCCTTCTTCACTGCGATAGCGGATCCGCTGTCTTCGGTTTTCAGCGCGATATCGGAAACGACAAGGTCTTTATTCTTGGACAGGTACGCGCCCGCCACCGGCTGCTCCACAACCAGAGCATCTACCTTTTTATTTTTCAGCTCCAGCATCAAATCGGAAATTTTAAAGATGGCTTTGAGCTCGGATTGCGGCATTTGCTCTTGCACGATTTTTTCTTGCGTTGCGCCCTTCTGCGCCCCGACCTTCTTCCCTTTCAGGTCGTCGATCGACTTGATTTTATCTTTGTCTTCCGCGCGCACAACGACTTTCTGAACCGCTGTATAGTAAATTTTGGTAAAATCAACGCTCTTCTGACGTTCAGGCGTCGGAGTCATCCCGGAGATAACGAAGTCTACATTCCCGGAATCCAGCGCTGCAAGCAGTCCGTCGAATTTCATATCTTTGATTTCCAATTGAACGCCCAAGTCCTTCGCAAGCGCTTTGGCGATTTCAATATCGAAGCCGACAATTTCGTCCTTCTTATTGATTTCCTTGTGGAATTCATAAGGAGGGTAATCGGCGCTCGTACCGACAACGATTTTTCCCACCTTCTTAATTTGGTCCAATTTCGTGCCTTTCTGCGTATCGGCAGGCTTCTGTTCGCCCCCGGCCGCAGGCGCTTGTGCTTGTGGCGCAGTCTTCGTTCCGCAGCCCGCAACGATCAGAGCAAGACACAAAAACATCATGACGATGATCTTATTTTTGGTCACAGGTCAATTCTCCTTTCTGATTAACTTTCACATTATATAATAGGTCATGGGCTTTGACAATAAGATTAGGTTAACTAATGTGACAATCCAATTATGTTTCTGGAGACAATGTTATATTATTTACCATATTCATCCATCCCGTCCGTATTTTTATAAACAAATAAACGGAAATTCCTTAAGTGAAACACCCAAGGAACTTCCGTATGGTTTGGCAGGGCTCGTCTCTGGAAGCAAAAAGACTTCCCGAACGCCTGCGCTTCATTGGCGCACCTCTCAAGAAGTCTCCGGCGGCCCTGCCGAAATCTTCGGTCCTTCTTATCTTTTGTTCGGCTTGGCTTCAGCCAAATGGCGGGGTCCGGCCGAATCCTGCTCGAACCGCTTGCGCTCCGTTCGTTCGATTTGAACGATACGGCCGTCATGCACAACGATTTGCACCGTGCCGAACTCCAATCCGTTTACGCTTTGAATAATCCGTTTGATCCAAAGCTCATCCACATCCAGAGGCTTCGCCATCACTATCCCTCCGATATCTTATTTAACTATTGATCCGTACGCAAGGCTCGAGTAAACGAATCAGATCGTCCAATCGTTCCATTCCCTCTTGCTGCGCTCCAGCTGCAGCAGCCAATTGCGCGTGTGGCTGATAACCTGCTCTTTCGCCTGAGCGGAGGAGAACGTATGGTCCGCCTGGAATAACACTTCTTTATCGCAGCTTCCCTGCGGCCTTAGCCAGAACAGCTTCTGATACAAGAAGCAATAATCCGCCGGAATCACTTCATCGCTTGTTCCGTGGATCAGCAGGACGTCCCCGGTAAATTTCCGAAGCTGCTCGAACGGCTGATGTTTCGCCAAAGACTCGAAGAAGACCGGCTGAAACGAATCGCCTAAATAATCTGAGGAACCGAATTGAACGGCATCCTCATATACTTTCTTGCCTGTAATATGGACGATATCGTTAAACGGATAGGCTACGGAAGCCCACATCACCAGCGTCTTGACACGCTTGTCGCGGGCTGCGGTAAGCACTGCTACGGCGCCTCCGAGACTATGCCCCAGCAGAATGAGCCGCTGCGCATCCACGCAGTCGATATCCAGCGCATAATCGATCACATGCCGCGTCTGGTCGATTAAGGAATCGAGACCGCCGGAGCCGTAATCCTCCGTGCTTTCCCCGCAGCCTGCATAATCGAACCGCAGCGCCATATAGCCATGGCGGCTGAGGTCACGGGCCGCTCTAACGAATAGGCGGTCCACTCCGATGCGGGTGCCGAGAAAGCCGTGGGCGATAATCACGATCGGGTAACGTTCTCCCGAAGCGAGTGCCGTGACTTCTCCCCCGCTTTCGGGATAATGAAGAGTTGCCGCCAGCTCTTCTCTACCGCTTCGTATCGTAATGTGATGCTCCATATCAACTCTCCTCCTTCTTCATCTTAAGGTTAAATATGAACCGGAAGCGGGTCGAACTTCAATCCGTTCTCCAGCGTCAGATGCTCTGTATCATTGAATAAGTAAATGCGGAAGATGAGGACAAGTACCTCATCTCCGGAATGGAGCTCGGGCAGATGAACCGACCGTCCTTCGTTAGATGAGATAAGGAAAATATGCGCTATGCAGCGTCTTGTAGATTAAACATAGCTTACCGTCTCTTTGCTGCGTGCTCCGGTAGTCTGGCGACATATAATTATTATTCCGATTGTTTTACTATGTTATATATTTCGTATATTAGCATTGAGGTCTAGCCGGTGTCAATCGGTTTTTCCATAAAAAATGAGGAGGTTATTCCGAACATATTGATCGGAATTAAATTACACAAAGAGGGCCCGCCATAGGCGGACCCTCCACTGTTCAAAGCTGTGCAGTTAGTGAGGATGGTTCGGAGCGCAATCCTTGCAATACCCGAATACCTCGAACCGGTGGTTGACGATTTCGAAATCCGAAGGGCATTCCGGCAAAGCTTTCATCGGACAGAACTCGAATGGTACAGTCTTCTCGCATTGCAGACAAATCAAATGATGATGATGATGAGTCCGGCAGCGGGCGCGGAATTTCAACCCGTCGTTCAAATAAATTTGCTCCAGCACGCCCATATCGCTCAGCAGCCGCAGATTGCGGTAAACCGTGTCGAAGCTGACGCCCGGATACTGCTGCCGCATATATTCGTACACGTCTTTGGGGGACAAGTAACCGCTGGATTCGGCAAACAGCGTCGCCAAGCTTTTGCGCTGGTCGGTAATGCGCCAACCTTTGGATGACATCGCGGATATAATTTCCTGGATGGTCTCCTCCACGTTATGCTCATGCTCGTTTTTCGCCATAAGATCCTCTTCTCTTGTTCTTCTGTTGAATTAATAATGCCGGATTTCCTCGGTCAAAGTCAAGACGGCTCGCGCTCAAGCTCCTGCAGCGACGACGCCAGCATGTGCTTGTCGAAGTGCTCGCCGATGAACACGGCGACGTTCGGGACATCGGCTTGCGGGTTGATTTTCATAAAATCGGCCTCGCGGTACGCGTATTGAAACATGAACGTACTCGCTCCGGTGTCCTTGAAGCGAAGGATGCCCTTGGCGCGGTATACTTCGCGGGGCAGCCGGCCGATCAGTTCCTCGAAGCGCTCGCTGTCGATCGGCCCTTGGAAATAATGCGTATGCACCATGACATGCTCGTGGCTGTGGTGCATGGCGGCGTCCTCATGGGCATGCTCGTGACCATGATCATGCTCCCCGCCTTCAGCGGAATGGTCCGCATGCGCATGGGAATGATCGCAGTCTGCTGCGTGCGAAGAAGCCGACTCCCCGCAGCCGCAGGCCCGAATGGCGGGAGCTGCAGCAGGCGCCGAGCCCGTAGCATCGAGCCGGTCGAACATCGTATAGTCGATTTCGCAGCGGACGGTAACGTGGATGGGGGCGACGGCATTCAGTTCCCGGATGGACCTCTCCAAACCCTCCAGCTCCTCCGGCTTTACCAAATCACTCTTGTTCAGCAGTATGACGGTTGCGCAGCGGATTTGATCCTTCATCAGCCGGTACGTCTTCCCTTTCGGGTTCGAGGCTCTCTCCAGCAGATGGGCGGCATCGACCACGGTAATAACGGACCGCAGCTCCAGGAGCGTCAGGAGCGAAGCATCCGTCACGCCGTCCAAGATTTCGATCGGATTCGCTGCGCCGGTGCATTCGACGAAGATCACATCGGGCCGATGCTCATCGACCAGCTCCTTGAGCTCCATGCCGAGATCGCCGCGGATTGTGCAGCATATGCAGCCACTGAGCATTTCCGTCATCGGCACCTCGTCTCCGACGAGCATTCCGTCCAGGTTGACGTCACCCAGCTCATTCATCAGCACGGCCGGCCTTTCGTCTTTTGCTTTATAGTAATCCAGGGCCCGGGTAAGCAAGGTTGTCTTGCCGCTGCCCAGGAAGCCCGATAAAATGTGAACCGGAACCGCCGATTTCATCTTTTCCACCGCTCCCACTCGTTCTCTATCGGCCGATGGCCGTACATTAAATTGTACCCCCCTGCCGTACCGATGTCAATTAACTGTAATAATTACTACTAAATAAAAAAGACTGCTTATCGGAGTTCTTCTAAGCAGCCAGACCTTCGGTTTACGCAGCAAAGCGTTCAAAAAAGCGAATGTCTTCCTCTTCTGGTACAATAAACTAATAGTAGACTTTAAAAGCTTCTACAGGAGGGCTTTTCAATGAAAGCAGAGCCGACGATTCAATTCGATCCGACCTTCAGCTACTACCTGGACCGCTCGCCGGAAAGCGTAGCTGCTGAGCTGGAGCTGGCGGGATACCGGACGGTCCGTTATTTCGTCACCGATGAAACCCGGGTCAATCGCCGTTTGGTCGAGGCTATGAAGGACCGCGGGCTTGAAGTATGGGGCATGGTGCTCGGCAACGGATATTACAGCACGAACCATCTTCCTCCCGATTGGCCCTCATGGCAGATGACATTACTCAAGCCCGTCAATGACGGCTTCACCCGCCTGTCCCCCTTCAGCTCCCGCTACGTCGCATGGAAGAAAGCGGCGCTGGCACAGATCGTCCGAACGGTTCCGTTCGATGGCATCGAGATCGCCGAATCGTATTTTCCCGAATGGAACGGCCTTAGCAGCGGTGTATATGGGGACGTCGGACCGCTCGCCCGGGCGGCGTTCAAGAAATTCAGCGGCGGCGAAATGCCCGAATTCAAATACCGGACATCACCTTATTACTATAAGAAGGACATCGCTAGGTATATGCTGTGGGTGGAATTCCGCGTGCAGACGGTGAACGGCTTCTTGCACGAGCTTCTCAATGGGGCCGGAGGGGCCCGGGAAGCGAACCCGCGGCTGCGCGTGGCAACCTGGTCCGTCGCGGTGGATGCCCGTAATGCCGTCAGTCGGGTGAGGGAGGAGCAGGGCTTCGACGCGCCCGAAATGATCCGCAGGGTGCGGCCGGACCTGCACATCATCCAGACCCATTGGCCGGACTGGATGCGTGGGAAGCTTCCGGCGGATTACGCCAAGGCGTATGCCTCCTTCGTGGAACAGATTCGCGCTTCCCACCCTTCGCTCCCGCTCGGGCTGCAGACCGATATCGGATCGCTGCGGAATATGCGGAGAAGCCGGGGCTGGCTGACGGAGTTTGCCGCAGAAGCCGGCCGGTTGGGATACAGCATGTGGACCGCTTACGAATACCATATCGGCTTAACCATGTACACCGAGCCCCCAGTCCCCTTAGCGGCATGCCGGATCGGTTCCGACCGGATCCGGCTGGACTTCAGCAAGCGGGTGGATGAAGCGACGGCGGCCGCTGCCGAACGTTACACTTGCTTCGCGAGAGACGAGCGATTGGCGTTGGCATTAACCGTGGAAAAGATCGACGGGAACCAAGTTACGCTCCGTACGGACGGGAAACCGGGCTTTCCGCCCGAGTCGTTTCATGTTCAGGTGCACGGCATCCGAGATACGCCGGACCGCCGGCTCCTTCCGAAGGAACCCTACAACGAATCGCCGCCGGGCAGCTCGGTGACGGTTCCGGCGGCACTTTGAACATTGGTCATTTCTGCCGGGAACGTGTACAATGAGATCAGCGTCATTTTCCGGATACATGAAATGAAACTCATGGGGAAAACTAGCTGTCATCACCGCCGACAGGAGTGAATTGGATTGACCGCCACATCATGGAAGGAAGAACGCGCGAACGCGATCTCCCACGGCATCGGCGCCGTGCTGAGCGCCGCCGCACTCGCGCTGCTGCTGATGCATTCGCTGAAGAACGGCAACGTTTGGCACATCGTCAGCTTTACGATTTTCGGCGTTACCCTGATCTTGCTCTATGTCTGCTCTACCCTGCTTCACAGCGCACGTCAGCCGAAATGGATCGATCTGTTCGAGATTATGGACCACTCGGCCATTTACCTGCTCATTGCCGGCACGTATACGCCGTTTCTCCTCGTCACCCTCCGAGGGCCGCTCGGTTGGAGCCTGTTCGGCGTCGTGTGGGGACTTGCCTTAATCGGCGTCATCTTCAAGCTGTTCTTCGTCAAACGCTTTAACGTGCTATCCACTCTGTTCTACATAGCCATGGGCTGGATGATCATTTTCGCCTTCCAGCCGCTGAAGCAGCAGCTGCCCGCCCTAGGCATCGACTGGCTGGTGGCCGGAGGCCTCCTCTATACGTTCGGCACGATCTTCTATTTGTGGCGCAAAATTCCGTACCATCACGCCATCTGGCACACGTTTGTGCTGTCAGGAAGCATCTGTCATTTCATCGCCGTGTACAGGTACGTTCTGCCCCGTTAGCCCGCCATGACTTATCGGTTAGAGCGCTTTTCCGCAAAAGATCGCAAGATCCGCGGGAAGGCGTTCTTTTTCGTTTCTCCCCAAAAAAAAGCGGCCAAAGCCGCCAAGCTCCGGTAGGAGCTTAACGGCGAAGCCGTTTGAATTGATAATACAGCGTGCAGCCGATGCAGTAGCCGCAGATGGCCATGAGCGCCGCCGCGCCGACCAGTCCGGCGAAGATATACCCCGCGATGCTGCCGGCATTCAGCCAGAAGAATAGAATCGATAACGTCAGCAGAATGACCGCGATCGAATTGTTGAAGCGCTGCAGCTCCCGCGATTCGGTAGGGGCGCCTGCCAGCTTGCTTCTCAGAAACGGAGCCGCCAACATGACGAATACGTTGGATCGGACGCCCTGCCACAAGTTAATGACTTGAATCGCCCACAGCACGACGATCAGAACAGGCTGCTGCAGCAGGATGGCCAGCAGCACCAGCAGAACGATCCCAGCTTGGTTCGTGCGCACATAGGGCAATGGGATTTCTTTCATACGGATGCTCCAACTCCTTTCAATTAGGATTCTTGATCAGTTGTTATAAGAGCATTAGGATGATGCGGCCGCAGTTTCCAATGCGAGCTTGCCGGTGTTTTTATCCTGCAGAACCAAGCGGCCTTCGATCGGACGTCCTTCCGTGTCCTGCAGCCGCATCAGTGCCGTTCGTCCATGCTGCAGCAGGTAGCGAAGCGCCGTTTCGGTCAGCGTCGCACCGAAGCTGATCTTCCAGATCACAAAGCCGCAGCCGGCTTTGTACTCGCTGCAGCCGTAGCCGCGCTTGCCGGCGATGATGCGCCCGCGGCAGCCCTCGCGCGGGCACGGCGCCAGCGGCACCGCCGCCGCGGGCCGCGCTGCCTCCGGCGCAGGCGCGGGCTCGCGCAGCGCAGCGGCTGCCGCTGCGGCCGGCGCACCGCCGCCCTCGCCCTGCGCCTCGCCCGCCGCCTTACGCCGGCTGCGCGGCTTGGCGCCGCCTTCGGCGGCTGCGCCCTTGCGCTCGCCGGCACTCGCGCCTCCGCGCTTGCGTCCGCCCGCGGCCTTCGAGGGCTCCTCGCCCTCGAAGGCCGTTTTGGACGCGCGCGCCTGCCGCCGCACCTTCTCGACGATCAGGGCGGCAAATTTCTTGACGTTCAGCATGAACGTCTCGTCCGAAGCGGCCCCGCGCGCGATCTCGTTCAGGCGCCGTTCCCAGTGGCCGGTCATCTCCGGCGAGGTCAGCAGCTCGACGCCCGCTCCGCGGATCAGCTCCACGGCCGTCCGGCCCTTTTGTGTGATCGCGATCCGCTTGCCCTGCATCGTCACGTAGCCGACCTGCTTCAGCCGCTCGATGACCGAAGCCCGGGTCGCGGGAGTGCCGAGGCCCGAATCCTTCATCGCGTCGCGAAGCTCCTCGTCCTCGATCTGCTTGCCCGCGCTCTCCATTGCCTTCAGCAGCGTTCCTTCGGTGTACGCCTTCGGCGGCTGCGTCTCCTTCTCCTTCGCCGCGCTGTCGGCGCAATGCACGCCCTCCTGCGGGTTTAGAGAGAACGGGGTGGAGATTTCCTCCTCCGCCGGCTCGTCGCCGTCCTGCGCGTCCTTTTCCTTATCCGCCTTGCCGCGCCCGCGCGCGGACTTCTCCTTTTTCGCATCGGTGTACAGCACCTTCCAGCCCGGCGACAGGAGCTGCTTGACGCTGCTCTTGAACGATTCCTCTTCGCAGGAGGTCACGATCGAATGCACCTTGTAAGCCGCAGCGGGGTAGAAGTGGGACAAGAACCGCCGGACGATTAAATCGTACAGCTTCTGTTCATCAGGAGGCAGTCCCGAAGCGATCTTATGGGTCGGCAGAATTGCATGGTGATCCTCGACCTTGGCCGGATTGCACACCGCTTTATTATTTTTATGCACCAGCCGCTTGTCCGCCTGCTCGACGAACGCCTTATATTCGGTTTTGCCCAGCTGGTCCAGCGCACGGTGCATCTCGGGAATGTTCTGCTCGTTCACATAGTTGGAGTTCGTCCGCGGGTAGCTGATCACCTTATGCTTCTCGTACAGCGCCTGCGCAAGGTCCAGCGTCTTCTTCGCCGAGAAGCCGAACTTGGCGTTCGCCTCCCGCTGCAGCAGCGTCAGATCGTACAGCTTGAACGGATACTCCTTCGTATCCTTCACCTCGTACTCCGCAATCCGTCCCGGTTTGTCCTTCACCTTCGCGGCCAGCGCCACCGCCTTGTCCCCATCGGTCAGCTTCTCGCCCTGCCACATGCCGCGATACCGCGTTTCGCCCTGGGTGAACCAGGCCTCCACTTCAAAATATTTGTTCGAGGTAAACGCCTCGATCTCCTTTTGCCGGTCGTACAACAGGGCGAGCACCGGCGTCTGCACCCGGCCTACGGACAGCAGCTCGTTATGCTTTGTCGTAAAAGCACGCGACCCGTTCATGCCGATCAGCCAATCGGCTTCGCTGCGGGCTTTGGCCGCCCGAGTCAAATTATCGAATTCCGAGCCTTCCTTCAGCTCGGCGAACCCTTTGCGAATCGTTTCGGGCGTGAGGTCCGAGATCCACAGCCGCTTCACGGGCTGCCCCAGCTTAAGGTGCCGCTGAATTAGCGAGAAAATATGCTGCCCTTCCCGCCCGGCGTCGCATGCGTTGATCAGCTCCGAGCTGCGCTTCGCCAGCTCCGCAATCACCTTCAGCTGATCCTTCGTCCGCGGATTCGGGACCAGCTTGAACTGCTCGGGCACGATGGGCAAATCGCCCAAATTCCATTTCTTATATCGATCATCATACGCGTCGGGCTCCGCAAGGCCGATCAAATGGCCGATCGCCCAAGTGATGATGTATTGTTCCCCTTCGATGTAAGTCCGCTGATTTTTCGCTTTCGGGTCGATCGCCGCCGCGATGTTGCGCCCCATGTCCGGTTTTTCCGCGATAATGAGCGTTTTCATGGCTTCTTCCTCTCCTGCTGCCTTACTATTTGAGACTATGGACCTTCCCCACAGGAGCCGGATGGCGTTAGGTCACCGGTCCGTCCCGGTTCAGCCGATCCTGCATTTCCGTACTCTTGTCCAGCCTCTCATTGTAAACACTCTTCTATATTAACACAAGGGCGCCTCGTGCGAGGACAAAATCTTCCATCCCACCGAGGCGCCTGCCGCTTACTTCGGATGTATCATGTTCTCGGGGCGAACCCATTCGTCAAACTGCGCCTCCGTGAGGTAGCCGCTTTGAACCGCGGCCGCTTTGAGCGTCAGCCCGTTCTTATGGGCGGTCTTGGCGATGGAAGCCGCCTTCTCGTAGCCGATATGCGGATTCAGCGCCGTGACAAGCATCAAGGACTCATCCAAGTACCGCTTGATCGTATCCCGGTTCGGCTCAATGCCTACCGCGCAGTGCTCGTTGAACGAATCCATCGCATCGGACAGCAGCCGGACCGACTGCAGGAAATTGTGGATGATGACCGGCTTGAACACGTTGAGCTCGAAGTTGCCTTGGCTTGCGGCAAAACCGATGACTGCGTCGTTGCCCATCACCTGGCAGGCGACCATGGTGACCGCTTCGCTTTGCGTCGGGTTCACCTTCCCCGGCATGATCGAGCTGCCCGGCTCGTTCTCGGGAATCGAAATTTCGCCGATCCCGCAGCGCGGGCCGCTCGCGAGCCAGCGGACGTCGTTAGCGATCTTCATCATATTCGCCGCCAGCGCCTTGAGCGCACCATGCGCGTACACCAGCTGATCGTGGCTTGTAAGCGCGTGGAATTTGTTGACTGCGGAAGTGAACGTTTGCCCTGTGGCGAGGCTGATTTCCTGAGCAACGGTTTCGCCGAACTTGGGGTGCGCATTCAGGCCCGTACCGACGGCGGTGCCGCCGATCGCCAGCTCCCGCATCGCCTCGGAGCCGGCGCGAATCATCCGTTCCGTCTGCGTCAGCATTGCATGCCAGCCGCTTATTTCTTGGCCGAGCGTAAGCGGCGTCGCATCCTGAAGATGGGTGCGGCCGATTTTGACGATGTCCATGAATTCTTGCGACTTTTGCTCGAGCGTGGCCTTCAGCCTCTGCAGCGACGGCAGCAACTTCTCCTCGACGGCCAGAACGGCGGCGATATGCATCGCGGTCGGGAACGTATCGTTCGAGCTCTGGGACCGGTTGACGTCATCGTTCGGATGGATCTTGACGCTGCTTCCCTTGGACTCCAGCAGCTGGTTGGCCCGGTGCGCTACCACCTCGTTGACGTTCATGTTCGATTGTGTGCCGCTGCCCGTCTGCCACACCACGAGCGGAAATTCGTCGTCCCAGCGTCCTTCCCATACCTCGCTCGCCGCGCCCGTAATCGCTTCAGCCTTCTCCTTGTCCAGCACGCCCAGCTTCAGATTGGCTTGAGCGGCCGAGAGCTTCAGCACCGCCATGGCGCGAACGAGCCCGAGCGGCATGCGCTCGGTCCCGATGCGGAAGTTTTCGCTGCTCCGCTGCGTCTGCGCTCCCCACAAGCGGTGTGCGGGCACCTGAATCTCGCCCATCGTATCCTTCTCGATCCGGTATTCCATTGTGAAGCTCCTCCTTTTCCCGCGGAAGCGGTGATCATCATACCCTATACCCATTTTACCCTATTCAGGAAACGGTTAACACCAGGATACGGATACGCCGACCTTGTCTTACAAGGACCAGCGCGTTTACCAAGGTTGATGCGAAGCTATAAGTTACGAAAACTTATAAATTCTTATCAACAAAGAATACACCCGTCCGGCCCGAAGAGGGCCAGACAGGTGCGTGGTTAAGCTATTCGATATTCATCTGGGCGTAATTCTTTGCAACGTCCCGGAGCAGGAGGAACGCTTCGCCGTTAGTCAGCTTGTTCGGATCCGCAATCTTGGACAGCGTCTCCTGCGTCAGCCAGCCCCTCGCCTTCAGCTCCTCCGCCGTTTTCTGCTGCGGAGGCTTCAGTCCGATCGCCGTACCGATCGTCAGCGCCGCCTGATTCAGCGTCAGCGCCTGCTTGGCGGGATCAGCCATGCCGACCAGCGCGGCCGAAGGATCTCCCGGGAATACGGCCGGCTTGATTTTGCGGATTCCCGCCATGTTATAGACGAACCGCTGCGCGTTGGAGGCGCCGTCGACTTCCCAATCCTTGTTGTTGTACCCGCCGACCGTAAGGAACATGCCGACCGCAGCCTTGAGACCGGGGTACGCCTTATGCTTCGTATACTCGGGCGCGTCGAACTTATACATCTTCAGCTCCATCTTCTGCTGGACGAGCTTCTCCCGCAGCGCAGCGATATCCTCGCTCGATTGCGACAGCTGGCGGAACGTGATGCCTTTGTCCGCAGCCAGCTTCGCCGCAGCGCCGGCCGCTTGTCCCGTAGCCATGCCGAGCGGAATGACCCGCGCGCTGCCGTGCGGCAGCGAATCGAAGCTGGCAGCCCGCCCGACCACGAGCAGCCCGTCCACCTTCTGCGGCACGAGCGTCCGGAACGGTACACCGTATTGAATCGGCTTCATCATGACCGCGCCCGGATCTTTATAGTTCGTGCTTTGGATGTCGACCTCATAGGAGCCGTAAGCAATCGCATCCGGGAAATCGCGGTTGTCCATCAAATCCGCCATCGTCAGGCGGTATTCGCCGATCAGATGCCGCGTCTCCCGCACATAGAGCTCCGGCGCCGTGCCGACGAGCTCCAAATTTTTGAACTCGGGGAAGTGCTGCTTCATGTATTCCACGACATGCGGAGCTTCCTTCTTCCCGATCTCGATCCCTTCCTTCACGGACTGCGGGTTCAACGGATCGACTCCGAAAATCTGCATTGCATTGATCAGGATTGTGTTATCATTCTGACGACCGATGTTGAGACCGCGCATGCGCACCCGCTCCGGATTCGTCGACTTGTATTCCTTCATCTCGGGGAAGCCCCATGTGCTTGTCGCATCACTCTGCGTATTCTTGTGCTTGCCGAACGACTGCCACACCTGCGGCGTGACGCCGCTCAGCTTCATGACTAGCGTAACGGCCATCTGCGATTTCGGATCGCCGATGTCTTCCCGTCCCCAGGTAAAAGGCGCGCCCGCCGCCGCCGCAATATCGGCATCCTGTGTGGCGTCGATGACCGCCTTCGCCTTGACCGCGATCTTGGTGCCGTCTTCCTTCACGATATCGAGTCCGGTTACCTTATTCGCAGGCGTACCCGGCTCCACGGACGGCTTCATCTCTTTCACCTTCATGAGCAGGTCGATGTTCGGCTCTTTGCGCACCATGTCATAGAAGACGTTGGCCGCCGTCGTCGTATCGAAGGACGTTCCTTCTACCCGCTCGTACCATTCCTGAAAAATACCCTTATCCAAAAAATTATGCTTTCCGGGAATGACCGGCTGCTCCGGCGCATAGTTCAGGTCGATCGTATTCAGCCAGCCGAGCGTCATGAGCCCTCCGAGAATTTCCCGGCCCCGTCCATCCACGAGCAGCACCTTCTGCCCGTTCCGCGCCGCGGAGATGGCCGCGCTTATGCCTTCGGGATCGGTGCCAGCTACGATCACGTCATAGCTATCCTTAATCGATGCCGCCGATTTGACGGGTATCAGCGCCTGCGGCTTTGCCGTCCCGCGCGCTCCGTTCTTCATCCACCAATACCAGCCGCCCGCTCCGGCGGCCGCCAGCACGAGCAGCACGATGATTCCCCAAATCCATTGCTTCCGTAAATGCATGATTTCACTCCCATATTCCGTGCGCTTGTCCGCGCTTCGACTAATGTTTCCCGGATCGACCGGTCTTTCCGGGGCAAACGATTCCAGCCTTATCCTATACGAGGATTGGCCCTCTTTGTTTCAAAAAAATTACTCCCTTGAAGCGGCGGCCCTGTTATGATATATTAAATCTCCTTTGAGCCTAAACTTTATGTAACTACGAAACGGAGGTATCCCCCTTGGAATCTGGTCTGCAGAACGCTTATCAAGAAGAATTGGCCCGTCTGGAGCTCACTATTGAAGAAATGGACCGCCATCTGGCGGAGCTCCGGGCCATCCCGCCTTATACCGGTCCCGATCTGACCGAGCAGGTATTGGAATCGATTCGCGAGAACAAACGGCACAGCTTGGCGCAAGCCGGACCCGAGCCATACTTCGGCAGGCTGGATTTCCAGGAGGAAGGCAAGCCGGAGCCCACTCCGTTATATATAGGAAAGTTCGGCGTCGAACGTGCCGATTCGCCCGAGCTGCTCGTCGTCGACTGGCGCGCCCCGGTGGCGAGCCTGTTCTACTCCTTCACCGGCGGAACGGACAAAGCGGCTTATGAATCTCCCGACGGGACGATCGATGGGCTCGTTTACTTGAAACGAAACCTCGTCATCCGCAAGCAGCTGCTTCAGCGCGTCGTCGACACGTTCGACCGCAGCGGCGATGCGATGGCCGTCACCGACGAGTTCCTGCTGTACCGCCTCGGCGAGAACAAGGACAACCGGCTGCGCGACATCGTTTCCACCATCCAAGCCGAGCAGGATTCCATCATTCGTGCGGGCAAGAACAACGCGCTCGTTATCCAGGGCGTCGCGGGCAGCGGCAAAACGACCGTAGCCCTTCACCGGCTCGCATATCTGCTGTATCACTACAGGAACCAGGTGCATGCGGAAAAAATGATCATCTTCGCACCGAACCGCATGTTCCTCGATTACATATCCGGTGTGCTCCCGGAGCTCGGCGTAGGCCATATTCAGCAAACGACGTTCGCCGATTGGGCGCTCGAGCTGCTGGAGCATGAAGTGAAGCTGACGGACGCGGCCGAGCGGCTGCTCTTCTGGTTCGGCAATGCAGCGGACAGCCCGGTGATGGACGACCGGGCTCCGGGTCGTATCAAGGGCTCTGTCACATACATGAATTGGCTCGGGCGCGTTGTCGATGCCTATGAAGCGCAAGCCGCGCCTCAAGCCGATTTTACGCCATGGGAGCGCGCCAGACTGTCTCAGCGGACGATTCGTGAATGGTACGAGGTCGAATATAAGCACGAGCCGCTGATGAAACGGCGCGAGCGCGTCCTGGCGCGCATCAAGCGCTGGATGGAGATGGAGCTCGACAAGGTGTGGGAGGTCCATCTCAAGAAAGAGTACAAGAAGAAGGGCTCGGCCAAGCTGCGCGACTATTCCAAGGCATGGACCGCCTATTCACCCTTTACATTTTACAAAGAACTGTTCGCGGAAAGCAACAGCAGGCCGGCTTGGCTGACGGAAGAAGCCCATGCGTATGTACCGGAACCGATTCGCACCGCCACCGCCGCTCTCGCGAAGAAAAAGAAAGTCGAGCCCGAGGACCTCGCTCCCCTGCTCTACTTGCGCAGCCGCTTCATCGGCATTCACGGCGATCTCCGCTTCGATCATACCGTGATCGACGAAGCGCAGGATTTCTCGCCGTTTCAGGTAGCGCTGCTGTCTCTTCATACGAAGAACGGGTCGTTCTCCATTCTTGGCGACTTGTCCCAAGGCATTCACGCGTACCAAGGCGTGATCGATTGGAAGGAGTTTTTGTCCCTCTTCCCGGAGGATCAGAGCGCCTACTTCACGCTCAATCGGAGCTACCGCTCGACGATGGAGATCATTTACTTCGCGAACGAAGTGCTGAAGGCCGGCATCGCCGAGCCTCCCGCTCTTGCGGTGCCGGTATTCCGCAGCGGCGAGCCTGTGGCGATGGTGAACACGGATGAGGACGGTCTGATCCGCAAGCTGACGGAGGAAATTGCCGCTCACCGCGCCAAAGGCGGCAATGGGACCTTGGCCGTGCTAGCCCGCTCGGAGGAGCGCTGCCGCAAGCTGCACGAGCGGCTCCAAGCGGCGGGCTGCGAGGTTCATCTCATTATTCCGGGCCAGCAGCAGTATGAAGGCGGCGTATCGGTACTGCCGGTTTACATGGCCAAAGGGCTCGAGTTCGACACGGCGCTCATCGTCGACGTCGACTCCGTGAATTACGCCGCCGCGCCGCAGGACGCGAAGCTGCTCTACGTCGGCTGTACCCGCGCCCTTCACGAGCTAAAGCTTTATTACAGCAGCGAGCCGTCCCCGTTAATCGGGGGCATAACGGGCGAATTCGTCCAATCGTTTTAAACCCGAATAGGGCTGCCCCGTGTCTATACGGCACGGGACAGCCCTATTCGTGCTTCTGCGCGGCTCTGACGGCGTTTACAATATCGCTGAATGTTCCGCTGCCGCCTACACGGCACGCCATTTACCCGGCCGTCGACTTTTTTTTCGTCTAATGCAAACGTGAGTATGATA
This sequence comes from Paenibacillus gyeongsangnamensis, assembly GCF_027533625.1. Lineage (GTDB taxonomy): Bacteria > Bacillota > Bacilli > Paenibacillales > NBRC-103111 > Paenibacillus_G > Paenibacillus_G gyeongsangnamensis. The sequence goes on along the minus strand of NZ_JAQAGZ010000020.1, from coordinate 103,022 downwards.
AAATAAGGTCACAACTGACATGATGGTTAAAAATGGGAGGAGTGAAGAAGCTTATGGGGAAACAGCAAAGCGATGTTAGTCCCGAAGTCCGTGCTTATTTGGAACGTATCGGTTATGAAGGTCCGCTGGAGTGCAGTCCGGCCGTTTTGGAGCAGCTTCAAGAATGCCATCTTCATACCGTGCCTTATGAGAATTTGGATATCCTTCACCGTAAACCGCTATCGCTCGAAATCGACGACCTTCTGGAAAAGATCGTGACCCGGAGACGAGGCGGTTATTGCTTCGAGCTCAATGCCCTCTTCAGCTGGCTGCTGCGCGAGCTGGGCTATTCCGTAACCGATCTGATGGCCCGATTTTGGCGGGACGAACCCGCACCTCCACCCAAAAGACGCCATCAGGTATTAAAGGTGGAGACCGGCGATGCTTCCTACTTATGCGATGTCGGCGTCGGAGGGATCGTGCCCCGGCGGCCCATCAAGATGGAGGAAGGGCTTGTTCACCGGCAGGGAGACGAAACGTACCGGTTGAAGAGAGATCCGTACTACGGGTGGGTGCTCTGCGAATTAAAGAAGGACGAGTGGAAATGGCTTTACTCGTTCACGGAGGAGCCGCAGCTGCCTAAGGATTTCATTATGGCTACCTACTGGTGCGAGAACGCCCCGGATTCCATCTTCGTAAGCCAGCCGATGATTGCGATCCGTACCCGGGAAGGCCGGAATACCGTTGCCGGGAAGGAATTCAGGCTTTTTACCGCAGAAGGCGTCCGCTCGTTTATCCCGGAAACCGAGGAGGAATACAAAGCGTCGCTCGCCGCTTACTTCGGCATTCGCCTTTAATCGTCATCAGCCGCCGCCGGGCAGCTCGTTCCCCTGTTCATCCGTTATCGGGGGCGTTGATCTTGTAAACATGAGTTGGCTCCTTCACGATTAGATGCTTGAACAGGTCCGTCCGCTAATGTTTGTCCCGGCGAAACAGCGAAATGCCGCCGAAGCCGCTAATAATCGCGATGTAATATCCCAAGTCGTACCACCATCCGATGTTATGGACTTCATAGACCCGGATATGATGCTTGAAAAAGCCGATCACCAAGGAAACGGGAGCAATCCAGCCGTGCCATATCCCCCAAAAAAATCCGGCGGGATGCTGCGCATTGCTGGCCCCGTCCCCAGGCACGCAGCCCGATAAAGAGAGCATGGCCGCGAGCAGCAAAGCCATTGTCAAGAAAGACTTTATTTTCATTTTCCAGCCTCCTGTCCGCTTTGTCCGATTGTCCGATTGTCCGATTGCAAACACTTGAGTACGTTCACATTTATATTCTCAATGCTGCGTCCCAATCCCTGCCTCCCTATATTCGACATTGAGTGTTCTGCCCTTAGAGCTTATAATATTACAGGAATCAAGATTAAATAGAAAAGGTGTCATTCATGAGCATACTAAACGTAGAACGACTAAGCCACGGCTTTGGCGACCGCGCCATCTTCAACGACGTATCCTTCCGCCTGCTCAAAGGCGAGCATATCGGTCTCATCGGAGCCAACGGCGAAGGCAAATCCACCTTCATGAACATCATTACGGGCAAGCTTCAGCCGGACGACGGCAAGATCGAATGGTCCAAAAGAATGCGTGTCGGCTATCTCGACCAGCATGCGGTGCTGAGCAAGGGCATGACGATCCGCGGCGTCCTGAAGGGAGCCTTTCAATACTTGTTCGATATGGAGCAAGAGATGAACGATATGTACGGCAAGATGGGCGAAGTATCCCCGGAAGAGCTGGAGCAACTGCTTGAGGATGTCGGAACCATTCAGGATATGCTGACCAATCAGGATTTTTATATGATTGATGCCAAGATTGAAGAAACCGCCCGGGGACTCGGGCTTACCGATATCGGACTCGATAAGGACGTCAACGACCTCAGCGGCGGACAGCGGACGAAGGTGCTGCTGGCCAAGCTGCTGCTCGAGAAACCGGATATCCTGCTCCTCGACGAGCCGACGAACTATCTCGACGAAGTGCATATCGATTGGCTGAAGCGTTACCTGCAGGAGTACGAGAATGCCTTCATTCTCATTTCGCATGATATTCCGTTCCTGAACAGCGTCATTAATCTGATCTATCATATGGAAAATCAGGAGTTGAACCGTTATGTCGGCGACTACGATCATTTCCAGCAGGTTTACGAAATGAAGAAGCAGCAGCTGGAATCTGCCTTTAAGCGCCAGCAGCAAGAAATTGCCGATTTGAAGGACTTCGTAGCCCGGAACAAGGCAAGCGTCGCGACGCGGAACATGGCGATGTCGAGGCAAAAGAAGCTCGACAAGATGGACGTCATCGAGCTGGCGAAGGAGAAACCGAAGCCGCAGTTCAACTTCAAGGATGCAAGAACGTCCGGCAAGCTCATCTTCGAAGCGGAGAATCTCGTCATCGGTTACGACAGCCCGTTATCGAGAGCGCTCAATCTCCGGATGGAACGCGGCCAGAAGATTGCGCTAGTGGGCGCGAACGGTATAGGGAAAACGACGCTGCTACGAAGCATCCTTGGCGAGATTCCGGCCATCTCCGGCTCGGTCCAGCTTGGAGATAACCTGAGCATCGGGTATTTCGAGCAGGAAATGAAGGAGGCCAACTACAATACGTGCATTGAGGAAGTATGGAATGAATTCCCTTCCTACTCGCAGTTCGAGGTGCGTGCGGCTCTGGCCAAGTGCGGGCTGACAACCAAGCATATCGAGAGCAAGGTAGCCGTACTTAGCGGCGGCGAGAAGGCGAAGGTGCGTCTCTGCAAGCTGATCAACCGCGAGACGAATTTGCTCGTGCTCGACGAGCCGACCAACCATTTGGACGTAGATGCGAAGGATGAGCTGAAGCGTGCCCTCAAGGCGTATAAAGGCAGCATTCTGCTGATTTCGCACGAACCCGAATTTTATCGCGATGTCGTAACGGATACGTGGAATTGCGAAACCTGGACGACGAAAGTGTTCTAAACGGAATTCTCCAAAAAGCGTGCCAAATCGTTAAAGATTAGGCACGCTTTTTGATTGGGCAGCTCCGTTACCGATTACATGGCACGGTTCTGGCGGGATGGATTCAAAGATATTATTTGATAACGGAGTTTTGGGCGAAATCCCAGCCGCCGGTGACAGGAGCCGATAAATTTCCTTTAGCATCAATAGCCGAGTACCTCATTTTTATGGATTTAAATTTTAAGTTAAGCGTTTCAACGGTATTGTTAAATTGATAATCCGACACATACACCGTATCCAAATCGATAGTTAACATCGGAGCAGGAGCATTGCCGTCTTTATTGTGCCTTAAGAAAACGAGCTGTCCATTTTTGATTTTTTGTCCGGTGAGTGCAGCTTGAAATAAATGAATTGAAGAAGAATCGAACCGCAATTTTGTGACCGAAAATTGATTAAGGGTGCTTTTTCCTGCACCCGAGCCCGATCCTGCTGCATGTGATGAAGTATTAGAAACGTCAAATTGAACGTCTGCGATTTCGATCCATTTTACGTGACTCCTTTCGGCGGATTCGCCCTCAATGCCATCAAGCTTCAAATAGACGTCAAAATTTGGACCCGCTTGTGCGTTTACAGCGGTTGCCGGTGCTGCTGCGGCGGCTGGAACGGTTAAGGTCACTGCCATCAAAAATACAATTAATGCCGTTAGAAGCTGCTTTTTTAATCCTTTCATAAAGCCCACGCTCCTTTTATCAGCGATACTCCATGTATCGACGCTCCTAAATATATTGGATAGTCGGGCCTTTTGAATATAAGCTGAAAGACCCGGTTTTTATAAATAATTACCATTATTTTTTGAAGCAACGAGGCGGTTTTCACGGCAGATTCCATGACGACAGTATAAACGGCTACGCCGTCCTTGTCTTACAAGGACCAGCGCGTTTATCAAGGTTGATGCGAAGCTATAAGTCGCGAAAAACTTATAAATTTTTATCAATCAAAAAAGCGCCCGTGAGGGCGCTTTTAAGCCAAGTGAGCTATATGCTTAAGATAAGACCACTCGGTTGATGCCAATATAACAGGCCGTTATCCAGATTTTAACTCTCTCGCCCTCTGTCTACAATGCCATTTTTTGGAATTTTTTAAACGAGCGGAAATTCACTGCCCTTGACCAAGCGGAGAAATAGAAGCGCTCGCCAGCTGCTTCCATCCTTCGAAATCATGGATTGCAATGCCCCGGTAAGAGGGATAAACGGCTAACGTTCGCTCAGTCAGCTGCATCTGCTCCTTAACATAACTCATTCCCTTATCGTAAAATGTGGTATACCCCGGTTTCACGGGGTTCGTTTCAATGCCGACGATCACTTTCTTGTTTAACCTACTGGCCGTTTCGAGCTCATGCTTTACGACGTCCACGATACCGCCTCGGCTGAGCGCCTGATCGCGGTAGGCCATGATCGTTACATAATCCAGCCGCTCCAGCATCCAGCTGTTCATGGGGGTGGCATTTTTTGCCGGAGAAACCGGGACCTCATCCAGCCAGAAGGGCAAATCGGCTCCTGCTTCCACGTCCTTCAGTCCCTTGGTCAACGAAGTAAAATAATCCATGGACGAAAGCCAACCGTCGATCATGCTTTGCTTTTGATTCGTATTCCATCCCGGTTCGTTATAAGGCTCCATATCCAAATGAATGCCCTTTATCTTTTGCAGTCCGGAAGCCGATTCGTTATACGCGCGGACCCATGCGACCAGTTCCGCAATTTTATGTTGATTCTCCTTCCTCGCCCAGGAAGGATCGCCGTCCAGTGCATGAATTCGGATGCCGGACAAGCTTGCTTTTTCAATAAAAGCGCGATATTCGCCGAAGCTTAGCTTCGGATTGATTTGCAAAAAGATCAGATTGACCCGGTTGTTTCGGGCAAAAGCGAGCAGCTGCTCCGGGTCCTTAGAGATCAGATCGGAATTCCAGACCCAAGTCGCTCTCACTTGAGAAGGATTGCTTAACGTACATAGACATGCCGCCAGAATACATATAATAAGAGCCGGAATCAGCCTTCTTTTCATCATATCTGCCTGCTCATCTCCTTGTCTCGTAGGCTTCCCGTAACTTTATTCAGTTTGCCATGGACTACCCGGCTTGTCAAAACGGATATATAATGGTTATGGCAATCGAGACCGATAAGGAGGTTCATGAATGGATGAAAACGTAGAGCAGGCGCTGGAAGCGGCGTTACGCCATTGGAAAGCGATGTCGGGGGCTGACAGTGAGGAGGCCGAGTCGACAGCAGATGCGTTCCAGGCTTCTTTTTATCATTTCATCGATGCGGTGCGCGAATGGATCAACGGACGAAATCCCCGCCCGCAGACACTGAAGGCCTTTCTGGAGCTGACTGAGGTACAGGAAATCGTAGACCGGCTTCCGGCACCGCTGTATTTGAATTTCGAGACCGAAGCCGAGCTCCTGATCGAGAATAAACAAAGAATCGATGATGACAAGTACGATTAAAAAGAGATGTGACGAAACCTCCGAGTTGCCCATTGGCGGTTTCGTACACGTCTCTTTTATTTCCACTTAGAACTCGTACAATAAATTATCACGCGAAGCCGGCCTCACTAACTTCTGAGCGGCTCTTGAGTAGGTCTCTTCATACTTGAACTAGTAATTCTGCATGGATGAGCCTCCATTGTATGGTATGAGTTTGGTAAGATTTGCTTGCATTATCCCACATCATACAACGTCATCCGGTTTTGCCGTCAGTGGATAACTTTAGCTTCGCTGGTGAATTTGGTAATCTGGATTCAAGAGTTAACCGGTCGTTATTGTTCCAATTCGCGGATCAATTGTTCCAGGCTCACTTCACTCATAGAACCAATTCTTAAATCGAATGCTTCAAATTGCAGATTTTCCGTAACGCCATTGGGTACGATGACGCATCGTAACCCTGCCTTTACGGCAGCCTTAGCGCCATTGGGGGAATCTTCAAATGCGACCGCTTCAGCGGCGGAAACGTCCAGTGCCTTTACCGCTTCGACGTACAACGCCGGATCAGGCTTTACTTTCTCCACCTCGTCTCCGGTCTTGATCACTTGAAAATATTCGTAAAGGCGAAACTCCTTCAACCACCCTTCCACCCATGCTCTGGATGAGCTGGACGCGAGCCCGATCTTCAAGCCAAGCTCTTTGGCGCGGGTCAAATAGTGTTCGACGCCATCTCTTAAAGCGATATCTTTCATTTTCGTTCGATGTATTTCTTGCGCCGATTGCTTGATTTCACCGACTTCCCGCTCCCCCAGCCGCTGCCCGATATAAGCGTCCAGCAACGTATCATCCGTGCCGATGCACTTTACGAATACCTCCATAGGGAAATCCGCCCCTCGGAGTTCAAAGGCTTCTTGAAAAGCATGAAACCATGCCGTCTCGGTATCGATAATCAGTCCGTCAAAATCAAACACGATTGCTTTAATCATCAAACAACCCCCGATAAATATCATTCGAAATGCAATCTCAACTTCACTGCCCCAGGATAAACGGCTACGCTGTCCTTGTCTTACAAGGACCAGCGCGTTTATTAAGGTTGATGCGAAGCTATAAGTTGCGATAACTTATAAATTCTTATCAACTCAAAAAACCAAAAAACTGCATTCGCATGCAGTTTCCCGGCACTAATTTCATTCATTTCCTTTGAATGCGTTTATTCCACGAGCGACCTCAGCTCGCTCACCACGTACTGCGGCTTCCTGCCTGCGAGAGCGTCTACGAGGTTGTGCGCAGCCGTCATGGCCATATCCAGCCTTGTCTTGGCCGTCGCCGAACCTATGTGCGGCAGCGTGACCACGTTCGGCATCTGCAGGAGCGGATTATCCGGCTGCACCGGCTCGGTATCGAACACGTCCAATCCGGCGCCGCGGATGGTGCCATTCTGCAGCGCTTCGATCAATGCCTGCTCGTCTACAGTTTGGCCGCGGGAAGCGTTAATGAAGAACGCCGAACGCTTCATCCGGTCAAAGTGCTCCTTGCGCATAAACCGCTGCGTCTCCGGCGTGAGCGGCGTCATCAGCACGACGAAGTCCGATTGCTCCAGCAGCTCCTCCAGTCCGCAGAATCGTGCATGGAACCGCTCTTCCGTCTCCGGACGGCGGCTGCGGTTATGGTACAGCAGCTTCATATCAAAGCCGTGCACCGCACGCTTCGCGATAGCTTCACCGATGCGCCCCATGCCGATAATGCCGAGCGTCGCATGATGAACGTCGAGGCCGAAGAAATCCTCGTCGGTTAGGCCTGCGCCCTTCTTCCACATTCCCTGCTTGACAAAATGATCTAATTCTGGAATTCGCCGGGCCGACGCCAGCATAAGCGACAGCACCAAATCCGCTACCGTATCGTCCAGCACGTATGGCGTATTCGTACCGATCACGCCTCTCGCCTTCATCGCTTCCGTGTCAAAATGGTTATAGCCGACGGAGATCGAGCTGACAACCCGCAGCTTGGGCGCGCGTGCCAGCAGCTCGCCGTCAATCGGTCCGCTGCTGGTCAAGAGGCCCTCCACCTCGGCCAATTGGCCCAAGAGCCCTTCGCGGGACGGCGTTCCCCGGCCGTCCCACATGCGGCATTCGCAGTGCTGCTCCAGAAAGGCGAGTACTTCATCCGGAATCTTTTTGGTAATGTAAATTTTCGGTTTGCTCACGTCGCGGAACAGCTCCCCTCTTCTCAATTGGACTAACCTTAAACGCTTGCCGCCGTGTTCACGGCTTGCTGCTCCGGCGCAAGCACTTCGTTCAAGCTGCCGGACCGGTAGCCCTTCAAATCCAGTGTCACATAAGCGTAGCCGATCTCCTTCAGCTTGGCGTGAACCGTTTCGGCCACCGCCAGTACCTCCGCGAGATCCGATGCCGGCACCTCGACGCGGGCGAGATTGTCATGCTGCCGTACGCGCACTTGGCGGAAGCCAAGCTGGATTAGGAAATCCTCCGCCTGGTCGATCATGGACAGCTTCTGCGCCGTGATCAGCTCGCCGTAAGGAATGCGCGAGGACAAGCAGGCGAAGGATGGCTTATCCCACGTCCGAAGGCCGAATTTGCGGGACAAATGGCGGATTTCCGACTTCTTGATGCCCGCTTCGAGCAGCGGTGCGCGAACTCCGCGTTCATGCGCGGCCTGCAGGCCGGGGCGGTGCTCGCCGAGGTCATCGGCGATCGCGCCGAAGACGACATAGCCGAATCCGCGCGCCTCCGCGATCGGGATCAGATGATCGAACAGCGAGTTTTTACAGAAATAGCAGCGGTTCGTCGGATTCTCCGCATAGCCCGGGATATTGAGCTCGCTCGTATGAATCACTTCGTGAGGCGCGTTCAGCTCCTGTGCCAACTGGATGGCTTCATGCTTCTCGCGTTCAGGATACGTCTCCGAATCGGCAGTTATAGCGAGCACTTGATCCCGATCCAGAAATTCGAGCGCGGCCTTCAGCAGGAAAGCACTGTCCACGCCTCCGGAGAAGGCGACTACCACTTTGCCCATCGAACGGAGGATTTCCCCCAGCCGTTCGTATTTTTGTTCTATCGTAAGCTCCAAAGCTTCCATCCTCAAAAACCTCCTTATGAGCCGCCTGGCGGACCCGGTGCGGCTTATCTGCGGTGCACACGTTTGCAAAGACTAACGCAATCACACCTGTTGTAGCCTATTATAGTCTCTTTTTCCGATTTGAAAAAGATCTTTTATTCAAAAGTCCGCAAAAAAGCAGCCAGCCTTCCAGCTGACTGCCTGGAACCCGCCTAGAGCAGGCTTTTTACATCATCCTCCAGGGCGGCGGGTTCCGTGCGGGCGCTGAACTGCTTCACGACATTCCCCTCACGGTCCACAAGGAACTTAACGAAGTTCCACTCGATGTCGCCGGTCCGGTAAGGCTCCGGAACATGATCGACGAGGTAGGTAAACAGCGGATGGGCGTGCTCGCCCTTCACGTCGATTTTGGAGAACATCGGGAACGTGACTTTATAGTTTAAATCGCAGAACGCTTGGATCTCCGCGTCGGTGCCGGGCTCCTGGCCCGCAAACTGGTTGCAAGGAAAGCCGAGCACGGTGAAGCCCTGATCCCTGTATTGCTCGTACAACGCTTGAAGCCCCTTGTAGTGCGGGGTCAAGCCGCAGGCGCTGGCCGTGTTGACGATCAGCAGCACGTCGCCTTTATAATCCTCCAGCGATTTGGTTTCGCCCTCAATCGTCTTGGCTGAGAAAGAATAGACCGTCATGGTATCGCTCCTTGTCCATGGTTATTGTCACAGCTATTGTACCATGATTCCGAATGGAATTAAAACCCAACCTTCTTATTAGTGAATTAAGCCGCAGTCTGCTAAAATAGGGAATGTTCTACTATCCATGTCCGAACGATTCCAACGATTCCGAACATAAAGGAGGAACGCCGTCCTTTGGCCCTTGTGCCGCGCCGGCGAACGTCGATGAACCAAGAGATGCAAACGATCCGTGTCAAGATTGAAGAAGCGGTCTCCCTGCTGGAGGAACGCTTCCTGGAGCGCGAAGAGCTGATCCGTCTTCTGCTGCTCGGTCTGATGAGCAACGAGAATGCCCTGCTGGTCGGACCGCCGGGCACAGCGAAATCGCAGCTGGCACGTGCAGTGTCGCAGCTGTTCGGCAGCGGCCGCTGGTTCGATTACTTACTGACCCGGTTCACGACGCCGGACGAAATGTTCGGCCCCGTGTCCCTGCAGCAGCTGAAGCTTGACCAATATGTACGGCAGACCGACGGCTATTTGCCCGCCGCCGATTTCGCCTTCCTCGATGAAATCTTCAAAGCGAACAGCGCGATCTTGAACGCGCTGTTGTCGATACTGAACGAGCGTATTTTCTTTAACGGACAAGAGAAGCAGCCGGTGCCTCTGCTGTTTCTGATCGCCGCCTCCAACGAGCTGCCGGAGGAGAACGAACAGCTGGCCGCTTTGTACGATCGATTCCTGATCCGTTATGAGGTCGATTATTTAAAACACATGTCGAGCTATGAGAAAATGTTCCAGCTTCCGGACGCTCCCCTGCCCGAGTTGCTTTCCTTGAAGGATATCCGGCTGGTTCGCGAAGCCGCCGAAGAAGTGACGATTCCCGAGCCTCTGATCTATATACTGTATCAATTGAAAACGGAGATGGAAACCAAAGAATACAAGCTGTCGGACCGCCGCTGGCACAAAATCGGGCGCGTCTGGAAAACGTCCGCCGCTTTGAACGGGCGCAGCGAAGTCAATGTATGGGACACCGTATTTACGCCGCATATGCTATGGGATTTCCCGGAGGACCTCGGTCCCCTGCAGGAGCTGTTCCAGAAGGTATTCCAGGACGCTCTGCGACAGGAGACCGAACGGGAGCTTCCGCTCGGGCGCTACGACCGGACCGCGAAGCATTGGCTGGCCTTCGAGGATGAGCTCCATGCGTTCCAGTTCAAGAAGGAGGTCGGGACGCGGATGTCGCCCGAGGAGCTGGAGAAGGCCAGGACGAATCTGGAGAACTGCCGGACCGAGCTCGAAGAGACGGCGCGGGAGCTTCGCGGCAAGCTCGTGCAGTGGCTGCAGCGGGAGAAAGATTTGCCCGGCTTCATCCGCAATCGCAACTTCCTTCTGCTGCACACGGCGCAATATGCGGTCAAATATACCCACCTGCGAATTCAGGGAGAGCGGACGCTGCAGACGCTCCAGGGTCTGTACCGCACCCTCTTCGACCGCGAGATCCCCGGCGTGCAGTACGATTATACTTTGTAGGACTCCGGCTTAAAGGGGAGAAATGGCAGCATGATCATCCGCTGTGCGAAAATTGACCGCTATGTATTCGACGGCTACGTGAATTCATCCCGGACGGCCCAGGAATGGATACGGGAAGCCCGGGCCCGGGCCCCCTGGTTCTCGGTGGAGCTGTTCGCCGATTTCTTCATGTGCTTCTATCTGGCGCAGCCGGAGACGGACCGCAGCACGGAAGCCTCTCCCTTCCACCATTGGCTGGTGGAGGCGCTGCAGAAGCAGTTCTTCTACCATACCATTCATCCGCGGACGATAGGCGAAGTGAATGCATCGTTCAAGACGTCGCTCAAGGCGCTCATGTGGCTGACGGATAGCTTCGCCGAAGAAGTGAAGAGGCGGAAGAAAGACGAGAAGCAGCTGTTGACCATAGGCCTGGATGAAACGAAGCAGCAGCAAGGACAGGAGCAGTCACAAATGAGCGAGCGTTTGTCGGACAAGCAGATCGAGCAGCTGAAGCTGGTCGGCTATACGCTGCAGCAGGGCAAGCGCAATGTAGAGGAGAAGCAGGCGGCGTTGGACAGCCGTCCGCTCGTCGAGGCGGAGGTCGCGGCGCTGAAGGAACGGATCCGCTCCACGCAGGAGGATATGCGCACGGAGTTTCAGAAGCGCGACAAGCTGCGGGTCCGGCTGCAGAAGGCGGAGAGCGAGCTCGCTCAGCGTCAGAAGCAGCTCGACCGGTTGACGCGGCGCGAGCTGGAAACGATGCGGCAGCTGGAGGAGCAGCTCGGCGATTGGCTTAACCGGTCGCTGAAGGAGACGCTCGGGCGCGAGGAAGTCGAGAGCCTGGACGTCCATGAGCTGCTGCAGGCCAGCCAGCGCGTGTCGAACCGCCGCTGGGGCAGCGATCTCGGCCGGCTGCACCGGCAGGCGTTCGCAAACTACACGGAGTGGATTGAAAAGCTGAAGCGGCACCCGGAGCTGACGGCATTCCTCCAGGAGATCGGGAGAAATATTCAGCACCTTAAGGCGGAGCGGCGGAAGCAGAAGTCACCGCGAATACCGGAGCGGTACGACGATCTCCGGCAATCGGGAGACATCGCCCGCATGCTTCCGAGCGAGGCTATTCTGCTGGCCGATCCCGATTACGAGGCTTATTTCACCGTGAAGTGGCTGGAGCGCAAGCTGCTGACGTACCAGGTCACCGGACGGACGGAAGAGCCTCAGAAGGGCCCGGTCATCTGCATGCTCGATACGTCCCACTCCATGCGCGGCCCGAAGCTGCGACTGGCGCAAATCTTCGTCGCCACGTTCGCGGCCTTCAGCCTGCTGGAGCAGCGCGATTTCGTGCTCCTGCTGTTCGGCGCCCGCGGCGAATTGATCGAGCGCCCGCTGTACTGGCGGAAGCCGGACTGGGCTTCCTTCTATGCCCTGTCGCAGCTCGCGTTCGGCGGCGGGACGCATTTCGACGCGCCGCTGAAGCGCGGTATCGAACTCGTATCGACGCAGCCCCGCTATCATGACGCCGACTTCGTCATGGTGACCGACGGCGTCGGCGCAGTCTCGCCCCCTGTGCGCGAGCAGCTCGGCTTGCTCGGCCAGACGAAAGACGTGCGGCTGCACACGCTGATTGTCGGCACCGCCCGACAGCATCTCGCGCAGCGCTACGAGATCCTGGGCGTTTCGCACCAGGTGCGGTTTGCCGCTACTTGGGAAACCCGCCAGAGCGAGTCGCTGCTGCTGGATGTGTTCAAGAAACGCCGCCTGGAGAGCAAAGAAGGGACCTAATTTGAGGTCCCTTCTTTATTTTCATCCTATACCCCGACTGTCTCCAGCTCCGCCCGCTCCTCGCGCTCCTTCGCCTTGATCCTCTCGACCAGCTGCTCAAGCGGCTCCGGGGCAAGCAGCTCCACTGGCGAGATACCGCGGTCGAACTGGACGAAATCGCCTTCAAGCACGACGACGTACCGTTCCCCGACCTTGGCAATGTGCAGACGGTCGCCGAAATCGGCGAGCAGCGCGCGGACGGACATGTCGCCGACCTTCAGCTTCATCTCGATGTCAGGCTTCTGGTCGACCATGATGGAAGCGGCCTCAACCACCTGCTCGGGGCTCCATTTCTCTTGCAGCTCGCGCTTCTCGCTGCACGCCCAAAGTTCGATTTCTTCCAGCTCCCGTTCCTTCGCTTCCGGATTGTCCTCGAACACCTGCTCCACATACTGATGGACAAAATCAAGCACCTGGTCGTTCATCAGCTCCGGCACCGATTTCTCGTACTCCACGTATTTGAGGAAATCTTCGAAGTAGCGCGCGTGGGAAGCCTGATGAATTTTGAGCTCGCCGATCTCCATCATCCCGGGCTCCGGCATATGGGGATACATGATCGATTTCAAATTTTTCGCGTGGATCGCCATTTCCACCTTGTTCAGCAGACTACGCTCGTCCGTAATCCGCGCAATTTTCTGCTCGAAATCGCACTTGAACACGAACAGGAACGGCTCGTCGAAATACTCGTTCAGCTTGGCACTCGCGACGAACATCGCCCCGCCGCGGATGGCGCTCGTATCCATATACGCGCGAACGAGCGCTTCCGCTTCGTCCGTATATTCCTTTATCGTCCCCGCCGTGCGCAGACGGGCGAACAGATTATAGTTCGGATTCGATTCGAGACCGAAGCCCTCCTCTACGGCAAAGCGGCCGATCTTCGTCGGCACCTGCTCCGCCTTCGGATGCAGCTCCGCTTTCCGCTTCGCGGTCTTGGCGAATTCACCGTGCAGGAAATCGCTCAGCTCGCTCTCCGCATAGTCCTCGCCGTCCAGCGTCTGGTAGTGCTTGCACCGTTTACCTCCCTGGCCGTCTTCCCCATCCACCTGAATGACGAAAAAGGATACCCACTCAACGTCAAACCTCATGTCTTTGATTCCCCTCTGCTGCATGTCTATTCATGTCATGAATTACCGCATCACTTGCGGCCAACCGCCCGGTCCTCATTGACCTTCATACGTTACGAATAAATATCATCTTGATGTTCCGTTGCCGTTCCTTACTTGCATTCGCGGCTCTCAAAAAACAGAACGCTCTCTAGTATACTACATTCGTCCGCTAGGTTCATATAGGAAAGAAACCCTCTTCCGCTTGGGAAAAGGGTTGTCATTTCGCGAATCTTTATTTCGATCGGATTGAAATCGTTCCGCCTTCGGCCTTCACATCCGCCTTCGCAATTTCGGCGAAAAAGCTCAGAGGCACGTACATTCTGCCGTCCGGCCTGATCTCAGGCGCAGCGCCTAATGCGATTGGGACCGTCTTCAAATAAGTATAAGCGTTCTTTCCTACGGTAACGGAAGTCCATTGAGGGCCGCGGGTGAGCTCCGCCGATTGCTGTTCGTCATTCCATTTCACTTCATACCCGAGCGCTTCCGCAATCGGCCGCAGCGGCACCATCTGCACGCTGACGCCCTGGATATACACAGCCGCCTCCACCGTACCCAGCGGCTTCCCGTTCACGCTGAGCGCTTGCATGCCGCCGGCATCCGTCCGGCCTGTCCCGTTCCCTGATCCCGTGCCGCCCGGTTGTCCGGGAAGCGCAATGCGGAACTCCGGCATCCCTGCGGCGTACGGCGCGATTTCATATGGCTGGAATACGATTACGGCGTTCCCTTGATCCAAATAGAAGTTCGTCGTATTCGAAATCCCTTTGAAGGTGTCCGGAAAATAATTTTCCGGCTTTTCCGCGATTTGGGCCGATATGCTCGCATCGATGGTTTTCTTGTAGTCTTCCCCGAACAAATCCTTCAGTTCAACCCGCTGAGCTTCCTGTTCATCCCGCACGTTATATGTATCGAGACGCTGGATGCCGTGAGCGCCGCCGGTATACGTATAGGTCACAAGCTTGAGGGACAAGACATTGCCGTTCGCCTCGCCACCGTCCGCTTTGACTTCATACCTCAAGGTCAGCCCGTACGGACGGAACGTGTAGCCCGCCGCTTGGGAAGCCACTGCATCTTCAGCCGCCTGCTTCTTCAGCTGCTCCAGATCCTTCATCGCTTGACGTTCGATAATATCGTTCAGCTCGGCCTGATAGCGGGAATCCTTCAGATTCCGGATTACGGGAATGCTAAGGTCCGCATGAACCAGATCCGTATCCTCCTTCACGGATTTAGCCGTCACTTGAATGCTGCCGGACGAAGCGAGTGTCGCAATCGGCACGGCGCTTACCACGTTGGCTCCCGTTGCAACCGGATATACGGTTTCCGCCTGAATCGCCGGGGCTCCAAGACCGAACCATAGGCTGCCCGCTGCCGCTATGGAAAGTACTTTAAAAGGAATATTCATGGTTGATAGCCTCCTGAGCTTTTGTCGGTTCATTCAAATAGACGATTTGGGCCGATGGCCAGTTGCAAAAAAATGGATATCTGCGAAAAAAAGATGAAGGACGTAAAGCATCCTTCATCTTCCATTGTACGTACGATCCGATTTCCGGCTCATTACGGAGTCCATTCGATCCTTCGCAAACGATGAGCGTTCTCATCGAACAGCACGACATTTCCTGCGCCGTCGAAGCCGAACCAGGTTATCCGGTTGAGCGGTACCGAAGGCTGCTCCGAAGAACCGCTCTTCGGCGCTTCATAAGCTTTGGTCGCCGAATTGTAGACCCCATCCTTATAGCTTAGGCTGGAGATGTCAAGAAACTGCCTCATCCGCCCCGCGGCATCGAGCTCCATAAGCTTGTTGTTGATTGAGAGATACAGCTTGCCGTTCGCGGGAGCGGATCCGAATGCCTTAGTCGGGGCGAACGAGTTCACAGGAGCTGCCGTATTTGGGGTAACCTTCGTCCATGTACCGTCAAGCGAGTCGTAAACCAGCAGTCCGTCCTGATACAAAGCGTGAAGCTTGCGCTCGGAGCCGGCGCCTTCCTTGAACTTGCCCCAAAGTGCGGCCGGTTGCCCCAGAGGACCGCCAAAGATTTCACCCGACGCCATATTCGTGATGATGACCGACCCGTCGTCCGGGAATACGATCGCGTTGCCGCTTAAGTTCGAAGTCTTCTTCGTTGGAATCAATGCGGCTACTTGGATTTGCGGGAATACCTCATACAAAATGGCGCCGTATGGAAGACTCGGATCCTTGCTCGTCCCGTATACGTAAACTTTGCCGTTCTTCTCGTTCATCGTCAGCTTTTGGGGAACGAATTGAGTATATTGGAACAGGCCTTGATTTTGCCCGGCATCCGTATAAATGAAATTCAGATCGGACTCAAGCTTCCGGGATTGAACCGGCTTGCTGCCGGCGCCGGACAACGGATCGTATTGTTCCACCGTATAGGTGAACGTATTGATCGGTCCGAATTTCGAATCCTTTTCCAGGAGATAAACGCTCCCGCCCCGGTCGACGACGAACCCGTTCACTGTCTTGTATCTGAGTTTGTCCTTGGCCGCCGTACCCGACGTGAAGCCTTTGATCGGGTCCTGAAATTCCGATAAGGCAAGCTTGTGCGTTAAAGTAAAGACCTTCGGCTGAAGCTTCGCCAGCGGCTCATCGGCCTTAACGTCCGTAGAAGAAGTATTCTCTGAAGCGGAAGGCATGCTATCGGCACCTCCCGAAGCACCGGCTTCATTCTCGTTTGCTGCCTTTGTACGAATCGTAATCGATTGCGTAGCGGGATCATATTCGACTTGACGCCCGAAGCTCTCTCCGATAAACCGGAGCGGCACCATCGTTACCTGATTCTCGATTAGAGGCTCCGTGTCCAGGTTCACCTTTTTACCGTCGACTTCGGCCTCCGTATGGCCGATTGCCAGCCGCAGCTGCCTCCCGTTATAGGCAAGGTTAACGCTTTGCGAGACGGCATCCCATTCGACCTTAGCGCCGAACGTTTCGGCGATGAATCGGAGTGGCACCAGGGTGGTGCCGTTCCTAAGCACAGGAGGCGCCGGAAGCGTGTACCGCTTGCCGCCAGCCAAGACGGCATCCTGCCCGATTTGGAGTACAAGCTCGCTGCTCACGGGCAGGTCCTTCGCTCCTGCCGCATGCGCTGTTGATAATGATATTACGGCGGCTGCGGCAAGTAGCGCCATCGATTTCTTCGTCCGTTTCATAGGGACCCCTCCGACTTTGATAACCGCAAAACTACGGCATCATATTCCGCTTTTGGAAAGATTTCTACATGAGCCCCGGCTTCTCCTCCATATCGGCCAAAAAGAAAAAGAGCGCTGACGCGCAGCGCTCAAGCTGTAGAGAAACCCATGAAATAGAGAAATCTTCCATGGTACTCCGGTGGGGCACCCCCTTCCAGCCGCAGACTATTGAATGACCCCGCAAGCGATACGGGCACCTGAATTGCCGGAAGGATCGGTGACGTAATCGTCCGCCTTCTCATGAATGACAAGAGCGGTTCCTCCTGCTTTGAGCAGCGAGTTCGGCTTGCCCTTCTCCAGCGTTACGTTCTTCGCCACAACCTCGGCCTTGGCTTTCCCGTCGGCCCCTGCCGTCAAATTCGGCAGATCGCCGTTATGTGCGCCCTGCGGGTTATTCAAGCCGTGCTTCTTCATGTCCGGATTGAGGTGCGCTCCCGCGGTCTGGAAATCCGGTGCGGCGCACTTGCCGTTCTCGTGAAAATGCAACCCGTGCTGGCCTTCCGGAATGGATGCCGCATCGACCTGAACGCGGACGCCGTCCTTTTCCTGCTTCAGAAACGCCTTGCCGATCGACAGCCCTTTGCTGTTGATCAAATCGACCGTGACGGAGACGGCGGATTCCGAAGCGGGCTCTGCAGGGTGGCTCATAGCCATTGCGGCGTCACCGCTGCCGCTGTCCTGCGCGTTCGCGTGAGCCGCATGATCCTCCGTACCTGCCTTAGCGCCATACCAGGTATGTGCTCCTCCGTGACACCCGCTCAATAAGACGGCCAGCGCCGCGGCGGTAAAAGTCATTGTGCTGAAATGTTTCATCGCTTCCCCTTCCTCCGTTTACAGACGGACAGTGAAAATGTACATTGTCCATTGTATCCAGATTCCGGAAGGTTAAACGTTCTAAGATTCGCTCCAGGCCGCAAAAGGATTGCGCCATTCCATCAGCATGGCGTAATTCAGCGACTCCTCATCCTCCAAATAGTTCGGAGCCAGCTTCAGCGGCGTCCGGCCGCAGCGGAGCAGGAAGGTCATGACCGGATCCTTCCGCTTGCCTTCCAGCACCTCCCGCACATAATCCTCTGGAGATAACGTACCCGCGACCTTGCGGTAGCCCGGCAGCCGGCCGCCGCCGAGGAGACGCGCAAGCCCCAGCTGCACGACCACCTCGTACATCGACTGCATGAGCCATTTGCCGAGTCCCAGCTTCCGGTACCTTGGCCTTACGCCGATATCGACGATATACAGCGTATTTCCGTCCGGACGGTGATTGCGGATATAGCCGGCGTCGGTTATTTCTTCCCACGTATGTTCTCCGTGCATCGGATTGTAATCCACGATCAGTCCGGTGACGGAAGCCGCCGGCTCCCCGTTGATCTCGACGCAGAGCGCCCCCTCGGGGAAGTTCGTAATATGACTGAGGAGCTGCTCCTCACTCCACCAGAGCTCCGGAGGAAACGGCGGCGGGAAGCTTTCCTGCTGGATGCGGATCAATCCCGGAAAATCCTCCTTCGTATAAGAACGGATAACGGCCTTTAGCGGGCGGTCGCCCTCAAATACATATAACGTTTTACGGTACGGGCACACGGGCCCTTCAGCTCCTTTGAATCGATTTCGCCGTTCAGCTCCAATCCGGATACAGATCGGTTCTCCGGTCGCGCCAGGTCGTTACGGACCCTTTCTCCCTCACCTCGTAGAGCAAATCCAAGTCCAGGTCTCCGGTAATCACCATGTCGCCGTTGATCTCCCCGGCCGTCATGATGCCGCCTGGCGGGAAAGGCACGTCATTGGGTGTGATCAGCGCCGCCTGTCCGTAATTGCCTCTCATGAAGTCAACGGTCGGGAGCGAACCGACCGTACCCGTCGTCGCAACATAAACCTGATTCTCGATCGTGCGCGCGTGGCACGTATAGCGGACCCGGTGAAAGCCGTGCCGGTCATCGGTGCAGGACGGGCAGAACAGCACATCCGCTCCGCGGGCTTTGGCCATCCGCACGATCTCGGGAAACTCCATGTCGTAACAGATCAAGATAGCGATCCGGCCGAACTTCGTATCGAACACCTGCAGTTCGTCGCCCGACGCCATATTCCATTCTTTGACCTCCGTCGGAGTAATATGCAGTTTGCGCTGCTGTCCGATGCGGCCGTCCGGATAGAACAGGAACGCCGTATTGTAGAGCTTGCCCCGCTCCTCGATAATGTGCGTCCCGCCGATCAAATGCATTCCCGTCGTCTCCGCCAGGGAACGGAACAAATGAATGTATTGCTCAGTAAAGGCCGGGAGCTCGCCTATCGAAAGCGCCCGGGTGCGTCCGTCCGAATCGGTCGTACCGATCGACATCAGCTGGGTGGTGAACAGCTCCGGGAACAGAACGAAGTCGGAGCCGAATTCCTCGGCCGTCCGGACATAATGGGTAACCTCATCGGCAAATTCCTGGAAACTCGAGATCGTGTGAAGATGATATTGTACAGCGGATACTCTTATTTTCATTATCGTTCTCCTTTTTCTTGCTCCTGTTCCGTCGCGTCATGCTCCGGAGGCGTTAGATCATGTTCCAATCCTTCAATCGGATCGAAAAATAAAATGTGCGGCTTGCGCAAGCACCAAGTCGTCATACAGCGCTGTCCGGACACGTTCACGGTCTTCAGAGGTTCGACGAGCTGTCCGTGCAGCTTCTCGGTCAACTTCGTCAGCATCGGCTCATCGGCCAAATACCGCTCGGAACCGTCCGGAAGAAGAAACCGGTTCCCGCCAAGCGGCACGACCCGGTCCTCCAGCCCGATGGAGGAGGCCAGCCGAATAAACAGCAGCCCGCCCGGCTTGAGTACTCTCCATAGCTCGGATGCCATCTGGCGGAAATGCCGGTCGTCCTCGGCAAAATGAAGCACCGCATTGCAAATGACCGCATCGAATCTGTCGTTGGCGAAGCTCATTTTCTCGACCGGCTCCTGACGAATTTGTTCTTCCGCCCGGGAATCGCCATACCAAGGCACGGCTAACCTCCGGACCTCTTCGACGGAAGCCTCCGACCGGTCTATGGCGAAGACGTCGAAGCCGTTCCTGAAGAAATAAACCAGATTTCTCCCCTTGCCGCAGCCTGCATCGAGCAGCCGCATGCCCGGAAGGAAACGGCCCTTCAGCAGCTGGTCGAACAAATAAATATCGATATTGCCGAATTCCTCGAGAATATTCATTCTATCAGGCCCACTCGCTTCCAAATGATGGCTTTATCGCTAATCGTCATTATACCACAGGAAGCTTAGAAAACCACGGCCCGGGTTGACATTGAAAGCGATTACGGCCCTTCCAATCCCGTCAAGCTTAGCTTCAAGCAGGATGGAGCCTGCGGTCCATGACGTTAGCCGCCATTCAGATAAGCCGACTGCAGCCGTGCCACCTCCCGGCGGATCCGGGCTACGAGCGCTTCCGGCTCCCGTGCCACGATATCCGAACCGAAGCTGAGGAATTGACGCACATAAAAGTCGATTTCGTCTTCTTGGCAGAAATGCATCAATGTGCCCGTTCCATCCTCATGCACCTCCAGTGCATCTTCAAACCATTTCTCCCACCGGGACCGTTTCACTCCATTCACGCTGAGGGATGCCTTAATTTTTATCCGGCCGGCTCCGTG
Source organism: Paenibacillus gyeongsangnamensis (assembly GCF_027533625.1). Classification (GTDB taxonomy): domain Bacteria; phylum Bacillota; class Bacilli; order Paenibacillales; family NBRC-103111; genus Paenibacillus_G; species Paenibacillus_G gyeongsangnamensis. The sequence continues at coordinate 82,577 of NZ_JAQAGZ010000020.1, read as the reverse complement.
GACAAGAGGATGATGTTGCTCGCTCCCGGGAGGCTTGAACCAATCGGCGATCGGGAACTCGCTTAAATCGACCGCAGGGTGCGTCTCTTCCGCCCAATCCGCTTCCAGCACCCGGTCTACGCGGAACAGCAGGAACCGTTCCTTCATAAAACAATAGGACGGGCAATACCAGAACCCGTTATAAGAGTAAACCCCGACGGGCTGGACCGGTCGTTTCTTCGCTCCTTCCCGCGAGTCGTACAGGATGCGGAGCGGGCGCTGCTGCAATCCCGCATCCAGCAGCAGCCGCAGATGAGGTGTCGGAACCGGCCGCTTCGGAGTCCAGAAGACGACGCGCTGCTTCATCTTATCGATCTTCTGCTTCGTATCCTCCGGCAAATAATAATAAAACTTGTTCAACGCCGTGACGGACTCCTCGCTGAACGGGAGCGCTCCGAAATGCTGAAGCGACTGATAGGCGAAGAACATCGCCACCGCCTCCTGCTCCGAGAACATGATCGGCGGCAGAAGCCGTTCATTCAGCACCCGGTAGCCGCCGTGCGGGCCATACTCCGCGTAGAGCGGAAGCCCAAGCTCATCCAGCACCTGCAGATCTCGCATGATGGTGCGAGTGGACACCTGGAATTCCTCGGCCAGCTCGCGAACGGTAAACTTCCTGCGTTTATTCACTGCGATCATCAGCGCCATCAGCCGTTTGGATTTGCTCATATTCCGATCCTCCTTCTTCTGAATGACATTATATCATGTTACTAAGACATAAATTGTCATAGTCTCATCCGATGTTATGCATCCGCATACCCGAGGTCATCTTAAGACGGCGTATTCGGAAGCAGAATCAGCGATTATAATAGAGTCATCGAACTTATTTGAGGAGTAATCGTCATGAGCAAGCGAAAACGAATGTTAAGGCTTGGCGGCGTCGTGATCGGCTTCACGGCAGCGTGCTTCATCCTTATGCAATATGCCGTGAACCGGCAGCCGCAGCCCGAAGCGCTTCCGCAACCCATGCCGGAGCAGCAGGCATCCGTCATCGACTATTGGGATATGCAAGCAGCTGCGGCCGAGCAAATGGGCCAGTCGGCAGTAGCTCAGGATTATCGCGGGCGAATCGCTTCGTTCAAGGCCGGCCCTGCCCCCGAAGAAACGCGGACGGAAGGCCTGCCTGAAATTCCGGCCGCACTCTATATCCGTACCCCGCTCCCTTCCGTACACGAACCGGCGAAGTACGAGCCCGTTTCCGGAACGTATCTTGGCATGCTCGGCGCCGACAAGAGAGTCGGATACGATGTCGCCAAAATCGAGGGCGTATACGGCCGGAGGCATGCGCTATATTTGTCTTACGTAGGTTGGCGCAAGCTCCAGACCGATACGAACACCTACTTCCCCGAACGAACCGCCGCCCGCGTCAACCAGCTGGGCGGAGCGCTGCAGATCGGCTGGGAGCCCAGATACGGCTTGGACGATGTGCTGGATGACGAATATGTGCGAAGATTTGCCCGTGAAGCTAAAGCTTCAGGCATTCCTATCTTCCTGCGTTACGCCTCCGAGATGAACGGAGCGTGGGTCCCCTGGCACGGGAATCCGGCCAAATATATCGAGAAATTCCGTTTAATCCACGATATTATGGCGGAGGAAGCCCCCAATGTGGCTATGGTCTGGTCTCCAAACTTTTCGCCCGTCGACACTATCGATGATTACTATCCCGGGGATGCTTATGTCGACTGGGTAGGCTTCTCCCTTTATGCGACGCCGGTCTCCGGAGGCAAGGAGGATTTGAACGGCAGTATCATCGATCGCTTCGCACCGTTGTACGTCAAGTACAAGCATAAGCCGATCATGATCTCCGAAGGGGCGATCGCCCATACCGTACTGGAAACAGACAAGAGCTACGGATCTTGGGCCGAGAGCCAGCTGGGTTACATGTATGGGCTTCTGCCTAGAATGTTTCCCCAAGTGAAGGCAATCACTTATTTCAACTTCAGCCGTTCCCAAGCGCTTCGCACCCATATGGAGTATGTGTATGATCTCGGCGAGAATATCTATACCGACGGTCTGTACCGGAGGCTGATCACCTCCCGCTGGTTTCTGGATACGATACAGGAAGGAGCCTCCCCCGTGGATTATACGTATCCTCCAATGGATAAGGCGTATGTTCCTTCCGGAAAACAAACGGTCATGGTTTACATGAAGCCGCAAGAGGGACTTGCTCCGTTCGCCGTCGCGCTGTATCAAGGGGACCGGAGACTCGGTATCCGATATGAAATGCCCTGGGAATTCGAAACGAACCTGACGCTCGAGCAAGCGTCCATCCCGGTGAGAGCGGTAGCTTATCACCGCGATATGACGCCGGCAGCCGCCGCTTCCTTTCAGCCTGCGCCGGGGCTAAAATAACTTTCCTAATTTAAAAAAAGGGCCGTCCCGAGCGTTCTCAAGCTCAGGATGGCCCTTTTTCGTCATATTAAGCGTCTACACCCATGCGGCGAAGATGGTTAAAGCTGGTTTGCAGACAATCGAACGGATTGCGGCCGTAGCATTGATCCTGCTCCACCGCGCCCCACTCCACGCCGATTTCCCGGCAAGCTTCCAGAATGCGCTTGAAGTTCATATTGCCTTCCCCGACTTCGGAGAACAGCTGCTTGCGGTCGTTCGTAACGGCCATATCCTTCAGATGAACGACCTTCATCCGCCCGTTCACCTTGCGGATCCATTCCGCCGGATCGCCTCCGCCGGCTTGCACCCAATAGACATCGAGCTCAAAATCGACGGCGTCGCGGTCGGTTTCCTCCAGCAAAATCTCGATGCCGGTTTTGTCACCGAATTTGGCGAATTCGAAATCGTGGTTATGATAAATAAACTTGAGACCCGCTTCCTTCAGCTGGCGTCCGATGACCGAAGCCTTCTCCGCAAAGGTCTGGTAGCCTTCCTTGCTTGTGCGGTACTCCTGAGGCAAGCCGCCAAGACCAACATATTGACACCCCCATAGCTGATGCTTGGCAATCACTTCATCCATCTTCTCCGTCAAATCGGCATAACCGATGTGCGTAGCGCAAATCGTTAAGCCGTTCGCATCGGTCAGCTCCTTCAAAGCCGCAGGCTCGATCGGCCCCATGCCCGATACTTGAACCGCGTTGTAACCGATGGCTTTCACCTGTTTGAGAGCGCTTGCAATGTCTTCGGGCGTTTTTAGATGCTCCCGTAGCGAGTACAATTGTGCTGCCAGTTTCATAAGAACACTCCTTTTAAGTTTTGCTAGTATCGGTTAGTCAGGCGTTCATTAGTCCATCCAAATTATAATTGGAAAAGGTTGCCGATACAAGAACTCTTTACAATGCCAGCTGCAGCTTCCGGTATCGGACCATTTCGATTTCGGGAGTATGAACGGCCCACGGCACGCCGATTTCCGAAAAAAGCTTTCTTCCAATCGAAGCCTCTGCGATGATCTTGTCAATCCCGTCGATGACGGCAAACGTCGTATCGTCCTCCGGAAGCTGTTTCACCTGTTCTTCCGGTACTGCGCGGATGATACCCGAAGAAGTGAACGCGCCGTTGGCTGCGAGAAGCATGCTCCGGCTGTTTTGCAGCGGGCAGAAAAGGCTCTCCTCTTCGCCCCGAAGGTGCCGGATCATATTCAGATACATGTTGCGCACCAGCTTCTCGTCTTCAAATACGAGTTCTTCTTCCTGTCCCGCGGAAGAGGCGTAATGAAGACGATGGTTGTAATACCACCGCATTCGGCCGGATTCTCCCTCGATGTCAATGTAAGGGATCTCGCTTTTATCGTGACACAGCGTAGTATAGATATGAAGGCTGACCCCGTTCTTGGCGCGGATCCTCACGGCAGCGGTATCCTCGGATTCGATCCGGTGCCCTTTGTACAGCTCGGCTTGCACCGTTACCGGCTCCGCCGCTGCCGGATCGCCTGCGCCTGCGGCGACGAACGCGTTATGCAACAGGTGCGAGAATGGGTTGAGCAGGGTACCGTCCAGCACATACTCGCCTCGGTAGCGGATCGCTCCGGCCCAGTATGTTCGGCTGTAATATTTCTCGGAGCGCTTCCACATGCCTACGGCCGTAACGTTCATGATCTTCCCGATCCTGCCTTCCCGAAGCTCGCTAAGCAGCTGCCTGAACGCCTTGCCAGATGTGTTCTGAAATTGAACCGCAGCCGGAACGCCCGTCCGCGATTGAACTTCGATCATTTCATCCAAATCTTCAATGGTTACCGCGGGCGGCTTCTCCAGCAGCACCGGAACGCCGAGCTGAAGCGCATCGATACACATCCGCTTGTGAAGCGGAATCGGCGTGGCGACGACGGCAAAATCGAGTCCGGGATGCTTCAGCATGTCTTGATAGTCCGTATAATGCGCAGCGCCCAGTGAGTTCAGCGTCTGCGCCTGCTCCCCGAAGCGGTCCGCATACGGCTCGCAGTAAGCCGCGCAGTGGATCAGGCCTTCGCGCGCCAGCTCCGCAATCATACCGACGTGAAGCTTGCCCCAGCCTCCAATGCCGATCAAACCTACTTGAAGCGGTTTCATGAAACATTCCCCCTTGTCGGTTGCTAAGGATAAGCCTAACCTTAAAGCAAGCCCGTAGGAATGTCTTCTCACTTTCCGAACTGGATTTCAACAATCGGTATGCCCTTTTCTAACCTGCAGAAAACCCCGCGGGTCCGCGGGGCATGAAAGATTCGGATCGTGGATCAGCCGTGCTCGAGCCACCGGACTTCGTCCGGCGTCAAGCGGATTTCCGACCCTTCCTTGCAGGAAGCCAGCTCCTCCGGCGATTGCGCGCCGATCAGCGCCGCCGTAGGGAAAGGCTGATTGAGTACGTACGCCAGCGCGATCTGAATCGTGCTGACTCCCTTCCGTTTGCCGAGCTCCTCCGCCCGGTAAAGCCTCTCCCAGTTCGCATCGCTGTAGAAGACGCGGACAAGATCGGCGTTGTCCCGCACTTCGGGGGTGAAACGCCCGGTGAAGAAGCCGCGGGCTTGCGACGACCACGAAAGCAGCGGAAGCTGGTGCTCCTCGTGCCATGCGCAATAATCCTCATCGGCCGAGACGCAGCCCGTCCAGAACGGCTCCTTCGCTTTGGCAAGGCTGAGGTTCGGGCTGTTGAACGTAAAGCCGGCCAATCCTTTGGAAGCGGCATACTCGTTCGCTTCCTGAAGACGGGCGGTCGTCCAGTTCGATGCCCCGATTGCCCGGACCTTGCCTGCCCGAATGTGTTCGTTCAAGGCATCGATAATGATGCTTACCGGTACGGCCGGGTCGTCGCGATGCAGTGCATACAAATCGATATAATCCGTTCCGAGACGCTCCAGGCTCGTAGCCAGATCGCTCGCGATCGCTTCCGGATTGACCTTCGGTCCGTTCTTGTCGTGATGCGCGCCCTTCGTCAGGATGATGACCTCCTGCCGGTTGCCGCGATCCTTCATCCAGCGTCCGATCGTTTCCTCGCTCTCTCCGCCGCAGTAGATATAAGCCGTATCGATCGTATTGCCGCCGGCGGCGAAGAAGCCGTCAAGCACGGTGCGCACTTTATCGTAAACGTTATGCTTAAAATAGTCCGAGCCCTGGATCAGGCAGGTTACCGGCTTGTCTAAGCCTTTAATCTCAATCGTTCTCATGGCTGTGGCCTCCTTATGATTTGCGATTTGAATTTGGCGGTTATCCCGGCACTTGCTTACCGGATTTCAATGCGTTTGCGTTCCCGGGCCGACTGCAGGCAGGCGTCGATGACCCGCATGTTCAGCACGGCATCCTGAGGGGAGTACGGCAGCGGCTCGCCGCTCAGCACGGCCCGCGCGAAGGCATCCGCTTGGAGGGCGTATTGGTTGACCCGGGGGACTTCAACCTCTCTTCGCCCTTCCTTGGTGGAGACGAAGAAATGATCGTTTTCGTTTTGTCTGGCGACGTAAGCGGAAGGTACCTCGATCCGTCCTTCGGTCCCGATGATTTCGAGCACGTTTCGGCCCGCCGCCCACATGCCGCAATCAAAGGTGAGCGCCACGCTTCCCGGGAATTCTAGCAGCCCGGACGCCATCATATCGACTCCGTCATGCTCATCGGAGAAGAAGGCGTGAACCGTCGCCGCTTCAGGCTCCCGGTTCAAGATCATCCGTGCCGCGCTGATCGGATAAACCCCGACATCATACAGCGAGCCACCGCCCCAATCGCGGCGATAGCGCACGTTCTTCGCATCCTTCGCGTTGTTGAACGTAAACGCGCCGTGAATTCCACGAAGCTCGCCGATCTCCCCGGAGCCGATAATCTCGCGGATCATCTCGTAACGAGGGTGGTACCGGTACATGAACGCTTCCGCGAACTGGACGCCGGCCTTCGCGCAGGCATCCGCCATTTCCTCCATCTCCCGTGCATTCAGCGCGGCCGGCTTCTCGCAAAGCACGTGCTTGCCGGCTTCGGCGGCACGGATTGTCCATTCCTTATGCAGATGGTTCGGCAGCGGAATGTAAACGGCATCAATTTCCTTATCGGCGAGCAGCTCCTCGTAGCTTCCGTAGGTTTGCGGGATGCCCAGCTTCGCCGCCGTTTCCTCCGCTTTCCGGGTGTCCCGGCTGGCGATAGCCGCCGCCACTCCGGTTTGAGATTGCTGGATTCCGGGAATGGTCGAACGGATCGCGATCCCGGCACAGCCGATAATTCCCCAGCGCAGCTTCTTGTCGCTCATGCTTCACTTCTCCTTTATCAAGCAGATTTAAGATGATATTGCCATTATATTGAACGTTGTCTAAAATGAAAATAATAGCTTTTTGCAATAGGATAAAACAATATTGTCATCGCCCGGAGGTTCGTTAAATGAGTAGACACCTTCAGTTGCCTACGTTGAACCGGCATGATTATTTCATTCTGCCCGAATCCGTCGGCTGGTACTGGGATATGCCGGAGCATCAGGTAGCACGGGCCCCCGGCGCCCTGAACAACTTCAGCATTCACCTGATCACCGGCGGCCGAGGGTACGTGGAAACGAAAGAAGGAACGATGACCCTGAGCCGGGGGGACGCTTTCCTCTTCTTCCCGCTTCAGCCCCAGCGGTATTATTCGGACGAGGACGATCCTTGGGACGTCAGGTGGATGCACTTCTACGGGAATACGCTGAAGGAATACATGCTGGAGCGCGGCTTCCAGAGCTCCTCCGTCTGGACGGTCCGCTCCGTCAAGCCCTTGGAGCAGGCTCTGTCGGAGCTGCTGGAGGAAGCGGAGCAGCACGCCTTTCTTAGGCCTACGCGCCTGTCGGCGTTAACCTATGCCGCACTGGCGGAATTCGTGGCACAGGCATCGCCCCTCTCTTCAGCAAGAACGCCGGAGGCCGCCGACAAGATCACGCCTCTGCTCCCGAGAATCCAGGCGGAGGCGTGCCGCGCCTTCGATCTGGCCTATTGGGCTGCCGAAGCCGGGGTAAGCACATATTATTTTTGCAAGCTGTTCAAAAAAACGACCCGGATGACCCCTATGACCTTCGTCACGCTCTGCCGGCTTCAGATCAGCAAGCAGTGGCTTCTGGAGAAGCGGGACCTGACCGTAAAGGATATCGCCGCGGATGCGGGGTACCCCAGCACGAGCTATTTCAACAAGCGGTTCCTGGAGCAAGAAGGAATGACTCCTACCGAATACCGCCAACTATACCAGCGGCAATAACCCGCATGCGGGGATGAAGTCCGGGGCCTTTTTTGGTATGCTGTTAGGGCAGGCAAGCGGAAGGCGCAGCCTACGAAAGGAGTATGTATGAAATCACTCGTTTTAGCGGAAAAGCCGAGCGTGGCCAAGGAAATAGCCCGCGTGCTCGGCTGCACGAGCAAGCACAAGCATTATATCGAAGGGCCCAAGCATGTCGTAACCTGGGCTCTGGGCCATTTGGTGACCCTCTCGGATCCGGAGGAATACGATCCGAAATATAAAACGTGGAATTTGGAGGATCTGCCCCTGCTTCCGGAACGGATGAAGCTGAAGGTGATCCGCGAGACGACGCCGCAGTTCAAGGCGATCCAGCAGCTCGCCGCACGCAGCGACCTATCGGAGCTCGTCATCGCGACGGATGCCGGACGCGAAGGCGAGCTCGTAGCCCGCTGGATCATGGAGCTCGTCCGTTGGAAGAAGCCATTCAAGCGGCTCTGGATATCCTCTCAGACGGACAAGGCGATCCTAGACGGCTTCGCCTCGCTGAAGCCCGGTACCGCCTACGACCCGCTCTACCGCTCGGCGGTATGCAGGGCGGAGGCCGATTGGCTGATCGGGCTGAACACCACCCGCGCGCTGACCTGCAAGCATCAGGCGCAGCTGTCGGCGGGCCGCGTGCAGACGCCTACGCTCTATATGCTGATGGAACGGGAGCGGCTTATCCAGTCGTTCCAATCGAAGGATTATTGGATGCTGCGGGCCCAGCTGGATTCGTTCCAGGCTGAATGGCGCAGCGAGAAGCAGCCGGACGGCCGCTTGTTCGACGAGGCGGCGGCCGACGCTTTATTGCAGCGTCTCGCTCAAGCGAAGAGCGCCAAGGTCGCCCGGCTCAAGACCGTGACGAGGAGCGAGCCTCACCCGCTCGCCTATGATCTGACGGAGCTGCAGCGGGATGCGAACAAGCGGTACGGCTTTACCGCCAAACAAACGTCGAACGTCCTCCAGCGCCTTTATGAGCAGCATAAGCTCGTGACGTATCCGCGCACGGATTCGCGCTACCTGTCCTCCGATATGGTATCGACGCTGCCGGGCCGCCTCGAAGCTTTGAACGTTCAGCCTTACGCGCCGCTCGTTCGCCCGCTGCTGCGCAGGCCCCTTCCCGTAACGAAACGGATTGCAGACGACAGCAAGGTGTCCGATCACCACGCGATTATCCCGACGGACGAGCGGCCCCAGCTCGGACTGCTTACCGCCGATGAACGGAAGCTGTACGATCTGATCGTGCGCAGATTTATTTGTTTGTTCTATCCGGCTTATCAGTATGACGAAACGTCCGTGACAGTCGATATCTTGGGCGAAAGCTTTTACGCCAAAGGACGGATCGAGCGGGACGCTGGTTGGAAGTCCGTTTACGGGCAAGATTCCGTGCCGGATGAAGAGGAGGAGGAAAACGATGCGGATCCGGGCAAGGAACGTTCCGCCGTCCAATCGCTGCCTCCTTTGCAGGAGGGTACGGAGCTGCGCAGCGTCAAGCTGTCGCTTCTGAAGCAGTATACGAAGCCCCCTGGCCGGTATACGGAGGCCTCTTTGCTGTCCGTGATGGAAAAGCATCATATGGGAACGCCCGCCACCCGGGCCGACATCATCGAGAAGCTGCTCTCCACGGATACGATCGAACGCAGGATGAATACGCTCCAGCCGACCGGCAAGGGCGCCCAACTCATCGATCTCGTCGTACCCGCCCTTCGCACGCCCGAGCTGACGGCCGAATGGGAGCGGGAGCTGGAACGCATTGCAAAGGGACAAGGCAACGACCGGGCGTTCATGAAGAATATTCGGGAGCAGACCGAAGCCATCGTCCGGGAGGTTAAGACGAGCGAAACGGAGTATAAGCCGCACAACCTGACTTCCTCCCGCTGCCCCGAGTGCGGCAAGCCGCTTCAGGATATCAAAGGAAAGCGCGGCAGAATGCTGGTCTGCAGCAGCCGGGAATGCAGCTACAAACGGGCTGCCGAGGCTCCGCTGTCGAACAAGCGCTGTCCGCAATGCCGCAAAAAAATGGAAATCCATACGGGCAAGGTCGGCAAATATGCCCAGTGCCGTCCGTGCAACGTGATCGAAATGCTCAGCGAAAACGGCGGCGGCGGACGGGCGGCGAAACGTCAGCAGACCCAGCTCGCAAAGCAGTTCAGCGACGGCGAGCAGCAGAACAACAGCCTCGGCGATGCCCTGAAGCTGGCCATGGAACGAATGAAAAAAGACTGAAAAAAAAGCTTGATGACCTCATTCGGGTCATCAAGCTTTTTTCGTCATCAGCGGACGCACCTCATGTTCATAGAACGTGCGGAGCTGCTCCTTTTCCTGCTCGGTAAATTGATATTCGATATCCCTGCCTTCATCCTGCGGAACGATCTGGACGATGTCCCCGGATCTCGTGCAAATAATCCATCCCGTCAGCTCGCTGATCTCCTCGGGCAGCGTCGTACCAGGCTCCAAATCGAAGCGGACCTCCACGTCGGTCCACTGCTCGTCCCTTGGCCCCGCCTGTGCACGCAGACGGACAAATTTCAGCTCCTGAGCCTCCGTATCCCCATAGCGAATCATCCGATCACCTCTTCTGCAGGGTGGTGCCCAGGCTTCCGGTCAAATCCTCCATCGCCGGCTTCAGAATCGGATAATGAAAGTGGAAGCCATGCGATATCGCCACATTCGGAAGCACCCGTTGCCCTTCAAGCAGCAGCGAAGCCAGTTCGCCGAACATCAGCTTCATGACGAAAGCCGGTACGGGAAAGGAGTACGGCTTCCCCATCACGTTGGCTAGCGTGCGGCCGAACTCGTCATTCGTGACCGCTTGCGGCGCCGTTGCGTTGACGGGTCCTTCCAGCTCGTCCTTCTCCACGCAAAAGTCGATCAGACGGATCATATCGTCGATATGAATCCAGGACAAAATTTGACGTCCGGTACCGATGCGGCCTCCCAAGCCGAACTGAAACGGCTTGCTCATCTTGGGAAAAGCGCCGCCGTCCTTGCCGAGAACGATTCCGACACGCAGCAGGACGACTCGGGTATCCGGAATTTGCTCGGCCGCCGCCTCCCACTGGTCCACGACCGAGGACAGGAAGTCGCCCGTGAACAGCTCGCTTTCTTCAGTGAACGTATCCGTTTCGGAAGCGCCGTAAATGGAAATGCCGGATGCGTTCACAAGGACTGGTTTATAATCGAGCCGTTCGATCATACTGCGTACACGCTCGACCGCATCCAGACGGGATTTCAGAATTCGTTCCTTCGCGGATGACGTCCAGCGCTGGTTAATGGTTTCCCCCGCCAGATTGACGATGGCGTCCGCTCCTTCAATCGGCTTGACGCTTTTCTCCAAATCCTCCCATGTGACATAGCGAAGCAGCGGATTGTCGGATTTCCGTTTTTGCCGGGAAACGCAAACCACCGTCGCCTTTTTCTCCAAATAATATTCGGTCAGATGCCGCCCAACAAAGCCGGCGCCACCTGTAATGACTACCTTCATCCTGCTTCCCCCGTCAATCCAGTTATGTTATCGTAACCCTTATTATATTACATAACCGGCAGAAGCCAAACAAGTATATGAAAACTTTTCAAAATTGTTGCCGTATCCGTTCTTCCGGCATTGTCAGTTTGTTTCGTTTCACTATATAATTTAAACGGGAGGTTCGATGTATGGAAACTAGAGAAACCCTTGAACAATTTATTACGCACATGCAAGCCATCAACCGCTTCCTCCGTTCCAACGTATTTGACCAGCAGAATACGCCGCTCACACGGGTTCAGTGGCTTCTCCTGCGCAACCTGAATCGTACCGGCCCGCGGACGGTCGGCCAATTGGCTGTCCATCTGGATGTGAGACCCAGTACCATGACGCAAATGATCGACCGGCTGGAAAAGGCGGGACTGGTATACCGCGAGTCCAGCGAACCGGACGCAAGGGTCCGTTTCGTCAGCTTGACCGAGGAAGGGCTCAGTATCATCCGGCGAACCGAAGCCTTGTGGGCGGAGTCGCTTACGGAACCGTTCGAGCGGTTGTCGGAGTCGGAGCGATACCAGCTTGTGGAATACATGAAGCGTCTGGCGGAGGCGCTCCCTAAGAAATCCTAAGAGGCTGCAAGACTGGCACCAAAGAAGGTAATCATCTTCCCGCTTCACGAATCTTATTGCTTCCCATGTTTGAAAAAAGTAAAATGTTTTGAAATAAAGCAACCGTATCGGAGGCCATACCCAGCATGTGGAACATGAACGGGGTTACGCTGGACCGACTGTATGACAGCGGTTCATTTGTTTTATACCGGGCAACCCATACCGAGACGAATGAGATTCGGTTACTGAAGAGACAAAAGCACGTCCACCCTCTTCGGGCGGACGGCTCCCTGCTGCGCAGAGAACTGGAAACGGGAGGCTCGCTTCCGCTTGCTCAGCGGATGTTCCCCTTGGAGCTGATCGCCTTTGAACAAGAAACGGCGCTGCTGCTCCGTGATGAGGGGGAGGTTCCGCTTTCTTCGCTGCTGAGCGCAGGCCCGGTTGCGATCCATCATTTTCTGCCGCTGGCCGTTTCCATGTCGGAGGCCGTTCATCAGCTGCACCGGCTGAATTGGGCTCATCTGCGGCTTTCGTTATATAGTTTTTTTGTCGAATCCGAAGGAAAAAGCGTGAAAATTTCGGATTTTTACGCAGCGGAGCCTTTTTCCTCCATCGAAAACAATAAACCGCATTTCGAAAGCGGCGAGGAACTGCATTCCTTCGTTTATGTATCGCCGGAGCAGACGGGACGGATGAACCGCAAGGTGAATTACCGCTCCGATCTCTATTCGCTGGGCGTCTTATTTTATGAAATGCTGACCGGCGTTCCTCCTTTTCATAGCGAAGACGTGAATGAGTTGGCGCATTGTCACGTAGCCCATCAGCCCATTCCCCCTGCGCAGCGGTCTCCCCTCATTCCGAAGACGCTGTCGGATCTCATCATGAAATGCTTGGCCAAGCATCCGGAACAGCGATACCCCAGCGCATTTGCTCTGCAGCTGGATTTGGAGCGCTGCCTGTCGGAGCTGGAGCTCCATGGCCGCATTCCGGACTTCGAGGTCGGGGCGTCCGGCGGATCGGATCAATTCTATGTGTCCGAGACGATCTATGGACGGAGCGAGGAGCTCGCAGCCTTGAGGCATGCCTATACCAGCGCAAGCCAAGGCGGTCTCGAGTTCGTACTTGTCAAAGGAATGTCCGGCGTCGGCAAGTCTTATCTGATTCACGAGTTTCAAAAGTCGCTGCAGCGGCAGCCGGGCTTGTTCATCACCGGCAAATTCGATCAATTCAGGGAAGATCTTCCTTATCAAGCGATCATACAAGCGGGCAAGCAGCAGATTCAATATTTGCTCACCCTAAATGAGAACGATTTTCAAATTTGGAAAGAACGCATTTTGGAAGCCGTATCGCCGAACGGTCAAGTGCTGATCGATATGGTTCCGGAGCTTGAGCTGATTCTCGGCAAACAGCCGCCGCTCGCGAAGCTCCCTCCTGCTGAAATGCACAACCGGTTTATCCTGACGCTGGAGAAATACTTGTCCGTCTTCATCAGCAAAGAACGGCCGATGATTATGTTTCTTGACGACTTGCAGTGGGCCGACCCCGGCTCGATTCAGCTGATTCAGGACATGGCGCAGCGGGCTATCGAGAAATACGTCCTGTTTATCGGCGCATACCGGGATCAGGAGCTCGGCGAATCCCATCCCGTTCGCTTGATGACGGATAAGCTCGCCCGTAACGCCAATCTCCATCTGATTCAATTGGAGCTGGAGCCCCTGCAGCCTACGCATATTGAGACGATGGTGCGGGATACCCTCAGGCCGGTCCGTCAGCCGATTGAAGATTTGTCGGCCCAAATTATGAGCAAGACGAAGGGAAATCCGTTTTTTACAAAGCAATTTTTCCGCTCGCTTTACGATCAGAAGCTCCTGTACTTTAATTACGACAGCGGTTTCTGGGAATGGGAAGCGGGGCAAATCCAAGAGCTTCATATCACGGACAATGTCGTCGACTTCATGATTAACAAAATCAAGCGGCTTCCTGAACCTCTGCAGCATGTGCTGATGCATGCCGCATGTATCGGAAACCAATTCAATGTGGAGCTGCTCTCGCTCGTGACCGAGCAGTCTTCGGATGAAGTCATGGGACTTTTGAATCAGGCAAGCAAGGACGGTCTCGTCTTGGCTGTTCCCATGCCGAATCAGGAACACGACCCGGTCTACAAGTTCATGCACGACCGCGTGCTCCAAGCCGTCTATTCCCTTGTCGACAAGGAACACAAGAAGCAGATGCATATCCGAATCGGCAAGCTCTACCAGCAGATTTGGACTTCAGAGCAGCAGGAGGACCGCGTCTTCGAAATCGCGAACCAGTTGAACCAGGGTCTGGAGTTGCTGAGCTCGTGCCAGGAGAAGGAGCAGCTCGCCCAGCTGAACTTGTCTGCCTGCCGCAAGGCCAAACGAAGCGCAGCCTATGACACGGCGCTGAAGTATGCCAACTACGGCCTTCATATGCTGAATAAGCCGATCAGCTGGAATGACCAGTACCCGCTAACGTTCTCCCTATCGCTCGAGCTTGCCGAGCTGGAATATTTATGCGGACACTTCGGTGAAGCCAAGCGCACGTTCGAGACCGTCGTATCCCGCGCCCGGACGAATGTGGAGAAGGCTGAAGCCTATAATTCGATGATGGTGCTCTACACCAACATGGGTGAGCATATGCAGGCGCTGGAGATGGGACTGGAAGGGCTGCGCCTGCTCGGCGTCCCGATTCTGGGCACCCCGAACCGGGCCGCCATCTTATGGGAAATGCTCAAAACCCGGTGGAACATGGGCTCGAAGCATCCTGAGGATCTGCTCGATGCTCCCGTCATGACGGATCCCGTCCACATAAGCGTCATGCGTCTGATGGTAAATCTGATCCCGCCGGCCTATTTCTTAAATTCGGACTTGTATATTTATTTAATGCTCAAGATGTTCAACTATTCGCTTATTCACGGCCAGTCGGAGGGATCGGCGTTCGCCTATTCCACCTACAGCGTCATTCTCAGCTCCATCTTCGGGAGATTGAAGGCCGGCTGGGATTACGGACTGCTCGGACTGAAGCTGAGCGATGCGTTCGATAACTTGGCCATCAAGTGCAAGGTTTATTTCGGCTATGGCGCTTTTACCAGCAACCTCAAGGACCACATCGATCAGAATGTGGCCTACTTGCGGAAGGCTTACCGGTTCGGAACGGAATCAGGCGATTTCGTTTACGCCGGATATTCGATCGCCTTCAGCTTTTTTCTGCGGTTATACAAAGGCGATCATTTGAGCGAGATATTCAAGGAGTCCGAAGAGTACCGTTTGTTTATTAATAAAGCCCAAGATCAGGATACGATCTCGATCTATACGGTACTGCAGCGGTTTATGTTGTTCCTGAAGGAGTCTCCTCCCCTGTCGACTCATCCGGAGGAAGAGGCTTTGATTCAGCCGTTCATGAACGAAGAGGAGCAGCTCCAGCTGCAAGGCTTCGGGAACAAGGCGGTCATACATACCTATTATGTGCATCAGGTGCTGGCATTTTATATGTTCGACCGGTTGGAGGAAGCCAAAGCGGTCAGCGAGGCCATCGAAGATAATTTGAAATCGGTCTTCGGTCTGCTGTTTGTCAATCTTCACTACTTTAACCGGGCGCTTGTATACGCCGCCTTGTATCCGTTCGCCTCTCCTGCCGACCGAAACAAATATCGCACTGCGATACGTCAGAGCATCCGCTTCCTCGAGAAGTGGGCGCGGCACTCGCCTGATAATTTCCTGCACCTTAAGCTGCTGCTCGAAGCGGAGTGGTGCCGTATTCACGGAGAAGGCGCTGCCGCCATGGAAAAATATGAGCAGTCGATTCATTATGCGGGCAAAAATCGCTTCTTAAACTACGAAGCGCTGGCAAACGAGTGCGCGGCCAAGTTTTACATCGCAGCCGGAAAGCTAAAGATCGCCCGCTCTTATCTGCTCGAGGCGCGAGCCCTCTACGCCAAGTGGGGTGCCGTAAGAAAGGTCGCGGATTTGGAGCGGAAGCATCCTTATCTCGTCAGCCGCGCTCAGGCCGGCGAACCGACGATCGATGTCTCGACGATGGTCAAGGCTTCCCAGGCGATCAGCGGCGGAGAAGCTTTTCATCACATGCTGGACAGCATCATGACGATTTTGCTCGAAAATGCCGGAGCCGACAAAGGGCTGCTCATGCTGGCCAGAGACAACAAGCTGTTCGTGGAAGCAGAGAAGATGCTGAGGCAGCCGCTGAACGCAATGCACGCCCTTCCGCTGGAGGAATGCGATTCGGCCGCCGTCCAGGTGCTGCAATTCGCGGCCAGAACGGAACGGGCCCTCTGCCTGGACGACGAAGGCGAGCTTCATACCTTCAGCAAGGATCCTTATATTCAGCTCAGGAAGCCGAAGTCCGTGCTTTGTTTGCCGATTATCAACCTGGGCAAGCTGGCAGGCATTCTTTATTTGGAGAATCAATCCGCCAGCGGCGTCTTTCATGAAGAACGCTGGGGAACCTTGAAGCTGCTTGCTTCCGAGATCGCGATGTGGATTGAGAATACGAAGCTGTATGCCCATCTGGAGTACAAGGACTATAAGCTTCAGCTGCTGGAGGAGCAGGAGAAGAACGTACGGCTTCGTCTTGATGAGAAGGAGCGCTGGGTACAATCGGCGGAAGCGACCATGCTGAACATCCGGAAAGCGCAGCATGAGCTGATCAACAACGTCCAGACGGTTCACGCGCTGCTGATGATGAACAAATACGATATGGCGAAGGACTACATCTCCGTCTGGTGCAAGGAGATTGTTCAGCAATCCGTCGTCAACTCCGTCAAATTCCCCGTTCTGGGCGTTGTGCTGAGCAATGTGTCCCTGCACTGCATTTCCGGCAAAATCGACCTGCAGGTCGGCGGAGAGCTGGACTGTCCCTTTGACGGGCTGACGGTTCCCATCAGCTATTTCTCCAGTATCGTACATAATTTGCTCAAGAACGCGATCGAAGCGATTCCTCCGGACGATCCGCTTCGCACTTTGAAGCTCACGATTATGATCGAAGACGGCTTCTATAAGCTAACCGTGTTTAATACAGGCTCTTATATTGCCGAAGAACAGCGGAGCCGCATCTTCGATAAAGGGTTCTCGACCAAATCCGGATCGGCCAATTCCGGTCTCGGGCTCCATATCGCCCAAAATTACCTGCAGCATTACGGCGGCAGCATCGAGTGCCATTCGGAGGAAGGCGTCGGCACCACCTTCTCGGTTTATTTCCCCCGTAAAGCGGAGCCGGCCTACCCGCTTACACCGGCGATAGGTCAGGTAGTGGAAGGCTAAGCATATCAAAGCCCATCGCCATAAAAGTGCGATGGGCTTATTTTGGTTGATAAGACTTTATAAATTTTTGCAGCTTATAGCTTCGCATCAACCTTGATAAACGCGCTAGTCCTTGTAAGACAAGGACGGCGTAGCCGTTTATCCTGGGTGCAAAATAAATCCCGCTTACGTTGCGGCTGCCGCAAATTGGCGTTCGATAAAGTCCAGAGCTTCGGTCAAATGCTTGCCGAAATAATCCCAGTTATGCTCCCCCTCAAACTCCATATATTCGTGGGGGTAACGGATTTGCTCCAGCAGCGATTTGTATGCGACGTTGAGCGGATACAAGTAATCCGACTTCCCGCAATTGAAATGCAGCGCGGGCTTCTTCTCTTCCTTCACCCTTCTCGCAGCCAGCACATGTAGGTCAAGCTCCTTGGCGAACGGTCCCTGCACGGGGCCGATCATGCGGCACACGTCGGTACGAAGCATGTCCTCGGTCAATTGACTTGTGGCCGTAAGCGCTCCTGCGATGCTAGAAGCTGCGGTGAATACGTCCGGATTCCGCAGCGACAGCACAAACGCCCCATAGCCTCCCATGGACAAACCGCACACCGCGCGGTGCTCGGCGGAAGCTATCGTCCGGAATTCCCGGTCGATGGCCGGAATCAGATCGTATAGAATATAGTCCTCGAACCGGCCCGAGCCGTCGTACCAGTTTACATAGAACGTCCCGTGCCCGTAGCCCCCGTCGCTCGGCATGACGATGATGCTCTCGCGCAGGCTGCCGGAACGCATCATCCGGTAGAGCGTGGCCTCCGCCTGTCCTTTCAAGAGCCAATGCGCCTCGGAGCCGTACAAGCCATGAAGCAAATAAATGACCGGGTACCTCCGGTCCTCCGACGCGTGATAGCTGGGGGGTAAATAAACATGGCATACTTTCCGGGCGAACAAGGCACCGGAAAAAAACGGGAATGGCTGGACACTCATGGAGGACTCCCCTTCCTTCCAACGCAAATTCGGATTTTAGTCCAATACCGCCGTGATGTGCTCTTCGGTAATGGCCCAGTGGGACGTATTCCAGATCGTTTCTTTATCTTTGATATATAAAATTTGCGGAGAAGCATGCTTCACGCCGGTATCCTCAGCGATCTGATTCGAGACCGGACGCGATTCGATCACCTTCACCAAGGCATAATCGACATTCGGATTCGGGTTTTTCCCGAGGTACGCATCATATTCCTTCAGCGCATTGAAGCTGACAGGGCAAGCGGTGCTATGCTTGAGGATCACAACCGGCTTCTCCTGAGAGCCGGACATTAAGTCATTCCATTCTTCATTCGTCGTAATTTCTTTCCACTGGCTCATATCGATTCCTCCTCATCATGAACATGCGGCCGGCCATCCGCCGGTCACGCCTCTTTGCTATCGTAATAGTGATGCTCGGCCGTTATCGTTTCCCCTAACGTCACTATACCGAACGAATACTTGGGCTGCCGCCGCTTGTCGGTAGGCGAACCGGGATTAAACAGCAGTACGCCGCCGCGCCGCTCCAAATACGGAATATGCGAGTGTCCGAACACGATTAAATCAACCGGCGCCGCTTTAAAGCTGTGAAAAGCGGTTTCCGCCGTTTGACGTCCTCCGTCTCCGTGCACCATTCCGATCTTTTTTCCGCCCAGCGTCAGTTCCTTCCTGCGGCCGAATCGTCTGACTAAGGAAGGGCCGTCATTATTGCCTGCAATCGCCTCAACCGGCGCAATAGCGAGGAACAAGTCAACCACCTCTTCGTCCACCCAATCCCCGGCGTGCAGGATCAAATCAACCCCGACGAGCCCGCGGACCAAAGCAGCAGGCAGCGCCTTCGCCCGTGAATACATATGAGTATCGGAAACTACTCCGATGCGCATCGTTTGCCACGCTCCTTCGCCTCAAGGCTCATTCTTCCATTCTATCACACCGTACTCCAAAAGAAAAAATACTCCCGGAATCATGTTCCGGGAGCAAAAACCTGGCTTAATCCAATATCGTAAACCAATCGACCTTCTGCGAAGCAAGCAGCTTGCGCTTACCCTGAAGCTCGCTGTATACCGACAGCTTGTATTGCTTCAGCTGTTCGACCAGGAATACCAGATCGGGGTCCGC
Organism: Paenibacillus gyeongsangnamensis; assembly: GCF_027533625.1. Classification (GTDB taxonomy): domain Bacteria; phylum Bacillota; class Bacilli; order Paenibacillales; family NBRC-103111; genus Paenibacillus_G; species Paenibacillus_G gyeongsangnamensis. The sequence continues at coordinate 63,415 of NZ_JAQAGZ010000020.1, read as the reverse complement.
CCAAGTGAGCTTCGTATCATGCTCCCCGAGTTCCAGCTTCTTGTCGTCCGTGGAAGGCGCGGTCTCCAGGAAAAAGCTTTGGCTCAGCTTTACATTGCCTTTGATGTCCTCGAATTCGATGACCAGCTTCGTGCCGTCCGTATTCGTCTCAAAATAGCTGTCCTTCTCCAGCTTGTAGCGGAAAAGGACCCGTAGCTCCTTTCTGTCGAGCCAGGTTTGCACATGGCCGAGCGAAATCTGGTAAGGAAAGAAAGCAACGTTCTTCAGGCTGGGCTTTACCTCAGTCGCTTCCGCAGGGAGCGCCATCTCCACCGCATTCAGGAAGCCGTCCGGCTTCTCATCGGGTCCCGTCCAATGCTGATCGGTGGTGGATTCGCCAATGACCAGCTTCAAACCGGAGGTATCCATATCCATCGGAAGCTTGGCGGTAAACGATTGCAGCGCTTTACCCGAAGGGTTCAGACGCTGTTTCACCTCGCGAAGCTTGGTCGGGAACAGCTGATCGTCCGGCGTCTTCACGAATGCCGTAAGCTTAGGGACGGCGGCGGATCGCTTCTCTTCGTTCCGGCTTTCCAGCTGAACCTCGAACAGCTTCGAGTTGTCGTCAATGTAGGTATGGACCGCCCTCGGAGCGAAGCTGGCTTTGCGCCCCGCTCCCGAGATGGGCTGCCTCCCTCCGAGCGCGACGGACGGAAGGGTTGCGCTGCCGAGAGGCAGCTCGAACTGCGCCATATCCTGCGAGGATTGGTCGCCGGTTTTCTCCTGAACGACCAATTTTACCGAATCGAAGGGGTACAAATATGGAATTTTGGCCGCCAGCATCGTATGCACAGCCGTTCCCGCCGGCAGCCCGACCGCACGATCGGTCCGGATGATCTTAGCCTCCACCTTGGCGCCTTCGTCCAGCATGAAGTATGCCTTCAACTCGGGAAAGGGCATCGCGTTCGCCTCGCCGTGAGTCAGCGACAAATCCGCCGCCAGCACATCCTGGTCGTCCCAAGGCATTCGGCTGAGCTTGTCCGCCTGGAGCCGGTAAGTTCCGTCAGCATTCGTGTACTCTGCGGTGTAACCTGGCGGAGTGGCGTTTGGAGCCGATAACGGCACTTTCAATGCCGCTATCGGATAATTCAGCTTCTGGTCGCTGTTTAGCGTTACCGTCTGGGATATTATGACGTCCCAAACCTCTTGTCCCGAGGCGGCTGAAGACGGAATCATGGCTCCTTTCAGCTGCAGATCGACCGGCACCCCCGGCGTCAGCAGCACCTTGTCGGCAACGGCTGCCGGTTCCAGCGGATACTGTGCTCCGCCGGGTGTCCTTAGGGCGAACTGCAGTCCGGGCAGCTTCAAGCTGGATTGTCCTTTGTTTGTCAGCTTCAACGTGAGCTTGGGCGTAACATAGGTTTCCTTGGGCTGAATGTTCAGCCGCGTCACTTCGGCATCTACCTGGAAGCTGCCGAAGCTTAACGTCTGGCTGCCTCCCGCTCCCCGCAGCACCGTCGCCGCATCGTCAGGAAACCGGATGTCACCCACCCGCGATTCCAACGACCGGCTGCTGTAATTCCAACGGATGATTGTAAAAATCAAATCGCTGAGCTCTACGGCATCGTTGATGGGGGCATAGAACGAAAAATCCATGCGTTGACCTGCGGGAAGCTCCTTCTTAAGCTTGTCCTGCGGCAGCAGCTCCGCTTTGAACTCGGTGCCTGCCGAGCTTTTGATGCGAATCCAGTAATCGAGGAACGACTTCTGCCTTCCGCTGTTATTCTCAACCGTCATCGTAAAATACAATATCGGCCCGTTCTCCGACGGGAGAATAACGGCATTCTTCAAATCGAAGATCAGCTCTTCCTCCGTTGTGACCGGAGCAAGCCGCTGCTCCTGAGCGAGCCGATCCCGCTGATATGCTTCTTCCAGCGCCCAAGCCGGGGGTGCCGGAAGCGATGCGGCGATCGGGGCCAGCGCGAGCAGCCCGAGCAAAGCGCATCGGATATGCTTTCTAAGTGTCATATCAACCTTCCTCCTTCTGGTCCGGAGGAAGCAGAACGATCCGGCCGTCCTCCAGCTGCACTTTCAATTTGTTCGAATCCCGCAAACCGATCGACTGCAGCATCTCCGACGGGATTTGCAGCCGTCCCGCTTTATCCAATACCGCATATTCCACATGGGACTCGTTTTCCTCCTGCAGCCCGTTCTCCAGCTCCGCCAGCTCGTCGGCGTACGATTTGCGCCGGATAATTTCGGAAGACGTCTTGCCGTCTCGAATCGCTACGACACGGTCGACCTTCTTCGCCAGAAGCGGATCGTGAGTGACGATAACGACAGTCAGACCGAGCGTCCGGTTTAGCTCCCGGAACAGATCGAGAATCTGATTCGCCATGCGCGTATCGACAGAGCCTGTCGGCTCGTCCGCCAGCAGAAGCTTCGGCTGGTTGGATAACGCGATCGCAATCGCGACCCGCTGCTGCTCGCCGCCCGACAGCTGGCTCAGCTTGTTGCCCTTCCGGTGGCTGAGCCCGACCGCCTCGAGCAGCTCCAGTGCGCGTTCCCGGCGCCGCTTGCCCTTAAGCAGAATCGGCAGCTCGACATTCTCCAGGGCGGTCAAATAAGGAATCAGGTTGCGGGCATTGTTCTGCCATACGAAGCCGACGGTTTCCCGTTTATAATGAACGATATCTTTCTCGGAAAATTTCAACAGATCCTTCCCGTCGACGAACAGCTGCCCGGCCGAAGGTCGATCCAGCCCTCCCAGCATATTCAAGAGCGTCGATTTGCCGCTGCCGCTGTTGCCGATGATGGCCATCAGCTCGCCCGGCTCCACGCGCAGGTCGAGACCCTGAAGCGCTACGACCTCAAGGTCGGCGACTTTATAAATTTTCACCAGGTTATCGCAATGAATCACCGCTGGTCCTCCTTAGTCCTCTCCAAGCTTTACGGCCTGATGAATTTTAATCCGCGAAAGCATCGAGCCCAGAATGAACAGTCCGAGAAGCAGCATGAACCCGACGATGATAAACAACTGAAGCTGGTCTCTCGGATCGAACGTTACCTGAAATGGCGGCACCTGCGACTGGGATTGCAGAGAAAGCTGGAACATCGGAACGAATAAGCGGCTTGCCGTTCCCCCAAGCAAGACGCCCATCGCAATAGCGGCCCCTGACGTCATCAGCTGCTCGCCGATGAGCATGGAGAGCAGCTGCCGGAACGAAATGCCCATCGCCCGCAGGATGCCGAATTGGAGCACTCGCCCGGACAGCGATAGGATCCAATACAGCAGGAAACCGCAGAAGCTGATCGTGATGGAGATCAGAAACCCAAGCGTCATGACGCCGTTGATGGCCATAAGGAACGGATCGTTTTTCGCCCGGATCAGCATTTGTTTGGCGTCGTCCAGCTTGGTCACCGGAATTTGCTTGTCCTCCAACGCTTGATATAGCTGCTGGCTTGTCGCTTCCGGCTTCAGCTTCATCCACACGTCGTAAGGCTCCAAAGCGAGATTGTTCTGAATGTAGGGCAAATTTCCTACGATCAGCATCGGATATTTCACCTTGCTTACCTTGCCGTTCTTCCCGGCCGCCCCGCCGGTCGGCGAGCTGACAGCGGACTTATCGCTGAAGTTCGGGTTCGGATTCCAGGAAGGCCAATAATCGACAATGCCGTAAATGTTGAACATGGCGCTCTGTACGCCCCTCCAGCCGGTATTAATATGATCGCCGGGCTTCAAGTGATACTGATCCGCCAAAGTCCGGGAAATCAAAACGGCCGAAGGATTGCTGCCCAGCAAATTTAAATATTCATTGAAATGATGGTCGAGAAGACCGTTTCTCAGCCAGGCCGTTTGCCCGAAGGCATCCGTGTCGATCCCCATCAGCAGTGCGTTCCCGCTGTCCTTGCCGATGCTAAAGGCAGCATCCTTCTTAAGAAACACCTTGGCCGCCTGCTCGACACCCGGCAGCTGCGTCAAGGGAAGAAACGGCGGCTCCGAGAACTGTACCTTCTTCTTGGGCGCGGGGAGCACGCTTGGAGCAGGCGAATCTCCGCCGTCGGCGGCGGCGCCGTCGCCTTCATCCCCCATGCCGGGAGGCGGGGCGTCGTCCTCCCATTTGATTTGCATCGCAATGTCCGCGCCGTTGGTATACATGATTTTCTCCATTGCGTTCTTATTGATTGTCCTGGCGGCGCTGGCACTGAACATGCCGGTAGCGAGCGTGACGCTGAGGAAGACCATAATCGCTTGATATTGGGAGGCAGACCGTCCTACCTGAAGCAAGGTCGAATATAACGACGGCGGCCACCACCTTCGCCCGGCTGCATAGATCAGCCGGACGAGCAGCGGATAAATGCGCAGGATTAAAAAGGCGCAGCCCAGCACGAAGAGTGCCGGTACCAGAAACAGCAGCGGATCGATCTGCAGGTCGGATGCGTCAAGACCCAGCGATTGCAGATCGGCCATGCGGCGGCGGAACGACTGCAGCCCATAAAGCGAAATGCCGACGAGCACGATGTCAACGTAATATTTGTGCCAGAACGAAGGCTTGTGCTGGCGGGCCATCTGCTGCTTATGGCCGACTATGGTGGTTCGCGTCGCGAACAGGACCGGCAGTATCGTCGTAACCATCGAGCAAATGACGGCTATCAGACCGTATTGGTATGCTTCGCCGCTTAGCTGGACCTTGAGCGCCGATCGCTGGACGAACTCCAGAAACCCGTTCGAAGACCCCAGCATTTTCGTCAGCATGAGCCCGAGGAACGGACCTGCGGCAAGAGCCGCTATGCCGAGGAGGAATCCCTCCATCAAATAGCTCAGCACGATCTGCAGCCGGCTTGCGCCCCGGCTTCGAAGTACTGCAATCTCCGTCTTTTGCCGCTCTGTAATCAGATTCGACACCATGAAGAGATAGTAGGCCAGCATGATCATGACCGGAACGTTGAGCGACCAGAGCATTAATCGCAGCTTGGCTTCCTTCGCATAGTAACCGCCGAGCGTTTGCATCGCCGGGGCCTTCATCGACGTATTCTCGAACAGCTCTCCCAGAAAGCCCTCCGTCCGCTGGTAGGAGGTGATGAACCGGCTAATCGAATCGAGCGACATCTGGGTATAATCGAACGCCGTATACCATACGGTGGAACGAACGCGCAGAACGCCGTCTTCCATGAAGTCTTTGTCGAAGATATCATAGGGAATAAGGAAGCTGCTGCGGTAGCTGGACAAATAATTGTACCAATACAAATCATCATACGATTTGCGGTCGATTACGCCGACCACCTTGAACCGGACTGGCTGCTTCAGCTGCTCCTCGTCAGAAACGATGAATTCGTTGCCGACCACAAGCTTGAGGTTGGACAACGCATCCTCGACCACCAGCACTTCGTATACTCCTGGATCGGACTGATTCTTGGGCCATACCCCGTCCTTCAGCACGGCGTGCTCCTCCATGCCGCTCAGTGAAACCACGTCAACGGAACGGTTTACGCCCGGATCGATTCTGGACGGATCGGCAGGCACCATTTTGTATCGGTCCGTTGACCTTTCCGTGACGAAGGTTTTGATCGGGAGCTGGAACCCCGGCTGAGCCTTCTCCGTCATATACGTGTCCGATTGACGAAGCTTCTTCACCGTATTCGCCGGGTCCTGGTCGGAAGCATACACCGAAGTCCAGAAAATGCCGGAATATTGAAGCGTATTCGTCTGCAGGATTTCCAAATCCTTGATGAGCAGTCTTTGCAAAATGGCACTCGTATAGATCGGCATGCTGCTGCTGAGTCCCACCGAAATGACGAGTCCAAGCAGCAAGCTGAGCTCGAGCCATTTATTTTTGGCCATTTTGCGTATCATCATGATCCATAACGCCACGAAGCGTCACCTCAATTGTTCAAAATCACCTTCTGGCCTTCCTTAAGTCCCTTGCGGATCTCCACTTCGGTCGCGGATACGATACCTTTCTCCACGTCGATCTCCTTCCGGCTTTCCCCTTCGAGCACCTGGACGTAATCGCGCCCGAGGTACGATCTCAGACCAACTTTAGGGATAACCAGCACGTTCTCGCGCTTTTCCGTCACGATCGTAATGTCCGCATTGTTGCCGATCGTCACCTCCGGGGGAAGGTCGGTCACGCTGATGACGACCGATTTCGCATTCTTATCGGCAATCGCCTTCACATCGGATTGCGGGGCCGTCGACGGTATCTGCACCACCTTGCCCTTCAGAGGCTTGTTCTTGAACTTCACGTCCACTTCCATCCCGATTTGAATGCCAGTCAGATCATTGATGTTGCCGAACTCATAAACAAGCTTCATTGTCTTCGGATCCGATACTGTCACGAGCTGCTTGTAAGCAACGACTAGATCGCCCTGCTTAATGGGATCGATGTAGGTGACAATGCCGTTTACCGTTGAGATCAGCTTGGATTTGTCCTGCTGCAGCCGAAGCTGATCGAGCGCCACCTGCTCCTTCTCCGCGTCAAGGACTTTGAGCCGGATCGCCATCGCGTCCCCTCGCTTCTCATCCTTGGTTTGCTCCAGAATAATCTGCGACTTCTCCAGCGCGATTTGCTGCTGCCGGATGCGGCTCTGCAGATCGCCCGTATCAATCTCTGCGATGACGTCCCCTTCCTTCACTGCGGAGCCGAGGGATACGTTCATCGAAGCCAATCTCCCTCCGGAATCGGAGAAATAAAGGTACTGCAGCCGGTCCGAAGCAAACGTCCCGACGCCGCTGACTTGCTTCGAAATCGTGCCCCGCTTGACCTCGTACAGCTCGAAATTCTCCTTCACCGGCTTCACGAGCGGAGGCTTCAGCGCCTCTTCCTCCTTGGGCAGCAGTCCGCATCCCGGCAGAAGCAAGGCTGCGGCCGCGAGCCAAGCCCATGGCTTCCACAACAAATTCGAATTACTCTTCTTCCACAATGCGACCATCCTCCAATGCAAACACCTGATCGACAATTTCCATAATCGCCGGATCGTGCGTCGTCAAAATAATCGTCATCCCTTCACCTTGCACCAGATCCTTAAACACCTTCATCACCTGCAGCCCCATTCGGCTGTCGAGCTCGGCCGTAGGCTCGTCCGCCAGCAAAAGCGAAGGCCGGTGCGCAATCGCCCGCGCAATCGCCGTACGCTGCTGCTCGCCGCCTGACATCTCGAACGGTCTATGCTTCATCCGCGCCTTCAAGCCGACGAACTCCAGCGCCTGCTCCGCCGCCTGACGGCGTTCGCTAGCCGGTATTCCGGCGATGCGCAGTCCGAATTCCACATTCTCGTAAGCGGACATGAACGGCACAAGGGCGAAGGATTGAAAGATCAGTCCCAAGTCTTTCCGTCTCAGCTCGTTGCGCTGCCGGTCGGTCCAGCTCGTAATGTCCTTTCCTTTAAAATAAATCGCCCCTTCCGTCGGCCGATCCAGCGAACCCAGCATGTTGAGCAGCGTCGTCTTGCCGGAGCCGGATCTGCCCTTCAAGGCTACCAGTCTTCCGGAAGCGATAGACAGGTCCGCACCGCGCAGAGCGTGTACCGCTCCGCTTCCCTTGCCGAAGGTCCGGGTGATGCCCCTAGCCTGGATAATCGGCTCCGGCTCTTCCGCCATACGCGAGGGCATTTCCAGCATAAGCCTCATCCGCCTTTCTGTTATGTAAGCGTTCTCTATTAAATGTAATCTTTTTCCACAAATAATAATAGACACCTTTTTGTTCGAAAAAGGTGTCCGTTTGTTAGATTATCCAATTACCCTGTGACAACGAAGTCAAATCAAAGGCTCATCTAAAGGCGGCGTTCGCAAGATCGGCTGCTCCTGATCCCCAGACGGAGGAGACTCCGGAGTAACTTCGTCCCGTTTCAAATGCTTCTTCTTCCATTCCTCGAATTTGCTGGGATCGATTCCCAAGCTTATAATGATCTCTTCACAGCTTACCCTGAGCATGGTAGTGTTAGCTCTCCCCTCGGCATTCGGCGCAAAACTCCCGTGGTTCGGTTGCACTACTCGCTCCGTCAAATCCAAGTGCCCAGATACGGATTTGATTTCATCGCTCTCCAATCGTAATTACGATCATAGAGCAATTTCAATCGAATATCTGTGAAGCGTACCACAAAACAGGCTAATTTTAGCAATTCTTTAGATAATGCTGCTACCGCTTAGGGATTCTGCATACTCCTTCGGAGTACATCCCTCAAGCCGCTTGAACGTTTTGGCAAACGCTTTGGCGTCGCTGAAGCCGACCGCCCCGGCAATCTCGTAAACCTTGCTCCCGGAGCCCCGAAGCAGCCTTTTGGCCGCTTGCATACGGATGCGCGTCAACGCCTCGGACAATGATTCTCCCGTCTCCTTGCTGTACAAATCGCTGATATAGCTGCGGCTGAGACGGACATGCTCCGCGATATCGATCGTGCTGATCGGCAAATGATAGTTTTCCTGCATGTAGTCCCACGCTTTCCGGACAAAAGGGCTGCGTTGTCCCGTTCCTCCCCCGGTGTCTGCAGCTGGCAGGCCTGCCAGCCGCTCGAACGCTTCATGGAACCAGGTGGAGAGCGACTGGAATTCCAGCTGCCGTTCCGTGGTGCCCGGCGAGAGTACATACCGTTCGAATTCGTCCAGCAAGGCGCCTTCGTGACGCTGTCTCATCATGGCCGCAGCCAGCCGGAGCAGCTCCTGCAAATAGGCGACGGCCTCCTCCGGCTGCGGTCTCGACTCTTGGAGCACCCGGGTAACCTCCCGCGCGCCGTAAGTCATCCCTTCGCGGTTGCCCCCCGCTGCAGCCTGCAGTAAATGATGCTTGGCTTCGGAAGGCCACGCCGGCGATTGCCGCATGTCGTCCTTGAGGAATGCCGAACCGTAGAAATAACGGCTCCATTCTTCCTCATGCCGCTCTAAAGACGATCTTAATTCCGCCATGCACCGGATGCTGGTTTGCGCATGCAACCAGTAATCCGTACCTTCCGTCAAGCCAACACGGGAAAGCCGAAGACGGACCCGTTCAATCGGCTCGGGTTCGAATATCCGCCCGTCTCCCGAGTTTGGCTCGGCGCATAAGCTGTCAGGGGCCTCATGGTAGAGCAGCAGCAGCTTTCTTGAGCTCCGCCACAGCCACAATACGGAGCCCGGCCAGCCTTCCTCCGCCGGATCATGCCGGAGCTCCGTGCCGAAATAGATCATAAGACTACAGCAGCAGGACCCTTCGCTCACACCAGAGATTCCTTCCTCGTCCGGCAGCGGCTCTCCCGATTCGAGCATGCCGCGCAGCTTAAGTCCGAGCTGCATAGGCTTGGACTGCTCGAGCTGCTGCTGCCAGACTTGCCTCTCCCGCTTCTCCCTACGCTGCGATAGAAGCGAAGCTTTCGTCTCGAGCAAAATTCGGCCGAGCTCCTCAGGCTCCATCGTCGGCTTCAGCACATAATCGCGGGCACCCAGCTTCATCGCTTCCTTGACATATTGAAAGTCGTCCAAGCAGCTGAGCACGACGACGGCGGTTTCCGGCGCCTCGCCCTGCAGCCTGCGCACCAGCTCCAGCCCGTCCATGCGCGGCATCAAGATATCCGTAATTACGATATCGACGCCTCCGGCGCGTATCGCTTCCATCGCTTCCACGCCGTCTTCCGCTTCGCCGTACCATTCCAGGCCGATCGCAGCCCAATCGATCATCGTCCGAAGCACTCGGCGAATGATGGGCTCGTCGTCCACTACAAGCACTTTCATCCTCTCAACCTCCGTTCATATGCATCGGCAGGGTTAAGCGTACCGTTGTGCCTTCTCCCGGCTTGCTGGCCATATGCATATTGTAACCGGGACCGTAATACAGCCGAATTTTCTCCCGGATATGCTTCAGCCCGATGCCGCTCATCCGTTCCCGCATCCGGCTGCCTTCGGACGCCTCATCTCCTTGCCGCTCGGGCGCCATCCCTAATCCGTTATCCTCGACGTGGCACAAGAGCAGTTGCCGCGGCATATCAAGCCCGATCCGAACCGAAATGATCCCCTCCCGCTTGGCCGGTTCAATCCCGTGTACGATGGCGTTCTCTACCAGCGGCTGAAGGAGCAGACAAGGGAGAAGACAGCGTCCCGCTTCCGGTTCCATCTCGCATTTCAAGACGATTTTATCGCCGTAACGAAACCGTTGAATCTCCATATAATCCTGAAGAAGACCGATCTCCTCGCGAACCTCGATGAAATCCCCTTTCTTGCCGAGACTCGCTTGCAGCAGCCTTACGAGCGCCGTAACCGCTTCTGCGATGAGCGGCGTCCGGTTGAGCTTGGCCACCCATTTGATCGTATTCAGCGTATTGTACAAGAAATGCGGATTCAGCTGGTATCGAAGCGCTTCCAACTCCGCTTCCTTCTTGAGCGCTTCCTCACGTTTGACCTGACGGATCAGCTCCTCAAGCCGGTTTAGCATTTGATTGTAGCTTTCCGCCAGCGCCTCCACCTCCACAATGCTCTTACCGACCCAATACGCATTCCAATCCCCGGACTCCGCCCGTTTCATCAGTGCGCGCAGCTTGCCGAGGGGAGCGGCAAAGGTCCGTCTGTACAGCAGCGCCCCCGAGGCGGCCACCAGAGAAGACATGAGCAATGCAATGAGGGAGGTCCAAAGCACATTCCGGCGATCGGCCAGCGGGTTTACCGGCTCAACCTCCGCTGTCAGCGTCCATGCGGCCTGCGAAAGTCCGAGCTGCGTCACTAGCGCGATCTTTCCATTGTCCGAACCGCCATTCGCCGCAGATTCTACGTTCGGCAAGCCGTTTGTCCTCTCTTGACCCCCGTCATGCCTATAAATGACCGCACCGTTCGAATCCGTCAAATCAAAGCGCAAGTGCGGATCCGTTGGAAACGCTTCCTTCAACCAATACGAAGGATTCAACGAAACCGATACGACGCCGGCAATTACATTATTGCTCCGGTCGAGCAGCGGCGCAGCGTAGACGAGCTCCTGTGGGCTCTGCGTTCCATCCCCCGGCATGGCCGCCAGCATCAGCACTCCCCTGTCCGAACGAGAGAGAGCAGGAAGGCTGAAGAAGCTAAGCGGACGGCTGTCCGGGGACGGCTTGTTGCAGATGGCTGATTTCGTAGAGATGTGGCTTAAACAAAGTTCGTTGATAAAGGGAAACTGGCTTGTCTGCTGCTTTATAAGCGTTTCAACGTGCTCTTTCATGGACGCTGCTTCTCCGCCCTCGCGGGCAAAGCCGCTTTCCGCGTAGCGCCGAACGGCATAATCTCCGGAAAGCGCGCGCACGATCCGGTCGAGTTCGGCGACGGTCTGCTCCACTTGCTTGACGGTGTAAGCTTGCCATATCCTGCCTTGACGTTCCGCTTCCTGCCGCAGCTGGCTTTCCGAACGCGCATAGAGGAAGGTTAAAGAACCCGCCAGCGCCGTGATCCATGTTAGTCCCAGAAACATGAACATACGTATCATTGCGTCGTTAATCCCCTGCCGCTCTGCCGCAATGTGCAAAAACCCGCGGGCTTCGGATGTCCACGGGTTTTTGAAGCTGCGGTATGTATTTTGTCGCTACGCCGTCGGCGCTCCGGCTTTATCCAGAGCCTGAGCGGAAATATCGTCTTTGAATTTCGTCATGCAATTGCATAGGAAATCTTTCCGGCAAATCGGGCAAGGCTCCTTCAGCAGACGGTTAATGTGGGTCGGCACCGGCTTTCCGGACGCATCCGTTTCATAAATGACCCGGCATACCGTACGATCTTTAAGCTGGGCTACAATTTCAAACAATCCGTTCTTCGGATTGTGGCTCACGATCTTGGCATCGATGACCTGAGGTTGATATGCCATGGTGTGCACCTCTTTTCTGGTGATGGTATTGCGGACGTACTGTATATAGAATGATATCGTTTTTTAGTAATCGCCGTCAAGCAGGTTTCCTTTTGCTGCCGGAGATGCAGCCTTTATCGAAGCGTCCGCCGGACAGCGAACCGGACCTTATCCGGCAAGCCGGCCGGCGGAGCGTCAAGACCGGCCTTCACAGCCCAACCTGGTAGTTTCCCATGAACATGGGAACTTAGCCGTTTCGATGCGCCTTTCGTTTCTTGCGGGCTTCATAACGTTCCTCCGCGGTATCGAATAGCGCCCTCTCCTCAGGCGTCTCCGGAAATACAGGAGGTACCGGCGTCGGCTTCCCATCCTCGTCCAGCGCGACAAAGGTCAGGAAGGAGGTCGCCGTCGTTTTTCGTTCGCCGGTGGACAAATTCTCCGACTCCACCTTTACATAGACCTCCATGGAGCTGCGATGCGTCCAGGATACGAACGCCTCCAGCAGCAGCGCTTCCCCGACTTTAACGGGAGCAAGGAAGTCCAGACTGTCGCTGGATGCCGTGACGACGCCCTTGCGGGAGTGGCGCATCGAAGCGATGGTCGCTATTTTGTCGACATATTTCATGACAACCCCGCCGAACAACGTTCCATGGTAATTCGTATCCGAAGGAAAAATAATATCGGTCATAATGCTGCGCGACGCGCTAACCGGTTTCGGTTCCATATCAAGAAGCCTCCTGCTGTCCGTTTATACTCTTGTTATTGTCCGTACTCGATATATAGCGACGAAGCGGCCTTACGCACCAGCGCTCTCGCTTCCTCCACCGTATCGGCCGAGCTCAAAGCAACGGCCATCCGGCGGCCGATTTTGGTCTCCGGCTTTCCGAATACCCGTACTTGGGTTTGGGGCAGCGCCAAGGCCTCGTTGATTCCTCCGATCCGGAAATGCGGCGTCTCGCGGTCCGCCTTCAGCGTATAAGATGCGGCCGGGGTCAAGAGACGTATGGAAGGAATCGGGAAGCCAAGGATCGCCCTCACATGCAGCGCGAATTCGGACAAATCCTGCGAAGCCATCGTTACCATGCCGGTATCGTGCGGACGCGGGCTGACTTCGCTAAAGATGACCTTGTCCGGCGCCAAGAACAACTCCACGCCATATATGCCGGCTCCGCCGAGCGCTTCGGTGATTGCGCCCGCGATGCGGCGGGCCTCCTCCAGCTGCCGCTCGCTCATCTGATGCGGCTGCCAGGATTCGATATAATCGCCGTCCTTCTGGATATGGCCGATCGGCGCGCAATAGCTCGTTCCCGTAACGGAACGCACCGTCAGCAGCGTAATCTCCGAATCGAAGCGGATGAATTCTTCGACGATAACGCGGGTTTGTTTGGCGCGGCCGCCTTCCAGCGCCGTATTCCAAGAGGACTCTACCTCCTCCGGGGTCCGGCAGACGCTCTGGCCTTTGCCGGAGGAGCTCATGATCGGCTTGATTACGCAGGGCGTACCGATCTCGGCAACGGCGCGCCGAAGCTCTTCCAAGCTGTCGGCAAAAGCGTACTTCGCCGTCGGAAGGCCGAGCGTCTCCGCCGCCAGCCGGCGGATTCCCTCGCGGTCCATCGTCAGCCTTGCCGCGGTTGCAGTCGGCACGACGCGATAGCCCTCCTGCTCGAGCTCAACCAGCGTCTGAGTTGCGATCGCTTCGATCTCCGGCACGATCAGATCCGGCTTCTCCTGCTCGATCAGACTGCGCAATGCCATGCCGTCCAGCATGTTGATGACATAGGAGCGATGAGCCACCTGCATGGCCGGCGCATCCGCATACCGGTCAACGGCGATCGTCTCGACCCCGAGCCGCTGTGCTTCGATGACCACTTCCTTGCCCAGCTCTCCCGAGCCGAGCAGCATCATTTTTTTGGCCTGAGCCGATAATGGCGAACCGTACATATCCTATTCTCCCCCTAAAAGTAAAAAATAACTAACGCTGCAGCCGCTTCAGCAGCAGCCGCCTCAAGATCGGCGCCAGCTGCGGGCCTAGCTCTGACACCTCAGGTACAAGTACCGTGCCGCGGCCGTACAGGTTGCGCATGGCGATGCTGTCCGTATCGCGGATAGGTCCGCCACTGCCGAGGAACAGGCTGATCACGTCGATTCCCTTGCGCCGTGCGCTCAGCACGGCTTCGGACGTATCGACGATGCCCTCTTCATGATAATCCGAGGCCGAAGGTTCCCCGTCGGTGAAAACGAGCAGTACCTTCTGCCGTTCGGGTCGGCGCAGGAGCCGCGAGGCCATCTCTGAGATCGCGTACCCGTCCCGGTTGTCCTGCTCGGGCTGAAGCCGGAGAATGGCGGGTCCGATTCGCCCGGAGAAGCAGCGGCTGTAATCCGTGACGACATGAAACACATTCGGCACGGCTTCTGACGTAACCTGGTCGGCGTCCTCCCAGAAGCCGACAATTTCATGCGGCACGCGGAGCGATCTCAGCGTCTCGTGAAACAATGTAACGCCGAGATGCACCTGCTCCATCTTGTCGTACATCGATGCCGAGCAGTCGATCAGCAGGGCGATCGCCGCATCGGGCTCCCGCTCCGGCTCGCGTTTCTTCTCGAATACGCGGGGCAGCGGCTCCCAGGCCGCCTGGTACAGCTTGCGTCCGAGCCGGCCCGCGGGCAGGCCGCTGCGGGCTTCCGTCCGCCGCTGCTCGAGCGTCAGACGGATCGTCCGCTGCAGCGGCTTCACCATCGGAGCGGCCGCCCGGACGAGAGCGCGGTAACGCGCCAGCTCGTCCGCGTCTTCGGCGGGCTTCGCTTCCCGCCACTCCGCATGCACCTTGCGATGCAGCGGAGATCCGGCAGAGCCGCCATGCCCGCCGGGCGGGCTGCCGAGACGCTGGCGCCGCTCGTCCGCGTCCCCTTGTTCCTGACGGTCTGCCGCTCCCGAAGCGCCTTGGACGATCCCGAGCGCCTGATCGCCCGCATCTCCCTCCCGCACGTGGTCTCCGATGCGGGAGCTGACGCCGCCCTGCTCAATGTCGAAGCGCAGGAGGCTGTCTTCCCGCTTCTCGGTGTCCCGGTGCCAGGCAGGAAGGCGCTCGCCCTGCTCCGGCCGTTCCTCCGCCGGCGATTCCTCCCTTGAGCCCTTCGGCTTATGCTTGCGCGTCCTTTTCAATTCGCCGATATAAGATAAAGGAAACGCTTCACCCGAACCGGAGCCGGGGCCGATGGCGAAATAAACGCTTCGGCAATCGCTAAGGTCTGCCTGATCCCATCCCGTTAGCCATGCCCGGCACAGCTCGGCCGCTTCCGCTGTCGTTTCAAGCCTCTGTACGAGGCCCGGAAACGCCTTCACCCGCTCCGTTTTCTCCTGCTGCAGGCCAGCCGCAAGACAAGCCGACTCGAGCGTGGCTTCCGCTTCCTGCAGCCCTTCTCCCCCGGGAAGCGCGCAGCAGTAGGCCGCCAGCGCGCAGAGCAGCGCGTCCGCCCGTTCTTGCCGTCCCCCGTGCATTGCGGCTTTCGCGGCATAATACACTCCGTACCGCCTGCGGCGCACTTCAAAAGCCCGGAGCATGCCGGGTCTGCGCCGCGTACAAATGTATTCTAGCCGATATTCCTCTCCCAGCGCAAACCATTGTTTGGCAAGCTCCGGCTGCGGGGCTTCCTTGTCCGTCCATGCCAAATAAGTCCGGATGGCCTCGGCGTCCGAATACCAGGCGCTGCCCAGCGTACGGAGGTAGATGTCCGCCTTCATGCCGCTCATGGCGGTTTCCGGATCATAATCTTTCCAGAATGCGCTGACGCCTACGGCAGGCACATTGGCGTCATAATAAGCAAGATAAGAAAATTCCAGCTTCAACTCGCGTTCCCCGCTGAAGGCTCTTGCCAAATCGGTCAGCTGCATCCGCTGAAGCGAATCCACTTCATTTTCCAAAAAGCGCACGCCGCCCATTCCTCCCTTAAGCGCTAGAACAGCGTTTCCGCCAGGTTAGCCGCCAGCGCGCGCTCGCGTTCGTCCTCCAGCTTGTCCGTAATGGCCATGCGGATGGCCCTCAGCGGCTCCATATAAGCCGCCAAATCGCAGGCATCGAGCAGCGCCCGGACGGAGCCCGCTTCTTCGGCCAGCTGGCCCGACCTGATCTGCTCCTGAAGGTCGGCGGACAGCTGTACGAACCGGTCCAGCAAAAGCCCGTCCTTGAGCCGGGATTGCTCCCACAGCAGCTGCCGGAGCCGGGCTCCCCCAAGATAGGGGACTTCGATGACGACGAACCGGTTCCGGAGCGCTTCATTCATCGGCACGGTGCCGACATAGCCGATATTGACGGCCGCGATGACGCCAAAGCCTTCCGACGCTTGGACCCGCTCCCCGGTAAACGGGTTCGTCAAGGTGCGGCGATGATCCAATACGCCGTTAATGAGCGGCAGCGTCTCGGGCTTCGCCATATTGATCTCGTCAATATATAAGAAATGACCCTGCTTCATCGCCTTGACGATCGGCCCGGGGATATATTCGATGACGGATTGACCGTTTTTCAGCGCAAGCGTTTTGAATCCCACCAACCCTTCGGCGTCGAGATCGACCGAGCAGTTGACGGCGTAAAGCGGCTGGGCGAACAGCCAAGACAGCGTCTCTGCCAACTTTGTTTTCCCCGAACCGGTAGGTCCTTGCAGAAGCACATTTTTACCGAGAGACAAAGCCAGCACGGCATCCGCCAAGGCATCGGCTTCCGAAGCCACATAACCGCCGCTGCCGATCAAAGCGAAGGCTTCGTCTTCCAGCGACTCCAGTCTACGGCTTCGCCTTTCAAGCACCATACGGGCTAATGCCTCCGGCAGCAATGCGGTCAGCTGCTCTTCTGCGCTATGATGATCATTCGTTAGCATGAGACAACTATTTCTCCTCTTTTTTGACGTATATCGCAGTTATACTGTACTTCGGCGGATTTTTCAAGAACAAAGCCATACGGTAACGAAGCGAAATCGAAGTTTAGGCCTGTATGACTTGAACAAGACATCAACAAGTTATATAATAGTTTATAACTTACTATTTGTAAGTATATAGAAACAAAAAAGCTTACTTTTGACAAGTAACTTATGTTAAAATAAAGGCAGAAGAGGTGATAGCCATGGCAGACCATCTGCATCAAATGTGTCCGAAGTTCGAGGCGGCCTTTGAAATACTGGGGAAACGTTGGACGGGATTGATCATTCGCGGACTTCTGGAAGGACCCCGCCGATTCAAGGATATATCCGAGATGATTCCCGGTATGAGCGACCGCATGCTGGCTGAACGGTTCAAGGAGCTTGAAGCCTGCGGTTTGATAGTAAGGCATGTATATCCGGAAACGCCGGTTCGCATCGAATACGAGCTGACCGCCAAAGGGAAAGCGCTGCAGCCGGTCATGGATGCGGTTCAGAATTGGGGAGAAGCGTGGGTCTGATCACCGGCCCGCGGTTTTTTTTGAATAAGGCCGAAATCCCGCTTATTCGTAATACAGGACTTCGGCCAATTGCGTTACGGGATACAGAAACATGCGTTTGCCGCATTCCGGGCATTTCATCGCAAATTCCTGATCCGTCAAGCTGTTCGCGTACATACAAAAAGAAAAGGACGATTCATGGTTGATCGTCCTAATGACATCCTTATGCGCGACATAATCGCAGCCATAAGTGCTGCAGCAAGCTCTGACTTTGTAGCAGCTGTTCACGGCCGGAACACCCCTTTTGGAGAATCATACCGCAGCGGCGGCTGACTTTAGGTATGCCCATTTTCCGCGAAAGCTATGTATATGGGTATGGCTCTTTAATGGAGGGGAACGGCGTTTTTCCGGCGAAGCGATTGGCTCCGCATGGCCTGCAGGATCAGCTCGTCGAGCTCCATACTTTTTTTCATTACGGGAGGGTCTGTTAGAGCATAGCCTTGATCGTTGACCAAATCGTTCAGATCTTGGATGCATCCTCGAATTTGGTTCTGCAGTTTATCGTTCAAAAGCATATTGACTTCCCCCATTCGTGCTTAATGACGAACAAATAGTGCTTAAGTGGGATATGCGATCACTTGTACATCAGCCTAATTTCCGTTACAGTTATAAATACCCGGATCGTTAAAAAGGGAATCATCCCCAGTTTCAATATTCATTATGAATCCGAACTATTTAAAAAGTTGCAAGGTCTGGTTTATTTTCCATGAAATTTCCTAACATTTTTCTAACATTTGGGGTGTCAGACCATGTCGAAAGTATTGCTGATTGAGGATGATCAAAGCATCGCGGATATGATATCCATTTATTTGGGGGAAGAACATTATTCGGTCTTGTGCGCATCCGACGGTCAGCAGGGAAAGCAAATGTTCGGCGAGCAGGAGCCGGATGTCGTCATTCTGGATCTCATGCTTCCGGATACGAACGGAATCGAGCTGTGCAAGTACTTCCGATCCTTTTCCTCGGTACCGATCATGATCGTGTCCGCTAAGAATGAAGTGTCCGAACGCGTGAACGCGCTGACGATCGGCGCGGATGATTATTTATGCAAGCCTTTCAGCATGAGGGAGCTGGCTGCGCGGACGAATGCTTTGCTTCGGCGCTCCGCTATGCAGGGTGCTGCAAAATCGTCGGAGCCGGCTGCGGAGGGCCCCAAGGATATTCATCTGGACCTGGAGAAACGATGTATTTATGTGCACCGTCAGCCGGTCGAAACGACTTACTCAGAGTTTGAAATTATGCGAAATTTCTGGCTGCATCCGGGCAAGGTGTTCTCCAGGGAAGAACTGCTGAACAAAATCCGGGGTATCGATTCCTTCGTGACGGAGCGTTCCGTTGATGTTCATATCACGAATCTCCGAAAGAAAATCGAAGCGGATCCGAAGGAGCCTAAATATATTAAGACCGTATGGGGCGTCGGGTATAAATTTGAAATATGATCGCAGGTAAGGATACAATCGACGGCAATAATCGCAAAGAACTCCTTTGTTGTCAAAGGAGTTCTTTGTGAGTTGATAAGAATTTATAAGTTTTCGTACTTATAGCTTCGCATCAACCTTGGTAAACGCGCTGGTCCTTGTAAGACAAGGACGGCGTAGCCGTTTATCCTGGATTCATGGCATGGGGCTCGAAAGTTCGCTGCAGCATAAGAACCGCCTTGCATGACGGTGTGGACGCATCGCATTAGTCGACCGTATTATTTGCGGGTATTGACATCGTTTGGAAACACGCGTTGAACCATCGTATTGAATTCGTTGAAGTAATCGGAGAACGATCCGCGCTCCCGCTCTTCTTTGGCATAGAACCGGATACGCTGCACAAAGTTCGGATTTGCCGAAACGTAAACCCGCTGCAGCCCGGTATGCGCACGATCGCCGACCACCTTCGTAATTTCCGCCGTTTTACCGTCCGTCAGTCCTCCCGGATCCGTCCAGTTAACGCGGGTCGCCCCTTTGTCCGTGCCGAACAAGCCGATACCGCCTTTGGATGTAATCGGATAGTTCATCATATCCGGATCGGCTTCCGTCTCGGCCGCATGCCCGTCCATCACTACCGCCACGTAACCGTTCACTTCCGTCAGCAGGACGGTCGCTTCCTTCACACCTGGAACCTGCTTTACCCGCTCCGCAAGGGCCGGGTCGAACGCCATCGTTTTACTCAGATGCCGGTTTGTCATATCCAGCGGGGCAGCGGCCTCGGGACTCTGAGCTTGACGATTCCCCTTCTGTTCATCCGCCCACCTTTGCTTGATTCCAAGCGACGGGTCCTCGTTGTTGCGCGAATCCCGGTCGTACAAGGCATGCTGTCGGTGATCCTCCAGCCCTCCGCCCGGAGGGCTGGCCTGCGGCTTATTGCCCGCGCAAGCTCCCAGCAGCAGTAGTCCGCCTACCGCTCCGATGAGAGCCGTTTTTCCTACCCAGGTGTTCGTGATCATCTTCTCGTCGCTCCCTTTGCTTGTGCGTTGGTGAGTCTCTACGTTAGGATGATTCCTCCCAGGGAAAATATGCGCAGGGCGGCAGGGCAGCTTAAGAAAAACTTCTTATCGAAGTCGTTCCGATTAGCCGGTCCGTTAGCTAAAAAAGAAGCCGCACCCGGCAAAAAGCCGGATGCGGCTGGTTTAACGACTTAAGAATCCTGCTCGCGCTTGCCGTTCGTCCGTTCGAACAGCCGCTTGATCGCTTCCTCGGAGTAATCGCCTTCCTCTCGAAAACGGGCAAGCTCTTCGGTGATACGGATGGCGGCGGCCATGTCCTCTTCCTCCTCCGCCACGTAAGACGGGTCAAACCAAACGTAATCCCCTTCCGGGCCGTTCCGCAGAAAAGGCTTCGTCCAATGCTGAGGATATAGGAACGGCTCGTCATTGAACAACAAACCGAGTACCTCGTCGTTATCGATCGGCATCAGATGGTGGAACACCTCGGCCTCCCCTGCTCCGGGTCCGACCGCCGCGAAATTGCGGTGCAAGTAAGCATAGTGCAAATAATGCTCGCCGGTCAGCCGATCCTTGGCAATCTCATATTGCTCATGCTCTTCTTGCTGTAACGGGCGGATGGTTTGCAGCCGCTCCTGCAGCGACTCGGACGAAACCGTCTTGCTTTCTTGCCATGATGCGCTCATTTCCTATCCTCCTCATCTTATCGATTCAATTCGGCACGAGGACTTTCCTGGAGCCGGATTGATCGCCGCGGCAGCCGCCATTTGTAGGTGACGGACAGCATCCGCAGCATGATGATCGCTACGAACAGGGCGGGCAGCTGCCAAGTCCCCTCGGCCCAATGGAGACCGACGGCAAGTCCGGCCAACATCCCCCAGATGGCATAAATTTCATCGCGAAGCACGAGAGGCTTACGGCCTGCCAACACGTCGCGGATGATGCCTCCGCCGATCCCCGTCAGCATGGCCGCTACGATCACCGCACTGAGCGGCACCTTCATTTGCGTCGCATACAGCGCCCCTTGAATGGAGAAGGCCGAGAGCCCGATCGCGTCAAAAAGCGCTTCCCATGTCTTCCAGCGACGTATCCAGCTGACAGGCACGATAAAGACCAGGAAAGCCGCGATCATCGCCGTCTTCAAGTATAATCCTTGCCCCCAAAGCGTCGTAACCGGAATGCCGATGAGCAGATTCCGCACTACGCCGCCTCCGAAAGCCGTGACCAGAGCAAGTACGAACACGCCCAGAATGTCGTATTCCTCCTCCATGGCCACCACGGCTCCAGATACGGCGAAGGCAATCGTCCCAATGATGCTGAAAAATTGCAGGTTGAGTTCCAGTAACGAGTCCATTTTTCGCTTACAAACTCCAATCCAGCGTTACCGCTTGGCCCGTGCGGGACGATTCGTAGATCGCTTCCAGCACCAGGCTGTTGGTAAGCCCCGACATCGCGGAAGTTAAAGGCTCCTTGCCCCCCCGGATGCACTCGATAAAATGGCGGCTCATGCGAACGCGGGAGCCTTCGTCCACTGACGGAACCGTCAGCTCGATATCGGCCGTACGGTCGAACACTTCCTTATGCAGCTTGCCTTTCCCCGCGCGCAGCGAAGCTCCGCCTTCGGAGCCCATCAAATAAATATAGGGCTGATTATCGATAAAATCCGTATTCGCGGCCCAGCTGACGTCAAGCGACAGTGTGCTGCCGTTGTCCATCTTGATCAGCGCCGTGGCCAAGTCCTCCACGTCGTAAAGCCCGTTCCAATCCGGCTTGCCCCAGGTGCCGATGCCGCGCTTCTTCGGTCCGAATTCGGCGTAGGTTGTGCCGAAGACGGAAACCGGCTTCGCGCCGCCCATCAAGTGAAGCGACAGGTCGAGCATATGCACGCCGATGTCGATCAGCGGGCCTCCTCCCGATTTATTCATTTGGGTAAACCACGTTCCCCAGCCCGGGATGCCCTTGCGGCGCATCCAGCCGGTTTTCACATTGTAAATGTGGCCTAAAGCGCCCTTCTCGATTTGTTCTTTCACTTGAAGGTTTAACGGCTCCCAGCGCATCTGATGCGCCATCATGAGCACCCGCTGCGATTTCAGGAACGCACGTACAATGTCCTTGGCGGAAGCGGCGTTAAACGCCATCGGCTTCTCCAACAGCACGTGCTTGCCCGACTCCAGCGCTTCGATTGCGATCGGCGCATGCATCTCGTTCGGTACGGCAACGACGACCGCGTCGATCTGGGAATCGGCCAGCATCGCCTTGTAATTCTCGTGCACGACGGGAATGCCGTGCTCCTTTGCGCGGCTTTGCGCAAGCTCCGGGAAGGCATCCGTGACTGCGACGACGGTGCATTCATCCAGCTTCTTGAATTCTTTCATGTGAACATTGCCGATGTTGCCTGCGCCAATGATGCCGATGCGTACTTTTTCATTGGAAACCATGGGTACGTTACCTCCGATATCCGGAACAGCCGGATGCTAGAATGGTTGCTGATGCTGTTGCTTCATCTATCAATGATTGCAGCTTAACGCTTACAAAATGCCCATGTCTTTTGCCTTCTGCGCGGCTTCCTTGCTGCTCTTGCCCCCGAGCTTCTTCAGGATGCTCCCGACGTGCACCTTGATCGTCCGGATCGAAACGACGAACTTGTCGGCGATCTGCGTTTGCGTGTGGCCTTTCTCGATCAGGTCGAGCACCTGAAACTCGGTCGGCGTCAGCAAATTCCGCAGCTCCTTCACCCGCACGTCCTGCTCCAGCTGCCTCAGCCTGCGAAACTCGTCGCGCATGGCAGCGGCTACGCTCGGGTGGATGGCGCTGCGGTTCGCATAGGCATTGCGGACGGCAGCGGGAATGTCGTTATAATTGGATTTCACCATATAGTCGACCGCCCCGGCCTGGAACGCTTCGAAGATGACGTCCTTCTCTTCCATGGATGACAGCATGATGACCCGCGCGCCGCTGCATTTGACGATCTCGGCGGCCGCCCAAAGCCCTTCCGGGTTATCGGCCATCATAATATCCATCAGGACGACGTCCGCTTCCAGCTTCTCGAGCAGCTCAACCGCTTCTTGTCCCCGCGACGCTTGACCGACGACGTCGATGTCCGGCTCCTTGCGCAAATAGCTTTGCAGCCCGCGCAGCCAATCCGGATCGTCCTCGACGATCACTACGCGGATCGGAGTAGGTTCTTGTACCATTTTACACGAGCTCCCTTCCGATGGGCAGTCGTTTCTTTTTGGGAAATTGAATGAATACGCTGGTGCCCTGACCCGGTTTGCTGTGGATGTTCATCGTCCCCTTGTGCTTCTGTATAATATTATAACAGTAAGACAAGCCCAAGCCGAAGTTCAATTTTTTACCGTGCTTGGTCGTATAGAACGGATCGAATACCTGCTTCAACTGCCGTTTGCTCATGCCCTCGCCCGTATCCTTGATCTCTACTACGCGGCTGCGCTTCGTTTCCGTCAAACGCACCGTGAGCGTCCCGCCGCCCGGCATCGCCTCCGCCGCATTCGTCAGCACATTCGTGAACACTTCCGCCAATTGCGCGCGGTCTCCAACCATATCTCCCTCACAGGCAAAATACGCACTAACCTCGATACCCGTCATCACAGGAGCCAGCGCCCGGATGCACTCGCTTAGCACCTCACCCAGCCTTAACGGCTCCAAGCGAAGCTCCGATTCCTGCGTCTGTCCTTGGATACGGGAGATCATCTCGTAAATGTGCTGCGATGTGTTCATGATGACGTCGATATCCGACGCGAGCTCCCCGGGATCGCTTTGGCCGGACTGGACGTCGGACTTCACCTTTTCGCTGAACAGCCGGATTTTGCCCACATCATTCTTGATGGCGTGATTCAAAATCGCCGTTCCGGAAGTTATGGCGCGGAGCGTATAATCCAGCCGCTGGTTCCGGATCGAAATTTGCAGTCCCATGAAACCGTAACGGAAGCTGGAGCCGATGATCACGGCCAGCGTGAAAGCGATGACCCAGGCGTTGTAACGCCACCACTCATACAGCCCGAAGAAGGTCGGAAGCAAATACAAAGTGAACAAGGCAAAGCAAAGCGTCGGCACCGCCGCCATCACGGTGAACATGCGGCTCCGCTTCAAATACGAATTCCGTTCCTTCGTCAGCGCCATAAGGAGAAGACAGACGCCTCCCGCAATATAAGGCGCAGCCCAGCACGTGACATACCGGTAAGGAATCGGTTCCCCGGCTCTCGGCTCGAAAGCCAGAGACAGCAGTACGGGAATCAGAAGGAGCCATGGAAGCAGGCTTCTTCGCGTCCATTTCTGGTAGTTCGGATAATACACGATGGCAAACATAAGGAACGTATAAGGCAAGCCATAATAACAGACAAGCGAGCTGATCGTCTCCAGCTCCCCGAGCAGCCTTGTGGCAGGCTCGGACATCCAACCGCGAGCGGACAGCAGCGGATTCAAATCGTCGTGAATGACCGCCGACAACCCTCCGGAGCCTCCGGTGAAAGCGATGCTGCTGATCCACCGGGTAGTGGGGCGCTTCAGGTCCGTAAGCAAGAGCAGCAGCCCGATCGTCCATAATCCGACGAGCACGAACAGCATCGCCAGCGATCTCCTCTCGTTCGGGTTCGCTCCCGGTTACAGCGAATACTCCTTCGTTAACTGCTCCAGCTCCTGCTTGCACCTTGAAGCCCACCTGGCCGTCCGGTCCATCAGCTCCAGCTCGGAGGCCAATGCTTCCTTCAGCGAAGCCGTATAATCGGGAACTTCACCGTGATAAGGGCGGATCGTATTCAGCGGCATCAGCGCGATCTCGCGGTAGGCCAGCGCGCGCCGCTGATGGAAAAAGCCGACATCGGGGTCCATCGGATTGTGCAGATCGCCTTGCGTCGGATGCTTAACGACGGCGAGAATCTGAACCGCCGCTTTAACGGCCGAAGGCGCTTCCGCGATTTCGCCGATGTATTCGCCGGTTTTGTAGGAAGCGCGTACCCGCATCCCTACGGTAAACATTTGCTCTTGCATCGAACTCACTCCTTGTATACGTGAATGGGGAAACGTCCGGACCGGATCAGCGGGAGCCTCCGTTCATCCAGGACAGCACTTCATCCACGCCTCCCAGACGGTAACGCTTGCCGCGAATGATGCCGCGCTCCAGCTTGATCAGGCATGGGATGCTCTCGATTTGCCACCAGCCTGTCAGCTTGGGGGCGAAATGAATGTTGATTTTGCCGATGCACCGCTCCGGATGAATCGCCGAAATGATCTCCAGCATGCGAAGCCCGACCTTGCATGTACCGCAGAAGGGGGTGTAAAAGTAAAGGTACCATACGCCGGAGCTATCGGTTCCTTCCGGCGCCGCAGCGCCTTCTCCCGTGCGTGCAAGCACCTCGGCCTGCGTCCATTCCTGCAGCGGCATGACCCATGCTCCTCTCGAAGTTAGCGTTAGATATTGCTTCTGTAGGGGTAAACCATTAGAATGGAAACATACGTTACAGGGAAGGTGTTACCAATCATGACGGAATCCGATTCCAATCAAAACCATGCAGAAGAACAAAGCGAAACCCGCAAAGTGAGCCTGGCCGATGCGATCAAGAATAAGCTCGCTCAGAAGAAACAAGCGCAGAAGGACGGCAACAATGGCGCCCAGCAGCGGGCGGGCAGCAGCGCGGTCATGAAAAGCCAGAACAATAAAAAGCCGAACAATCAGCGCCGCCGCACCGGCGGAAGCTAAGGCGGCTTCAAGCGGAAAAGAAGGATGAGCGTCTTCCCTGCCCGGGAAGGCGTCTCATCCTTTTTTCTATCTGCTTGCAGGATCAGCCGGACGCTGCGAGCCCGTCTTAGGCGTACTGCGCTTCGCGCTGCTTCCGGATGTCTTCGCTCGCCAGGTATTCGTCGTACGTGATGACTTTATCGATCAGACCGCTTGGAGTCAGCTCAATGATCCGGTTCGCGATCGTCTGAACGAACTGATGGTCATGCGACACGAACAGCATCGTGCCGTCGAAATCGATCAAACCGTTGTTAAGCGCGGTAATCGATTCGAGGTCCAAGTGGTTCGTCGGCTCGTCAAGCATCAATACGTTAGCGCCGCTCATCATCATCTTCGAGAGCATGCACCGAACCTTCTCGCCCCCGGACAGGACGCTGGCCTTCTTCAGCGCTTCTTCGCCGGAGAACAACATGCGGCCAAGGAAACCGCGCAAGTAAGATTCATCCTGCTCCTTGGAATACTGGCGCAGCCAATCCACAAGGTTCATGTCCGTGTTGAAATATTCCGAGTTGTCCTTCGGGAAATAAGCCTGCGTCGTTGTAATGCCCCAAGCGAATTCGCCTTCGTCCGCTTCCAGCTCCCCGGCGAGAATTTGGAAAAGCGTCGACTTGGCGATCCCGTTCGGGCCGACAAGGGCGATTTTATCGCCTTTATTGACGACGAAGCTGACGTTGTTCAGCACCTTTTGTCCGTCGACGGTTTTGCTGATCCGGTCAACGGTCAATAGTTGCTTGCCTGCTTCGCGCTCCGGATTGAATTTGATGAACGGATATTTCCGCGTCGAAGGCTTAATGTCTTCCAGCGTAAGCTTCTCAAGTGTCTTCTTCCGGGATGTCGCCTGCTTCGATTTAGAAGCATTCGCGCTGAATCGCGCGATGAACGCCTCCAGCTCTTTGCGCTTTTCTTCGATCTTCTTGTTCTGCTCGCGCATGAGCTTCGTCGCCAGCTGGCTGGACTCGTACCAGAAGTCATAGTTGCCGACATACATTTGAATTTTGCCGAAGTCGATATCCGCGATATGCGTGCAAACCTGGTTCAGGAAGTGACGGTCATGGGATACGACGATGACGGTGCCTTCGTATTTCGCAAGGAAATTCTCGAGCCAATTGATCGATTCGATGTTCAAATGGTTCGTCGGCTCGTCAAGCAGCAGAATGTTCGGCGTACCGAATAACGCTTGCGCCAGCAGAACGCGCACCTTCTGATTGCCGTCTAGCTCTTTCATCTTCAGGTCGTGCAGATCCTTCGAAATGCCGAGACCGATGAGCAGCTCCGCGGCGTCCGATTCCGCCTGCCAGCCGTCCAGCTCCTGGAACTCGCCTTCCAGCTCGGCCGCGCGCATGCCGTCCTCCTCGGAGAAATCGGACTTCGCGTAGATAGCGTCTTTTTCCTCCATGATCTGGAAGAGACGGGCATGACCTTTAATCACAGTCTTCAGCACTTCCACTTCTTCGTATTGGAAGTGATCCTGCTTCAGCACCGCCATCCGCTCTCCGGGAGTGATGCTCACTTCGCCTTTATTCGGCTCGAGCTCGCCGGATAAAATTTTCAGGAAGGTCGATTTCCCAGCGCCGTTGGCACCGATCAGACCGTAGCAGTTGCCCGGCGTAAATTTGATGTTGACGTCTTCGAAAAGCGCCCGCTTGCCATACCTCAGCGAAACATTAGAAACCGTAATCATTCGATTGAAAACCTGCCTTTTATATAAATTCGATGGATTCCTTCGCTTCCAAACGTAAATTATACCATAAATCCGGTAAATTTCCCACCGGGATTCGTTCATGCCGCATTACTTGGCATAAGTAATCGCTTGACGGCCCATTTGCTCCCAAGCCGCCTGGAAGTCGGTCCGCTCCGCCCGCTCGTCCTCGCCCAGCGGATCGTTGAAGTATACATACTCATCGTCAAAGCCGGTAATGAGCACGGAATGCTCCTGGTACGTAATATCGAGCATCCCTTCCGGCGTAACCCAGGTCTCGAACTGGTCGTCGTCCAGCTCCTGATACTGCATGTTCACGATGACCCATACCGGTGCGCCGGCTTGAAGCAGACGCAGGACGTCGTCGAACTCGGCTCCGGTAGCGTCGACGACTCTTCCGGGCAAGTACCGCTCCGCCAGCTCCTTCACCGGCCCATGATAAACGCCTAAGCCTGGCTCTTGGAAGGTCGCAATATCGCCGACGAAGCCGGTGTTCGGATTGCCGAAATGAATCATATGGTCGACGATTTCAAAAGGGGTCTCATCCTTCTTGACCTCCTCCGCGAGCGTCATCTTGTCGGCATCGACGCCGGCCTGCTGCAGCAGCATCGCCAGGCTCGTCACTTCGCAGCCCCGTTCCAGCTCCGGCATCTGGTATATGAGCGGCGCTTCGATATGCCGCTCTGCCTGCAAAGGCTCCTCAGACCATAAAGTGCTTCCCAGCTTCTTGAAGTCGATACGCGCGCCGGATTTGTTCTTCGCCGCCTCGAGCGCTTCCTTCAAGTTATTGAAGCTTCCGAGACGGCGGCCTTCCTTCACAACCAGGTAGGGTGCGGACGGCGATTCCTCCGTCCCCTCGTCCGTCTGGATCGATGTCGGGGTGGCGGCCGGAAATGGAGCGGACGCAGCCGTCGGCACGTTCGGATATCCGGCAGACGCCTTGGTATCATGGACAATCGTACACCCAGGCAGCACGCCTCCGGCGATGACCATGCACCCGGCGCCGTAAACGATTGGTTTCATCCAAACGGGTACGCTGCTCCTTGCGGTTTCCCCTCTCATCCGCCTACCTTCTCTCTATTTGTTTTGCGCGATTTGCTCCACCAGCTCGGAGAGCTCGGTCCACCGGTCCATCGCTTGCTCAAGCTTCGCCGTAAGCTCCTGCTCCTCCCGGTACAAATCGTTCACCTTGCCGAAGTTGCTGCCGGCTTGCTCGATGCGCTTGCGGGTGATCTCAAGCTGATCTTCCAGACCTGCAATGACGTCTTCGATTTCGTCCCATTCTTTCTGCTCTTTATACGACAGCTTGCGCGGGCGGCCCGTTTCGCGCTTGTCCCCGTTGTCTCCTGCAGCCTGAGGCTTGGAGGAAACCGTCTCGCGCGCTTCCTTGCGGGCCTGCTCCTCCTGCTTCTGCTCGAGCTTCGCCGCTTCCATGTATTCGGTGTAATTTCCGAAAAAGCGCCGGATTCGTCCGTCTCCTTCGAAAACGAACAGATGGTCAGCCGTCCGGTCCAGGAAATAACGGTCATGGGATACCGTGATGACGACGCCCGGGAAATCTTCTAGATACTCCTCCAAAATCGTCAGCGTTTGAATATCCAGGTCGTTCGTCGGCTCGTCGAGCAGCAATACGTTCGGTTCGCCCATCAGCGTTCGAAGTAAATAGAGCCGCCGCCTTTCCCCGCCCGACAGCTTGCCGATCGGCGTCCACTGCTGAGCGGGGGTGAACAGGAACCGCTCCAGCATTTGAGCCGCGGTTACGGCTTCGCCGTCAGCGGTTCGGATCACTTCAGCCGTATCTTTAATATATTCGATCACCCGCTGCTTTTCGTCCATTTCCACGTTTTCCTGCGTGTAATAAGCAAGCTTGACCGTCGTTCCGAGCTCGATCGTTCCGCTGTCCGGTTGAATCCGGCCGGCCAGCATGTTCAGGAACGTCGATTTGCCGCTGCCGTTCGGACCGATGATGCCGATGCGGTCTTCCGGCAGTACGATATAACTGAAATCGCGAACCAGCCGGCGCTCGCCGTACGACTTGGTCACGTCTTCCAGCTCCATGATCTTCTTGCCGAGCCGGCTTGCTCCGAGCGCCATATCCATGGAAGCGGAGGGGCCGGCAACCTTGCGGTCGCGCAGCTCGATGACGCGCTCCACGCGGGCTTTTTGCTTTGTCGTACGCGCTTTGGCGCCCCGCCGCAGCCAGGCAAGCTCGCGGCGAAGCTGGTTTTGCCGCTTGTCCTCCTCGGCCGCCTCTCGCTCCATCCGCTCCGCCTTTTTCTCCAAGAATGCGGCGTAATTGCCTTCGTAGGCGTACAGCTTGCCCCTGTCCAACTCGAAGATCCGGTTGGTCACCCGGTCGAGGAAATACCTGTCGTGCGTGACGATCAGGAGAGCCCCCTTCCACTTGGCGAGGAACTCCTCCAGCCACTCCACCGTTTCGTGATCGATATGGTTGGTCGGCTCGTCCAGAATAAGCAGGTCCGCCGGCTGGATCAGCACCCTTGCCATCGCGACGCGCTTGCGCTGTCCGCCTGACAGCGTGCCTACCCTTTGGCCGAAGTCGTGAAGCCCCAGCTGCGTCAGCACAGTCTTGGCCTGCGTAGCGGCCTCCCAGGCGCCTGTCGCATCCATCCGCTGCTGTGCCGCGAACAACTTTGCCTGGCGCTTCTCGTCAGCCGGATCAAGCTGAAGCTCCGCGAGCACCCATTCGTATTCACGCAGCGCCTGCATCAGCGGCGTATCGCCGTAGAACACCTGCTCCAGTACGGTCGAATCGGATTCAAACGCGGGGTTTTGCGGCAAGTATTCCACCCGAAAATGGTTGGAGTGAAGCAGCTTGCCGCTTTCAACCGGCTCAAGGCCCGCCATGATTTTAAGAACCGTCGATTTGCCCGTGCCATTGACGCCGACGAGGCCGATGCGTTCTTTCTCGTTGATTTGAAAATCGATATGGTCGAAGAGCACCTTCTCGCCGTACGTTTTGACCAGCTGCTCCACCGTTAAAATGTTCATTGTTCGTTCAACGCTCCTTTTCGCCGGGAGGCCATCAAAATGCCGCTTTGCCGTATGGCTCGGCAGGTTCCAGGATATAAGCCGCCAGCAGTGCGGCCGTATTGCAAACCGCTTGCGCATGCGTCCGCTCCATCGCGTGCGAGGCGTGAACGCCCGGGCCGATCAGCGCCGCCCGGATGTTGCTTCCCCCGCGCAGAGCTGCGGAAGCGTCCGATCCGTACTGCGGGTAAATATCGACCGCATGCGGAATCCCTTCCCTGCGCGCCAGCTCGATCAGCTTGCCGGTCATGGCGTAGTCGTAAGGACCGGAGGAATCCTTCGCGCAGATGGATACGTCGGTCTCCTTGCAGCTGAGATCGTCTCCCATCGCCCCCATATCGACCGCAATCAGCTCTTCGATCTCGGAAGGGATCCAGGAAGCGCCGTGACCGACCTCTTCGTAGGTGCTAATAAGAATTTGCAGCGGATATTCCGGCTGGATGTTCTCCCTGCGGAGCGCCTCCAGCAAACCGAACAGCGCGGCTACGCCGGCTTTATCGTCCAGATGGCGCGACTTAATGTAGCCGTTGGGCTTGAACTGCGCCCTCGGATCGAACGATACGATATCGCCGACTCCGATTCCGAGCTCCTTTACGTCGTCTACAGAATGTACCGGTTCATCCAGCCTGATCTCCATAACCGCTTCTTCCCGTTTCATCTCTCTGGCATCGGGATAAACATGAACCGACGGCTTCGTCGTCAGAATCGTCCCGTCATACACCCGGCCGTCCCGGGTATGAATCTGGCAGTATTCGTTCTCAACCGAACCCATCATATATCCGCCGATCAATGTAAAACGAAGCGTACCGCTGGATTTAATCGAACGTACCATCGCTCCCAGCGTATCGACATGCCCCGACAAGCCGATCGTTCGGCCCGTTCGCTTCCCGGGAACGCGAATGATGCCGCACCCTTTCGGAGTATATTCCAGCTCATAGCCGAGCTCGGCCGCGGCCTCCGACAGCTTGCGCATAATGGGTCCGCAATAGCCGCTGGGGCTGGGGGTGTTAAGCAGCGTTTCAAGAATTTGGAGAACATAGGTTGTATCGATCTTGAGACTCATTCGTTCACTCTCCGTTCATTTGATTCTTATACCATTTTGCGGTAAGCTGTCCATGGAAATCAAATTCAAGGAGGAACTTTTTACCATGTCCGAATCCTTACCGCCGAAAACGTGTTCCATCGACCGTTTGGTCACCGTTGAAGCCGACGTAGAAAAGGTACTTTGCGGTGAGAAAACCGCTACCCGCCGCAACGGCCGTTATGCCGATCCCGGCGAAATCATGGAGCTCAAAGGCCATAAATTCGAGGTTACCCGCGTTTATCAGCAGTCGCTGGGCGAGCTGACGGACGAAGCCGTACGTATGGAAGGCTACGAAAACGTGGAGGCCTACAAAAATTATATCCTATCCATGCATGCCGGCATGCCTTGGCTGCCGCACATGAAAGTATGGGTTCACGAATTCCGCGCCGTCTGACCGAACGCGTCAGCCTGAAACGCCTGTCCATATACAAGAAAACAGTGTAGTGAAAGCTACACTGTTTTCTCACTTCATTACCGATCCCTGGAGGCTTTCGATTTCATGTATCTTTGGCTTGTCTTCATTCATTCCATCAGTGCCATGGTTTCCATCGGCCCCTTCTTTGCCCTGATCCCTATGCTGAAAAAGCTGCGAGCTTCCGAAGGAGCGGTGTACGAAGCCTATCTGGATTCCTTCACCTTCGCGGTCCGCTTGTCCAAGCATGCCGGACATGTCCTCGTCTTCTCCGGACTGCTGCTGATGTGGCTGGGCGATTGGCCCTGGAATACGCCCTGGATCTTCGGCACCTTCGTCGTGTTGTTCCTCTCGCTGTTCTTCATGGCCCGTGCCTTCTCGCCGACGATCCGCTTGCTTCGGAAGCAGGAGCCAAACCGCACCGTCCTGCTGAACAAGCTAAGCCGCGCGCTTTACTTGTATTTGACAGTGCTCTTCATAATGCTCTGGCTCATGATCATGAAACCGCTATTCTGGTAATTTCCGCTCTACGCTTCGAAATCTACGCAAACGCTGGTGCCGTCAAGTACTTGCTTCATGTGCTCCTTCACCTGTACGTGCACCGGGTGGTTGTCGTATATCTTCAAATCTTCCACGGAATCAAACTTCGTAATCAGCGCGATATCGTACGAACGCTCCAGATGAAGCACGTCCTTGCCCACCTCGATGTGGCGCAGCACCTCAATTTTGCCTTCCATGTTCTTCAGCACCTCGTAAGTCGTTTGAACCGACTCCGGGCTGCGATCCTTTAATTTGAATAAAACGACATGTGTCAGCATAAGATCTCGTTCTCCCTCAGCGATTGGATTAGACCGCAGCTGCGGACTATTCTTCGACATTGCATCCCATAGATACTTCATTATATCATCTTTGCCGGAAGACGGGAATAAGCGTTTGCAGTTTTTTCAATCTTCGGCAGGCATGCGCTGCATAGAGACGATACAGTTTGCGTAATGGAGCGCTTCCTCCCAACGGGCGCAGCAGCAGCAGGCTGACGTTGTCGTCAGCCCGTTTCATCAGCGCACGCTCCACCAGCCCCTCGCTAATTTGCTGCAGATCGCTTCCATCCGCCAGCTCCTTGCGGATGAATCCCGCCAAAGCGCCTGTCGTAATTCGGTCGTGAAATCCGTCGCTGATGAGTACGAACACCGTGCGGGGGTGATATACCCCCGTACGGAAATCAACGGCGGGCTCCCTCTTCAAGCCAAGTGAGCGAAGCAGAATATGCCGCTTCGGGTGACACATCGCTTCCCGTTCCGTCATCCTCAACAAAGTGACTTGCCGCTGCACCCAGGTATGATCTTTGGTAAGCAAGCTCCATCCCCCGTCAGCGCCAAGCCGAAGAATGCGGCAATCCCCGATATGCGCCACCAAGTAGGAATGATCGGTCAGCAGCAGAACGCTTAAGGTAGTCCCCTGCCGGTACGGCGAGGCGGTCAGCGCCTCGTGAATGCGCCGGTATAACTGTCTTAGCTCCTTCTCCACTGCGTTCCAGTAATTCTCTTCATCCAGCAGCACGGCCGCCCGCTCCTCCAGCCACATCTTAACCGCGTTGACAGCCAGCTCGCTCGCCCCGCCGCCATCCTCCGTTCCGCCCATCCCATCCGCGAGCACGGCTGCGGCATAGGGCTTTCCCTGCTTCGTGCTTCCAATGCGAAGCAGGGAGCGGTCTTCATTCAGCGTCCGGTACCATCCCGTATGGGTGGCGGCGCCGTACTGCCAATGGACGGCGATCTTTGTTTTCACCCGTTAAGACCCCATTCTAAACGTATATTCCGTCGTAATGATCTTAACTATATCACCTTCCCGCAAAGGTTGCATCCGGTAAGGCACCAATAATTCGCCGTTCACGAACGTGCCGTTGCGCGAACCGAGATCCCGGATCACGCACTCCTTCTCTTCCTTGACGAGCTCGGCATGTACCCTGGAGACCCCTTGCTCACCAACGATGAGGTCGGCCTCGCCTGCGCCCCTTCCGATAATGAAATGAGACTTTGAGATCGCAGTGCGCTGCCTGCGGCCGTCATGCATAAATTCAAGCGACGGGTCGGGATCTCGGTTATTCATCGCAGAGCCGCCCAGAAATACCGTTGCGTCATTCGGCCTTAACAGCGTCGTCGGCATGGCGTTCGTCCCGTCGATGCCGCGCGTCTCTTCTTTATCGGGAATGGGAGCAGATGGGCCAGACTTCAGGCCGATCTCCTCGAAAAAATCCGCTTCTCCTCCGCTATGCGGCTGAGCGTCAACACCAGACAGCCAGTCCTCCATCGCCTTCTCGGCCGGATCCTTGTGCGTGTCCGGTGGTGCGGCCCTTCGGAGCAGCAGCCACGCAAATGCAAGAAGAGCCATATTCAAACCAAGACACAAATAGAGCGTCACCGATCCGGGCTCTTCGATGTACCATTTCCAAAGGACACCGGAGCTCAGCAGCGCTGACAGCACGATAACGGTCTTATTTCTTTTTACGCGCTTTTCGGCTTCAGGCTTTCCGCCATCCGAACCTTCCCGGCGTTCGCTGCTTGCAGTCGCAGCCGACGATATTCCCGGGAATTCGTCAGGCTCAATCAAAACGGACTGCGTTCCGGATTCCGGAACAGACTCAAGAAAAGCATCTTGTTTGATAAAACGGGAATCAGACTTTGACATGTCCCGCCCTTCTCCTGTTCCGATCCCATAAGCTGCAGAGTGTTCCTGACCTTGACCCAAAAGCCGCAAATGCTTCATCAACAGCTGCTTCAATTCGGGGATATTGAAATTCTCTTCCTGGAGGTAGCTCATCAGCTCCTGGAAGCCGTTTCCCCGCAGCTCATCGACGCGGTGAATACACCTTGATGCCAGATGCTGAAGATCGGTCGATACGGAGCATTTATTATCCAGCTGCTCCTTCGGGATATAAGTGAAATAAAGATCGTCGAGACTTTCGCCGCAGTAGATGTAATCCTCCTTAAGCACGTATCTGCCGGGCTGCAGCATATAAATCTTGCTGTCGTCCAGCACGCAGGCAATTTCCAAAAAAAGAGAATAAAATCGCTGAAGCGTCAGCTTTTCCGTACGCAATCGCTGCGTCAGCATCCGTTTGCCCGTTACATTATAGTAAAGCTTAAGCTCGCCGTCCTTCTCCTCTACTTGCATATCCAAAAGCCGGGGAATGCGGTTCATGGTCAGCATCGACAGCTGGAATCCGGACAGCGCATCGGCTTTTAAACCGTCTGCATCGCTGACGACCATGTAATGACCATGCAGATAAGTAAAATCTACCTGAAGTCCGTAGAGCTGCTGCATCGCAGTAAATTCCTCCTCCCATAATTACATGCCGATTATCGGTTCGGCGGCACAAGCATACACGAATCCCGGCAGCACGGCCCACATCAGCGGAAATCGGAGCGAGCCTTCCTTGACGGACAAGCTGCGCCATGCCTGCGTCTCCCGGAAAAGCAGCAAACGAACCAGCGTCCACCCCAGATGGCGCAGCCGCTCTCCCCTGTCGCTTCGCCACAACAAAATGAGAAGCGCCAGTATCCCCGCAAATACGAGCGATAGGTACATCGCATACAGCGTATACCATGCTCCGAGGATCGAGCCTGCGGCTGCGAACAACTTGACGTCGCCGGCACCCACGGCTCTTGCCAGATAAAGCGCAAACATCGGTGCGAAACCGCAGGCCAACCCTGCCGCAGCGAACAGCAAGCCGGACCAGCCCTCCATCACGGCATGAACCAACAGTCCGGCGGCGGCTGCGGGCAAAGTCAGCCGATTCGGGATGCGCTGCTTCGTCACATCCGTCACAAATGCGCATGCTAGCAGCAATCCCGTCATGATCCATAGCGTCATATGCCGCTGCCTCCCACCCAAGCCCGCTCCAGCGCCTTTTTCTTCAGGAGGACGTCTTTTCGGAAAAAGGGAACGGCGAACGTAAACTGCAGCTGCGCCTCCACGCCCACAAAAGCTTCCTCCTTATGATCAAAATTAGGAAAGGTAATCTTCGTTACCTTCAGCTTCGATGTATTGATTCTCCGTTTGTCCGCAAAGAACGCGACAATCGGAGTAGCCGCTTCCGTTATTTCAGTCATCGCCCGTTCCTTGGCCTCCTCGGTCATCCCGGCTCCCCAGGATTCCGCTTGCTCGCGCTTCGATTTCTCCCAAGCCAGCAATCGGACCAAGGGGTCCGGGATCCAGTGTTCATATTCCTCCACGAAGCTTTCCGCATCGACCGCACGCTGCCTGATGTTCTCTACCCTTGAAACGGCTTCATCCAGCCAGACGCTGGGGCGGCTAGCGTTCCACTTGCTTCTCGCTTCACCCGCAAGCAGCTCCACCGGGTACATATTCGCCGCGATCACCTTCGCCGACTCGGATACCGCGGACTGCAACGCCATCTCCGCTATCGACAATCGGACCAGGACGATCATGAGCGCAACGAACGCTACGAAAAACGGCAGCACGAGTGCCGCTTCCAGCACAACGCCGCCCTGATCTTGCTTCCAAACCGACCGCATGCTGATGTCCCCGCAATCTAATAGTTATAGTCTGCGACTTTAGTGAGCCTGCAGCGGCGTCCCTCCTCATCGCAGCCCGTTAATCCGCTTCTTCCGATCTGCTGCAAGACTTGCGGCATGAACCAAAGCCGAAACGAAGTGCTCGCTTGCCCTGAAACATAGGAGGCTGTCTCCCTTAAATCCAGGCCTGTGTTAAGCTGGAGCAGCGCCTGCATGCGCGAAAGCAGCGCCGTTTCCGGACTGTGCAGCAGCAGAAATACACGCAAATAATCTTTATAGCCCAGCATGACGGCGAGCCCCAGCTCCTTGGATAAAGGTACCGTCTCCCCTTGAATGAGCTTCGCCATATCCGCCTGTGCCTGTACGGCTCCTTCCGCTACGGCCGCAAGCACCATTAAGAGCGGAGACCCTGCGGCAAGCGCCTCGTTCCTCGGCTTCATCAGCGACTCCGTCATCCCGACGGCCAAACGGAAAGCGAACATTTCGGCATACGCCAAAGAATAATTGCCCGCGCAGGTGGAGGACCCGTAAAGCAAATATTCGAGTTCCTGATTGGCGAGCGGATGCTGTTCGGGCTTGGAAAGCTCGCGGGATCGCCCAACATTTCCTTGAGCGTCTTTCTCCAGACCGAGCGTCCGATAACTGAATTTGCTGACCGCAAACTCATCGACATAAAATTCATCCCGCACCTCGGTCAATAACCCAGCCATGGAGGACACCAGCTTCATCGCGCTGAAGCCCGCCTGATCGGCATCCTTTAAATCGATCTGCGGTACGGGATACTCCGCCGGTTTCCGAGCGGCATTAAGCTCCATATACAGCTGGACGAAGCCTTTGCTTCCGGGCCGGGATGGATCTCCCTGCAGCTTGCGGTACAGCTCTTGATACGGATCGACCGCCGAAACCAGGCTGCAGCTGCCAAGCCCTCTCTTGACTTGGTCCAGGTAGCTCTGAGCCTTGTTCCTCTCATCCCGCTTCGATGCCTTAACGGCGCCGTTATGCTGCTTTCTTGCAGATTGCTTTGCGTTCTGCTCAGCATAGATGTCTTGGATCTTTTGGAGAAACAGCTCGAGAGCCGAGTCTGTCTGGTTATATTTTTGCTGCGTAAACATAAGTCCGTCTTGAATTTGAGCGTTAACCCCCGAAAAGAAAGAAACCGCAGAGGCAGTGTCGGATTCAAAACGCTCCAGCTCTTCCCGGCTGTACAGCGGGATGCTGCCGATGACTTGCTCGGCCTCCAACGTATCGCCAGCAGCTTCCGACTGAATGCGGCGAACCTCGGCGTTCAGTTGATCGTTAGCCTTTTTGGCCGACGTCATGGACGATTGAAACAACTCCTTCTTATCCGACAATTCAGCGGCATCCTTACTTGACTTCAGCTTTAACACCGTGAGAAGCTCCGCGTAACGGAGCAAATCCTGCAGAAGCTGTTCAAACTGCGTTACTTTACTCCAAGCCTCCTGCAGCTGCCCCTGCAGCGTCTGCCGGGCCATCAACAGCTGACGAATGCTTTCGGCCGCTCCGGCTCCCGCCTGCGCCAATGAGGTGATCGACCGGTCGATGCCGTCGAGCTGGCTCTGGAGCCTTCGAACCTCCTCCTTGGCGGAGGATAGCGTACCGCGCACCTCCTCGACGGTATGGATCCCGATCCGTCCGCTGAGCTCGTTCAAATCCCGAAGCTGCGTCTGATAGAACGGATGAAGATCGAGCGCTTTTTGCCGGATTTCGAGAAAATCGTCCCATGCCTCTTCCAGCCTCTCGTTACGCTCATCGAGCAGCTTCTCCAGCTTGGCGGCTTGTTTCGTGAAGCGGGACGCTTGACTCAACCTTGAAGCTAAATTGTTTTTTTTGAATTTATCGTAAATTTCGAGCGAATAGAGGATCGGCGCCCGATATTTCATCTCCTCCAATAGCTGCCTCTTGAATACCTGATGATTCGCCAGAGGATACATGGGCGTCAAATGAACGGAGGCCGGAACCAGCCTGTTATCGATAAACCGGAAACTCCCGTCTTCTTCGGGCGGTCCCGATAGGCTGCCCTGCACCGTACGCTCGAAGGCGCGTTTGGCCTCTTCCGCTTCCGCCGCAATACCAAACAGTCCATACGTTTGCAGAGAGGGCGAATAGGTCGACAGAGCGGAACGAACGCCGGCTTTCACCGCATTCTCGGTTTCCTTCTCCGCTGTCTTGAGACGCACCGCATCGATCAACAGTCCGCAAAACAGAAATACGGGCACCAGCACAGCCATCAAATAAACCGAAACCGCTCCCTGCCGGTCCCGCCATAGTCCGTTTCCCACGGACATAAGTTCCCCTCCTTGCACTCGCTGCTTAATCATGCAAAATTACGACGATCCCCCTGCTCTCCAGCTCCCGCTTCAGTGATTTGTTCAGGCTAGCCTTCTCCTTATTCGTCAGCTTGAAGAAATGCCAGACGACACCTTTCACTTGGGAGCCGCTTCGAAGCAGCTCCGCGTCTTTGGGCATCTGCACCTCGCGCAAATTTTTCTCGCTGATATTGAAATACGCTTGATGCGCTACGCCGCCCGCGTCCATGGCGTCTACGGTTCGCTTCGTCTCCGGGCTCACCTGCAGTATTTTCTCCGTTCCTCCGACGAGCGTGCGCAAATAGGTCACGGCTTCCTTATGGTTCGTAATGCGTACTGGCTCCTTCAAAACCACTGCCGGCTCCTTCATTAATGCCAACGCCTCGGACGGTTTCATTCGACCTTGAACCTCGCGCGCAAACGTACGGGTAAGATCGGTCAGGCGGATCGTTTCGGCTGCATCCGTCACGTAAGAAGCGGCGCCCGCCGACATCCGTTTAGGGCCCCAGCCGCCGTTCTCATGTCCAAAAGGCATGCGTACCTGCTGCTCCGCGTGTACGGCCACCTTCCTCAAAAGCCCAAGATTGCTGTAGACAGCTTCACCCTCCCAGGCGGAAGGCAAGCGCCCCACTCCATGAAGCAGCTTGCTTGCCGGACCGCTGCCGCTTCCTTGTCCGCTCTGCGCGGGGAGCTTCACACGGACATCATCGAGGCCGGATGCAAAAGTAAACAGTCCGAGAATATGATCGTTCGCGAGCCGCCAGTAGAGCCCGTCGTCACGGCCTGCTTCAATGGCACCCGTAACGGGGTCTTTGCCGGTATTACCCCATACGAACGCGGTCCGTTCCGACGTCAAAACCGTCTTCTGGTACATATTGGCATAGAAATAAGCGGTCAAGGCCAGGAAAAGCAGCAGTACCGTGGTCAGCACGATCGCCGGAGCGGTCAGCGACGCTTCAAGTGAGAATTGACCGGATTCGCTCCGCCAAAGCCCGGGAGCATACCGATGCCGGGATCCCTTCTTGTCTCTGCTATGCAGCCGAGGCATCAACTTAAGGCGCCTTAGGACTTAAATCGCCGGCATCCTTGGATATTGTTCCGGATTGATCGACGATTTCCTTATCGGCGCTTTCAAACAAGGCTTTCAGCCATTTTAGGATCCACTTCCGGAACGCAATCGCAATAATGATCAGCACAGCCACGATCAGCAAAATTTCCAACGTGCCGAGCCCTTCCTCCTCCTTCCAAAATGCGTTCCAGCCTTCCTTCAAACGTTCCATCATTTCAATCGCCCTCCTTCGTACGTTTTAAGACATCATCATTAAAGCCGGCGCCGCTACAATAACCATCACGACAAAAAAAATCAGCACCATCGGAAACACGAGCTTGGAGGAAGCCTCTTCCCCGAGCGTGCGCGCCAGCGCTTTCCTTTTATCCCACAGCATAACGGACAGCTCGCGCAGGGATAGGACCAGTTCTTCTCCGCCCCGCTTGTAGTTCAGCATAAGCGCGGTCGTGAACAGCGATACTTCCTGCAAAGCGCACCGCTTGCTGAAATCCTCCAAAGCTTTGGTAAAGGACACATTCATTCTCAATGCTTTTACCGCGCCCGACAGCTCTACGAGCAACGGTCCGGGAGCCCTTTCCCGCACCTCGACGATTCGAATCAACGCTTGCTGCACCGTTTCACCCGCATTGACAAGCAGCATGAGCTCGTTCAGCAGCTCCGGCAGCTCCAGCAGCATTCGCCGTTTTTTGAGCTTCAGCCGGTCGCTGAAATGCTTGTACCCCGCAAACGGCACTAGCAGGGCCAAGAGAGCTCCGTAACCGATCAGTTCTAAAGTTCCTTCCGATAAGCAAGCAATCAACGTAACGAACAGGATTAGCCCATAGGAAGCGAGGACGGAGCCGGCAAGGAACGTCCTTGTATAAAAAGCCGCCGTCTTGGCACCGTACAGTCCGATCATGACGTGATGCACCTTGCCGACCGCTTCAGGAAAACGATCGGCGGCCTTGCAGCGGTCGATCAGCCACAAGCCGGGAGCGCCTGCCTCCCTCCAAACCGGGTTCTCTCCGCCTGGATGACTGCGAATCCATGACGCATATCGCGGATAGGAAAGAAACCAAACCGCGCCGAACGCGGACATCTCCAGCAGAAACAACAGCCACATAAAATCTCCTTCAAACCGGAATATTCATAATCTTCTGCGTCAACCGATAACACGCCGCAAGCACCGTCAAAGCTCCAAGCATAAGGAGACGCCCGGCCCCTGCGTACAGCGGTTCCATATAATCGGGAGAGCTGGAAGACAATACCGCTACCATAACGACCGGAGCCAGGATCAATACCTTGGACTCGAATTTCTTCTGCGCGATCTGCACCTGGATATCTTGCTCGATATCGAGCTTGTCCTGAATCAATCCTGCGGTACGCCGGATGACCTGTACCAAATTTCCGCCTGTCCGCTTACAAATGACGAAGACATCGGCGAACTGCGCGATATCTTCCACATGCGCCCGTTTACTGAACTGCATCAGCGCCGACTCTACCGTTTCCCCATTGTCCAGCCGATGAAGCAGGATTTCCAGCTCCTTGACGATCATGGTCCCGCTTCCCGGATACAGCAGCTTGAGATCATTCAGCGCTTCCCGGAACGCGGATTCTACGGATCTGCCTGCGCTAAGCGAGGAAGACAAGGCGGACAAGAGCTGCTTAAATTGCAGCTTCAGCTGCGCCTTGCGCTTCTCGATCAACCGGCGGCGCCTGAGCGCCGGGTAATAACATCCGAAGGCCGATAACAGGACGATCGCCCAGAAGCTTTTGAAAAATACGAAAGCAATGCCTCCCATGACCGTACATCCGGCAGCAAGGGAAATGAGAAGCTCGGATCGGTTCAGCCTGTACGCATTGTAATCCGTTAACCCGTCCGTATGCGGGGAACGTTTGTAGATATCAATCAGCTCCGTACCAAAGCGCAATGAAGGACGGCCTACGGATTTTACCTCCGAACGCATCGTTTACACCTCCCTCCTACTCACAACAATCCGGCCAACTGGAGCTTCCAGTTCATTTTCAACGCATTTCCTGTCGGCTCAAGCGAGCCAGTTACACGGCCATCCGGCCCTTCCCCGGTCTCGACAAAACGGAACAACGGATTCAGTCGCACCTCACCGTCCTGAACCGGCAGCACTTCGCTGATTTCCGTGACTCTGCGGGAACGGTCGCGGAGCCGCTGCAGGTGCACCATGATGTCCAGCGCTGAAGCGATTTGCTGGCGGATCGCCTCAATCGGCAGCGATGCTCCGCTCAACACCATCGTCTCAAGCCGGCTGAGCATATCTTGCGTCGAATTCGCGTGCCCGGTGCTTAAA
This sequence comes from Paenibacillus gyeongsangnamensis, assembly GCF_027533625.1. GTDB lineage: Bacteria > Bacillota > Bacilli > Paenibacillales > NBRC-103111 > Paenibacillus_G > Paenibacillus_G gyeongsangnamensis. Next base: position 21,534 of record NZ_JAQAGZ010000020.1, on the reverse strand, counting down.
GAACCGTCGTGTCCCGTGTTCATTGCCTGCAGCATATCCAGAGCTTCGGCCCCCCGCACTTCGCCGACAATAATCCGGTTAGGCCGCATTCGTAACGAGGATCGGATCAAATCGCGGATCGTAATTTCTCCGCGTCCTTCCGTATTGGCATTCCGCGTCTCGAGACCGACAACGTTCAGTATGCTGCGAATTTGCAGCTCCGCCGAGTCTTCAATCGTGATGATCCGTTCATCCGTCGGAATGTACTCAACAAGGGCATTCAAGAACGTCGTTTTTCCGGAGCCTGTTCCTCCTCCGATAAACAGGTTATATTTCGATTTCACCATCCGGATCAGGAATTGGGCGGCTTCCCCGGTTATCGCCCCCCTTTGGATCAAATCGTCCAACGTGAGCGGATGCTCGGGAAATTTACGGATGGTCATAGCCGGACCGCAAAGCGCGACCGGCGGCAGCACGATGTTGACACGCGACCCGTCGCCCAGTCTCGCGTCGACGATCGGGCTCGATTCGTTGACGAGCCGGTTCACACGGCCGACGATCGTTTGAATCGTATCCTCCAGCTTCTCCCTGCTTTCAAAGCGGATATCGGTCAGTGTCAGCCTTCCGTGCTTCTCGATAAAGATTTGATCATGTGCGTTAATCATAATTTCAGTGATGTCCCGATCGTCCACCAAAGGCTGAAGCACGTCCAGACCGCGAAACGAATGGAACAGCTCCCGTACGGCGCGATGCTTCTGGCTTGCGGTCAAGTAAGACGTTCTTGAATAGGCGAACACTTCCTGTTCGATGCGCTCCATCAGCTGCTCATCCGACAACGCCACCCCCAAATCGAAGCTGTCCTGAATCGTTTGCTTAAGCGATCGCTTCGCGTCATCGGTCCACACCGGCCGGCACCTCCTTCGCATGAATGACGGAGGCCGCCTGCTCGGCAAAAGCGGGAGAGAACATTTCGCTCGTCTTCCGGACGGCTTTCCATTCGGGAACATAGCTCAGCTTCGCCTGAACGGACAAGCCATAGCCGGACCAATCGTTGAGGGGCTGGCCCATGCTCTTATTGTGAATGAATGTCATTTTCCGAAGCAGCTGCCTGGGGTCCGCTTCTTGCTCGGCGGATAGCAAATGCAGCTGCTCCCTGGCTTTCGCCAAGTGAACCGAATCGTCCGTGATCAGCCACAGAATTTGATCGCTGTGCCGAAACAACTCGGTGCGGCAAGGAAGAGGCGCCGAATCCAAGTCCACGACAATCCGGTCATAGTCTCCCGTTCCGCTTAAGCCCGATAGTAACTGCCGCAGCTCACCCCCATTCATTTCCCAAAGCTCCGAGCCGGTTGCGAAAGGCGGAATGTAGTCGAATTTGAGATGAGCATGCTTTCGCTTCAAGCTATCCTTCTTGATCCCGATCAACTTAGGATTCGTCTTGGCGTAATAAAGCAGCTGCGAGAAAGCTTCCGGCGCTCCGTCATCGTCACTCGCGTACCACTCTCGCGAAGGCAGCAGCTCGAGGCATAGGCACAGCACACGTTCTCCCCGGATAGCCAGCTGACGGGCCAAGTGGACGGACGTAATCGTTTTGCCGATACCTCCGGAAGCAGAGTAAACCGTACAAATGGACGTTTCCCTTCGTCCTGTCAGCGGAACGACAGCGGCGAACTCGTTGAAATGGGCCAACACCCGGGAAAGCAGCCGATCGAGCGGCTGAAATTTGCAGAGCACCGGATATTCCAGGATGCCCTCCGATAAAGAAGCGTCGCTTAGGATCACGATGCAGCCGGGCTTTATGCGGTAGGCGGCCTCCGCCAGCGGCATCATCGATTCGTGAACGACAAGAACGAACGGCTCGGAAAGCTGTTCCACGTACTGGCTTCCGTGCCGGGCGCAAGTAAACACCCGAAGGGTGAACCTTTCCCCATATTCCGAGGCGCGGAGGAAAGCTGACATCATGTCACCGAAATATCGGTCTTCCTCCAGCAGCACCACGCTTATTTTGGCCATGGACAAGCCTCTCCTCTCCAATCAAATAAACCATACCTGCTCTTAGGCATCGCCGCCCTTCCGTCTTCTCTGCTTGTTCCTGGGCCTTCCACACACCTCTTCCAAGCAAACAAAAAAAGCACGCGCCGAAGGGAGAACGAATTCTCCAATCAGCGGTGCTTCCGCTTGCAATCCATAATTTACTCGTATTATAGCACAACGTTCAGGAAAATCAATACATAAATGTAAACTTCAACATGGCTTAGGCTGGCTTTCATTTAAGATATCGCCGCGCTCCCGCGAACTCGGCTGCATATTCCGGCGTCTGAACTGGCAGGATTTCCACTGCACTCTCGGTTTTGGGAGAATGGACCATTTGTCCGCCGCCGATGTACATGGACACGTGATGGACCTTCCCTTTGCCTTTGTTATAGGCGTAGAACAGCAGGTCTCCGGGCTTCAATTCCTTCAAGCCGACCGGCGTACCGGCCGCAGCTTGATCCTTGGCATCCCTCGGAATGGCGATGCCGTAATGCCGGTACAAGGAATAAGTAAATCCGGAGCAATCAAACCCGAAGCCCGAGGTTCCGGCCCATAAATAGGGGAGCTCCAAAAACTGCATCGCCGTCTCGACGAGCCCTTCGCCGGTAACGGGTTCGTTCGTTTCGGAAGCTTCGAATCCGGCCATTTTGACGTCCGACTTATCGATCCACCGGATACCCTGCGGAAGTGCGACGCCCCAGCGGCTCTCCTCTTCTCGCACGATCGGCAGTCTCGTATTGAAGCTCAGCTCAAACCTGGATTCCGTACCGTTCTTCTCGGCATCGGAAGCGGCAAATACTTTCGCTGTCGGCTTCCGGACGACCGCATACGGACAAGCCTCATAGTCAAGCCCCACTTCCACCAGTTGAGTGGCGGGCAGCCATCCCGGATACCCTTCCGGCGAGCCCGGCTTGCCTTGCTCTGGCACAGCCACCTTCACCCACGCTCCCCGCTCTTCCAGCACGCGGACCTTCGTGCCGAGCAGCGCTTCGGTTTCCAGCTTGCCTACAAGCCACAGCTTCTCCGGAATGCCTAGCGGCGTCAGCCAGGCTCTTATATCGACAGGATTGCCGAGCGAAGGCCGGTCCGCAGCACGAGCGCGATCCGGCGCTGACCACAAGGTGGCCACGGCGACGGCAATGTGCCTGAAAGAGGACTCGGAGGCTTCCCTGCGTTTCGCTTCACATACAAGCCTTGAGCGCGCCTCTTTGGAAGGAAGCGTCGGCAAGGATGCAAGCACTGCTTGAGTTTCAACTGAAGAACCCAAAGCACCGTCAGACGAGGTCGCAGAATCAGGCGTCTGCGCCTGCCAAGCGGCTGTCAAGAAGAACAAAGCCATCCCTGCAATTAGCCCGAACAAAGCTAAGACAGCAAGCCATCTATGCCACTGCATGTCAGCGCTGCTCGGCGAATGCCTTCTTGTTGCGCTCGATCTGCTGAATATGCCGGTCCAAATGATGGACGAACATGGCTACGAGCTCCTGCAGCGTTAATTTGCCGTTCTGGTTGTGGACGCCGGTTCTGGCCCAATCCTCTTCGCTGAGACCGCGGAGAATAGGCACCATCGATGCCCGCAGCGCGGCGAATAGGGACAAGAAGACGGACATGTCGAGCGATGAATATTGCAAGCGCAGCGCCCAGGCATCGGGATCGAACTTGAAGAACAGCGGATTCGGCTCCGCTATGATCCGTTTCATCCGGTCGAGAGCAATCATTTCCGCATCGCACAGATGGATCACGACCTTCTTGATGCACCATCGGTTTTCGGCAGGCTTATACAGCAGCAGCTCCTCGCTCAAACCCTCGATTGCCACGGACAGCCGGTTGAATCCTTCAGCGTAGCTTTGCACCAAATCTTCCATATCCCTCACTCTCCCCTACGTTCACATTTTTCTCGCTGCCGCTGTCCATACCGCCTTCGGTTTGTCATAACGGTTCATCGTCTGCTCCTGCAGCTCGGCGGAGAATCCTTCTTTAAACAGCTTCTCCAGCTGCTCCCTGTCGAAGAACCGTTTGCGTTTGCCTTCCCATTCATAGTAATGCGGCTCCAGCAGCTCGCCTTTCCCTGATCCGTATTCTACGTCGTGCACGGAATTCACACGGCATAAAAGCATGCCTCCCGGACGCAGAATGCGGCGAATATCCGCTATGATTTGAATCGTATCGTTCCAAGAAAAATAATGCAGGCTCAAGTCTGCCACAACGATTTGAAACGATTCGTCGTCAAAAGGAAGCGGTTCGGGCAGCCGGATCCTTCTCGTCTCCGCGGAAGGCGCGACCTCGCGAACCTTACTCAGCGCAGCTTCCGACAGATCGCATGCCAAGACGCGGTAGCCGCGTTCGCTCAGGAAGAGCGCATTGTTCCCCGCGCCGCAGCCCAGATCAAGTATAGCGAGATCCGCCGATTTGTTTAACTCTTCATGGAACGGCTCGAGCCACAGGTCATACCGCACCTGCGAAGGCTGAAGTCCGGAGAAGATCCCGTCCCAGAACGCTTGCTCCGTCAATTACATCCCCTCCTCCGACCATGATTACAGCTTCAGAAAGAACAGCGTCAGCTCCTCCCGGTTATGAAAAAGCTGCTTCGCCTGCTGCAGCGACAGCTCAGGAGCGAGATCCTGGGTCACCTCGCGGATCGTCTGGAACGCTTTCTTATGCATCAGCTTCACGGTAATGACCGCCGTGCCTCCCGGCTGAAGGGCATAGAGCAGCCCTTTGACCAGCTTCGCCATCTGCCTATGGCTCCAGCTCATGTCGCATACGAGCAGATCGAACTCCCCGGCGGCGAATGCGACGTCGTCGGCATTTTTCTGCAAATACCTCAGGCGCGGGCTGCGCAATAGCGTTGCATCGAGCTTTGCCGGGTCGACGGCCGTCACCTGCAGCCCGCGCTCGAGCAGCAGCGAAGTCCAGCCGCCCGGCGCCGCTCCGATATCCAGTGCGCTTCGGTACTGCGCAAAATCGAGTCCGAACGCCTGCTCCGCCTCCAGCAGCTTGAATTTCGCGCGCGAAATTTGTCCTTCCTCGCGACGAAAACGGATAGCGCCTCCAGGCCAATCGCTTATATTTTCATGAGGAGCCGACCTTCCAAAATACAGACGCCCTCCCGCTGCGAGCAGGGAAAGCACTTCATCCGCCTCTCTCGCAACAGGCACGGCTTGCCACTCCTGTTCCAGCAGCTCATCAACCGCGTGCTTCAGCTCCGGAACCGAAAGGCCGGACGCCCCTTCCTCCGTCTTCCGGACTTGAACCGCAATGCGCTGACCGGCTCCTGGCGGACGCTCCTTCAGCTGCCGCTGCAGCCAAGCCACGGTAGCTTGAAGGTCTTCCCCCAAGTCCGCCTCCGCCTCCACAGGCTGCATATGCCGGAGAAAAGCCGGCGCTCCGGCCAATATCCGTTCCACTACGCGTTCCCGGCTTTCCTCCACCGTGAATTTGAACAGCTCCCCGGCGGCCAGCCATTCAAAACGGACGGGCGCTTCGAACAAACGCCGAATCTCCTCCTGAGCCTGCTGGGCAAAGCCGCGGTTCGACGTACCGATCCATACCGAAATCCCCATTACAGCACCTTGATCCATGGCCGGTCACCGAACCATTCCAGCTTCACGGGAACCTGATACGCCTTCATCAGGTTCTCTTCCGTAAGCACGTCCTTCTTCGGACCGGAAGCGATGATCCTGCCTTGGTCGATCAGAAGCAAATGGGTGAACATCGGCATAATTTCCTCGATATGATGCGTCACGTAAATGACGGTCATCTGCTGTCCGCTCAGCTCGTTCACCTGCTCCAACAGCCTCTCGCGCTCGAACAGATCCAGTCCCGAGCACGGCTCGTCCATAATGAGTACCGACGGCTTCGTCATCAACGAGCGGGCCAGCATCACTTTCTTCCGTTCGCCCTGAGACAGCGTCCCAAGCGGCTGAAACGCCAAGTGGCGCAGCTTGAAGCGGCTCAGCATATCGAGCGCCTGCTCCTGCACGCCGGCCGGGATCTCCTCGTAGAACCGCAGGAAGCCGAACGCCCCTGTAGCTACAACCTCCCATACCGTGTCCGCCGGCGTCAGCTTCTCGTACAACGATTGGCTGATATAGCCGATGCGCTTGCGCACTTCCCGGACATCGCATTGTCCGTATACGTTGTCAAGCACCTTCACCGTGCCCTTGCTGGGGAACTGGTAGCCCGTCAAGAGTTCGAGAATGGTCGTCTTGCCCGACCCGTTCTTCCCGAGCACGACCCAGTGCTCCCCCTCTTGAATATGTAACCCGACGCCGGACAAGATATGTCTTTCTTCTCTTATAAAATCAATATTTTCCAGGGATACAACCTGCGACAAGACCATCACAACCTATTCTCAGCAGTATTTGCAATTTCGTTCAGCAGCTCCGGCGGCATCGGTCCGTTCACGACCAGTACATCCTCCGGCCTGCCGGCATATAACGCCTGATACATATTCAACCTTCCTCCGTCGCTGGAGGTATGCAGATAAATGCGCCGCGGAAAGCGCCCGGACTCTAGAATCCGCCGCACCACTTGCATTCCGTTCGGCTGTCCCCACCCGAGATCGTAATCGAGGGACAAGACGTCGACCTCGCATTCGAGGAGCAGCAGAACACATTCCTCGGCGCTTCTGGCCGGAACGAAGCCTTTGGGGCACGGACGGACGTCGTCCAAATACAGATGGATCATCGCGAAGCCAGCTCCTTCACATAAGCAATTTCCGCTGCGTGCGTCCCTCCGTTCGGAACCGAGGTTTCAAGTACGGCGGGCATCTCCACCCGCCCCTTGATGCTGGGGGAGGTCAGCATTTCGCGGAAACGCTCCCTGCCCATCTCGCCCGTACCGATATTGGCATGACGATCTTTGCCCGCCCCTCCGGGATACACGGAATCGTTCAAATGGACGGCCCGCAGATGGTCCCAGTAGCCGAGCTGAACCGCACGCTCCTCCAGCCGCTTCCAGCCGTCCGGACCCGAAGGCCACAGCCCGGAAGCGAACGCATGACACGTATCCAAGCAGAAGCCGATAAGCTCCGGCCTGGAGCTGAGGGTTCGCACCTGAACGAGCTCCTCGAGCGTCGTACCCATCGCCGTGCCTTCTCCCGCCTGATTTTCTATCAACAGCAGCGCTCTTCCGGCATACCCGTTAAGCACTTCATTTAAACATTGTATAATATTTTTATAGCCTTGTAACGGGTCTTTTCCTTTATATTTGCCAAAATGCACCACAACGCCAAGCGAGCCGCAATGGTCGGCAATCGCAAGATCGTTCCGCAGCGAAGCGACCGTCGCCTGACGGAGCTCGCCTTCAGCCGCCAGATTCGTTGGATAAGGAGAATGCGCAATGGACACCAATCCTTCAGCAGCACAGTATTGGGCGCACTCCGGACCGTCTGCCGGAAGATACGATTTGACCGCCAGGCTCCGCGGATTTTTGGGGAAATATTGAAACGATCCCGCGCCGAGCCGGACGGCGGTTTTGGCCGTCTCGAGCAGTCCTTTGCGGGTCGAGATGTGGCAGCCGATTTTCATCGCGATTGCCTTCCTCCTCGTATAGCGCCTTCCGTTGGCTGAATCAAAGCTGGCACCCCGGGCAGTAAAACATTTTTCTGGCGGAAATTTCGTCCTGAACGATCTCTCCGCCGCACCGGCCGCACTGCTCTCCCCCGCGGTCATACACCAGGCAGCTGTCGTTATATCCGCCCGTAAGCGCATCTCCGGCGAATAGCGGATTCTCCATATAGCCGCCTTTCCGGATCGCGTCGTTCAAGACAAGATGGATCGAATGGTATAGATTCCCGGTTTCCCCAGGAGAGAGCTCGTCGATTCTGCGGGTCGGAAGCAGCTTGGCCGCGAAGCATATTTCGTCCGAATAGCAATTCCCGATGCCCGCGATCCATTTTTGATCCACCAGCTGAAGCTTGAGCGTCCCCTTTTTCCGCTTCACCATTCCGCTGAAGAAAGTCTCCGTGAAGCCGGAAGAGAGCGGCTCCGGTCCAAGCGGCGCCAGATGAAGCCGCAGGACTTCGTCATTCAGCAAATGCAAGTACCCTAAACGGAGTCCTATAAAGTACAGCGTGAACGTGGAAAAAGAGAGCTCCACTTGCGTGCTGCGATCGGGCTTATCCTGTTCCGTGCCCAAATGCATCCAGCCCCCCAGCATCAGATGAAGCAGCAGCGTTTCGTCGGAATCCAGATGAAACAGAAGATGCTTGGCTCGTCTGGAGATGTCCGTGACCGTTCGGTTCATTAATTTGGCGGCGAACAGCGGCTCCGGCATATTTACGGATTTCTCGCGGTTCACGGCGACGCCGGTGATCTTCCTGCCGACAAGGTTCTCCGCCAGGAGTCGTCTATAGGTTTCCATCTCCGGTAATTCAGGCATGGCAGGCACAGCCTCCGTTCATCTTTTAACATCATCTATTGCCATATTCGGGAGAAAACAAACGAAGCCCGGCGGGAATAGCCGGACTGCTGCGGTTGCGGGCCTCTTCGATTGAACCAGGATAAACGGCTACGCCGTCCTTATCTTACAAGGCTAGCGCGTTTACCAAGGTTGATGCGAAGCTATAAGCTACGAAAAACTTATAAATTCTGCCCTGAAAATAAAAATCGTAACTTGCTGCACGCCAAAGCTTTTGAAAATTTCATGCTGGGTTTTGTTATTAAAAACAGCCCTCTAAGCTCTATTTTTGGCAATAAGAAACTAAGCCCCCGGATACACAATTATTTAATGTCATTAAGTTTAAGCAGTTTGATCTTGAATATTTACTTGGAGTCCCAATGACTCCAGTCTCTTGATTGAGTGCTTTATCAACATTTCTTTTTTTCGTTGGTCAAAGTAATCGAATCCTAGTTCGAGGTATTCTTGTCTTCGCGTTAACAAGATATGAACGATGGTTAGTATGGTATGACCAACGGCTATCGCCGCTCGATTCTTCCCTCGCCGCGCTGCGATTCGGTGGTACTGAGCCGATAAGTATGAGTTTTTCTTTCGCGCTACAGCTCGCGCCGCCTCAGTTAGGGCGCTTCGCAATTTTTTGTTTCCCTTTCGCGTTTTGGCCGACTTTTTCTTCCCCGCGCTTTCGTCATGACCTGGAGTCATTCCCGCCCATGAGCATAAATGTCCGGGGGTTGGAAACCGTGCCATGTCCGTACCGATCTCTGCTAAGATTTGTTCAGCAGTTCGTTTACCGACACCGGGGATAGAATCCAATAACTTCAGGTCTTCCGCAAAAGGGGCCATGCGTTTATCGATCTCTGTATCCAATTCCGTGATCAGTTCGTTCACATAATCGATATGGGCTAGCTGTTTCTCGATCATGAGCAGTTGATGAGCTCCGAGTCGCCCTTCCAACGCCAGTTTTAACTGTTCTTTCTTTAACTTTAGTTTCTTTTGAGCGAAATCGGCCAAGACGGAAGCATCGGTTTCACCGGTAATCATGGCTTCCAACATGTTTCGTCCGGAAACTCCGATTACATTGGAAGCCACAGAGGATAGCTTGATGTTGCCGCCTTCCAGTACCTTTTGAAGCCCATTCACTTCGCGTGTTCGCTCTTCAATGATGCTTCGCCGGTAACGAATAATCTCTCGCATCTCTCTTTGATCCCGATTCGGGATATAGCTTCCTTGCACCAAACCATGTCTTACTAACTTGGCGATCCATTCGGCATCTTTAACATCCGTTTTACGTCCGGGAACGGATTTGATGTGCTGAGCATTGACTACCATCGGCTTGAGATCTTCTAATTCCAACAGGTTGTATATTGGTTTCCAGTAGTCTCCCGTGCTTTCCATCGCGACATGGGTGCATCGGTTTTGCTTGACCCAGTCCACGAGTTCAATCAGGTTCCGAGTCATTGTAGCAAATGTTCGAATCTCCTTTCCTTGAGGGGTGATGATGCAGGCAGTGATGCTCTTCTTATGAACATCCAGACCGCAACAGCGTTCATGCAATACATCCATGACTTGCTTCTCCTTAGACTGGATTGATTAAGGCTGGTGCAAACTACCAAAAGGGTTATTCTGCCCTACGTGCTTCCCGAAGGAGCAACAATCTGTGATGCACCGGGTCGTTTGTGGTCCGTCTTATCAACGGGCTCGTAGCACCAAGAATTTACGACCTACCTTCGCCAGCCATAGTAGAAGTATGGACAAAATTTTCATTTATCAGTGGTGCCGCAACAGCGGCATGGGAGTCTTATCAACTGAAAAAAAAGCAGCCCGCCTCTGCAGGAGGCCAAGCTGCCGCTCTTTCGACTTTATACTGCTTCGGTGATTCGCCGTTCTCCGCATTCGATAGCCGCCTGCGCCGCAGCGATCCGGGCTAACGGAATCCGGTATGGGGAACAGCTGACGTAGTCCAGACCCGTTTGGTGGCAAAAGCGGATGGATTCCTTCTCTCCCCCATGCTCCCCGCAAATTCCTGTCTTCAGCTCCGGCTTATGGTTCCTTCCGGCTCTGACCGCCCACTCGATCAGCCGTCCTACCCCTTCCGTATCAAGCACCTGGAACGGATTGTCCGGCAGCAGCTTTTGCTCCAGATAATGCGTCAGGAATTTGCCTTCGGCGTCATCCCGGCTGTAGCCGAGCGTCATTTGGGTCAAATCGTTCGTTCCGAAGGAGAAGAAATCGGCATACTCCACGATCTGGTGCGCGGTAATGGCGGCACGGGGCACTTCGATCATCGTCCCCACCCGATAAGGCAGTCTCCCTTCCGGATCGATCCGCTTCGCGAGGCGGTCCGCCAGCTCCCGGAACAGCTTCAATTCGCTGGCATGCCCGACAAGCGGAATCATAATCTCGGGGAGAACGGCAATCCCTCTGCCCGTACAATTTGCTGCGGCGTGGAATAAAGCTTCAATCTGCATCGCATAGATTTCCGGGAAGACGATGCCGAGCCTGCAGCCCCTGTGACCGAGCATCGGGTTCGCTTCATGAAGGCTCTGCACCTTCTTCAGAAGCCGGCCTACTTCCTCTATTTCGCTCTCCTTCGGCTCCGGTTCGCTTTGCAGCGCATGCAGCTTCTCCTGCAAATCCGCCGCTTGGGGCAAAAATTCATGCAGCGGAGGATCCAGCAGACGAATCGTGACGGGAAGTCCGTCCATTTCCTCAAATATCCCTTCAAAATCCGACTGCTGCATCGGAAGCAGCTTCTCCAGCGCCGCCTTGCGTTCCTCGTCATGATCGGCTAAGATCATCTGTTGAACGACTGGCAGACGGTCCGGTGCAAAGAACATGTGTTCCGTACGGCATAGGCCGATGCCTTCGGCACCGAATTGTCTGGCGATTCTCGCGTCAACCGGGTTGTCCGCATTGGCTCGGATCCGGAGAGCGCGCACCTCGTCCGCCCACTGCAGGATGACGAGCAGCTCTTCGGTCATCTCGGCCTCCTTCAGCGGGACGGCCCCTGCGATCACCCGGCCGGTCCCCCCATCCAGCGTAATCCAATCCCCTTCGCTCCAGGTTCGGCCGCCGGCCATCATGCGTTTCTCCTCCGCATCGATGCGAAGCTGCTCGCAGCCGCAGACGCAAGGCTTTCCCATTCCTCTGGCCACGACGGCCGCATGGCTTGTCATCCCCCCACGGCTGGTCAGCACGCCTTCCGAGGCCATCACCCCATGAATGTCTTCCGGCGTCGTCTCGGGCCGGGCCAGAACGACGAGCTTGCCCGCTTTCTTCCATTCGGCCGCCGTATCCGCATCAAATACGAGCTGACCCGCCGCCGAACCGGGGGAAGCAGGCAGTCCGGCTGCAACGATATCGAGCACGGCGCTCTCATCGATGCCCCGGTGCAGCAGCTGGTCCAAATGGGCGACCTCGATTTTTTGCAGCGCTTCCTCTTTCGATAACAAGCCTTCACGGACGAGTTCAACGGCGATTCTCAGAGCAGCCTGTGCATTTCTTTTCCCTGTCCGGGTTTGCAGTAAATATAGCTTCCCTTTCTCAACCGTAAACTCAATGTCCTGCATGTCCTTGTAATGCCGTTCCAGCTGCTTGGCCGCTTCGTACAACCGGTCGTAAAGCTCAGGGTGATCCTGCTTCAAGGAGGCGATGGGCTTCGGCGTTCTGACGCCGGCCACCACGTCCTCGCCCTGCGCGTTCATTAAATATTCGCCGTAGAAATGATTTTCCCCTGTAGACGGATTTCGGGTAAAGACGACGCCTGTTCCGCAATCGCTTCCCATATTGCCGAATACCATGCTTTGAATGTTAACGGCGGTTCCTTGGCTGTCGGGAATACGGTTCAGTTTCCGGTATAATTTTGCTCTGGGATTGTTCCACGACTGAAAGACCGCCTCAACGGCCATCTTCAATTGATCGTAGACGTCCTGAGGAAAAGATCGTCCCGACTCCTTCCGAATGCACATCTTGTATTCCTCAATTAGCTCTAACCAGCCCTCGGCCGGGACTTCCTGATCCCGAGCCGTGCCGTGCCGCTGCTTAATCCGGTGCAGCAAGGTTTCGAAATGATACGACTCCACTCCCAAAACGACGTTGCCGAACATCTGGATCAACCGTCTGTAGCAATCATAGGCGAATCGGGGGTTGTTCGTCTTGCTCGCGAGGCCCGCGACCGTTGCATCGTTCAAGCCTAAATTCAGAATCGTGTCCATCATTCCCGGCATGGAGGTGACCGAACCGGATCTTACGGAGATCAAGAGCGGACCGGTTTCGTCGCCGAAGCGTTCCCCCTTCTCCTTTTCCAGCCGGTTCAGGGCGTCAATAATTTGCCTGAGTAATGCGTCCGATATCATATGATCTTGTTGAAAATAGGTCAAGCAGGCCTCGGTCGTAATCGTAAATCCGGGAGGCACGGGAAGACCGGCGCGGGTCATCTCCGCGAGATTGGCTCCTTTCCCACCTAAGAGGTTCCTCATGAAAGCGCTGCCTTCCTGAAAAGAAAAAACTTGCTTCTGAGTCATGGAGCATCTCCCTTTGCTTTATTTTAGGCGGACATCGCTAACGTCTTGCTGCTGGGCCTTTTTCACCCGCTCTTCATGGCAATCCGGTTCTTGGCAATCCGAGTAGTAAACGGTGACTTTCTCCGCATCAAACGTTCCGATAATCGTTTCACAATGCTTACACAAAATAGTCCCCAGCTCCAGTTGTTCAACTTTACTCAACATGATGGATCAACCCTTTCCAGTTTGTATTTAGTGTGCTTCTTTTGTTTATTAGTATACACTATATAATCATTATTGTACATTTATTTTTTATATATTGTACATTATATGGTGTTTAAAGCGGTTTCATCTCCATTGAGGTTAAAAGCATCACAGTCACGGTCTGAGGTAAGCGGCAGCGAAGCTTCGGCTCAAACGCAAACAGACAGGGTCGCAATAACCCTGTCTGCTTGTATGATGATCCTTTGGCTAAACCAAGCTATGATCCTCCATCGGCAGCAACAGCTGCTCGTGGCGTTCGGCCGCAGCCGCCGGGCGCCGTCTTCCACGGACCGGGCGCTCCGGCATGCCGCCGCCCGAATCGGGAACCGCGGCCGTCCGTTCCCCGGAGCAAGCTCCTGTTCGGAAGCTCCCGGGTGAGGTCCATACGCCCTTGTGCGTTCTTGCCTGCTCAGCCTCCGCCTTGCGTCTAAGGCGCTCGATGCGCTTTTCCAGTGCCGGACCCTGCGTCAGTTCACGTTCCTCGGCTCCGGTGCGCTTCCCTTTCCGCGACAAGCCGCCGCTGAAGCCGGACCGGTTTAGCGTTTTACGCTCCCGAAGCTTGTCCATCGCCCGCTCCGCGTAGACCAATGCCCCTGCGGCGGACTTTTCTTTATGCTCGTAGAACATGGAGAGCTCGATGTAGGGCTCCAGCGAAGCGGTAGGAAGCGTTCCCTTTAGTTCAAGGTACCGCTCCCAGAGCGTGCACGCCTCCTTATAGCGTCCGGCCTGCTTGTAGTAACCGGCGAGCGGCAGCAGACAGCCGTAACCGATGTCCCGGCGTTCCGCAGCCTCATCGTCTTCTTCAGCGGGGATCTTCTCCAGCCGATCTGCGGTCAGCTCGGCAAAAAGCTTCTCCATCGCGGCCGACGCCAATTCGCGAAGTCCGAGCTTATCCAGCCATAGCCCTAGGCGGAACACCTCCTCGCTCCCCGCTTCCCAGACGCGGTCCCATGGGATGCGTCCTTCTGAGAGCCCGGCGAATAGAACGGCTAATCCGGCAAGCGACAAAATATCGAGCTCATTATGCAGAAAGACGCCCTTCAGCACCTCAGCATCCCGCTCCGCCAAATATTGAAAATAAAGCGCAGGGGCAAGCGATCCCGGAACATCGTCCTCGCGCGTCACGCCGAGACGTTCCTCTTCCACCATGCCGAGCCGGCAGGAGGGCAGCGTATTCCGCCACAGGCTGCGGGAAGGGTATAAAAAATCGATATGGCCCTCGGGCTCCTTCCGGAGCTCCACTCGGTTCATGACGCAGCGGCTCCGGATGATCGGCCAATCGAAAGATTTGCCGTTATAGGAGATGAGGATCGGACGCCGTTCCAGCAGGTCCTGTAAATAGACGAACATGGCCGACTCCTCCCCGGGATGCCGGATCAGCATCTGCTCGACGATGTACTGTTCTCCGCTGTAATAACCGACGCCGATCATGAAGGGGATATTACCCGCGCCGAGACCAAGACCGGTCGTCTCCGTGTCTAGGAACAGCAGCCGCTCGTGAAACGGCGTACGGTCCGAAGGTGCCGTTTGCACCGCCGCGTTCGGACCAAGCAGCGGCAGAAGCCATTCGCCGCGTCCGATAAGCTCGCCCAGCCCTGCGAAGCCGTGACGAAAATCCGGCTCGAACCGGCGGCGACGCATGACGAACGAGCCCGCTTCGGTCTCTTCCAATCCCGCTCCGACAACCGCCCACTCGTTCCCCTCTGCGGTCTCCGTTAAGATTGGCTCTTTTATCGGTCCCCCGTCTTCTATTTGTCCCTCCGGTACCGGGGCCGCCTGGGCGAGGGGTTCTGCCGTCGCTCCGGCCGGATCAGGCCTTTTGTGACGCAGCAGCTTTTCACGAAGGGAGCTCATCGGACTTCCCCCGCAGCCCATTCTCGAAGCCTCCGGCAGCTTGGTTTCAGAACCGCCGCCAACTGCCAGTCCAGATGATTGGAATTTATCGCGTTATGCCGTGGGAGCACCTCTTCGAATTGGTTCAATACATGATCGGCCAAGCCGATTCCCTCCTTTTATCCGGAACGTTGACGTCCATTCATGCTAAAGCTGATCCAGCAGCTGAATGCTTTTTTGTTTGCCGTTGATTCCCTCGATTTCCGTACCGATACACGAAGGGCAGCCGTCCGAGCACGGACATTTCTTTATGAGGCTTCGAGCGGCGGCTTTTATTTCATCGAACCGTTTGAACACGTCTTCAGCCAGTCCGATTCCACCGGGATAATGATCGTACAAGAAGATGGTCGGAAGCTGGGTTTGCGCCGCTCTGATCTGGGAGACGACGTGAATGTCGCTTCGGTCGCACATCACATGAATCGGTACAATATGCTTCAATACGTTGGAAATACCTAATAACAATTGCTCCAGCGTTTTCGTGCCTATGGCCGGATCTACGTCTTTTAACTCCATCCACGTTGCACTGGTATGCAGTTCTTCCTCGGGTAAAAAGATAGGTCCCGATCCGATATTTTCCCCAGTCGTCAATTTGATTTTCTTAAAAATGGTCGGAAGGGCGTTGACTACGACGTCTCCGTAATGGATGGCAGTCGTTCTTCTGCTGAGGGTTTTATCGATCTCCAGCACCTTAAGCTGGACCGCCAGGTTGGCGTCCGTATAATATTCTACGTCCACTTCCCTCACGTAAGCCTTCTTATGATCCCAGTCCAGCTTCTCAACCTGGAACTGAACCCCCTCATGCAAGTAGATCGCTTCGTCGTGCAGCAAGGTCATGGCGCTGAAACGGTCCATTTCTCCGATAATCCTGACATTCGCCACGTCCGACTGGTCTACGATCACGACATTTTCCTGGGAAGCCGACCGCAGGCTGATATTGCTGGCCGGGAACGATTGATTGGCCCAGTAGAACGTATTCCCGTTCCGGTGCAGCACGTTCTCTTCCACCAAGTATTCCATGATATCCGTGACGTCCAGCGGGCCGAATTCCTCGTCCTTCCGGAACGGGATTTCGTAAGCGGCGCACCTTAAATGATCGACCAGAATGATCAGGTTTTCTGGGTTGATTCGGGCCGATTCCGGCGACCGGTCGAAAAAATATTCCGGATTGTGCACGATGTACTGATCGATCGGAGTCGAGCCGGCTACCATGAGAACCAGCGCTTCCCCATGTCTGCGGCCGGCCCGGCCGGCCTGCTGCCAGGTGCTTGCCACGCTGCCGGGATATCCGGTCATGACGCATACCTGCAGCTGACCGATATCGACGCCGAGCTCCAAAGCGTTCGTGCTTACGACGCCCAGGATTTCGCCGTCTCTTAATCCCTTTTCGATTTCACGACGCTGCTTCGGCAAATATCCGCCCCGGTAGCCCCGGATGGATTTGGCGCCGATTTCTTTCTTCACCAATTCCTGCAGATGACTTAGTATCAGCTCGACCCTTACGCGGCTTCTGGCAAACACGATCGTCTGAACGTTATTTTTCAGAAATTGCATCGCCAGGCGGTTGACCTCAACCGTCGCGCTTTTCCGGATGTTTAACGGCTTGTTGACGATCGGCGGGTTATAAAATACGAAATGCTTCCTTCCCCTGGGCGCGCCGTTGTCGTCGATTAACCGCATCGGACTGCCCGTCAGCTGCTCCGCCAATTCCTTCGGATTTGCGATGGTGGCCGACGTGCAAATGAAAACGGGATCGCTCCCGTAAAATTTACAAATTCGTTTCAATCGCCGGATGACGTTCGCTACATGGCTGCCGAAGACGCCCCGGTATGTATGCAGCTCGTCGATGACGATATATTTGAGATTGCCGAACAGACTGACCCATTTCGTATGATGGGGAAGGATCGCGGAGTGCAGCATGTCGGGGTTCGTAATGACGATGTGCCCCGCTTTGCGGACGATCTGCCGGATGGCCGGCGACGTGTCGCCGTCGTAGGTGAAGCTTTTAATATCGATGCCCATCTCGTGAATGATTTCGTTCAGCTCGCTCTTCTGGTCTTGGGCGAGAGCCTTCGTCGGGAACAGGTACAGCGCACGGCTGGAATCGTCCTCCGCTACGGCTTGGAGCACCGGAAGGTTGTAGCATAACGTTTTCCCGGAAGCCGTGGGGGTGACGGCTACGATATGCTCCCCTTTTCGCAGCGTCTGGTAGGCGGAGTATTGATGCGTGTAGAGCTCTCCGATGCCCTTCTTGCCCAGTGCGGCCTTGATCCGGGGGTCGATGCTTTCCGGGATCGGCTTCGTCCTCGCTTCCTGCGGTTCGATTTCGTGCCAGTTGATTATATTTTCATCGGACCTTAATTCTTGAATCAGGTCGGATAACGATTTCTTTCGCAGCATCATGCGGTTGATTCACCTCGGTTTTATAGAACGATTGTTCCCCTACATTATAAGCTTCCCGGCAAAAATAAAAAAGCCCCTAAAAGGCATTTTTGGGGCTTTCCAGGCTGCCCTAGAAACCCATGAAATAGAGAAATCTGCCTTGGTACTCCGGTGGGGTATCCCCTTCCGGCCGCTGTTGTTACCCGTAAAATATTCAATTTATTCGCTATGCAGCGGTCATTTTCCGATAACAAAGGCGGACGCTATCGCTCCTACAGGGGATACCCCACCTACCACATTTGCATTTTTCTACTTATCCGGGTTTCTCATCAATCTGAAAGCCCCTATAAAGCATTTTTCGGTTCATTCATAGCGGCGGCTTGAATCCGCCATAACGAAGGGAATGCCACATCCCGTGCACCGACGCTCATACGGCCTTACAATCCTCGTATGCCGTCGGGAGCGGTCTGCAGACGGAATCCGCGGATTGGCCAGGCACCGGGGCATTGCCGAAGCTGCCTCCCTGCTCAAGCGATCCGCTGCAGCCTTTTGCCGGGTACGCTGCGTGCTTTCAACGGCTCATGAAACGATCATAGCCCGCCTCTTTTCCGGTAAATAACCATTTATTTTCCCGTATCATTTGTCCGTGATCTTTATATACATAGAAAGGAGTTCTACCGAAGACAAGCCGGTAAATTGTTCAACGGTACAAGCCGCACCTAATCTCATGGAGCATCCCGTTTCCGCAAACCGTTCTTCAAGAAGATGCCGGCGCATCATCGCTTCCATTTCAGTGACGAGGTGAATCCTATGACCAACCCGTTTTCCGCCGCTTCCGAAGCCTATGAAAATGTAGTGAAACGCCTTTCCACCGGGTTCCGCCCCGATTTCTCCATCCTTCAAGAAGCAGGAGCAAACGCCGTATGGACCTTATTTGAATTCTGCCGAACGGCTGAATGTGAATTGCCGAAATGGATATCCTTGTTGCCGCAGTGCAGAACCTGTTGCAGCCGCCAGGACGTAGTAACGGGTGAAGGCCGATTGATATGGTGATCCGGCTGCTGCAGGGACTGACTCTGCTATATGCGTTTGCTTTCATTTGCGGACTGATTCTGGTCGGGGCCGGGCTGTTGTCTTCTTGGCTGGAGTGGGCAACCGGCTTTTATCTCATTCTTGGCGGGTTAACGGCGTTAGTTTGGTACGTAAGCCGTTACGGCAAGCGGCAGACGGTGTTCTTATTCGTGATTACGGCCAGCGTATCGTATGCGGCCGAATGGATCGGGGCCCATACGGAACTTTGGTTCGGCGGGTACGAATACGGTCTTGCTTTTGCCCCGCTCCTATTCGGCGTTCCGCTTGCCGTTCCTTTTGCCTGGTGCATGCTGCTCATTACCGGCAAAGCACTGGCCCCAGTTCGCATACCTGCGGATTCGTGGCGCGGGTTGACTTTGGCGGAGACGCAAGCGCCGAATAAAAGAAAGCTCCTGCGTGCCCGCAGACGCATACGCCGCAGAAGCTTTTGGCTTCCGGCGGTATGGGGGGCATCGATGGCTGCCGCCGTCGTTCTGCTGCTGAATCCCGCTGCCATAAAGCTGCGGTACGGTGCCTGGAAAGCCGGACTCGGTCAAAGCGGCTGGCCCGCTTTTTACGACATACCGCTGAGCAATTTCTTGTGTTGGTGGCTCATCGCCCTGCTTATCCTTAAGCTTGTGAATTATTTGCATGATGAATATTTCCGAATGATCCGCACCTCCTCTTCTATCGTTTCTTTGCCGGTCATGCTGTTAATTACGCTGGAGGCCTTATTCCTCACGCTGGCGCTGCGCTCCGGCTTAGGCTGGGCGGCTGCATTGAACCTGCTGCTGCTGAGCGGTTTGCTGTTGTGGAAACGAACGGAGGAGCGCGCATAGAGTCCCCTCCGCACGGGGTCCTGTATTTGAGTCGTCGTTCCAGCTGCACAACACTTTGCTGATGGTACGTTTTCACCGCATTTCATCTCAACCGCCTCTTGCTTAAGCAGGAGGCTTATGTCATGATGTCGGAAGAAGCACTGCGCCGATTCGGTTTTTCCGGGGTAAAGGCTATTAATGGAAAGGAAGAAGGTATTCCGCATGACTACCCGGAAACAAGGGATTGTGATCGGGGGCGGCATCGGCGGGCTGGTTACATCCATCCTCCTGTCCGTTCAAGGATTCGACATGACCCTTCTGGAACAAAATGAACGGCTCGGAGGCAAGCTGCAGCCGGTGGCGCTCGGCAAATATCAGTTCGACTTCGGTCCTTCGGCCATCACCATGCCTTGGATCTTCGAGCAGGTATTCCGAGAAGCCGGGGAGGCGCAAGATCCCGAGCTGCAGTTCTTGAAGCTGGCGGTCAACAGCCGCAATGTCTTCGAAGACGGCAGCAGCATCGATTTGAGCTCCGACCCGCTGCGCATGGAGGAGCAGCTGGCGCACTTCCCGCGGCAGGACCGGCTCGGCTTCCACCGTTATTTGCTGGAGGTCGAACGTCTCTTCAACGTGGTACAGGAGCAGTTCTTCAGCCGCACCTTCACGGAATGGACGGATTTCGTTTCCCCGAAGCTCGGGTCCGCCATCGCTTCCGCTCATCCGTTCGAGACGATGGATCATTTCCACCGCCGTTATTTCCAGGATTCGCGCCTTATGGCGATGATGAATCGCTATGCAACGTACGCAGGCTCATCGCCTTATGAAACCCCCGCAGCGCTGTCAATGATCGCTTACTTGGAGCTTGTCCGAGGCGTTTATTACATTTCCGGCGGCAGCTACCGTCTGGTGGAGGCGCTGGAACGGCTGGCGCGCAAAGTCGGCGTTCGAATCCATACCGGGGTACGGACGGAGCAAATATGCGTGCGCAGCGGGCGTGCTTGCGGAGTGATCGCCGGAGGGGACAAGCTGGAAGCGGACTTCGTCGTCTCGAACGCGGACGTTTTCACCACGCAAAGCTTGCTGAAGCCCGGCGAGCGCTCGGTCTCTTCCATCAACAAGCATCCGGTGCGCCTGTCAAGCTCCGGTTTCCTGATGTTGTTCGGCATGAACCGTCCGATCCGGGGTCTGCAGCATCATAATGTGTATTATCCGGGCGATTACGGAGCCGAATTCCAGGATATGTTCCATCGCCGCAGATGGCCCGAGAAGCCGGCCATCTATGTTAGCTGCTCTTCCGTCACTGAGCCGGAACGCGGCGGTTACGGCGGAAGCAATCTGTATGTCCTAATCCAGGTACCACCCGAGAAGCCGGCTTACGACGCTTCTCGCCCTTACGAGCCGGGCCCATCGGAGGAAGACGCCCGACTGGAGCGGATGCATTCCGCAAGGGAGCAGATCATTCAAAGACTGGGCGAAATCTGGGAAATCCCGGATTGGCAAAACGCCGTCGAAGAGGAAGCCATGTTCGGAACGGACTACATCGCTTCACGGACGGGCGCTTATGCCGGAGCTATGTACGGGAGCGCTTCCCACGGCTGGAGGCCAACCTTCTGCAGGCCGCCCCAATCCGACCGGACCATTCTCGGTCTGTACTATGCCGGCGGCACGACGCATCCGGGCGGCGGCACCCCTATGGCCGCCATGAGCGGAATGAACGCCGCGCGAATCATTTCCCGTCATCATGGCAAGGATTAGAAGCTGTTCCAGCTTTACTGCGCAATCAAGGGCCCATCAAACCAGGATAAACGGCTACGCCGTCCCTGTCTTACAAGGATCAGCGCGTTTACCAAGGTTGGTGCGAAGCTATAAGCTACGAAAACTTATAAATTCTTATTAACCCAGGATAAACGGCTACGCCGTCCCTGTCTTACAAGGATCAGCGCGTTTACCAAGGTTGGTGCGAAGCTATAAGCTACGAATACTTATAAATTCTTACTAGAGTAAAGGGCAGAGAAATCTGCCCCTCCTCATCAAACCGTACGTGAGGTTTTCCCTCATACGGCTTTCCGATGTTCGTCATTCATGTGCATGCAGATCACAAGAGCGTTTTAAGTCCACATTGACTGGCCAGAAATCTTACTTCTTGAAGCGAGCCCATCCATCTTGCACGCTGTCTTTTCTTGGCATACCATCTC
>NZ_JAQAGZ010000002.1 GCF_027533625.1 Paenibacillus gyeongsangnamensis | reverse complement strand
ACCATAATTGAATTTGACAGCGGAGCCATTGGTACTTCCCACACCTCATTTGTCTCTTACCGCATCGATAATTTGCTGGAGATCATCGGCACAGAGGGAATTTTGGTCATTTCCGGCACGAATAAGTCCAACTTCCGGGTATTGCTGCAATCCAAACATGTGCCTGGCCACGAAAACTTGATGCCGGTTCCGAGCGAGAACGTTCCGGAAGACGATGAACTTCCAAGCGCCCAGTTTGTAAGGCTGGTGTCGTCCGATACGGAGCTAAGCTTACCCTACTTTGACATTGATGTGGCAATTGGGATTACCCGTCTGATCGAATGCGCATATGAATCCGCAAAAGAACAAAGGCATGTGATGTATTAAGCTGTACTAGTCACCCGAAACAAATATTTGTTACATTCAAAATCGTCTCACATCTTTATCGGGAATGGAGTAGTTATGGAGTATGGCAGGGTCACAGTTCAAACTTAAGCAGGGTACCCGTTTCATATTCGATTCTGTTTAATTAACCTTCTGCCGTTACGGCACCAATGTCCAACTTGCTATCTTTTCCGTTAACAGACATCGTGTTCGGATCGGGATGGTGGATAAGCTATTCGGGACGCGGAGTATGTAAAGTTGTCCCAATA
Source organism: Paenibacillus gyeongsangnamensis (assembly GCF_027533625.1). GTDB lineage: Bacteria > Bacillota > Bacilli > Paenibacillales > NBRC-103111 > Paenibacillus_G > Paenibacillus_G gyeongsangnamensis. The sequence continues at coordinate 393,859 of NZ_JAQAGZ010000002.1, read as the reverse complement.
AAGAGTCTCTTATTGAAAATCCCCCGGGTTGAAGGCGGCGCCTTCGCCCGGGGGATTAGATTTTATTTATTCCCCCGATCTCAAATTTATCACTGGTTCCTGGGAATATTCGAAGTAATCAAATAAGGTTCTGCAGCCATTGCCCGCGGGGGACTGGGCTACAACGCCAACCTTGATTTCTGTTGGAGCCTCCATACGGAAATACCTTACCAGAGTCCACGATGTTCCATTTACTGAATAAAAGAAGGCGAAGCAATTCCCGAATCTGGTCACTCTCAAGTAAGGCTTCTTTTCGCTGACTTTCTCGGAGTTGCAGTCGTCCGAAGTGCCTTTGGTCACTACACTAACCATCGTCGGAATTTTATTTGGATATTCAAAGCACAGCTTTGCCCAGTTTTCTTCATCGACCATAATCATGATACAAGCGGAATCGAAATCTTCGACCATATCAACCTCGACCCGGGCCGATACGGTAAAATCACCATTGAGCTCGGTGTAAAGGTAAGGAGCCGAGTTCCTAGGACTTCCTCCCTTCGGATCGCGGAAGTAATCCGCCAAGGGTGGCGCAATTATCGTTAGCCTGCCGTCACCGTCGAATCCCCAGGATTCAGGTTGATTCATCCACTTAAAACCCGGTGCTAATTGCTGGCCTTGCCGACATTGTTCAAAAAGATTCATATTAAGCCTCCTCATTTCTGAAAAGATTCCGGATCGTCTCCCGATATATGAATTCGGCATGAGCTGCCTCAAACCCTTGTTTCCACCAAACTGCTTTGATTGAACTAAAACCGAGGGACGGATACTTCAGTGAAGGAGTTGCAATAGTGCGGCTCCTTTTTGGTTTATTCAACAAACGGGCAGGATAATTTAACCATTTAACGAATACTTTTCTTATTTAGATATAGGGAGAGTGAAGAGGTTGGAAACATGTTTTTTGTTAACCGGGAAACCTCGAGTAGGAAAATCAACAGCGATAAAGCGAATTATTCAACAAATTGGTCCTGAATATTTTGGGGGTTTTTACACTGAAGAAATACGCAACTCTACAAATCGTACTGGATTTAATTGCATCACACTTAAAGGTGAGACTGTATGCATTGCAAGTGTTGATAGTGAAAGTTCAGTTCGAGTAGGGAGATACGGGGTTGACATAGATGCTTTTGAAAATATTGCTTTAAAGGCAGTGAACCTATCGTTAAATACAAAGAAGATTACAGTTATTGATGAGATCGGCTTCATGCAAATGTTATCCGCTCCATTTGAAACAGTGATCCATGAAGTAATTTCGAGTTCTAAACATATTATTTTAGGGACAATTTGTGTGGACAGCCATCCGAGCATTGACAAGATAAAGGAACTATCTGGGATAAGACTTTATCATCTGAGTGAAGAGAATCGTGAGGTGATAACAGAACGAATAACAAATGATATTCTTAAGTTCTTGTAAGAGGATGGGAGGACGAGGATATGGCTCCAAAACATATTGTTTCTGCTGCAACAATTGTGCTTAATGAGAGTAACGAAATATTATTAATTAAAGGACCAAGGCGAGGCTGGGAAATGCCAGGTGGGCAGGTTGAAGAAGGCGAATCGTTGAAAGATGCAGCGATCAGGGAAACAAAGGAAGAGAGTGGCTTAGATATACAAGTAACAAAGTTTTGCGGTGTTTTTCAAAATGTAAGCGGGTGCATTTGTAACACTCTATTTTTAGGTAGACCAGTCGGAGGAGAATTAACAACGACACCTGAGGCTTTGGAAGTAAGATTTTTCCCAATCGAAACTGCTTTAGAGATGGTGACTTGGAAAAATTTCAGGCAGAGAATAGAATTTTGTTTAAATGAAGAACTTCATCCATTTTATGTTGAATTTTGACTATGTCATTCCGCTAACGGAGAACGATAGCAATCACTTTAGTGGGCAGAAATCGTTTGAATCGTATGATTTTCTTGTATATAAGTTTGTAAGCACAAAAGCCAAGCGAGTGCTTGGCTTTTGTGCTTCTAGAAGGTAAATAATGGAATAATGTCGAATATTAAAATATTCCTTTTTATAATTTTATCAAAGTGAGAGGAGAAACGAAATGAGTGAAAAGGAGACTAAAGATAATTTTTGTAAAGTAGTCAGAAGAGGATTCGCAGTAGTTGGAACAAGGCACGAAGCAAAGTATTCAGAATACTCGACGATGAACGATTTAACCCAACTTCTCCGCAAAGTGAACTGGAGATTTATATGCCAATCGAAGGAAAATATCAATTCTGTACTGTCTAAAGCCGCTTGATCGAGGCCAGTACGTCCGCCACATGTCCGTCGACCTGCACCGCACGCCATTCATTTACCAACACGCCCTTCTCGTCGATCAGGAAGGTAGACCGCTCGACGCCGTAGAACTGCTGGCCTTCTCTTTCCCTTAGCTTCCATACTCCGAACATCTCGCAAACCTTATGATCTGTGTCGGAAAGCAGCAGGAAAGGCAAACTGTACTCGGAAATAAATTGCGTGTGGGAGGCGAGATCGTCCGGACTAATACCGATAATCTCCGTATTTAACCGTTTGAATTCAGTGCTATAATCTCTGAATTCACACGATTCCTTGGTGCACCCCGGAGTCATATCCTTAGGATAAAAGTAAATAACGGCCCGTTTTCCTCTAAAATTGCTTAAAGAAACATTTTCCCCACTTGCCGCCGGCAGAGTAAAATCGGGAACCTTTTGCTGTAGAACGACATTCGACATACCGTGATGCCTCCTTTTTACAAATGATGGTTGTGCTCTTCTTGGATCATACCAGAGATGCCTACATTTTCCAATAGCGGGGCTTGCAAAAACAAAAGGGCTTCAAAGTTTTCCGCCCCATGGTTTATGGCTTAAACAGATCCGCCGTTAAATGTGAAGCATGGTTTTAATATGTGGTGTTTGTTCAAATGTAAGTTCGTTAACGTCACTACAATAACTGATAAAATTGTTCAATACCAAGTTTGGCCGTTTATCGCTCCCCGTAGGGCCTCGTTCCGCTAACGGGCAGAATTCCTCAATAGTGTCTTTTTCTAAAGCGATGTATATCCAATGTTCGAAGGCTTCCCAAAAAAAAGATTAACGAATAATGTCACAGATCCCCAACATTCCCCATCTTAGTTTATGAAAGACTAAATAGCGAAGGAAGGTATGGCGGATGAAACAGATTACTATGCAGGACAAACCCGTCGCCCTGGTCACCGGGGCCAACAAAGGAATCGGTCTTCAAATTGCGAAGGATCTCGCAGCGCACGGTTTCACCGTGCTCGTCGGGTCGCGCAATCTCGAGAATGGGGAGACTGCCGTGAAGAGCGTCGGAGCGGATGCCCGCGCCCTCCAGCTCGATGTCACGAATCAAGACTCCATCGCAGCAGCGGCGGAGCGTATCCGGAACGAGTTCGGCCGTCTCGACGTGCTCGTGAATAACGCGGGCATCTCGCATGCGGGAAAGCCGGGCAGGCCGCTCCAGGAAATCGCGATGTCGGGCATGGGCACAATGGCTGTTTCTAACGGGTACGATAGCTTAACAAGACAGCCGCCGTGGACTTTGCGGAGAACGATAGTTGAATGAATTGAAACGGGAGCTGCGTCTGCGACTCCCGTTTTTGTCGTTATTTGAAGCATTTCTTTGCCGGGGGTTCTTTGAGGCATCCTTGCCTTGAAACCAATTGCTTTTAAGGAAATTACTTTATTTGCAGACCTTTTTTGAGGCGTTATTTTGCCGTCGGTAGGCGCAGCTAAACTAAAAAGCTGCGATTTTTGTTCGGTGACGCACCAAATGTACTGAACAACGCCGACTTCTGGGCGAGTCCTCCCGGTAAGAGGTAGGAAACGTGAATATACGGGACACCTTGGCACACTTCAAACGGTTCTGGTGCAAAAATAGTTTGACATACCAAATGTAGTGTGAATTTTTGAACAAATGAAGTTTTTGAATACCATATATTGTGGCTATAAAAATTTTTGCACCAGAACCGTTTCAACTGCTATAGTACATGCTGGGATCGATATGCTTGTTGGAATTGGAGGGGCACCTGAGGCAGTAGTTTCTGCAGTAGCTCTAAAGTGTCTCGGAGGAGAAATACAGGGCCGACTCCTTCCTAATAATGAGCAAGAATATAATAGATGCTTGCAAATGGGAATAACGGATCCTGCAAAACCAATACGAATGGAACAATTTGTTCGTTCGAACGATTGTATTTTTGTTGCCACTGGAATCACTGAAGGCTTATTACTTCATGGTGTTCGCAGCATCGGAAAAGAAATAGCGGTTACCCATTCTTTATTGGCTTATGGTTGCATCCCCAAAATTCATTTTATTGAATCGGTTCATCAGAAAGCTCTCGTTAACAAATAAAGGAATTAAGGAGAGTAAACCTAGATGGCTGCATTTAATCGGTTGTGTTGCAAAAAAATAAAAATAATAGTCTTAATCTTTGATGATAAGAAATTTATGCAGTCAACCCGAACAATTTATTGATCCAATCAACATCAGAAAGAACAGGTGATATTTCATCCTGTTCTTTCCTGAAGTCATGTATATGATAAAGAAAGGACAGGCCGAATGCAATCATTCGTCTGTCCTTTCAACGGTTGAACTGATGAATAGATTATTTGGATTGGCAATATAAGTAAACTAGTAACTTGTCATACTTTTTGATCTTTTTAAATGTTTGCACCAGAAACGTTAATCTTCTCTAACATAAGGTATGGTCAATGGGCCTAAAGGTAAAACCGCCACTGTCATATCGTTCCCGTACTTCATTTTCAAAACTTCTAATGTGGCTTCAATATCATTGGTTGAATGTAACATCGCTTTCTTGACGTCTTCATCCGGTAAAGAAGAGTACATGTATACATCGGCCCAGACCTGAATGACTGCCTGTTTCTGTACTTGCCATTGGTCGAACTTTTGAAAGGTATGGTTGTTGATCATTTCGAGAATCTCCTGTGGAGTTCTTCTCATTTGCAAAATTTCCGCATAATTCCCGTGGTTCGGAATTCCATCCGAACATTCGGAAGCGCAAATAATGGTTCCACCTTCTTTAACGATCTTATGGGCCGCACTCATCCCTTTTACAGCTTGGTAAAGATTCTGGTCCAACGGATATCCCGAATTCGAAGTAATGACGACATCAAATCGCTCTTCAACTTGGATCATCGCATGTTCTTTAGTGAAAGCGCAGCCTTGATCATGGGCTTCAAATAACTCGCCTGCAAAAACTTTCGTGATTTCCTTCGATTTGTTTAAAGTGACGTTTAGCATGAAGTGAGGCTTGCACATCCGATTAATTTCCCGAGTCATGTCCTGTAGAGGATTGTTCACCATATTCCCCCATGTCGATAAGGGATCGCCGATCATTCGGGCGTTATGGAAGGTTAATATGGTTTCAATTCCTGCAATCCCCGGCATAATACCTTTGGGACCTCCGGAAAAACCCGCAAAAAAGTGAGGCTCTATAAAACCTGTAACAATCCTGAAATCAGCTTCCACATATTCTTTGTTTAAATATACATCACAGCCAAATTGGCTGTGCCCAACATTCACCAGTTCATCTTTGTTGTGACAATGATGATTTATCACCCGGATATTGTCGACAACCCACTCACCCAACATATGAACGAATTCCTCTTGCGTTTGATCGCGGTGTGTTCCCGTTCCATTAATGACAACAAAATTTTCTTTGGGAACATGAGATAATTCCTCAATGATCCATGGAACCAGTTTATGATTTGGGGTTGGACGTGTAATGTCACTGATGACAATGGCTACTTTATCCGTAGATTTTACCATCTCCCTCAGAGGCCGCAATCCTATGGGGCTCCTTAAAGCATCTACAACGGCTTGTTTATCATCTTGCAAACCGTCCAAATGATGCGGTTCGATGATCACCGAATGATCCGGAACTTCTAGAGGCAAAACTCCTTTTCCATACAATAGGGTCGTTTTCATAATGATCTCTCCATTGAGACTAATTGTTGGTCCGAATCGTTATTAGTACTGATCCGTTTTGCATACCAGGCAACAATGAACGGTACCAGGACAGCGGTTACGATGACACTGGCAGCAACCATGATCGTTGCAGAAGCGGCTACATCCTTATACACTGGGTTGGCGGCTGCTACAGCCGCGGGAACAGCTGCGGCATTACCGGCCGTTGTGGCGGCAGCTAGCCCGGAGATTCCGTTTCCGCCTGTTAATCTATCAACGAGAAACAGCGCAGCTCCAGTGATCACGACCACACCAATTCCCAAGAAAAGGCCTGTGAAGCTTGCTTGCGCCACTTTCTTGAAATCAAGTCCTGCCCCTAATCCGAATGCGAAAAATGGAATTACGGCAGGAACCGCTTTACTGAACAACTCGCGAAACTCTTTATCCAAGTTTCCTGCAACCATTCCCGCAATTAAAGGAAGAATGGCTCCGACCATGGTTTGCCATGGAAAAGAGGAGAGACCTGCGATCCCCAAGGTAACCATAGTCAAGAACGGACCGGATTCCAAACTCATAAGTGAGTAAGCCCCCGCATCTTCCTTTTTGCCGAACTGTCCAATGAGAGCCATATAAAGCCCGCCGTTAGTATCGTTCATCGCGGCGACAATAGCTAATACGGATAAACCACCAAGTACCGTCATGCTGGGATCATGTCCGATCAATTGGGTAGCGATGATGCCTGCTATGGCGGCAACACCTATCTTGGTCAGAAGCAGAGCCCCTCCTTTCTTTATAATGTAGGGCGTCGCTTTAAAATTTATTGTTGTACCGATACAAAAGAAAAAGACGGCCAGGATCGGCAATGATCCTTTAAACAAAGCCCCTGTGAACGATCCAAAATAATCACCCGTATTTGGAAAGAACGTATTGATCAACGCCCCAAATAATAGCGGGATAACCATCATTCCTCCCGGTACTTTTTCAATGGCTCTTTTTAATTGCATACTATCGTCCTCCTAGGATATAATTTTCCCCTTTATTAATGCTTCAACGTTCGCATTACTTGCTCCGCTTTTTGAGCAAGAAGCTCAGGGGCTTTTTCCATAGCCTCTTGCAATGTCATTGGACCGCTTACGATGCTGTGTATGCTTTGAATTCCATATTGATATAGAATATCAATTCCGTTTCCTATGGATCCGGCAAGGACAATTGTAGGAATGTTTAATTTTTGGGCTTCCTGGGCTACCCCCATAGGTGTTTTTCCCGATGCCGTCTGGAAATCGATTTGCCCTTCACCTGTAAATACAACATCCGCGCCTAGCAATGCTTCGCGTAATCCCGTACATTCAATTACAATATCAATACCTCTTTTCATTATGGCGGGAAAGAAAGCTTGAAACGCACCTCCAATGCCGCCGGCAGCCCCAGCGCCAGGTAAATCATGAAGACGAATCCCTTTCTTCGCTTCAACTAAATCGGCCCAATGGTTCATATTTTTATCCAGCAATTCAACCATCTCGGGTGTCGCGCCTTTTTGCGGACCGAATACGTGAGAAGCGCCGTGAGTCCCGACCAGTGGATTTTGAACATCGGATGCGATTATAAAAGTAGATTCAGCAATTCGCTGATCCCAGCCGGTATCGTCAATCGTACTTATTTTGCATAATTCTTTTCCGCCATACCCTACAACTTCACCTAATGAATCCAGTAACTGCATTCCAAGCGCCTGCAGCATACCGATTCCCCCGTCATTTGTAGCGCTTCCACCAATAGCAAGAATAAATTGCCGGCAGCCGTCATCGAGTGCTTTTTTAATCAACTCTCCCGTTCCATAGGTTGTTGTGACTAGTGGATTTAACTGGTCTTTGGGAACCAGACAAAGTCCTGATGCACTGGCCATCTCAATCACGCAGGTTTTCCCGTCACCGAGCAAGCCATACGATGCTTTCACCGGATTACTTAAAGGACCTGTAACGGTACATTCTATCTTTTTCCCTTTTGTAGCCGCTACCATACTTTCCAAAGTCCCCTCGCCGCCATCTGCAACCGGTAACAAAACAGTTTGCGCATCCGGCAGGTATTGCTTAATTCCTTTTTCAATCGCATGTGCCGCCTCGACGGCAGAAATGCTTCCTTTAAAGGAATCCGGTGCAATTACAATCTTCATTCCTATCACCACCCGTCGTTGATTTTAATAAAACGCTTTCAAACTTATAATTTAATCTAATTATATATTACTTTTCGACAAAAATCTTCGTTCGCAGTGAACAATAAATAGGATTGATATTATATTATTTTTTGTTTACTCTTTATAAATATGCCTAATTTAGTCAAATGGCGGTTTTCAAATCTAAGGAGATGCATCAAATGCTGACAAGTGATATAGCTCAGGAAATCGTAAATGAGACCATGACTAGATTACATCGCAACATTAATATCATGAATGCTTCCGGGATCATTATTGCTTCCGGTGATCGTTCCAGGATCAATCAGTTTCATGAAGGAGCATTAGAGGTCATTCAGACCCGAAAACCGCTGCTCATTACAAAAAAGGATAAAATGCAATGGCAGGGTACTCTTGCCGGGATCAATCTTCCAATTGAATTTCAAGGAAAGCTCGTTGGCGTAATCGGTATTACAGGAGAACCAGATGAAGTTGAAGAATTTGGCGAGTTGGTGAAAATGACAACGGAATTGATGATTAGACAATCGTTCCTCGCCTCTCAGTCGGAATGGAAACAAACATTCGTTACCATGATTATCGAAGAATGGATCAAACCTGCTCCCAATTGGACATTTATTGATCAACGCCTGGATTTGCTTCAATTGCAAATTCATCCGCCTTATCAAATTATTATTATTGACATGAAGGAAAGGAATATACAAAATCAAGCCTTGATCGATAGAGTGACGAAAATCGTTGGCGAATCAAACGGTTTGGTCGGTTTCCTTAATGCGAACAAACTTTTGTTCCTCTCCACCGGTCTCTCTGAAACAAAAAGAATAAGTAACCTATCATTGTTAAAAGATGCGCTTCAACTCTCCAAAATCAAGTTTACAATCGGAGTTGGCGGAAAAGTAGATAAGCGGGAAACAACTTATATCTCTTATCAAGAGGCGGAACTTGCGCTTTTAATCGAAAGCCGGGAGGGGGAAGTCACCTTTTATTCAGACATAGAGGTACAAGCGCTTGTATATCAATTAGACGAGGATATTAAACGAAGATATGTGAATCGCGTTTTCCCTAATATGACCCACAAGCAGATCGAAACGTTAAAGGCCTTTTTTTCATGCAATCTGAATATTACGGAAACGGCAAAGATTCTCTACATTCACCGGAATACTTTGATTTACCGTTTAAGGAAGATAAAGGAAGAAACCGGATATGACCCTTTTGTTTTTAATAAAGCCGTTCCTTTACAACTGGCGGTTTGGATATTGGAAAGGGAAGTCCCCCGGAAGTGAGCCGTTCAGTAGAACCCAACCAAGACTGCCTGGATTCAACCCCAAAAAAGAAGACCCTCCATAGCGGAGAGCCTCATACAGAAAATTATTTCCCAGTCATCCATTGCGGTTTTGAAAAAGACTTTGAATTGTGTCCACTCTTGCGATAAAGCCGCAGATAGGTGCTCACTGTGCTTTCCTTTCGACCAATGCTTATGGCAATATCTTCGTTAGATTCACCGAGCAGGTGCAGTTTCACGGTCTGATACCGCTCGAACATGCGTCTGCTTTGCTCATGCTTTAACCGTTGCTCAACATCCTGCAATTGCTCCTCGATCGTTTTCATAGAGATCACCCGTCCGAATAAGTTATCTTTCTATATTCGACACAGGTGATTTGAATTTCCTTCCAATTGTCTTTAGTTCAACTTATATAGTTACATCAGTCACCGTTAATTTTCCGGCTTTTTTGCTGTCCAATTTTTGAGACACAATTGCGTTCACGGCCCGGTCTGGAGCATCTGATGGCAGCCATTCCAACCACCAAGGACCAAATTGGTGTTGAAATTCCCAGCATGTTCACATGCGCTGCGGCAATGGCAAAGGTCAGGAGCGCTGGCACAAGATAACCTTTATTTGAAAATGAGGATCTTAGCCCACTGTGAAATAACCCCAATAAAGAAAATCCCGTCATCATTTCTACAAAGAATGACGGCATAATCTCGATAAGCTCAATCACTTTCCATGCCAACAAACCATAACAAATGACAACCCCGCTTGAAACCAACGCCGCCCAATGCCGCGACTCCTTGGATCCTGCCTCATGGCTACTGCAAAGTGCACTCATCATTCCCCCGACGTTGGCTGAATGTCCTCCGTACAGACCTGCAATCATGCTTGCCACACCGGTTGCCGCCAACACTCTGTTCACGGGCGGGTCAAATTCATGACTTTTCAAAGAGGCCAGAGCTACCGCCAGATCATTGCTCATAATTAACACAGACATTGGGATCGCAATAGAGATGAATCCCTTAATCGTAAATTTAGGAATAATCGGAAGAGGGAGAAGGAAAGACGTATCTATCAAAGCCGGAAAATCAAATTCAAATCCTAGACCCAATAAACCAAAAAGCAGAGCCCACATCACGGGGGAGAGCAACCTTGTCATTCTTGGAATCAGAAAGTAGCCTATGCCGGATAGCAGCCCAGCGATCGGCAGATGGATGACAGCAGGCACAATCCCAATAACATAAGAAAGGATTAAACCTGAAAGCAAGGCATCAATAAGTTGCTTAGGTATCAGGTTTAGCGCTTTTGCGAACAACCCGGTGCTTCCTGCTAACAAAATCAGTGCCCCTGACATGACGAATCCGCCGGCCAGTTCAGGAAATGAAAACTGAGCCGCAACTGTGCTGATAAAAGCAACGGCCGTAATCGAGTGAGCACCCGCGAAAGGGATTTTATATTTTAAGGTCAGAAAGAGATTCAATACCCCTCCGAACACATAAACCGAAGAGAACCATGAAATCAGTTCGGCTTTGGATAATCCCGCTGTTTCGGCCGTTTGAACCACCAATATAGCTCCCGCGGAACACGCCAACAAAGCAGACATGAATCCGGTAGTTACACTTTTAGTCTCCACGGTTTACCTCCATTAGACATGCTCACACTCTTCGTTGCTCATTAACATCGTAAAGGGATATGTGAGTCCTGTCGCCATCCACTTTATTGAAACTTTTCCCATCCATGTTCAGAAGAAACGAAATCCTGTTTAAAAAAAGGTCAGCATGAGACGGTGCCAACCTTTTTCCTGTTTAACCGTTGCGCATTTGAAATTCAATCATAAAATCGGCCAAAGCTTTGCAAGCTTCATAAGGCACTGCATTATAAGTCGAGGCACGCAGATGCCCGAACGGAGCTGCCGAAGTTTTTATTCAGCGAGCTGATCGATCGTGCGATTGAGCAGGCTGCGGCGTGGGATGCGGTGGCCGTATGCGTGAATCTGCTGCTGCTGCCGAACCAGCCTGAACTTCATCACCAGTGTGCGAGGAACATCTCCATGTTGAAGACCCAATCAGAAAAATACGGCATGCCTCTTATGGTAGAGCCGCTGGTGATGCTGCCGAACGAGCTGAAGGGCGGCTACATGGTGGACGGCGATATCCGCAAGATCATGGCGTTGGTGCGGCAGGGCGTTGAGCTGGGAGCGGACGTGATCAAGGCCGACCCGTGTGACGATGTTTCCGAATATCACCGGGTAATTGACGTCGCTTCCGGCATCCCCGTGCTCGTTCGCGGCGGCGGCCGCGCAAGTGACGAGGAGATTGTCAACCGGACCGTCGAGCTCATGAAGCAGGGCGCCTCGGGCATCGTATACGGCCGGAATGTCATCCAGCATCCGAATCCGGCAGGCATGACCAAAGCGCTCATGGAGATCGTTCATCACGGAGCGTCCGCACAGCAGGCGCTTGATCTGGTGAAGGGAGACGTACGATAATGGCGAATCAAATCATTCGTTTCGGAGTCATCGGCTGCGGATTGATGGGCAAGGAATTCGCCAGTGCGGCGGCCCGCTGGTGCCATCTGACCGATGTGGATTTCGAGCCCCGCATCGTGGCGGTATGCGATGCCAATCCTTCGGCCGCGGAGTGGTTTCAGCAGCACGTGCCCAGTGTAGAACGCACTTATTCAGAGTATAAGGAATTGCTTGCCGATCCTTCGGTGGAAGCGATCTATTGCGCAGTCCCCCATAATTTGCATGCTCAAATCTATGTCGACATCATTCGTGCGGGCAAACATCTGCTTGGCGAGAAACCGTTCGGCATCGACCAGGATGCCAATGCCGTCATTCAGCAGGCCATCGATAAAATGCCGCAAGTAATCGTCCGGTGCTCATCCGAATTTCCTTTCTTCCCGGGAGCCCAGCAAATTGTGCAGTGGGTGAACGAGAACCGGTTCGGTAAAATCATCGAGGTGGAAGCGGGATTCTGGCATTCTAGCGACCTGGATTCGACCAAGCCGATCAATTGGAAACGGAGAATCGCGACGAAAATTCATGGGCGATCTTGGCATGCATGTGCTCCATTTGCCTCTGCGTTTCGGCAGGAAACCAAAAAATGTCCGTTCGCTCTGACCAAAATCGTGAATGAGTGCCCGGATGGACGAGGCGGAACGGCTCCATGCGAAACGTGGGATAACGCGGTTCTGGCCTGCGAAGTGGAAACCGCCGATCAGAAGTTCCCGATGCTGCTGTCCACGAAACGGATTGCGCCCGGCCATGCGAATACCTGGTTTATCCGGATTCAGGGAACGGATTTTTCCGCCGAGTTCTCCACGAAATATCCGAAGCAGATCGCATCGCTTCCGTACGAACTGGGCCGGCCGCAGGCTTGGCATGTATGGGACGTTCCTAATAAATCGGCCTATGGCACGATTACCGGCGGAATCTTCGAATTCGGCTTCTCCGATTCGATTCTGCAAATGTGGGCGGCATTTTGCGACGAGATTGTGAACCGCAGCGGCATCCGGCAGTTCTTCCATTGTGCTACACCTGAAGAGGCGGCTGGCAGCCATCTTGTGTTTACGGCGGCGCTTGCATCCGAGCGGACCGGGGAGACGGTAACGATCGATTGGGGGATATAAGGTGAACACATGGGCTGCAGACATCATCGTTGCCGGACATATTTGTCTGGACGTCATTCCGGCGATTCCGGAAAAAACGGCCGGGCTGCTGATTCCCGGCAAGCTCATCGACGTCGGACCGGCCTTGACTTCCACCGGGGGAGCCGTGTCCAATACCGGACTGGCTCTGCACCGTCTCGGCGTCGCAACGAAATTGATGGGCAAAATCGGCGACGATTGGTTCGGAGACGCGATCGTTCAAGCGCTTGCCCGGTCCGGGGAGAGACTTGTGAGCGGCATGATTCAATCGCCGGGGGGGCATAGCTCGTACACGATCGTCATCAACCCACCCTGTGTGGACCGGATATTTCTGCATTGCACCGGTACGAACGATACGTTTGCCGCCGCCGATGTGCAGGCGGAAGATTTAGAGGTTTCGATCGTTCCCGACAAAGGAACGGAAATCATGGAGTATTTATACAAGCCGCGCGACCTCGATTTCATGTGGCTAACGGAAAAGGGTATTCAAAATCCCGCCGGCGAATTGCCGGCCTCAGCCGATTCCCAATTCGCCTATTTCGACAACTACAGCGGCGGCTGGCAGGAGATTTTCCCGAACGGCGCGGTACCCAGCACCTACCTGGGCGCGAGATACGGCCAGCACGGAGAGGTCTCCCACATGAAGTGGGACAATGAAATTACGGAAGATACACAGCAGTCCGTTGCCGTGAAGTTCACGATCAAAACGCGGATGATGCCGTTTCAGCTGACAAAAACCATATCGCTGAAGTCCAACTCCACCGGGCTGGCAATTAAGGAACAAGTAACGAATTTAAGCACCGTGGACCTACAGTATATGTGGGGCCAGCATATTGCGCTGGGCAAACCATTTCTGGAGCCGGGCTGCCGGATCGAGCTGCCGGATGGCTTGCAGGTCATTGCGGATCCGCTGGACATCGATGATAACAACCAGGAATACCGCGTGGCGCGGGGGATGCGCCATGAATGGCCGAGAGTGCAGAGCCCGCAGGGGGAGACGGTTGATCTGTCCGTACTGCCGCCTGTGTCTTCGGAGTCCGAGATTGTGTACATCACCGGATTCCGGGATCAGGCCTGGTATCGGGTCACGAATGACCGGCTTGGCGCGGGCATCGAAGTGAAGTGGGATGCAAGCGAGTCTATCCGGCAGTGCTGAAAACCGAGCAGTTTTCCAAAAAAATTAGCGATCCTGCAATTTGGAAAATCCGATTCCGTACGCGTTGGGGAATGGGTGATCGCGGTTGAATGTTCTATTGATAGTGCCTTAAATTAAAATGACAGATAATTTTTGTTGACGTTTTCATCCTGTTAGTTAATAATAGTAACTAACAGGAATTTAAATTTAGGAAGTGAATGTGTATTGCGGAATTTGAGGTCTTTACGTTCTAATGACTTAAAGGAAGCGAATCGAATAAGTATTCTGCAATTAATTACGCATGGCATAAGATCACGCGCGGAGATTTCGAATATTCTCGGTATGAGTAAGCCAGCGGTTTCATCGATTGTGGAAGAGTTGATTACAGAAGGATTAGTTTGGGAAACGGGCCAAGGCCAATCGACAGTAGCTGGTGGAAAAAGGCCTATTCTGCTCGAGTTAAACAAGGATGCCGGACTAATTGTAGCTGTTTATTTTAATGAACAGTGGTACGAAGTCGCTTTAACCGACTTGTCTGCTAACGTGCTTGAATCAATTAAAAAACCAACTGTCATTCATAAAGACTATCGTCAGACCTTAGATGAACTAATTAATGACATCCAGGAATTAGTTCAAAAAGCGAGGGCAAAAGGAGTATACCAACCCATTCTTGCCTGTGGAATTGCCATGAAGGGATTGGTGAATACACAACTTGGGACACTTCAGTATTCAGCTATTCTGGATTGGCGTGAAATTCCTGTAAGCGAATACATGTCTAATCAATTGAAATGGCCTGTGTATATAGAAAATGACGCAAGAGCGATCACAATAGCGGAAATGCTTTTTGGAAATGGTATGAAAACCGGTACATTTGCCTGCGTAAGCTTGGCACTAGGTATTGGGACAGGGGTTGTAATTAAAAATGAAATAGTTCGAGGCGCTAACGATGGAGCTGTAACTTTTGCCCATACAACAATCAAGGAAAATGGCCCGCTTTGCAGTTGTGGAAATCGCGGCTGCTGGGAAACTCTTGCTTCGGTTTCTGCCTTTTTGCGTGAATTAGCGGATCGAAAGGCCGAATATCGTCATATTGAGCTGAATCAAGCATTAAAAAGCTTTCATGAGGGCGATCCTTTTATAACTGATGTTCTGTTGAACTATACTGCATATTGGATGGGTGTAGGAATCGCTAATATCTTAAATATTTTCAACCCTGAGCAGGTCATTATTCAGGGGGAGATTACTACCGCTGGCGAAGATTTTAGAAAAAAAATTGAGGAAGTAGCGATAAGTAGAACCCTTCCTGTATCAAGGAAGGCTACAATCTCCTTCTCTCAACTATCAGGCCCCGTTCAAGTCAAAGGTGCTGCTGCTGTTGTGATCAATCACTTTTATTCAAAAGAATATCATCGGCAAATTTGGAGACAAGAATTTTTAGCTTGAACCCTGTTGCAAAATGTAATACCCCTCGCTCCTAAATTGGGCTAACGGATCTTTGAAATTATTTTCTCGTGAATCTAATAACTCATAATATAGGTTAATAGAACCGCATCATACCAACCTCAACCTTAACCCGTGTAATGAAAACGTGTATTTGGTACTTTGGTTTTGATCAAAGTGTAAAATAAAAAAGAACGGGGGATAAGAAGAGTGGTATCTATCTACGGAATAAATAGAAAACAAGCACTGTTGGAACGTGTTGGAGACATCCGTCAGGTTGCGGGATTCCAGCGGATGGAGCTTTTAGATGGTAAGGGGAAAGGAAACGAAATTATTCAAGTAAGGAATGGGTCTGGCCTTGAATTTCAAATTTCAGTCAGTCGCGCTTTTGATATTGGCTTTTGCGAATTTTATGGGATTCCGATCAGTTGGATGTCTCATACCGGGCCTGTTTCACCCTACTTTTATGAAAAGGATGGAACTGAATGGAATCGCAGTTTTGAAGGAGGTTTGCTTGCTACATGCGGGCTTACCTATTTTGGAAAACCATCAGTAGACAAAGGCCAACAATTAGGGCAACATGGCCGCATCTCATCCTCCCCCGCAGAGCTTTTGCAAGCTGAAGACAGGTGGATAGGTGATAACTACCAGTTGCTTTTTCGGGGCAAAGTACGTGAAAGCAAGGCTTTGGAAGAATGTGTAACTCTTGAGAGAACCATTTCTACTTGTTTAGGCGAAAATCGTTTGAAAATTGTCGATCAAATCACAAATGACACGTTTCAGACGGTTGAGCACATGCTGATGTACCATTTCAATTTTGGTTTTCCGCTGGTAAGCAATTCTTGCCGGATTCAAATTCCAAATAGTAATAAAAGATGGATTATCGGTGAAGGTCCGACAGCGGATTCGGATCGGTACGGTGAACCCACCTTTGATGCTAAGCCTTGTGTCATTCTGCATGAGGAAGTTGAATCTATTGAAGGTCATGTAAAAGTAGGGATTCACAATGAGATTCTCCATAATGGAGTAAAAAAACGTCTACTGGTGGAACTCAATTACGAAAAAGCAGCTTGTCCATACCTTACTCAATGGAAACATCAACGAAAAGGTGTATATGTATTAGGGATTGAACCGGGAAATGTAACTACAGAGGGACGAGGTATACACCGTGAACGGGGAACCCTGCCTTTTTTACAGCCTGGGGAGACCAAAGAGTATCAATTGACTTTAGATTTTCAGCTTAAGGAGTGTTAAATCATGAATGTAATCTGTATATTGATGGATACTTTGCGTCGCGATCATCTTGGTTGTTATGGGAATCAATGGATCGAAACACCGAATCTTGATCGATTTGCGCGAGATGGTGCTTTATTTGAAAACGCTTATATCGGCTCTTATCCTTGTATGCCGGCAAGGCAAGATTTATGGACAGGCCGGTTGAATTTTCTTTGGCGGGGATGGTCCCCGTTGGAATACGACCAAGACGATATGGTTTCTACACTCTCGAGGGAAAATAAGACAACGATGTTGGTTACGGACCATTATCATTTATGGCAGCACGGTTCCGGTAACTATCACTTTAGTTTTAATGGAATGGAAATTATTCGCGGCCAGGAATTGGATAATTGGATTACCAATCCTGATATTGAAATTAAGTATCCGGCATCGCGGGATAAATTAAATCACAAGTGGGATCGATATGTACGAAATACTGCGCATTTTGAAAAAGAAAAGGATTATTTTGCCGCCCAAGTCTTTCAAAAAAGCATGGATTGGGTGGAACAGAACAAAAATCTCCAAGATTTTTTCTTGATGATAGATTGCTTCGATCCGCATGAACCGTTTGATCCACCCTCTGGCTATGCGGAAAAATATAATCCAGGGTACGAGGGCGAATCGGTGGTATGGCCAAGATATGGAGATGCGGACCGGTTGACCCCTGAAGAACTGAAACAAGTGCATGCGCTGTATTGTGGCGAGGTTACTTATGTCGATCATTGGTTTGGCCGCTTTTATGATAAGTTAGCCGATTTAAGTTTATTGGAAAACACAATGATTATTGTAACCAGCGATCATGGATTCTTATTCGGTGAACACAATTGGTTAGGCAAACATGCAAGAATTTTATTTCAGGATATTGCCCGTACACCATTACTGATTCGTGGTCCCCAAATTCAACCTGGGACAGCCTACCGCGAACTAGTGCAAATGGCAGATTTAACTCCCACGATCCTGCAAACCATGGGGGTAAAAATTCCTGATTTAATGCATGGCAAGAGTCTTGTACCCTTATGGCAAGAAAATGAGCAAAAGGAGGATGATATACGCTCCCGGGATTCCATTGTCTTCGGCGTATTTGGAGGACCCATTTATTGTACAGATGGAGAATGGCTGTTGGTTAAAAAACCGGTACCAGGCAATTTCCCGCTTTATTGGTATACCCGCTCACATTACAACAATTGGAATTTCGGTCAGCAGAATTTGCCTGAGGATAGCAAAGCGCGATTAGAGCAATGGAACGGTGAGCGTTTCCCAACCCAATACGTAGACGTACATCCCGGGCATGCCGCCCCGAGGTTAATCCGCGGTCCGGAAGAACTGACAGCCGATCTGCCTTATCCATCAGATGAACTTTATAACATCATCGAAGATCATTGCCAACAGAAAAATTTGTACAGTGAAAGAACAGATGTTGTCGATCGTCTAATCCAATGCATAGAGAAAGGTCTGAGTCAGTTACATGCTCCTTCGGAACAATGGGATCGTCTCGGACTGCGGAGGATTGCCCATGAAGTTTAAGGTGTGTGTCAATAATTTGGATTTACATGGTCATTTCAAAAAAAAGGGAATTCATCAAGAATTTAGTCAGAATGAAAATTTAATTTGTGAATTTTTCCCGGAAACAGAAGACATCATTTGTCAAGATGATTTTGAACTCGAGGAGTTTCATTGTCTCGGATATTGCTATTGGTGCCAACTGGGCCCCATCGCCATTGTGAATGACAATTTACTGACTAAAAACAAAAATTAATTGTGGGTGTCTAGTGCTTTGATTAAGGATGCCAAGCTAAGAGGTGGTGATGGCTTTAAAAACGTTGCCTTAGTGGTAAGAACGCTAAATGGTATTCATGTTCTTGGAAAAGTGTAACCGCTTTAACCAGTCTGATCGGTATTGGCACAATCAATGTATTAGTAACGCTTTTGGCCATATGGCTGATCGATCGGATCGGGCGGAAGAAGCTTTTACTGTTTGGAACTACGGGTATGGCTGTAAGCATGTTTATCATTGCATTTACGTTCTTTAACAGTAAGGGAGCCAGTGGCGCTGCAAGTTGGATCATTTTGCTGTTCATCACCACCTATATAGCACCCCATAACGGAACCCCTGATCCGAAATGGCAATAATTCTGAAATTAAAACTCGGACGACCGTCCCCCAACTGACGCCAAATGGTCTTCAACTGGGGATTCAACTTCCTGATCGGCATGTTCTTTCCGATCCTGCTTGCTAGCATAGGGTTAGGCAAAATATTTATTGTGTTCGGTTTGATTGGCATTGGGGCATTTTTCTTTGTCCGGAATTTGGTCCCGGAGACGAAACAGCGTAGCCTTGAAGAGATTGAGGTGGAATTTCGCGGCTCAGCCAATACTTTGTAAACGCTACCTAAAACTTATCCGGGTGAATGGTTGACAAAACCGGAAGGATTGGGTGAATTGCAAAAATTGCAAGGCATGGATCTGGCATCATTCGCTGCGATTCAAAAAATGATTGCTGTATATTACGGCATGATCACACTAATTGATGAAAGTATTGGTACAGGGATTTCCCTCATAATGCAACCGAAACAAGATTTGATGCGAATTCATTTTATCTTTTAGGAGGTAATAGTTAGATGAACGTCATCTATCTGCACACGCACGATACTGGGCGTTGGATTGAACCGTACGGATACAACGTTCCAACACCGAATATCCAAAAGTTGGCCGAAGAGGGAATTCTGTTCCGACAAGCATATTGCGCGGGACCAACCTGTTCACCTAGTCGAAGTGCCTTATTGACCGGTATGTCACCTCATTCGGCAGGAATGATCGGACTTGCCCATCGAGGTTTTCAGTTGAACGATTATAATCAACATCTGGTGCAATTTTTAGGCCATCATGGGGTCGAGACAGTTTTGTGTGGCATTCAACACGAGGCGTCGTCTGTTGATATGATCGGCTACAGCCGAATTCTAGACGAACAGGATTATAATATGGGTCAATACGATACCGACTGGACCGAATGGGACTTGAACCGCGCCAAAATCGTCGCTTCGTTCCTCAAGGAGAATCACCAAAATCCGTTTTTTCTTTCTTACGGGATGTTTAATACCCATCGCGAATATCCGCAAATTTCCGAAGGAATTAATCCGAATTATGTGGTGCCACCCTTTCCACTTTACGATAATGAAAAAAATCGGGAAGAGATGGCTCGGTATATTTCGTCAGCCAAAGTGGTGGATCAGTGTGTGGAGATTGTCATGGAGGCACTAAATGAGTCTGGGTTAGAAAATGATACTTTGGTCATCTTTACTACTGATCATGGACCTGCCTTCCCCTTTATGAAGTGCAATCTGTATGATACTGGAATCGGTGTTTCCCTAATTCTTAAGTATCCAGGGAACAGTAAAAAAGGAGAAGCGATAGATGCTTTAGTTTCTCAAATTGACTTATTCCCAACGATTTGCGATTTCCTAAATCTTGCTAAACCTGATTGGCTGCAAGGGATATCCCTCATGCCTATTCTGCAACGAGAAACAGATAGTATTCGAACGGAGATTTTTACTGAGGTTACGTATCATGCGGCCTATGAACCAATGCGTTGTATCCGGACTGAACGTTACAAACTCATCAGGTATTTCGATGACTGGAATCAACCGGTTCCCGCCAATATAGACGACAGCTTAAGCAAAGATTTTTT
The DNA here is from genome assembly GCF_027533625.1 of Paenibacillus gyeongsangnamensis. Classification (GTDB taxonomy): domain Bacteria; phylum Bacillota; class Bacilli; order Paenibacillales; family NBRC-103111; genus Paenibacillus_G; species Paenibacillus_G gyeongsangnamensis. The sequence continues at coordinate 373,279 of NZ_JAQAGZ010000002.1, read as the reverse complement.
AATTGAGCAAGGATACCTCACAACAAAACAGAACAAGGAAATGTTGTTTGATTTATATCTGGATCCAGTGGAACGTATTAATTTAGTCCATAAGGACGATTATCATCCAATTTATCAAGAACTTGCTAAGAAGCTGGACCGGTGGATGAAGGAAACTGGTGATCCGCTATTAAATGGGAAGGTAGAAAAACCGGAAAACGCTATTGCAAATAAGAGAGATTGTCTAAGTCCAAATATGTGTGATTTTGAGTAAATCGTGAGAATTAACGTCCAATTCATGGGGGCTACTGCGATTGCCATTTAATGATTACGAATTCAAACATACAGAGCATAGCGGACAGGCAGTAATGTGCTAATTATTCGGCAGCCATACATTTATGGTAATATAAAGTAGGATTTAGCGATCGAGAAGAGGTGTACTTATGAAGTCATTTTTTATTTTGACCGATCTGGAAGGTCCGGCCGGCGTAGACAGCTTCACTCAAACTCGACCAAGCGACGGATTTCCCGATCGCATTGAAGCTGCCAAGAATCTATTGGCTCAAGAGGTGAACGCCTGCATAGAAGGAATTCGCTCCGTATACCCCGACAGCCGCATCGACGTTTGGGACGGTCATGGGCCGGGTGGACTTCATAAAGAAGATGTAGTGGGGGGGACTTATTTAAGGGACGGTCACCCCTATAAATACATGGCAGGGTATGACGCTTTATTATTCGTCGGCCAGCATGCCATGGCGGGCACGTTCAACGCTCCTCTGTGCCATACCTATTCCTCCCAAACGATTGCCTATTATAAGCTCAATGATGTATTTATCGGCGAATTCGGTGCAAGAGCATTAATCGCTGGACATCAAGGGGTCCGAACGGTTTTTATTTCAGGCGACGACAAAGCGATCCTTGAAGCCCGGATGTTTGTGCCGGAAATTGAAACGGCCGTAGTAAAGCGGGGGACAGGTATCGAAGCAGCGGTACACTTGGCGACAGATGAAGCGTGCCGCGTGATTCGGGAAGGTTCGGCTAAAGCGGTCCGACGAATCCCGGAAATCAAACCTTTTACGGCAATAAAGCCGCCATTTGTTCTGGAGATGGGGTATCTGCAGCCTATGCAAGCCGGCGAGGCGCCAACCGGTCCGGATGTTGAATTTATTAACGACAGGACTATTCGTATATATAACAGGGAAATTAAGGACCTTCCTCTCTAAAAAGGTGACATAAATCTTCATTGAACTATTGGGCAGCGTTCGACAAGTTCTGCTATAAACGCAAACAGCGTGAAATGCAGGAGACTTCATCTATGTTACCTTAGCATTGCAACTGAAGATGGGAATGACGAAACCATGCTGACGATAGTTCAGAAAGGTTTCAGAAGTAAGTTGGAGACAGACTTTGAGGAGATGGTCAAGGTGAACGAAATTTAAGAATGCATTTATTGTCGCATTCTCGATTCTCCGTGTCCAATGTAAAGTCTAGCAGCAATAATCTGAATACCAAGGTGGTTGTAATATGTTTAAAGAAACGTTACAAAAGGGAAGCACCGTTTTCGGTATTTGGCAACGTATTCCTTCTTCTGCCGTCTCAGAGATTCTTTCTGTTGCCGGTGTTGATTTCGCTGCAGTCGATATGGAACACGGTCCTATTGATATTTCAGACCTACGTACGATTGTTCCAGTTTTTAAAAGCAACAGCATACCGGTACTCCTACGTATCCCTTCAGCACATCTCTCGTTAATAGCCAAAGCACTTGATCTAGATGTTGACGGGATTATTGTCCCGCAAGTGAGCACTGCAGCCGAAGCAGAGGCAGCGGTTGCAGCTTCCAAATTCTCTCCTATTGGTAAACGGGGTATAGGTGGTCCATGTGCTGCAGACCATTACGGGGATATTAGTGCTGAAAAATTTACCGACATTGCTAATGATAGAGTTGTCACCATCGTACAGATTGAAAATCAACAGGCAGTCGGTAATTTGGATGAAATTTTAGAGGTCACAGGTATCGATCTTTTTTATATTGGTCCGTTCGATTTATCGCAATCGTTAGGGATAACCGGACAAATGGATCATCCGTTATTGATCGAAACCATTCAATTTGTGATTGATAAGTTAATAACCAAAGGCATCCCCATCGGCATGCATGGTGTGAACGGTGAATTTATTAAGTATTGGAGGAACCGTGGGGCGAGTCTCTTTACCTACGGCATGGATAACGCATTTCTGAAAAACAGTGTACGAAGTGCGTTTGAATCATTAAGTTCGAATATTAATAGTACAGATTAAGCTTATGTAGGATATAATTTGTCGTACCCTACAAATCTGCCATCATAATCGAGGCGGGTTAATTCTCTCGGTATGATTTGAATATCTCACGTAAGATCGATTGGGGCTCTACTGAACTAAAGAGGGGAGCTTAGTTCAACGCTCAATTGTGGTAAAATGAGACCGTTAGCTTATTATCATTGGTTGTGTTGCAATTTAATAAAAACGATAGTCTTAATTTTAGATGATAAGAAATTTATGCAGCCAATTCGAACAATTTATGGATCCAATCAACATCGGAAAGAACAGGTGATATTTCAACCTGTTCTTTCCTGAGCATATGAAAAGCTTCAATTCCAGAAATTGTTTTCTCGGCTGTCCGGAATGAATTGAATCCCATCATTGCATTTGTAATTTTCTTTATGAATCGATGGTCCTGCTCCACAATGTTGTTAAGGTACTTTGTTTGTCTGATTATGGTTTTTTTCGAAAGCTCCTTTTCATTCATTAGCTGTTCTAGTGCGGGTGGGTATGCGGGGTTCTTATCTACCGTGATCACGCGCGGCGATGAATTGTGTTGCGACGATAACACCTTCTTGAAAAAGCGTTTCGCCGCATGAAGATCACGGTTTTCGGACAGCATGAAATCCACCGTGCTTCCCTCGGAATCCACTGCTCGATAAAGGTATTTCCACTGTCCTTTGACTTTGATATAAGTTTCATCGACTCTGTAAGAATCGTTAGTTGGTTTTAAGTAGGGGCAAATCCGTTTGTCTATTTCGAGTCCGAACTGATGGACCCATCGCATGATCGTCGTATGCGAAATATGTAACGCTTCGTTCTTCCATTATTTCTGCGATATCCCGATAGCTTAAGCTATACTTCAAATACCACCTGACTGTTAACAAAATAATCTCCGCTTCGTAATGTTTCCATTTGAAGAGATTTATGGTTGTCTCCAAGTTAATTTACTCCATCCCTTTGATTCATTTAGATCCAATATTAGCATGGATGAAGTTCTTGCACCTCAACCTAAAATTACGATGGAACGGATATTATTTCTTAACGTCTCCAGTATTTTTGATGCGGGTAACGGAACGTCGCCGGTTCCCTCGTTTCTGCAATGGCAAAAGCTCCAAATGGCCTGTATTCAAATGCCTGTTCTTTAGAACCGTAGGACGTTTGCTTGCGCCGCTTGATACATTCCAGCAGTACTTGTTGCTTTAATGATAAATATTCCAGTGTATGAGGTCCGAACTCAGCTTCGATTTCACCCGGACGGAATTCGAAATATACTGTTCTGCGGAGAGGGTTACCATCACCGCTTGGGGAACCGTGAAGCACTTGAATATCATGGAGTATAACATCTCCGGGTTGCATAGGAACTGGAATCGCGTCAGAAGTATCAAATTGGGGTCTACTGCAACGTTCGTCCGCTTTCTCCTTGCTCCATTTATTGCTCCCTGGAATGACCCACAAGCATGTTTTGAGATCTGCTTCATCCAGGTAGAAATCCACATTAAAAATCGGCCGTGAATCTGTACAGCCTTCAGGTACAGCCGCATCCCTATGCCAATCCACAATAATGCCTTCATCGGGTGCCTTTAAAACCATCGAATCCCAGGTAGGAATAAAATTGCGCCCTTGAATCTTCTCAACTGACTTCAAAATAAACGGGTGGCCTAACAGCGCTTTCATTGGGTTGCTCTTTTCAATTATATATTCGATCCGGCGTAGCACGTCCTTGCCTGATTTTACTCCTTTTCCATATAAATAATCGGGATCGCCGATTACTTTAGCAACCCCTTTATTGTACAATTTCATCATTTCATCTTGCAAAATGTCGAGTTCTTCCCCAACCACTACATTGCGTATAACCAGGAACCCGTTGTCCAAAAAGAATTGTGATTGTTCGTCGGTAATAAGCTCTTGTTTTTGTGCATCAATTACCGGTATATCGATTTTTTGAACGCCCATTTTTATCTCACTCCTTTAAAATATTTCTTTTGCTAATATCTTAATTGTAAATAGTCAGTTTATGATTGTATTTGGTTTAAATTAACAATTAAGTTTCCCATATCACTTTTTCGCTTGACGTTCGATTCAACGTTGAATTATCGTGGATTTGAAAGGGGCCTGAAATATGTCTAATATCTTACATTTGCTTGAACCTTCAGAAACGATTGAACAATTAAACGAATGCTTTTTCCCTCCCTATATTACCCTGGCTCACTTGTTTAACGCTCCGAAGGGATGGGGGATTAAGACCCGTACATTGACACAGTATCAGCTTCAATATGTTTTGGAAGGCAAAGCAGAATACCAGATTGAAGACAAAAGCATCACCACGAAGAAAGGCGACCTGGTGTATCACTCTCCCAATGTACATCATTCTGTAAACACCGTCGGTGATGAACCATACATATGCATTTCTATCGTATTTCATTTTGGCTCATCCCAATTACCTATGGAAAAGCTTATTGGTGAAAGTCGTTACATAGGAAATTTCATTGAGCATCCGATCGAGAATAAATTATCTCAGCTGATCACTTATTATCACCAACCAGGTCCTCAAAACCAAATCAAATGCCAGGGTTTGCTTCTACAGCTTATTTACGATCTGCTGCAATGGAATCAGGAGCAATCCCAAACCAAAGTTCAGGAAAAAACGAAAGCAAAGATGGTACTGATCCGTAATTATATTGCAAATAATTTTAACAAAAACATTCAACATAAAGATTTGGAAGAGGTTTCCGGCCTCACCCGGAACTATATTATTGTCAAATTTCGAAAAGCCTTCGGCATGACACCTTTTGAATATATGACTTTAGTAAGGATCGAGAAGGCTAAAGAACTGGCCATTCAAACCAATCTTTCCATTAGCGAGATCTCCAGAGTTATCGGATATACCGACGTTCACACCTTTGGTCGGATGTTTAAAAATAAAACTGGGGCCAGTTTAAGCCAATTTTGCTCTTCATTAGTTACAGATTAAAGCAAAGGTTGCCTACCCTCATGCGGGCGGAATGGACATGAGTAGATAAGTTGTTGATTTGCCGGAATCACAAGTGACCATTCAAATCGCAAAGGGGAATGTCTGAACTCACCGGGCATTGTATCAAAAAGCGTTTTCGATAAAACTTGAAGCGTTTTCAATAAATACGAAATTTGAAATTTCGTATAGCATTGGATATGGAAAGAGTTTCTAAGCATCTTTTTTCCTACACCTTCAAAGGAGGATCATCCGTGTAGTATCCGGAATGAAGATGCGGTAACTAACCAATTGTGGGGGTGCACCTGATATGGGTAAGAGAAATTGGTTCCTCTGTTCTAGTTTGATTACTGTATTTATGCTTGCCGGATGCAACGGCGGAGCCCAACCGGCACCCACAGGTCAAAATGCTGCGTCTAATACGCAGACGACCAAAAAAGAAGAAACGAAAACAACGGCGAGCGACAAACCTTTTAAGGGGCATGAAGTAAGCGTTTACACTTCCCTCAAAACACGTGACGCTAAAACGTGGGGTGAGCTGGAAAAAGCAGTGGAGGAAAAAACAGGAATTAAAGTAAAAGGAATTGAAGCACCGCAAAATTATCCGGACCTTGTTTCCAAAGTAACGGTTTCTTTATCTTCCGGAGGAAGCAACTACGATATTATATACTTAGATGAATTATTAACGACCACTTTTAAAAGCGCTGGTTTTTTGGAGCCGATTAGTGATGTAATGGAACCGGTAAAACAAAACTTTTCAGAATCAGTTTTAAAATCGATTTCAATGTCCGACGGTAAGTATTACACGGTGCCAATCACAACTGAGGGTATGTATTTATTCGTAAATAAAAAATTATTTGCAGATGCGGGTTTGAAATATCCGACGAATAAAGAAGAATTTCTCGACGCAGCGAGAAAACTTACCAAAGACGGGGTATACGGTTACGGCGGCAGCTGGTCCAAAGGCGGACAGTTGTTTAATGACGCGATTCGCTGGACCTATGCTTTCGGCGGAGACTATTTAAATTGGGATGACCCGAATACTAAAGCGGCTTTTCAACAAATGCACGATTTTCTATATAAAGACAAAGTCACCGCAGCCGCTGCTTTAGGTGATACATACGATCAAATGAATCAAAAAATGATTGACGGTAAATATGGAATGGTTTATCAATGGGCCTATTTGTCTGGTGTAATGAAAGATAAATTCGGTAAAGATTTTGAAGTTATCCCTGTCCCGAAGTTTAATACCAACCAAACTTTGGTTGCAGGATGGCATATGACCTTAAATAAGAATTCCAAGCAAAAGGACGCAGCCAAGGAAGTATTGAAATTCATGGCGTCGAGAGACGGACAAAAAATATTTGTAAAGTTTCCACAACAAACCGCTGGAGACCAAACTGTTATTAAAGACCCGAAGGTAATTGAAGAAGTACCGTTCATTAAATATATTGGACAATACTCGGAGGCAGGCAGTTTTAAAACAAGACCGATGGATAAAAATATAAATAAACTTCAAGATGCAACCGAATCCGCCCTTCAATCTTACTTATCCGATCAAATCACCTTGGAAGAATGCATGGCTCGGGGCCAAAAAGCAATTAAAGAAATCCTCGGAAAATAATTGAGACCTGTGTTTAAAAAAAAGGGAGAAACGGAAACGCTGTTTCTCCCTTCTAATGCTTTAGAGAGGAGTGCTTCCCATTCAACATCTATTGAATAATCGAAGAAAAAAGTTAATTGTTTTGGCTTGGATCTTGGTAGCTCCTGTGTTGATTATACGACTGTTAACCTCATTATATCCTATGATCATGACTGTAGTGTACAGTTTGCTCGATTATAATTTGATCCATCAAACTAAGGAGTTTGTTGGATTAAATAATTTCAAGCAGATGCTGAGTGATTTCTCGCTGCACACTACATTATCCTTTACTTTTATTTTTACTCTGATCTCCATCATCCTACACATTGTCATTGGTGTTGCTTTAGGTCTTCTATTAAACGTACAGTTCAGAGGAAAAAAATTTTTAAGAAGCATTGTATTAATTCCTTGGGCGCTTCCCGTTATTGTGGCCGGTATTGCGTCTACATGGATGTTTAATAAAGATTATGGAATGGTTAATGATTTGCTGTTTCGGCTGGTTGGTATAAAGCTGGATTGGCTCGTAGCCCCCTTCAGCGCAAGAATCGCTGTTATTCTTACTGATGTTTGGAAATCAGCGCCTTTTTTTTCCATCTTAATTTTGTCAGGTTTACAATCAATTGAACATGAGGTATATGAATCAGCACGAATCGATGGGGCAAGCAAATGGAAAACCTTTTGGTATATTACCATTCCTCATATTTTAAGACTTATAGTAGTTCTAACGATTTTCTTCAGCCTATGGCGTCTTACCACATTCGAACTGATTTATGCTATGACGCAAGGAGGGCCGGGTAACGCTACTTCCTTGCTCAGTTATATTATATACACTGAAACTTTTAAAAATTTAAATTTGGGTTACGCCTCAAGCATTTCCGTAGTTTTGTGTCTTTTTATGGTGATTATTGCTTTATTGGGCTATACAGTAATTAAACGATTACGCTATTAGAGAAGGAGGAATTCTTTGTTGAGGCGAGGAGTCATAGCAACCGTCAGCATTTGGTTTTTTACTATTTTTACGGGGCTTATTTTTTTACTTCCGGTTTATTGGATTTTTATGTCGTCCCTAACACCCAAAGAACTGTTGTTTACTTCGCCCGTTCATTACTTTCCTTCCAAGCTAACATTGGAAAATTACATTCATTTGTTCGAATCGGTGAAAGTTGGCCTGTTGGCAAAAAACACATTAATCATTATTAGCATTACCTTAGTTGCAACAATTTCTTTTTGTTTAGTGGCGTCCTACGCTTTTGCTCGAATCCCTTTTAAAGGGGCCAAAGCGTCGATGACCTTTCTAATGGTATCGGCGATGCTGCCACCTACGGCAACCATTATTCCTTTATATCAATATGTTAGCGAACTGAAATTAATAGATACTTATACAGCCATGGTCATTTTATATACTAGTTCCTTTATCCCCTTTACCGTAGTTCTTTTTGTATCATTTCTAACTCAACTGCCTAATACGCTTGAGGATGCAGCTATGGTAGATGGGGCAGGCATTTTAACAACCATTTTTAAAATTATACTTCCCGTTATGAAACCGATCATTGCTACAATGGCCATTATCAATTTCATTCATGGCATGAACGAATTTACAATACCTTTGATTTTCGCAATGGATCAAGTAAAACCATTGAGTATCGGTATTACTGAAATTCCAAGGATCGATCAATATCAGGTGCCATGGGAAACCATCAGTGCTTTAGCTTCCATTATGCTGGTACCAATCGTCACCTTTGTTTTGATCTTCGAGCGCCATATTATGGAAGGCTTAATGGCCGGTAGTATCAAAGGGTAATGTGCAAAAAAAATAGTCTTGGTTGAGTAAGAAACCAAGAACCTAACATGGACAGTCTTGCGCCAAGCTAGCTGTCCATGTTGTCTTTTGAATCCCTAGGATTCTCCTTGTCTTATATTCTTGCTTGTAGTAACTTTAAAATAAGTTAAATTATTCTATTTCCTTATACCGTTAAACGAACTGCAAGCACTGTAGCTACATAGGAGGATTGTTCATGCCGCAGCCTGTTGTAAAATCCAGTTTTGCTGAGCATTCTGCGATTTGGGACATGGGATTCCATTCTCATGATTCTTTTGAAATATCGGTTGTTTTGCATGGACGTGGCCACTTCGAATGCCAAAACGTGATATATCCGATTGAGACTGGGAACGTCGTGATCATCCATGAACAATTTCTTCATGCCTATAGGGCTGAAACTGATATTCGTTTTGCCGTGCTGGAAGCCAATCACATGCCTGTTGAAACTAAGAAGCTATTTCATCAGCTCACTCCGATAGATAAACCTGATTTAAAGCTGCTTTCACCTATAGCGTTGGAACAGTATGAAGGCTTATTTAGGCAGTGGCTTCGCATGATTTCGCAACCACTTAAGCAAGAAACGCGATGTATCACTACTTGGGTCGATCTTTTGATTCTCTTTCTTTTGCAATATCAAAATGATGGACCACTCAGCATTTCCGTTGCATCTTCTGCAGACCACATTCGTTCTAATCTCAAAAGTGAGATATCCATTAGCGAGCTTGCTAAACAATGCGGATTGTCAGAATCGGCTTACCGTTCCCAATTTAAAGAGGCTTTTAATGTTTCGCCAAAGCAGTATCATCAATCTTGCCGAGCTGCGGAAGCGAAATGGCTGCTGCGTACAACTAACCGATCGATTCAATTAATTGCTGAGCAGGTTGGCTTCTCAGGAGTCCATTCCTTTAGTGCTTGGTTTCAAAAAAATGAAGGCGTCTCTCCATCCGATTGGCGAAAAATTCAACAAGGCCGACCATAAGCGTTCTTTTTGCACAAATACTTAAGCGTTTTCAATAAATACTTTTTAGCTGTCCTTCTTTATACTTGAATTGTAAACAACATTGAATTCTTAATTGTTGGGAGGAAATAAGGGATGGCTGTAAAAGTGAAAATGGGTGAAAGTGAATTGGAGCTGAACGGACCTTACTTGACGGAGCTCCGCGATTCTAATGATATTCTCAATAATACAGAAGCTCTGCGCGAAAGATTTAAAGAGGATGGTTATTTGTTGATTCGCGGTTTTCACGACCGAAATAAAGTACTGGCCATAAAGCATACGTTTTTACAAAGGATGGCGGATCAAGGAAAGCTTGCTCCTAATACGCCTATTGATGAAGGTATCATTGGAACGGAGAATAAGGCGGCTAATTTTCAAGGAAGCCACGAACAACCGCAGGTACTGCTAGATGTAGTAAATTCGGAAAGCACAATGGCCTTTTTCGACAGGTTTCTTGGTGGGGAATCAATGACTTACGATTATAAATGGGCCCGCGCTATGGGGACCGGTGATTTTACGGGGGCTCATTACGATATTGTATATATGGGTCGAGGGACGAAAAATCTGTACACTTTATGGACTCCTTTAGGAGATATCTCATACGACCTTGGAGGTTTGGCGATTCTGCTAGGTTCTCAACATTTCGACAAAATCCGAGAAACATACGGACAAATGGATGTCGATCGTGATAAAGTAACGGGGTGGTTTTCCAACAATCCCTTGGAATTAATAAATACTTACGGAGGGTGTTGGGCAACGACAGAATTCAAAGCAGGAGACGCTTTGATTTTTGGAATGTACACAATGCATGGGTCATTGACGAACCAAACAAACCGTTATCGGCTGAGTACCGATACACGTTATCAATTGAAATCAGAACCTGTGGATGAGCGGTGGATAGGAAAAAAACCCAAAGGTCATTACGCTTGGCAAAAAGGGGAAACCGTCAGCATGGAGGAAGCTCGGCAAAAATGGGGCGTGTAGCCAGGCCGTCATGACGAAATCCTCTCTATTAGAGAATGAATCGAGGACTATAAATATTTAGAAAAGTTCAAAAGAAATGGAGATGGCAAGCTATGCCTGAAAATCGTGCAGTTGTCTACAAAGAACCGGGGAAAGTTGCAGTTGAAGATATTAGTTATCCTGATCTGGTGCTTAGGGACGGTCCTGGGGTAAATCCTTTGAATGTAGGACGCAAATGCCAGCATGGTGTCATTCTGAAGGTGGTTTCTACCAACATATGCGGTAGTGACCAACATATGGTCCGGGGTCGAACAACCGCGCCATCCGGTCTTGTTCTTGGACACGAGATTACTGGTGAGGTCATCGATGTTGGACGTGACGTTGAGTTTATTAAGAAAGGCGACCTTGTATCAGTGCCTTTTAATATCGCCTGCGGCCGTTGTCGAAACTGTAAGGAACGGAATACAAACGTTTGCTTGAATGTAAACCCGGACCGTCCAGGATCGGCTTATGGGTATGTTGATATGGGTGGCTGGGTCGGTGGGCAATCTGAATATGTGATGGTTCCATATGCTGATTTTCAATTGTTGAAATTCCCGGACAAAGAGCAGGCTATGGAAAAAATCCTCGACCTGACGATGTTGTCCGATATTTTTCCAACTGGCTATCATGGTGCCGTAAGTGCAGGTGTGCGTCCCGGCTCTACGGTTTATGTCGCCGGGGCCGGTCCGGTAGGTTTGGCTGCAGCGCATTCCGCGCAGCTATTGGGTGCGGCTGTAGTTATCGTGGGTGATCTAAATGTGGAAAGACTTGCCCAAGCAAGAAGCTTCGGCTGCGAAACCATTGATTTAAGTGTTCATTCGAATTTGGCCGAACAAATCGAACAAACTCTTGGCATACCAGAAGTGGATTCAGCGGTTGATTGTGTCGGTTTTGAAGCACATGGTCATGGTCAAGGACATTCAGAAGCCCCGGCAACCGTACTCAATTCCATTATGGAAGTTACACGCCCAGGCGGTAAACTGGGGATTCCGGGTCTGTATGTCACCGGAGATCCTGGAGCCGTGGATACGGATGCTAAGATCGGTACACTTAAAGTTCGTTTTGGTCTCGGTTGGGCTAAATCCCATACATTTTTTACAGGTCAAACACCAGTTATGCAGTATCATCGCGATCTTATGATGGCAATATTGAACGGCAAGGCCCAAATCGCTAAAGCAGTAAATGCAACCGTCATCTCCTTAGAAGAAGCGCCGAGGGCTTACGCGGATTTCGATCGAGGCGTTTCAAGGAAATTCGTAATTGATCCTCACGGACTTATTCATTAATCCGGATATTAACACATCGACAATCCATTACTGGAAATGTACCTATTAATTTTAATGAGGGGGGATTCGATTGGTTGGAAATCTTATCATTGGAAGCGCATCGCACTGTTATCAAGTTCTCGAGGGATGGGGGCAATTACCCCAAGATATTAAATATGGGTATACCCACGGCATTTGTGTGGATGATGAGGACCGTGTCTATGTGCATCATACCGGCAAAGAGGCGATTATCGTTTTGGATAAAGACGGTCGATTTCTTACCTCATGGGGCGCCGAGTTTGAAGGGGGAGCACATGGATTTTATCTACATCGTGATGCTGACGGAGTGCAGTACCTGTATATGACCAATACAAAGCGGAGCATATTGGTGAAGACTACTCTGACCGGCGAGGTGCTGCTGGAAATTGGTACACCGGATCGTCCGGATCTTTATAATGCGGATCGCAGGTATATCCCAACAGACGTTTGCATAGCTCCTAACGGCGACATTTATGTATCCGACGGATACGGCCAATATTATATTCATCAGTATGATGCTAAAGGGACCTATATTCGCAGCTGGGGCGGACGAGGTTCTGAGCCGGGACAGCTTATCGAACCGCATGGAATCTCCGTTAATCTCCGAGGGACGGAGCCCGAACTGTACGTTGCGGATAGGAGAAACCACCGAATTCAAGTGTTTACGCTTGACGGAAAGCATAAACGTTTCGTAGATCATGACCTTGATCTTCCCTGTAACTTTTACTTCTTTGGCGACGAGGTTTATATCCCTGATTTAAATAGCCGTGTTACCGTTCTCGACAGAGAAGATCGTTTGATCACCCATCTTGGCGAAGATCAGCAAGCCTACAAGCAGCAGGGCTGGCCTAACCTTCCTAAATCCTACTTTCGTCCTGATAAATTTAGCTCTCCTCACGGCGTATGCGTCGATTCTCAAGGCAATGTTTATGTTGCCGAGTGGATTTCCGACGGCAGGATCACGAAACTGGTGAGACAGTAGTTATGAAACAGGAAAGTGCCACTGTGTTTTCCTTGACATAAGTTCTATCTGCCGAAAGCCCGAATGCTATTGTTATCCTTAATTTGTGAGGGCATATATTAACGGAGACCGGACTTAAGCTTATTCGATGCCAGGGGCAAACTGACGAAAAATGACCGTATACAAAAGGTCTTAACCCGTTATCCCGTAACTCAGGGTTAACAATTCCAAGAATTCGGGAACAACAGCGAGTTGAATGATCCGCCCGGGCAGCGAGGATTTATTCACCGGACTTTTAAATATACTCACAAGATAAGTTAATTTCTAAACCGTGGCAACATAGGCGAAGAAAATTTAAGCGCAGATCTATAGAATAAGAAGTGTCAATGCAGGTTATTGACAAAGGAGAATGGAAATATGAACGTCACTTTAACTGATGAACAATGGAGAACTTATGAACAGCAAGGGTATCTTAAATTGGGCAAAGTACTGTCGGATCTCGAACTGGTTGCACTTGCTCAACGGATCAATCACATTATGCTTGGCAAAGCCGATTGCGATTACGATCGTTTTATGATGCAGCGTGAAGCTGGTGAGGGGCATGAACAATCCGGTCAGACAGTGGGTTTTAAAGGCTCAACGTTGAACTATCGGAAAATAGAAAATCTAGAGTTCGATTCTCTGTTTTTATTATATTTGCAAAAACCGTTGTTTCGCGAAATATGCGAAAAAGTATACGGGCGGGATACCCGGATTTCCTGCTTTCGAGCCATGTTCATGAATAAGCCGGCGCGTCATGGTTCGGTTCTTCCCTACCATCAAGACCGCTGGACCGATCTGGACCGCGATCCATTGGTTACCGTATGGACCGCTTTGGATCCGGCAACCATTGAGAATGGGTGCGTGAAGATTTTTCCTAAAACCCACCGACAATTAATCAACCCAGAGAATCCTTCCGGCTTCCTAACCCCGGATCAAACCAATCAATTGCTGGGAACCATGGAACCTGTCAATCTTGAACTTGAAGAAGGTGAAGCTGTCCTGCTGAATAATTGGACCGTTCACGGATCCGAAGGAAATAAAAGCGATTTTTCCCGTCGCGCTTTTAGCGTATGTTATATGGATGCAAATACCGTTTCCTCTGCGGGTAAGAGTTTCTCAGTTGTCTTTGGATCCGGTGCGTTGCAAGCCGATTTCTACATAAATAAAGAGGTAAAAGCAAATTAGAACCTTGTTGAAAGGTATTTTCAGGAATGCGGTATTAAATTGGGTTGTGGTGCAAAGCTCTTAAATCCATGATAACATGATTGAAATGAAGTCATGAGATGGAGAAATTACATTGGAAAAGGAATTAGATTTGTTTAAGTAGAAGCAGTATGAATCAGAGATTATCTTGCTGACAATAAGATGGTATTTAAAATATAGCCTTAGTTATCGTAATCTAGTGAAGATGATGGAAGAACGAGGACTACATATGGCTCATACAACCATCATTCGATGGGTTCACCAGTTTGGCCGGAATTAAACAAGCGAATTGGTCCCTTTCTGAAACCGACCAACGATTCCTACCGAACGGATGAAACCTACATCAAAGTCAAAGGACAATGGCTCTATCTTTATAGGGCAGTGGATTCAACTAAAATACGATAGATTTCATGCTTTCTGAAAATCGAGATGCTCTCACGGCCAGACGATTTTTCAAGAAAGCGTTGACCTCACCATACAATCAATCGCCGCGCGTGATCACCGTCGATAAAAATCCAGCTTACCCTATCGCAGTAAAACAATTGAAAGACAAGCCATGAATCAAGAAACATTACTACGACAACAGAAATATCTAAACAATATAATTGAACAAGACCATCGATTCATAAAGAAAGTCATTAAACCAATGATGGGATTCAAGTCTTTTAATACTGCAGAGAAAACAATTGCTGGAATCGAAGTCATGCATATGATAAAGAAAGGGCAGGTCGAATGCATTCATTCGTCTGTCCTTTCTGCAGTTTGATCCATTTTAATAGTTGCACCAAAACCTTAAGTGATAACGATGGCGAATCCGCGCTAGGCGAACGCGGCCGTGTATGCGAAACAAGCCGTAAATAAGTTTATTTGCACGGTTCGCTTACACTATAGCATTTTTTGTTACGGATAACGATAGCTTAATAATCACCATTGAGCAGGTCGCCGGAGCAACCTGCTCATGTATTAAACTGGGGTAGTAACATTGGAGGTTGTGTTGCAAAAATAAAAATGTTAAGAGTAGCAGCTTCACATCATTGGATAAGTTATGCAGTTAATCCAAATAATTTATTAATCAGTTCAACTGCTGAAAGGGCAGACGAAGTATCTTCGGCCTGCCCTTTCCTGATCATATTCATGGCTTCGATTCCCTTTAACGTCTGTTCAGCGGTCAGAAACGATTTGAACCCATGCATTGGATTTGTAATTTTCTTTATGAATCGGTGATCCTGCTCTACAATGTTATTCAAATACTTGGTTTGTCTCATCAAGGTTTCTTTCGAAAGGACTTTTTCATCCATTAATTGTTTAATTGCTGGAGGATACGCTGGGTTTTTATCCACTGTAATTACGTCGGTGACTGATTGTGAGGGGACGACATTGCCTTACTAAAAAATCGTTTCGCCGCGTGAATATCACGATGAGCAGATAACATGAAATCAATGGTATTCCCCATCGAATCTACTGCTCTGTAAAGATATTTCCATTGTCCTTTGACTTTTATGTAAGTTTCGTCAACACGATAAGAATCGTTGGTCGGCTTCAAAAAGGGGCGAATTCGCTTGTCTATTTCTGGCCCGAACTCATGGACCCACCTCATGATCGTCGTATGAGAAAGCTTTAATCCTCGTTCACTCATCATTTCTGCTACATCTCGGTAGCTTAAGCTATATTTCAAATACCATCTAACCGTTAATAAGATGATTTTCGCTTCGTAATGTTTCCATTTAAACAGATTCAATGATGTTTTCAACCTAATTTACTCCATCCCATGTGTTCGTTTAGACCCAATATTAGCATGGTTGAAGTTCTTGCACCACAACCCCATGGGGGTAATTATCCTGTCGACCAGTGTGTTAGCGCTGCTGGCTTACTTCGGCTTGGTGCAAAAATCCCGAAATATGAAGCTGGCCGTGTAGGAGAGGCTAGGTTTGTAAGAAGAGTTTTATTAAGAGGGGAATATTTCGTAGATCTCGCGACGGGGACTAGATCCTCTTCCAAGCACAATGATATCTCTTCATTTGGGCATTTTGATTATTTATTCATATTTGGGGCTTGTCCATGGGTTATAACCCAAATATGCTGCAGGAGCTTAATTTCAATTTAACAATATTTTTACTCCCTCTTTACGTAGGTATATCCTACAGTTAATCCTCATTTGGTAGATTGGACATATCTGGGATTAAGAGGTGAGGATATATGCGATACGGCTTAAAGCTAACCTGGTTCAAAAAAATAATGCTGTTCTTTTTGATCGTGGTCGTGATCCCTACCGTTTCGATAAGCTCCATGTACATATATAATTACACCTCCGAACTTCAAGACAAGTATAACAAGCAGCTGGATACGGACGTTCATAATTTTTCCTCACAGCTGCAACTGCTGATCAATCAGATCGATGGATTATCGCTGCAGCTGTCGCTTCAGACCAACCTCAATTCGCTCCTATCGTCTCCGGAGAGCGCCGGGAAGTACGATTATTACGTCCTCCAAAATTACCTGCGGGATCAAACGTCCGTTAACGGGATAACCGATTCGGCTTATATTTATTTTCAGTTGAGCGATCGGGTGCTGACGACGAACGAAGGAATGTATGACCTTAAGTCTTTTTACGATAAATCGTTGTTGGACGGCTTTCTGACCGGCGATAGCCGGCCGGAATATCAGGTTAGAGAGCTCAAGCGCGATCCGTCACGGCCTCCGGTCGAGGTCATCTCATTCGGCAGGACGTTGCATTCAACAGGGAAATATGCGCTCGGGGAGCTGGTCATCAACGTTAAAAAGGATGAATTTTTTGAAGCTTTTAAAAAAATAGTTCAGCTAGACGAACAGAGCGGCGTATTCATTGTCGATCTGAAAAACGGACGAACGCTGTTTCGGAGCGGTGAGGGTAGTGGCGCCGAGGCGGTTGCCGACGTATTGGCCCAGTCTGCGTCCTTAAAGCAGGGTCAAACGGCAACCGTGAAATCGAACGGCCGAAAGTATTTCATTAATTATCAAACCATACAGCCTCATTCCTGGATGCTCGCCAAGGTAATGCCCTACGATTCGTACGAACGGGAGGCCGCCGCGAGACTGAAAATAACCGTCGCCACCAACGGTGTTGTTATTATGATAGGCTTTCTGCTCTCGTATTTGTTCGCCCTAGCGATTTACAGCCCATGGCGGGAAATCGTAACCCGTTACCAATCCATCTTCAGAACCGCTACGCAAAATCAAAGCCTCGACGAATATTCGTTTATCCGTAAAGGAATCGACTCTATTCTCGATGAGAACAACCAGATCAAATCGGCCATCGATCAAGTGGAACCTCTTGTGAGACATAAACTCATATATGACCTGCTTAACGGCAGCATTCCCCATAACTCATGGACAAGCCGGCTCCTGGAGCAGAATGGGATTCGGTTCAACTCGCCTTACTTCACGGTTTGTATCGTCGCTCCCGAATTGAAATCGTCTTTGAAGGAGGGTGACACCGGGCGCGAAATACACCTTTTCCTGTTCGGACTGACCGAAAACGTGTTTCGAACCCGAATGGCGGCCGCCGGGACGCTGCTGGATGAAGACAGGTACGCTTTCATTCTCGGTCTTCCCGAGGAAGCTTCTGCGAAGTATCGCGATGAAGCCGTTGTCGGCGCCGGATTGATTAATGAGACATGGAGACATATTTTGAACGAGCTGTGCCGCACCGTCAATGAAACGGCGCTGACTAGGTTTGACAGGAGCCTGCAGTTTTCGTTCGGCAACGTGTGTTCCGATATTCTGGACGTGCAAGAATCCCACAAACATGCCAAGCGAGGCTTCAAATACAAGGCGCTGCTGAACAAATCCGATGCGGTGTTTTTCACGAATACGACCTGCAAAAAGACAATTCCATACCCGATTTCACTGCAAAAGGTTCTTGCCGAGGGGATCAAGTCAGGAAATAGAAAACAAACCGGGGAAGCCATTTCCTCTTTGTTACAGCAATACGTTCATGAAAGAAAGTTTCCGCTCGATAAGGTCCAGCAAATGATCGTGATATTGCTGAGCGCCGTAATCCATGAGCTAATCCGGGAAGGTTACGAGCTGGAGGAACTGGAGACGGAGCATGTGCTGCGGATCGACGACTGCAGCAATAATGTGGAGCTGGAGACTCTCCTCCGCGAATACCTGGGCAGTATCATTACCAGACTCGAAGCCTGCTCTGATCAAAAGAGCGACAATATTTACGTTGCCAGGACTATCCGCTTCATGGAAGAAAACTATGCGAGCAATATATCAATCGGCGATATTGCCGGTGAAGTCGGGGTAAGTCCAAACTATTTAAGCCGTATTTTCAAAGCCGAAACAGGCATATCCCCGCTCGAATATTTAACGCGATGCCGGATGGAGCACGGGAAACGACTTCTATTGGACGAAAACCGGTATGCCCTTCAGGAGATCGGTCAGCAAATCGGCTACCACGATGTGCAAAGCTTCATCCGTTTTTTTAAGAAGCATGAATCCGTCACACCTAGCGTATACCGCAAGTCGGCGTTAAGCGAAGGTCGGAGAAAAGGCCATATCCTCAATGACATCCAATAGTAAATTTCTATCCTGACTCATCACTTTTTGATGTGGTCAGGATTTTCGCTATTTCTTCGGTATGAGGAATAATACTGATTCTTGTTCTGCTGCAGCACATTCTATAACAATGGAATTATCCAGACTACAATGTTGTGAGAGGAGAACGCGAGGTGAGATTAAGAGATATTTTTGACAAGTGGTTCCCGGTTGTTAATACGGCCGGCCTGATGCTCATTGCTTTCATTACGTTATACCCATTCTGGCACGAGCTATCACTGTCCTTCAGCTCAGCTGAGGAGGCGACGGCGGGCGGGTTCTTTATATGGCCCCGCGGCTTTACGGCCAATGCTTACGTTGTGGTGCTGAAATCACATTATTTATGGACCGCTTATGCCAATTCGGCCTTCATCACCGTCATCGGCTCCACCCTCAGCACGCTGCTGACGGCATGCACCGCATACCCGCTGATTAAGCAGGGAATGCCCGGTAAAAATTTGGTGACCTTTCTGATTTTGTTCACGATGCTGTTTGGCGGAGGAATTATACCGAGTTATTTGCTGGTTAAGGAATTGGGGATGATTAACTCGTTATGGGCGCTCATGATCCCTAGTGCCATTTCGGCCTACAACGTTTTGGTCATGCGAAGCTTTTTTCAGTCGCTGCCTACGGAATTGGAGGAATCCGCCACAATGGACGGTGCGAGTCTTCTTCGCATCTTTGTCGGTATCATCATTCCACTTTCGCTGCCTGCCCTCGCCACTATCATGCTGTGGGAGGCGGTAGGCCAATGGAACAACTTCTTTAACGCCTTGATCTACTTGAATGACAGGGAAAAATATACGCTTCCGGTTCTGCTGCGAGACGTCATCAACGGACAGCAAATGGCGGAAAGGTCAGGCCAGTTTTCGAACACGACCACGGAATCGGTCATCGCCGCCACGGTCGTTCTCACACTGATTCCCATCCTTTGCGTATATCCTTTCTTGCAAAAGCATTTCACGAAAGGTGTCCTGATCGGCGCCGTCAAAATGTAAAGCGGTTAGCGCCGCGCAAACATGATTCAGGAGGAGACCCAACCATGCCGAAGCTTTGGAGTACCTTAAAGGGGATAACGGTTTTTACAGTTGCCGCGAGTCTAATTGCCTGCCAGGACAAACCTGCCGCCACGGATGCTGCCGGTTCGAACGCTGGAAACAGCGCCAAAATGGAAGATACGGTCACCTATAATTTGTTCTTTAACCGGGGAGAGCCCAATTATCCGCAGGACGGCGGAGAAGGGCGCAAAATGATGTTGGACGGCCTAAAGAAAGCCGGGATTACGGGAGCCGATTTCAAGGTGACGTTGGCCTCGGGGGACGAGTACTTTACGAAGCTGAACCTCATGGCCACATCCGGTACCTTACCCGATTATTTCAACGTTAACCTCGCGACATTGACGAAATTTGCCGATGAAGGCCTTATTTTGCCGCTTAACGATCTTTTACCCAAAATGCCGCACGCTTCTAAAATGTTTCGTCCACAGGATCTTGACGCCGGCACCATCGACGGGAAAATATACGGGCTGCCGAATGCATTCCGTCCGGAACCGATTAACGGCCCGGCGGGTGGATATGTCATTCGCAAGGATTGGCTGGACAATGTGGGACTTCCCATGCCGAGCACGCTCGATGAGTTTCACGAGGTATTGAAGGCGTTCACGACAAAGGATCCGGACCGGAACGGGAAAAACGATACGTACGGGTTAGGCGGCATGAAGCCGGAGAATACGGGAACGGCGGCCGGCTTCGAAGGGATCTTCGGTGCCTTCGGCGTGCATCCGAGCTATTGGCTGGAAAGACAAGGCTCCCTTAAGCAGGGGATGGTGCTGCCGGAGACCAAGCAGGCGCTGGCGGTTCTCCAGCAATGGTATAAAGAAGGGATTATCGACCCGGATTTCGTAACAGCCACCAGTAAGCAGCTTAACGAGAAGGTCATTAATTCCAAGATCGGAGTATGGAACGGTTCCGTATGGCCGCTTGATCCCGGTAATTCGGTGTACCGGTCGCTAAAGCAGACTGTACCGGGAATGTCGCTCCAGATGGTTCCGCCCCAGACCGGACCTAATGGAGCGAAGGGCTGGCCGGCCGGCGGAGCCGGTGGAACCTTCTATGTCATTTCCGCCAAAGCCAAAAACCCGGAGCTTCTGGCCAGAATGCTCGACTGGACGGCGTCCGACGATCCCGACGGCGGCCATATGCTGATTACTTACGGCGTGGAGGGCAAGGATTACACGTTTGACAAGCAGAAGAATCTTATTACTCAAACCAGTTCGGCGGATGATTTAACCATGATCGGTTTGTCCAACCCGGTGCAATTTATTAATGTCGTCGACCGGCGCTGGGCTTCCGAGCCTATTTTGAAAGGATTGGAAGTTACTGGACAAAACACCTTCATGGACCAATTTTCAAAAGCCGTTCCGGCGCAGCAGGAGTATCCGGACATCAACAAGCTGTGGATCGAGTATTTTGTCAAAATAGTCACAGGGGCGCTTCCGGTAGATAAATGGGATGAATTCGTTCAAAAGTATTACCAGCAGGGCGGAAAGAAAATCGAGGAGCAGGTTAACGCGGAATGGAAAAAATCAAAGAAATAAGTAACATCGACGAAAACGCTGGGAGAGCGCGGCCGGAAATGGCCGTCCTCCCGAAAACGCGGACCAATCGCCGGATTAATCTGTGGAACCGGTACAAATACTGTTATTTGCTTTTGCTGCCGGGCATCGTCTATTTCCTCTTATTTCATTATGTCCCTATGCTTGGCATGCTGATCGCTTTTAAGGATTACAAGATTACCAAAGGGATTCTCGGAAGCGAATGGGCCGGCTTTAAGTGGTTCGAGCTGTTGTTTGCCGCGGAGGATTTTTGGTTAGCGCTCAAAAACACGATCCTTATCAGCTTCTATAAGCTGATTTTCGGCTTTCCCGTTCCGATCGTCCTGGCTCTTCTTCTTAACGAGGTACTGAAGCCAAGCATGAAACGCATCATCCAAACGATCGTGTATTTCCCCCATTTTGTTTCATGGGTCATCCTTGGCGGCATCATGTTTACGCTGTTTTCCTCCAGCACGGGACTTCTTTCTCTATTCGGTCTGCATACTTCGCCGCTTACGCAGCCGGAAACGTTCCGCAGCGTGCTGGTCGCGTCCGACATATGGAAGGAAGCGGGCTGGGGAACGGTCATCTATATGGCAGCGATATCCGGCATTAACCCGGAGCTCTACGAGGCAGCCAGAATGGACGGAGCAAACCGTTTCGATGCGATGCGTTACGTGACGATTCCATCGATCCGAACGACGATTTATATTTTGCTCATTTTGAAAACCGGTCATATCTTAAACGCAGGCTTCGATCAAGTGTTCGTGCTTTATAACGCACTGGTGTATCAGGTTGCCGATATCCTGGATACGTATGTTTACCGGGTGGGCATTTCGGTGGGCCGGTTCTCGCTTGCCGCAGCCGCCGGATTGTTCAAATCAGTTGTCGGTCTCATGCTGGTTTTGGCGACGAACTGGATCATCCGAAGATTGGGCGGTCTAGGGTTATGGTAAGCGAGTGACGAATCGAAAGCAAAGGTGGTTTGGTCATTGGAAAAACAAGCTGGACCGAATATTGTTTTGGTTATACTGGACGGGGGAAGCATGGATGATTGGGATGATTCCTTGGGCTCATTGGAAGGTATTCGCTTCACCCAATGTTATGCTCAAAGTGAAGAGCTCACCCCGAGCTTCTGTTCGTTCATGACCGGCTGGTATCCGCATGTCAGAGGTCATCGTACGCCGGAATATCGGCTTGCTCCCACGGAGCCGTTCTTATTGAAGCAGCTGACGGAACGGGGCTTTGCCACCTGGTGGGGAGGGGATAATCCGGTTGTTGACGCGGAGGCGGAAAGCCGCGTCTGCACTGTCAGGTTTCGTCCGGAGCAGACGGAAGCATATGCTGAGGTGCTGGTTGATGGAGCCGTTAAATTTGTGGAGCAAGCGCAAAACAAGCCAATTTGCATATGCTTGACGCTGCGTGATGAGGTCGAACTGAGGACCGTTATAGGGCGGCTGACGGATGCGTGGAAGGCGGCGGGGGAATGGGATAATACGGCGTTATTCCTCTTTAGCGCACGAGGCCGGCGTAGTGCGGCTGCACGGGTTGACGGTTTCACTGCCGCTCACGTCCCGCTTCTTATCAAGTATCCCTCCTCTTGCACGGCGATTCCGGAGGAAGGGCAGCAGGTAGGTGCGCTCGTCGAATTGATCGATGTTTATGCAACTATTGCAGAGCTGGCCGGGCTTCCCCAGCGGCATACCCACTTTGGCAGGTCACTTTTACCAATCATTCAGGGCAAGGCGGAGCGTCACCGTGAACAGGTATTCTGCGAGGGAGGCTGCCTCGTCACCGAGCCGCACGCAGGCGGAAAGCTTGCTAGGGGAAAAAGCGTCATGCTCAGAACGGCAGAGTGGAAATTCATCAAGCGCTTAAATGAGCAGACCGAGCTTTACGACCTGTCTATCGATCCGAAGGAGCTGGTGAACCTTGCCGATGATCCGCAGTACGAATCCGTACGCAAGAAGCTGTTAAACCTGCTCGCCATACGGTACATGGAGACCATTGACGTTGTACCCTATGAACCGGTGATGCACAAATTGGAAGGGAGGCTGTAAGCGATGGCGCAATCGAAGCTGCCCAATCTCATTATTTTTATTTCCGATTCTTGGCGCGGCAAAGATGTAGGGTGCCTCGGCAATGAGGTAATTCGAACACCCAACGCTGTTGCACTGGCCGGCGAAGGAGTCGCGTTCTCTAATTGCTTCGTACAGAATACGGTATGTACTCCGAGCCGCTGCTCGTTTATGAGCGGAAGATATCCTCACGTCAAGGGACACCGTGTCCAGGAGCATAAACTTGTCGTAGCCGACGGAGACCCTGTCATCTTGAAGGAACTGAAGGATAAAGGCTATTATGTATGGTGCAACGGTATAGGCCCTGTCCAATGCGAGGACATCTCCGAATGCTGCTCGGAGCTGTTTGTTCCGGAGCCCGGCAGCTATCAGCCTTATTCAGGCCCTGTCATGGATGCGGAGCATCGCCTATTCTACTCCTTTTACCGCGGCAAGGCGGGTGACGAACCGATGGTGACCCGCGATGACGCGATCGTCCAGGGCGCGATAAACTTTTTGAACAGCAAACCGCAGGAGCCGTTCTGTCTATTCATTAACTTGGCTGCACCGCACCCGCCGTTCCGCGTGGAGGAACCGTATTTCTCGATGTATGACCGGGACAAGCTGCCGCCCATTATTCCCCAGCCGGAGCCCGGCACGAAATCCGCTTTTCTGGATAAAGTGCGCGATCGTATGGGACTTGACCGGCTGAGCGAGGGGGAGCTGAAGGAGATTTTGGCCGTCTACTACGGGATGATTACGAAGGTGGATGCTTCGCTGGGAAGATTGACTGAGGCCGTTAGGCTTAACGGCTATTGGGATGACTCCGCGGTATTTTTGTTCAGTGACCATGGGGAATATGCCGGTGATTACCGGATGGTGGAAAAGTCGCAGAACAACTTTGACGACAGCCTCAGCAAAGTGCCGCTGATTATAAAATATCCGTCGTCGATCTCAATTCCGATAAGAGAGCGGCCCGTAGATGCGCTGGTCGAGATGCTCGATTTCTATGCGACGGTCGCGGAGCTCGCCGAGCTGCCGAACCGCCATACCACATTCAGCAAATCGCTTGTTCCCGTAAGCCAAGGACTGGCGGACGAGCATCGCGAAGTCGTGTTTTGCGAGGGCGGGGCTCTCGCGTATGAGCCGCATACGCACGAACCGAACGGCCTCAAGCCCGGGGCCCAATACTGGCCTCGGGTCGGAGCGCAGAACGATTATCCGGAGCTGCACGGTAAAGTGGTGATGGCGAGAACCAAGACCTTTAAGTATGTGAAACGGCTGTACGAACGGGATGAGCTGTATGATCTGACGAAGGATCCGGACGAGCTTCACAATCTGATCGAGGACGAAGATTATGAAGGAGTGAGACAGGAACTGCTGGAACGGTTGGTTGATTGGTACATGGAAACGGCGGATGCGGTGCCTTTTCCAAATAAACTGAATCCGGAAGGTATGAAATGAAAACGACCCCGAATATCATATTGATTTATGCCGATGATCTCGGTAGAGGCATGCTGAGCTGCTATGGACAAAAGCTGATCACCACCCCCAACATCGACAGGTTGGCTTCGGAAGGTATGAGGTTAACCCAAGCCTATGGCTGCGCATTTTGCGCTCCAGCCAGAGCGAGCTTGCTGTGTGGGGTGCACGATGCCCATGCCGGCCGGTGGACCTTCAATAAGGCCGGTGTCTACATGGAACTGGATAAGGGAAACATGAGCTTGGAGCAAATTTATGAACTTATCCATAACACCGGAATTCAGGGAGGGCCGGAGGACGTCTATTTGCCTCAAATTGCCAAGCAGGCAGGGTATGTCACCGGACAGATCGGTAAGCTGGAGTGGGGCTTTGCAACGACCGGCGACGAGCTGGCTCGGCACGGCTGGGACTATCATTACGGAGATTACGATCATCAACGTTGTCATGGGTATTATCCGACCTTTCTTTTCGAGAATGGAAAGGCGGTGCCTATAGATGGAAACACGTATGTGAACTGCGGGGCGAGGCGGAGCGCCTTCGAAAACGGCGAACGGATCGACATGACCGGAAGAAAAGTCTACTCCCAGGACTTGTATGACCGAAAAATAGTGGAGTTCATCCGGCAAAACAAGGACCGGCCATTTTTTCTGTATCATCCGTCACAGCTTCCCCACGGCCCAGTTTTTTATCCGCAAATTCACCCTTCCGTGAAGGAACATCCGGAATTAACGGATATCGAGAAGGAGTACGCATCTATGGTATTGCGGCTCGATCAGACCGTAGGAACTATTCTGGATGAGTTGGATGCTTTGGATCTTGCTCAGCAGACGATTATTATTTTCTGTTCGGATAATGGGCATACGTTGGCCTATTCACAGCCTAGCCGGGTTTCGGGGCAAGTGATGCTCAACGGCACGCCGATCGATAATGTGCATACCAAGTTTCATTCAGATACTTGTGGCGATATTTTCGACGGAAATAACGGCATGGCCGGGCTCAAGCTGACCAGTTGGGAAGGTGGCGTCAAGATCCCTTACTTAATTCGCTGGCCCGGACATATTAATCCTCATACGGTGAGCGATAGACTTATAGCCAACTATGACCTAATGCCTACGTTTGCCGAACTGCTCGGGCAGCCGATGCCTCCTAATAAAGACGGCGTTTCGTTTGCTTCGATATGGACCAGCGAGGGCTGCAGAGCAGCTGAGGAGCATGAATATATTGTATATTCCAGCTACTTGGGGCCTGCCATCATCTCGAGAGACGGTTGGAAACTGCGATGCGTTGTGAATATGGATAAATATAAAATCGGTCCGTTCGGGGCTTTTCTCGAGCAGATGGACGAAGCCATAGATTATCAGTTGTATCAAATCACAACGGATTACCGGGAGGAGCAAAATGTGGCCGCGCATTATCCGTACAAGGTGTCGGAGCTTAGACAAAAGCTGATCAAGGAGTGTGACGGCAATTTACTCAACGGCACGCCGCAGGCGCATTTCGCTTTTTATGGGATGCCGGTTTAAAATCCTTGTGTTAGTTACATTAGGTGGGTTGCTTGAAGTTTCATCTGTATAGGTAGTTTGATATATAAATACAATGAGATTAAAAAATTTGGTACCCGTTTGTTGGGCTGTTATGTGAAGCCGAAGACCATATGGGTTGATTTTATGTGCGAGGTGCGCATAAATCCACTCATGGGTCTTTTTTTTGCGCTCTTTTTACTATGAAAAGGAGGAAGAAGAATGGCACTATGCGTTACGAGGACATCTTTGCGACAGCTAAGGAACTTGGAATCGATGGGGTAGAGATCGTCCATTTTGATGGCCCGCTGAATATGGACGTGACCGCTGAAATTATCGAAGCTGCCTCGAAAACCGGGCTTCTGCCCAGTGCCGTATGTGGAAGTTATCGCCATTGGATCGGAGATTTCGACACAAACCGGCGTCTGGACGCTGTGAAGGGCATTTGCACCTCTCTGGTCTACGTGCAGGAGATGGGAGCACAGGGGCACATCGCCCCAGCAGCATTCGGCATGTTCTCGCGCCGGCTGCCTCCGTTTCAGCCGCCCCGGGAAAAAGCGGAAGACGAGGATGCTCTGATCGACTATCCGGAAATCGGATAATGAGTTTTATAAGGCGAAGCGGTAAAACATTTCAAGTTAAAGAGGCAGCTTGCCGGTGTAGGCAAGCTGCTTCAGTATAAACGAAGGCAGGCACATAAATTGGACGGCTCATTAAATTGGTCGAGGATAAAATAAATTCCCTAAACTGCAAGTTGTGGGTATCCAGCAATCCAAACTAGACTGATCCAAATGATGTTGAGCAAAACATATATAATCATGTATTTGATATTGACCTGTACTTTCTGTTCAAGTCCCTTATGAATACCAACTGCCAGCACCCCAAGCATCAGCACCAATGTCAATACGACAACTGATAGAATGAAAGTCCATTCGGTTGCATTTATCACCAGAGGTAACAATCCCGTTGCGATAGAAGGTGCCAGGCTCGTCCGGATTAGACTTAAAACAAACATGATAAGCACCAAGGTTAGAATAACCTTTCCTACATACGCCATGTTTAATTGGTTAACTGCAAAACCAATAACAGCAGTCAACGACGGAGCAATAAAAATCTTAAATGGCTGCTTGATCCATCCTGGTTCTCTGTATACCCACATACCTACCGCCATAGCTGCAATTTCAGGCAAAATGACTTCACGATCATCCAGCCATACAGCAGATGCCACCATCAATAAAACCAGTACAAAGGCAACAATATAAGAAAGCACCGTTTCTTTCTTAGAAACAATCATTATTCGTGTCAACTCACTTTTCTATTCATAATAAAACAAGGGGTGAGTTATTGGTATCTGCCGCAGCTTTTAATCACTCAGTTCCCGAATCAACCAAGATAGTCTTTTCCATTCTTCCACGCCAGGTGCCGCGGCCGGTCCAGCTTCCGTTCGACTCGCGTTTCTACTTCGTTCCTAAACCAATCCAAGCCTTTCCGCTCAATGAGATACTTCATACGAACCAAACGTCTGTTTGCCCGATCACCGAAGTCCCGTTCAATCGTTACGATCGCAACACATGTATCGAGAATGGTATCCACAGCTTCAGTCCGTGAAAAATAGCATAGCGGACTGGCCAGTCTTGGATAGGTATCCTGATCGATAACCAACCATGACCGTATACCCTTCTATATGTCCTTCTTTCACATGATTGTGGATCTTGAGTACTCAGGGGTTATCATAAACTTACAATTGTAAGGGGAGCATCAATCGCTCCCTCAATCAACTACGAGTTACTCTGTCTTAAGGTACCTCTGTGGCCCTGTTGATGCCGAATTGTGGAACAATTCTAAGGGATTATGGAATTTCACAGTCCCACCCGCCGCGCCGTCGATGCGTCCCAAACTGGGCTCTATCCTTACCGTAAAACATGAACTTTATGGTAAGCAGCGCGCAGTAAAAAGGTTGGATACCGTGAACTCCAACCTTATGATTTTAACAATAGTGTCTTTGGAATTCTTTCATGAATTCAGTTAGTGCCTTACAGGCTTCATAAGGTAAGGCATTGTAGACGGAGGCACGAATATGTCCGAAGCTTCGGTATCCTTCTAATCCGAGCATTCGCTGCTCGTTTGCTTCCTGAATGAATCTTTTCTCCAACTCGTTGTTCTTCATTTTGAATGTAATGTTCATCAGTGAACGGCTGGCCGGTCGAGCCATTCCTTGATAAAAACCGTAACTCTGATCAATGGTCTCATAGATCAGCCGCGCTTTTTCTACATTTCGTTTCTCAATAAAGTCCAATCCTCCGTTACGTTTAATCCACTTTAATACAAGATTCACCAAATAAATGATATAGACAGGCGGAGTGTTGTAGAGAGAATTATGTTTGACGTAGGTATGATAGTCCAGTATGGCAGGCAATGAAGCCCTTTGTTGTTGAAGCATTTCTTCATGCAAAATAACAATAGTGACTCCTGCAGGACCAAGATTTTTTTGAGCACCGGCATAAATGACAGCGAATTTCGAGATATTAAGCGGACGAGAGAGGATGTCGCTGGACATGTCAGCGATGACCGGAACACCCGGAACAATGGGAAAGTAATGAAACTGTGTTCCATTCACGGTTTCATTTGAAGTGATGTGTAAATAAGCATCCGTTTGTTTGTCTACTTGTATATCTTGGGGTGAAGGCATTTCGCTGAAGCCGGTTGCTTTTCCAGAATAAGAGACATAAACGTTGCCAATTTTACGGGCTTCCTCAATGGCTTTCTCAGCCCAAAGACCGGTATGGATATAATTGGCTTTCTTGCGGTGAGTGGAAAATTCATAGGGATCATGGAAAATTGCAAACTGGCGCCACCAGGCAGAAACAGCACATGGTACTCATCTGGCAGTTGAAGCAACTCTTTAAATAAAAGTTGTGTCTCATAATGGATTTCTTCATAAGCTGGCGAACGATGTGAAATCTCCATCAAGGAAAGTCCAATTGATTTGTAATCGGTCATTTCCGCTTGAGCTTGTTCCAATACTTCTTGCGGAAGCACAGCCGGCCCGGCATAAAAATTGTGGGACCGTTTAGACATGTATTCAACCCCTTTGTCCTAGTGGATTCAATGAAATTAATTTAAATGATTCAACGAAGTCCGTAACCTGCCAAGCCTTAAGCTTTTTTCACCAACCACTTTACGAAAGCAACAGCGGGTAGGTCTTTCGTTATACAGGACGGAACCAACCATGGATCAATTGGGCAAATAAAATGAAAAAGCAAGTCGTGATTTTGCTTTTGCATACACACGACTTGCCAATGAGTATTTATTCTACCATCTATTATAGTTATCCAGCACTTTTCTAAAGTTAGGCT
Organism: Paenibacillus gyeongsangnamensis; assembly: GCF_027533625.1. Lineage (GTDB taxonomy): Bacteria > Bacillota > Bacilli > Paenibacillales > NBRC-103111 > Paenibacillus_G > Paenibacillus_G gyeongsangnamensis. The sequence continues at coordinate 343,472 of NZ_JAQAGZ010000002.1, read as the reverse complement.
TGAATCCCCAACCGTCTTTCAGAAGTTTCTCCAACTGTTTGACCGCCGGGGTAACAATAGCGATAAAGTGAGCTTCTCGCAGTCGTCTGGCCGCATCACTCCGTCTAACATAACCCGCACCGCCATAATGTAAGAAGGCGGCATTGGCTGCTTCCAATGCTAAATAGGACCCGTTCAGCCGAACTCGCAGGATTTCGTTCATCACATCGTCGGATGGATGTTTGGCCAACCGGTAGGCCTGTTCCCGCAGTGTTTCCCATTGCTGTTTAATCTCTTCAGGCTGCTTTGGAAGGTACTGATTCGCCTCGCCTTGCCGATTCTTCAATCTTTCCATGCCGTTAACAGCAGCTTTTATTAGACCAAGAGCCATTCCGGTTTGTGTCAATACGAACTCTGCTCTTATTTTTTTCATGAATTCATCCGCGTTTCCGGAAAGAATCCATTCGAAAGGAATAAACACATCATCAAAATGACAGCTATACGTTGCACTTCCGTTTATCCCCATAAAATCTGTACGTTCCGTCAGGGTTAAACCTTCAGCATTGCAATTGATTAGAGCCATGATCCGATGCGTGGCATCTAATTCAGCGATTATGCCAAACCAGTGATCTGGCCCTAAATTAGAAACGAATGGAAGCGTGCCTGAGATCCAATAACCTCCAGGAGTTTGTTTTGCTTTCAGCCGGATAGACTCCATTCCCGCGTAGAACTTCATAGGGTTGGATAATCCTGTAGCCCCTAATAAATCTCCATTTTCCAGTGATGGCAGGATTTTTTCCTGCAGATATGAACTTTGCCCATTTCTAACATAAGTGATGGATGTAACATGGCACCAAATGGAAAATGCAGTAGAATTACATATTGATCCCACTTCCTCGATTAGCTGCAGCTTTTTCTCCGCAATCTCGCCAGAGGTTAAACCATCATTCGAATAGAACCCCGCTTTTCCGAGCCCCTGTATAAAATCCCGTGGGTATACCGAATCCTCATCTATTGTCCTAACCATTTTTTGAAGACACTGCAACAACGCTTCTTTTACCTCGTGGTTTCGAATGGATAACACTTTATCACCCCCTACCCTTTATTTGAACTTATGAACTCCCAAAGGAATGTGCTTGGGACCAATAATGCCGACTAAATTACTCTCTTCATCCTCTACCCCGACATAAGGAATTCCTTCTGATAATATCTTCTTAACTTCCGCGATGGGGGTATGTTGTTTAACCCGCCATTTCGGCAATGCTCCCAGATTTCGTGCATTTGGGGTGAAAGGCTCGCTCACATCCTGTGCCTTCAAGTGATCATTGCTGTTTCCCCAAGGGAAATGTGGGTATTTTTTATGAAAAGTTGAAACGCTTATGATGCAAAACAAGATTCCTATTGCAAATAGAACCCACGGCCAAGGATTCCAAATGGCATAATCCATTTTTACATCTCACTTTCGGAAAAACGCGACATCCGATTATTTCGGAAGCCGCGCCCATTTTTGCAAACGATTAATTGAGGTTTGATAGATAAATATGACCCTTTGTGGATCAGATATAAAATGAAGAATAAGCCCGACAAAAATAGTTCCACCAATATAGTTTCCCATTAAGGTAAAAAGCTGATTATGCGCCCAACCGTATCGGGCAAACCCCCAAGAAAGCTCTGCATTGGGGCCCGCAGCCGCCAGACTAGTATGTGTAATCTTGGTGAATATCGGTTGCTGCAGGATGGGTAATGCAAGGAAACCAATATTGGCGATACAGTGTTCCGTCATTCCAGCGACAAACGCAAGTGGTCCGTAAAACGCAAGCAGGATCTTACCTACATCCGTGCGTGCCTTGAAGTAAAGCATTACCGCCGTCTGAAGCATCCAGGTGCAAAGGCATCCCATCGCAAAAATCTGCAAATCGGTCATGCCTGTTTTTCCCACAGCAATCTGGTGAGCGCGGGATAACCACGGTGCGGCAAGGTAATTGCTTCCACCTATAAAAACCAGCAGGGAAACCATCAAGCTGCCGACGGCATTGCCCAGATAACTAACCAGGTTCATCCAGAAATATTGTCCCCATGTAATTCTGCGGTGAATAATCCCCAGAAAACCAATAACCATGTCTGCGGTAATGAGGCTTGCGCCAGAAACCATAATGATCACTAGCGAAAACCCAAATACCAATCCCATCATGAGGTTCGCAAGACCAGGCCAAGGAATTCCCGTACTAACCGATAAGGCTAAAATGGCGCCAAAAGCAACCATGGCTCCACCCATAATCGATTGAACGAAAAATGCCGCTGGACGGTTTTTGAATTTAGAGTATTTTTCACTGCACAGTTCGGCCATGGTAACAACTAGCTCTTCAATGGTGCTAGGTGTGAAGTTATTCATCAATTTACCAGGGATCAGTTATTTCTGATCTTTATCCGGAGTTACACTAATGGTTTCGGTAAGTGCATCAATCGGAGCGCCCACCGCATCGCGGGCTTTTTGGATCGATGCTGCATCCGGTGCGTTATATAGGCACACGCATTTAGTCATATCTTCGCAAACATAGGTACGTTCGAAAGAAACTTCGGGCACCTCTGCATAATGAACAGACTTTTCTTTCTTCCTAGCCAAATAGGCATCCATAGTCAGACCTTCTGGAAGATTCCATTCTACCAAGTAACGAATGGCTCCTGCGTTTTTGCGGACTTCTTCCAGTTCTTGTCCAACCAAGCGAACCGGTTTAACTAAAGTTACAGGTATCTGGCTCTTGCCTAAGATATCCCGTACTGCCGCTTGATTATCGGCTTCCAAAACAAAGAAGGCCCGAATAAGATCACTGGCCACTTGCACTTCAATCAAAGAGGCTTCATTTGCTCCCGCTTGCTGTGAAACAGCTGCCGCCGCTTGTTCCAACGTTGCCTTTTCGCGCAGCTCCTTTGGTAATATAGACTCCGCTAAATAAAGTGCCATTATAAAAACCTCCTCAAAAATTTGTAAACCCATCGGTTTACTGTATTTGTATTACTGTAAGTATCATATAACCTACTTAACGAAATATCGCCATCCAATAGCTGATTTATTGGACCATCCAATTATATAAAGCGCCTCTCGTGATTACTTGTCTCCCAATGTGATAGGTTTTTGTTTAATGCCAGATATGTGAAAGGGGAATTATCGTGAATCTGTTTGATCGTCAAGACAGATGGCTGATGCGCCTTTGTTTCGGTATCGCTTTTTTGCTATTGCTCTCCATGATCAGATTTTCGTTTAAATGACTCCTGAATCTGCGATGAAACTACAAATGATGGTGTAAAATTTCAGTTAATTCGTGAACAAAGACCGAGTTTTCTTCTTCCTTTCCCACCGAAACACGAATATGGTGCGGCAGATTCCATATTCCTCCGAAACGAACAATAATTCCTTTGGTCAATAATTGCTCATAAACAGATTTTGCGCCTGAACCAAGATCAACCAGCACAAAATTGCTCATGCTTTCAATGAACGGCAGGCGGAGATCCCGGAATGAACGATATAGCTGCGTTTTGCCTTGCATATTTACTTCCAAGGACAAGCGTACATGCTCATCATCGTGAAGGGCAGCCGCTGCGGCAGCTTGAGCCAATGCATTGACATTAAAAGGTTCTTTTACTTTGAGTATGTGCTGAATGATAGACTCTGGAGCCGTCCCAAAACCAACTCTTAATCCTGCCAAACCGTATATTTTTGAAAAAGTCTGAAGTACGACAATCGGATATCCCGCACGAACAAACTCCAGTCCGTTCGTGTAGTCGTCAGCTGTAGCGTATTGACTGTAAGCTGCATCAAATAGCACAAGGATATGTTTGGGTAGTATACCGAGCAGATGATGCAAAACGGATTTCGAGAGATAGGTGCCTGTCGGGTTATTGGGCGAACAGATGCAGAGCATTTTGGTTCGTTCCGTAACCGCGTTTACGATGGCATCCAGATCGAAGGCATACGACTCTCCGAGCGGTACGGTAACGATATTGGCCCCCATAAGATGTGCCCCGAATTCATATTCGCTAAATGTAGGAGCAGGCACGATGATTTCATCGCCTGGCTCAAGAAATGCCTCGGATACTAGCGTAATAAGCTCATCCCCGCCATTGCTGATGATGAATTGTTCCGGGTGCCATCCCAAGTTTTGCGGCAATAACACGTCGCAAGTTCGATGTGCTTGAATCCGGATAACGGTGAACGTCCGATAATGAACATACGATGGCCTCTAATGCTTTTGGAGAAGGGCCCAATGGGTTCTCGTTTGAAGCCAGCTTGATGACTTTAGATAAACCCAACTCGTCTTGAAGCTCCCAAATAGGCTTTCCCGGAGCATAAGGAGTAATGTTTTGCAGAGTCTTCCGTGCCTTGACCTTCGTGATTTCCTTCATAACCAAATCTCCTCGAATGTAAATTCATCAGGCTTCTCATGTTCTTGCATTAATGTAAAACGTCCCTCCCGGAAAGTAACCATCCAATCTGACTTACTTTAGACAATCCAGTTTCGAAGATCATTCCTTTCATGCAATGGTTGGCGCAAAAAAATAAAGAATGGATGGTTACGGTTTGCATGAAAACCATTACGATCGGGTTGAAAACAGTCATGAAGCCAAGGGGACAGGGGTTGAACGAGATGGACATACTGGACGCTTTGAGAAAGGAAAAAATAATGGCTATGATCCGAGGTTTGCAACCGGACGATTCGGATCGGGTTATCGATGCTTTGGTCCGGGGAGGCATTCGATTCATTGAAGTGACGACAAATACAGAAGGGGTTTATACGCTGGTCTCCCGCTGGAGAAAGGAATATGGCAATGATGTAGTGATTGGTGTTGGAACGGTGCTTGATGTCGAGATGGCTAAGAAAGCTGTTGATGCCGGGGCACAATTTCTCGTCTCGCCTAATTTGGATGAGGAAGTCATTGAATACGGGGCCCGGCAGCTGGTCGATGTTTATCCCGGTGTCATGACACCGACGGAGATGGTCAAAGCGGTAAAAGCGGGTGCCAAAGCGGTCAAGGTGTTCCCTATGGGATCGCTCGGCGGTGCTTCCTATTTGAGGGAAGTTCGCGCTCCGCTGGATCGTATTCCGATGATTGCGTCAGGCAGCGTCGGTTTGCACAATATTCGCGAAGTGATTGACGCAGGGGCTTTCGCAGTAGGCATGGGCGGGAATTTGGTGAATAAAAAATGGATTGAAGAGGGAAATTACGCCGCAATAACGGAACTGGCACGCGCATGCGTCATCGCAATCACTGGATAGCTTTTAATGAAAGGAGGAGGGAAGTATGGACGTCTCCGAAGTACGCAAATGTTTTCCTATTTTAAACCAACAAGTCAATGGACACCCCCTCACCTATTTGGACAGCGCAGCATCATCGCAAAAACCGATTCAGGTCATCGACGCACTCAAGCATTATTACGAATGGGACAATGCCAACGTTCATAGAGGGGTTCATACATTGGGATCGCGTGCAACCGACGCCTATGAACTGGCACGAGCTAAGGTTGCCCAGTTTATTCAAGCCCATTCGGAGCGGGAAATCGTCTTCACCAGGGGAACCACGACGGCCATTAACCTGGTTGGGGGCAGCTTTGCCAGGGAGATCTGCGAAGCAGGAGACGAGATCGTAATTACCCCGATGGAACATCACAGCAATCTGATTCCTTGGCAGCAAGTAGCTGCTGCGACCGGTGCCGTACTGAAGTTTATTCCTTTGCAGGCGGACGGCTCGATTGCAATGCAAGATGTTAAAGATACGCTTACAAACCGAACGAAAATCGTGGCTTTCTCCCATGTTTCCAACGTTCTCGGTGCAATCAATCCGGTGAAAGAAATAACAAAACTTGCTCACCTTCATGGCGCAGTTGTTTTTGTGGATGGCGCGCAGAGCATTCCCCACCTGCCGGTGGATGTACAGGAGTTGGATTGCGATTTTTATGCTTTCTCCGGCCATAAGATGTGCGGTCCTACCGGTATTGGCGTGTTATATGGAAAAGATAAGCTTTTGCAGTTGATGGAACCGATTGAATTTGGAGGAGAAATGATCGACCACGTAGATCTAGGGTCGGCAACTGTTCGCGTGAGTTTCTATTTATACAATACGAGAGAAGATGTCGATAGGCTGATCTATGCCGTTCTTGAAACGAAGAAGTTCTTTTCAGAAGAAGGCGGCAGCAGCGATCGCTTTGTTCTTTGAAAGGATAGATTTAGCATGGACCAGCATAGTACGCCGTTATTCACGGCACTGCAGCAACACGCCGCAAGCGACCCGCTTCAATTCCACATTCCGGGCCATAAGAAAGGAAGAGGAATGGACCCGGAATTTCGGGCCTTTGTAGGTGACAATGCCTTATCCATTGATCTGATCAATATCGTTCCGCTAGACGATCTTCATCAGCCATCCGGCGTGATACGGGAGGCGGAGAATCTCGCGGCAGACGCCTTTGGCGCGGATCATACATTGTTTTCCGTACAAGGGACGACAGGGGCCATTATGACGATGATTATGTCCGTCTGTTCGCCGGGCGACAAAATCATAGTGCCCCGCAATGCGCATAAATCCATTTTATCCGCCGTTATCTTTGCAGGAGCTACACCCGTATGGGTTTATCCGGAGAAGGACGACCGGCTTGGCATCGAGCACGGCGTGACAAAGGAGTCGATTCGGCAAGCCATAAATCGGAATCCGGATGTAAAAGCCGTGCTGCTCATCAACCCGACTTATTACGGTACCAGCATCGATTTGCTTCACATGGTCGAGCTTATTCACAGCTATGACATCCCCGTGCTGGTGGATGAAGCACACGGGACGCTTCTCCATTTTCACGAGCAGCTGCCCATGTCCGCGATGCAAGCGGGTGCGGATATGGCGGCAACCAGTGTCCATAAACTCGGAGGCTCGATGACGCAGAGTTCGATTCTGAATGTCAAAGGCAATCGCGTGAGCATAAAAAAAATTCGTTCACTCATGAGCATGCTGACGACCACCTCGACCTCTTATTTGCTGCTTGCTTCGCTCGATGCCGCCAGAAGGCAGTTAGCCCTGCATGGACAAGCATTGGCGGCACAAGCGATCCGTTTGGCCCATTATGCCCGGCGCCATATCAATGAGATTCCCGGACTCTATTGCTATGGAGATGAAATATGTGAAACGGATGGTGTTTTTCATTACGATCCAACCAAGCTTTGCATTCATCTGGAACAGATGAATATGACCGGATACGCAGCAGAGCAATGGCTAAGGGAGACACACAATATTGAGGTAGAGCTCAGCGATTTGACGAATATTTTGTGTCTAATCACACTGGGAGATACGGAGCGAGAAGTAAACCAATTGCTTCACGCCTTGCGGCATATGTCTGCTGCTTTCATCGATCATGAAGCAGTCCAAGATCGTGCCCATACCGCTGTTGTTCCCGCAGCTTCACGCTTTTTATTGTCGCCAAGAGAAGCCTTTTACGAAAACACAGAAAATGTATTGCTTGAACAATCTTGCGGTCTTATTATCGCCGAATTCATTTACGTTTATCCCCCTGGAATTCCGATACTGATGCCCGGACAAATCATAACCCAGGAAATCGTGGATTATATTATGCGTCATCTGGAGGCCGGCTTGCCGGTTAAAGGACCGGAGGATCCGAACATCCAAGAGGTCAAGGTTGTCGCTGCCAATCGACAATCGGATGAGGCGATTGGCAGAAGCTCCAGATATATCATTCCGGATTGACAGAAGGGTGATGATGATTCAATTGTTGGAGACCGTTGGTCACTATGTGATGAAGGTTATTGTTGACAAATCTTGTTTAGATTATTTCAACTTATTGAATTTGGTCGGTTAGATATCCGTGCAAGCGGATGGTGACACATTCACTCTTTTCTTCTAGAGTGAAACTTGATTCAAGCAAGATAGGAGCTGAGAAACATGAAATTACCCAAAGCGCTTCGATGGTTGGCCTCATTATCGATGCTGGCGTTTCTGTTGCTTTCATCCACAGGATGTACAGAAAACATTGCTGTGTTGAATCCGATAGGACCAATTGCGAAACAAGAGCGGGAATTAATGCTGATTTCAACATTGTTGTGCTGCATCGTAATCGTCCCTGTTCTGATTCTTACGGCGGTCATTATTTGGCGTTACCGCGACAGGAAGGGGAGAAAAGCAACGTATTCACCGAATTGGGCGCACAGCACCAGGCTTGAGGTTATCTGGTGGGGGATTCCGATTGCGATTATTTTAACTTTGGCGGTGATTACCACACGATCCACGTACGCCCTGGAGCCGTCCAAGCCACTTGAGTCCCACAGCAAGCCCTTGACCATTCAGGTGACTTCGTTGAACTGGAAATGGTTGTTCCAATATCCGGAACAGGGAATCGCTACCGTGAATGAATTGAAAATTCCCCAGAATGTGCCGGTCCGCTTCGAGATTACAGCCGATTCCCCGATGAATTCCTTCTGGATCCCTCAGCTTGGCGGTCAAATGTACGCCATGTCGGGCATGGCGATGACGCTGTATCTGCAGGCCGACAAGCAAGGCAAATATTGGGGATCGGGCGCCAATTTCACTGGTACCGAATTTGCGAAGATGTATTTCGATGTGGAATCCACGACGCAGGAGGATTTTGACCAGTGGGTGGCTGGGATCAAAACCAATTCGCCTGCGCTAACATTAGATGGCTACAAGCACTTGGCCGAGCCTTCCACGTCGAATGTACGGGCATTTTCTTCCTTTCCCGAAGGTTTGTTTGAAATGACGGTGACCAAATATGCAACGTCGCATAACCACGGAGTATCCGGGAAAGAGATGCAAGACAATATGCACAACCACGGAGTATCCGGGAAAGAGATGCAAGACATGCATATGCACAATCAATAGGAAAGGAGAGAATGAGTCATGTGGGAGAATGTGAAAAGCTTCGCTTCTGGCTTCTTTGTCACTGGTGATCCTTTGATTTACGGGGCGGATGTTAGTATTGTATTGACACTTCTGGCCGTATTGTTTGTACTGACTTATTTTAAAAGATGGGGATGGCTATGGAGAGAATGGCTAACAACCGTCGATCATAAAAAAATCGGTATTATGTATATCCTTTCTGCCTTCCTCATGCTGTTTCGCGGGGGGGTTGATGCACTCTTGATGCGGGCGCAGCTGGCTGTTCCGGAGTTTCATTTCTTGCAGCCGGATCATTACAATGAAATTTTCACAACACACGGCGTCATTATGATTTTATTTATGGCAATGCCGTTTATGTTCGGATTGTTTAACGTGATGGTGCCGCTGCAAATCGGAGCGAGAGATGTAGCATACCCGTTTCTGAATGCACTCAGCTTCTGGCTATTCTTCGCGGGTGCAATGCTATTCAATTTGTCCTTCGTCATCGGAGGTTCACCGGATGCAGGCTGGCTCGCCTATCCGCCCTACTCGGAATTGATGTACAACCCGGGAGTCGGTCAAGATTTCTATATTTGGGGGATTCAGATTTCTGGGATCGGAAGCCTGATGACGGGAATCAACTTCATCGTCACCATTCTGAAAATGCGCGCTCCCGGAATGAAGCTGATGAAAATGCCGTTATTCCCTTGGTCGGTCTTATCAAGCTGTATCGCGATCATTTTTTCGTTTCCGATTTTGACGGCCACGCTAGCGCTTTTGTTTTTGGATCGCTATGCAGGCGCTCATTTTTTCACCCTGGACGGCGGCGGCAACCCGATGATGTATATTAATCTGATTTGGATGTGGGGGCATCCTGAAGTTTATATCATTGTACTCCCAGCCTTCGGCATTTTTTCCGAAGTTGTAGCGACCTTTTCCAGGAAAAAATTGTTCGGCTACAACTCGATGGTGTATGCCATGATGATTATCAGCATTCTGTCGTTTCTCGTGTGGGCGCACCACTTCTTTACGATGGGTTCGGGCGCGGATGTCAATACCTTTTTCGCTTTGACCACGATGCTGATTGCCATCCCGACCGGTGTGAAAGTATTCAATTGGCTGTTTACCATGTTTCGGGGAAAGATTACGTTCGAAACACCTATGCTTTGGACGATCGGATTTATTCCCTGCTTTGTAACGGGCGGAATGACAGGGGTACTGTTATCGGTCGCGCCAGCGGATTTTCAGTTCCATAATAGTTACTTTCTGATCGCGCATTTTCACCATGTCATCATTGGTGGTGTCGTGTTCGGTTACTTCGCCGGACTTTACTACTGGTGGCCCAAATTATTTGGCTTCAAGCTGAATGAGAGCATTGGCAAGTGGGCATTTTGGCTCTGGAATATAGGGTTTTACGTATGCTTCATGCCACAATATGTGCTTGGTCTGATGGGCATGACACGGCGGGTTGTGACATATAGCTGGGATAAAGGCTGGTGGGAACTGAACTTGGTTTCCACGATAGGAGCAGTCCTAATGGGTATCGCTTTTCTGTTTCAGGTTTGGCAAATAGCGCATGGCTTAAAACACCGTCAAAACCATATGGATTTGACAGGGGACCCGTGGAACGGGCGTACGCTGGAATGGTCAATTCCTTCTCCGGCGCCTCATTACAACTTTGCGGTTCTTCCGCAAGTTTCCGAACTGGATGAGTGGTGGGAAGAGAAGATACGCAGGGAACAGGGACAAGCGGTTCAGGCGGTTTCGAAAAAGCTCGAGCCGATCCATATGCCCAATAACTCCGGGATTCCGATTATTATGGCAGGTTTCTTCTTTTTAACCGGTTTTGGATTCGTATTTCACTGGCTTTGGTTAGCAATACCGGGGCTTGCTGGCGTAGCGGTTTGTATGCTTGTCCATTCCTTTAATTACAACACGGATTATTATATTCCAGTGGATGAAATTGAACGTACTGAAGCTGCAATAAGGAAGGTGACAAGATAATGGCTCAATCAAACCTGTTGGGGCACTCTTCTCATCCCGAACCGCATTCGGAACACCATGACCATCCGGATATGGAGGAAATGCGCACATTCGGATTTTGGATCTACCTGATGACCGATGTCATGATATTCGGAACCTTTTTTGCGACTTATATCATCCTTCGCGGCAATACGAACGGCGGTCCGGGACCTGCCGATCTGTTCGAGCTGGGCGGGGTGATCGCGAGCACGTTCATTTTGCTTACGAGCAGCTATACATGCGGACTGGCGCTGTTGGCGATGAATAAAGGGAACCGTCAAGCCTTGATCGGCTGGCTTGGCATCACGGCATTGCTAGGCGCGGTGTTCATCGGGTTGGAGGTCAGCGAGTTTACTCATCTGGTGCACGAAGGTGCAACAATGGGCACAAGTGCATTTTTATCGGCCTTTTATACACTGGTAGGAACCCATGGCTTGCATGTGCTGGTCGGACTGGTCTGGATGGTCGCTCTAATCATTCAACTGACGAAAAAGGGAATCACGCCTGTAACCAAGAGAAAAGTCAATGTGATCAGCTTGTTCTGGCATTTCCTTGATGTGGTCTGGATATTCGTATTCACGGTTGTATATCTAATGGGGGTGAATTAGATGAAGCCATATGAATCGGCCCATTCGCAGGATGAAGCTCATGGTTCGATCAAATCGTATACGCTCGGCTTCCTTTTCTCCCTCGTCCTAACGGTAATTTCGATTGCCATTGTGACGAGTGGTGGGCTGGAGGGGACGAAGAAAGCGGTTGTACTGATGGTGGCCGCCGTACTGCAATTGATCGTGCAACTGTTTTTTTTCATGCATCTGCGTGAGGAGAAGAAGCCACATTACAAACTGATCACCTTTGTTCTCGCTCTGGTCATCCTACTGCTCATCGTCGTCGGATCGATGTGGATCATGTTGTTTAATGTGGTGGCTTCATGAGAAAAGCAAGTTCACTCAATGACTGGATTCAGTTGACAAAGCCTCGTATCCTTCAGTTGAATCTCGTTGCCGTATTTGGAGGCTGCTGGCTGGCCTCCAAATGGACGGTCGAGTGGAGCGTTCTGCTGTGGACAATGCTAGGTACTCTGCTTACGATGGCGTCATCATGCGTACTGAATAATGTTTGGGATTGTAAACTTGACCAAAAGATGAATCGCACGAAAGATCGGCCGCTTGCAGTAGGTCGGCTGAAAATAAGAGATGTACTATTGTACGCCCTGGTGCTGGGGATCGCGGGAGAGGTCGTATTGTTCTTGAAAGTAAATGCGCTGTGTGGCTGGCTTGGCCTTGTAGGTATGTTCGTTTACATCGTCGTTTATACCATGTGGTTGAAACGGACCTCCACTTGGAGCACATCCATCGGCGGGGTGTCCGGCGCCATGCCGCCGGTAATCGGTTATTGTGCTTATACAAATAAAGTTGATGCAGGCGCACTTCTTCTGTTTGCCTTATTGTTTTTATGGCAACCCCCCCATTTCTGGTCACTTGCCATTCAGCGCGTGGAGGAGTACAAAGCTGCAGGTTATCCGCTACTACCCGTCCGAAAAGGGATCGGACGTACAAAAATGCAGATGATCCTCTATATTGCGCTTCTGCTGCCGACCATCATCCTGATTTATCTTTATGGTTATTCGGGAGGGGGGTTCCTGATTGTGTCATTACTTGCAAGCACCGTTTGGTTGTTGCATACGCTGCTCGGGAGAAAAGCAGTCGACAATAAACGGTGGGCCAAAACTAATTTTTTGATTTCGGTGAACTACTTAATGGTAGTGTTTTTCATGATGATTGTGGATGCGACATTGTGGCGGTTCTAATTTAAGGTAGGTGGATGTTTTTAATAAGAAAAGGCCAAGGTATTTTGGGGCATAAGAATGGTTTGATTTCTGCCGATTGCAACGGGCTCTTTGACGAAAGTAGAACGCCTTATCTAAGGCGTTCTACTTTCGTTTATTTGAAATTACTTTGAGAATTTGAGTCAGGATTTTTCAAATCAGCATACAATCTGAAGAGGATATCTGAATGGGTGGTTACTATTGGGAAAGCAAAAACCGATTATTTAAGCAAGACCAGATGGCTGTATTATAATGATGATTATAGCTTTTTTCTGTTTATCCGTAGCGTTTTTGAAAATCAATCATAAAATCGGTCAACGCTTTACAAGCTTCATAAGGTACTGCATTATAAGTCGAGGCACGGAGATGACCCACGCTACGATGTCCTTCAAGTCCTATGAAATGGTTGGCTTTCGATTGCTGCAAAAAGAGCTTCTCAAGCTCGTCATCGTGTACTTTGAACGTAATATTCATAAGTGAGCGGCTGTTTAGTTTGACCATGCCGGTGTAAAATCCGCCGCTTTGATCGATAGCATCGTAAATCAGTTTTGCCTTCTCCGCATTTCGTTTCTCCAAACTAACCAAACCACCGTGTTGCTTAATCCATTTCAGAACCAGATTGACAATATAGATCGAATAGACGGGTGGGGTATTATATAGCGAATTGTGTTTAGTAAACGTATCATATTTAAGCATAACTGGTAAATTTTCAGGAATATTCCGGACGATTTCTTCACGTAATAAAACCACCGTAACGCCAGATGGGCCGAGATTTTTTTGAGCACCAGCATAGATCAGAGCGAATTGCGAGACATCCAATGGACGTGAAAGGATATCACTGGACATATCCGCTATCAAGGGCACGTTTTTGATTCTCGGAAAGCTATGAAACTGTGTGCCAGCAATTGTTTCGTTCGAAGTGATATGCAGATAAGCGGCGGTTTGCGGATAAACCTGTATATCTTCCAAGGATGGAATTTCCACATAATTGTTTGCTTCTCCTGAAGCGGATATGAAAACATCACCGATCTTTCTAGCCTCTAGGATCGCTTTTTCCGCCCAAGCTCCCGTCATCACATAGTTCGCAATTTTGCCCGGTACGAGAAAATTCATGGGAATCATTGAAAATTGTGTGCTCGCTCCACCCTGCAGAAAAAGTACCTTATACTCCTCCGGAAGCTGGAGTAGTTCCTTGAACAACTGCTGTGTTTCGTCGTGGATTTCCTCATATTCTTTCGAGCGATGGGAAATTTCCATTAAAGACATGCCGATTCCTTTAAAATCAGATAACTCCGCTTGTGCTCGCTCTATTACTTCTAAAGGTAGTGCAGCGGGACCAGCAAAAAAATTATATGGACGTATACGCATACTCATTATCACCATCCGATTTATAAAATTTATTAGATTAACTATAACGGCTGTCTATCAATTGGTAACCTGCCAATGGTTCAACTTTTTCAGCCATCCAGTTTTATAATTAGGTAACGGATGGCTCATATTTAAGTTTAATTGGTCGGTTACGTTCAATATATAGTTGTGTATACTTGAGCATATTAAAGAAGGTTCCAGGTGTTAAAGATAGAAAAGTGAAATCGGGAATATCGCGTGGTAAAAAAGGAATGGCTGAAATGCAATAAGGCGACGTTATCATACAAGAAAAGAAGGTGAGGAAGCGGATGCGTGAATTTACTATTGGCCGCGAGGTTGAATTTGCTCAATTTCCAGCCCCGATTGAAATTGATCACTCGTCCTATTATTTGTTAAAAAACAACAGTACCTATCTACTAGCTTCAAGAGTTTGTCCGCATATGGGGTATCCCGTTGATGTTAGCGATGGGGAAATTGTGTGTTTTCTTCACGGATGGAACTTCGATGAAAAGACAGGGATTTGCAAGCATATTCCATATGAAGGGCTTACTACCTATCCTGTTTTTTTAAGAAACGGGGAATTTATTGCGCTGATATAAACCGATTTAATATGGTATCAGCATCCAAAATGGGGTATGAACTTCATCTTAGGAAGTCATTGTCCTTATGATTTTGTTGAAAAGATAAGGCGTGATTTGAATCAGAATAAAATTGTAACAACCGCTTAGGTAGTCTTAACCCCGGCGGTTGTTCTATTTAATTATTTAATTTATTATACTCCGTAACGCTTCCGCAAACTTCGATATCCCCGAGACGATTTCCTCAGTATCCGGTCTTGCAAATGTAAATCGTACAAAACCGGAATCCGATCCATAGACGCTTCCGGGAACGAAGACAACTCCCCTTCGGATGGCTTCTTCCAACAGCTTGCCGTCATGAATCTCAGGAACCAGTTTGCACCATAAGTGTAATCCGCCTTGAGGAACCGTGAATTCCACTAAGCCTGGCAATTCTCTCTGCAAGGCTTCGATAAGCACATCCCGTTTAAAGAGCAGTTGCATGCGCAAACGTTCCAGATGGGGATCGAAAAAGGGCGATTTCAAGAATTGCCCGGCAACCTGCTGTGGAAAGACACTGAGACCAAAATCCATCTGTTGTCTGGCATCCGCCAGCCTCTCGACAACCGAGTGGGGAGCGATCATCCATCCAATTCGTAACCCGGAGGCAGCGATTTTGGAGAAGGATCCAATATAAAGGATTGAACCTATCGGATCCATCGATTTGAGCGGAAGCGGAGGTGTTCCATCATAGGCTGTTAGGCTGAAAGGGTCATCTTCTACGATAGGCAGCCCCAATTCGCTGGCAACGTTAAGGAGTTGAATGCGTCTTTCGGAGTCAAGCACCGTGCCCGTAGGGTTTTGAAAATTCGGATTTATAAACACCATTTTGATGCGGTGCTTTTTATATAAGGAACGAATGTCGTCGGGGCGGATTCCTTTACAATCGACGGGAAGTCGAAACAATTGAAGCCCGGCCGATTGAAACATGGGCAATGAATAGCAATAAGAAGGATCTTCAATGGCAACGGCGTCTCCCGGAGATAACAAGCATTGTGTAATTAAGTACAACGATTGTTGGGAGCCAGATGTAATGAGAATCGACGATTCAGTCGTTTGAATTCCCCGATATTGACGAAGATATGAGACCAACGTTTGCCTGAGAGGGACATATCCTTGCGGATTGTCGTAACCCAAATAAGCGGTATATTGATTTTCGTTCATGAGAGTTGTGATCTCATCAATAGGAGATAAGTTCGCTGCCAGTTCACCGCTCGCAAAATCGATTAATGACGGACGTTGCCCGAGCGCCTCCCGAATACGTCGCAAAAACGGCACGTTGGGCAGGAAGCTTCCGCCTTCTGCATACCGGTGCCAGTTCGGGGTATGCTTGGGCGTGACTCCCCATTTATATTTACTTACTCGCGTTCCGCTGCCTATCTGGCTTTCGATGATCCCAAGCGAACGAAGCTCCGCGAAGGCCATAATGACGGTGCTTCGGTTCACGCCCAATTGCTCGGCCAATTTTCGTTCGGATGGAAGTAAACTTCCCGGCGGAAATTCTCCATATGAAATTCTCCGTTCTAGATCGTCTGCAATTTGTTGAAAGAGAGGTTGTTTGCTTTGGCGATCAGGTTTCCACATGATCTCCACCTCCTCTGTTTTGTATTAGAATATCCATGATTGTGATTTTTATCATAACACTCATTTTCAAATAAGAAGACGTGGTTTATAACAAATGTCTATCAATTCATTGAACATGGATGGTGTTTTACACTTCGAATTGGATGGTCTTCTACGGAAGAAAGAACAAAGACTAAAGAATAGAGTACTTTTGCAATGGGTGGGTCAAAAAATGCCCCTTTGGATGTTTTGTTTTAGCGCTTTTTCATTTATCAAAGTGGTCAAGTGGGAATTTTAACAAGGAGTGATATTCTTTGACATCTATGGGCGATGAGAAAGTGTCGAAGATCGAGATCATCAAGAGGCAGAGCCGTAACCTGAGAGGAACTATTAAGGAGGCCCTTCAAGACGACCAACCGAGAACGTTCAGTTGCTAAAGTTCCACCGTGTCTATCAGCAGGACGACCGTGAGAGAACTCCATGGAAGCACTTTCCAAGGAGTTGTTTTTGATTTCTTATGCGGGATTCCAGTTTTAAGCTTTATTTTTAAGGATTATCGAAATAAAATCGCGTTTGTAGCCTTCTAAGTAAGTCGGCTCGTGAGAACATAACACGATTTTATTTTTAAGCCGGACTATTTTATACATTTCGAAGCTATACTCCAAGTAATGAAGAAAGGGGAAGCGATATGGTTAACTCGAGAGGGTCTAAGACAAGCTGCACAATTGCGGGAGCGTTTAAAGACAATCAAATGGGACGGCGTTATCTCAAGTTCAAGTCCTAGAGCTGTACGCACCGCGGAGTTGATTTCCGGGATAAACCCAGAGCATAGTGGTACGGGCCTTTCCGCTATGAAAGATATCCTATCCACATTTAAAGGGGGAAATGTTCTTGTTGTTTCTCACCGTATTACTTTGAAAGTCATCATGAACTATTACTCCGGGAACACATTAAGTGATATAGCGAGAATACCGGATATCAAACCGGCCAGTCTAAATAAAATGGTGTTGAAGGATGACAAATCTGTTATAGAACTGTATGGAGATACCACTCATTACGCAATCGATGTAGATACAACTCATCCCAAGGAAGAAGAGTAAATGAACAGAGAAAAGAAAGTTCCTCTTTATTCTTATACAGCTGCTTTTATTTTAATCATTAGCATGGTCATCAGTTCCGTTATTATTCACAATAATGAGTTTATTCTACCTGAAATAGCGGCGATGGCTATTGCCATGTGGGCATATCGGGACCCTAATTGGTTAAGAGATCCTTTGAAGAATTGTCTTGCACCGACTATGACTTCGGCTGTTGGTTTCACTATTAATCAGATTCTCCAAATGGTCCATGTTTATAGGCATTAAGTTAGTCCTAATCATGCTCTGTTTACGTCTTATCCAATCAAATTTTGCTCCATCCCTTGCTACGGGTCTGCTTCCTTTGATTACGAACGCACACGATGTGTCACTAGTCTTTCTTATTTTCTTCGAAACCTTTGTAATAATGATGGTTTTTTTTATTCGGATTGATGCTACAAAAAGCGAATTATAGTGAAACGATTGCGCTTAAGCAAGGGATAGAGTTAACGATCTCCTCTACAACAGGTACTTTATTGTTTTTATCTATAGATAGTTTGATAGTTATTACAATAGTCGATATGTTTTTAATGCTTTTATTGCAAAAGATGATGAAGATACGTATGCCCGCCATCTATGCGTTTTCGCTGTTCCCCTTTATTCTGCCAAAGGAAATCGTAAAGTTTCTGCCGTTCGGAACATCGGTCACATGTTTATTCATGTTTGTTATGGTGACTCTCTATAAACAATATGATTGACCAGCCAAATCGAAGAGTCTGGATATGGCTATGTAAATGCCGTCAGATTTAAATAAATATTGCAACAAAGTGAACATGGAGGGTGAAAATATCGTGATATTGGATGGGGATTTAATCGACATTCAGTTTTACAATATGGATGTCACGGACTTATAGAAATAATAGAAAGGGGAAAACTGAAAATGAAGAAAACAAACGTAAGCAATTATGAACAAAGATTGAATGGTCTTGTTCCGTTAACCATTATATTTTTTGTTCTCTTAGCGTCACCGTTGTTTTACTTTCTTATTAACTTAATGCTCGGGAATGAAAAATTGTTTAATGGGATCATCATAAACTAAAATGAAACAAAGATGTCAATAGACCGTCAACGAGGGATCTCTTAATTCCTTTTGGCGGTCTCAATTTATTTCATAATGACTCTCAACGCTACGGCAAACCTGTCTCTGCAAGCCTTCTTCTAGTTTTATGCCCAGTATGGATGTCCCAGTGATATTCCCGACCGGGGGCTATCGAGCGACATCCGTTAGCCAAGGGTAAGGGTGTCCGAAGCGAGGCGGAAGCTAAAGGATGCCGATGCCAGCATCTGCATGATTCAAGTTGACGAGCCCGCCGTTCGTGAAGGTTTGCCTCTCAAGGAATCCAATCAAGCTGAGTATCTAGCATGGGCGGTCCGAGACTTAGGATGAGACGCAGATCCACACGCATATGTGCTACTCTGAATTTCATGACATGATTGATTCTATTGAGGCGATGAACGCAGATGTGATCTCGATCGAATCATCCCGGAGCCATGGCGAACTGATCGGTAGCTTCGAATCGAACACGTATAGCAAGGGAATCGGTCTGGGCGTGTACGACATCCACCAACGGTAGAGGAAATGACGGGCTTGATTGACCGTGCCCTGCAGGTATTGAACCCGAACTTGTTTTACCAATATCATCTTTATGGAATTATTAAAATTGGAGGCTCGATGATGAGATGAATCTGGTACAAGAATTCGAGCCTCCCCAAGATATTTTAACTCCAGCGTTGAGTTGAACTTCTAACTCAGCCTTATTTTGAATGCTACCTTTACTTGTTTCTCATCGGACTACTTGCATAGAGCGTAAAAAGTTAATCAATGGATCAGGAAATTGAGTATAGCAGCCAGGCTAGGATCTGATCGGGTTTAGCAATTCCGATTGAAACTACTACTAGATCATTCTCCCATGTTTCTTTAGAGCAGTTGAGTTCCGATCTTGGTTGCTTCACTGCTGATCGTTGTCATAGGCAGGCGGAGTCGATCTGAACGGATATACCCATGTTGAGCGAGAAGCCATTTTAGTGGAGCCGGATTCGGCTCTGAAAATAGGAATTCAACGAGTGGCAACAACTGGTGAAACAACGCACAGGACTCCTCTATTTTTCCTACACGGAAAAGCTCGTACACTTGAACAAACTGGTCACTGTCCAGGTTAGCGCTGGCTAGAATTCCACCTTTAGCACCGCAGCATAAGGACGCAAAAAAAAGAACATCTTCCCCGCATAGGAGTGGTTTGGATATGGATCGGGCCAGTTTGAAAACACGCTGTATATTGCCTGTACCTTCTTTAAGCCCAATCACATGATCCATTTTCATAATGGTTTTAACAGTTTCAACTTCCAGCGATACCCCAGTACGATGAGGGATATCATATAGAATAATTGGCAGTTCTGCCTCGGCCAAAGCCTGATAATGCTGGATGATGCCTTGTTGCGATGGACGATTATAATAGGGGGTAACAACGAGGGCAGCATCAGCCCCGAGAGATTTAGCTTGTGCTGTTCTTATTATTGTAGCTGAAGTATCATTAGATCCCGTTCCAACAATAAGCGGTATGACTTGTGATGTAGCCATTACTTTGCGAGCCGATACAATAAGGGACTCCAACTCTTGGGATTCAATCACAGGGGATTCCCCGGTAGTTCCGTTAATAACCAGACCGTGAATTCCCCTGCTTACCAAACGTTGAACCAATCCTTCAAATGATTCTATATCTAAATTTCCACGATGATCAAAAGGCGTAACAATGGGAACCATAACGCCATGTAAAGTATGTTCTGTCAGCACAGCTTTCAACTCCATTTCCTCTTGTACGTGATGTTCAATGCACGCTGGCTTTGCCAGACTTTCATTTTTCGTTCAACGAGATACTATTTCGCAGATTCCCATCTCTCGAACCTAAGTTCTTCGAGCCAAAAAGCATAATATATTCGAGTTATACGGATCGACCCTGCTAGAAAAAGTTTCCCATGTTTTCAACAAAGAAGATTTTCAGTTTTTAAATACTTGATAAAACAACAATTGTACAACGTTTTTCGTGCTCCGTTGCGATATTGCCTTTCATGCTTCACTCCCCTCGGTCTGATTCGAAATTCCTTTATGGTAAAAAGGTAAAACACTTCCCCTAAAAAGTAACCACCCAATTGTATAACATTAAATCAATCCGATTCGATTGACGAAGCGGTTGGTACTGAAAAATTAAGATTGGATGGTTATTAACTGAAGTTCAATTGTTATATTGAATTTAATCTCTTAAGTTCTAATTCCCCGCAACTTGATACGTAACTAACTTAGGCTTTGCTGTATAATGAGCACATCAGAAAATCTGTGATTTGAGTGAGTATGTTCATAAATCACACAACGTATCGGTGCTCATGTATCATTTTGTTTGTCCAGTGAAGTACAGAAGAGCAGTATTCAGTAAGGAAGTCGATATAACCCTGAAAGAAATATGTCTGGAGATATCAAAGCGATAGTAAAGAAGAAGTTATGGGGCGGGCAATTCTGGTCGGACGGATACTTCGTCAATACAGTGAGTAAGTTCGGAAGTGAGGCGACAATCCGAAACTAAGTGAAAAACCAAGGGACGGAGCAGGAATATGAAAAGTTACATGAAAAGATCGACGGTGAGCAACTGAGTTTTTTCTGAGAGAGCGAAGCGAGCGACTATATAAGATACCCTGCAGCTTGCGGGGAGAATTCATTGTATGGTGAAGAAGCGAAGGATTGTCCATGGCTTGCATGCGGATCCTGTAGAACGATCGATTAAGGCATGGATAGTTAAATAATCGTTGAATGCAACGTAGTTAAAGTCTACATTTTAGGCCCGTAGCTCAGTGGTAGAGCAGTTGACTGCTAATCATCAGGTCGTGGGTTCGATCCCCTCCGGGCCAATATATTGTTGTGATTTCCTACTATTATCAAAATAAATCTACGTTGCGAGGAATAGTAGAATGAAAAATCGATTTATGAAGGTAATTCAGTCCGTGCCCATCTTATTCGATAAGCATGGACGTTGTATAACGAGGAAGGAATTCTGATTGCAACATTGGACCTCTCCCAGTCGTCAGCAAATAAAATGACCCCCGATTATTTCTGGATTTTGCAATGGATCTGAATCCGAAGATTTTGTTATATAGTTGCTTAGTTCGACTACACTCAGGTAAGAATAAACTGGCGTCGTATGATCTGCAAAACTTGTCTTGTTAAACTTGTTTTCTAACTCGTTCAGTTCTTCCAATGTATCACGCATATGCAGAAAGTAGAAATCCGCTTTTTGACCAACGATGGTGTAAATTGCTGTGCTACCAAGCTTTTGTTCCTCGAGAGAACCCCATTGCTTAAGGCAAGATCGCAGTTCGTTTAAGTCAAGTTGCCGATCCTTTATGCTGAGCTTTTTCCAAGAATTCCAATTGATTGAACGAAAGTCGTGTAGGGTATACCAACCATCAAGCGTTTGAGTGACCTTATTCATATCATTCACACCCTTTCATTTTCTTAACACTAATGGTGAAGCCAGTCAAATAGTAGCTTAAATATTTTTTGAAGTAACCATCCAATATCATTTCTTTTGTCCCAACTACTTTTCCTTGAGCTCTGATCATTCGTGTAATAACACCGTTTAAGGCGAGAAGATTGGTTCTTACTTGAAATTTAGGCACTCGAAAAGAGGAGCAGCTATGGATGGGTAAAAAAATAAGCAATTGGTAGGTTTCTTTTGTATCTAATCTGCTAATGTTAATAAACGTATTCGTATGATGGGTAGGGGGGATACGTACATGAATTTTGACTATCCAAGGAAAGTAGCGATTATTTCTTACTTATGATAAATGAGGAGAGAACATTATGACTCTACGAGATTTAAATCAATTACGTGAAAAATTGGATACGATTAACGTTCAACTTTTGGAAATACTGTCGGAACGGGCACGCATTTCTCAGGAAATTGGAGAAGAGAAAGAAAAGCAGGGAGTACCAGAGTTTGATCCGATACGAGAAAAGTACATGCTTGATGTGTTAGTCGCTAATAATAAAGGACCATTCGATGATAAAACCATCCGGCATCTGTTCAAACAAATTTTTCAAGCTTCTTTGAACCTTCAACAAGAGGAGCACAAAAAGCATTTGTTGGTAAGCCGTAATACTCAAAAGGAAAATACAATCATTAATTTGGGCAATATTTCGGTCGGTGGTGGAAAGCCCGTCATGATTGCTGGACCATGCTCGGTAGAAAGCTATGGGCAGGTTCGTCAAGTAGCCGCGGCTCTAAAAGCAGCAGGCATTACTGTAATGCGAGGGGGGGCATACAAGCCAAGGACTTCCCCTTATGATTTCCAAGGTTTGGGGAAAGAGGGGCTGAAAATCCTGAAAGAAGTTGGAACTGAATTTGGATTAAAAACGATAAGTGAAATTGTCGACCCTTCCCATATCGAAATGGCCTGCAATTATATCGATGTTATCCAGATTGGTGCGAGAAATATGCAAAACTTTGAGTTGCTTAAAGCGGCGGGAGATGTGCGTACACCAGTCTTACTAAAACGAGGTTTGGCGGGAACGATTGAAGAATTCCTCCATGCTGCAGAATACATTGTTTCGCGTGGCAACACACAAGTTATGCTGATTGAACGAGGTATACGAACTTATGAGAAAGCGACGCGAAACACGCTAGATATTTCTGCCGTACCGATTCTGAAACAGGAAAGCCATCTTCCGGTGCTTGTCGATGTTACTCATTCAACCGGTCGAAAGGACATTATGGCGCCTTGCGCCAAGGCGGCTCTTGCCGCTGGGGCCGATGGCGTAATGGTTGAGGTGCACCCGGAACCTTCAACAGCACTATCTGACGCTGCACAACAACTGAATTTCGAAGAATTTAAACGATTCTACACGGAAGTCAAACAATCGGGACTACTTAACGAATAAGAATGTGAGGAAAAAATAGAAACGGAAACGGAAATCGCTGTCAGAAGAGGATAATCTGAAAAGGATCTATGCCATCGCTGAGCGAATTCCGGTTTTCGGATTCTATATGCAGCTGCTGATGGGAAGTCGTGTATTTAGTTGCGATTTTTGGGGGATGTTTGCCGGTATGGACCGAATCATCCAGCATTGGAAGAACAACGAGGATCTGCAGGATCTGACCCATGCTACTGCACATCTCATTCACGGTTCGTCAGAAGGAAGATTTAAAATTACTTACGCTCCCAAGTATTTAACGAAAGAAGAAGTTGAGTCTGTTCATTATCAATATTTGGATTACAACAAAGCGTTGCAACTCTATCCAATCGATAAACTTAAAAATGGGTTTAATCGATTGGAAAATGGAGAAGAAATTTATTTTATCAGCACTCCATCAGCGGGATTGTGGACAACACAAGAAAAATTGAACCATTAGAAAACACGCAAGAAAAGTACGGGATACATGCCTGCCAATGCCAAAGGAACTGAACATTTCGTTCCCGTACTGTTTCTTGCACTGTTACGGTCGAAACGTCGGGATGCATACAACCCCTGGATGCTAGTAGGCATTCTAGCGG
This sequence comes from Paenibacillus gyeongsangnamensis, assembly GCF_027533625.1. Lineage (GTDB taxonomy): Bacteria > Bacillota > Bacilli > Paenibacillales > NBRC-103111 > Paenibacillus_G > Paenibacillus_G gyeongsangnamensis. The sequence continues at coordinate 319,533 of NZ_JAQAGZ010000002.1, read as the reverse complement.
GAGGACCGCTATCCTTTCTCGCCATGGGCTTGGATAGTTCTATGCGGAGGTCGGCAGACAGCCGTGGATTCTGCGTGGATATCTGCAGGCTTTTGCCGACATCGGACCCCGTGCCCTGCAGCATAACGGTTGTAAGGCTTGCCGTGCACCAGGACCTGTGACACCATGTCCTTCTTCGGCTTCAGCAGAATCGGGTTCATATCCGTCGTCGCGAAAACGCGGCAGGTAACCATACAGGAAACTCCAAAGAACGGTGATACCAAGATGTTCGATCGATATATTCGCCCCCTCTCCGGGACTGCCGATTACGGGCTATGAAATTCATATGGGACGGACCACCTTCCTGGAGCCGGTTCGACATCCTTTTGCCATCCGGCCTACAGGCACCAGGGAAGAGACGGCGGAAGACGGCGTCATCAGCGAGAACAGGCTTCTCTGGGGCACTTATGCTCATGGCATTCTGCATAATGACGATTTCCGGCGGGCGTGGCTGAACCGGATCCGGGAGGCTAGGGGCTGGCTGTCGCTGACGGCGGGCAAGAGGTTTTCGGAACGCAGGGAAGCGGCCTTCGACCGGTTGACGGAGCATGTAAGGAGCCACTAGATAGGGCTAACGAAATAAGCGGAGGAGGGAAAGGAATGCGAATATATACAAGAACCGGGGATACCGGTCAGACCGGCGTTATCGGAGGCCGGGTGGACAAAGATGATGCGCGGGTGGAGGCTTACGGCACGACCGATGAGCTGAATTGCTTCGTTGGACAGGCGATCGGCTTCCTGGATCCCGAGCGGGATGCGGATTTAATGGCCGATCTGCTGGAAATCCAGCACGAGATCTTCGACTGCGGCTCCGACCTTGCGCTGCTCAAGCAGGAGCTGCTGCCTTACAAGGTTACCGCCGAGATGGTGGATCGGCTTGAGGCGTGGATCGATAAATACGATGCGGAAACGCCCGACATCAAGCGGTTCATCCTGCCGGGAGGCAGCCAGGCTTCCTCCGCGCTGCATGTTTGCCGCACGGTTTGCAGGCGTGCCGAGCGCCGCGTCGTGACGCTGGCCCGCACGCAGCCGATCAACGAAGAAGTGCGCCGCTATTTGAACCGGCTGTCTGACCTGTTCTTTACGGTGGCCCGGACGGCGAACCACCGCGCCGGCGTGGGCGACATCGAATATGTGCGAAGTGCCGAGGTGTTCCGCCGCAAATCATGAGTATGATTTTTACCAGTAGCTGAAGGAGCAAGGAATCACGGTGAACGGGGAACGCAAATATATCAACATCAAAGTGAAGTTGGGAGACCGGGTGGCGGTCCGCATGGAGACGGAAGCGTCGGACGACATTTTGCCGCAGACGATGGAGCTAGATATACTGCACGAGGATGACGAGCTCCTGGTGCTCAACAAACCGACCGGTCTGGTGGTACATCCGACGCAAGGGCATTACTTGAATACGATAGCTAACGGTGTCGTGCATTATTGGCAGGAGAAGGGCCAGAGCTTCCACTTCCGTCCGGTGCACCGGCTGGACTAGGTAACGTCGGGGACGCTCGCCATTGCGAAAAATCCGTACGTGCATCTTCAATAACGTTTTGTGTTTTCCTAGTATATTTCGCGGTTTGTTAGATTGCAGGGCTTCACAAGTTACAGAAACGATGAAGCTCGCTGCTGCTCATGCAATTGCCTCTGTGGTTAGCGAAGATGAACTGAATGAACAATATATCATCCCAAGCGTTTTTAATCCCCATGTAGCGGAACAAGTCAGCAAAGCGGTTATTGTAGCCGCCTACGATTCCGGGGTAGCGCGCCGCAGCCGGGAGCCCCGCGACATCTGAAAAGCGGACGCTAATTCTTAACAACACAAAGGAGACTGATGATGGACTATTCAACATTTGGAAGACATGTTGCTGTTGATACTTGGGGTGTCGAATTTAATACGCTTAATAACGTTGAATTATTGAAAACCATACTGATAGATGCTGCCGAAAATGCCGGGGCCACTATATTATCAGTTCAATCCAAACAATTCGAACCACAAGGAGCAACCGTTCTTCTATTATTATCCGAGAGTCATATTTCCATCCACACTTATCCGGAAAATAGGTTTGCCGCAATAGATAGTTATACTTGCGGCGAGACCGTTGATCCTGAATCTGTTGTTGATGAGCTGATATCAGTATTGAAGCCCAAAGTAGTTTATCGAAAAAAACTGATTCGCGGCATTGGCGAAATAAAAGTCGAATCATTTCAAGGCAACCACTCATACAATTGAAACGGCATGAGGAGTGATGTGAACCATGAATCCCGGTGAAAAAAGTGTGCTTTTTCCTAATTATTCTAAATATCCGATAACCATTATCAAAGGAAAAGGGAGCAGGCTATGGGATGATAAAAATAATCAATATTTGGATTTTATGTCCGGCATTTCTGTATGTAATTTGGGACATGTGCCATTAAAAGTAAAGTTAAAAGTACAAGAACAGCTTGAACAGTTATGGCATGTCAGTAATCTCTTTCATATTCCGAACCAAGAAAAATTGGGACGAATATTGACCGTGAAGAGTTGCGCAGACCTGATCTTTTTTTGTAATAGCGGGGCTGAGGCTAACGAAGCTGCAATAAAGCTGGCTAGAAGATACCATCAGCGTGTACTAGAAAATCAACGGTATGAAATAATTACTTTCGAAGGGTCGTTCCATGGACGCACACTAGCTACGCTTACCGCGACTGGTCAAGATAAAGTGAAAGAAGGGTATAGACCTCTTCCCGATGGTTTTCTGCATGCTCCCTTAAATGACTTAATGGCAGTAAAATCTTTATTATCCGACCGGACTGCTGCGATTATGATTGAACTTGTTCAAGGAGAAAGCGGCATTCACATTGCAGACAGAGTGTTTATTCAACAAATTTCCCATCTTTGTAAAGAGAATCAATTGCTTCTCATCGTTGATGAAGTTCAGACTGGTATTGGCAGAACGGGCAAATTGTTCGCTTATGAGCATTATGGCATCGCGCCAGATATTATAACATTGGCTAAAGGATTGGGAAGCGGATTTCCTATTGGCGCCATGTTGGGCAAAGAAAAATTAAAGGCCGCATTTTCCGCTGGAAGCCACGGTTCAACGTTCGGAGGTTCACCTCTTGCGACAATAGCGGCATTAGCAACCATAGAAACGATACTAGAAGAACGTGTATCCGAACGGGCAGAGAAAATGGGTAAATACCTCCAACAAAGACTGAAGGAAGAATTAGCGCAATATAAATTTGTTAAAGAAGTAAGAGGAATAGGATTATTGATAGGGATAGAGTTTACCGAACCTGTTTTTGAGATTATTACATCGCTTTATCAGAATGGATTGCTTGTTATATCAGGCGGCCCAAACGTCATCCGGCTTCTGCCGAGTTTATACGTAACTGACAAAGAAATTGATGAATTCATTGATATTTTATGTCATGTGTTATCCGACCACTAACCAAGAAGCGCTCAATAAATGAAGAGCCTAATTGCTTCCGCATGAGGGACTTTCGATGAGCTGACACATTCTCGTCTGAATTTATCTTATGAAGGCCTATTAAGGAAATATTGCTGCTTGTTTAATACCAACAATTAAAAGGTAAATGAAAAGTCTCGTATGTATCAGATCTATACAAGCTTTCATTCACCTTTAGCTTGATTTACCAAGAACAGCCCGTAGCGATGAAGCAAGTCTCGATATGCCATATCAAAAAATATTCACAAGAGTTTATTGATGATGATTGTCCGGCGACACAAACATAGGTGCTGTAAGATCCCCGTAGATTGGGGATTTTTTATTTCAAAGCGCATATGATTGTATCGCGAAGCCACGACACAAACATATGTGCATAATTGAGAATGAAATTGGCACGGAAATTGATATCGCTTTTCTGACGACGTCGCTATGCTAACAGGCCAGGAGCTAGTAAGCGGAGTTTAATCATATTAAGTGGGCAAATGTAAGCGTTCCATAATGAAATTGAGTTCAAAATGATATAAGGGAGGTTTACAAATGAAAGCCTTTCGAAAATCAATTTCCCCCTCGATTGCAGCCTGTATATTGCTAGCTGGATGTTCAATCTCTTGCAAATAGATTGTCGAACCCTCAAATAAAGGGCAAACGTAATTTCTCTCCTTTAAGTTATGTATAGGCTTCATTTTTCGACGATAACGGGTCAAGTCGCGCAAGTCTCGGATTTTTTCTTCGGGAACAAAACTTCCTTCGATGAGTCCGCATCGATGCAATTGAGCGATCCATACAGCATCTTTGACATCGGTTTTCTTGCCCGGCATATTCTTGATCTTTGCAGGATTGGCCAGAGTCAGCCGACAAGTATCCTCGAGGATGTTCCATATCGGTTTCCAGAGTACTCCGGTACTTTCCATGGCGACTTCGATGCATTCACGCTCGTTTAACCAGTCCTGCAGTTGAAGTAATTCTGCAGTTGTGGTGCCGAATGTCCTTACTTCTGGTTTCGGCTTCTTATCCAGGGGGCCTTTCAAGACACAAGTCACGACCGTTTCTTGATGAACATCAAGACCAGCGCATGTTTCTAAGATAACATCCATGGACGTGTCACAACCTTTGTATGTGGTTCGCAGATCATGCAACCTGTAACAGGAAATTTTTATACTCGTTCTCAAGGCAACAATCGGCGATCCTTAAGGTTACAATTGGCCAGAATAGACTTCGGGTTCGAACACCAAAAACTTTTCGACCTCTGATCTGCTTACTTTAATTGCTTCAAAGGAAGGTTAGAATTGCAAGCCCCATTTTCATCCATGGTGGTGGCCGTGAGGCCATGTGGGATTAGATTGAAAATAACAGGAGGAACACTCGCATGATACGTAAAATGGGATTTAATACGATTCGTGTTTGTTCCGACCGATACAGAAGCTAAGCGGAAATCGTGTTGGCTCCTAGGCAGGTTGCAAATCACGTTTTCATTACGCTTGAAACTGACCTTGTTGGCCGAGATTATAAAACAATGAAAGGGAAAGGTGTCGTATTCTACGGCGAGCCAAAGGATATGCCGTATAGGCGTAAAGTCGTTGTACGGTAACTCTTTTGACTTGATCACAGTCTGGCAGATGCCCGAAGAATTTGACAGGAACAAGAACTGACGTTTGTGAATTAAACCTCCAAAGCCACGCCAAACGTGGAACTGGAGGTTTATTATTTTTAGGGTCTATTGTGGAGGTTGAGCACTTCTTGGTCTGTTCAATACAATATTAATTTCCATTGCTATTTTGCGGCTTATAACCGAAGACGTATCCCTTTGCGGTGAATCAGAAGTTGATGACCTGTCTACTACTCCACTTTAGTGAAGATGAAACGATTTTATTGTATTCAATATTTCTTCTTTTACTTTTTCATAATTCTCATAATCATGGACCCCGATAGACCCTGACATTGTATATACAATATTATCTTGAATGATTTCAGCCTGGATTTGTGTTGGGAAACTATCACTAATAATTAATAGTTTTGCTTTTGTTCCGTCATTCAAATTCATCGTGCTTATTGTGCTGTAATGATTGTTTTTATAAGGGCCGTCGGGCTGCGTATACAATCCGTCTTGGTCTACTTTTTCGATATAATGATGGCCTGATACTGTAAATGTATATTCAGCGGCTGCAAATTCTCCATATTCTCCATTAGGTGGTCCTGTGGTGACAGCTCCATCGCCATTTTGTAACAGATCTTCTTTCGGCCATATGGTAGGGAAATTAATACTGAATCCGAATCTTGTATTAGTATACGTTCTTGTAGATGATTTCTCGACAGAGGTTTCCAAAGGTCCTTTTTGAAGTGAAGTAATCCCTTTATCCAACAGATTCTTAATAAATGCTAAACATTCTGCCCTTGTTAACACGTCATTAGCTTTAAAACCTTCGTAGGTAGGTGCTGTCTTTCCGTTAGAAAGTTTCTTATCCAGCAAATAATTCACAGAACCCTTAATATCCAGTCGTTGTCCAAGACCATACGCAATAATTTGCGCTACTTTACCACGGGTGATGTCGGATTCAGCTTCATTCCTGGTGACTGGCAAGTTTAGATTATTTGCAAACCGATAATATTCATCGTACCACTTTGCAGGCGTATAAGGGTTGCCTTCTGTAGATGCACTATTGGGAAAGTCCCTTTGAATCATGGCTAAAAATTCAGCCCCGGTCAAGCTCTTATCAGGGCGAATCGTGTTGTCTTCATAGCCTGAAATGATTTTTTGATCGATTGCCCAAATGATTGTATTATATGCCCAGTGTTGCTTGTGGAGATCTGTAAAGTGACTGGACGAACTATCCAATATATTATCCTTTATTGTTTTTTCTGACTGTGTTTCAGCAAACACAGGTATGGTATAAACAAAGGTAAAGGAAAACAATAGAAGTATTAATAATAAAGAAGGTTGATACATCAGCTTTTTGAGTTTCACATTCATCCTCCCTCAAATAGGATTATTTCGATTGATGTTCTCAATTCAAGGACTTAGTCGACTCTTGAATTATACCTTCATCGTGTTCATTAATGATACGCTTAATCAAAAGCGAATCCTTAACGGAAAATACCTATGCCCCCGGGCAAAATACCCAGGGGCATAAGGCATACATCTGCCCATCAGCTAAACGTATGATTTAGTTCTTAGCAGGGGATGGGGCTTTGCTTTCAGGTTGCGCTGCAACTTCATCAGGTGTCAGAACCTTTTGTTCGCCGGGATACGGTTTATCGAACCCGCTTGTAGCGTACCAAATCACGTGATTAAGCATGTTTGCATTCACTTTGTCCGGAGATGCATTTTCCCCAGCAAAGCTGTCCTTATTCTTGTCGGACCATTCCATCCACTTCTTTTGGATATCCTCTTTTTCTGCTGTAACAGGTGTCACTGGCGTCGTGCCTGCCGGCGTATCGGATCCGGGATTCAAGGCGTCAAGCGGGATGCGGTTCGGCTCAAAGTCATACGGCGTAAAGTCCGGCTCGTTGGTAAACAGCTCGCTCATCGGAGTGGCTGAGGCATCATTCTGATTCATCGGAGGCAGTCCCAGAATCTGCTCGATACTTCTGACCATGTTAATCACGGTCCAGTAGTGGCTGTCCGTGATCCCTCGCTTGATCCACGGACTAATCAGGAGGGCAGGAGCGCGGTGACCATCCACGTGATCAAGGCCATTCTGCGCGTCGTCTTCCGTAATGACAATAAGAGAGTCTTTCCAGTACGGGCTATGCGAGATGAGATCGACGATTTTACCGACGGCGAGGTCATTGTCTGCAACCTGCGACTGAGGCGTCGGGAAGTTCTTGGAAGTACCTGCAGTATGGTCATTCATGACCCACATCTGTACAAGTCCCGGCAAATTATTGTTTTTCACATATTCGTCGAACTTCCGCTTGAAAATTTCATAACGGTACTGATCCGGGATCGCCGAGTTAAAATTAGGGAACGGCTTATATGTGATCGGATTCAAGGACGGAATATCGGTTTGCGCCTGATAATGCCCAATCGGCACATGCAAATCGCCTTGTTTTTGACCCGACAGAATCAAGTAATCGTTGTACCAATCCATCCAAGTACCAAACTTCTCCGGCCCCGTGAACTTGGTGTTATCCTCTCCGAAGTTGACGACCGGTACGTTGTGTGCAAGGGCATTATCCCAGATATGACCGGTTGATGCGTAGGCCAGCGAGTCACCTGCGCCCCCTGGGTAGCTGCGGACGTTAGCTACATCGGTTTCCTTATCTTCATAATCCGTATTCGTCGCCTGCATCACCCATTGGTGTCCGCTCGCCGATTGAATGCCGCTGACATAGAAATTGTCCAAAAGTGGGAAAGTATTGGCGAGTTTATGTAAATTAGGCGTGACATCCTCACCGAACTGGGTCAATGCCGGTTCCGAATTTCCCTTGCCAATATCACCGAACACCTGGTCATAAGTGCGGTTCTCCTTGACAATATAAAAGACGTGTTTGATAGGGGACGGCTCGCCAATCCGCTCAGGCATTGCGTCTAGCTTCTTATTTTGGCGCGGCTTGGCGTTTCGGCCCGTTATTCCAAACCAGTTGTTGTCGGCATAAACTTCATCTGTCGATTTAACCAAATCGCTGTTTGAAGAAGGAAACGGAATCATGGATATAGACCCTTGCTGCGCGTAAGAGGAGTGGCCCGTTACGCTAATTCCCTGGATTGTCAGATTTCTGTCTGGACCGAGCGAACCGACCCCGTCGGCATTAGCAACCAGCAGGCGTTTATTTTCCGCATCGATTTCTATATCCACCGGGAACCAAGCAGTCGGCACAAGTCCTGCGAGGCCTGGCTTTTCTTTTGGACTGCTCCAGTTATAGACAGCCAAAGCGTTGTTGCGGCCAAGGCTAACCACCAATTGATGATCATTGATCATCTTTACCGCATTTGGGGCAGAGCCGAGCGGTGCATTCGGATAAGGTTTGATGTCAATGGTTTGTACGACGTCACCTGATTTCGAGTCTATCACCGAAACCGTGTCGCTGTTTGTGTTCGCTACGAAGACGTACTGCCCGGATACGGTCATCCGCGCCGGTTGGAGGCCGACCGAAACGGTTTTCGTGACGGTATTTGAGGAAAGGTCGACGATCGAAACGGTACCTGTCGCAGAGCTTCCTGTAGGCCAGGCCACGATTGGCGTGCCGGAAGAATTAACCGTGAAGTCGCCAGGCTCGGCCTTCTTACCGCCTACATTCGTCACGTACGCCATATTTCCGTTTACGACGACGCCGGTCGGGGCGTTACCGACTGGGATGCGGGCGGTCAGCTGATTCGTTTGCAGGTCAATCACGCCAAGGCTGTTATCGCGGTTAAGCGCGACAAGAAGGGTATTTCCGTCCGGCCCGACCGCAATGTCCTGGGGATTGATATTATCTCCGACAGCAGCTAAAGGAAGATCAATCGTATTATTCACGGTGGGAGTCCCGTCTTCCGCTACAGCCATCACGACAATTTTTCCCGTTTTACCTGACGAGCCCGTGGCATAGAGCTTACTTCCATCCGGCGAGTAAGCCAATCCCCACATATGGTCGAGCTTTAGGGAGAAATTGTTTTTAATGAGAGCTCCCGTCTTTAAATCCACAATGTTGATTCCATCGCCGCCGTAGTCTTTCCGACCGATCACGACTGCTGCAGTTTTTCCGTCTGGACGGACTTTAACGGAAATCGGATTCCCTCCAAACTCTACCTGCTGACCGGCCGGTGTGACGAACTGGTTGACAGGCGTTAGGACCTTGTCTTGATTATCGGACTGGCGTCCGACAAGACTGGTGCCAAAAGGGTTCCCTACCCAAGCGTATGTAGTGCCTGCGCCGGCAATTACGGACGCAACTGAAATGAGGGTAATGAATTTTTTCTTGCTGAGGTTTTTCCAGGGCCTTTTCAACTCACTCTTCCTCCTAATCTCTTTTAAAAATGACACACTTAAAATGATAACCTAGAAATATTTGGTGATTGTTATCAGGATGTAAAGATGATGTTAATGTGAAGATTTATTAACATGTGGGTAATAAATGTTTTCAAATCCTGGTGTCATAGTTGAGTAACCAAAATTTATAAAGTGATTCTTATATTGATAAGTTGTAGTTTTATTTCCAACCAATACTTGATCGATATCCTCGGTACGGAAGCCGACGATGTCGTTGAAAAAGTACAGCTGAAGATCGAGAAGTCGAAAATATATAAGAATCTGCACATTCTAGATGAACGGGAAAAAGAAGTTGTTGTTGGCCGCTTCGGACTAGAGCATGGCGGGGAAGAGCGGACGCAGAGGGAAATTGCTAAGGAATTAGGGATCAGTCGGTCGTATGTGTCGAGGATCGAGAAAAGGGCGCTCATGAAGCTGTATCATGAGTTTTATAAGGTGAAGCGGTAAATCATTTCAAGTTGATGAGGCAGCTTACCGGTGTAGGCAAGCTGCTTCAGTATAAAGGAAGGCAGGTACATAAAAATGGACGAGCTTATTAAATTGGTAGAGGATAAAATAAATTCCCTAAGATCCTCAGTAGAGTATACCAAAAAATATTTTGATTTCCCTTTTACGAACAATTGTGATCATTACTATAAATTGATGTTGTTGCACAACAGGCTGGAGGTCTGGGAACAATTCGAGAGAATTTTATTATCTTTTAGAAATTCTCGGTGTAAAGAAATAAGTAAGAAGAGTTCCTACTTTGAAAAGGTCATGAAAATGGAAAACGATGGAGTCCTAGGTTTTATCACCAAACAGACACAAACACGAATGTTAGAATACATAAAGCAATTAGAATGGAAGGTTGATGAGTTAGAAGGAGTGTGGCTAAGAGACGAGAGTATTCATTAGAAAATAACTCAATACAAGAACAAAGGCTAATTCAGGCTGTGGTTTGATTGACTTGTTTATTTCGTAAAAAAATTTGACAATAGTGGGATGAATAACTTCCAATCATAATTAAATTCTAACTTAACAAGGTAGAAGCGAGGATCTAAGCCTCTTACGATTCCGGTATACCTCTGATTCTCATAATTTCACGGACATCATAGAGGTTGAATTTTATACTGAACGATATTGAACGGAAATATCTGCGCTCATCACAAATTATTTATGTAGATTTTAGATACCGCATAATTAAGGCATATATGTCATAGGAATATCCTTATAATAAACAGAATGTTTCCTTTCTTGTTAAGGTGCATTCTTTTTTTATTATTCACGCCATAACGGAAAAAAATGATCTTGCGGCGACCTTCACGGTTTTGGCAATATAATAATTTTAGTAGGAGAAAGGGGTATCCATATGAATCATGCTTCGCGAAGTCTTCAAATTTTTGGTGCTTATCTCATTATCTTGGGCAGCAGATCATCGTCGTCGCAAAGCAAAATGTAATCCCCTCGCGCCTCCGCGACGCCTCGATTCCGGGCGTAGATATGCTTGTAGTTTTGCTCGAGGTGTATCGTCCGAATGTCGAGACAGTCGCGGTATGGCTGAATAACGTCGTCGATCCGCTGCCCGTTATCGTTGACGATAATAACTTCAAAACGCCGTTCATGCTGCTTGTCCAGGCATTCGAGCAGCTCACCGAGCTCCAGATACCGGTTGTAAGTAGGGATAATAACGGAAATCAAAGGTTGCTTTACGATACATTCACCCCTCATCTCTGTTTCAGGAGGTAACACATTTATGAATACGATCTCGTACGAGTGGACCGAGCTATGGCTGAGCGATCGCTATCTTGCATCGCTACGGGACTCCATTGAGCATTATCGTATTATATCCTTGGATATTTTCGATACACTTCTTTTTCGGGCAGCAGGGGCGCCTGCCGACATATTCGAGAAGACGGGCGAGAAGGCGGGAACTCTCGGGGTTTTGTCAAAGCCGCTTCATCCGAAGGAATTCCGTTACATCCGAGAGCAGGCTGAAAGGGCCGCCAGAAGTCGCGGGGGACGGCAATTGTATATGGAAGTTACCTTGGCCGATATTTATGAACAAATTCCGGCTGCCCTGATGGATCGGGAAGCGCTGATGAAGCTGGAGCTTGCGACGGAGGCGGAATTCGGTTATTTGAATCCGGCCGTCGTGTCTCTCATGCGTTACGGGAAAAGCCGAGGCTGCTGCATCGTGTTGGTGTCGGATATGTATCTGAACTCGGCACAGATGCTCGACCTGCTGACCGCTGTAGGCCTTCAGCTGTCCTGGATCGACTGTCTGCTCATTTCTTGCGAGCATGGATGCAGCAAGGTAGACGGAGGCTTGTTCGATAAGCTGCTTGCGCTTTATCCGGACGTACCTCCAAGCTCGATCGTCCATATCGGTGATAACATTTCCGCCGATATACGCGGAGCCGAGAGCCGCCGCATCGATACGCTCTATTACGGAGTCGTTCCCGAGAGCTTCGAAAGTCTGTTTCATTGGGAAGAGGTGCGGTACGGAGCCGTTCTTCCGGAGATCAAGTCGCTGAGAAAATGGGCCGCACAGACGCTGCCGGACTCTCCGTTGGACGAGGCATCTTTGGAGTACTACCGGATCGGCACTACGATACTGGGGCCGTTTCTCCACGCACTCTGCGAATGGGCGGTCGAGCTGTGCGTTCAAGAGAACTACCCCGCTATCCATCCGCTGATGCGGGAAGCGCATGTGCTTGCTCCGATGCTGGAGCGCGTCATCAGCCGCAGAGGCTTGGAGCTGATGGTTTATCCGGTCAACATTTCGCGGCAAGCCGCCTTTTTGCCGTCCATGGACAGCTTCGGGGAAACGGAGCTAGAGCGGTTGATGGGGCTGAATTGGGTGAAGGTGACCGATCTGTTCGTCATTTTGGATCTCGAATCGGAAATCGGACATTTCCGGCCCTATGCGGATATGTCGGTACGCGATATTCGGCTTCTGTTCGACGAGGCGGGAGTGGCGATAGCGGACCGGCTGAAATCATACCTGCTTCAAGAGGAGTTCGTCCGGAAAATCGAATCGCGCATCAAGTTGCAGCGCGAGCTGCTTATCGATCATTTGCGGCAGCATTGCGGCGGCTTCGAAAGTCCTATCGTTACGCTTGATATCGGCTTCAACGGCACGATTCAAAGCTCCTTGCAAGCGATCGTCATGAAGGCCGGTTACGATGTACCAATGGTTCACTTGATGGCGGTCGGTACTGAACGGGCCTCAGACTATTTGCTCAGAGGCTTGGACTTACGGTGCTATTTCGGCAGCGCCGGATCCGAAGCTGACCTTGCTGGGAAAATCGCCAGAAGTCCGGCTTTTTTGGAAGAGCTGATGATGGGCTCATTCGGATCGACGCTGAAATACGAACGAAGCGGTAGCGGGGAAGTGCGGCCGGTGCTTGCTGACCTTGCACACGAACAACAGGAGTTTGCCTACAAAGAAGCTTGCCAGCAAGGGATTCGTAGGTTTCAGGAGGCTGCCGCGTTTTTTGATAAGGCGAAGCCGGGCTTGCTGCCCGACCCGTCCAGAGACCGGCGGCAGTGGTGTTTGCCTCTGCACCGTGCGATCGATATGCCGACCCCTCGAGAAGCGCAACTGCTCGGCTCCTTGACCCATCAGGATAATTTTTGCGGAACCCAAATCGCTCCGATCTGCGACCGAATCGACGACCGGTGGTTCGCTCAAGGGGGAGCCCGTTTTCTCGACATGTGCAACTACGGCTCTTCCGTGTTTAGTGCAAATTGGCCGCAGGGACTGTTGACATTACACGACCCGGATTTCTTGTACCGATATTATGTTCAATTCCGCGACCGGTTCGGCAGGCAGGCGCTGCTTTATGACATGATCGTCCGTTTGAAGCGGGACGGCGTAGACGTTTTCAATATCTACGGTGCCGGTGAGTTGTCCGAAGCGCTGTTGCAACTGTCCGCGGTTCACGGTCTTCCGGCCGTCCGTCTATCCGATGCCGACAGTCTGAAGCAAGCTGTAGGGCAAGATGTACATGTGTATGTAACGGCGACGTTGAATGATTTCGAACTATTCAGTACCGATATAGAAAAAGCCTACAGGCATCAAGCGCCCGGCAGGCATCCCGTCATCTATTCTTTTCTGGAATGAGCTATGTGCTCACGTCCGCTTTACGCCGGTTCTTCCCTTGGGCACGCAGGGTGCGTATGGAGAGCACGATGTCGGTAATATAGTGGATTTATTGGGGAGCAGATTGCCGCGGCAGCTGCTCCCCGAGCTTCATCGAAGTAACGGGCAACATAACGTGGTAACACCCTAATTAAAATGATGAGATTATCAATGAAAAAAAGTAAAGCAGACTAATCTCTGCCTTGCTATTTTTTGTGTTACTCCATCAGTCTCTCCAGTCGATCCGCGCGGATCCAGCTCATTTCTTCTATGCCAAGTCTGCTTTTCATAGGCGCCTCATTCTTTTTCTGATCGAAAATATATAGCCTGCCAAATGCAAAAAAACGAGCGCATTTGATCGGTATTTTTCAAATGCCCTTTTTATACATAAAGAGGAGTGAATGATATTGGTTCTGGTGCAAACATTTAAAACGATCAAAAAGTACTACAAGTTATTAGGTTTACTTATGCTACTAATCCAAATAATCTATTAATCAGTTCAACTGCTGCGAATGATCACATTCGGCCTGTCCTTTCCTAATCATATGCATGCACTCGATTCCCTTCAACGTCTTATCAGCAGTCAGAAACGATTTGAAACCAAGCATGGGATTTGTAATTTTCTTTATGAATCGGTGATCTTGCTCCACAATGTTGTTAAGGTACTTTGTCTGTCGGATTAAGGTTTCTTTCGATAGGACTTTTTCATTCGTTAATTGCTGCAACGTGGGTGGGTACGCAGGGTTCTTATCAACCGTAATTACGCGTGGGGATTGATTATGAGGCGAAGATAAAGCCTTCTTGAAAAATCGTTTCGCCGCATCAACATCACGATTAGTTGCCAGCATGAAATCAATTGTGCTGCCCTAATCAACTGCCCTGTAAAGATACATCCATTTTCCTTTGACTTTAATATAAGTCTCGTCAACACGATAAGAATCATTTGTCGATTTCAAAAAGGGTCGAATTCGCTTGTCTATTTCAGGACCAAACCGATGAACTGGGCGCATGATCGTCGTATGTGAGACCACATTCCTCCACTTTAAACCGAAGCGCTTGTCGCTTCGGTTCTTTAACGTGAAAGAGTGCGTACGATCTGGCTAACGTTTCGTGTTCGCTGTCCTGACGTGTTATTTCGTCCATCAACTGCATATATAATAAATATAAAATCGCTTCCATCGGGTGCAGGCCTGCACGAATTCGTTCAGCCGCCGGATGAATTCGCAGGGAGCGGCACGAATTCGTACGTGCCGGCATTACAGGAGTCGAATACGAAACGTTAGGGGCAAACGGATTTGATTAGAATCGCTAACCAACAACAAATCAAGAAAACGAATACGAGAACCGTTTTCGGACTCATTCAATCCTGTCGCCGAATCTCACGCGCCAATTTGTCAAAACTGACGAAATTAAGTCCGACGACCATTTCTACGATCGTTGAAGAATTAATTCACAAGGGACTAGTCATTGAAAGCTCGCTCATGAACAATCCGGGCGCCGGACGTAAAGCGATCACTCTCGAAATCAACAGCATGCATAAATACGTCATTGGCATGGAGTTTAACGCAGAGGGCGTTTCAGGTACGATATTCAATTTAAAAACCGAGCCGCTCATTACGATCACGCACCATTCCAATCGCAAAAAAATGACGGAAGAGGCACTGCATCATACGTTCCTCGATTTAATCCATAAGCTGCTCGATTCGGTTCTGGACGAATCGAAGGAGCTGCTTGGTATTTGTATCGGAGTCCCCGGACTGCTCGATCGCGATAAGAAATCGATTCTCGTCTCAACCCCGCTCGATCTTACGGAAGTGGATATTTACAACAAATTGAGCGAGATGGTTCCGTATCCGATTTTTATTGAGAACGAAACGCTGCTGGCGGCCACCTATGAGAAAGAACGGTTCGAAAAAAGCGCCAGTCCCTTCGTTTACTTATCGATCAATAATGGATTGGGCGCTTCCGTTATGATAAATAATGACAACGAAAATCTGCAAGGGACAAACGGCGTCGGCCTGGAAATCGGCCATATGTCGCTTGATGTGAACGGAGAGCTGTGTCCGTGCGGGAACCGCGGTTGCTTCGAATTGATGGTGTCGACTCAATCGCTCATGAATGCGATGCGGGCCGCTCTTCATGACCACCCCGAAAGCATCATGCATGAGCTAATCCAAGGCGATCCTAATCGATTGAATGAAAGCATAATAGCGGAAGCCGTCAGGCTGAATGACCCGCCGGCGGTTCGCGTCGTCGGCCATATGTCCAGAAGCTTGGGCCAAGGCATCGTCAACATCGTGAACATTTTCAATCCGGAGGTCATTGCGATCGGCGGCAGATTTTCACTGCTCGGTGAATTCATGCTGAATACGGTTCTCGAGGAAGTGCGCCAGCGGGCACTGAAACCTTTTTTGCAATCGTGCAAAATCGTGCTGTCCAGCCACAAAGAAAATGCGATATCCGCAGGCGGCGCTATCCTTACATTAATCAAGGTGCTGGAGAATTAAATCCCCAGGTAGCCAAGGGTGAAATAATATTTACACAACCCTCACAAATAAGACATGTACTACTGTCATACCCCATATATTTTTAATAAATCGGTGGATGAATTCGAATCCAGACATTAACGAATCAAGGAGGGTTTCAAATGAATTTATTATCCACGCTGAGCGGATCGTTATTTCAGTCCTTACTGCCGGGAGGCTGGGATTTGGCTAAGATCGACAAGTGTACGAGCCATGCACCTGAACGGGTGTTCGACAAGCAGCATCATTGGCATGACGAATTTAAGCCGATCAGCTGCATCAGTCTGGATGAGTTCAATACCTACTTAGGGCACGAAATCGCATTGCAAATCAAACAGGCGAGAGACCGGGGCGAGAAGCTTGCGATTATTTTTCCGGTCGGTCCTATGGGGATGTACAAGTGGACGGTATTTTTCCTGCAAAGCTGGGGCATTCAAGCGGATCATGTGTACGGCTTCAACATGGATGAATGGAGCGATTCCGAAGGCAATACGCTGCCGGCTTCAAACAGCGGCTCTTTCCAATACGGGATGGAGCAAGCGTTCTACGGCCCTCTAGGGGAGTTTACCGTTCCGGAATCACAAAGAAATTACGCCACTAAGGACAATCTTCCCCTTTATGCGGATAAAATCAACGATCTGAAGTCGCAAGGAGCCAAATTAATTGTCGTTTACGGCATCGGCCGGGTGTTTCACATCGCTTTTTGGGAGCCACACTTTGCCGCTGAATTCGCTGGCGATCAAGAGTGGGCGGCACAGACGCATCGTGTGGGCGCCAACCTGCATCCGTTAACCGTCGAGCAGAATGCGATCACCAGCTTCAAAAGCCGGACGACCCTCGTGCCGTGCTATGCCAATACGATCGGTCCGGGCTTATTCCTACAAGCGGATTATGCCATCGGCGGGGCCGACGGAGCGATGGGGCGGGGGATGATGTGGCAGGGGATGTCGCTTTGGACGACGCTGCGCTACGGCCCTTCGCCTTGGGTGCCTTCCTCCTACATGCCGACGCTTCCGGGCAAGCTGTTCTTTCTTCAAGAATTGGCCGGACCGCTGACAGCGGAGCTGAATTGACGCGAATGGAGAGCGTGCGATGAACATTCTTGCTATTGGCGCACATCCGGACGATCTGGAAATTTCATGTGCCGGAACGCTGGCGAAGATGAAGCAGGCCGGACATGAGGTCGTACTGTGCCACGCCAGCACCGGTGACAAGGGCCATTATGTAATTCCCGCGGACGAGTTGATCGTAATCCGGAAGGGCGAGGCGCAGCAGGCGGGTGAGCTGATCGGCTGCCCGGTCATAAGTCTAGGGCTCAGAGACGGGGAAATTTCCTCTGAAGACGAATCCGTAAAAACGACATTCATCGACCTGATCCGATCGGTTCAGCCGGATATGGTCATTACTCATGCACCCAATGATTACATGCCGGATCACGTCGCCGTCAGCAAGCTCGTGTTTGACACAACGTTTACGGCCACGTTGCCGGCATTCTCCGACCGCTTCCCGATCGCCAAAAAAGTGCCAGCTTTATATTATATGGACAATTTATCCGGGATTGATTTTCAGCCGACGATTTACGTCGATGTCACCGATACATTTGAAACGAAGCTCCGAATGCTGCGGAAGCATCAAAGCCAGCTGACCTGGTTAAAGGAACACGATCATGTCGATATTTTGGGTTTCGTCGAAACGCTCGGTAAGATGAGGGGAATTCAAGCTGGGTGCACCTATGCCGAAGGGTTCATTCAACATATGGCGTGGACTCGGCCTAACGCAATCAGATTTCCTGTATAAGAAGCTTTCATTTATACACTGGAAGGTGATCTCAATATGGCGATAAAATTTGCAGTTGTCGGTACTGGTTGGGTGGCGGGAGAATACTTGAAGGCGATTCGAAATCACCCGGACGCAGAAGTTTACGGAGTTGTCACGCGAAATCCCGTTCAAGCCAAGGTGCGACTGGCCGAGCTTGGCATCGATTCAACCATATGCGATTCCTACGAGCTCGTTGTTCGGGATCCGCAAGTCGATGCCGTCGTCCTTTGCTCGACACCCGACATACGTGCCGAGCAAACGATTTTGGCGGCGAAATACGGCAAGCATATCGTGATCGAAAAGCCGTTGACAATGGAAAAAGCAAGTCTAATTGCAATGGCGCAAGCGCTAAAGGAGCATCCGGTGACGACCGTGGCCAGCTTCGTGCTGCGCTGGAATCCGGCCTTCGAAACGATCAAATCGCTGATCGATGACGATGCCCTTGGACGTGTCTTTATGGCGCAAATCGATTACTGGCATCATATCGGCCCGCAATACGGCCAATATCGTTGGAGCAGCAAGAAGGCGTTGGGAGGGAGCAGTATCCTTTCCGCAGGTTGTCACGCAGTCGACGCCGTCCGGTATTTTGCCGGCGATGTCGAGGAAGTGACAGCCTACTCTTGCAGCACATGGTCCGATTCGGAATACGAATTCGATCCGAACACCATCGCCATTATGAAGCTGGCAAATGGCGGCGTCGCCAAAGTTTCTTCCTCCTTGGAATGTAGGACTCCTTATAAATTCAACATCCATCTTCTCGGGGAAAAGGGATCCGTAATGAACAATCAACTGTTCACTCACAAACTTCCCGGCCAAACCGATTATGCGACCGTGCCGACCATTCTTCCCGATAGCGGCGATGTCTCCCATCATCCGTTCGTGCATGAAATCAATGATTTTGTAGAAGCGGTTAAGAGCAATAGGAAAACGCGATGCGATTTCTTCGATGCCTATAAATCGATGGAGCTGTGTTTCGCCATCGATGAATCGGTTGCGATGGGTAAGCCGGTTGCTATACCGTCGACACACTAATTAGGAGGTGAAGCTGATGGCCGTTTCTGCACAGACGGCTTCGGTTCGGATGCCCGATCCGGCACGAAGAAGGAGAAGGGTAAAAGAGCGCAATAACAGGATGGGCTATGTGTTCGTAGCGCCCTTGGTACTCGGAATTTTGGTCTTTGCCATTTATCCGATGTTTTCCGCTTTGTATTTAAGCTTCAATCAAACGTCGGGCGCCACACTTGCCGGCAAATGGGTCGGATGGTCCAACTATAATTATGCACTAAACGATCCGATCTTTTGGAAATCGTTATTCAACACGATTTATATGGGCATTTTATCTGTTTCGCTCGGTATCATCGTCTCATTCGTATTGGCTAGCATGATCAACAGCGTTAAATGGGTGAAAGGGAAAAACTTCTTCAAAGGCATATTTTTTCTGCCCAACGTTATTTCCGCGGTGGCGACGACGCTGTTGTTCAGCTTTTTATTTTTCCCGACGAAGCAAGGACTGCTCAACTTCGTACTGGGGGCCGTTGGGATTGGTCCAATCGGCTGGTTTACGGATCCGCGGTTTTCACAAATCAGCATCGTGTTAATGAGTCTGTGGGGAGCGCTCGGCTACAACACGATCATTTTCATCGCCGGATTGCAAAGCGTCCCCCGCGATTTATACGAAGCTGCCGAAGTGGACGGCGCCGCCGGGTTGAAAAAGTGGTGGTACATTACCATTCCGTATATGCGGCCGATTTTCGTCTTTATGATCGTCATGGGAACAATAGGCAGCATGAAGCGATTTACGGATGTGTGGCTCATCGGCGGGACGGCCGGCAATCCGAGTGGAACGATGCTGACCTCGGTGATGTACATTTATCGAAACGCCTTTTTGGCCGGTCAAATGGGTCTCGCGACGGCGGCATCCTACCTGCTCTTCATCGTCATTCTCATCTTGACGGTACTGCTGATGCGCCTTAACAGGCAAAAAGACAGCTTCGATTAAAGGAGGGGTGAAGCATGCCGGGAACATCGATTGTTCATAAGACGGGCTCTAAAAAGCGCCGAGACGCCGCCATGCAAAGGATATTGGTCATCTTGCTATCGCTGGGATCGCTGGTTATGATCATTCCGCTCATCTGGATGATCAGTACAAGCTTCGACTGGGCGGCAAGACTTGAGCTCGGATTTCCGCCACGATTTTGGCCGCTCGATCCGTCACTCAAAAATTACCGGGCGGCTTTCACGAATGTGCCGATGCTGAAATACATTTTCAATTCGCTGACGGTTGTTGCCGGCGTCATTGTTGTGAGCGTCATGTCAGCATTATTATCCGGCTATGCCCTGTCCAAGATCAGGTTCATAGGCTCGAACTTCGTCTTGGTGTTAGCACTGAGCACGCTCATGATTCCGTTTGAAATGACGATGATTCCACAATACTTGTTGTTCAGCAGCATGAAGCTGATCGATACGTACTGGGCGTTTTACTTGCCGGCAATGCACTATGCGTTCGGCACCTTCATGGCGAAAGCGTTTATTGACCAGCTGCCCTCCAGCTTGCGGGAGGCAGCCATTATTGACGGAGCCGGGGAATTTTCGGTATTCGGCAAAATCTACTTCCCTTTGTGTACGCCGATTGTTGCCACGATGATCATTTTGTTGTTCCTTGGGGTATGGAATGACCTGCTCTGGCCGCTGCTTGCGCTGAAATCACCGGCGAAATATACGATACAGCTTGGGCTTGCGATGTTCACATATAACAACGGCATCAACAAGCTCCCGTCCATCATCATGGCCGCCACCACCGTCAGTCTCGTGCCCGTCGTCGTCGTATATCTGTTTTTACAAAGATATATCATCGAAAGTATTGCTCTGACCGGGATCAAGCAATAAGTCGTCCTGGTTTCATTACGGTGGGGGTGAATGCGATGTAGGGCAGAGGCAGATAACGACGGAGTTAAGCATGTAAGCCATCTTGGGTAAAACAAACCGAAGGGAGTTAATAAGCCGATGAAAAAAGCGTTGCTTGTCTTGATCTCGATCCTGCTGACGCTGTCAATCGCCGCTTGTTCATCATCCAGTTCCGGTGATGGGGAGCAAACCGAGCCGGTCGCCAAAAAGTCCGATATGGCCGGCACGGTCAGGGTTGCGTTAGCCGGATGGACGCTCGATAACGGCATTGATGCCCAGACCGGCGCCGAGAGCGTTGGGCTCAATCAATTTCTGAAAGAAACGTTCAATAAGATGTACCCCAACATTAAGCTGGAAATTTATCAGATTCCTTGGGAAAATGCGAAGGCTAAGCAGTACGCGATGCTGCTTTCCAAGGACGTGGACCTGCTGTACACCGGGGGAGCGTATGCGGCCCAGTGGTATCAACAAGGACTGCTGCGGGACATCGACGATTTGATTAAAGCGGATTCCGGCTTCGATCCGAAAATTTATTTGGATGGCGTCTGGAACAATTCGTACAGTACCAAATCTCTTGACAAAACGCACCAGTTCGGAATTCCCGCCGTACTCGGCAGACGGATGACGATTTATGACAAGAAGCTGTTTGACGATTGGGGAGTAAAGCCGTTATCCAGCAAAGCGACACCGGACGAAATTATGAACGCTGCCAAGAAAATGACGGGCAAAAATCCGAAAACCGGAGAACAAAACTACGGCGTTTATTGGTCAGGCAACTCTCTTAACGGCTCCACTATTGTCGGCCTGACGCTGGCTTTCGGCGCCAAAGGCGCTGAAGGCAGCCTAAGCGATATGAAACACATCAAATGGCAGCTGAACAGCCCGGAAATGGTCAAGGTGGTCGAGTGGCTAAAAGAAATGGCGCCTCTTGCACCTCCGGGATTCGTAAACGCGCAAGGCGCAGAAAGCTTCGGTATTGCGAAAAACAGTATCGCGATTGGTCTCGACCAAACCGGCGGGACTACAATGAGCGACTTCCGCGTCAATAAAAACAAAGACATCATAGACCGCTTCGTGCCGGCCATGAATATCGGACCGAAAGGCGAGAGCTGGGTTGCCGTCGACCCGTTCATCATGGCCAAAGACGTTAAGGACGAAAAAGCCGCCTGGGAAGTCATGAAGTTCCTCGCCGGCCCGGAAACGCAAAAGCATAACTACAAATATTTTGCCTATACGCCGACGCTGAAAAATCCGGATTTCATAACGGCCGAAGACAAGTTTGTAAAAGAAGCTTTGAAAATCGCCGACGTCGCCCACTCCGAACTGATGGACGAAGCGAATCCGTTCTTCTTGAGCGATATCGTGCCGGCCATCAACGGATACGCCAGCCAAGCGGCCCAAGGCAACGCGCCGGATGCGAAAACATTCCTCGACGATCTGCAGAAGCGCGCCGAAGCTTGGTCGAATAATTTGAAATAATACCATAATATAATAATATAAGAGCGCGACGACGCACTGTCACGCTCGAATCTTGACTATGATGTGGAGGCGAGATTGAGATGCTTAAGGGTATCAATCAATGGTGTTTTCCGACTGGAACTCCACTGGAAACGATTTTCGCAACATGCCAAAAAGCCGGATACGAAACGGTGGAATTGAACGTATACGAGCCGGGCGGGGTTGGGCTGACGATGGACACAACCGCAGCGGAGGCCGAGGCGATCGGCGCTATGGCGCGCCATTACGGCCTGCAGCTGCGCAGCTTGTCCACTGGCCTGCTCGGCAAATACCCGCTGACCTCGAATGACGAATCCGTACGGGCTGCGGGCCGGCGGGCCGTGCAGAAGCAGCTGGAGCTCGCATCGCTGCTTGGGATCGATACGATTCTCGTCGTCCCGGGGAGGGTCAACGATGAAGTTTCTTATGACGTATGCTATACCCGCAGTCAACAGGAGCTGCAAAAGCTAGTGCCGGACGCCGAAGCGCGCGGCATCTATATCGGAATCGAAAACGTGTGGAACAAATTTCTGCAGTCTCCTTTGGAGATGGCGCGTTATATCGATGAGCTTCAATCTCCGTTTGCCGCCGCCTACTACGATGTAGGAAATACGCTTATAGTCGGTTTTCCGGATCAATGGATCCGCATCCTCGGCCACCGCATCAAGAAAGTTCATGTGAAAGATTTTAAACCGAATGTAGGCAATTACAACGGCTTCGTTCCGCTTTTGGCGGGCGATGTGCCTTGGGCACGGGTAAGGGAGGCGCTGCTTGATATCGGCTATGCCGATACACTGACAGCGGAGCTTGACGCCTATGCCAGCACTGCGGAACAACTGATCTACGATACGTCCAGACATTTGGATTTTATCATTAGCGGGGAAGCGCGATAACTCGATTCATAGGAGGCATAGAACTTGAAAATCGGCTTAAGTACATACAGCTTATCCCGGGCGATCAAATCCGGCGAAATGGATGTTCTGCAGGTCATCGAATGGATCGCCGACAATGGCGGGGAACATGTGGAAATTTCCCCCCACGGTTTCAATCTTGAGGAAACGCCGGACCTGGCCGACGCCATCGTGCACAAGGCGAACGAAAAGGGCATCGACGTATCGAGCTACAACGTGTCCTCCAATTTCATTAAGCCGACCGCAGTCGAGTACGAGGCCGAAATCGAACGCGTCAAAAACCATGTCGATATCGCGCGCCGTCTCGGCGTATCGACGATGCGGCACGACATCGCTTTTCGGCCAAAACCCGAATGTACGGTATTGCAAATGGAAGAGGACTTGGATAGCTTGGTGTATGCGGCCCGCACCATCGCCGATTATGCGCATCAGTACGGAATTACGACAAGCGTCGAAAACCACGGGTACTTCATACAATCGAGCGACAGGGTGCAAAGGCTCATTCATGCCGTCAATCGAAGCAATTATAAAACGACGCTGGATATCGGCAATTTCATGTGTGTTGACGAAGATTCGGTGTCGGCAGTCAAAAAAAATATCGGCTACGCTTCCATCGTCCACTTGAAGGATTTCTACCTTCGTCCATCGTATCGCAACCCTGGCGAAGGGTGGTTTCAGACGTCGGCAGGCAATTATTTGCGCGGCGCAATCGTAGG
This sequence comes from Paenibacillus gyeongsangnamensis, assembly GCF_027533625.1. Lineage (GTDB taxonomy): Bacteria > Bacillota > Bacilli > Paenibacillales > NBRC-103111 > Paenibacillus_G > Paenibacillus_G gyeongsangnamensis. Next base: position 295,585 of record NZ_JAQAGZ010000002.1, on the reverse strand, counting down.
GCAAGGCGACATCGATATGCCGGAAGTCATTCGCATTATCAAAAGCTCGGGCTATGACGGTTATATATCCATCGAATTTGAGGGGATGGAAGACTGCCGTATAGGCTCCAGAATCGGAATGGAAAACGCCAAACGGCTATGGGCCGAAGTGTAGAGCAAAAGTCAAAGGAGGACATCGATATGGTGCGTGTAGCGGTAGTAGGGGTTGGCGGCATCGCCGCCGAGCATTTGAAAAATTTGCAGGAAAACGACGAAGCGGAGCTTGTCGCCGTTTGCGACATTGTCAAAGCAAGCGCCGAGAAAGCCGCTCAGCAGTACAACGTCGTTCCGTATACGGATTTTGATGCAATGCTGGATAGTGTAGAGATCGACGCTTTGTTCCTCTGCGTGCCTCCGTTTGCACATGGTGATATGGAAGAAAAAGCGGCTGCACGCGGCATCCATCTGTTCGTGGAAAAGCCGGTCGGCCTCGATATGGAAACGGTGGAACGGAAGGCAAAAGCCATTCAAAAGGCCGGAATCATCGCCGGAACCGGTTATTGCTTGCGTTATCTCGATACGGTAACGAAGGCCAGGGAGTATCTGCAAGGCAAGAAGATCGCCATGGTGCGCGCTCACCGCTTCGGTTCTTTGGTAACCGTTCCTTGGTGGCGGGAGATGGCTAAATCCGGCGGACAGCTGATCGAGCAAACGACGCATAATTTGGATTTAATGCTTTACTTGGCCGGAGACGTCAACAAGGTTTCGGCGGATATGGCTCTCCGGGTCATGGAGGATGTACCGGGAATCGACATCCCCGACGTGTATTCCGTTAATCTGCGTTTCGCCTCCGGAGCGGTCGGCCATCTCGACACCTCCTTCGTAGAGCAGCCCGACGGACGTTCCAGTTTGGAAGTGATAGGACGCGGCTTCCGGGTCACCCTTGACGGCACGACTTTGACGATTATGGAGAAGGATAAGACCGTCACTTACAAGAGCAAAGTGAATTTCTACAAAGAGCAGGACGATGCGTTCATTCATGCAGTGCTTACGAAGGACGCCTCCGGCATTTTGGCGCCATATGAGGAAGCGGCGAGAACGCTGCAGGTGTCGTTAGCCGCACACCAATCTTCCGACTCTGGAACGTCCATATCGATTCCGTTAATGAAGAAAGAGGTTGTGACCGGTTCATAACGGGTATAACATTCCAAATTTAGGACGGCTTCACGTTACTTCGTGACGCCGTCCTGTACATATGAGAGGAGACAATGCGATGAAATTCGGCGTATGCGCACCCATTGACAAGGCCGGGATTGTGAAACAGGCCGGGTTCGATTTTATCGAATGTACAGTCGTTTCTTTACAGCCGGAACAAAGCGATTCCGAGGTGCGGGATGTTCTGGAGCAGTATCGGGAGAGCCCGCTTCCCATCGAATCGTTTAACATTTTGCTTCCGCGCGATTTGAAAATCGTAGGCGATAATGTGGACGGCGAAAGAGTGCAGCGCTATTTGGAAAAAGCGTTGGAAAGAGTCAAAGCGGTCGGCGCTGACACGATCGTATTCGGAAGCGGCGGCTCGAGAACATTGCCGGAAGGATTTCCGCGGGCAAAAGGGGAAGAACAAATTGTGCAGTTCCTCGATACACTCGCGGATCTCGCGGATCCGGCCGGTATTACGATCGTGATCGAACCGCTCAACAGGACGGAATCGAATATCATCAACAGTGTCCCGGAAGCGGTCCATTTCGCCGAAAAAGTGAATCGGAAATCGATACGCGTATTGGCGGACTTCTATCATATGTACAAGGAAAACGAGCCTTTGGAAAATATCGTGCGGCATAAAGAATGGATCAGACATGTTCACGTTTCGGATAGCCGGTACGCGCCGGGCTTGGGCGACTACCCATATCCCGTCTTCCTTGATTGCATCCGTCGCGCCGAATATGACAGCCGCATTTCGATCGAATGCTTGTGGAAAAATTTTGAAGAGGAAACGAGTTTAGCGTGCAAATATCTGCACCGGCTTTTCGGTGTGGAATGAATAGGAGAACCAATACATGACGGACAAAATGAGATTTGCCATTGTCGGGGCCGGAGTGATCGCCCCGTTTCATGCGAAAGCGATTGCCGGCCATCCGGATGCGGAGCTAGTCGCTATCGCCGACGTAGAGAAGGACAAAGCGAATAAGATGGCCGAAGAATACGCCATCCCGTACGTTTATACCGATTACGAACAAATGCTGAAGCAGGGCGATATTGATGTCATATCGGTGGCGGTGCCCAGCGGTATGCATGGGGAAGTGACGATTGCTTCAGCGCAAGCCGGTAAGCATGTGTTTTGCGAGAAACCGCTGGAAATCACAAGTGAAAAAATGACTCAAATGATAGAGGCGTGTAAGCGAAGCAATGTGAAGCTCGGCTGTGTGTTTCAACGGAGGGTCATGCCCGCGTCCATCGTCGCCAAAAGGTCTATCGAAGAAGGAAAGCTCGGCAAGCTTGTACTGGGCGACGCCTATTTAAAATATTACCGCAGCCCGGAATATTACCGCAGCGCCGGGTGGAGAGGGACTTGGGCGCTCGACGGCGGCGGCGCCCTTATGAATCAGGGGGTGCACGGCATCGATCTGATCCAATGGCTGGCGGGAGACGTACATTCTGTATTCGCTTATTCCGCTCCGCTGCTTCGCGACATCGAAGTCGAGGATACGGCTGTCGCCGTGCTGAAATACAAGAACGGAGCGTTCGGCGTCATTCAAGGCACGACATCCGTCTTTCCCAGTCAGGAGACACGTTTCGAGCTGCACGGTGAGAATGGCACCATTATTTTCGGGGATAGCGGGTTTAAGCAATGGAAATTCGCAGGAAGTGATGAAGAGATGCCGCAAGTGGAGGGGATGGTGTATTCCGGCAGCGATCCGAGCAAAATCGCCAGCGACGGGCATTACATTTTGCTGGACGATATGATTCGGGCGATTCGCGATGATCGAGCTCCGCTCGTTTCGGGTGAAGATGCGCGCAAATCCGTCGAGCTGATCCTTGCGATCTATGAATCGTCCAGAAGCAGTAAAGAAGTGGTGTTGAACTCGGACTTCTCCGGAAATGAACATTAAGGTGACGGCGCAAGCCATTCGAACCGCTGGGGCATACTGTATGTAGTGAATATGGGGACGCTGATGTCGACGTTCGATGTCGGGATCGTCAACATCGCCATGCCTACGATGGCCGAACAGTTTTCGAGTGCGCTGGCGCAAATTCAATGGAATGCGACCGTGTATTTATTGGGAGTTATACTATTATTATAAGGAAGCTGGAAATGGCCCCTCTATTTAAAGTCACCCCAAAACAAATAAACTGACACCGTGAGGTGTCTTTTTTTATTTGGCGCGAATTTTTCGAAAGCCGGTATTTTTTAAATACCTGGCGAACGACAAGAACATTAGCCAATTCAAACTCGCCATCACAAGTTGACGCGAATTAGGCCAAAAGAGGGCAACTCTTGAGAAACAAGAGTTCAATACAACAAATCCATGAGTCTGCCGAAGATAATCGAACAACCTCTTTAAGCTATTGGGAGTTATCTAGAACCGAATGAGATTAATCAAGCAGTCCTGACGCAAACCCGGTCGTTTGTAATGACATGTTGTATTTTATCAATCGAAGTTACAAAAGCTTTATTTACCTTGCCGAATTTACTGTGATCCGCAATCAGAACAACTTGGGACGAGTTCTCGATCATTTTGGCTTTAATGCTGGCAACGGACAAATAAGGGTCCGTAAGGCTGTGTTTCGTATCTACCCCCGAACTGCCAACAAAGCATTTATTTCCCCAGAAACTGCGAAATCATCATCTCCGCCAATTGCCCTACAATGCTCCCGTCGGAAATGGTTTCATTGACCGATCCGCCGCTTACAAAAACCGAAACATCTTCTGCGGACGAACTTATACGCTATTTCAACGCTATTCGTAACGATCGATATATTGGTGAAGAGACGAGCAAGTCTGCAATTTGATTTTTGGTCGAGACGGCATCGATAAATACGGTATCTCCTTCTTTTACCAGCGAGACTGCAGCACGGGCAATTGATTTTTTATACGGCAAGTAAGGGTCGTTCAAGAGGCTCGCATATTGGCTGCTAGCCGAATCTCCCGATAACGGAAGCAAGCTCCCCCACTTACCCGCTTAATCAGTCCCAGTTTTTCAAGCTCTATCAATTCCCGGCGGATCGTTGCCGGAGACGCGTTTAATCGGACGCATAAATCCTGAACATTCATTAACATATTCGTTTTAAGCAGGTTGACTAGCTCCTGCCGTCTTTTTTTAGCCACGACGATCATCCCTCTAAATGATTGATAATAATCAAAATGACCGTATTTAACAAATTTTTCATTCAAATTTGACACATAATTAACAAATCATCTCTACTATATAGAGTGAAAGAAATTAAACCAAGAATAGGCGGTGTACGATTTTGAGCAGCATAAATAATCAAACGACAATCACATTTTTGGGAACATCCACTGCGGTTCCCGATTTGGGAAGCGATACAGCCAGTTTTGTTATCAATGGCAAGTATTTGGTGGATACGGGGTGGTCTGTCATTCCCAATTTAAGAAAGTACGAGATAGATCCTTTGAACATCGAGTATCTTTTCTTTACCCACATACATCATGATCATTATTTGTCGCTGCCGGCGCTCATTTTTTACTTCACCATGAAACGGAAGGATTTGGCAAGTCTCAAAATTGTCGGGCCGGCGGACGACCTGGAGAAGGTGGTTAAGCTTGCTCAACAGTTTTTGCAATTCGAACGGTTTTTCGAGGATAGAGGAACCCCAACCCTGATTCCACTTCAACCCGGAGATTCATACGAGGATGAAAACTTTGTATTGCATACCTGTGAAACCGTGCATCCGGTGCAAGGTCTATGCTATCGGTTTACGGACAAGCTATCGGAACGCGTCTTTTCGTTCACCGGCGATACGGCTTACCATCCTCCCATCGCAGACCATGTAAAAGGCAGCTCTTTACTTATTCATGAAGCTTCACGAGGTCCGATTGCTGTCGATATGAATAACAACCCGGCACTGCATTCAGGCGCTGTTGACGCCGCACGGATTGCCGAGGCTGCGCAGGTGGAAAAGCTGCTTTTGATCCACGGTCCCTTGAGCACTGCGGATGAATGCGTGCAGGTCGCAAGCCAAATATTTTCAAAATCAGTCGAATGGCCGAAAGACGGTCATACAACTATTGTATAATCGAAGGAGGCTGCAAGCTCATGAACGAAAAAGAAACGAAGCTGTCACGCAGAGATTTTTTGGTAAAGGGAACGCAAATGGCGGGAGGTTTGATGATGCTTTCCTCGATGGGCGGCATCCTAGCCGCTTGTGCCAAAGTCGGCACGAGCAACGGCAAAGTAACCGATCTCGTGTTCCAAACATGGACATCGGAAGCCAAAGAAGTTATCGACGCGCAAGTCGCCCAATTTAAAAAAGCATTTCCCGACCTGAACGTCACTGTACAATATTTTCCGTATGATGATTATTGGAAAAAGCTGCCGATCAGTATTGCCGGGGGTACAGGCCCCGATCTGTTTGTAATGACCCGTCCTAATTTCGAAACGTTCGCCCGGGCAAAACAGGCGGCCGATATTACGCAGGAAGTGAAAAACTCCGCGAAGCTACAGCAAAACCTGGCAAAGATGAACAGTGTTTTCGTGCAAACGTACCAATATAAAGGCCAAACCAGAGGCGTTCCTTTCGGAGTGGACAGCACGGGAATCGTCTTCAATAAAACATTGATTCAAAAAGAAGGGCTCAAGCTGCCTTCGGAAATCGAAAAATCATGGTCCTGGAACGATCTTCGCGACATTGCAATCAAATTGACCAAGCGATCAGGGAACGACATTACCCAGTACGGCTATTTGGTGCCGGTCAATCGTTTGCCCACCTTTGAATATTTGTGGTCGAACGGAGCAGAGTTGTTCAATCAGGCTGGGGATCAATGCACGATTGCCAGCAAGGAAGGCATTCAAGCAATGCAGTTTTTGACTGATTTGGCGGTGAAGGATAAAGTGTCTCCAACACCAGCTTTCATCAAGGATCAAAGCGTTGACGATTTATTTATGACGGGTAAAATTGCAATGATGAACGTCGGCAACTATACGATGCCCAAATACCGCGCAATTAAAGATTTTGAATGGGATGTAGCGGAAATTCCGTTTTCCCCGAACACGAACAAAAGGTTCGTATCCTCCAACGTGCTTGGCTATATTGTCGGTCCGAATACGAAAGCAAAGGCAGAAATTATCCAGCTGCTGGAGCAGTTGACGAGCAAGGAGTCGCAGCAGGTGTATGCTGAGAAAGGCGTCTATATTCCGACTTACGGCGAAGCGCAGGATCCGTTTTTCAGCTCGGACAAGCCTGCCAATCTTAAGGCGTTCCAACGTTGTTTAAGCTATGCGAAGCCTATGGTTTTCAGCGAATGGGTATCGTACCCCGAGGTGCAGCGTGTCATTAAGGACGCATTGGATCAAATGTACAGCGGCAAGGTATCGGTGGAGCAGGGCTGGAAAGCCGCAGAAAACGAGCTGAACAAAATCATCCAGGAAAACAAGGCAAAGGGTTAATATGCTGAAAAGTCAGCCGCTGCCCAAGTCATGCTGGTCAGGTCCGTAAAAAAAAGAAGACGGAAAGAAAATCTGATGGGCTGGTTGATGGCTTCCCCATGGATCATCGGATTTCTGCTGTTTAAGTGGGACCGATCCTATCAGCCCTCATTCAAGAACCGGATCATATTGCTCTGTATTATAAAGGAGGAAACGGCGGGAAAAAAATGGTTCCTGGTCTAAACCCGCTGGAGCCGGAAGACATGAATGTAGAGGTGTTTTGTATGGGGGCGGATATTCGCTTATTTTGCAGGGAATTTAAAGACATAACGACCGGGAAGGAGTCGGATCATACGCAAGAGGCACCGCAGCTTGGGGAGCAACCGCACATGCTCACGACACAAACGACGGTTCAACGTCATTCGCTGTCAGGACAAAGCGGAGAACGTTCGTAAGCGAATAATCCGTAAAGTGACTATTAATTTTTAATAAAAATTGAATCTCGTTAACGTGGAGGTAATTTTATGGAGGACTTAACAACAAGAATTACTTTTTTAGGCACTTCCAGTGCTGTACCCGAAGTAGGGAGCGACACAGCCAGTATGTTAATTAACGATCGTATTTTGGTTGATACCGGCTGGAAAGTGACTGAAAATTTACGCAAGCTCAGTATAGAACCGACTTCAATCGAGCATCTTGTTTTCACACATTTTCACCAGGACCACTACTTATCGTTACCTTCATTATTGTTCTATATCCTGATGAAAAAGAAAGATCTAAGAGGATTGAAGATCGTGGGTCCGAAAAGAGATTTAGAGCTTACGATCAATCGGACGCTGGAGTTTCTAAATCAAGGGAGATATATCGTTAAAGCAGGGAAGCCGGAGTTGATTCCCCTTGAGGCCGGAGAATCCTATGAAACTTCAGAGTTCCGGCTGGAGACTTGCGGTACCATACATCCGGTACCCGGGTTATGTTATCGGTTTACCGATAACAATAGCGGAGCCGTAATTTCATTCACCGGCGATACTGCGTATCACCCTCCCATCGCGGAGTTTGTTAGGGGCAGCAAACTTCTGGTGCATGAAGCGGCTCTGGGACCGGGTGCGGGAGATCCGTCCAATAATGAGTCCCTTCATTCCGGAGCACAAGATGCCGCCCGCATTGCCGTTGCTGCAGGCGTAGAACAATTGCTGCTTATTCATGGCCCTCACGCGCGTGTTAACGGGTGTGTGGAAGCGGCACGAAAAATTTTCAACGGTGATATACTATGGCCCAAAGAAGGACAAACCGTGCAAATACATAAATGATTTGATGACAATTCCATATAAATGAAGAGTAAAGCCTGTCCAAACTGCCTCGACGATTGCTGAGAGGCTATTATATTCTTGGAGGAAGATAAATGAAAAAACAAATCACGGCCATCCTTTTATTTAAACGATATAAAATTATACACTATATCGCTTGGCTTGAGGATGTTCTCGGATCCTTCCTCCAAGACAGCTTGGGGGCCGCTGTTCGCAATATCCACATTATCGCTGCTGCCGCAGCAGGCGGCAATCGACATCCTCGCCGAAGCGGGTTTTGATGGTATGACAATGGACTTGGTCGCGGCTCGAGCGAAGGCTGGGAAGGCGACGGTGTACCGCCGCTGGTCTTCCAAGGCAGAATTAGTCCGAGACGCCTTGACCTGGATGAACCGAAATCATCTTGAGCTCGACTGCTTGCCCGATACAGGAACCTTGCGCGATGATTTCCTCGCGCTTTTGAAGCCGCAATCGATCGAGGAAGGTGAGCGCAAACTTCGAGTCATCGCGGGCCTAGGCTCCTTTTTCTCGCAGCATCCAGAAGCGGTAAACGCCGGGATTTTCGAGCCGTGGGTTGTCGTGAACCGCGAGCTCATGCACCGAGCCGTCGGCCGCGGTGAAATTCCCGCTCACGCGGACATTGAGATGGCTTGCCAGGTCATTACTTCAATGGCTTCTTTTCGCGGACTCATCCTGCGCAAACCGTTCGACAAGCGTTTCTTCACTGCGCTAATCGACGGCATTCTGCTGCCTGCCCTCAAAAACCCGCAAACATCTCCAAATGCCATGGACCAATGATGACCGACGCTTACCAGAAGAATCTGGTCATTATGCCGAGTGGCCGGAAATTAAATGATTATGTAGCCGGATTTTCAGCTGACAATTACGTTCGCTTACGAATGAAAGAAGGATGCATCAATACTAGAGACATTTTTGAAGAGATCGAAGTCAAAGGCTACACGGGTTTTTTGTTTTTGTTCATGGGTCTTATCATCCCACGCAAAGCAAAACCAAGGTAGAGTCCAGATTAAAAGCAGCAAAATTCGTAACAGGCCCTTAGACGGACAGATTTCTGTTGCGATTTTGCGTCCAATCTCGGAGTAAGTTAAGGAACACAATTTTCCAGCACGGGGTTGCCGCCATGATCGGCGGCCTCGTTACGCTAACTGTCAGCATAGTTGATGTCGGTTGACAAGAACTTGATATCATAAATGACAAGAACTTTATCCCATTACTGCAGTATGACCGCGACATATTGAACATAAAAAAACATCGCCTACAAGGTGGCGATGTTAACTTTCAACGAAATTTCAAATTGTCAGCCTGGAGACATATTGGTCTACTTACGAGAATCAAATACAGGAGGCGTTGCGCATATTGTTTTGCAATCTGCATTTTTAATTCAATACAGGAATAGTTCCTTTTTTACATTCAATACCCAGCTCAGTCAACCACAGCATGGAGTTGCAGGGTGAAGCCGCATGGCACTGCGCAATCCAGAGTGAAGCTCTTCTTTTCTAGGTCGTAATTGAGATGCGCCACCTTGTCAATAGAATCCAGTACAACAGAGAATGCTTTGGTGAACAGATAGCCGGCTACTACCAGTACTCCCTTGCGGGGGAGTTGCACGGGATTTCGATGTGCAGCCAGATTCTCACTCGCCAGTGTATTCATTCGTAAATGCTGCTCCTGCGTTATATTACCAAGATGACTGCGGGTTCCCACACCTTCCATCTCGTAATAGCTCACTAGATCTTTTTTGCCGAGTTCCTCCGCCTTTTTGATAAAAAGCCGGGAATGCTCCGACGGCACCCGAACATCTGTCTCTCCGTGCGCCGCAAAGAGGGGAGTCAGCAAATTTCCTACGGTAGTAATGCCGCTGCGGGCGTCATATGCCATCCTGTCTGCCTCAGGGGGGGAGCCAACCCAAACATCCAGCTCATCACGGAATTCACCTACGCTGTCATTCTCATACCACAGGGCGTAATCCGAGATGCCGTACAGTGCATTAACCGCCGCGAAAAAGTCCGGGAATTTCCCTGCTAGCGCAAATGCATTGCCGCCGCCGCCGCTTCCCGACTCGAAGTAGACCACCTCTGGATCAAGGATGAACTCGGAATAGTGCTCTCTTGCGTAGTTCACTGCATCAATTACGTCATACAGTTCCCAGCCGTTGCAGTCGGGATTTCCAGTTGAATATGCCCGACCGCGCATATCCACCTGCAGGGTGAGGTATTCTATACCCTCCGACGGCTGCTCCATATGCTCGAAGGCATCAATGGACATATGCCAGCCATGGGTGCCAGCTTGAATATAGCCGGGCTGTGCAGGCTTCAGAACACGCATAGCAAGAGTAATGGAAGGGTCCCGGCTGGACGGGTAAAGTATAAAATCACAATACGGCGAGTATAGACTGGTCAGCATCTTGCTCGTTTTCTCTGTTCGCTTCAGGTCCTCATACTGGGCTTCTCTCACAGGCTTTCTACTCCATTCTGCCTTGGCGGCTTCAGTCAGTTTAACTGGAATGAAAAAAATTCCTTGGCGTCTTAATAATAGATATTCGCGATAACCTCAGCCATATCCTCTTACGTTACAGTAGCAATAGGTAAGCGTTATCTTTTTTAGAATTCATGGTGGGGAAGTTTACCTATTACTTCGTGATGGCGTCCGTAATTCAAAGCTTGCGAACAATCTTTATAAGCTGAACGTACCTTCAACCATGCGTAACTGGAAAACGATTTAAAAGCTCATGCTTTAGCAAAGACGGTGTATGTTTAAAATCAATGTTCTTGCGCTAACGGAATACGCAAGTTAGTGATCAAAGGGCTGCAGCACGGTAGCCCTTCGCTGCACTAACGGGTAACAAGAGCTGAATGAACACTACACCACGAGGCTGCCGCGAAAATGATTCGCCGGCCTCGCTGTGCTATGGGCAGCATAGTTTAAGATCATGAGCAGACAACCCTTCCGGAAATGACGTAGGAATTACCGGAAGGCTATTCACAAGCTGATCGCGATACGGAATCATGCGAACGAAGCTGAGATGAAGCGTGATATGCTGACGATGAGGGCGCTCAACGCGCGGATCGTATCAAAGGTTGGCTGCAGTCTGTACACGAGCGAACATAGTAGCATGAAATCGGAAGCTCGGTGCGTTCCGAAACTGTACAAAATGGAGATGCCGAGAAGCTCAAAAGCTGCGCTTGGCCAACTCTATTTTGCTTTCACAGACTCCTCTCATGTCCCCCGAAATTCTGCTAGTCTCCCAATTCGGTTCCGCTTCCCGCATCGTGTTTGAACCATTGGCAGCCGCCCTCCCATCTGATGCAAGTATAAATTTGTGATATACTTTTGTAAGTGCTACCATTGTAAAATAAAGTGCACTAAATTCGAATGAGCGAAGGGTCACGCAGGAGCAGTTCTGCTTATTGCATAGGGGGTTATCCGATGAATATTGTAAATCGATTCTATAAGAATGTGAGTTTGCAAATCAAAATGGTCGTGACGTTTTTTCTGATTGCCATGATTCCTCTAAACGCTCTGGGCGCCTTGTCTTACTACAAATCAACGGGTCTCATAAACGATCAATTCGGCAAGTACGGCGACTATGCCGTCCATCAGCTAAAGCAATCGCTGGATACCAATCTGAAAAACATGGAAATTATCTCAAACGATGTAATCGGTTATTTATACAACCCCATGCATCAATGGTTCGGCGATCCGGACTCGTATGAAGTTGTCGTCGAACAGCGTAATTTGGAAAGCTTCTTACATTCTCATAACTATAACGATTTAATAGGAATTTATATTGTTCCTGCGGACGGGATGACCATCGGTACCAGTCAGGCCATCGCAGTGAACAAGCTTCATGAGCTATCCTGGTGGCGGAGCATCCCCCAAGGTGCGCAGGGCGAGCAGTGGGTCGGCTTTCATCAAGCGGACTACTACAACAACATAAGCTATAGCTATGTGCTAAGTCTCGTTGTGCCGCTTATGAAAGCGTATGCAATTCCGGCCAATACCCGACTACTGGTTGATTTCAAAGCCAATGCATTCATGGAGTTAATTGCCGGATTCGAGAAAGATACGGATTCTAACGTTGTTATTACCGACAGAGCGGGGCGAATATTATACCAAACCGCGAGCGAAAGCTTTAGGCCAAGGGACGACGATGTAAGGTGGCAGGAGTCGCTGGACACGAACGGCTGGAAGATTGACGTACGCGTCCCGAAGAGCACCTTCTACAAATCTTCATCGGTCATACGCTCCTATACAATCGCCGTCGGCTGCTTGTCTCTGCTGCTTGCGCTGCTTCTGGCTAATTGGTTTTCCTCTTCCTTAACCAGACCACTTATACGGCTTATCCAATCGATGAACCTGGTTAGTAACGGTAAGTTGGAAACCAGAGTTTCGGTTGACTCGAACGATGAGCTGGGAAGGTTAAGCTTACGCTTTAACGACATGACCTCCAAAATTCAAAAGCTCCTTCAGGTTAATATGCGGCTGGCCGTTAAGAAAAAGGAGGCGGAGCTGCAGATGCTGCACTATCAAATCAATCCGCACCTAATGTTTAATACGCTTAATAGTATACAATGGAAAGCAAAGCTGGCCGGCATGGACGAGGTGCCGCAAATGATCTTCCATCTGACGCAGCTTCTGGAGAACAGCTTAACTTCAACGGCGGAGCTCGTTTCCTTTGAGCAGGAACTGTCGAGCATTGAGCATTTTCTGAAAATTCAAGGATACCGTTACGGCAGTGTTTTCACTTACCGGGTAGAAGGCGACGACAGCCTGCGAGACTGCTTAATACCTCGGATGACGCTGCAGCCGCTGCTGGAAAACATTTTCTATCACGGCTTTACGGACGGGCGCGGGGATATTACGTTGACGATGTGCCGCGAGGGCGAGATTGGCCTTCTGCTTCTGAAGGATAATGGCCGGGGAATCCCTGCGGAGCAAGTGCCGAAAGTGATTAGACCCGGCACGCCGCGAAAAGGCCGTGGGGGCCTGGGGCTGTTCAATGTGCATGAGAAATTCCAGTTGCATTACGGAGAGTCTTACGGACTGGCCATTGACTCTCAGCTAGGCAAAGGTACGACAGTTTCCATTCGATGGCCGCTTTATAAGGAGGAGACCGTGGATGCAGGATAAGCAGATCAAGGTACTTATTGCAGATGATGAGCCGCTCGTCAGGCAGGGCTTGAAGGCAATAGTCGACTGGAGCAAGTATGACATGGAGGTCGTGGCTGACGCTGCCAACGGAGAGACGGCATGGGAGGAGTTCCGCAAGCATCATCCCGATTTGGTTATTAGTGATATTGCCATGCCCGTAATGGACGGAATGGAGCTGCTTAAGAAGATCAAAGAGGCTTCACCCGAGACGAAAGTGTTATTCGTAAGCTGTCACAGCGATTTTAAATATGCGCAAGAAGGGATCAGGCACGGGGTTTCGGGATATCTGTTGAAGACTTCCTTCAACGAGAAGGAAATCGATTCGTATCTAAGCAGATTACAAGCCGAGATCAAGCAAGCCACTGCGCCTTTGCGGCCGGAAGCGTCTCTGGATGTGTCGCCTGAGCTCAAAGAGCAGCTTATCGGTTGGCTGTCAGGCGACGGGGAGAACGAAGTACAATCATGGTGGCGCCGCCTTGAAAAGAAGCATCCGTTCCTGCGCTTCCCACTCACGGTCATCCATCTGGCCGGAAGCAGCGCGGAGCGGTTAGCCGATCGCATGCCTGAACGATTAATACGGGGATCCCGGCTATTACGCTTTCAGCTTGGCGAGCAGGGCGTCATTCTGCTAGTTGCGCGAGAGCTCTATCCGGAATGCGGCGATTGGCTGCGAAAGCTTCAGCTTCCGGATGAGGAGCTTGTCACGAATGTCCGGGACGGCTTGCGGAGTGCGGAGGAAAAGCTTGAGACGATTCGAATGCTCTTGCTACAGCATCGCTATAAGCGCGATTACGGGCTGTCTGTAGCGGACTGCCCCAACAATATCGTGGAGGCAGTTGCCTTTATGCTTGCTCATCTTCATGAGCCTATCTCGGCTGCGGATGTCGCCGATCATGTCGGACTGAGCCGCAGCTATTTCAGTCTGCATTTCAAGCGTTCGGTCGGAGTCAGCTTCCTGGATTTTATAGATAAGAGACGTTTGGAGCAGGCACAGACCCTGCTGGCATCCTCCGAATGGCGGCTGCAGGATATCGCAGAGCACGTAGGCATTCCCGATTCCAAATATTTCAGCAAATGGTTTCGCAAGGAAACGGGACTTACACCGACGGAGTACAGACAGCAGACAAAAATACACCCCTAAACGCACAGTTTTCACCCGGATAAGCTAACAAATCAACACTGTGAGCGCCACAATTGTCAGTTTGTAAGTGCTTACATAGCATCTATAATGAACACAATACTACTCCACATGTTCATTAGGAAGGGGCAAAGAAAAATGGCGAGATGGACGACGAAAGCAGCGGCCGGAGCCGCTCTGATGATGGTAATGGCTTCGACGCTCGTTGGGTGCAGCAATGGAGACTCGGGCAGTGCGGACAAAGGTAATGCCGCTTCCTCCACAACGGATCAATCGAAAGGAGCCGAAGCGAAGCCGGCAAAGCTGGTTGTCTGGGGTTGGGAGTCTTCGAATAAAGCTCTTAAGCTGAACATGGACGACTTCAAGAAGCAGTATCCGAATATCGACGTAGAGTTCCAGGATATAGCGAGCTCGGATTTGTACCAAAAGTTTCTCGTGACTGCCAATTCCGGCGATCAAGTGCCTGACGTCGTAACCCTAGAGACGAGTCATATGGCGCAGATGGTCGATATTAACGGGCTCTCGGATTTGACGGAGAAGGTAAAGCCTTACAAAGACAAGATGAACCAATTCAAGTGGTCTGACGCTACTAAGGACGGTAAAATATATGCCATGCCTTGGGACAGCGGTCCGGTAGCCATGTTTTACCGCAAAGATATTTTCGAGAAGGCCGGACTGCCGACGGACCCACAAGAGGTAGCGAAGAAAATTCGGACGGCCAAGGATTATATGGACGCCGCCAAGATCATCAAGGAGAAGACCGGTGCCTATATGAACAGCTCGTCCAGGTCCGTATCCGATAACCGTATATTCGAATCGATGCTGTGGCAAAGAGGTCTGTGGTACTTCGACGATAAGGGCAAGGTTACGTTGGATTCTCCGGAGGTCATCGAGACGGCGCAGTATTTGACCGACATGATGAACAATGGATATACGTTTGATGCCGAATCGTGGAAGGACGCGTGGCTTAACGGCTATAAAGACGGCAAAGTCGCTACGATTATCGGCGCCTCCTGGTATGTAGGCCTGCTCCAATCCTGGATCGCACCGGACAACAAGGGACTGTGGGCCGCCGCTCCGATGCCGAAGTGGAGCGAAGGAGATAAGTGGGCTAGTGCCAACGACGGCGGCTCCAATCTGGCAATTAACAAGAACTCCAAAAATCAGGATGCGGCCTGGAAATTCATCGAATTCATGCTGGGCAAAGAAAGCTCGCAGACCAAATATGTCGAAGGAGCCGGCTTCTTTCCTTCATTGGAGACGACGTATAGCGATCCGGTCTATCAGAAGCCTGTCGAGTACTTCGGCGGACAGAAGGTACAATCCATCTTCACCGAGACAGTCAAGCAAGTATATCCGCAAGCGTATACAAAGGACTACCCTCTTGCTAACCAGCTGACCAGCGATGCCTTCGCACAAATTTTTCTGAAGAAGACGCCGGTTGCGGAAGCGTTTAAGAACGCGGCGGACCAGCTTCGCAAGAAAGCAGACCGGAAATAGGATGCGCAGGAGTCGACCCGGAAGGGGAGGCTCCTTCTTCCGAAAAGAAAGGTGTGAACAATCATGGGACAGCATCGGCTGTGGAGATGGCAGTACAAGACGGCGCCTTACCTTTTTATCATGCCCTTTTTTATCCTGTTTGCGATTTTTTCGCTGTATCCGTTCCTGTTTTCCTTTTACATTTCCTTGACAAAGTGGAACGGGAGCTCGAACAAAGCCTTCATCGGTTTGGACAATTATAAGGATCTCCTATCAAATCGTGAATTTTGGGACTCCATATTGAACAGCATCCAGCTGTTCGTGCTTTACGTGCCGGTCATGATCCTGCTCGCGCTGCTGTTCGCCGTTCTGCTCAATCAATCGTGGATGAAGCTGAAGGGCTTTTTTCGAACGGTCTTCTTCGTGCCGAACATTATCTCTGTGGTAGCGGTGACCTTCGTATTTTCGATGATGTTCAACACTCATGACGGACTCATCAATAAATTGCTGATGAACGCAGGCTGGACCCACGAAGCGATTCCTTGGCTGGACTCCCCGTGGTGGGCCAAGCTGACCGTCGCCTTCATGGTGTTATACCGCTGGCTGGGCTACAACATGCTACTGCTTATGGCCGGACTTCAAAATATTCCCGCAGATCTCTACGAATCGGCGAAAATGGACGGCGCTACTCCGGCTCAAGCGTTCTGGTCGATAACCGTGCCGCTTATTCGTAAAATCATTGCGTTCTGTACGATTCTGTCGACGATTGGCACCTTCTCTCTGTTCACAGAGCCGTTTATTCTGACGAAGGGCGGCCCGTTGAAGTCGACGACGACACCGGTGCTATTGTTATATCAGGAGAGCTTCCAAAACTTCCACTTCGGCTATGCTTCCTCCATTGCCGTTTGCTTCTTCTTTCTGATGATGACGCTAACGATTGTGCAGCTGAAGCTGTTCCGCGACGACAATTCGTGAGGAGGAAATGGAAATGAGTGCATCGGTTTCAACGGCGGCCGTCAGACCGACTGCAATCGGGTCCGGCAAAACGGCAAAGCAAAGACTGCTCCTTACCACCGCTTTACTGCTCTGTTTGCTGACCTCGGCGGTCATGCTGTTCCCGCTTTTTTGGATGTTCAGCTCCTCGCTTAAGACGAGAGCAGAGATTTTTCTTAATCCGCCGGTCTGGCTTCCCCATTCGCTGCAGTGGGTTAACTTTAAGCTGCTTTTTACAGAGCATAACTTCGGCCGCGTTCTCTACAACAGCTTCTTTGTAGCCATTCTGTACACGGGCTTAAGCCTATTCTTTAACTCCATCGCCGGCTTCGCTTTTGCCAAGTATGAATTTCGCGGTCAGAAGCTGCTGTTTATGATCGTGCTCGGTTCGATGATGGTGCCCGCGGAGACTGCCATGGTGCCGCTCTTCATCATCTATCGGAATTTGGGGCTGGTGGATTCGCTGTGGGGCGTCATTTTGCCCGGTGTGGCAAGCGCATTCGGCATCTTCTTTATGAGGCAGTACTGCTCCGGCATTCACAATGAGCTGCTGGAGGCCTCCCGCGTAGATGGCTGCTCGGAGATCGGGCTGTTTGTCCGAGTCGTACTGCCCAATCTGAAGCCGGCCTTCGCGAGCCTCGGTATCGTCACCTTCGTCGGACAGTGGAACAACTTCCTATGGCCGAGCGTGATACTGCGCTCCGCCTCGAATCAAACGATTTCCTTGGCGATTCGGGCGCTGGAAAGCGGAAACCGCACCCCATATGAGCTGATTATGTCCGGCTCAGTTATCAGCGTCATTCCGCTGCTGCTCATCATCTTCCTGTTTCAAAAGCAGCTGATATCCGGTCTTATGGAGGGATCTGTAAAAGGCTGACGGCAGGGCCTGAGTATGGTGCGCTGCTATGATGATCATGGAAGTTATCCCCTAACACAAGGTGGTGTATGCCGATGGTAAAAATGCTGGCTATGGCGCAGCAAAAAAAACGTTCGGTAGAAGCGGCTTCCGAAATGCTTAAAAGGTTGTTTTTTATGGAGAAAGAGGTTATGAGAACCTCAGGGGGTTACCTGACGAGCATTTCAAACTGGGAATTAAAGAAGATCGTCCCGCTGCATATGTGGCAGGATTCCCTGAGGGCGGACGCCCTTCGCACAAGGGTTCTGGAGATGCGTTATCCACGGCGCGACATTGATCAAAATCATGACCCCAAGCTTGTGCAATTTGCGGAATTGCTTGTAAGATGCCGCAACGACCGCGAGTTTGTTGAGGGTGCTTACTTTGTGGTGAAGCGGGCGCTTAAAATGGCCTATCAACTGTATCTTCAGGATGCTGATCCGCTGGATGATGCTCCAACCGTCGCTTTTATGAAGCGTTATTCCGATGAAATAGGCGAGCAGCTTCTTGACATTCAGGACATTTACCCCACCTTGGCGCAGCTGCATCCGCAGATCGACTTATGGCAGACCGAGCTCAGCCAATTGCTGCGGGATATCGGCGGCATTCTCGGAGTAGAGAAGACGGACTCTCTTGACGAAAGCCGGTATCAGGCTTTGCTCGGGTGGCCTGCCTACGAGCTTCCGCTTGTGCCGGTGCGCGATCCCCGCTTCGAGAAGGCGCTATACCACCTGCCGAGCAATTTTTTGGCGGAGGATGCGAGCTTCCTGGAGCATCAAATTCATATGGGAATTAATCATATTAATGAAATGTGGGCATGCGAGGCAACGGCTACGATGATGTGGAAGTGGGACGATATGCCCTGGGAATTTTATTCGGATACGGCCCGTTGGTGCTATGACGAGCTGCGGCACTGCTTGATGGGAGAGGAGCGGCTAAAGGCCTGGGGCTTCGAGATCGGAGTCGACATTCCGATGGTCGCCGATCACTATATTTCCCAAAGCGAGCACGGAGAGCTGGCGATCCTTGCGCTGATCCATAGGTTCGAGTCCGCCTCCCCCGGCTGGAAGAGCGGTCTTCTGCGTCAATTCTCCGGTCAAGGCGATACCGCGAGCGCGCAGGACTTCGATTATGACTGGGCGGATGAAAGCATTCACATGCAGTACGGACACAAGTGGCTTCTGCACCGGCTGAAAGGCGACATCGACGCGATGGAGGATATGCTGGAGGAGGCTGCGAGCAGGTGGAACACCTGGATCAACAATGCGCGTCGGGAGTGGGACTATGAGCCGTTCCGGAGCCGCATCCAGGCCAAAATTAAGCAGCTCGAGGCGATGCAGGATGGCTAGCTATAAAGTAACGCTTCCGGATCAAAAGCAATTCGAGGTCAAGGAAGGGGAAATTATTCTCGATGCGGCTCTCAGTCAAGGAGTGGACATTCCGTACACCTGCCGCAACGGCACATGTCGTACTTGCCTATACCAAGTCGTAGAGGGTGACGTGATACAAGAGCAGCCCGAGCTTTGCATGATTACTGGGCAGGAGCTGGAGTCCGGTCGCCGATTGCTGTGCATGTCCACTCTGCATAGCGATGCCTCTCTTGAGAAGGTGCAGCGTAAGCGGAAGACCGGATAGGATATAGAGAACCGATTCACGAAGAGGAGCGATCAGCTTGACGAAATTGGAAAAGAGTCTCGAAGCTTCGCGTTTTCGGCTGGGAGCTTGCTATTATCCGGAGCAGTGGCCGGAAGAGATGTGGGAAGAAGATTTGAAACGAATGAAGAAAATGAATTTTTCGATCATTCGTATCGCCGAATTCGCATGGTCCGTGTTTGAACCTAGAGAAGGCGAATACCGGTTTGAATTGTTCGATAAGGTGCTGGATTTGGCTCATCAATATGGAATCGAAGTCATTCTGGGGACGCCGACCGCAACGCCTCCCGCTTGGCTCACAGCCAAGTATCCCGAAGTGCTGAATGTTTCTCAGCAGAGAGTTTCTTATCAGCACGGGCAGCGCAGGCATTATAATTATAACTCGCCCGTCTACCGCGAATTAAGCGCCAAAATTACCCGCAAAATGGCGGAGCATTATAAGAACCATCCTGCTGTGGTGGGGTGGCAGATCGATAACGAATTGAACTGCGAAATCAATGTTTTTTATTCCGAAGCGGATCATAAGGCCTTCCGGGAATGGCTACAGAAGAAGTACGGCAACCTGGAGCGTCTTAACGAAGCGTGGGGAGCTGTATTCTGGAACCAGACCTATTCGGATTGGGAGCAAGTTCATCTGACGCGGCCTACGGTGAGCGATTCCCCTAACCCTCATCAGGCATTGGATGAAAAGCGGTTTATTTCCTATAGCGCGATCTCCTTTGCCCAGCTGCAGGCTGACATTTTGCGTATTGCCGCGCCCCGGCATTGGGTCACCACCAACGGGATATTCGGTCACTTGGACAGCCATAGCCTGACGGAATCGTGCCTAGATTTTATTTCGTATGATTCCTATCCGAATTTCAGCACGATCTACCCTGACAAGGGCGAAGAGCCTCTCCTAGACCGCAAATGGAGCCTGAACCTAAGTGTAGCCCGGGATATTTCCCCTAATTTTTGCGTGATGGAGCAGCAGTCGGGCCCGGGAGGCTGGGTCAATAAAATGGAAATGCCATCGCCTAAGCCCGGACAAATGCGGCTGTGGACTTATCAATCCATTGCGCACGGTGCGGATATGATCCTGTTCTTTCGTTGGCGAACCGCCGTATTCGGAACGGAAATTTACTGGCACGGCATTAACGATTATCATAATGAACCGAACCGGAGAGTAATGGAGGCGGCAGGTATCGGCAGGGAACTGGCTGAGGTCGGTGATCGTATCGTGGGCACCCGCTATCAGGCGGACATTGCGATTATTCGCGATTACGACAATGAATGGGACGGAGAGCTGGACAAGTGGCACGGACAGATGCAGGGCAAAAGTGTCTCGGCCTGGTTTAAAGCCCTTCAATATCATCATATACCTGCCGATGTTATTTATCTTAGGGATCAAGCGGACTGTTCGCATTTAAATAAATATAAGGTACTGGTTTATCCGCATCCGGCGATTTTATTCGATGCGACGGCACAAGTATTGAAGGATTATGTAAGGCGAGGCGGTACGGTCATTTTTGGCTGCCGCAGCGGCTATAAAAATAAAGACGGTCATTGTCTGCGAATGAGAATGCCCGGTTACGCGGCAGAGCTGTGCGGGATTACGGTGGAGGATTTCACCTTAATAGGGCCCAATGAACAGGCGCCGACGGTGATCATGACGGCCCAAGCGGGTACCCGGGAATTAAAGGGTGAGGCCTTTAATGATATTTTGCGGGTAGAATCCGCGGCTGCGGAGGTTCTGGCCGTTTATCAGGATACTTATTACGCCGGCAAGCCGGCTCTAGTCAGGAACAAGTACGGGGAAGGCACCGCTTATTATTTCGGTGCAGCTTTTGAGCTTACCGCCGCTGCTTCCTTGATCGAGGAGCTTGGAATCGTTTCGCCGATAGAAGGGCATATGGAACTGCCGAAGCCTGTTGAACTAAGCATCCGAAAGCATCCCGGTACCGGGGAAAGTTTCATCTTTTTGCTGAATTATTCGGGGCATGAACAAACGGTACGGTTTAACACGGAATTTATTGATTTGCTCAAAAACTGCAAGCTTCACGGGGATGTAAAAATGGAACCTTATGGCGTCTATGTGATCCAATAGAAGGCCTTAAGCGTTACCTGCGCAAGCTTCGCTTGCAGCGGCTAACTGTGCAAACCGGTGCAAATCGCGTTTTCAGCGATAACAGCACGAACAGCGATAACAGCGCTATCTGCGCCGGGTGCGACTCTGCCCCGGAATATAATATCAAGCAGCCTCCGGTGTTCCTCCCCAGGCGGACCTCCAGAGGCTTTTATTATGTCACCGTCAGTTTGTCATGCGTCGCAGTATCTCAACTTCTCGTCAGTGTCCAAAGAAAATAAAGTACTATATAAGTTACTATTGCTAGATCAAGCAGCACCGTTACAGGCATCCGAGAGTAACGTTTCCTATTCCGTTAATTTGGGAGTACACGGTGGAGATTTTGTACTTTAATTCGTTCATTCTGAAATACGAGGTTTGAGAAACAAAAAGGCTCCTTGGTATGATGTTTGAGGGTCCCAGAGAAAAATCAAGTTTTTAAAGACCATTTTCTCACTAATTCTGACACCATGCATGTGTGTTGGTGAGGGAAAATAAAAATCGTTAATGGAAAATAAAGTGCGTTAGTGATAATTAACAAAAGTAAACACATCCTAAAAAACCTTGATGCAATCAATATGTATGTGCGGATCTCATCGCGGCGGTTAACCGTATTACTATTGAAACAATAAATCTATTGAAATAGTCTCGCCGATCCGGATTTTTTGCAGATGATTCATATTCCAATGGTCCCATCGATCCGAGTTGGCAAAATAATCGGAAACCTGGCTGCGGACCAAGACGCTCTCGGTTTTGACCTCCAGAAGAAAGGCGCCGATGCACATGACTTCGTCCGCCGTCATAACATCGATCCGGTTGACGGATTTCAGCAAAGGCCAATGCCTGGGATCCACTTCGATATATTGTGCTCCGTAATGCTCCAGCGGCGGAAAATGTCCGACCAATTCTCCGTTTAGAAAGGCGCGGTAGCCTTTCGCGGCTTTGCAATTGGAGCCCGCCGCTTTGATGCGCACCGAACGAATGTCGTGGAGTTGCGGCAAAGGCGCTAATGTAGAAGGGAGGTCCGGTATTTCTTTGAAAACGGCCTTCTCGCCGGTTCGCCAGCTTATTTGTCCGCATACCGCTTTATGCAATACGTGCCAGTCTGCCTGTACATCTTCCCCATCCACAGTAACCATCCACCAGCCCGGAGCGGTATTTTCAATAAAGCCCCATCCTAACTCCGCAGATGACAAATCGCACAGAAGGGGCCAAACGTCCGAAATGTTGACGGGAACAACTTCCGGCTTGCCGAGCACCGTGCTTTTGAGCTGCGGCAACCACCGGTCTCCCACTTTATGCAGCGAAGCTATCTGGTTATGGGTGTGACCGCAAAAGTATGCATCGATCGGATAACGGGCTACTTCCCCAAGAATCGTGTTGACAAAATCAAAATCCGTAAAAAAAGGTCTCGCAATAGGGATCAGCGGAGGATGCGCAAACATAAAAACATGCTTGTACTCGCCGGAATGCGCGAGCGCATTGCGAAGGAACGCGGCCTGCTCGCCGTTCTTTTGAAATCCGGGATACTCCAGGACAACGAATAAAGATTCTTCTTTTTCAAAGGTGTAGTATCCCGAGGCAATATCCGATCTCCCCAAAGCTTGGCCCAAGGCCGGATAAAGGACTTGCTTGACCGGTTCGTCACCGGGCTTTCCCGGCGTGCCGTCGTGATTGCCGAGCGCGAAATAAACGGGGGCCTGCAAGCCTTCCAGCATTTCGAGCGCTTCGCTCATTTCCCGGATGCCGTCTTCCGCGCTATCGCAATGGCCGTGAATAATGTCTCCGGTTTGGATGACAAAATCCGGCTTCAGTTCGCGAATAGCGGAGATGACGAGAGGCAAAATATGCTGAGTGGTCCAATATCTGTTCTGCAGGCCCTTAAGCTCTCTCTCAGTCCCCGGTTGTCCGCCGAAGACATTCTTATGCGATTCAGGCTGCAAGTAATGCATGTCCCCCATTACGGCAAAACGAAATGTACCCATACGCTAAGTCTCCTGTTTCTACTTCAAATAATCCGGCTTCGACTTGTCCGTTTGCACGCGGTTGACGTCGTCGACCATCGCTTGCCCTCCGGCGCTGTACCATTTCTGTATAGCAGCTTGCCAATCTTGCTTCGTTATTTTCGGACTGATGATCGCTCCTTCGACAGGTCCGAGCAAATAGTCGTTAAAAAGTTGAGTCGATTTGCTGTTTTCGATGCCGGACACCATAAACGGATTGCGGTAATCTTGATAGATGTTTTTGTTATATTCGTCAAATTTGCTTTTCATCAAATTGAAGCCTGCGTCGCCAAGACCGGCGCCAATGGCGGTCGCCTTGATTTGATTCCAATCCAATTTCGTATCCATGGGAGAAATAAATTGCAGCGGTTCGATCTGGAATTGTTTGTAGTCGTTGCTTCGCTGGGCGTCGGGAATCGGTATTTTTGCTCCGTTTTGCACGGTATACGTTTTCCCTTCGATTCCGTATTGCATCAGATTGGATCCGTCGGTTAAAGTCCAGTTTAAAAATTGGAAAAACCGCTCCGGATCTTTTATTTTTGCCGAAACATAGAAGCCCCTATCGATAGGAATTAAGCCTTTGGTTCCTCCCTGAATCCCGTTCGGACCTTGCAAAGGAGACATGATGCCGATTTTCGCATTCGGGTCATTCTTCGTTAATCTTTGCAAGATATTCGGATATGAAGTCCAGTTTAAAGGCATGACCGCGATTTTCCCAGCGACAAATTTGTCTTCCGTCTGAGTCGAACCGTTGTGGAATTTAAAATCAGGATCCATGAGTCCATTTTTGACCAAACCCTGCAGCCAGAAAAGAAAATCAATTTGATCGTTCTGGGCGTACCATGGAAGCAGCTTTTGCGCATCTTGTTTATCCGGCATCCATCCGGATTGCGCAATGCCGAAGGAAGTGCCCAAATCTTTTGCCGACGCCCAGCTGTACAGCCCCAACGGGTACACGCCTTGCTTGCCTAGATCGCTGTTCTTGATTTTATTCAGTGCGGCGAGCAGTTCGTCAATCGTTTTCGGTTCCGGAATGCTCAGCTTCTCAAACCAATCCTGGCGGTAAAACAGAAAGAAGGGCACCGTCGGGCTAATCATGTTCGGAATAAAATAGATATCGCCGTTCTTGTCTTTTAAATCATTCCAAATCGTATTGGGGACGGCATTTTTGACGGCAGGATATTTGTCCAGATATGTATTGATTTTCAAAAAGGCTCCCTGCTCCTGGGCTTGTTTCGAGACCGAGTCGTAAGGCGGTTGTCCCCAGATCACGTCCGGAATTTGGCCGGAAGCGAGCACGACATTGATTTTGGTATTGTATTCACCAACCGGAATGATCTGCGGATTTATTTTCACATTCGCTTCTTTAAACAATTGTTGCTCATAAGGACCGCCTTTGACATACGTTGCCGGCCCCCATACCGGGCGCATGTAAGTAAATTCGTAAGGGGCGGCATTGTTTGCCGCTTTTTGCCCGGCTTCGGGGTTGACTGCGGAAGTCTGCGCTTGATCCGTCTTGGCGCATCCGGCAGCAACGCCGGCCAAAACGGCCCCGCTTAGAAGCAAGCTTGTCCATTTCTTCAAGTTCCTGTGAATTGTCATGACGGATTCCCTCCATATTTCTCATATATGCTCACTTCTGAAATAGAAGTAAACGATGATGCGCAGAGATGACGATTCATGTTGGAGCCAATTGAATGCTTCAAAAATTTGAAGAACAACTTATATATCATATATACAAATATATAAGTTTGAAAGAGCAGCTGCTTAATGCATTACAAATATAGGATTTCGAATCTGTATTGTCAAATCAAGAGATTGTAAAGGCTTGTTTCTAAAGGTTTTGTAAACCTTCAACAGTATATGTACAAGCAAGTTGATAAGTTATATATTTGTAAGGTATTAATATAGCAAGGATCAGGACGTGATAATCGAGATGGCTAACTCTGTAAAAAGAACCCCGCTTTACAAGCAAATTGAAATGTACATCTACGATCATATGCGCAATAACAATTGGGAGGAGCACCACAAGCTCCCTTCCGAAACCGAGTTGGCCGAACAATTTAACGTAAGCCGCCTTACCGTAAAAAATGCGATGCAAAATTTAATCGACAAAGGCCTTATCTATCGTATTCAGGGCAAAGGATCGTTCATATCGGATCAGAAGGGCGAGCCTCTCCTGTATGAATCCGGACCAGCCGAAGCAAAGGAAAAGTTGATCGCTTATATCGTTCCGTTAGCCAAAACGATGCATGCTTTACAGATGATTAACGGAATTGAGGAACAGTTGACAAAGCAAGGGTACCGGCTGCTTCTATTCAAAACTTATAATTCCAAAGAAGTAGAGAAGCAGGTGCTTCAGGAGGCCATACGGTATAATGTGGCGGGTATTATCATTTATCCTGTCGAAGGGGAAACGTACAGCGAAGAAATATTAAAGCTTTCGTTAAGTTCGTTCCCGCTTGTCATCGTAGACCGATATTTGCGGGGTATCGAAACCAATTGCGTTTATGCGTCGAACACGAAGGGAGCATATGATGCCGTCTCCCATTTGCTTCAATCGGGGCATAAAAAAATAGGTTTTGTCTCCACGCAAATCAATGGCACGAGCAGTATCGAAGACAGGTTGGCAGGTTACGAACTTGCGTTAGCCGAGCACAATGCTCCTATTGAACATAGGTTGCGTAGGACTCACTTCCATTTGGATCAAGTAAACAACATTATTAGTACAGGCTCGATCGAAGCTTCCGTAAAACATGAATTACAGGAATTTATCGGACAGAACCCGGATATGACGGCTATCTTTGCGGTGAATTCCCCACTCGGGATTACTGTCATGGAAGCCGCATCGGACATGGGTATCCGGGTCCCCGAACAATTATCCGTCTGTTTCTTCGATGATTTCATGTTTTCCGATTACTCCAGAATACCGCCTACATGCGTTGACCAACAAGCGTATCTCATCGGCCAGGCAGCGGCGAAGCTTATAGCTGCGGTAATCGAAGATCCGAATCAGGAGCGGCGCAAAATCGAAATTCCGACGATATTGAAGGTACGGAGCTCTACCGCACTTTGCGAAACGAAGATGAACTGCGCTGAATGTTGATCCAATAGTAGACAAAATGTGCAAATCTAAATGCTGAAGGTGATACTGTTGCTGATGCGAATTTGGAGATACCGGTATCTTTATTTATTTATCGCGCCCACCTTGCTTTACTTTTTGATTTTTTCGTATTTGCCGTTTTACGGATTGCAGCTCGCTTTTAAAGATTTTAAAGTGTTTTCGGGAATTTGGGCGAGCAATTGGGTCGGGTTCAAGCATTTTCATGAACTGTTCTCTTCGCCGGTATTTCCCCAGCTGCTTGGAAATACGCTGACGATCAGCGTATACCGAATCGTATTCGGTTTTCCGGTTCCCATTGTGTTTGCTCTGTTATTAAACGAAGTCAAACATTACTTCTTTAAACGATCGGTACAAACCGTGACTTATTTTCCCCATTTCTTATCCTGGGTCATATACGGCGGGATTGTCATCGATTTCTTCGGTCCAACAGGTTCGATTACAACGCTGTTGAAAGGTTGGGGCATTCAATTGAATGTCATGAACGACCCTGCGCTGTTTCGTCCGATGCTCGTCGCCACCGGGACGCTTAAGGAATTCGGCTGGGGCGCCATCATCTATTTGGCGGCGATAGCGGGCATTGATCCTCATTTGTATGATGCGGCCAAAGTGGACGGAGCAAGGAAACTGCGCCAAATTTGGCACATTACTCTGCCTGGCATAAGACCGACGATCGTACTGCTTTTAATTCTTCAAATGGGGCATATTCTGGATGCCGGTTTTGAGCAGGTATTCATGCTTTATAACGGAGCGGTACTAGGCGTGGCGGATATTATCGATACCTATGTGTACCGGGTCGGCCTCTTGGACGCGAAATATGAAATTGCTACCGCAGTCGGGTTGTTTAAAGGCGCGGTCGGAGCTGTTTTGATTGTAACGGCAAATTATTTCATACGAAAATTGGGGGAGAAATCGATATGGTAATTAGCCGCAAGGGGAGAACGATCGATGACAATCCGTGGTGGGGGCAATGGACGATCTATTTGCTTCTAATCGTTGCGGGACTGGTCACGTTGCTGCCGATCGTGAATATTTGCGCCAAATCGCTCAGCAACTCGGCCTCTATCGCAAAGTTTCCGTTAATGCTTTTACCTCACGGCTTGGATTTTAGCGCATACCATTATATATTGTCGACTCAAGTTCTCCTCAGATCGTTCGGAATCACGGTATTTGCGACCGTCGTAGGAACTTTCCTAAATTTATTGTTCACCGTATTTTCCGCCTACGGCTTATCCAAAACTTATTTGCCCGGCCACAAATACATGCTTTGGTTCGTCATCTTTCCGATGCTGTTCGGCGCAGGATTAATCCCGCATTATATTTTGCTTAAAAATCTCGGACTCATCAACAATATATGGGTACTTGTCATAAATGGGCTAGTTAGCCCTTTCAACCTGATTCTTATGCGCAACTTTTTTTGGAATCTTCCTGACGGCTTGGAGGAATCGGCGACGATTGACGGCGCAAACGACCTGCAAACGTTATGGCACATCGTATTGCCGCTGTCGAAGCCGGCGATTGCGACGATCGGCTTGTTTTATGCCGTGCATCATTGGAATGACTTTTTTACGGGACTATATTTCATCAACGATAACTCCAAATGGCCGCTGCAGGTCATTCTTCGTTCCATTGTAATCGATCAGACGATGATGAACATGGGCAATTTGACTTCACAGGCCGATGAAGCCGCATTGACGATTTCTCCCGAAAATATCAAAGCTGCAACGATTATGTTCTCGATCGTGCCCATCATGTTGGTCTATCCTTTTCTGCAGAAATATTTTGTGAAAGGGATCTATCTGGGGTCCGTTAAGGGATAAATGAAGCAATACAACTACACACTTAGAGAGGTGCTTATTGTGAAATTTCATTCAAAGGAACAGCGTTGGAAACGGTCGAGTCTTTCACTGGCTGCCGTCATGATGGCGTCTGCATTGGCAGGCTGCGCCTCGACAGGGAATTCCTCTAACCCGACAGGATCTGCCGCTTCCCCGTCGCAAACTGCAACCGGCAATCAAACCGCCGCCTCAAGCGCGCCGTACAAGTTTTCGTACATGACGCCGGTATGGGTGGCGGCCACGTATACCAAGGGCGGACCGTTTGAGAAAGAATTGTTTAAAGCAGCGAATGTGGATATTGATGTGCAGGTGCTCCCGGTAGCCGATTACAACCAGAAGGTTAACGTTGTGCTTGCCTCCGGATCGATACCAGACGTTCTCTGGGGAAGCGGGCCGACCGATAAAGTATGGAAGGATGCCCAGGATCAAGGCGCATTCCTGAAAATCAATAAATACCTGGATCAATATCCTGCTATAAAAAATGCGATTCCCGCTGCATTGTGGGACAAGCTGAAAGATAAAAACGGAGACATTTACTTTATTCCCAATGCGAATTTCCCGATTACTCCGTTTTCTTTATATTACCGCAAGGATTGGTTTGACAAGCTGGGAATTGCGGAACCGAAGACGATTGACGAATTGGTGGCCGATCTGGAAAAAATCAAGAACAGCGATTTGGGCAAGCAGGGCATTATTCCTCTGTCCATTGGAAATATGAACTATGCCAAAGATTTGGCGACGTCCTTCGGACTCAGTCTGGCCGGCTGGGAGCCTTCCTCATCCGATCCGAATAAACTGATTCCTTGGTACGCCAATCCAAAGGACATCGATTTTTATTTCTGGATGCAGGATCTTATGAAAAAGGGATTGCTGGACCCTGCTTTTAAAGTAGACGGGGACGCGACCCAGACTAAGGCCAAATTTATTGCCGGTAAAGCCGCTGTCGTTACTGGGAATTGGTCGACATTTACCGATTATGTTACCAAAACGCAGCAAAACGATAAAAACGCCAAGGTAGGCGTCATATCACCCTTGACCGGACCGGGCGGCATACCCGGCGGCGTCCGTACGCAATCCGGTTTGTATGACCGCGGATTTTATGTGTCGGCAAAAATTAAAAATCCCGATGCCTTCTTCAAGTTCCTCAATTGGACGCTTACCGACGGCTATAACCTTACGCAGTACGGAATTGAAGGAAAGACTTATGTCATGAAGGACGGACAACCGGCAAGCATTCCTGACGGACAAAGGGATCCGGCTTATCAAAGACCGCAAATCGATCCGCTGAGTTTTATTACTCCCATAGACTTAAAGTCCAGTTGGGCGCCAATGAAAGCGAGTATGGATGCCGATACTTTCGCCTATGTCAAACAAAAATTTGACGATTATTTGAAAGTGAAGTATTCGGACTATCGTGATCCGTTCGTCGATGCTCCGCTTCAAAGTAAGAATGAAACGCAGATGTTCAACGACTACATGCTGGGTGTCACGCAAGGCGCTGTACTGAATCCGCAGATTACCAAACAAAATTGGATGGATGCGCTGCAAAAATGGGAGAAAGCCGGCGGCTCCGCCATGATCGATGAAGTGAACCGTCTGCAGACCAATAAATCAAATCCTGATTTTTCGATGTATGTAAAAAAATAATGAAGGGAAACGATCATGACCTTGCAAACAAACTCTCGTTATAAATTGATCGCTCTGGATATGGACGGCACTTTGCTGAACCGGAAGGGAGAAATTTCCGAGCAAAACCGCAAATGGATACAAGCGGCCCTGGAAGCCGATATTAAAGTCATTTTGGCTACCAGCAGATCGATTAGAGGCGTGGTTGAGCATGCCAGAACGCTAAACCTCGATTTGCCGGTTATCGTCAGCAACGCCAGCGAAGTATGGAGGACGCCCGATGAACTGCTCAGTCGTTATGAATTTAACGCAGAGGCAAAAGAGCGAATCCTTAAAGTGATCAAGGAGTATAACGGGCATATTAGATTTTATATACAGTACGTAGGCGGACAATTTAACCACGATCAATGGGATCCCGAGCTGGCTTGGGAGAAGCAATGGCTGCAAGTCGCCATCAAATCGGATGACGGTGAGCTTTTAGATAAAATACGCGAAGAGATTAGCTCTTGGGGGCTGCTGGACATTTGCAGCTCCCACTACACGAATATCGAGTGCAATCCTGCTGGTCGCAGTAAAGGCAGCGGCTTGCTGGAGGTATGCAATCTTTTCGATATTCGCATGGAAGAGGTTATTGCAGTCGGAGATAGCCTGAACGATGTCTCCATGATACGAGCAGCAGGCCTAGGTATTGCAATGGGCAATGCTCAGGAGGTTGTCAAGCAAGCTGCGGACGAAATCACGCTTTCCAATGAAGAGGACGGCGTAGCCGCCGTCATTCAACGTTACTTTTTCTAGAAATGGAGATTACTACAATGAACCGTAAAGCTTTTTCCATCATTATTATACCCGATACACAGACGGCTTTACGCCATAACCCGCACTTGATGGAACCGATGGCCCAATGGATCGCGGACCACGCCCGAGAGCTCAATGTAAAAATGGTGCTGCAGTTGGGCGATATCGTCGATTCCGGCGCCAATGACGAGGGGCAGTTCGTTACGGCATTAGCTACGATGGATCGGATGGCAAAGGCGAACCTTCCGTTTCTGATCTGTCCGGGCAACCACGATTATGATAACCTGCTCAGTCAGGATCGAAGCTTAAGGATGTTCAACCAGTACTTCGGACCTCATATTTATCGCGATCAGGAATGGTTTGGCGGCTTGTTCGAGGAAGGCTGCGCTGCCAACATGTACGTCAAGCTGGAGGCGGAAGGCCGCAAGTTATTGGCGCTTGCCCTTGAATTCGGTCCGCGAGACGGCGTGCTGGCATGGGCGGACAGTGTTTTAGAAGCACATCGGGATTACGAGGTGATCGTTATCACGCATTGCTTTATGCATATACGAGGAGAACGAACCAAGTCCGGCGATGGCCTCAATCCGAAGAACTATGCCGGCTCCCTCGACGCCAACGATGGCGAAGATGTATGGCAAAAATCGCTGCGTAAGCATCCGAATGTCATCACCGTGTTTTCCGGCCATCATGTTCCGGGGAATGTCAGCTACCGGGTGGACCTCGGCGAACATGGCAACCCGGTGTTCCAATCGTTTCAAAATTGGCAAATGACCGAAAATGGCGGCGAGGGACGTTTTCGGGTGCTGACCTTCCTTGCGGATGACGGCGGATTGGAGCTCTCCGTTGTGAATCCGCAGACCGGCAACTATGAGGAGGCGCCAGGCTATCGGGTAAGCTTGCCGAGTCTCGGATTGAAACCGGAGCCGCAGATGAGTGCTGCCGATTGGAGCGGTTTCCGTTTTCCTGACGGGGATTAAATCGAAATTGCCGGAGAATGAAGGCGTAATTGCAAGAAAATAAAGCTTTGAAACGAAACAAGCTGGCGTCGGTCGAGAACCGCCGCCAGCTTGCATTTTTATTTCATGGAATCGATCTTCTTGTTAATCTCTTCATCCGCTTGTCTTAATGCGGTGTTCATATCGATTTTATCCGCCAAGAAGTCTCTGAATTTCTGCTGTCCGATTCTTTTCCCATCGGTTTCATAGATGGAGTAAATCGGAGTCGGAGAGACCGTGCTTTTAAAGAGGGCTTGAACATTTTTTCCTTTCAGATAAGGCACATCGGCGCCGAACTGCTTTTTCATCTCATCATTGTTTAACGGAGACATTCTTGCCGTCTTTCTCGCGCTCAGCAGCTGAACATCATCGGAAGTGACCACTTCGATCACTTTCATTGCGTCGTCTTGATGCTTGCTCGTTTTAGCGATCATGATGTTGTGCGAATCGACCTTTCCGGAAATGTTCGGCTTATCCTGGAAGCTGGGGTATTGCGCGATGTCCCAGTTCACTTCGTTTGACGCGCTTCCCATTTGCGCCATTAAATTCGTGGAGGCCAGCATAGCCACATTCTTATCCTTAATGAAGAGACTGCCCGATGCCGCTGCCGACGGCTCGGGGCTAGGCTGCATATTGCCGGGAATCGTCAAAATTCGTTTGGTCAGGTCGAACACTTTTCTCCACTGATCGTTATCCATGCTGGCCTTGTTCGTTTTTCCGTCAACGTAAGTCAAGGAATATGGGAAGCTGACGACATAGCTGCTGGCGGGATCCAGACCGCGATACTGAATGTCGCCATCTTTTCTAGTCAGCTGTTGGCCCAGTTGAATGGCATCGTCCCACGTCATCCCGTCTTTGGGATAGCTTATACCGAATTTGTTAAAAATATCTTTATTATAGTACAGAGCGTTGAATTGCAACGCATACGGAAGTCCCCATAGTTCACCCTTGTCCGATTTCACCGCGTCGATCGCCACGGAGTTAAAACGACTCAAATCAATGTTATATTTTTTAACTAGGGAAGACATATCATAAAGAAGATCTTGCTGCTTAAGGCCCATAATTCCGGAGTTTGGAGTAAGCAAAAGATCCGGAACGTTACCGGAAGCGATAAGGCTATCCAACGTTGTGTTTGCATCCTGACGGACGATTTTCAGATCGATATTCGGATATTTTTTCTTTACCGGATCGGCAAACAACAGCTTAAAGTCGTCGTCAGTAATTTCGGCGCCATTTTGGAATACGGTCAATGTCACAGGCGCGCTGGAAACGGTCTGGCTTGCCTGAGGCTGGGCCGTTGAGCCGGCGTTGCCATTGCTGCCGCTGCCGCCCGTTGTTGCATTTTCGCAGCCTGTGGCGGCCAATGCAGTCGTAAGGAGGACCATCATACCTGTAATATAACGTTTTTTCATGATTACAATTCTTCCTCTCACTTTTTTTAGAAGGTTGGATCGGAGGTCACGACCCCCAGCACTTTCATTCCGCGGTTCCCGTTCCGCAACCCGAGACAGTCAATAAAGCCGATAAAGCCAGAAGGTAGTGTCGTTGCTTCGTCAGTACTTCTTGCCTCCTTATCATATCTGCTCTTATTGGTTTCATTAAAATTGTAGAAGAAAAAAATAATAAGTAATTTGTTTATTTGTTAACTATGTATTAAATATATTTTAAACATGTTCATTTGTAATATCACTGTTCGTTCGTTCCAATCCGAAAAAAAGGGCCATTTTCAATTCACGGCATAGAATGAACCGGCATTCTAATATGGACTTGAAATGGCCCTAAATTGTTTATGAAAAGATGTATTTTTCGATGATGTTGGCTACGCCGTCTTCATGGTGAGGCGGAGCGATGGCATCGGCGATCAGCTTGACCGGTTCCTGGGCGTTCCCCATCGCGACTCCCAAGCCGGCGGCACGAATCATCGGGATATCGTTTAGGCTGTCTCCCATTGCAATAACATCGGACATATCGATGCCGAGAAGCGAGCAAACTTCTGTGAGTCCGCTAGCTTTGCTGATCCCGAGAGCATTGCATTCAATATTGGTGATATGCGAATTGCTGATCTCAAACGTTTGCCAAGACGTGAGCCGGTCGCGGATTTCCTGCAAAGTAACAGGATTTGCGCAGCGAATCGCGAATTGAAGCCAGTGAATATGGGCAAGATCGGACGGAACATTCGTTTTGTTTACAAGTCCCTCGACGGTATGAGCCCAGAAGTCGGCCTCGTCTCCATAGGTTTGGAGAATGTCCATGATGTCGGCAATACGATTCGGATCCAGTTCCTTCCTGAAATGAAGAACGCCCGGCGCCTTCCAAACCTCGCTTCCGTTATTGACGACAAGCGGGCATTCGAGCCCCAATTGTTCGGCGTAAGGGGCGACTTCGCGGATCGGCCTTCCCGTAGCCAGCGTAACTTTGACTCCCGCGTCCATCGCAGCACGTATCCACTTAATGTTACCCGCTGAGATTTCTTTTTGCTTATTCAGCAAGGTGCCATCCATATCCAATGCGATTAATTTGTATGCCATGTGTTCTCCTTGTCAACCGAAAGCAAGCTCTTCGACGATAGTTTGTCCCGGCACGATTTTTTCTACAGGCGCTTTTCCCCAATGATCCCAACGATCCGTGTTTGCATAATAATCGGTAACTGTGCTGCGAACCCATCCGGCCGCCGTTTCTACTTCCAACACGAATCCCCCGATGCACATCGGTTCCTCGCAGGTCGTGACCTCGATTCGATTGGCCTTTTCCAGCAATGGCCAGAATTTGGGCTCCAGCTTAAAGAATTGGCGGCTGTCGAAATATTCGAGGCGAGGCAAAGCGCCGACGTCGGTACCGTTAATGCTTAGGCGGTAGCCTTCCGGTGTTTTGCAGTTGGTGCCCGCCGCTCTGAGCTGAACCGAACGAATCTCGCCGAGACTGGGAAGCGCAAGTCCGGATGTTGTGGCAAATTCCGGCTTTTTGACAAATTCGGCCTTCTCTCCACGGCGCCAGCGCAGCTGACCTTGCACACCCTTTCGCAAAACATGCCAGTCTGCCTGCACCGATTCGCCGTTTACGGTAATTTCCCACCAGCCGGGAGCTGAATCCTCCAAATACCCCCAACCGTAGTCAAAGGAGGACGGGTCTGGCAAAATGGTTCGAACATCGCGCAAGTTAACGGGAGCAAGATCGGGGTATCCCAGCACCGAGCTTTTCAGTTGGGGAAGCCAATGCCCCCCGACCTTATGCAGGGTGGAAACCTGATTATGCGTATGTCCGCAAAAATAAACGTCTACAGGATGTTCGGCGATTTCCCGAAGCACGGTGTTTACGAAATCGAAATGGGTGAAGAACGGCCTTCCTACGCAGATAAGCGGGGGGTGGGCAAACAGAAAGACATGTTCGTATTTTCCGGAGCGGGCAAACGTTTCCTTGATGAATGCTGCTTGCTCGTCATCTTTAACGAATGTCGTGTAATCGAGAAAGATAAATAAGCAGCCCGCTTTTTCAAAGGTATAGTAACCTTTTGTCAATGGTGCGGTTCCCAATGATTTTCCGATGATGGGATATACGTATTGCTCGACCTGAATCCTCTCATGCTTGACGACGCCGTCATGCGTTCCCAGAGCGAAGAAGATCGGCGCCAGCAAGCCTTCGAGCAGCTCCATCGCTTCCCTCATTTCGCGCAGTCCGAGCTCTTCATTGTCGCAATGCCCGTGAATGATATCTCCGGTTTGAATGACAAAATCCGGTTTCAATGAGGCTATGCTGGAAATGACTTCGGGAGTTACATTCCTTGTCAGCCATAAATTTCGGGTGACATCCGCAACTTCCGTAACGCCCCTCGGGTTGCCGTTCAACGCTCTTTGATGCGACTGTTCCTGGACATAGTGCAAATCCCCCATAACGATGAAACGCAAAGTCGAATTCATGAAAGCGAGCTCCTCTCGTTGCACTTTTGGTTGATTATTTGTTATACTTTATGTATATTTGCATTAAAGAACATGTGAAGTATACTTTTCTTAGACGGCCGGTGTCAATGGATTTACAAACGATTTATAATGAAAGAAATGCCGGTACCGCATGAAGGGATGCAGTCTAATTGTCCAACGAAACCAAAGAGAGCAAATTCAACAGTGAGCGAAAACAAACGGTACGCACGCCGCTATATAAACAAATACGCGATTACGTACTGGACAATATCCAACAGATGAATTGGCAGCCAAATGAAAAAATTCCCTCCGAAAATGAATTGGCCGCCAAATTTAACGTCAGCCGGATTACGATAAAAAATGCGCTTCTTCAGCTGATCGAAGAGGGCCTGATTTATCGTATACAAGGAAAAGGGACCTTCATTTCGGCGAATAAGCAGGGAGAGCCCCCCGTTTACCGGTTGCTTCAGCAGCACGATAAAACGGTAGCCTATTTAATGCCGCGATTGGACAATCGTTTCACCGCCAACTTGTTGAACGGAATAGAAAACCAGCTCGCTGAAGAAGGATATCATTTGTTGTTTTGCGAAACCCACGACTCTCAGGAAAAGGAAAACGAAATATTGAAACGAATGATTCGTTTCGGAGTGGCGGGGCTCATTATATACCCGGCTCATAGCCAGACCTACAATGAGGAAATATTGAAGATTACCTTGAACGAATTCCCGGTCGTTGTCGTCGACCGCTACTTAAGGGGCGTCGAAACGAATTACGTTTGCTCCGATAACGTCAAAGGGTCCTTCGATGCGACCGCTCATTTGATCCAGTCGGGCCATCGGCGCATCGGCTTTGTTTCCACTCATGCCCATGGCACCACGAGCATTGAAGACCGGTTGACAGGGTACGAGAAGGCGCTTTCCGAACATAACATCCTGATTGATCGCCATCTGCGAATGCTCAATTTGGACAGCAAGCAAGTAAACACGATCCTGCAGAATGGCGCGGGCCATCCCGACAGTAAGGAACAAATAAAACATTATCTTGAACAAAATTCCGATCTGACAGCCGTGATTGCGGTCAATTCCACCGTTGGCCTTACATTGATGGAAGCGGCGAAAGAAATGCCGATCAGCATCCCCGAAGACCTGTCAATCGTATTTTTGGACGATTACGAGCTGTCCGCGTTTTCAACCGTTCCTCCGACCTGCGTAAGCCTGGAAGAATATACGGTCGGTCGCGAGGCTGTCAAATTGCTTGTTTCCATCATCGAAAATCCGCAGCAGAAACGCCGAAAAATCATCGTGCCGACCCGCCTCACGGTCCGCAATTCGTCAGCGCCCCCCGGGGCCGGGAAGCAAATAGCCGCAACATTGCTGAATTAGCGGATACCTGCCGCTTGCCGCTTTTTCCGTTCCACCTGGGCGTGTAAATCCTCCTACGAACCGTAGGGGGATTTTTGTGTTTATATAACAAATATACAAGATATAGGCAGACGTGATTTCGAGAAAATTTTGGAAGATACTTGAGCCTGCCGAAGTGTTTTGTTTTTGTAAACTTTATTGACCTTCAAACTATAGGGAAGGTATATTGTAATAGAATGAAACATGTTGAATGACGAATGTAACAAATATACAAGTCGGTCGCCCGGAGAAAAAGCCGGAGAACTTTCCTGAGAAGGGATCTGTCACATGACGCGCATCCTATTCAACCATGTATACAAGCAATATGGAAAAGACAAGCATCCCGTAGTCAAGGACTTCAACCTGGAAATTGAGGACAAGGAATTTGTCGTTTTCGTCGGGCCCTCCGGGTGCGGAAAGTCGACGACGCTCAGGATGATTGCCGGGCTGGAAGACATCAGTCAAGGCGAGATTTTTATCAATAACGTGCTTGTAAACGATCTCCCACCGAAGGACCGGGATATCGCCATGGTATTTCAAAACTATGCCCTTTATCCCAATATGTCCGTCTTTGAAAACATCGCTTTCGGCCTGCGGTTGCGGAAACAGCCGAAGCATGAGATCGAAATGAGCGTCAAACGGGCATCCAGGGTGCTGGAAATCGAACCGTTCCTGGAGCGCAAGCCAAGAGAGCTCTCCGGCGGCCAACGGCAGCGGGTCGCGCTGGGACGGGCTATCGTACGCAATCCGCAGGTGTTCCTGATGGATGAGCCGCTGTCCAATCTGGACGCCAAATTAAGAGTGCAAATGCGCTCCGAAATCGTCAAGCTGCACAAGCAGCTCGGCGTAACAACCATTTACGTAACGCACGATCAGACGGAAGCGATGACGATGGGCAACCGGATCGTTGTCATGAAGGACGGCATCATCCAACAGGTCGATTCTCCGGAGCAAATTTACAACAATCCCGCCAATTCGTTCGTCGCAGGCTTCATCGGTTCTCCGCCAATGAACTTTATCGAAGGACGGCTGCAAGAAAGCGCCGGCAAGCTGGAATTTCATACGAACCGCTTCGCGCTGGATATCCCGCTTCGCCAATCGCAAGAGCTGATTGCTAAGAAAATGGCAAACAAGAATGTCGTATTGGGCATTCGTCCGGAAATCATCAGCGTGGAACCGACCGATCCGCAAGCATCCCCGAATGCCGTGATCCCGGGCATTCATAAGCTGAGCGAGCTGATGGGCGCTGACCGTTATTTGTATCTGGATATCGGAACGAAGACGAATCTCGTCGTTCGCACCGGCCCGTGGAACGTGTACGGCGACGATGAGAAGATGACGGTGGCGGTTGATATGCACAATGCGCTTTTTTTTGACAGAGATTCGGGAGAACGGTTGATCGGCTGAAGACGTTTGGATGGGGGTGAAGGAGTGCCTGCGAACCGGCGAAACAAGATTTACCGCATATTAATTCCAGTAATGGCAATGGTCTTCCTATGCTCCTCAACAGCTTTAGGATTCACCGTTCATCCGGCTTATGCCGAAGTGCCAGCCGCCGCAAAGACCGGCTCTGCCGAAACTAACGCTAAATCGGTTGTCCGTCTTGACGACTTTGAGCCTTATTACCTCGAGATGCTGAACAGTTGGGAGAAGCAAGGCTTCAAGGAGGCGCAAGGCGCGCTGCGGATACCCGGAACGCAAATTTCCGGACAATCCGGGGACGCCTTGGCAACCCCGGGCAGCTATGACGGGAAGAACGGCGTACTGATATGGAAAAGCGACCGCGACAATTGGATCGAATACGAGATTGACGTGCCGCAGGACGGCCTTTACCAATTGAATATGACATATCATCCCTATAACGATCCGAACTCTAACCAAACGATACGCAAGCCTGCCGTGCTTTCCGTGCAGGTCGACGGCGCCTTTCCGTTTAAAGAGGCGAGAGCGGTAGCGTTTCGTAGATTGTTCAAAGACGAACTGCCTGCGAAAAAGGACCGTAACGGCGACGACATTCGCCCGGGAGCGCTCGAAATCGGGAAGTGGATGACGGAACCGTTCGAGGATTCGGCCGGCTTCTACAGCGAGCCGCTCAAGTGGTATTTCAGTAAAGGGCGGCATACAATAAGGCTCTCCGGCAGTGATCCGATCGTCATTGATGCGATCGAACTCGCGCCACCATCCCATCCTGAGACGTATGACAAGATATCGGCCGGGTACCCCTCCGCCCAAACGCAATCTTCCCAGGTTCAGATTCTGCAGGCCGAAGAGATGTCCTCCAAAAACGACGTCGCAATTCAGATGGCGGTGGATAAGGATCCGTTTTCCATGCCGAGAGCGGGGCGCTACGAGACCTTCAATACTGTCGGAGGAACGCGCTGGCAGAATGGCGGACAGACCGCTTCATGGAAATTTTCCGTGCCCGAAAGCGGCCGATACAAAATAGCAATGCGCGCGTATCAAGGCTTCAGCTCGAATATGACGACTTACCGGACGATCGCGATAGACGGAAAAGTGCCGTTCGAGGAGCTGCTGTCTTATCCATTCCGGTATTCCTCCCAATGGCGCGGCATTACGCTCGGCGGCGGGAATGGGAAGCCCTACGAATTTTATCTGGAAAAAGGAGAGCACGTCCTTTCCATGACGGCCGTTATCGCTCCGTATGCGCCGGTGATCGTGCAGACCGAACATGTTAACAATTCGGTGCTTCAGGTCGTCGAGGAACTGAAGAGTTTAACCGGCGACATCGTGGATAAAAGCAGGACATGGAAAAGCGCGGAACAATTTCCTGAGCTTCCGAGTCAATTGGAACAAATTTATGAAGGGCTGCAGCAGGCTGACCAGCAAATGCTCAAGGCGAACGGCGGCCGCGATATTACGCTGCAGACCATCGAGACGGCCATGGACGACATCAGGAGCTATTTGAAATATCCTGACGAAATTCCTTATCACATGGACGAGATTGCGTCCATGCAGGAGAGAATCGGGGGCATCCGGGAAGCGTTGACCAAAGCACCTCTTCAGCTGGATCAAATCTACATTGCTCCGGTCCGCGCGGATTTCCCGGCAATGGAAGCGAACCCGTTTCAGAAGATCGGCGGCGCTGTCGCGAACTTCTTCTATTCTTTTATTCCGAAGGACAATCTGAGCAATTTGGATGAAACGGTGCTTAACGTTTGGGTCAACCGCGGGCGCGATTATGTAAATTTGCTGCAGGAATTGTCGGACCAGCTGTTCACGCCGCAATACGGCATCAAAGTCAAAGTCAATCTGCTCTCCGACGAAAATTTGCTTATTTATGCGAATGCGGCGGGACTTTCGCCGGATATCGCTCTTGGGCAGCCGCAGGACAAATCGATTGATTTTGCGATGCGAAACGCGCTGCTTGATTTGAGCCGGTTCCCGGATTTCAAGGATGTCATGAAAAACTTCGCTCCTGGGGCGATGCTGCCTTTTTTCTATAATGGAGGTTATTACGCGCTCCCGGAGACTCAGTCGTTTAAAGTGCTGTATTACCGCAAAGATATATTGAACCGGCTTGGATTGTCCGTTCCTAACACATGGGAAGATGTATACGCGATGCTGCCGACGCTGCAGCAGAACGGATATAACTTCTATGTCAATTCGAGCGACTATATCACGTTTCTATACCAGAATAACGCGCAATTTTTCACGCCGGACGGAATGAAGACGGCTCTCGGTTCGCCGGAAGCGTTTAAAGGCTTCAAACAATGGGTCGACTTGTTCCATATTTACGACATCGAGAAGAGCGTGCCGAGCTTTTACCAGCATTTTCGCAAAGG
Source organism: Paenibacillus gyeongsangnamensis (assembly GCF_027533625.1). GTDB lineage: Bacteria > Bacillota > Bacilli > Paenibacillales > NBRC-103111 > Paenibacillus_G > Paenibacillus_G gyeongsangnamensis. The sequence continues at coordinate 254,765 of NZ_JAQAGZ010000002.1, read as the reverse complement.
CGATATGCCGATCGGCGTGTCCGATTACAACATGTACGTTACAGTCGCATCGTCCGCACCTGAGCTCGCCGGCTGGTGGGGCATCGCTCCGCTGCCCGGAACGAAGCAGCCGGACGGAACGGTGGCGCGGTGGTCGGCGGGCGGCCAAACGACCGGATTTATTTACAAAAACTCCAAGCATAAGGAAGAGGCGTGGCTGTTCCTGAAATGGCTGGTTTCGGCAAATATTCAGGAGCAGTACGGGATGGATCTAGAATCGTTTAACGGCGTTCAATTCCGCTGGAACACAGCGAACATTGAAGCATTCACGAGGCTTCCGTGGCCGAAGGATGATATGAAGGTCATTCTCGAGCAATGGAAGTGGTACAAGGAGATGCCGAACCTGCCCGGCTCGTATATCGTCGGCCGAGAGCTGAACAACGCCTGGAACCGTTCCGTTATTGACGGGATGAATTACCGCGAATCGCTCGAGGAATCGGTCGTGAACATCGACCGGGAGATGATGCGCAAGCAGCAGGAATTCGGTTTTACGGATCCGAACGGCCATGTTCTGCATACGCTCGACTTGCCGCAAGTCGACAAACCGTGGGAAGGGGTGGACAAGTATGTTCCCAAATGAGGCGAGCATGGCGCCAGCGATGAAAAAGACGCAGCGAATCCCTCTATCCTCCCTGATCCGGGAACGGATTCGGCTCATCTGGTCATGCCGTATGTCCTATTTGTTCATTGCGCCGTTCCTGCTTTGCTTTACAGCATTTATTTTCATTCCGGTCGTCTTGGCATTCCTGCTTAGTTTCACAAATTACAACGGATTGGAGCCGCCGCGTTTTATCGGGTGGCAAAACTATTTGTACCTGCTGTCGCAGGATTTGATTTTTCTGAAATACGCGCTGCCGAATACGATTCAATTTGCTCTGATTGTAGGGCCGGGCGGGTATGCGGCGTCATTTTTCCTGGCCTGGCTGATCTCGCAGCTGCCAAACAAGGCCAGAATCCTGTATTCGCTCGCGCTCTATACCCCTTCCCTGACCGCGGGAATTGCTATGGGCGTCGTCTGGCTGCCGATGCTGACCGGCGACAGAATCGGATATTTGAACAGCTTCCTCCTAAATCTCGGCTTTATCGATACGCCGGTTCAGTGGGTTCTGGATAAAAAATATTTGATGGGCGCGATGACCGCGGTCACCTTGTGGTCAAGCATGGGCATCGGCTTTCTGGCGCAGCTTGCGGGAATTTTAAACGTAAACGGGGAACTGTACGAGGCGGCCCGCATCGACGGCGTCAATAGCCGCTTGCAGGAGGTTTGGTACATTACGATTCCGTCCATGAAGCCGCAAATGCTGTTCAGCGCAGTTATGGCGATTGTCGGCACATTCAAGTCCGGACAAATCGGCCAGGTGCTGTCAGGACAATTCCCGACCCCGCAATACGCCGGCCATGTACTGATAAGCCATATCGACGATTACGGGGGCATCCGTTTTGAGATGGGGTATGCGGCGGCAATTTCCGTATTCCTGCTGCTAATGATGTATTTGTCCAACAAGCTGAGCTGGAAGCTGTTCGGAAGCAAGGGGGATGAGTGATGGCTCATTTAGCGAACATAAATCAAGCATTCCGTAGGCTCCGGAGAAGAACAGGGCTGAGCCGTGTCGATCGTTTCCAAACGATGCTTTACGCGCTTCTTACTTTGCTTGCCGTGTTCATGCTGCTTCCGCTCGTTTATATTTTCAACAATGCCTTGAAGCCGTACAGCGAACTGTTCATTTATCCTCCGCGCATCTTCGTGCAGCATCCGACGATGCAGAGCTTCATAGAGCTGTTCAATGTGACCGGAAGCTCGCTAGTGCCCGTAACCCGGTATATGTTCAACAGCATCGTGACGACCGCAACGAATGTCGTATGCGTGACTTTAGTCAGCGCGATGTGTGCTTACCCGCTCTCCAAGCATTCATTTCCGGGGCGTAAAGCGCTGTTCGGCGCCATATTGCTCACGCTGATGTTTGCTCCGGAAACAGTAGGAATTCCAAGATATTTGGTCGTTACGCACCTCGGCATTATGAACACGTACTGGGGCCACATCCTGCCTTATTTGGCGGCTCCGGTCAGCGTGTTTCTTATGAAGCAGTTTATCGATCAGGTGCCGAATGAGCTTCTCGAGGCGGCTCGAATGGACGGGGCCGGCGATTTCACGGTTTTTTTCCGGATCGTTATCCCGATCGTGATGCCGGCTGTTGCAACGGTAGCGATTCTAACCTTTCAAGGGATCTGGGGGAATACCGAGTCGTCCAGGCTGTTTATGCAGGACGAGGCCATGAAAACATTCCCGTTTTTCCTGTCTACCTTGACGAACGGCCTTGCCAACAGTGTGGCCCGGCAAGGAGCGGCGGCGTCGGCGGCGCTTATCTTGTTCCTGCCCAACTTCATCATTTTTTTGTATTTCCAGCGCAAGGTGATTGCCACCATGGCGCATTCCGGCATCAAATAACGGATTGAACCAGGAACGGAGGGCCGATGATGAAAGCCCAAACAAGCGGTCGGATACTGCTTTTTCTCTCCATGATGCTTCTCATGGCTGCAGGTATGCCGCTCACTTCATTCGCCGACGTAGTTTATTGGACGAACACGAAAGACAGCAACGGCCATCTCATCTGGACTCAGCCGGCCTATTATCCGGTACGCATGATCGGTACGAATTTAACCTTACCGGATAAAAATCGGCCGGGGGTTATGATACCGTCGCCCATGCAAAATCCGAAGGACCTGTTCATTGACAGCCATGATCACATCTATGCCGCGGATACGGGGAACAACCGCATCGTCGAATTCGGCAGCGACGGCAGCTGGCTCCGTTATATCACAGTACCGGAAAGCCCGCTGAATAAACCGCAAGGATTGTTCGTGACCAAGGACGGCGATATTTATGTAGCGGACACCGGCAACAAACGCGTTGTTCGGCTGGATCAAAACGGCAAATTGATCAAACAGTATAACCGCCCGGAATCCAATTTCATTCCGCAATCATTCAAATATGACCCGGTCAGGCTCGTCGTCGATAAACGCGGTTTTTTGTATATCCAGACTCTCGGCGGCTACCAGGGATTGCTTCAGCTCGATCCGGACGGCAATTTTCAAGGCTTTTACGGCGGGAATCAAACGAACCTATCGCTGCTGGACCTGTTTAAGAGATTCGTCTATACGAGGCAGATGTACGCCAGCCAGATCAGCAAGCTTCCGGGTGCGATAAGCAGCGTCGCCGTAGACCGGGACGGATTTATTTACACTACGACTGTCGGTCAGGACATTAATAAAGATCAAATCAAGAAGCTGAATATTCGCGGCTTGAACATGTTCGATACCAAAGACGAGAATACGGGCGGCTCGACGAGCCGGACCTTCGGTGAAGTCCGTCCGTGGGATGCAGCCAACCTGTCGGGCCTCGGGGCTCAAGGGGCAATCACCCCGCAGTTGATCGATTTGTGCGTCGATTCGAACGGCAACATAACGACCATTGATGCGACCTTCAAATACTTGAACCAATATGACGCGAGCGGCAACCTTCTTTTCTTCTGGGCGGGACCGTCGTCCGCGAATACGACCCAGCTTGGGCTCATGAAAAACCCGGTCGCGATCGATGCCAATTCGCAAAATGATTTGTATGTGCTCGACGATCGGGAGAACGTCATTCAACAATTCCGCCTTTCCGAATTCGGAAAAAAAGTGAACGAAGCGAATAATTTGACGCTGCAGGGACGATACGAAGAAAGCGAAAAGCCGTGGGAGGATGTTCTGCGCCTGAATGCGAATTACACGCCGGCGCTGCTCGGACTTGGCAAAGCCGCCTACAAGCGCGGCGACTACGCGCGAGCTATGGAGCTGTTCAAGCTGGGCGGCAGCCATATGGGGTATTCGGAAGCGTTATGGCAAGTTCGGCTGCAATGGTTTCAAAGATATTTTCCCTGGTTCTCGACCGTCATGTTGACAGCAGCCGTCCTATACAAGGCGCTGGAAACCTCTACAAGGAACGCCGCATGGCGAATTCGATGGCGGGGACGCCGGCGCTCGCAGAAACCTCTTATCGTTCAATTGAAGCATGCATTCTACATTTTGAAGCACCCAATAGACGGATTCAGCGCAATTCGTTACGAATCCAAGGGAAGCTATCCGTCGGCATTCATTCTGCTGGGAGGAGCGCTACTATCGGTGGCGGCTACCGATCTTTATACCGGCTTCTCGTTTAATACCATCGATACTCACGAGCTGAATTTGGCAGCGGTATTTCTTGAGGTCGCGTCGCTCTGGATCGGCTGGGTCGTATCCAACTATTTGGTCAGCTCCATCTATCGCGGGGAAGGCCGATTCAAGGATGTATTTGTCGCCAGCGCCTATGCGCTGATTCCGCTCATTATGATCGGCATTCCGCTTGCCGTGTTTTCCAATGTGATGACGGATTCCGAACAATCGATTTATAGCTTTTTGAAACTCGGGATGTATGTATGGATGGCGCTATTGTTTATCTGGCAAATTCAGTCGCTGCAAAACTATACGATCGGCGAGACGATAGCCAATATCGTATTGTCCCTGCTCGTATTCATGGTCCTATGTATTGTTGTTATGGTTACGTTAGGACTTAGCAGCGATCTGAAAGACTTTATTATTGAAGTGTATCGGGAGGTGAGATGGCGGTGAGCTTGAAAATACGTCCCAATAAATCCGCTATCGCCGCGATCCTCTTGATCTTGTCTTTAGGAGTGTGGGCCGCGTTTCACCTGAAAATCGGCACAATAAGCCAGCAATCCGCTCCGGTGCCGGAGAACGGAGCGGCCGGTGCCGCCAAAGTACCCAAAGGGCTTGACGAGCTCCCGAAAGAGGCCGACTTTCAAACCGTTGCGCAGAACGATATGGTGGAGCTCAAGCTCGACGCGAAAACGGGACACTTTCTTGTATATGATAAGCGAAACGGCAATATATGGCGCTCATACCCGGATCCGTCGCAATGGCCGGATGAAAATCAGGACGGGGTATGGAGAACTCATCTACGCTCCCCGATCATGTTCCAGTATATCGATTTGTCGAATAACAAATCCCAGCCGAAGGAATCGAATTTCCTCGAAGAAAACGGAAGCATCAAAGACGTGCAGATGATTCCGGACGGCTTTCGCCTTACCTTCGATATGCCGTCTAGGCAAATTGCCGTTCCGATTGAAGTGAAAATCGATAAAGATTCCGTCGTTACGCGGATTATCGATTCCGGGGTAAAGGAAGGACGCATGAGTCTGGTTTGGATGAGGCTGTATCCGTTCTTCGGAGCCGAGCATTCGGCCGGACAGGACGGCTATATGCTGATACCGGACGGTTCGGGCGCTTTGATCAGATACGGTTCTAACGACAGGAACGGGAAAAGCATTTACAGCGAGCCCATTTACGGCCAGGACTTATCCTTTAAAGTTAACAATCTCGATGGTTCGAGTTCGAGAAAGCAAGTCGTCATGCCGATATTCGGGGCTAAATCGGGCAACCGGGCGTACTTGTCCGTCGTTGAGGACGGAGCGGAGTTTGCCGAAATCGTCGCATCGCCGGCCGGCGTTTTCAGCGGTTTCAACTGGATCACCTCGCAGCAGGATTACCGGTCCTCCTATAAGCAGGTGACGAACCAACAAACAAACCGATCGTTCATCGCCTACAACAAGGATAACCGCTTCGGAAGCGACCGGGTTGTCCGATATTTGCTTCTGGATACCAATAAAGCCGATTACGCCGGCATGGCCGAGCGTTACCGCCAATATTTGATCGACAACTATGGATTGAAAAAAATCCGGCCCAAAAGCGGTGATGTGCCGATGACCGTCAATCTGGTGGGCGGCGAACTGGAAAAGGGACTTTTTACCGACAAATACTTAAAGGCTACGACGACCGACGATGCCATGCACATCGTGCAAAGCCTTCGCGGGCTAGGTATCGGCAACATGGTTGTCAACTACCTGGGCTGGCAGGGTGACGGCTACAGCTCCTATGGAGGCCTGTTTCCGGTCGACAGACGGATCGGCGGCAACGATGGCATGAACCGGTTCATTAGCTTTGCCCATTCGCTTAACGTCCTGGTCTATCTGCAAGCCGACTACACCCTCAATACGACCGGCGCCGACGGCTTTCTCTCCTTATTTCACGGTCTAAGGGATGCGGGTGGAACCGTATTGAAGCCCTATGTCAGCTTGAATTGGCTGATGGGCCATGTGCTGGACCGCGACATCCGCTCGTATAAGGGGTTGGGCGCCGACGGCGTGACAATGGCCGGGATCGGGGCATACGTAAACAGCGACTACAATTCGAAGTATGGCGCCTCCAGAGACGAAAGCAGGAAGCTGCATCAGGAAATTTTAAAGAAGTTTCAAGCTGCCGGCCTTGAGGTGCGGGGGCTCAGCTCGAACTTTTTCGCATTGCCCTTCGTGAGCACGATCGATCATTTGGCCGACGATTATTCGTACGATGTATTCTCGGGCGAGGGCATCCCGTTCGCGCAGATGGCGCTGCATGGGCTGATCTCTTACACCTCCGAGGACGGGAACAATCGCCAGCAATACCAGAACGGGTTTCTGCACGATTTGGAGTACGGTTCCGAACCTTCCTTCGTTTTTGCGTATCGGAATACCGCTGAATTGAAATACGCCAACGAGCTGCACATCTTCAACCCGGACTACGCGGAATGGGAAAAGCCGGCCGTCGAGGAATATAAGAAATACAACGATGCGCTGGGCGATGTGCAGAGCGAGTTTATCGTGAACCACCGGTCGCTCGCTCCGCAAGTCAAAGAGACGACGTTTGAGAACGGCAAGCGCATTATCGTCAACTATGGCCCGAAGCCTTATACGGACGGCAAACGGACGGTAGATCCGGAAGATTATTTGGTTATCGAGGGGGGAGCAAAACAATGACAGGCAAGCGGCGCTGGAAGGCATCGACCGTGCGCAAGCTGGAAGGCTCGATCTTTATCGCTCCCTGGATCATCGGCTTTCTGCTCTTTATGGCGTTTCCGTTAGGCTACTCGTTTTATATGAGCTTTCATCAGGTCAGAATTTTGGCAACGGGGATTGAGATCAAACCGAGAGGGCTCGAATATTACCGATTTATCCTGCTCGAAAACGCCTCCTTGCTCTACGACCAACTGTTTCCGTTCCTAAGACAGGCGCTGCTGATGCTTCCGGTCATCCTCGTATTTTCACTGCTCGTGGCTATCATGCTGAATCAGAAGTTCCGAGGGCGCGCGGCGTTCCGTTCCATCTTCTTTTTGCCGGTCATTTTCACAACCGGGCAAGTTGTTCAGGAATTCATGAGTCAAGGCGAAGGCGGGCTGCAGTTCATCCAGCAATACAATATCATGAGCCTGGTCTCGCAAAATCTGTCCTCCGCCTGGACCAAGCCGATCGTCGACATTATGGGCTCGTTCGTTCTTATCCTCTGGTATTCCGGGGTACAGATTCTCATCTTCCTGGCGGGACGCCAGACGATCGGCAATTCCGTTTACGAGGCTGCCCGCATTGACGGCGCGACCCCTTGGGACGTATTTTGGAAAATCACGCTTCCGGGCATGCTTCCGTTTATTTTGCTGAACATGATTTATACGACGGTAGACCTGTTTACGTTCCCGACCAACCCCGTATTATCGCAGGTGAACACAACCAATTACGGGCTGTCGAGCGCATTGGCATGGATTTACTTCGCGATTATTTTCATTTTTCTGGCAATGATTTTCTTTATTTTTTCCAAAATCCAGAAACCCTATAAGTCGACTACGAGATAACCGCTGCAAAACAATTGGATTGGAGGAAAAACGGATGGCTGTACCGTTATTGAAGATGAAACCTGTCCGCAAAGGACGACTTCCATGGAGAGAGCGCTTGACCCGGTTCCGCTGGTTTCTGTTCGGCAAAGAAGCGGACAAAGGGTTTCTGTTCCGTCTGTTCATTTATTTGATCCTGATCGATACAGCCTATATTTATCTCAAGCCTATTCTTTACATGATATCGACCATGGTGAAGGATTCGGCAGATCTGCTCGATCCTTCCGTCATTTGGGTGCCGCGGTCCATTTTCACCGGCGTCCTGCAGGATGCCTGGTCCAAACTGAGGTTCCCGACGGCTTTTACGATCAGCCTTACGATGTCGCTGTGCGTTTCTTTGCTGCAGACGGTTTCCTGCGCTATCGCGGGGTACGCCTTTGCAAGACTTGACTTTCCTTTCAAGAGGTTTTGGCTGTTTTGTTTGCTGCTTTCGTTTATAGTGCCGACGCAGGTAATCATTTTGCCGATGCTGCTGGCCGCGAGCAAACTGGGACTGATGAAGACGTACCTTCCGATCATCATTCCCGCTCTTTTCGGGCACGGGCTGAAGGGCGCCCTGTTCGTCATCATATACCGGCAATTTTTCTACTCGCAGCCGAAAGAGCTGGAGGAAGCAGCCAAGATCGACGGCGCCAATGTGTTCAAAATATTCTTCAAGGTCATGCTGCCCCTTGCCAAACCGGCAATTCTGGTCGTGTTCCTGTTCTCCTTTGTTTGGACCTGGAACGATTCGTACTTGCCCTCGATGTATTTGAACGGCGAGAAGAATGTCCCGCTGTCATTGGGCCTTTCGCAAATCCAGACGCTGCTTGCCCAGCAGGCGCAGGATGTCGGACCGTCGATATTCGATGAGCCGCTCAAGTTGGCAGCCTCGTTTCTGATCATCTTTCCCCCGTTGATTATTTACATGTTCGCGCAACGATGGTTTGTCGAAGGCGTGGAAAGAACGGGACTTGTCGAATAGGGGAAACTGCTCTCTACGCTGGGTCACTGGATCTTCTGTACGGTGCTAAACAATGGCATTTTAACACTTTATTTTTTGAACACAAGCTGAATAAGGTGGCAATAGATTGAAGCAAGAAATGGCGGTGCAGGGATAACCTCCCTTACACCGCCATTTCTTCATTACTCATACGATTTTTTCATCAAGCGAGCTGTCCATCAAGTGAGGAGACCTGTTTTTGAGACAGCCTCATGGAATTTAAAAGATTCGTGTTAATGTCGGTTTATTTTTTGGATTCAGGGTACGGTTGGTCTCCTTTTGTTGCCAACCAGATCGCATGGTTGAGCTTATCATGATCGGCCATATCCGGTTGCGAGAAGTCTTGCTGTTGCGAAATGGCAGCCATCGGCGCACTTTGCCCGTTGATGGCATTGAGCGGATAGGTCGGCTGTTCAACCGAATACGGCGCAAAGTTCGGATGATTCGTGAAAGTATTAAGCATCGGAATCGCCGAAGCGTCAAACTGTGTCATCGGCTTCATGCCTAAGATCATTTCCATGGTACGATAGATCGACATTTGATCATAGAAGGTGCTGTCCACATTCCCTGTTTGCGTGTACGGACTGATAACCAGAGCCTCTTCCCGGTGTCCGTCAACGTGATCCGCTCCATCTTGGGCATCATCTTCCGTTACGAAGATTGCCGTATCTTTCCAATACTTTGAGTGACTCACAATATCAACCAGTTTGCCAAGGGCAAGGTCGTTTTGCGCCACATAGGCTGACGGTGTCGGGTGTCCCGGTGTTGTCCCTTCGGTATGATCGTTCGGCAGATAGACCATTTCGAGTTGAGGCAAGCTGTCGTTTTGCTCAAATTGCTTGAACTCTTTAGCCCATTCATCTACTCGCTGAACATCTGAAATTTTGAAGCTCCATCCTGGAAATTGCGCGTCAATGTTGTTCCCCATGCTAGGATCTTTCGGTGTAGAGATTCCCGTCTGTGCATTATAATTCACAGCCTCGCCATAATCGCGGAACGATACGCCGGATCTGAATGCATTGTTCCATAAAAATCCTTTGCTTACTTCTGTGGCTTCGCTATCGCCCCCTGCTTTACGGCTGGAGTAATGTGCAAGCCAGTTCTTTTCCGAATAATCGTTGGATATCGCTTGAGTTACCCATGGATGTCCTTGCTCGCTGACCTCTCCATCTGAATAGAGGTTGTCCAGAGTTACAAATTGATTGGCAAGCTTGTGCAGGTTCGGAGTAACCTGTTGGCCAAACTGCGTTAAAGATGGATCGCCATTGCCTTTTCCCAAATCGCCGAATACCTGATCGTAAGTACGATTCTCTTTAATGACATAAATCACATGTTTGATCGGGGATTTCTGATCGGCAAAGCGAGGAATGGAGGATTCTCCTTCACCTTTCACACGGCTGAACCATCCTATTTCGCTGGCTTCGCTTACTTTATTGTTATCCTCGACCTGCTTGGTATAATCTTTCAACTGCTTATCGTCAGGCACATCAATGAAGGACATGGTCCCTTTGATCATATTTCCGACATATTCATGTTTTGGATTCGGGCCGGCACCCAGACCTTTGGCGTTAAGTACCATAAGTTGCTTTCCGTCTTCCGTCAGATTCACAGCGGTCGGATACCAAGCGGTAGGTATAAGACCCTTCACGGACGGGGAAGAATGGCTTGTCCCGTCACCCAAATCGACTACCGCGATATCATTATTTCCGGCATTGGCTACATACAGTGTTTTTCCATCTTTACTAAATGTAAGGGCATTCGGAGTACTACCTGTTGGCGCATTACGGTACGGAGAGAGGGAGATGGTTTGAACCACTTGCTGCTGCTTCGGGTCGACAACAGAAATATCATCGCTGTCCCCATTGGCTGCATAGATGAATCCATTCGTCGGATTCTCGGCCAGAGCATTCGGATGCAGTCCAACCGTAACGGTTTTCTTAACGCTTAAATCTTTAGTATTCAGGACGGTGATGCTGCCTTCTCCCCAGTTACTCGCATATAACGTGCTTCCATCCTTACTGAGAAGTACTGTATACGGGTCTTTCCCGATAGTGGTAGTCACCGCGATTTGACCTGTTGTAAGGTCAATGCGGGAGACGGAATTATTTAAGTTGTTTGCGGTATATAAAAACTTTCCATCAGCGGTGACCGCAAGTCCCTGCGGATAAAATTTGGTATTGTTTGCATCTTTCATGAGAATAGGAGATTGCTCGGTAAGAGTCCCGTTATTAAACTGAAAAACGCGAATTTTGTCATTGCCGCTCGCTGAAGCGTACAATGTTTTACCATCTGGGCTGAAAACAACGCCAAGAAAGAGCGATTCCGGACTTTTATAGGGAATCGTCTGCACGATCTTTTGCTGGGCAATGTCAACGACTTGCAGGGATTGGGTTCCTTGTCCGTCGTTGGAAACCACCATAAACCGGTGATCCGGACTGATAGCTGAACCCATCGGGAAATCACCCAATGTCAACTGTTTACCTGCAGGCGACAAAAACCAACCGTGAGTATTAACCCCCGTGTTGTCCGACTGGGGGCCTGCCCCAATGTTGTAAGAAGCCATGGCTGTTCCGGATCCGACTACCGTTGCCGCCAATACAACTGCAGCCATCCTTTTGCTGATTTTTTTCATAAATACTCTCCTTTTTTTAAAAATTCAATTTCTCAGCAGTGTTGTTTTGACTATTTTTTTACTATGTATTAACTATGAATTAACAACTGCTGTATTTAAAGTCTAGAAGAGATTTGTTAATTGATTGTTAGAAGAGTTTTAAGATTTTCTCAGATTCCGTAAAATGGTAATATCGGATCAATTATACAATTGATAATGTCGAATTAAGTCTTAATATACCGTAAATTGGTGAAATTGGTGCTATTATACTAATTGATGATGTCGAATTATGATTTATACGGGTCTAGAGTTAGAACATACGGAAACATATGGACCATCAAACGATGGGGTGAGTAGAGCGCAGCCTTTCGTCAGCCTTAACGATAACATTGATACAACCACGGCGGCCGGTAAGTCGATGTTTAAGGCGTTGAAGCTGTATGATAGTAAAACTCATACTGTGAGAAATCTTAATTATAGATACCAATATATACCATGCGTTTGCGGGTGTCAGCAACGCTGGTACTACCCCTAGTTACTAAAGGAGAATGTGTAACCAAAACAAGAGGTGATAACGTGGAGCCAGTGTCTCAACCGAAAAAAAGAACGCTTTTCACCATGAATCCGATCATTGTGGTTCTTGGACTTGTGAGTTTATTTACCGATCTTTCCAGTAATATGATCGTACCTATTCTCCCCCTGTATCTAACTTCTGTACTGCACGTTCAAGTTGGGTCGATTGGAATCATTGAAGGAATCGCCGAAAGTACCGCGAGCATATTAGAATTATTTTCTGGGTGGATTAGCGAACGCCTCGATGCCGGTAGGCATGCTGTCGGACCGCATCGGTCGTCGGCCGGTACCGATTTCCGGATTTGTGATCTTTGCACTCATTTATTTTGGATTTGGCATAGCAAAGAGTGTCATGTGGATCTGGATGCTGTTCATCTTGTACGGACTTTATTATGCGTTTACGGAAGGTATACAAAAGGCCTATATTGCCGACATTGTACCTGAAGGGCAACGAGGAACCGCAATGGGTACATATAACGCCATGACCGGAATCGCCGCATTACCGGCTAGTATTCTTGCGGGATTTTTATGGCAGACGTTTGGCCCTGTGGTTGCTTTTAGCACAAGCAGTGCGATTGCCATATTCGCTGCATTGTTCATGGTGATCTTCCGCATTTAAGGAAAAGAATTGACTCTCGTAAATGAATTTGAAATTGCAGCTTTCTCGTGCGCTATTCTGCAGGAAGAGGTAAGGCGGATGCGAGAGGAATGGGACTTGTAGAATGAGCCGGGACGGATAAATAGTGAATGCCAATGTGAGGCTGTCATCAGTAGAGAGATAATCTACTAGGGACAGCCTCATTTTTAATTTAAAGTTGTAAACAAATTGATAACAAGTCTTCAATGAGTGTAAACGGCATGTTGGAGTGGATGTAAACAAAACGGCAGTTTAGTGGATTCATTCAAAATATGAGCACCTGAGCATTATTCATCCCATTTGGAATGGAGGATACAGTCGCAGAAACTGGGTCGTTTGTATCCTGGAAGGAGCAACTCGCAAACATCAGATTTGATATTGCCAAAAGTCGTTTCCGGTTTATGTTTGAATCCTTCCAAAAACGCGGGCAATATTCTTTGTTTGAACTGATTGCGGGGGAATGCGGCAACGATTTGTTGACGCACCTTTTCCGTGATGAGATCGAAATTATCGCCCATAACGTCGTAACCGACACCGGAATACATAAGCGCGACTTCCGTTTCTTTATATTCGGCTACACCGATGGTGGTATGCAGGGCGATGGTATCCCATACAAGCCGGATGGATTCCTGGGGGACACCGCGACTTTGAAGAAAGTCACGCGCGGCGTTGGCTCCGTCAACTTCAAAGCGTTTATCTGGGCTGCTGTATTTGGGGGTGAGACCTAAATCGTGGAAAAGAGAACTGATATAGAGCAACTCGGAATCATATTTCAATCCAGCTTGATTCCCTTGAATGGCGGCAAAAAGAAATACCCGGTTGGAATGATTCCATAATAGCTCGTCGCCATGCTCACGCAACAATTCGGCTGCTTCTGCAGCCAGATTGCTATCGGGAATCTTTACATTTGCGATAATCTTTGACATGGATAATAACCTCCCTAACTGAAAATTAATTGCATATTTATTGTATTATTCGTTTTATCATAGATCAATATTATTATTTTTATTGAAACGATAGATGAAATAGATTATCATGTATTTATATTGTGATGTCTGTTCACGATTTGAAATTTAAGCTGTCAGGAGGGGAGAATACTTTGGAATTAAGACAATTGGAATGTTTTAAAGCGGTGTGTCAGGAATTGCATTTTACTAAAGCTTCCGAGGTCTTGGGAATCACGCAGCCTACATTGAGTTATCAAATCAAATTGTTGGAAGATGAGTTGGGTGTTCCCTTATTTAATCGGATCGGCAAGAAAATATCCATGACGGCTGCCGGAGATATCTTATACAAGTATTGCCATACAATCTTTAGTTCATTAGCTGGAGCTCGCGAAGAAATTCAAGAGCTGCAGCACGCTGAGCGCGGTGTGCTCGCTTTTGCTGCTCTAATTGGGGAAATCAATGAGTTCGTATCCGGTTTACTGGGAGAGTTCTACAAAACCCATCCTAAACTGCAATTTAAATTATACGGTGTGGAGGATGTAACAGGGCCGCTAATTCAGGAGGATCTTGATTTTGGAGTCACGATGTTGCCGCTTGAGGATGAGCGATTCGAGAAAATTCCTCTTTATGAAGAGGATTTTTATTTTGTGACGAGAGAGGACCATCCTTTGGCGGGTCAAGCAACAATAGACTTTGAAGAAATTAGAAAGCAAGCGGTCGTGATGTTTCCAAAGACGCATCGCTGCCGCCAGATGATTGATGCCATATGCTCCACCAAAGGATTTCATCTGCAGCCCCAAATTGAAACCGCCACAATTGAATCTTTGCTGCTTCTGGTCAGGTCCGGAGCCGGAGTATCCATTTTGTCGAAGACGTTGCTGGAATTATACGATAAGCAAGATTTGCAAATCATCCCCTTATCCAATCCCTCGCTGCGCCGGGAGGTGGGTGTGATTTACCTCAAGGATAAATATATGGGAAGTGCTGCAAGAGAATTTATTGAACTCATACAAAAACATGTTCAATTATTTAGAAGAAACACATTAAAAATATAATAAAAGATGTAGAAGTAACGTAAGCGGCGAAATTTAAGCAGGGCATCTAAATTTTGTGGTAGTGATACAGGAAATGGTGGTAGAGCGCTTACATGGCACGCAAGAGGTCAGGGGTTCGATCCCTGGATTGATAAAAGCGATCGAATCGTTTTCTCCTGAAAAAGGAACAAAGTTGGCTACATTCGCGGCGGGATACATAGAAAATGAAATTCTTACTCTCATCGATATCCTCGGCACAGAAGCTGACGATGTCAGCAAAATTTACGAGAGCTCATCTTAGTGGTCGAGAATAAGATAAATTCGGTTCATGTGCAAAAATTTAAATTGCCACAATATATAGTGTCCTGAAAATTCATTTGATGTTAAATTTAAGTTACATATGGTATATAAAAACATTTTTGCACCAGAACTTGGTTTTAAATATTTTAATCACTTCTTATCTGTGGATTATGTGAATAACTATTGTGAATACTGTGAATAAACTGAAAAATCAGACTTGTCAGCGGGACGGGCATGATAGGCTGCCTAGCCTCGCGATGCATATTTTAACCGCATTCGCCCAATCGCGAGAAATCCATGCCCGTAGAGGCTCCGTGTCAAGGGCGGCTACGAAACACATTTTGAAAAACTACGAATTCGTGAGAATAAGGGAGTAAGACTCTAAAGTTAAGGGTTTAAACCGATTGTATCACGGCTTAAGCCCGTAATTTCTCTAATTCGTTCCTGAGCTCCATACCCGGCTTGATCGTCTGTAAATTCTCCGTATTTGCTTCTTCTTTTACCAAACCATATGGCTTTCACTCCTTAAACCACATCATACTATTATCAGAATGGACAAGACTATTCAAATATAAACCTGTCCACTATACGTCCCCTTGTCCTGTCCGGGTAGAAAAAATGGTAATTTAAGTATATAAACACGCATCAGTTCAGATTCCTGGTAGCGAAAAAGCAGCCCATCCTCTGACGAGGAACGAGCTGCTTTTTTCATCCATCTTGGAATACCCATTCCCTCAAAATCGAAGATTTTGCAGGGCTCTCTATACAGATGCTGAAAATTGCAAATATGGTATTAGGTTCTCGTTTTAACGGCTAACCCACTAAACGATACAGGACCAACAACATCGGCTCTTGTATTCGCAGTACGGTTTTCTGCTGTGACTGTGTAAACATGGGTACCCGATCTTACATTTCTATCTTCCGCCTGGAACGTAACAGCATAATTTTGTTCAGAACCAGCAGATTCGATACCTTGTTGTGTGTTGAAAATCTCTCTTCCATCGCGGAAGATTCTAAAGAGAATTTGCGCAATGCCAGTGACACCTTGGACACCCACGGTTGCTACCAAATCTACCCGATTAGGTTGAGAATTCACTGGAATCCGTATTGTGATTGTTGCAAGGCGAGATCTTGCTGGTGAACGTCGGATAATAAATGAGGTTGCTAAGTTGAATCTATTACGCGGCTGGACGGCAGCTTTATCGAGAATACGTACCAAAATATCAACTCCTCTTGTTTGATATCTCCAAGATATGGTGGACAAAAAGAGAATGATTGGACATTCCAATTAAGTTGCTTTGATTTGAGGCAATAATTTTTTTGTAAAGCTTGGATTTTACTACGCTACGGAGAACGTTGAATAAAGGACTACATACAAACGAAGAAGGAGCCACCGCGGCAGCTCCTTACTTCTTTACAAAATCTAGGTTTTTGTAGGTTCTGGTGCAAACATTTAAAAAGATCAAAAAGTATGACAAGTTATTAGGTTTACTTATGCTGCCAATCCAAATAATCTATTAATCAGTTCAACCGTTGAAAGGACAGGCGAATGATTGCATTCGGCCTGTCCTTTCCTAATCATATGCATGCACTCGATTCCCTTCAACGTCTTATCAGCAGTCAGAAACGATTTGAAACCAAGCATGGGATTTGTAATTTTCTTTATGAATCGGTGATCTTGCTCCACAATGTTGTTAAGGTACTTTGTCTGTCGGATTAAGGTTTCTTTCGATAGGACTTTTTCATTCGTTAATTGCTGCAACGTGGGTGGGTACGCAGGGTTCTTATCAACCGTAATTACGCGTGGGGATTGATTATGAGGCGAAGATAAAGCCTTCTTGAAAAATCGTTTCGCCGCATCAACATCACGATTAGTTGCCAGCATGAAATCAATTGTGCTGCCCTTCGAATCAACTGCCCTGTAAAGATACATCCATTTTCCTTTGACTTTAATATAAGTCTCGTCAACACGATAAGAATCATTTGTCGATTTCAAAAAGGGTCGAATTCGCTTGTCTATTTCAGGACCAAACTGATGAACTGGGCGCATGATCGTCGTATGTGCAATATTCAATCCTCGTTCTTTCATCATTTCCGTTAAATCCCTATAACTTAAACTATATTTCAAATACCATCTAACAGTTAATAAGATAAGTTCTGCTTCGTAATGTTTCCATTTGAACAAATTCAATGCCGGTTCCATTTGCCACATCCCATTTTTCAGTTCAGCCAATAATACCACGGGAAATGTTTTTGCACCACAACCATTATTTTTAATTTTTTGCAACACAACCGGGATGATCTAGTATTATCTAACTCTCAAAAAAAGGCTGGAATCTCGTTATCATCGTTGTTTATGAGTCACGAGATAAATTCAAAGAATGATATAAGTATTTCATCGTCTAGACTTAATGATATATCTTTTGGTGTCGATTGGCATACAAATAATGAAAATATCGTTCGAAGTAAAATGGATGATATTATAAATGTTTGTAAAAAAATCGTTCTATCAGATAATCAAAACTTCCCACGGGTATTCGCCTTAAGGGATAATATTTTTGTCTTTACAGATAGCTTGCTAACAACTGGTTCTTATGGGGAATTTACTGGTGATTGGTTGATTTTCGAATGGAAAAATAACGAATTCAAAATTAGAGCAGTTATGGAGTTTGAGTAATAAATTTTTAATTAGGGACTGCTGAACAGCCTCTAAAATCCTTTATCCACAAGGGTTTGGAGGCGTTTTCGTCGAATCCATATGCAAGGAAATTGTGAACGGGATGCCAAAAACCTTGCACATGGAGTGGATAAATCGTGTATCAGCACCATACAGTTCCCCCTGTCACATCTTATTACTTCATTTCAATATCTCAAACTTTTGCTCGTCTGGTTGTTATTACGAAGTCGTTTTCATATACTAAAAACGGAAAGAATATTTATTCCATTTTGTATAAAATAAAGGGGTGGAAACAATCGTGGAGAATAAGAACTTGATTCCGCAACCCAAAACATACGGACCCTTTGCCAATCTCCCCTTGCTTGATATGGAAAAACCAGTGCAATCCATGATTAAACTTGCTAACGAGTATGGGCCGATTTACCGGTTTGCGCGTCCTGGAGGCGATACACTGATGATCTCTAGCCCTGAACTAGTTGCCGACGTATGCGATGAATCCCGCTTTGACAAAAGTGTAGGCGGAGCACTCACGAAGGTCCGCGCGTTTACCGGTGACGGACTATTTACAAGCGATACTGAGGAGCCGAATTGGCGCAAGGCCCATCATATCCTGATGCCTAGTTTCAGCCAGCGGGCGATGAGAGGCTATCATGACATGATGTCGGATATTGCGTTACAGCTTGTGCAGAAGTGGGCGCGTCAGAATCCAGATGAAGAACTTGAGGTGCCGGAAGATATGACGCGGCTTACGCTTGATACGATTGGTTTGTGTGGATTCAACTATCGATTTAATAGTTTTTACCGGGATCAGCCGCATCCTTTTATCACCAGCATGGTCAATGCGCTTAACGAATCGATGAATCAACTGCAGCGGCTGGGCATACAAGATAAGTTGATGTTTCGCACCAGGCAGCAGTTTAGGGCAAATATCGAGTACATGAATACTGTAGTAGACAAACTGATTATGGAACGTAGGAAAAAAGGTAATCAGGGATATGACGATCTTCTCTCCCACATGTTGAACAGCAAGGACCCTGAGACGGGGGAACAACTGGATGACGAAAACATTCGCTACCAAATCATCACTTTTTTAATTGCCGGTCATGAAACCACTAGCGGCATGCTGTCCTTTGCCATTTATTATTTATTGAAAAACCCTAAGAAACTCCAAAAAGCCTACGCCGAAGTGGACCAAGTGTTGACTGGTTCCGTTCCTACGTATAAACAATCGCTAAACCTGAAGTATGTGCGAATGATTTTAAACGAGGCGCTGCGTCTGTGGCCGACGGCGCCAGCTTTTTCGTTGTTTGCAAAAGAGAATACACTGCTCGCAGACCGTTACCCAGTTCACAAAGGGCAGCGCATCACCGTTCTTCTCCCCAAGCTGCACCGGGACCATGGCGCGTGGGGTGAGGATGTCGAGGCCTTCCGTCCTGAACGTTTTGTAGATTCAAGCAAAATATCGCAACACGCTTACAAGCCCTTTGGCAACGGACAACGAGCTTGTATTGGGCAGCAGTTTGCCATGCATGAGGCAACACTAATTCTTGGCATGGTGTTGAAGCATTTCGAGCTGATTGATCACACTGATTATCAGTTAAATATTAAAGAAACTTTGACCTTGAAGCCTGAGGGGCTGAAAATGCGAGTCCGGCTTCGACATCGAGTTGAGATTGAAGCCTCATCGTCTGATGAGCAAATAGCAGTAAAGGCTGAGCAAGCAGTAGTTAAGACCAAGCAAATTTCATTAGAAGCAGATTCATCTGTCCTCTTATCCCAAATCTTGCAACAGCATAACTTCCCTCTTCTGGTGCTGTACGGTTCAAATCTTGGCACAGCGGAAGGCTTGGCTCGTGAACTGGCGCACCTTGCTCAGGAAAGAGGGTTTAACAGCAAGGTTGCCCCTTTAAAAGATTATGTTGGCAAATTGCCAAAAGAAGGCGCAGTCCTTATTCTCACCTCTTCTTACAACGGCAAGCCGCCTGCAAATGCCAAAGCATTCGTCCAATGGATTGAAACAGCAAAACCAGAAGAAATTGAAGGTGTGCATTATGCCATTCTCGGCTGTGGCGATCATAACTGGGCAGAGACTTACCAGCATATTCCACGTTTCATCGACCAGCAGCTTTCAGCAAAAGGTGCACTCCGTCTAACTCCCTTGGCTGAACGGGATGCGAGCGGTAATTTCGAGCATCAGGAAAAACAATGGATCGAGCAACTATGGCTGGACCTCTTGAAAGGGTTAGGGATAGATCGGCGAACGGGTTTGAAGCACATGTCTATTGGTAATCAACAGAAGGAACAATTGCAGAGACAAGGGAACCAACAAGTACAGGAACATGTGCAGGAACATTTGAAGATTGACATCTTCCAGCAAGACGAGGATTTACCTTATAACCCTCCGACCCTGGTGGAACGAGCCCTGCAGAGATATGGATTGCGTAGACATGATCGCATCGTCATTCACGCTCCTGTAAATAGCGTGCCCCACTTGCCACAGGACCAGTTGCTTTCTGCTTTTGATTTGCTAAGCTATCATGTCAATCTGCAAGCTATAGTAACTCCAGAACAGTTACGTGAGTTGGCCTCTGTAACTATTTGTCCGCCGCATCAGGTTGAACTGCAGACACTATCACAGGAAAACAATTACATTTCCGAAATTGTCTGGAAGCAGATGACGATACTCGATTTGCTGGAAAAATACGAAGCCTGCCAATTGCCATTCGAGCGTTTCATCCAAATACTACCTGAACTACCTCGGGTGTAGGTGTTCAGGTTCTGGTGGCAACATATAAAAAGATCAAAAGGACTACAATGTATCAGGCTTACTTATGCTGCAAAACCAAATAATTTATTAATCAGTCCGACCGTTGGAAGGACAGACGAATGATGGTATTCGTCTGTCCTTTTCTAATCCTATGCATGTACTCGACCTTCAACGTCTTATCAGCAGTCAGAAACGATTTAAAACCATGCATGGGATTTGTAATTTTCTTTATGAATCGGTGATCTTGCTCCATAGACTGAACTTGAAAATGGGATGTGGCAAATATGCGTTTGGTTCATCAGTTTAGTTCTGAAAAAGACAAGCGAATTCGACCTTTTTGAAATCGACAAATGAAATCGTTTATTGAAGCGAAATCGAGAATGTCAGGCTCTTGCTATCCTGGAAAGAGGGTAATCAATTAGTTGAACTGTGGATAAGAAGAATGGAATCAAAAGCTGTTTTACATACTTCATTGTTAGTACATTAAGTATAGTGTCACTACATAGCAGGGCGGCTTTCTATAACTAAATACTAACCACTGGTTACATCGGTTCGTGTTCATATCGTCAAAAAATTCGACAATACAGGGGAAGATCTTGAGGATCTTATCTCTATAGGAACGATTGGATTAATCAAAGCAATCGAATCGTTTTCCCTGATAAAGGGACAAAATTAGCAACGTTCGCGGCGCGATGTATCGAAAATGAGATTCTAGTGCATCTGCGGTCGCTTAAAAAAACTCGCAAGGACGTCTCGCTTCATGCTTCAGTATAAACGAAGGCAGGTACATAAAATGGACGAGCTTATTAAATTGGTAGAGGATAAAATAAATTCCCTAAAATCCTCAGTAGAGTATAACAAAAAATATTTTGATTTTCCTTTTACGAGCAATTGCGATCATTACTATAAATTGATGCTGTTGCACAACAGGTTGGAGGTCTGGGAACAATTCGAGAGAACTTTATTATCTTTTAGAAGTTCTCGGTGTAAAGAAATAAGTAAGAAAAGTTCACACTTTGAAAAGGTCATGAAAATGGAGAACGATGGTGTGCCAGGTTTTATCACCAAGCAGATACAGACACGAATGTTAGAATACATAAAGCAATTAGAATGGAGGGTTGATGAGTTAGAAGGGATGAGGTCAAGAGACGAAAGTACTTATTAAGGGGCTGATCTAAAACGTAAGGTAAGGGATTCGCGTACAGAGATTCAAACATCTTGCATAACGAACATTTGTTCTGCATAATATAAGAACATTAGTTCTTATTAGAGGAATAAAAATGGTAAAGTTCTTTCAAAAGTATTTAGGCAAAACCGTCGAAATTATTTACCTCGGTTGCGACAAAAAAAATGACCCGGCGGCGGATCGAAGTTCGAGCTGTCGGGTACAATTTCGTTTCTTTTTGTTCGAGTGGATCGAAGGTCGGCATATTACACATTGTACTGAGAGTGTAGCATATGCATTTGGTACCATGGCTCGGAACATACATACTCTTGCTACAGATTACGTTTCGAATCTACCCAAAGTATTACATCGTGAAGGTAGCAATGAATTCTCCCCGCAGCTTGCTGCGGGGAGAATTCATTCATGGGACTTGCATGTTTTCATAGGTGAGAGGACGGGGGTTAGTCACCCCCTTCACGCTCTGCGCTTCTTCTGCACTCGCTTGGGGTCATGGCGGCCCAGCGCTTAAATTGGCGGCTGAAGTGGGCGCTTGTTTTATACCCGAGTAACATGGCTATATGATCTATGGACAGGTCCGTCTGAAGCAACAGGCGCTGGGCCTCGCTTAACAAAATTTCCGACATATATTTGCGGGGAGCCTTCCCGTAAACCTGTTGAAATATCCGATTCACATGGGATGGACTCAATTTTAAGGATTCGGCTATATCTTGGACGAATTTTCTTTCGCTATCTTCCATTTGGCCATGAAGCAGGCTGCTGCGGATCGAAGCCTCAATATTTTCGGCGATGCGACCGGCCAGTAATTCCTTTTTCGTAAGCACGACGTTGTCGGTTTGGGACAGCTGTTCCACCAACGTTCCCAAAAGCTCAAACACGGCTGCGTACACCTTCATGCTTTTTGCGGCGGAAAGCGATCGACTCCTGTTTTCAGTCGCAAGATTGCATAAGTCCGTTAGGAAGGGAGCCAATTCTTTGACAAGGGGAGAGGATGCTTCGTAGCAGGTGGCTTGATGGCGCTCCAGCTCCTTGGAGAAAGCGGAATCGGCTACGCTGAAATGCATGCAAAAATAAGTGAAGCCATGAGAGCCTGCCGACTTGCATGAATGGATGATTCCCGGACGTATGAAAAGCAGATCTCCCTTTTTTTGATCGTAAATCTGGCCCCCGATAATCATCTTCATGTCCCCTTCGATCATCCAATGAAGCTCGTACATAGGATGTTCATGGGATGGATATGTCCACCGGGAACCCACTTCGCGAACATGCAGCCCCATCAGATGAAAGGACATTCGAACGTCGGTAAGCCTGCCTATTTCAACGGTATCGGCGATCATTCCAGACATAGTATACGTCCCCCTTGTTATCCGAACTATTCCATACCCATTATACAGCGCTTTCAATTGGGGGGGAATGCAAGAAATGGGTAAATGTTTTCGCGATTAGCGCATCGTCAACTCCGATGTAGTGGTGGTATGTTAGTATTATCACAGACCAAAGGTATCAAACAATTTATCCGCAAGGCGTCATCAGCATATAGTGGCTGGAAGAATGAATCCATGCAAAGAGGGCGGCCGATTAAGCTTAATAAAGCGATCCGACTCACTCCACTCAAGCTGGTATACTAGGGTAACTAGTCATCCTGATTTTTTTGTAAGCGCTTTTTGTAAGTGCTTGAAGGATGAATGGCGGCTCGTCGGGCTGGAGGAATCTTATGAGTATTCAGATTGACGTTTCAAGAGACAAAAGAGGACTCATCCGGGATTTCGTTTACGAAAGCTTGAAGAAAAACATCATGGAGCTGCGGCTCGAGCCGGGGCGGTTTATCTCGGAAAAAGAACTGGTCGAAATGCTCCGAGTGAGCAGGACGCCGATTCGTGAAGCATTGGTTAAACTCACTCAGGAGGAATTAATCGAAACCACTCCTCAGAAGGGCTCTATCATATCGCTTATCGATTTGCAGCATGCGGAAGAATCCCGCTTTGTCAGAAAAACCTTGGAATCCGCCGTTGTTCGGGAAGCATGTGAGCTGCTCGACAAGGAACAGGTGCTTCATCTGCAAAATCTCGTCTCGCTGCAAGAACTGTGCGAATCCGAACAGAATTATGGGCGTCTGTTTGAGCTCGATGAAGAGTTCCACAAATCGATTATGATCGGCTGCGGCCGGGACCGTACGTGGGGACTTATTCAACAAATGGCAACGCATGACAACCGCATCCGGATTTTACGGCTTGCTTCCGATTCCGACTGGAAAATCATACTTGCCCAGCATCATGGAATTGTTCGTGCCATCAAGGAGAAGGATCCCGACCAAGCGGAAAAAATGCTAAGGGATCATTTGGAGCTGGTAGTGATTGAAAAAGAAAATTTAAAACAGAAGCACGCCAAATTTTTTAAATAGGTCTAAGGAGTGAAAGACGATGATTAAAGTAGCTGTTATCGGTACCGGCGGTATCGCAAATTCGCATTTGGAGGTGTATGTGTCCTCGTTTAAGGGAAGATGCCAAGTCGTTGCGTTATGTGACATTTACGAGGAAAAGGCAGTCCGGGATAAAGAGAAATTTCAGCTCGACTGCAGAGTTGAACAAGACTACCGTGAACTGCTGGACAGCGATATCGATCTGGTGTCGATCTGCACCCCGCCGTATACGCATGCTCAAATCGCTATCGACTTTTTGCGAGCCGGAAAGCATGTATTGGTAGAGAAGCCGATGTCTTCTTCCTTGGAAGAATGCGACCGCATGCTGGAAGCGGCTTCAGAGTCGAAGTGCATTTTGTCCGTAATCGGGCAAAACCGGTTCAGGGATCCAATCATGAAGCTGAAGCGCACGCTCGACACCGGAAAGTTAGGCAAAATCGTGCATGCACAGGTTGATTCCCACTGGTGGAGAGGGCACTGCTATTACGATCTGTGGTGGAGAGGCACTTGGGAAAAGGAAGGCGGCGGCTGTACGCTGAACCACGCCGTTCATCATATTGACATGCTGCAGTGGATGATGGGGATGCCAGAAAAAGTCCATGCGGTGATGAGCAATACGTCGCATGATAACGCGGAAGTCGAGGACATCTCCATAGCCATTCTTTCTTACGACAACGGAAGCCTGGCGCAAATTACTAGTTCCGTCGTACACCACGGACAGGAGCAGCAGCTGATATTCCAAGGCGAAAAGGCCAGAATTTCCGCACCCTGGAAGGTTTATGCCTCCACCTCCAAGGAAAACGGATTTCCGATTCGGAACACCGCGCTCGAGGAGGAGCTTGAGACTACGTACGGCAGCATGGCGGACCTCCCGTATACCGGGCATGCCGGACAAATCGACGATGTGATGAAGGCGATCGAAAACGGTTCTCTGCAGGTGCTCATCGACGGCCATCAAGGACGCAGAACGCTGGAATTGATCACGGCCATCTATGAAGCCGCCGCTACAGGAAAGAGCGTCAGCCTGCCTTTGACGAAGGACAACCTGTTCTATTCGAGAGACAGCTTGCTTGCTAACGCCCCGCATTTTTACGAGAAAACCTCATCGGTAGTTTCCTTCGCGAAGAACGATATTACGCTCGGCAGCGACTATAAGAAGTAATAAAAGGAGATGAATTGCGCGATGCAAGCACAAGACGGCATGAACTACGCCCCGAAAGGAAAGCCGGCTCCGGTATGTGAAAAGGGAGCTTTTCCGTTCGCGGCAATCGGTCTTGATCATGGACACATATACGGCATGTGCAACGGGCTTATCGAGGCAGGCGGAGAACTGAAATGGGTATACGATCCGGACCCGGCCAAGGTGGACAAATTCGTTCAAATGTATCCTGGAGTCAAGGCGGCCAGGTCCGAGCAGGAGGTGCTGCAGGATCCGAGCGTGAAATTGGTTGCCGGCGCGGCCATCACGTCAGAACGTTGTGCCCTGGGAATGCGCGTCATGTCGCACGGAAAGGATTACTTTACGGACAAAGCGCCGTTTACAACGCTCGCGCAATTGGAACAGGCCCGGCAAAAAGTTGCGGAGACCGGCTTTAAGTATGCGGTTTATTACAGTGAGCGAGTGCACGTGGAAAGCGCGGTCTATGCCGGGCAATTGATCGAGCGGGGCGCGATCGGGCGTGTGCTGCAGGTGAGCGGATATGGTCCGCACCGGATCAATGTGCCGTCCAGGCCTGATTGGTTTTTTAACCGAGAGCAATTCGGCGGCATTCTTTGCGATATCGGCAGCCATCAATGCGAGCAATTTTTGTTTTACACCGGTTCCAAGGACGCGAAAGTGGTGAACAGCCAAGTGGCTAATTATAACCACAAGCAATTTCCGACGTTTGAGGATTTCGGCGATTGCAACTTGGTGGGCGACAACGGTTCCACGGGATACTTCCGTGTCGATTGGTTTACGCCGAACGGCCTCAGCACATGGGGGGACGGCCGTACGATTATTCTGGGCACCGACGGTTATATCGAATTGCGCAAATACGTGGATATAGCCAGAGAAAAAGGCGGCGGGCACGTGTACCTCGTTAATCATGAGGGCGAGTATCATTTCGACGTAAAAGGGAAGATAGGATATCCGTTTTTCGGGGAACTGATTATGGACTGCCTGAACCGCACGGAGATCGCGATGACGCAGAAGCACGCCTTTAAAGCGGCTGAGCTTTGCTTGGCGGCGCAACGAGATGCCAAATTGATTGAAGGCGTAGGCCATAACGAGATCCAATAATACATCCGTACACAGGAGACCGTTCTGCGGTTTGCTCGAAGGAGTATATGGGTCCCAGTGACACCAAACGGTCTTACCTTCCTCGTGGGAATTCTGGAAGCTTAAAATGTCAGGGACGTAGCCTCCGCCTGCAGGCTCGCCATCGAGAAGGATGGGCAAGAAACTCAGCATCTCATCTTGGCTGCGAACGATTCTTCTTCCGTCAAGCCGACCCGCGAATTGGTAAGCTGCTCAGATGGGAGCCTCAGTACAAAATCATGGAACAGTCACATTTTTTTGGAGGAATTGGCGATGAGAATGGTATTCAGATGGTTTGGTGAAGGCAATGATACGGTAACCCTTGGCCAAATCAGACAAATTCCCGGCGTGGAAGGCATTGTCTGGGCGCTTCACGACATCCCTGCAGGGGAAGAGTGGCCGCTCGAAAGAATGCTGGAGATCAAAAAGCAGGCTGACGAATACGGCTTTCATACTGAGGTTGTAGAGAGCGTTAACGTACATGAGGATATCAAGCTGGGCCTGCCTGCTAGGGACAAATATATCGACAACTATAAAAAAACGATCGAGAGGCTGGCAAAGGTCGGCGTGAAGGTGATTTGCTATAACTTTATGCCGGTTTTCGACTGGATCCGCACGAATTTATATGAGCCACTGGAGGACAAATCCACTGCGCTCTTTTATGAAAAGGCTAAGATCGACAGCATGAATAATCCGGCGGAGCTGGTCCGCGTCATCAACGAGAATCCAGACTTCACGATGCCGGGCTGGGAACCGGAGAGAATGAAGCGTCTGCCCGCGCTGTTTGAGGCGTACAAGAACGTTACGGAAGAGGACTTGTGGAACAACCTCAAATACTTTTTGGAGCAGATCATTCCGATTTGCGAGATCAACGATATCAAAATGGCGATTCATCCGGACGATCCGCCGTGGTCTCTTTTCGGCCTGCCGAGAATCATTACGAACCGGGACAATATCCGCAGGCTGCTGAAATTGGTGGATAGCCCTTATAACGGCGTCACGTTGTGCAGCGGGTCGCTTGGCGTAAACCCGAACAACCATGTAGCGGACATGGTGAGGGAATTTGCAGACCGCATTCCGTTCGCCCATATCCGAAACGTGAGGCTGTACGACAACGGAAATTTCATTGAGACCTCTCACCGATCCCAGGACGGTACGGTCGACATCTGCGATATTGTCACGGCGTATCATGAGAAGGGCTTTACGGGCTATGCCAGGCCGGACCACGGAAGACATATTTGGAACGAGCAGTGCCGTCCTGGATACGGGCTATATGACCGGGCTCTCGGCATTATGTATTTGTGGGGAATTTGGGACTCGCTCGAAAGAACAAAACGGAGGGCGGCAGCATGCTTGCAATCAACGATAATTTGAAAGGTAAGGTAGCGGTTATTACGGGAGGAAGCGGCGTTCTTTGCTCCGCTATGGCGCGGGAGCTTGGCCGGCATGGAGTGAAGGTGGCCATATTAAACCGCACGGCGGAAAAAGGAGAGAAGGTTGCGGCAGACATCAGAGAATCCGGTGGGGAAGCGATTGCTGTTGCCTGCAACGTGCTGGATGCGGAAAGCGTAAAGGCGGCGGAAGAAACGGTGACGCGCCAGCTGGGCATGTGCGACATTCTCATCAACGGGGCGGGAGGCAACCATCCCAAGGGCAGCACGACGAATGAAACCCTGAAGCCGGAGGATCTGGGAAATAAAGAGATCACGACATTTTTCGATCTGACCGAGGAAGGCTTCAGCTATGTGCTCAACTTGAATTTCCTCGGAACGCTCATCCCTGCACAGGTTTTTGCCAAAAATATGATCAATCGCCAAGGCGCGGTCATTATCAATATTTCTTCGATGAGCGCTCCAAGCCCGATGACGAAGGTTCCAGCGTACAGTGCGGCGAAGGCGGCGATTGAAAATTTCACGCAGTGGCTGGCCGTTCATATGGCGGATGTGGGCATTAGGGTCAATGCGATCGCCCCGGGCTTTTTCCTGACGGAGCAAAACAGAAGGCTTCTTACGAACGAAGACGGCTCTTTAACCGTCCGGTCTCATAAAATCATAACCCATACACCAATGAGAAGATTCGGAAAGCCTGAAGATCTTCTGGGCACGTTATTGTGGCTTGCGGACGATAATATGTCCGGTTTTGTAACCGGTATCACTGTGCCAGTAGACGGCGGGTTTATGGCCTACTCGGGAGTATAGCAGGGAAGCGGTCTCCGATTAAGGGAACAGTTAGGATACTTCTTCCATGCTTACGCTCTGAGCAAGTTGAGAAACCAGTAGAATGGAGGTTGTAATTTATGAACGCAATGAATAGTAGTGTTCCTCTGGATAAAAAGGGTAGCGTTGGAAAGCCGCTGATAAAAAAGAAAGGATTCTTTTACTATATAAAATATGATTTTATACTTTACCTTATGTTGATTATCCCTGTTGCATATATATTGACATTTAAATATGCTCCCATGTATGGCATACAGATTGCTTTTAAGGAGTACAACATTTTTCAGGGTGTCAGCATGAGTCCGTGGAATAATTTTGCAACATTCAAGGAAATTTTTTCATCACCACAATTCTTTCAGGTTGTTAGAAACACTTTGATGCTTAACGGTTTGGATTTGCTTGTGGGATTTCCAGCGCCGATCATTTTGGCTATTTTAATAAATGAACTGGTATGGAATAAGTTTAAAAAGGTAAGCCAAACAATACTGTATCTGCCGCATTTCCTTTCCTGGGTTATTATCGGCGGAATTGTTGCTCAGTTGCTTTCTCCCACAGGTATGTTAAACTCCTTAATTAGCCATATGGGTGGTCAAACGTTACCGTTCCTCACGAACAAATATGCATGGGTTGCAACTTATTCTTTAGTTGGAGTATGGCAGAACGCAGGATGGGGTACAATTTTGTATCTTGCTGCTATGACGGGAATTGACAAGCAGTTGTATGAAGCTGCTGACGCAGATGGTGCAGGAAGATTCGGGAAGATTTGGCATGTTACGTTGCCAGGTATCAGACCAACCATTGCGATCCTTTTGATACTGCAGCTCGGTAATATTATGGCTATTAACTTCGACCGTCCATTCAACATTCAAAACAACCTTGTTATGGACTTTGGTGACGTTATCAGTACCTATGTTTATCGTGTAGGTATTCAATCTGCGAACTTTTCAGTTGGTGCAGCTGTCGGCCTGTTCCAGTCTGTTATTTGCTTAATATTCCTGGTAACTTCCAATTTTATTACTCGCAAATTAGGTGAAAATGGAATATGGTGAGGAGGTACTGACAATGTCACAAAATTCAAAAAATAGAATTGTTGACTATACAGCAGCATTTATTGTTTTAATTGCGGTCTTTATATGCCTGGTTCCTTTTCTCTATATTCTTTCGCAATCACTTAGCTCTAATAGGGCGATTATATCCCAGGCAGTTACCATCTATCCTATAGACTTTAATATAGAAGCCTATAAAGTTGTATTCGGGGATGCAGGTATGTTGTACTCATTGTTCTATACGGTGATCCTGACGGCTGTATTTGTGCTCCTTGCATTGACCGTTACAATATTGGCGGCGTACCCGTTGACTAA
Organism: Paenibacillus gyeongsangnamensis; assembly: GCF_027533625.1. Lineage (GTDB taxonomy): Bacteria > Bacillota > Bacilli > Paenibacillales > NBRC-103111 > Paenibacillus_G > Paenibacillus_G gyeongsangnamensis. Next base: position 224,925 of record NZ_JAQAGZ010000002.1, on the reverse strand, counting down.
AAAAAGACTCAAGGGCAGAAATGTTTTATTGCTAATGATGCTATTTACTATGTATTTTAGCGGTGGTTTGATTCCGGATTATCTGAATGTAAAGAATCTGAGTCTTTTGAACACTCCATTGGCACTGGTTCTTCCAGGTATGATGAGCGTTTACTATATGATCATATTGAAATCGTTCTTCCAGAGCTTGCCTGATAGCCTGGAGGAAGCTGCACACCTGGACGGATGCAACGAACTGCAGATTCTGCTTAAGATTGTGCTGCCACTTTCCAAGCCAGCACTTGCCACAGTCAGTTTACTATATGCCGTGTTCAGGTGGAATTATTTTCAGGATGCTCTTTTCTACATTACAGACCAGAATTTATATACGATCCAGCTTAAGCTGTATAATGTTATCAATATTTCGCAGCAAATGTCTGGCGAGAATGTCAATGTAAATCTGCCATCAGAGGCATTGAAAGCGGCAAGTATTATGTTTGGTACTGTTCCGATTCTTCTAGTGTATCCGTGGCTCCAGAAATACTTTGTATCCGGCATTATGATTGGTGCCGTTAAAGGTTGATATAGGTACGTGAAATGGATTATTTAATCTATTTCGCGAATTTATATAAATAAATTTGCGAAATATCAAATTTAAAAAAGGAGTGGTTTCTTTGAAGGTAAAGGCTCAAAGATCTATCTGTGTCTCTTTGGCAGCGCTAACAATTGCGTCTACATTTGCCGCCTGTCAGAGTAATTCGTCAAGCGGCACACAAAATGGTACAGCAGGCACTACAAAAGAACATCGAACATTAACTGTCGAAGTTTTCGACAGAGGCAAACCCGGACAGCCGGATTTGAATAATAACTTCTGGACAAAGTATATCAACGATAATTTCGGCAAGCAGTTTAATGCCACAGTAAACTTTGTTTCAGTTCCTAGAGCCCAGGAAGTAGACAAGTTGAACGTATTGATGGCAGCCGGCCAGGCACCTGACATTTCCTACACCTACAACTCGGGTGTTATTTATAATTATGTACAGCAGGGTGGTTTGGCAGAGCTTGATTCAGCTCTCAAGCAGTATGGACCTACTCTTACAAAGTATCTTGGCGATGATGTATTAAAGTATGGTAAATTTAATGGCAAGCAGTATTCTGTACCGGGCAAGAGGACTGTTCTCGCAGGTTCAAATACTTTTATCCGTAAAGACTGGCTCGATAAACTGGGTCTTCCTGTTCCTACTACAGCGGAACAGTTCTATAACACCATGGTTGCATTCAAAGAGAAGAATCCTGGAAATGTAAGCGGAGTTATTCCTTATGGTTATTCCCTGCAACCTTCAAATCCCGGATTGAGCTATATACCAGAAGCCTTTAAACCATCTAACCTTACTGAAGAACAGTTTGCTACACTTCAGCCGCAAGCTATCTGGCAGGCAAACTGGAATATGCCAGGGTTTGATAAAGCTGTTCAATATATGAACAAGATGTATAATGCAGGCTTGATTAGTCCGAATTTCGCAACTGACAAGGATGGAAAACTGTTGGACGCAGATATTGCCAATGGAAAAGTCGGAGCATTCCAGACTAACTGGGATGGTCCGTACAGGACAGCTCCCGGCACCTATGCCAACCTTGTAAAGAACGTTCCTGGTGCTCAGCTTATTCCTATCGATCCATGGCAGAATGATGCAGGCAAACATCCTAAGTACGGGTACAGCCCAAATGGTGTGCAAATAATTATACCTAAAACAAGCAAGAATGTTGACCTTGCAATACAGTACCTCAACTGGATGGCTGACCCCAAGGTAACCCTCTTCCTCCAGAACGGTCAGGAAGGCGTGGACTACAACATGGTTAATGGTGTTCCAATACAGACGGGAACAACAAATTCCGGCGATAAGATGATGACTGTTGCAAACAACCTCGACTATGATATACTTTCAAACGGTATCGAACTTGGTGATCAGCAGAAAAATAATGCAGCAATTTCTGCAGGATATCCTGGTTATGAAAAGGATGCAGAGAATGCTTTAAAGGTAGGTATGGTGGACTATTATAATTCATACTTCTATTCATTACCGAATGCAGCCGATGCAAAATACAACGCAGCGCTTAAGAATCTTTCAGCTCAAATGCTTGCAAAACTAATTGTTGCTAAGCCAGCCGAAGTGGATAGCCTGTATAAAACATTGGTTCAACAGTACATGGCTCAGGGTGGCCAGGCAGTTCAAGACGAGTATGTAAAAAATTACAAGGCTCAGAATGGTAAATAATAAGGGCTCTTCGCTGTACTTCGTGGATAAAGTTATGTTTGAGAGGGATAGTAGAGCGATTTGACATGGAGCCTCTGCGGGCATGATTACTCGCGAAAGCCGCGGAATGTAAGGGAATTCGCGTTGCTAACCAGCTTATCATGCCCGCTACTCAAAAGGTGTCCGGCGACACAAACATAGGTGCTTTGAGGTCCCCGTAAATTGGGGATTTTTTATTTGAAAGCACGCAGGAGGAAGCTGGAGGAAGGGATGATTTGAAGGTTGAGGTGCTATAAGGCAAAGGCGTGCTCCCTATGGATGTGCCGGATCATGCGATGCTGATCGAGCCGCGTCATATGCCGAGCAAATTCATCATCATCAACGGGACGGGAATCCACCGCGACCAGACGAGGGATGAATTCGTGTAAATGCTTGGCAGCGAGGTGGTAGAGCGTTCTTGCGGGACCAGCGCCGAAAGGCGCTTTTTTGTATTTCGTACCCTGAAGCTTCCATAAATCTTGCTTATAAACTGTGCATCCACATTTAAGGTGGTGAATGATTATTTCCCGGGGAATTTGCAAGAGGTATTTTACCATTAACGCTTGGCTACACACCAAAGGAAATTACAGGTACAATCATCGTATAACTAGACAAGATTGCTTTATCCGCTAAGTGTGTGACAATAATTGATCTCCAGTCCGTTTTGAGCTTGTTGAACAAGGATTGTCACTTACTTGCAGTCGGAGCTCCTCCTATAATAAACTCGAATACGCTGCTCAGGAAACTTAATCAGCGGCGGAATCAGCAAAATCAACGGGAGGTTATTATGAAAGCTTTAACTTTAACAGTCAGTCTGGCTATGCTGGCTCCGCTTCTGTTAGTGGCTGGCTGCGGCGGAGAAACGCAGGAGCCAGCCAAAGGCGATGCTGCGGCTGCGGCATCCGATCCGAAGATTCAGTTCATGGTTCCGTCTTTTGCCGACGTCCCGGACATGAATAATGAGTATTGGTCCAAATTTCAAAAGGATAACAAAGTTCAATTGGACGTGGAATGGATTCCCTCCGGTGATTATGACACGAAATTTGACCTGGTTCTGGCTTCCGGCAATATTCCGGAAGTCATCGTAGCGAACAGCATTACGCGTCCGACGCTCCAAAATGCAGTGAAGCAGGGCGCATTTTGGGACTTGACTCCGTTCCTTGGAGATTTCAGCAAGTACCCGAATTTGAAAAATAACGGCTATAAGGATGTTTGGAACTATATAAAAACGGACGGGAAAATATATGGCGTACCGAGAAACCGTCCGCATATTGATCTCAGCCTCAAAATACGAAAGGACTGGCTGGATAAGCTCAATATACCGGTGCCGACGACGCTCGATGAATATGCTGCGGCGTTAAAAGCCATCGTCAATGGAGATCCGGACGGCAACGGGAAGAAGGACACCATCGGTCTGATCGGACAAGGCAACACAGGCAACTTTTTTGCAGATAGCGACGGCAGCTTTTTAGCAGCCTTTGGAGGCTTGGATCCGGTTTATGCTAAGGACGGCGGTCTGATCAACAAGTACTTGACGCCGAACTACACGAATATGGTTGCCTATTTCCGCCAAATGTATGCCGAAGGCATCTTGGCCAAAGACTTCCCTACGATCAAGCAAACACAGGCTGAGGAAATTTTCACCACAGGTCGGGCAGCCTCTTACGGGAGAAATACATGGCGGGATTACAGCTTCGAGCAAACCATTAAGAAGGTGCAGCCGGAAGCCAACGTCATTTCGTTGCCGCCGATGAAAGGTCCGGGCGGTTATAGTGTTCAGCTGTCGGTTCCCTTCTCCGGAGCCTTCTATATTTCGAAAAAGGTGCCTGAGCAAAAGGTAAAACAAATTTTGGACTTTTTTGAAAGAACGACAACCCAGGAGCAAACCGATTATAATTACTATGGCATCGAAGGCGTAGATTATAAAATGGTTGATGGTCAGCAGCAGCTTACCGAGCTGGGCGTAAAACAAGTAACCGCGAACGGGACTGGCGCCATTTTCCCTCTCGCTTATAACAATAAAATGAAGGTCATCAATCCTGCGGCTCCGAAGGCTTATAACGATGCGAAAGAAAAGTCGGTGGCAGCCTATGCGCAGGTCGGCAAAATCGATCCGTTCTCGATCATTAACTCGAATACCTGGACTTCGATCTGGCCGAAATATCAATCCGATTGGCAGTCGATGGTTGTGAAGGCGATCGTCGGACAAATTTCGATGGATGAGTACAAGGCTTATATTGATAAGTTAAACGGAAGCGCGGACTTTCAAACGGCGTATAAGGAATTCGCAGCCGATTACAAAGAGAAATTTCCTAAGTAAGAAGACGGGGAGGGCTTATGGCTAACTGGAGCGGCAAGTTTCTTATCAAACGAATGACGAATCCGAGAACCTATTTGTACAGGCTCATCTGGCTCGGCTGCATCTCCGTGTGCATACCGGTTATATTAGCCAGCATGGTTTACTATCAATTCTCGACGAACCGGATGGAAAAATATATTCAGACGGAAAGCGATTCGTCTTTGACCATTATGAAGGACCGTGCCGAAAGGGCCTTACAAGAAATGGAGCAGGAGTCTCTCCAGTTAGCCAATGATCCCTTGATTCAGCAAGCTTTTTCCGGACCGACCGATGAAAGCGGAATGGTAACGATGGACATTTTGAAAAAAATCGCACTAGTCAAAAACTTCAACAGCTTTATCAGCGAAATCTATTTTTACAACAGCACGAATCAAGTCGTTATTTCCAACGAATACGGTTCCATTGAAAAAAACTATTATAAGTATAAAGACCATATCGATGAACTGCTTTCAAGCAAGCATCCTACCCAGTGGACACAGCTTAAAGGCAAGGAAGGCTATATTACGTTTTCCAGGCTGCTTCCGTTAATCGGTAACGAAGGTCCTAAAGGTGTGTTGGTCTTTGAAATCGAGGCTTCCGCAATGAGCAAATTTATGGAAACCGATACGGTTCTTTTAACGGGAGACCAGGATTTGGTCATTGTGAAGCTGAACGATCCGTTTGGGGTAGACCGCAAGCCGGACGTGAATTTGGTGGAGCAAGCCGCCGGGCTTAAAGGAATTGCGATGATCAAAGCATCGAATCAAAGCTCGGGCCGTTTTGTAGCGGAAGGAATTGACGGCAAACCGGCACAGTACCATTATGTTAAAAATGTTTTTTCCAGAACGTACGTATCCGTTATACCCGAGCAGGTCATCACCGACCAGCTAAGCTGGATCCGTGAAATGACGGTGCTGATCCTGACCGTTTTTGTCGGGGTAGGGATCCTCCTAACCTATATTACGTCCAAAAGAGCGTACACTCCGATCGGACAGCTGATTAACCACAGCCGTAACCTTCGTGGCAGCGGGATCGAGCCGAAAGGCAACGAGCTGGATATTATCAAGGAATCGCTCGATTATTTGAGTAAAGAAAGCCAGAAGCTGGAAATGTATATGCAGAATGTCGAGCCTTCCTTACGCGAAAAGTTTCTCTTTAAGCTGCTGAGCGGGGATTATACGGCCAATCAATCGCTGATTCAGGATTGTGAGACGTATGGCATCAAGGTGGAATTGACGAACGTTGTCCTCATCGTGGATGCGGAAAATATTTATCGGGAGAAACGATTTTTGCCTGAGGAGAAAGGCATTGTAGCTTTTTCACTGGCCAACGTGATGCAGGAAATACTGAATGATCAGAAGCTGACGGGTTATGCAATTCCTTATCAGGGAAGAGGTGCTGCGGTCCTGCAATTCAAGCCGGATATGGTACAACAGACGATGCGGGACCTGACCTCGGACTATGTGTTTGCGATGATCGAGGCGTTCGACACGTATTTATCCTTCGAGGTTAACGTCGGAATCGGAAGGTTCTACCCCTATATCGCAGACGTTCCGGTATCCTACAAAGAAGCGGATCAAGCCCTGCAATACAGAATATTTAGAGATGCGGAGCCCCTGTTATTCATTGATGATGTGGAGCATGTGAAGAAGCAGACGTTATTAAGGTATCCGGGAGAGTTGGAGCGGGCGATTCTCCATTCCCTCGAGCAGGAGGATACGGCTTCAGCGGTGCAGCATTTCAAGAAATTTACCGAGACGCTGCGGAATTCGCAATCGTATGTGTTCATTTTCCAAAGCTATCATATTTTTCTATCGTCCTTTATTGTGTCGCTCGAGAAGCAGGGCGCGAATGTATTCGATTTGATGGAGCACAATTTGTTCGGTCAGCTAAGAAGCAAGCAAACCTCGAAAGAAATACGCGACTGGGTTGAGGAATCGCTATTTCCGCTCTATCTTTGGTTAACAAGAAATGACCGGGAAGCGGCGGGGGATTCGGCGATCCAGTGGGTCTGCCAATATATTCATGAAAATGTCGGCAGCGATTTATCCTTGGTGCACTGCGCCGAGCGGGTCGGCGTGAGCCCGTCCTACTTGAGCCGTTTATTCAAGAAGAAGATGGGAAAGAACTACCTGGAATATGTTGTGGAAACCAAGATCGACGAGGCGAAAAAGCTGCTTCAAGATACGGATCATAGTATAAGCGAGGTTGCAGCGGCGATTGGCTACTCCGAGCGCAATTTTATCCGCCTGTTTCATCGTTACGTACAGATGACCCCGGGGCAATTCCGCTCCGACCATCGCTAACTATACGAATGGAGAATGAACCGATGAAAATAAAACGGATCGAGACCTTTACGACAAGACAGCTTTCCGTAGTACGGGTAACTTCTGAAGACGGACTGCAGGGCTATGGACAAATAGCGCCTTACCATGCCAATATTTCGGCGCTTGTGCTCCATCAACAGGTAGCTCCCTATGCTTTGGGGGCCGATGCGGGCGAAATCGAAGCGCTGGCGGAAAAGGTGATCAGGGAAGAGCATAAGTTTCCCGGCTCTTATATTTGCAGAGCTGTCGGCGGCTTGGATACCGCTTTATGGGACTTGAAGGGGAAGCGTCTGGGTAAAAGTGTAAGCGAGCTGCTGGGCGGGAAGCCCGGCAAAATAAAGATTTACGGCTCCAGCATGAAACGCAGCATTTCCCCGAAGGATGAAGCGGGCCGGATTCAGCGTTTAATGGAAACGCAGGGCATAGAGGCCTTCAAAATACGCATTGCTAACAACTTTGCGAACGATGTAGATGTGTATCCGGGCCGTTCGGAGGAAGTGGTGCGGGAGGTACGGGCTGCCATCGGCGACAGAACGCAGCTGTTTGTCGATGCGAACAGCGGGCTCACACCGGCTAAGGCAATTGAAACCGGCAAGATGCTGGCGCAATACGGGGTGTGCCATTTTGAGGAGCCATGCCCTTATATGGAGCTGGAATGGACCAAGCAGGTAGCCGATGCTTTGGATATTCCGGTCACCGGCGGGGAGCAGGATACGGATTTGGCCCAATTCAGACGTATGATGCAGATGCGCGCAGTGGACATCGTCCAGCCGGATATTTGTTATGTCGGGGGCTTGAGCCGAGCGCTGGAAGTAGCTAAGATGGCGGAGGCGGCCCGCATGACCTGCATGCCGCATGCCGCCAATTTATCGATGCTGACCGTATTTACGATGCACATGGTCTCTGCCATTCCGAATGCAGGGAAGTACATGGAATATACCATTGAAGAGGACGCTTGGACGAAGGGTCTATTTACAGAGCCGCTGAAGGTGTCGGGCGGTCAAGTACAGGTTCCGCAGGGACCAGGCTGGGGCATCACAGTAAATCCCGATTGGCTTGAGAAGGCAGAATATCAAATCAGTGAATAAAAACGGGCGAGGTGTTCATTCATGCAGACACATATACAGATTCGGCCTATTGCAGACGGAGAGCGCAGCCATAGCCGGACGGGTTTGTGGGCGGCTATGGTTCAATGTAAGTGGATGTACGCTCTGGCAATGCCGGGCATCCTGTATTTTATCCTGTTTAAATTCGTACCCTTGTGGGGGCTGTTGATTTCTTTTAAGGAGTATAATCCGTTTCTAGGCTTCTGGGGCAGCCGATGGATCGGCTTTACGAATTTTACGGATTTGTTTTCGAGCGAAGTATTTTATCTCATGCTCAGAAATACGTTTGCGATCAATATCTTTAGCATTATTTTCATGTTTCCGCTGCCGATTGCGCTGGCCTTAATGCTCAATGAGATCCGGCATGAGGTGTTCAAACGGATCAATCAGTCTATCGTCTATTTGCCGCATTTTTTGTCATGGGTCGTTGTAGCCAGTATGACCTTCTTCATGCTCTCCACGGACGTAGGGCTGATTAATAAACTGATCACGGGGATGGGCTTCGGGCCGGTATCCTTTCTGTCCAGCCCGAACTTGTTCTGGGGACTGCTGACCGCTCAGAGCATGTGGAAGGAGGTCGGCTGGGGGACGATTATTTTCCTCGCTGCGATGGCAGGCGTAGACCCGCAGCAGTATGAAGCCGCTGTGATCGACGGTGCATCCCGAATGAAGCAAATCTGGCATGTGACGCTGCCGGCCATTCGTCCGACGATCATTATTTTGCTTATTTTAAGACTGGGCCACATGGCGGATGTAGGCTTCGAGCAAATTCTTTTGATGAATAATCCGCTGGTTACCTCTGTATCCCAGGTGTTCGACACGTATGCGTACACGATCGGTATATTGGGAGGGAAAATCAGCGTGGGTGTTACGGTAGGCATGTTCAAGGGCGTGGTCGGCTTAATCCTTGTGATGCTGTCCAACTACGCAGTGAAGAAGCTGGGGCAAGAGGGCATTTATTAAGGAGGAGAACCCATTGAGTTTCGTGGCAACCAAGAAGTTGACGGTCTTCGATTATATAAACTACTCGCTGCTTGCCGTCGTTTCCATAGCGTGTGTGTTTCCGTTTATTTATGTGTTCAGTGTTTCGTTTACCGACCCGGCGGTGTATGTGCCTTTGCAATTTTACTTATTTCCCGAAAAATGGTCTTTAGCCGCATATAAGTACATCCTGTCGACCAACAGCTTTCTTAACGCCTTAAAAAGCACGGTTTACGTCACAGGGATCGGAACGGCGCTCAGTATCGTGATCTCGTTTACGTTTGCCTATGTGTTGACAAAAAAACATGTGCCCGGCAGAAAGCTAATGCTTGGCGGTGTTGTATTTACGCTCGTCTTCAACGCGGGCATTTTGCCTAACTATTTGTTAATGAAGGATATGAATCTGTTAAATTCCTATTGGTCCCTGATTTTATCCGGTCTGACCAACGCTTGGAGCCTACTTGTTATCAAGGGGTTTCTGGACTCGCTCCCCCCGGAGCTGGAGGATGCCGCACGGATTGACGGCTGCTCGGACATTGGCGTATTCTGGCGCATCGTGATCCCTTTATCCATGCCCGCTATCGCCGCGTTCGTCCTGTTCTTTGCGGTTTCGTACTGGAATACGTACTTTAACGCCCTGGTTTATTTGAGCGATGCCAAAAAATGGACCTTGCAGGTCCTGGTGAAATCGCTGGTCATCGATTCCGATTCGAACGGTGTCGGAGCCGGCGGCGGCAGCGACGACAGGGTGCTTCCGCAGGAGACGATCCGCATGGCGTCCATCGTGCTGGCGATGGTGCCGATCCTGATCGTATATCCGTTTTTGCAGAAGCATTTTGCGAAGGGTGTCATGCTGGGCTCAGTAAAAGGATAACAGGCTTTCTACGTGTAAAATAGAACTCTGGAGGTAGAACGATGAAGTTTATCCGGTTCAGTCTAGCAAAAGAGGATATTGTGCGTAACGGCACTATGGAAGAGGATAAAATCTATGAATTTACAGGGGATTTGTTCATCAATCGCCAGTCTACGGGCAATGTATATGAACGCGAGAAGGTACAGTTAAAAGCCCCCATCGTCCCCAATCATATTATTGGTATTGGCAAAAACTTTGCCCCCCAAGGGACGGAAAAGCCGCCGGTGCCTGAGATGCCGATCCTGTTTTTTAAACCGCTTAAAGATTACAATTGGCCGCAGCAGCAAGGCTATGGCTATGGTTAAATGCTTAGTAAGATCTGCAGTTCGACGTTGCAGATCTTTTTTTGTCTGAAAGTAATTACATCGTTTCGTGTACATATCGTCAAAATATTCGATAATACAGGGGAAGATCTTGAGGATCTTATCTCTATAGGAACGATTGGATTGATCAAAGCGATCGAATCGTTTTCTCCTGATAAAGGGACAAAATTAGCTACCTTTGCGGCGCGATGTATCGAGAACGAGATTCTGATGCATCTGCGGTCGCTTAAAAAAACACGCAAAGACGTCTCGCTTCATGACCCCATCGGTACGGACAAGGAGGGAAATTAGATTACATTGATCGATATCCTCGGTACGGAAGCCGATGATGTCGTGGAAAAAGTGCAGCTGAAGATCGAGAAGTCGAAAATATATAAGAATCTGGACATTCTAGATGAACGGGAAAAAGGAACTGGGGATCAGTCGCTCGTATGTGTCACGGATCGAAAAGCGGGCGCTCATGAAGCTGTATCATGAGTTTTATAAGGCGAAGCGGTAAAACATTTCAAGTTACTGAGGCAGCTTGCCGGTGTAGGCAAGCTGCTTCAGTATAAACGAAGGCAGGTACATAAGATGGACGAGCTTATTAAATTGGTCGAGGATAAAATAATTGGTTTTGGTGCAACTATTAAAATGGATCAAAAACAGCGCCATATTGTTTTTGACTATGCTGTTAAACCAAACATTTTATTGATTAATTGTACTGCAGAAAGGACAGACGAATGAATGCATTCGACCTGTCCTTTCTTTATCATATGCATGACTTCAATTCCGGCAATTGTTTTCTCTGCAGTACTGAAAGACTTGAATCCCAGCATTGGTTTAATGACTTTCTTTATGAATCGATGATCTTGTTCAATAATATTGTTTAGATATTTCTGTTGTCGTAGTAATGTTTCTTGATTCATAGCTTTCTCGTCCTTCAATTGCTGGACTGCGGTAGGGTAAGCTGGGTTTTTATCGACGGTGATCACGCGCGGCAATTGATTGTGAGGTGAAGTCAACGCTTTCTTGAAAAATCGTCTAGCCGCGGGAGCATCTCGATTTTCAGACAGCATGAAATCAATCGTGTTTCCTTTTGAATCCATTGCCCTGTAAAGATATTTCCATTGTCCTTTGACTTTGATGTAGGTTTCATCCGTTCGGTAGGAATCGTTAGTAGGCTTCAGAAAGGGACGAATTCGCTTGTCTAATTCCGGCCCAAACTGGTGTACCCATCGCATGAAAATTACTATGTAATATTAAAGCGATGAAGTATGTTAGAGTAAAAGGAGTCCTTAAAGAGTCTTTATACAAGTTTATGGATTATGCGATTTCTTTGAGCTTGGGTAGCGCCAACATTTTGACTGTTTTATACGCTTGTAGGAAAAATCCGCTGTTGAAGCGCCTAAATATCCTTGGAGTATATTTTGGTTAAAATGTTGGCGTACGCCCTACAATCCGCTCGGACTGAACATTGGATGAGATTGAAATACGCCGCGCCGTTCGTAAATATCCCTTTGGAACTAACTCCTCCGGTGATTCATAAGATAATATCTTCATTATTTGGAAACGATAAAAAATAACATCTTGTTATAAGGGGAAAGTGCCATGGATTTTATGAAAAGCATATTCAAAAAATGGTCTACACGCCACCCTATTGACCATAGCGGTACCCCAACAACAAATCCAGAGCCGATAAAAGCAAGCTTGCAGCAAAATATTGAAAAGGTAAAAAGCGTTTTTGGCAATAGCAGCGACATCGTTGTAAGAGAGATTCGGATCGGCGACGATAGACAGCTTCAAGCCGCCATTCTCTATACAGACGGTTTGATTGATCTCAACGCACTTCAAAACTTTATCCTGGAATCTTTAATGCTGGATATTCAAAAGAATGATTATGGCACAAAAATATTCTCCGCACAAAACCCTTTACAGTTTCTGAAAGATTCCGTTCTTGCGGTAGGGGATATTCAAGATGTAATGGATTTTGATACTTTGTTCACCTCCCTCTTATCGGGCAAAGCGATCATTTTGGTAGACGGATATCCGCACAGTTATGCCGTTGGAATGTTCGGCGGGGAAAACCGCGGAGTGACGGAACCTAGCGTGGAAACCACAGTACGCGGCCCAAGGGAAAGTTTTACGGAAAATTTGCGCACCAATACGTCGTTAATTCGCAGGAAAATAAGAAATACAAATCTTTGGTTAGAAAGCATGAAAATAGGGAAAATTACTAAAACTGATGTGACTATTGCGTACATTAAAGGAATAGCGCAAGACAATGTTGTTGAAGAAGTACGTAAACGCCTGAACCGAATTGATCTCGATGCCGTTTTAGAGAGCGGATATATTGAGGAAATGATTCAGGATGAGTCATACTCTCCCTTTCCCACCATATTCAATACGGAACGGCCTGATGTTTTGGCCGCCGGATTGTTGGAGGGACGTGTGGCCATATTGGTCGACGGCACACCGTTTGTTTTGATGGTTCCCGCTTTGTTTGTTCAATTTTTCCAGTCATCGGAGGACTATTACCAACGTGCGGATATTGCCAGTCTGCTGCGCTTCCTCCGCTTTTTTTGCTTTTTTATCGCCTTGGCAGGGCCGTCTCTTTATATAGCCATCACCACGGTTCATCAGGAAATGATTCCGACGCAGCTGCTGATCAGTTTGGCGGCGCAGAGGGAAGGTATACCTTTTCCCGCTTTCGTCGAAGCTCTCATGATGGAAGTGACCTTTGAAATCTTGCGCGAGGCTAGTTTAAGACTTCCCAGAGCAGTAGGACAAGCGGTATCCATTGTAGGGACTTTGGTCATTGGAGAAACGGCAGTGCATGCAGGGATCGTATCGGCGGCAATGGTTATCGTCGTTTCCCTTACTGGGATTGCGAGTTTCGTCGTTCCGTCATTCAACTTATCCATTTCCGTGAGAATGATTCGTTTTGCTTTAATGGGAATGGCGGCGTCTTTCGGATTATACGGTTTTTTTGTCGGGATCTTCTGGCTTGTCCTTCATCTTTGCCGTTTACGTTCTTTCGGTGTCCCCTATATGAGCCCAATCGGGCCCGTTAACGTGGCTGATCTGAAAGATACGGTATTTCGCCTGCCTCGATGGGGATTGTTTTCCCGTCCCAGTTCGATCGTCCAAAAAAATTTGGTTCGCGGACGAAATCCGAAACCCGCCAAAAAAGGACTGTAACGTATGAAGCCGGTTGTTACTTTGTTCTTATGCGCGGTCTTGCTCCTGGTAACCACCGGTTGCTGGAACCGCCGGGAATTGAATGAACTTGCAATCGTTGTAGCTCTTGGAATCGATAAAGCAGGCACACAATACAAGGTATCAGTTCAAGTTGTCGATCCAACGCAGATTGCCGAACAAAAAGGAGCCGGCGCAAACCGTGCTCCTGTAACGATGTATACGGCAACCGGCAAAACAGTGATTGAAGCGCTTAGAAAAATGACAACGATCAGTCCGAGAAAAATGTATCTGTCCCATATGCGCATTCTCGTGTTTGGCGAAGCTTTGGCAAGAGATGGAATTGCTAAAACACTGGATTTGGTATCAAGAGGCCGCGAGCTGCGGACCGATTTCTTCATCGTCGTCTCGAAAGGGAGCACAGCAGAGGATGTTCTGAAAATACTGACCAGCATTGAAAAGATCCCTGCTAATCATTTGTATGCTTCCCTCGAAACCGCGCAAAATCAGTGGGCTCCGGAGACTACGGTGACATTGGATGAATTGTTGAATGACTTAATGAGACAGGGCAAACATCCCGTGTTAAGTGCCGTTGAAATAAAAGGAAATCAAGAAATAGGACAATCCGTAAATAACTTGCAGACAATTAGTATACCAACAAAATTAGCCTATGCGGGATTAGCCGTGTTTAAAAAAGATAGATTGATCGGTTGGTTAAATGAAAACGAAAGTAAAGGATACAATTATATTCAAAACAAAGTAAGAAGTACGATCGGGTTAGTGTCGTGCCCTAAAGGAGGGGAAATTTCCATGGAGGTGTTTAACACAAAAACAGACGTCAAGGGGAAGCTAGTAGACGGGAAGCCCCAAATCGATGTATTGATCCGAATGGAACTGAATGTAGCGGAAGTACAATGTAAGATTGATCTCACTAAACAGGAGACGTTCGTTCAATTGGAAAATAATAGCAAAAAAAGGTTGCGCAACATTATTCAAATGTCGCTAGATAAAGTGCAAAAAACTTATAAAGTTGACATTTATGGTTTTGGCGAGGCGATCCATCGTTCTGAGCCGAAAGCTTGGGCAAGATTAAAAAAAAATTGGGATGAACAATTTGCCGACCTTCCAGTAAATATGAAGCTGGATATCAAGATTCGACGTATGGGGACAATAATTAATTCCATTATTGAAAAGACTAAGGAATGAACGGCTATGTGGACAGGTGCGGGAATATTGGCGGGAGCCGCTGTTATTTTTATCATCGAAGGACGAACCCTAAGAAAAAGACATCTTATGAAAGAGTTTTGGATATTTTCCATACTTCACCTTTTCGCTACAGGGCTAAGTTTAGCTCAGAGCATGCATGTGAAAATCCCTAATCCCTTGGATGCCGTGATTTATATATTTAAGCCATTCGTCGACAATCTCATGAAGTACTTGACGTAATTTAGCTGAAAAATCCCATACTTTATTTGAGGTGAGATCATGCTGGACAATGGCAAAATATCGTCCCGTCAGTTGTCATTGCTGATTACAATGTGTATCATCGGCACTGCAATCTTACTTCTGCCGTCCGGAATAGCCAAACAGGCAAAACAAGATGCCTGGATTGCAGCGATCATACCGATATTAGCGGGATTATTAGTGATTCCTTTATATACGGCGTTAGGGAGGCGCTTTCCCGGTAAGTCATTTATTTATGGAATCGAAGAAATCCTTGGAAGAGGCTTGGGCAAATTCGTTTCTCTTATATTTCTTATCATGTTTCCGGTCAATCTGTCCGGACTGTCGCTGCGCTTTATCGGAGATTTCATCACAACGCAAATGCTGCCGGAAACACCTATTGAATCGGTTCTTATCATCTTTATGGTCATTGCCGTCATAGGAGCGAGAGCGGGAATCGAAACTTTGGCCCGGTCTGCAGAAGTGTTTTTTCCGGCATTCGTATTATTTTTTCTGATTTTGGTATTATTCCTTACCCCAGACATGAAAGTCGAGAACATTCAGCCTGTTTTCGAGACCGGAATGAAACCGCTGGTGGGAGCAAGCCTTACGTATATCAGTTACCCCTTCCTGGAACCCATTATATTTTTAATCCTTGTCGATCATTTGAATCGGCCCGATCGAATGGGAAAAGCGTTATTCGAAGGAGTATTCGCTGCCGGCCTCATATTGTTCGTTATTACCTTTTTGTGCATTATGGTACTTGGAGCGGAGATGACGTCGAACAATTTATTCCCCCCTTACGTATTAGCCAAAAAAATAAGCGTCGGCAAATTTGTGGAACGGATCGAAGTGCTTGTAGCGACAATCTGGTTTATCTCCACTTATTATAGGGTGACGGTTTTTTACTATATCTCCATAATAGGTATCGCCCAAGTGCTGGAATTGAAAGATTACCGGTTATTGACGCTGCCGGTGGGTGCTATTCTGGTCGTTTTCGCCCTTGTTACGCGTCCCAATGTCGCCTATTCGTTCGAATTTTTACAGGCTTATACAGCATTTGCGCCAATTATTGGTATTTTATTTCCGTTATTACTGCTTGCTGTTGCAGTTATACGGAAAAAATGAAATAATCAACCTGTTGACGTTGTCCCCTAAAAAGACAGCTTGGTCTGGAAAACAAGATTGACCGCCCCCCGTCACGGAGCACCGGCGATATTTCGGGTTACGGGAACAAATTACTCCATATGGGGAAGGACTGGCAGGGTGTCTCCCGTGAGGGGAATCCGAAGGGCTTGCAGGCAAAGTCCAGCCCGGAACAATACGTAAACCAGAGGTGGCGGAGGTGTTGGGTGGCCCACCCACAAAACGGGGAAACCTATGCGTAAACGCATATCTTACAGGAAAACACGAAAAGGGATATGACCTGCAAGACTTATCAACGTGATTAGGGTAGTTGAATCATAAGCTTACTATCATAATTTGATGTAGACCCGGATATCTGCGAAGCAATGAATATACCAGTTTGAACTTTGATGAATAATGTTTAACTGCCATCAATTTATTCCGCTATCGTATCCGTCGTATTGACAACAAATCTTATAATAAAAGACGGAACATTGTAATAAATTATTGATTTGTACAAATAAAAATGAAAGGTATATGGTGTGTTATAATGTCTAAAAAGCAAGAAATTATCTCAATAGCGACAGAAATTATACATTCTAAAGGTTATCAACCAACATCTATCAGCGATATTCTTGATGCTTCCAATATTGGAAAAGGTCAATTTTATCATTATTTTGCATCTAAATATGATCTGGGGTTAGCTGTTGTTGAATATATCATTCAAAATATGACCAATCCACTTATTACAAATACTCTCCAATCCAAAGATGACCCCAAATCGAAAATAAATAAAATGCTTGATTGGGTGATTGCGTACCATTCAGGAATGCAAGAAAAACTTGGATGTCCTATAGGTAATTTAGCTATTGAAATGAGTGAGCACGATGAAACTTTTCGATCAAAGATTCAACATTTTCTCACACGTTGGATTGAAG
The DNA here is from genome assembly GCF_027533625.1 of Paenibacillus gyeongsangnamensis. Classification (GTDB taxonomy): domain Bacteria; phylum Bacillota; class Bacilli; order Paenibacillales; family NBRC-103111; genus Paenibacillus_G; species Paenibacillus_G gyeongsangnamensis. Next base: position 207,981 of record NZ_JAQAGZ010000002.1, on the reverse strand, counting down.
CAATTGACAATTCACTAGCAGAAATGATTGAACAAAACCAATTAAATTCAAATGTCGATACGAGAAAAAGTGCCGAAGCAATTGCATCGATGGTTCAAGGAGGTATTTTATTAATGAAGAATCAAAAAGACATTCAAATTTTAAAGAATGTAGTCGATATGATTCGATTGCAGTTTAATCTTTCTTAATGAGTATAAGCAATTTATGGGCAATTTATTTCTTGCTCATAATAAAACGGTATGATAAACTACGAGTTGTACCAACCGGTAGGTACAAATATTTGGACAAACAGGCTGGAGGTAAAAAATGATGACAACAAAATTACTCGATGAAATTCAGCAATATCAGGACAATTTTAGAAAAAAAGCTCCGATCGAAACCCAAAAACTCATGGAACAAGCAACCAAAGAATTGTCCGAATCGAATATTGCGAAAGGATTGACGGTTGGTGAACAAGCGCCTGATTTTACCTTAAAAGATGCGACAGGCGCTTCCATTTCCCTATATGAAGAATTGAAAAAAGGGCCTGTGATCTTAACCTTCTATCGAGGCGCATGGTGCCCGTATTGTAACCTTGAGTTAAATGCATACCAACGAGTACTTAAAGATATCAAGGCAACAGGCGGACAATTGATTGCAGTTAGTCCTCAAACCCCTGATGCTTCTCTTACGATGAAAGAAAAGAACGAGCTGGAGTTTCTTGTATTAAGTGATCCAGATGGAATCGTCGCTGGGAACTATAATTTAGTATTCAAACTGCCGGATTACATTATTGAAATTTATAAAGGGTTCGGCCTTGATATTCCAGGACATAACGGAAATGATACATGGGAACTCCCTGTTCCGGCAACCTATGTTATTGATCGATCAGGAAAAATCCGGTTTGCGAGTGTAGACCCGGACTACACAAAAAGAGAAGAGCCCTCAAGAATGGTAGAATTGTTAAAAGAGGTATTGTAAAGAGCATTTTGAAGTTTTTTTAAAGTAGATGATTAAAAGGAGAAATCATATTATGGCCAAAATGATAGTTCTTTACGAACAACCGAAAAACCAAGAAGCTTTTGAGAAATATTACTTTGACGTTCATATTCCACTCGTGCAGAAAATTCCGAAAGTGAGGAACGTCTCTACTCATCGTGTAACGGGTTCCCATAATACCAATTTAAAACTGTATTTGGTTGTTGAGATTGAATTTGAAAATTTAGATGCCCTCAATCAAGGAATGGCAACACCTGAAGGTCAAGAAGTACAAGGCGATTCAAGAAATTTCATTGAATTTTTGCATAATCCCCCAGTTATCTGTATTGTCGAATAAACAAATATTATATTTGCAAAACTCTCCTAAAATTTGAACTGTGACCTATATTTGGACGATTTTGAAAAGGATTCTGAATCAAGCCACTAAAGATGCCTTCTGTATTCATCAGGAGTCATCTTTTTTAATGCCTATTGGTAGCGTTCTGTTATAAAATGCTATGTACTTATTGACCAGCAGCCGACTTACCAACCTACTTTTTCACAATTGGAATCCAAACCACACACACCGATAATCGTTGGATGTTATATCTCCCGGTGGATATATTCATATCAAATTTTCGATAAGCAGGCCGCACGAGACCGGGGTGGGCACCGCTATCAAACAAAGCGGAATCCCCAGAGACAAGCTGTTCATCACTACTAAACTGGCAAATAAAGATCAAGGCTACGAATCCACGCTTCGTGCTTTTGAGGACAGCCGCCTTAAACTCGATCTCGAATACTTCGACCTCTATCTGATTCACTGGCCCGGCAAAGATAAGTTCAAGGAAACCTGGAGAGCCTTTGAAAAATTACAAAAGGACGGGTACATTCGCGCCATTGGTGTAAGTAACTTCAAAATCCATCATCTGGAATCGTTAAAGCAGGATAGCGACACGGTTCCCGCTGTCAATCAAGTGGAGTTTCATCCTCTGCTCAACCAGCAAGAGCTTCTCCAATATTGCAAACGTGAGGGAATCCAATTAGAAGCCTGGAGTCCGATCATGAAGGGTAATCTGGATCTGCCGCAGATTATCGAGCTGGCCGCGAAGTATGGGAAAACTCCTGCACAAATCGTCCTTCGTTGGGATCTGCAGCACGGGGTCGTCACCATACCCAAATCAGTTCGCCAAGAACGCATTCAGGAAAATGCCAACATCTTCGATTTTACGCTTTCTGAAGAAGATATGAAAAAGATCGATCAAATGAACCAAGATCACCGGTTCGGTCCAGACCCGGATGTATTTCTCTTTTAACCGCTGATAAATACGAATAGTCTCCTTTTCTTGATACTCACTTCACTTTCTAATTCCAGTACTTTTGGATAATAAATTATTAAAGAGACACTCTAGACGACGAACCTGGTTCTGGTGCAAACATTTAAAAAGATCAAAAAGTATGACAAGTTATGTACGTTTACTTTTGCTGCCAATCCAAATAATCTATTAATCAGTTCAACCGTTGAAAGGACAGACGAATGATTGCATTCGGCCCGTCCTTTCCTAATTAATTCCCTTCAACGTCTTATCAGCAGTCAAAAACGATTTAAAACCAAGCATGTCCTTATCTGCGAGACCGTGAAAGGGCAAAAGTGGGCTGTCATTGCCGTTATCATTTCGATGTTCGTGCTCATGCAATCCAGCCTTTTTTCATTGTTGCTGTTCGGAAACATAACGGGCAACTTTACTTTTCCCGTTATGCAGGCCGCACGCTTCATCAGCATCGCGGATTTCCTGGAGCATTTGGAATCGTTGGTGGTCGTGATTTGGATTGCCGGAGTGTATTTAAAGATTTCAATTTATTATTATGTCTTAGTATTAGGAACAGCGCAATGGTTAAACCTCAGCAATTATAATTCACAGCGAAGAGGAGTTAGTTGTTCAATGGGATCGGCTACGGATTCAACCGCAGCCGATTTTTTGTTATTTTCATTAGTACCAATATTTGCCTCAAAACCGAAGCGGGTTTGAATGAACATGGACAAGCGCATGGGTTACAAGTAAAATTAATATAATTCTTACAAGCGCAAGCCACGATTGTTTTGGAGGCGATCATGCTCAAATTATCCATTCATAAGCCGGAAGAACTGGCAAAGGTAGCTCACGCTTTGTCATCAGAGGTACGGATCCATATTCTTCAGCTGCTGAACAACAGAAATATGAATATCATCGAAATAGCCGAAGCATTGAATATCCCGGTCTCTACAGCGGCTTCCAATATTCGGATATTGGAAAAATCCGGGCTTATACTCACTGAATTGCATCCCGGCGTCAGGGGAGTGATGAAAGTATGCAGCAGAAACTTTGACGATGTGCTCATGGCTTTAAATCCCGAGACCCATGCTCAAGGTAACAAAAATAAGTTCGAAATCGACATGCCTGTCGGACATTTTGTCGATTGCGAGGTACATCCGACTTGCGGCATGGCAAACACCTCTCAGATGATTATTCCTGAGGACCATCCGTCCAGCTTCTTTCAACCCAATCGAATCACAGCGCAGCTCATCTGGTTTCGAAAAGGGTATGTTGAATATAAATTTCCGCTTGGAGCCTTCAATAAAGCCGAAATCGAGTCCCTGCAGTTCAGCTTGGAGCTTTGCTCCGAAGCCCCCAGGTACGATAATGACTGGCCGTCGGACATTACGGTCTGTGTCAATGATACGGAAATCGGCACCTGGATGTGTCCGGGGGATTTCGGTGGCAGGAAAGGGCGGCTCAACCCGGCTTGGTGGCCTGAGAACAGCACGCAATTCGGCATGTTGAAGACATGGAAAGTCGATCGGTCCAAATCTTCCGTAGATGACGTTCCTATTTCCGATGTAACCCTCGTGGACCTGAATATATCGGGTGCCGATTTTATTAGTTTTAAAATTGGGATTAAATCGGATGCCGTTCATAAAGGCGGAGTCAACTTGTTTGGAAAAGAATTCGGCGACTTCGATCAGGATATTAAAATGACCATTTGCTATAGTGATTAACGTGATATGGGGGAGATTGCCTGAGGCAGTCTCTTTTTTGGGCTAAAAAGCCATTTGTTGCAATAATATTGTAATAAAACATCTGAATGCGTTAATATAATCGCTTTAATACCAAAATTATTTAAAATAATAATTGCCATATTCCATAATTTAAAGTATTTTTCTATCATAATCTACATAAATATTGTAATAAAACAAATATGATGTTTGTTTAGCTTATGGAAATTCACTTTGAAGGGGAGTGTAAAAATTGGCGAAAAGGCTTTCATTGTTTTTATCCGCTGTTCTTGCTTTCTCTGCCCTTACCGCATGTTCGAGCGGGAACTCATCCGGCACGAAGACCGGCGATGGGGACAAAGGGCAGTCGTCGAACGAGAAGATTGATCTTGTTTTCTGGTCCCTATTTAGCGGCGGTGACGGAGATTTCATGCAGCAAATGATCGATTCCTTCAACAAAGCCAATCCTAATATTCAAGTGAAGAACGTGAAGCTGGAGTGGGCAGAGTATTACACCAAGCTAATGACGGGCGTAGCCTCCGGCAACGGACCCGATATTGGTGTATCCCATTCCTCCAAGCTTCCTGAATTAATCAAACAAGGCGTCGTCACTGAGCTGGATCCGGTGGCCAAAACGGAAAACCTGGATTGGAGCTCCTTCAACCAGAATATATTAAACTCTACGATTATGAACGGGAAGCATTACGCGGTTCCGATCGATACGCACCCTTTCATCTTCTTCTATAACAAAAAAATGTTGAAGCAAGCCGGTTTGCTTGACGGCAGCGGCAAACCGATCATGGAGCAATCCGCACAAGGGTTTGTGGACTTTGCCGTGAAGCTGAAGTCCAGCCTTCAAAACAATCAGCAAATGGCCTTCGCTTTCCCGAGCAAGGGAGACGATCCGTTCCGCCTCTGGTGGGCGCTGTATCATCAACTCGGCGGGAAGGACGTGATTGCCGACGATTTGAAAACACCTTCAATCGATATGGAAAAAGCCGTTAAAGCAGCCAATTACATAAAGGATTTATATCATAAGCAGCAAGTCATTCCATTAAACCTGGAGGATTTCACGAAGGTATTCCAGGCAGGGAATGCAGGGTTCTTCATGTCCGGCGTATGGAACACAGGAACGATGGAGCAAACGAAGGATTTGGAATTCGGTGCGATGCCGATCCCGAAATTTTTCGATAAGCAGGCGACCTGGGGAGATTCTCATACGCTGATCCTGCCGACTCAAAAGAAGGCTGATCCCAAGAAACAAAAGGCCGCGCTGGCCTTCATGAATTATATCGCCGATAACGGCCAAGTGTGGGCTAAGGCCGGACATATCCCGTCGAAAACCAAGGTGATTGAAGATCCGGAATTCAAAAAGCTTCCTTATCGAAGCGATTACGTTTCCGTTGCCAACACCGTTGCTTTTGCTAAACAGTCAGCTTACAACTGGCCGATCAAAACCGTCATCATACGGAACCTGGATACCATCTGGAACAATAGCGTTCCTACGGAAGAGGCCTTTAAGAAAATGATGGAGGAAGTAAAGACCGTCATTAAGTAATAACCTTTTGAACCTTGCTCCGAAAGGCCCGGGGGCGGAGACTGTTTCCGGGCTTTATCCGGATAACGTAGAGGGGTGTTGCAATGAAGATCAGGAAGTGGAGCGGGAATGTCAAGGCCGTACCTTTTCTTCTTCCTTTTTTCCTAGTGTATGTTTTATTCACGGTCTACCCTATGCTCAAAGGGCTTCAAATGAGTCTTTACCAATGGACGCTGATCAAGCAGATGGATTTTGTGGGATTGGCCAATTACGCCGCCATGATCAAGGATCCGCAATTTTGGCTGGCGCTGTGGAATACGACGCTTTTCGTTGTCTTATCCACTCCGGGCATGATCGTGCTGGCTTTGATTTTAGCGCTGTTCGCCAACATGAAAACGAAATTTCGCACCTTTTTCAGAGGAAGCTTTTTTCTTCCGAGCATCCTGTCCGTATCTGTCATTTCCTTCTTGGGGATTTTCATGCTGCGGCCGTATACGGGCTTTATCAATTCTTTTCTTCATCTTGCCGGAATTCAGGCCGAGCCTTTCTGGCTGGCGGACAATACGCTCGCATGGGTCTCCATTATCGGCGTTACCTTATGGTGGACGGTCGGCTTTAATATGATTTTATTTTTGGCCTCCCTGCAGGACATTCCGGATTATTTGTATGATGCGGGAAAAATGGACGGGGCAACGGACGGTCAGATGTTCCGGTACGTGACTCTGCCGCTTCTCGGGCCCGTTACCCGCGTCATTTTGCTCCTGCAGGTGATCGCTTCCTACAAAGTATTCGCCCAAATTTGGCTGATCACCAAAGGGGGACCCGGAACGAAAACAAGGCCGGTCATCCAATACATTTATGAAACGGGGTTCAAAAACAATGATTTAGGCTATGCAGCGGCCATGTCCTATGCTTTGTTCATCATTTTACTCGTGCTCGCCTTCTTCCAGCTCAAATTTAAACCGAAGGAGGAGATCTAGGTGAATTCTGCCGCTGTGATAAGAACCGTTCGCTTGGTCCTGGCCTTCGCCGTGGCCGTAAGCTTTTTAATCCCGGTGATATGGATGCTGTTCGTCTCTGTGAAAACGGAGGGAACCCCCATCAAAACGTTGATCGATTGGTTTCTTCCGCCGTATACGTTCATTAATTACGCCAACGTGCTGAGTAAAACACCCATGCTCCGGTGGATGTGGAACAGTCTGTTCATTGCGGTCGTGAAAACCGTGCTGACCGTCTTGTTCACCTCCTTAGCCGCATTCGCCGTCTCAAAGATTCGTTTTTCCTACAAGAACGCTATCTTTTTGTTTTTCATTGCCGGACTGATGATCCCCGGGGAAGCGACCATCATTCCTTTATATGCGGTAGTCAAAGACATGGATTTGCTGGACAGCTATATGGGCATTATTTTACCGGGGATTGCAGCGCCGCTTGGGGTCGTCATATTAAAAAGCTTCTTCGACGGCGTACCCAAAGAAGTCATTGAAAGCGCGGAAATGGACGGATGCGGCTTGTTCCGGATTTACAGCACGATCGTCGTACCGCTTGCGAAGCCGGCGCTGGCGTCGATTGCGATTTTTACCTTTATCGGATCATGGAACAATTTTTTATGGCCTTACTTGTCCATCACAAGCGAGGAGCTTTTCACGCTTCCCGTTGGCATTCCTACGCTGCTGTCCAACTACACGGTGGACTATGTAACGCCGATGACGGTCAATGCGATTGCATCCATACCGGTGATCGTAACCTTTATGATTTTTGAGAAACAAATTGTCCAAGGCATCAGCTTTACAGGAATTAAAGGATAAGAGAGGAGAAAAGAAAAATGGCAAATACGGAAGCGGTTCGGCAGGAATATCCAAGACCGCAATATGTAAGAGACGAATGGATGAACTTGAATGGGGAATGGGATTTCCGTTTCGATGACGGCAATGTCGGCGAATCGCAGATGTGGTATGACGGATCGGTCCTGGATCGTAAAATCATCGTCCCTTTCAGCTATGAAAGCAAAGCGAGCGGCATCGGGGAGGAAACGCACCATGCGGGCGTGTGGTATCAGAAAAAGCCGAAGCTTCCAGCCCGGTATGAGGGCAAGCGGGTGATTCTTCATTTTCAGGCTTCGGATTATGTGACTAAGGTTTGGGTAAACGGCCGTTTTGTCGGACAGCATACAGGCGGGTATGCCGCATTTTCCTTTGATATCACGGATTCGCTTCACGATATTCATAGCGAGCAAAGCATTGTCGTCAAAGCGGAGGACAGCATCAGCTGCTTCCAACCTCGAGGCAAACAGAGATGGAAGAATGAAAATTTCGGCTGCTGGTACACGCAGACGACCGGGATCTGGCAAACGGTATGGCTCGAATTTATGAACGACGCCAGCATCCGCCATGTGAAAATAACGCCGGACATCGATAGCCGCTCGGTTAAATTCGAGTATCAAGTGGACGGCGCATCCGGACGAAATCTTCGCGTGGAAACCGCGATTACGTTTCAAGGGAAGCCTGTGAAGCAGGTGTCGTCGCTTGTGGATCGGGAACGGATCAGCCTGAGCCTTGACATTGCGAGTGACATTCATGAATGGAGAGTGATGCTCTGGCAGCCGGGCCAACCGAACCTGTACGATGTCGAACTTACTTTGTACGACGGCAGTACACTGGTGGACCGGGTCCATTCGTATTTCGGCATGCGGAAAATTTCCATCGAAAACGGCTTCATTTATTTAAATAACCGGCCGCTGTACCAACGGCTGCTGCTCGATCAGGGCTACTGGCCGGATAGCCTCCTGACCCCGCCATCTGAAGAAGCGATCATCGAGGATATCGATAAGACGCTCGAGATGGGCTTTAACGGCGTAAGAAAGCACCAAAAAATCGAGGACGCAAGATTTTTATATTGGTGTGACCGGAAGGGGCTGCTCGTTTGGTCTGAAATGGCGGCATCTTATGAATTTTCGGATCAGGCGGTACATCAGTTTACCCAGGAGTGGTCCGACATTGTCTGTCAGCATTATAACCATCCGTGTATTATTACGTGGGTTCCGTTCAACGAATCGTGGGGGGTTCCGCAGATTTACACCGAACGGAAGCAGCAGGCTTTTACCGAAACGATTTATCATTTGACCAAAGCATTGGACGAGACAAGGCCGGTCGTCGTAAATGACGGATGGGAGCACACCGTTTCCGACATCCTCACGCTGCACGACTATGAAGAATTCGGTGAACAATTTGCGGTGCGCTATAAGGAAAAGGGACCGATTGTAAACAACGAGCGTTCGTTCAGCAAGCACAAGCTGGCTTTTGCCCAAGGCCATGAATATAAAGGGCAGCCTATTATTATCAGCGAATACGGAGGCATCGCATTCAAAGCCGACAAGGGATGGGGCTACGGCAGCATGGTCCCTACGGAAGAGGCGTTCCTGAAGCGATACAAGGATATTACGCAAGCGATCAAGGATGTCCCTTATGTTTGCGGCTACTGCTATACCCAGACGACCGATGTACAGCAGGAAATCAACGGCCTTCTCACGGAAGACAGAAAGCCGAAGGTCGATTTGAAAGCCATTAGAGCCATTAACCTGGCCTAATCCTGCGGAGGTAAACCTATTGACAGCGTTAAGACCGCCTGCAGTACCATTGGTTACCGTCGATCCTTATCTCAGCATCTGGTCGTTCAACAACAACCTGCATGAAGGGGTAACCCGCACTGGACGAAGCGGCATCACGGCATGTGCGGGATGGCTGTGATCGACGGGACCGCGAGGAGATTCATGGGAGGCCTCGATATCCGTGGCGATATCGAGGCTCTGCCTAGCCACGGCATGCAGCAAACGAACCGGCCATGAGTGTAACAAGAACATGACCGATGTTTCTTCATTGGAATGAATGCGGCCAAGAAGCTGACGCTGGATACGAACGGCGACGGCAAGACGGATCAATGGGGCTTCTGGTTGTTCGGACGCTATGCGCAAATTGAGCCTTGGCTGTATCAAAATGACGGCGACATTCTGAATCCGGACAAGACCCAGTTTGCCGTCAATGAAAACGGCAAGGAAACGCTCAAGTTTTTGATAGATCTTACCGTGAAGTATAAAGTTTCCCCGACGCCGAAGGAAATGAAAGGAATCAAGCAGGAGGATGTGTTCCCGCTCGGCAAAGCGGCGATGTGGGTGGATGGTTCGTTTGCTATAGATAATATCCGCAAGGTCGGGCATATACCGGGTGATTTGAAGGAAGCCGCGAAGATGGATGGTGCAGGCCCGGTTATGTCGTTTTTTTTCGTGACCATACCGATGCTTACACCGACGATCTTTTTCGTAGTGATCATCACGATCATCGAATCGTTTCATACGTTCGACATCACCTATGCGATGACCAAGGGAGGGCCTTATCAGGCTACAACGACGCTATCGTATTTTATATACCAGAACGCTTTCGTCCATTTCCGAATTTTTCTCCGTTATTTGGGGAACAGCGCATTGATTTCGACGACGGCGTCTCTTGGACAGCTTCTTACCTGTTCGCTTGCCGCATTTGCGTTTGCGCGAATGTCCTTTCCGGGAAAAAGCTGGATCTTCTCGCTGCTCGTTGCGACCTTGATGATTCCGATGGAGGTGACGATCATCCCCGAATTTCTGCTCTTCTCCAAGCTCGGCTGGCTTAACACCTATGCGCCGCTCATCGTTCCGTCTCTGCTGGCAGGAGCGTTCGGAACATTTATGCTGCGCGAATTTTTCTTAAGCGTCCCTGCCAGCCTGGAAGAAGCGGCCATAATCGACGGTTGCTCTCCATACCGGGTCTACGGGAGTGTATTTCTCCCGTTGGCGAAGCCGTCACTGGCTACGCTGTTCATTATCGCCTTCATGAACAACTGGAACGAAGTGCTTCGTCCGGTGCTTTATATTCAATCACCCGGTCTTCGGACGCTGACGCTGGGGCTGTCTCAATTTCAATCGGAGTACAGCACAAATTGGAACTTGCTTCTCGCCGGTTCCGTCATTACGATTCTGCCGCTGATCGTGGTCTACTTGTTTAACCAAAGGTACATTATTGAAGGAACGATGACTTCCGGAGTAAAAGGCTAGTTTTTCTTATTATTCTTTGATAGGATGTTGCTGTATGACTTTACTGATTTATCTCGTAATAGGCCTCACGGTTCTGCTTTTTCTGTTTATGCTCTGGATCCATACGGCGCCTTTGCGGAAGGAAGGGGCGGACGTGATGATCGTCCTTGGCTTTCAATGTGACAATGACCGAATCCACCCGCTATTGGAGGAAAGGTTGTTGGTAGCACTGGAGCTGTATCGTTCGCATCCTTTTGAAAAAATTATATTAACCGGCGGAGCGGTCTCTTCCGCAAGGTCGGAAGCGGTTATCATGAAAGATTACTTGGTACGAAACGGCGTTCAAGAGGAACAATCCTTCTGGATCAAGAGGCCATGGATACGATTCAAAATATTTACAACTGCAAAAAAATAATGGAGTTTCATGGGTTCAAAACTTGCATGCTCATCTCCAACTCGTTTCACATTCGAAGAATTCGGTATATAGCAAATGCAATCGGATATTCCGCTTTATATTATGCCGATCGAAGTTTTCAAGCTGTAAGGAAGCAAGGCTACCGGACGCTGCATGAACTGAAAGCTTTCCGTACCACGCATAAGGTGATTAAGGAACTGAGCAATCCATAGAATGGAGCTGGTTTGAATGATACAGGTTTGTTCTGTGCAAGGGAGCGGATGCTTGAACGAGGACGCCCTGATCGTAAATAGTAAGGACAACGTCTACGGCGTAGCGGACGGAGCAACATCACTAACGGACTACCGTAATGCATCCGGGCATACAGGCGGTTATATTGCAGCACATATATTGGCCTCAACATTTCAACAGGTCCCGTTAGCCGCCCGTTTGGAGGAGGTGGTCACCCAGGCGAACGATACGCTCCGCAAAAGCATGCTGGAGGCGGGAGTCGATATCGCCGATAAACGGCAATTGTGGAGCGCTGCTTTTGTATTATTCCGGGTGAATGATACTTACATCGATTTTGTCCAGGCTGGGGATTGCATGCTGTTTGCCAAATACATGGACGGAACATATAGACGGGTAACGCATGACCAAGTGGCGCATGCCGACCGGATTACGCTGCAAAAGCGCAGGGAAGCGATAGTCCAGGGAATAACGGATCCGGCAAAAATCCGTGAATATGTATATCCTACGCTCTGTGAAAATAGGAGAAAAGCGAATACCTGCGAAGGTTATGCCGTACTGAACGGCGAACCGGGACTAAGCCGTTACCTGGAAGCGGGCCGTCTTAGCCGCGCAAGGCTGACGAGGCTATATGCCATAACGGATGGCTTGTTTCACTGCTTGGCTGACGTAAATCCGGACGAAACGTGGACAAAGATGCTTGCTGACATTGACAGCCAAAGCCTCGACACCTACGTTGCCAATTTGGTTCGAATGGAGCAAGGCGACCCGGACTGTTCGAAGTATCCAAGGCTGAAAATATCGGATGACAAGACAGGCATCGTTCTCGATCTTGGATAATGTCCTTTAAATACGCGATGAAAGGTTTTTATGAATGGATGTTTGAAAATACAACGAGCCAACAGCTGATGAAGCATATGAACCAGCAGAAGGTGCTGCATCTCATATATAACGCCGGCTCCATTTCCAGAGTCGAGCTGGCTTACAAGACAGGGTTGACGCAGCAGACAATTACCAATATCGTCAATCGGATGCTTCAAGAAAAAGTCGTCATCGAAGGATTGCCGACTACATCAGGACGTTCATGAATCCCGACCATGTGCTTTTGACCGGGCAAATCGTCGAGGATGCAGGGGTTGTGTTCGTACCCGCGATTGAAAAACATTTGATCCGTAACATTCCGTTTCATTGCCGGAATGTTCGTCTCGTTTATAAAGATCGTCGGCCCGACGCCGCCGGTATGGCTGCGGGACTCGTAATGAAGCAAATGTTCGCCGCCCCGGTCAATACGTTGTCTTACTAAAGGGCAATCGCTTCACTCGCCGCTAAAATGTACCGTAACACAAAATATGCCCTTCCGACTTCCTACCGGGAAGCGAAAGGGCTATTTTTCTCCTTACTTGGATCTTCGAGCCGTGGATTCTATTCGTTGATTGCATCCACTAAAATCCAACCTAGTTCTAATGGTTTTCTACCTTTGCCGTGCAGTGGATTCTGAGGGAAGTTATAGTGTTAGTATCCGAGATATTAGAACTAACCTTTGGCGACTACCGGAAACGATCGGATGTAGCGGATCCAAAGCAGCAATTTTAGCTTGACCGGAATATGCTAGTTGCCTTCAAGTACCGCCTTTATCTAACCCATGAACAGAAGAGGTCGCCCGATCGTCGAAGGAAAAATGCTTTCCTTTTACTTCGCAGAATACAGGTTCTGCGAAGTGAATTATTGAATCATGGATTTTATTTATATTTTATAGACTTTTTTCAATGTTTCTGAAATGAAATCATTATAATCTTTCATTAGCTCTTTATGATCCATATTTGATTGTAATAATTTACAATGGTTGGAGACAGGGCTTGATTCGGAATATGACCCTCAAGGTAAGTTCCATGGCTTTTTTGACACCAACATAATTCTCCTCACTCTCGAAAGTTCTATGATGATCTAAAATAGTTTAATTGAATTTTCTCAGAACACTTACCCTAATGTAATTTAGTTATCTTTCCGTTAGCTCTTACATGAAATTGCTTTTGATTTTATAATTAAGAGAGTTCGAATGACTTAGTATAGACTATATGATATAAAAAGGAGCCATTCCTGGTGCGATACATTGTTATTGGCGGCAGCGGTCATATCGGTACTTATTTGGTACCAGCTTTGGTCCGTTTGGGACACGAAGTTATCGAAGTGAGCCGGGGCGAGAGGCAGCCGTATAGGCCCGATCCGGCCTGGAACGAAGTCCGGCGCGTTCCATTGGACCGGGATAAGGCGGAGGCCGACGGCTCGTTCGGGCAACGCATTCGCGAGCTTCAAGGGGATGTCATCATCGATCTGATCTGCTTTACTCTGGAAAGCGCTCAGCAGGTAACGGAAGCGCTGGAGGGTGAGGTGCACCATTATCTCAGCTGCGGGACGATCTGGGTGCATGGGCCGAGCGTGACCGTGCCGGTTACAGAGGAGCAGCCGCGGCGGCCCTTCGGCGATTACGGCATCCGCAAGGCGAAGATTGAAGCTTATTTGCTGGACAAGGCGAGAAAGGGTCGTTTTCCCGCTACCGTGCTGCATCCGGGGCATATCGTAGGGCCGGGCTGGGTGCCGTTGAATCCCGCCGGCCATTTTAACCCGGATGTCTTCGCCAGACTGGCTGCAGGCAAGGAAATCTCTATTCCCAACCTGGGCATGGAAACTGTCCATCATGTGCATGCGGAGGATGTCGCCCAGGCATTCATTAAGGCTTCCCAATGCTGGAGCCAAGCGGTCGGGCACAGCTTCCATGTCGTCTCGCCCGCTGCCGTCTCGCTTCGGGGATATGCGGAAACGGCAGCGTCTTGGTTCGGCCATGAAGCGGTACTCCGCTTCGAGCCTTTCGAGTCGATGAAGCACTCCCTTGGCAATGGCGAGGCACGCACCGTTTATGACCACATCGCCCATAGCCCCAGCTGCAGCATCGAGAAAGCGCGGCGGTTGCTAGGCTATGAGCCCCGGTATTCCTCAATGGAGGCCGTTAGGGAATCCGTGAATTGGTTGATCGAGCAGAAGAAGATTGACGTGTCATAAAACTGGTATTGGCTTTATTTTTGTCATGGGCTGGATCTGTCCGACCGGAATAGCCGGAAAAGAACCGACCAAACGTCGGAAGATAAGAAAATGTGCAAGGTCGTTATATAGCGGCCTTTTTTTATGTTTAGCGTGCCCAGAAGCACGCATCTTCTAGCCGGTGAAAATGTCTCAACGGGTCTAAGTCCTTGCATTCCCTCGTCACATCTAAGCATTCTTTTTTCTGTTGTGTATAGGATTTGTATATTGAACCTTGGGCTCAATCGTCGTAAACTTGAGGATAGCATTTCTTGAACTGGGAGGACTGGACCACCAGATGAAATTGAAATCGTATTTGCTGCTCACTGTGTGTATTTTTTTCTGGGGTAGCAACTTTGTATTCGGGGCTATTTTAGTGAAGCAGTTTTCGCCCATGCTGCTTTCGGCTATCCGACTCTCTTTTACATCTTTATTTTTAATTGGATACGTACTGCTTTCGAGGAGCTCCTTTCGGCTGCATCTGTCGGATTGGAAACTCTTAATTCCTTTAGGCTTAATAGGAACGCTTGCAAATCAAACTGCCTTTTTTACCGGGATGAAGACGGTAGATGGGACGACAGCCTCCTTAATCATGTCTCTTGCACCTATTACAACCGTAATTCTCGCGTGGTTATTTCTTAGGGAGCCGCTGACCAAACGGGTAGCCGTTGGTGCAGTCCTTGCGGTGCTAGGGGTTTATTGCGTGGTGGGAGTGGGTAAGCCGTTCCGGATTACACCTGGGATGTGGCTGATCTTTATCGCTATGCTGACCTTTGCCGCTTCCATTATTATGATGAGGAGGTTGACGGAGCGTATCAATCCGTTCAGCGCAACCATGTACTCAACTATCATAGGTTGTGCTATGCAAATCATAGCCGCTACCTTCGTGGAGCCGGTATCCGCCATATCACACGCGCCACTTTGGGCTTGGTTTCTTGCCATCGCGACAGCATTGTTGATGCAAGGAGTGTGCGGACTTCTTTGGAATCGGGAGATCAAAGAAATCGGTGCATCCCAAGCGGCGATTTTTTTGAATTTGCAGCCATTCGTTGCAATGCTTGTCGGGTTTGTTTTGCTCGGGACACCTGTGACTTGGCCGCAGATCGGCGGCTCAGTGCTTATTATTTTTGGAGTTATGGTTGCAACAGAACTGCTACCGAGAAGGGGTGAACATTTTTTGGCAAAGCCGTCCGGGGAGGAGAAGATCTCTTCATGATTGGTGATATAACGTTCTAAGTTGTATATAGCGGTTCCCGATGAAATATATGCAGGAATCGCCCCGATAGCTTTGGCTAAAGACACCATTTCTTCGAAATTCAACGGCAACTCCTAATTTCGCAGACTCACAGCATCGCGTGTAATTCGGTAAAATTCAGGTCCCAACCTTGGCGACGACCATCAGGCGTTGCCGAGGCAATTCGCCGACCCGGAACTTGCGAAGTTCGGCGACCGCTATTATCTTTATCCCATAACCGATAGCTTCACGGGCTGGTCGGGCAGCAATTTCATGCGTTTTCTTCGGCTGACATGCGTGACGAAGGTGATCGGTAGTGAACCAATCCGCGTGATGGGAGAAGCACGAATCGGTCGGTACAGAGAAGGCTCCGATTCTCGCCGAGTTTCATGATTATCGACAATCCTTTATTAATCCGAGCACTGAGTCGATTGCGATCGCCGAGTGGAAAGTGGTTGATGCAGAAACAGCCTTTAATGTCCTGATGGAATACCGTCTTCCATCAGGAGATAGCTTGAGTTGCGTTATTCAGTTCGACGCCATGATGCCTTTCTCTCCTACATCCCCATATTTTCGAATCTTCGGCGAAAGAGGAACCCCGACTCCTGAGAGTATGGGGATGTTTTCTTTAAAACTTGCCGATATAGACAATGCGGACAACCGTATCGTACCTAAAAGTGGCAGTCGCTCAACTCCCTCGGTACGATAGCTCAACAAACTGCTTTTGCCGCTTTAGAGCAACATACTAATATATGTTTGTACCAGTTAACCCCGGAATCTAATGTGGAGTAAGTAAGACTTCTATAAAGTACCTCATCAATGTACAAATAAAGGCAGCCTCCCTAAATAAGAGAGGCTGTGCATATTTTGCAGTTATATTTTCATTTTTGACTGTCGAGCTTGGCTTCAAACTCATTTATATAGATGGAAGGTGCTCCCAATGGATTATGGAAATCGAATTCGAGAGACTGAACAAATTTACCAGTACCTTTAATTCGTAACAGCATAGGCATTGGAGCGTGACCCTCCGGCTTCCATATAGCGGATATTTTGTATCGGCCGAGCAGTATTTTATTCACTCCGTGACCTCCTGTTGGGAGTACATCTGCGTGTGTCGTTATTATTTTTCCGGCGCTTCCGTCAAATAATTGTCCAACAGGTGGAAGTGTAACTTCCAAGTCATTCATTTGGAATGTTGGCAAACTATCGTCAAACGACCAAAAATCAGGATGGATTTCAATATGCCCTACAATATCCTTCAAGGTAAAATTGCGAATAGCCCCTGAACTCCCGGCGAATGGTTGATCGACGTCAGACCTTAAGTAAAATCTCTGCTCTTTCCCGTTATATTCACGGGAGAAAGTTGTAGACATAATCCAGCTCGTGGGAATGTGAGACAATTCGATCCGATAATAACCATTCTCATCGGTCACCCCTCCTATGTTGCTATCATAAAACAATTGGTTATCCGCATATATCGTAACTCCAGGAATTAGGTTGCCCTGCGCGTTACGTAAATAGCCCTTGACAACGTATGGCTCTAATTCCTCTACAGAGGGTACGGGCGTCGGTGTCGGTTCAGGTTCCGGCGTTGGTGCAGGTACAGGAGTCGGTCCCGGCGTCGGTGCAGGGCTTGTGACCACTCCGGCATCGACGATCTGGATTTTCGCTACGTTACCGTCGGTGGAGTAAGAGACTTTGTAGCCGGTGTTCTCCGCCACAAAGCGTAGAGGGACTAGGGTACTTCCGTTAATGATCTGTGCAGGGACTTCCATGCCAACGGGATTTCCGTTTACTTTCGCGGTGGTGCCGTTGATCGTTAATTCGATGGTGAGGCCGTCCTTCGTGCCGATCGCCTGTTGGGTCGCACCGGTATCGATCCATTTTACCGTAAAGCCAAGAGTTTCGAATAGCTTTCGGAAAGGAACCAACGTGGAACCATCCTTGATGACCGGTTTAGCGTCGCTAAAAGACAACTCCTGTCCTTTGAAAAACACGCGGATCGTCGGACCCTCCGCCGGTGCAGGAGATGGTGCCGGCGTCGGAGTCGGTGTTGGTGCCGGAGCAGGAGCAGGAGCAGGAGCAGGAGCAGGGCTTGGTGCAGGTGCCGTTGTCGAAGTCCCTTCCGCAGTCATCGGCTTCTTATATTTAATAGGCTTGGAGACGACTGTTCCATGTGGCGTTTGGATTTCCAACACATAAGCTTGAGTTTCCTTGATAGTGCCGTTGTCGCTCGCATAAAGGTCGAAGGCAAGCTCGCCTTCGAATTCGCCGACAGGGTCTTTTACATCCTTGCGAAAACCCGGATTGATGATCACTATTTTCATGGGTAGTGCCGTTCGGTGTCGTAATTGTTTTGTCTTGCACAATTCCGAGCAGCCACCCCGTAGTCGCGCGGTTTGTTCTCCATACGTCCTGGTAATTATCTTTACCGAAATCATCAGTGGAACGAAGGACAACGGAATTAATCACCGTCTTTTGAGCCAGGCTCAGCATCAACTTGAAGTGACCATCCTTATTACCTTCCGGTGTGAAATCTGCCGAACCGACAACGTCAGTTGCCGTATCGAGCAGACTGAATTCCTTAATCTTTACACCTGCAGGCGGGGTCTCGCCAAAGGCATTCGCAATTCCGCTAAATGCAAGACTGCTTGCGAGCAAAAGGAATAATACTGTACTTTGTTTTTGTTTGTTGAGCTTTAACATGATTCTCACTATTCTCCATTTCTAATATGTTTTGAGCGATTATCACATTTCCGGCTTTGCCTCGGGCTTCGCTGCAAATATCGATCCCGCCTTTGCCGAAAAAGCCGCCGGTTTTGCTTCAGGCTTTGCACTCACGGATGCGGGAAGGGCGATCGCTGTAAGCAGTGTAGCCGCCAACATCATTTTTAATTTTTTGGTCATGGTCATAACCTCCAACAGATTATTTCTCTTACACTTTTCAGTTTATAGTGGGAGCGTTCCGGTTACATGAGACATGACCGGGAAATGCGGCGGGAAGCTGATAGGATTATCTTGGGAATGAGCCGGGAAACTAAGCTCCGAAAAATTTATAAGGAAAAATATCCAAAAGGAGCCGGGCTCATCGCAGATGGAAAAAAGCCTCCCGATCCACTTTGGATAGTGGTTCAGGAGGATCTATCGCACTCAGGTACGCGGGTTCAGCCTAATCCTCACGTGAATTCCGGACCAAACGCTTCGCGGCATTACGGTACATTTCATTCAACTCCCTCTACATCCGTTAGTGCAACAAACCTTTTGAAACAGCAATACTTTATTATCACTCATGAATTTCGGAGGCACGTTTGCGTCAGCTGGTAATGACTAACAACATAGGAGGGATAACCTTCCTTTAATAGTTGTTAAAGATTTCACTTCATCAGATTTTCAAGTTCTTTTTTTGTATCTGGATGCACCACGATTTTATCAATAAGGTTAAGAGTAGATTCATTGACCTTTCTTCCCCATTTCCTAGAAAAGGAACGCCAGTCACATACCATTTCAATGAGATATTTTTTGGGCATTGGCAATGCTTCATTAGTATTTGGATTAATCACCCAATGCTCCCAATGATGTTTGTTTTTATGCTGATGATGGAGCCATGCGTATTTCCACTTTAATTCGTCATCGATGTTTAGCGGTTTTCCAGAGTAAAATTTCTTTGCGTATGGAAAAAATTCAACTGGTGAAAACTTCGATAAATCATGAATTACTCCTTGAATATATAACCCTTCCTGCCAACATTCAATCAGAACATTAAGTTTATGGTTAAGAATGTATAGAAAATATTTCCAATAAGCCTTCAACATTGATATAAAGCACATCCCATCCCATCAATTTCACTCCAACTAAAGAAAGCGTGCTATGCCCCAAACATGCTTATACCGGAGAGGTTTTCAACTCCGACTTTCAGATGAGCTGCGTGGCTGCTGAGGCGGTTATTCCCTTCATCAACTTGGGAAAAGACCCTGTTGCCAAGGGTGATGTCAGCTGCAGGAAATCGCAATGTGTCACTGTCCTGGGGGGATATTTTTCTGGTTCATGTGCCCAATTGGAAACCTTCCGTCTATGGCACTTACAACGGGCAAGTTGAGGTTGAAACCTGTTCTGCGGAAAGCTCTTCTTGGCTTATATTGGCATAAACCACCTTCGGCCAGCGCCAATACAGTTTGAAAATCAGATCATATTACGTTGTATAATGATAACGCATTTGCGATCCCGTCTTCGTCGACGGAATCCGTAACATGCTCCGCCACTTGTTTCAGATCGTCCAACGCATTCCCCATTGCGATGCCATGTGCGACGAACTGCAGCATGTCTTTGTCGTTATACCCATCACCGAATGCGAAGGAATGCTCTTTCGGAATTCCATATCGTTCTAACAACCAGCGGATGCCTCGGGATTTCCCCGCTTCCTTCGAAATTAGATTCACAAGATATTCATGCGACCAGTTCATGACATAATCGTTCAAATATTCATTCAGAACGTCTGATTCTTCTCTTGTGATATACAGATGCCCCTGATACAACGGATACTTTTCTTCAAATCTCTCGAGCACGGCCGGTATCGGGTTATGAAAATCATTCCAGACCGCGGCGACCCTCTTGTTCATATGATCCACCACTTCTCCATTTACACAGTATCCTCCGTAAGCGAACCCGTATTCCCTCGCTTTACCCAGGAATTCGCGCAGAGTTGATTGAGGAACGAATTGTTCGAAGATTTTACGACCCTTGTGAAAAACGAGCTGTCCGTTGAGAAGAATCATCGTATCGCAGGAGCAAGCCAATTCGCGTTGAATCAATTCCATCGAATTCGGACCTCTGCCAGTTGCGATTATAATTGTGTGACCATCGGCCTGAAGCTTGCAAAGGGCTTCTTGCGCGCTTTGGGGTACGCTTTTTGTTGAGTGGCTGTAAAGGGTACCGTCGAAATCGAAAAAAAATGCATACTTCTGCATGTCATCTGCTCCTTTAATGAGCAGAAGAGACACCTTCGCCGGCAGTATGGTGTCTCTTCTGTGAAGTCTTGTTATTTCAGCTTGCTTGCTGTCTCCTGCAGTAGTTGATCCCCATTACCGCCGCCGATCATGACCGCTTCCCACATTTTTCCTACTTGGTCGGCAAGTGAACCAGACTTCGGAACGGTTTTGATATACGACAGATCACCGGCCGACAGAATGGCATTAACGGCAGCAGCCCGGTAATATCCCGGCGTGGCACTCGGTTTGGCCTTCAGAAACGACTGGTATTCCGGTTCGTCCAACATGGCTTTGCTGATCGGAAGGTTTCCGGTTTCCGTCAACCATTTCACATTGTTCTTCGCATCGGACAGAAAAGAAATTAACAGCCATGCAGCGACCCGTTGTTCTTCCGTTGCATTCGAGAAAATGACGTAATCTTCACCTTTGGAAAAATTAATGGGTTTCGCAGCATCTTTTTGTGGAACAGGAGCTACGCCCACTTCGAAATTTTTTTGACCCGCATTCGGATTTGGTATAGCGAACTGGACACCGGCTGCCGCTCCGATAAACATATACGTTTCGTCCTTGACAAAACCTTTGTTGCTGTATTTACCGCCGCCCGCACTCGGCAGCAGGGCAGGCATGGTAAAATAACCACGGTCCATGTTGTCCTTGTAAAATTTCAAGGCGGCTTTGCCTGCATCATTGTTGATATCGATAGTGCCATCCGGGCGAATGTACGGGCTGCCCCATTGCCTTGAAAGAAGCATGAAAGGCGCATCGCCGTACGCATTGTCGAAGCTGAAACCAGGTTTTCCGGTTTCCTCCCTGATCGTTTTCGCATAACTCACGAGTTCGTCCCACGTTTTCGGAGGGGCCCACCCTTTGCTGTCGAAATACGTTTTGTTATACATTAGCACGTCCGACGTCTTCTTGTTGGTCGGAAAACCGTACATCGTGCCTTCCGGTCCGAGACTCTTTACTTCATCGATATAATAGGAGAAAATACCGTCGTTCCCGTTCGCAAGACCGATCGTTTTGTCCTCGTAATAAGGCATCAAGTCGATGATTGCTTTGCTTGAAATGTACTCCGGAAACGTGCTTGCAACGATATTAGACAACGTGGGTGTCGATTTCGAAACAATATTCTGGGTCAGTTTTTTCGTAAGGTCACCGATCGCTCCCTGATTAGAAAAATCAACTGTAATATTGGGATATTTCGCCTGAAACGCCTTGACCATCTCTTCAAGTATCGGGAAGTTCGTCGCTCCGGTGCCCGTCCAGAACGAGATGTTCACTTGTTTCTTGTCGGTGAGCACGCTCTGAACGGCCTTTTCCAGAGGTCTTGTCGGCTTTACGGTTGCACTCGGTGTCTGGGCAGCAGGATTCGTCAGTGTGTTACCCGAATTTTTACAGGCAGAGAGCAGAATCATACTAATCATGCACACGACTATTACGACTTTCCACAACTTCTTGTTCATTTTTACGAACACTCCTCCACTCTAGATTTACTTTTTTATATCAAGGCGTTTTTGGTTTAACACGCCGTTTTTTATCAGCAGCGTAGCCAGACTTCATCCTTTAATGCCTCCATGCATCAATCCTGAAAAAATGAAGTTGCGAAGCAGTAAGAAAAGTACGATCAGGGGGACTGTAATCAACGTCGCCGCAGCCATCTGCAATTCATAATCAATGTTGCCGACGCTGCTTGTAAAGGCATTCTGTAGCCCATTGGATACGAGCCGTAGGCTGTCTTTCGTTGTGACCAGATCCGGCCAGGCGAATGTATGCCATATCAAAATCAATGAGAGGATCATCGTTGTCAATATGGTGGACCAGGACATCGGAACCAAGACCTTGCTTAAGTAACGAAAGTTGCCTAGGCCGTCCACCTTCGCCGCCAGATATAGTTCGTCAGGTATTTGCAAGAACGTTTGGCGCAGCAAATAGATGTTAAATGGATTGATCCAGTACGGGATGATGAGTGCCTGCAGCGTATTCATCCATCCCCACTGCGCGATCGTTTGAAAGTTTGTAATGATCAGCATCTCCTGTGGGATCATCATAGTTGAAAGTATTGCAAAAAACAGAAGGTTTTTCCCGCGAAAATGAAGCCGTGCAAAAGCAAACGCGGACAATACAGTTACAGCTGTGCCTACGGCTACGACGGAAACGCCGACGATGATCGTATTGGCCAAATACCCGAGCAGAGGTGCTTGTGTGATAACATCCAAATAATTAGCCCAACGAAAGTGACTCGGGAACAATGTCGGCGGAACCTTCGCTACTTCTGCCGACGTTTTCAGGGAAGTGCTCACCATCCAGTATAAAGGAACGAGTACGACGATGGCGGAAACGGCTAAGAACAGATTCAGAAACGCTTTACCGTGATTAACGCTTGTCCTCATTGGTAATGCACCCATCTTTTCATCAGAAATAGTTGAACAAAGACTACGACCATAACCATCAACACGAGCACGACTGCCGCGGCACCCGCGCTGCTAATTGCTCCTGGTGACAAATAATCTCCGAGAGAGTCCATGATATACCCAACTAACGTAATCATCATCTTTGAATCATCGCCGGGCGGACCATAGGTTTTGCCGAACAAGGCCACAACACTCGCATACGCCCTGAAGGCAAAAATAATGGATGTTACAAAAAGGAAACTCGTCGTCGGGGACAACAGTGGCAGCGTGATACTTCGAATCATGCGCCAGCGGCTTGCACCATCAACCTGAGCGGCCTCGTAATACTCTTTATTGATGTTCTGTAAACCCCGCATGAACAAGAGGACGTGCAGCGATAGCCCCTCCCAAACGCTGTACACAAACAGGATAAACAAACTTCGCGCATAAGCCTGGTTATACCGTTCAGGCGAACCGACGATGCCTTCGCCGCTGATCCATGCCACAGGATGGATGCCGAACCATCCTAAGACCATATTGATGAGTCCGAAGTGTGTGTTGAAAATAAAAGAAAATACGAGCCCTGATGCAATCACATTCGTGACTTGGGGAAGATAAAAGAGCGTCAGATACAAGCCCTGCAACCTTTTAACGGAATTCAGGCATAAAGCTAGAATGAGCGAGATCAGTATAGTGGCAGGCACGCAAACAAAGGCGATAAAAAACGTATTCAACAGCGCTCTTCGGAATGTGGAATCGCCGATGATTTTGATATAGTTCGAGAGATTGATCCCGGCGAAGTTCCCCGTGAGAAACTGAAAATTGTCTTTAAACGAAGTTATAAACGTATTGATGATTGGATAGATCGTGAAGATTCCGAGCAATAGAAACGCAGGGAGTAGATACAGATAAGCGGTGTTATCGTATCGATTGGTCGAACGCCGGGTTAGCTTTCGATTTAGCATGGGATGATGTTGTCTCCTTTGTCGTGTAAGATGCCTTCTCAGAACAACTTGAAATTGCGTAACTTTTTAAAACGGGTACTTTCTGACACACTATGAACAACGTACAAATAAAAACTGGAAACTTCAAAAGAAAGTGGTATAACCTTGCAAGCAGAAAAGGAACTCGATATAGATGGGTTGCAGCCATAAGCGAGCGAAATATGGGGAACGAAAACGAAACGATTTATCAGCACCCCTGCATTTGCCAGCGCCTGGACGATCATTTGTTGAAGGGCGTGCAAGCGATCGTTCTCCTTTACATTGACCCATACTACGGATTTCCCCGGATTTTCAAATATGCCCGGTTCATGTAACTGTAGTTCGAAGCTGTTGAATCGGATATGTTCCAGATGTGAAATGATAGTCTCCTGGCTTGTCCATTCCCCGATATAACTCAGCGTCAAATGGAAGTTTTCAGCAGACTCATATTTCCCCGAAGAATCAAATTGACGCAGATGGTTTTGAATGTTCCTTAGCTCTCGCTTTACCGCGAGAGGTACGTCCAATGCGACAAACAGTTCCATTATGTGTTTTCTCCTTTTATTAAAAATGTTTGATACACCAACATAATTCTGATTCGAAAGGAAGTCAATTTAAGATTTTATTAACTGGTACAACGACTCAATCATGTGCAATGAGGTTGTGATTTGCAGTTTAAGGCAAAGAAAAGATTCCCAGAAAACGGACTAAGGCGATTCCATTAAGAATGTAAAATTTTACTTTAATAGTTATTAATGTAAACAACAAACAAAAATACTCCAACATGGTTTGCATCCTACTCCCTTAATGAGAAAGGAACAGATACAAATTACGCCATTGTATAACGTGCATATGAGAATGTAAACAAGTATTCGTCAATTTTTATGTTAAAAGAATGTAAAAAAGCTCTCTGCTGCAGCAAAAGGTTTTGTACAGGAAGAGATTTCGCCGCCTAAACACCGCGGTGCGGGCTCCTTTCAATTTTTCGCTGTCACGTTGACAACTTTTTATCGAAGGGAGATTAAAAGTTGCAACACGGTACGGGCAAGGAGGGAAATGAGATTAACTGATCGATATCCTCGGCACAGAAGCTGATGATGTCGTGAAAAAGGTGCAGCTGAGGATTGAGAAGAGCAAAATATACAAAAATCCGGATATTCTCGATGAGCGGTAGAAGAATTCCAACGAAGAAACCGCTAATCCATTTTTGTAATATGGTGATTTTGAAACGCATATACGTACGTATAAAGTTTTGTTGTAACGTCGGATTTTTCAACTTTATTCGTACAACTGCAAAGGAAAATCAAAGCGAATTGAAAACGTTGACATCGAGGAGGGAAAAGTATGCTCAAAATTGCCATGATCGGAGCAGGGAGCGTAGGGTTCACAAGAAGGCTGATGATGGACATTCTCGCGGTACCTGAGTTTCAAGACACCGAATTCCGATTGATGGACATCAATGAGGAAAACTTGACTATGATTTCCAACCTTTGTGGGCACATGATCCAGACCAACGGGCTGCCTGCGACGGTTGTTCCGACCACAAACCAACGGGAGGCGGTAAAAGGGGCGGATTACGTGTTTTGCATGGCCCGCGTCGGCGGACTGGAGGCGTTCCGGCACGATGTGGAAATTCCTTTAAAGTACGGGGTCGATCAATGTGTAGGGGATACCTTGGGACCTGGCGGAGTATTCTTCGCCCTGCGGACCATTCCCGTACTGCTTGACTTGGCCGAAGATATGCGCGAGCTTGCTCCCGGAGCCCTGCTGCTGAATTATTCCAATCCTATGGCGATGAATACATGGGCATTACGGCGTGCCGGAGGAATCAAAGTCGTCGGCCTTTGTCACGGAGTGCAGGGAGGCCATAAGCAAATTGCAACGGCGCTCGGTCTTCCCCAGCATGAAGTCGATTTCGTCTGTGCAGGAATAAACCATCAAACCTGGTATATTCAGGTGACTCATAAGGGACAGGATATGCTCCCGTATCTGTTGGACGCATTCGAGAACCATCCGCAGCTATCAAGGAGCGAGCCTTGTCGAATCGATGTACTGAGAAGATTCGGATATTATTCCACGGAATCTAACGGGCATCTCAGCGAATACCTGCCATGGTATCGGAAGCGAAAAGAAGAAATCGATCAATGGATTTATCCGGATGTATGGATTGGCGGAAGAACCGCCGGTTACCTGAATCATTGCCTTACGAAAACGGAAGAGTACAAAGAAATGTACCCCAAATGGTTAAAAGGCGAGGCGGAATACATCAAGCTGGGGGAGCGTTCCAACGAACACGGCTCTTACATCATAGAAGCGCTGGAAACTGGTCGTTCGTACCGAGGGCACTTCAATATCGAAAACCGCGGATTGATCACCAACCTGCCCGACAAGTGCACCATTGAAATTCCTTGTTATGTGGACGGAAACGGCATCCATCCGACATTTGTCGGGGATCTCCCGTTACAATGCGCGGCCACATGCCGCACCAGCATCAGCGTTCAAGAAATGGCGGTGCAGGCCGCTCTAACCGGTGACCGCGAGCTGGTGAAGCTGGCCGTGCTTCACGATCCGTTGACTGCCGCCGTCTGCAGCACCAAGGAAGTTTGGGCCATGTGCGAGGAGATGCTTGAAGCGCTCGCTCCGTGGATGCCGCAATTTAACGGGGATGGAAGACGCTGGGCCGATCGTCCGCAGCCGGACATGGGGGTATATCGTTTCCCTAAAAAATCGGCAAACCGTCCGCCATTCTCATCCGCAAACCGGGAATCCGCAGCTGCAGGTAACGAGAGACTGATTGTAGGACACTCGGATAACTAAGTCAACAACAACGGACATTTAAAGATTAGCGGGTGATTTCATTTGCCAACAAAACATAAAGAGCCGTTTTGGAATAATATAAAGGTCGTTCCGTACCTTTTTATTCTTCCAAACATGCTTCTGTTTTTGTGCTTTATGATCATACCGATTTTTATGACCTTTTATTACAGCCTGGTGAAATGGGGAGGTATGGGAAAGCCGGTATTCATCGGACTGGATAATTATATTTATCTGTTTACGGACGAGGTTTTTAGAAAATCGATTTGGGTGACGATTCTTTTCACCGTTTCGACGGTTCCCTTTCTGATGGTATTATCGCTCATGTTTGCTCTTTTATTAAATCAAAAAATCAGATTCAGAGAATTTTTCCGCAGCGTGCTGTTTATTCCATCGGTAATATCGTCCGTCGTTGTAGGCATGGTGTTTGTCTGGTTGTTCAGCGATCAATTGGGGCTCATTAACTATGTGCTGAACCTGCTCGGCATTCAATCCATCGAATGGTCCAGAGACCCCAGTATGGCTATGGTCATGATTATCGTAGGCACTTTATGGAGCAGGGTCGGATACAACATGGTCATTTATTTGGCGGCTCTGCAAGGGATATCGCCC
Organism: Paenibacillus gyeongsangnamensis; assembly: GCF_027533625.1. Classification (GTDB taxonomy): domain Bacteria; phylum Bacillota; class Bacilli; order Paenibacillales; family NBRC-103111; genus Paenibacillus_G; species Paenibacillus_G gyeongsangnamensis. The sequence continues at coordinate 180,658 of NZ_JAQAGZ010000002.1, read as the reverse complement.
GACTACTATGAGGCGGCCACCATCGACGGAGCGAATGCCTGGCAAAAGTTCCGTTACATTACGATGCCGCTGCTTAAGCCGATTCATACCTTCATACTCATCACCGTCGTCATTCACTCTTTCCGATCCTTCGATTTGATCTACGTTATGACCAAAGGCGGACCGCTCAATGCGACAACCACTCTGGTTATGTACGTTTACGACACCGCGTTCAAGATGAACTATTACGGTCGGGCTTCCGCTTCCGGCGTAGTCCTGTTTTTAATCCTTCTGTTGTTTTCTTTGTACAGACTTCGGGCAAGCAAGGAGAATGTATGATAACCACAAACATGAACCAACCAACCGCTTTGTCTAAAAAATCGGGCAATACGACTTTGAAGGCTTGTGCCTATGCGTTTCTGGTTATTGTCAGCATTGTTGTTCTATTCCCGTTTTATTGGATGCTGATCACGGCCGTAAAGCCCATCGGTGAAATTTTCGAATATCCCCCCAGGCTCTGGCCAAGCGAATTCATTTGGGGCAACTTTGCCAAATCCATGACGGTCACCCATTTTTCGACTTACTTTAAAAATAGCGCCATCGTTACGGTATGCGCTACGGTGATTACCGTTTTTATCAACCTGCTCGCGGGCTTCGCCTTTGCCAAGTACCGATTTAAGGGCAGAGATTTCTTGTTCATGGTGGTACTCAGCACATTGATGATTCCTATTCAACTCATCATGATTCCTAATTTTATCATCATCTCCAAACTGGGGCTGCTCAACAGCTATACGGGATTGATTTTGCCGCCTTGCGCGGAAGCGTTCGGGTTGTTCCTTTCCCGTCAATTCATGGAGGAGATCCCGGATGAACTGATCGAATCGGGACGTATAGACGGTGCCAGCGAATTTGCGATTTTCAGTAAAATTGTATTTCCGAATGTCAAACCGCTGCTGGGAGTTCTGGTGATCTTTACGGTCATGTGGCGCTGGAATGATTTTCAATGGCCCTTGATCGTGTTGTCGGATAGTAAAATGTATACGGTTCAGCTTGGTCTTGCCATGTTAAATGGAGTCAATTACGTAAACTGGAATGATTTGATGAGTGCGGCCATCATTTCGATTCTTCCGGTTTTGGCGGTGTTCTTCCTTTTTCAAAAACAATTTGTGCAGGGGATTGCTTTTACGGGAATCAAAGGCTAGCATTCCTAGGAGGAGTAAATATGGATATACGTTCTTTTTATCGGCCGTTGACAACGCTTTGTGCTCTGACTGCGGCAGTTTCTTTATCGGCGTGCAGCTCGACGGGCAGTGCGCCGACAACGAATACGGATTCACGCGCCGCGGAAAAAGGAGCGGTTCTTAAGGTGGCTTATTGGGAATCCTCAACATCGGATAAAGCCGGTTGGGATTTGATGCTCAAAAATTTTGCTAAAGATCATCCGGAAATTAAGCTGGAGCCTCAGGTATATCCGTCCGATACGTACAGGCAAATTTTAGATACTCGAATCGCGGGGAATGATTGGCCGGATATCGTACGCTACACTTACCAGAGACTGGGAAAATTCAAAGAAAACGATGTGATGTTGGACCTGACGGGGAAAATTTCTGAAGAAAGTCTTAAGGATCTCGTACCGGCATATCGTTCAGCCGTGACTTATAAAGGCAAGCTTGTGGCAATGCCGCATCACACGGATACGATGGCTATTTTTTATAACAAGAGCATGTTTCAGAAATCCGGAATACGCATACCTAAAGATGTCAATGACGCTTGGACATGGGATGAACTTACCGGCATCGCCCGGAAACTGAAAGCCGACAATAATTTGGAATATGCTTTCGGCGGCATCTGGGAGAACGGTTCGGGCTACCGCTATCTTCCCTTTATCTATATGAACGGCGGATCCGTGCTGAGTAAAGACATGAAATCCGTTACGATTAATTCGCCTGAAGCGCTTGCGGCTACCAAGCTATATGAAACATGGCAAAAGGAAAAGCTCGTCGTAAAGACAGGCTTTACACAGACACCGGCCACCAATATGCTGTTCGTTGCCAAGAAAATCGCATTTACCTTCTCCGGAAGCTGGCATCTTTCCTATATGGAAGAGAATATGCCGGGAAACTGGGGCGTTACCTACATGCCGCAAGTGAAAGGTAAAACCGGCTCCGATATGGGCGGTAATGCGCTCTTTGCTTACAAAGGCACCAAATACCCGAATGCGGCTGCCATTTTTATCGACTACATGACAAGCAAGGACAACATGAAGGCTTTCAGCGAGGCTTCGAATTTTATTCCCGTACGTACCAGTCTGCTTAACGAAGGACTGAAGTACACGAGCTTCCAAAATGAGATGAATCTCTTTCTCAATATCGTTAAAACCATCGATCCGAAGCTGGCCGAAGACGAAACCTCCGACCGGTTCCAACAGTTGAATGAAATTTACAGCAAAAATATGGATCCGCTCGTGGTCAACGGCTCTGCGACTGCGGAACAGGTTCTGCAAAAAACTCAAAAGGACATGACGGATGCACTGAAATAACCGTGTTGAACCGAAGGTAATGCAGGAGGCCGGAGCTCTGCTCTGGTCTTCTGTTTAACCAAATGATTGCTATTATCAAATTCTGGACTAGGTGTGGTTGCGTGAAATCGAAATACGCCAAGCTTAAAGATGAGATTAAATCGTGGATCCTTCAGGGCAAGGTTGTTCCTCACGAAAAAATCGGTACCGAAACCGAATTCATGGCCATGTTTGATGTGAGTCGTCATACCGTTCGTCAGGCTATAGGGGATCTGGAAAAAGAGGGATGGATATACCGCAAGCAGGGAAGAGGCACGTTTTGCTCTGTACCGCCCATTCGCGTCAATCCGGCGCAGGGCACCAGGACCATCGGTGTTATAACCACGTATATATCCGATTATATTTTTTCTTCGATCATGAGAGGGATCGAGTCCCAGTTAAGCCATATGGATTATACGATGATACTGGCAAGTACCAATAATAACATTGAGAAGGAAAGAAAATGCATAGAATCGATATTAATGCGTAATGTAGATGCCATTATCGTTGAACCTACAAAGAGCGCCTTATATAATCCGAACATTAATTACTTTTTAAACCTGGAGAATCATGCAGTTCCCTACGTTATGCTGAACGCCATTTATCCCCAGCTCCGAGGACCCTGTTTGAGAATGGACGAGGAGAAAGGGGGATTCATCGCTACCGAGCATTTGATACAGCTTGGCCATACCAAGATCGCGGGAATTTTTAAATCCGACGACATTCAGGGCGTGAACCGTATGAACGGATTTATTCAGGCCCATCGGAAATATAATTTGCCGATATTGCCGGGATTCATTATTGCCTACGATACCGAAGGGCAAAGGCAAACCATTGAGAGGGAAATAAGGGACTTGTTGGACAGCCAAAAATACGAGGTTACTGCTATGTTTTGTTACAACGATGCGGTTGCTCTGAATATTATTAATATTCTTCGTGAATTCGGACTGAAAGTTCCGCATGATGTCTCAGTTATAGGATATGACGATTCGTATTTGGCCGAGATGTCGGAAATTAAGCTGACTTCCATTGCTCATCCCAAAAGAAAGATGGGTACGGATGCGGCTAAATTGATCGTGGATATAATCGAAGGAAAAATCGCAGACCCACATAACCAATCCGTTATTTACCCGCCTCAACTTGTGGTTCGAACCTCCACATGCAAGGTCAATGAATGATACATAATTAAATCGGTTCGTGTTCATATCAAGTCGTATGTTTTTCTGATTTCGCTCATGATAATATCCCCTCCAAGTATACGGTATGCGCTTTTCGGCACTTGTCTACTTAAAGGGGATAATATCAAAACATGGGCAACCTGTTGAAGTGTACGGAAGCTTGTTAATCATCAAATGTCTATTGACTCAAGTGTTGCTGCAACATAAAGACGCGATGGGGAATATGATCAACTGCTTAAATAAGGATATATCGTCCTTATTCTGCAGAGGCTCGTTTCAATGTGACGGCGCTCCTTAATCCCCGTAAAAACCAAAAAAAGGTCAAACAGGCCGCGACCATCCCGAGAATTCCGGCAAAATAAAAACCGCTCCGTAGTCCTGCCCACTCGTTCAATCCGCCTGCCAGAAACGGTCCAGCAAACATCCCGAACGCATATAGCGCTTGATAAAAGCCCATGGCGGTAGCCCGCTTTTCCTCCGGAAAATGCTGGATAGCCCGCGCCAGCAGCAACGGAAAGTGTAACCCTTGGAAGAAACCGTTAAGGGCTTGGGTCAGCACGAGCAGCGAATAATCGGTCACTATGGAGGTTGCGGCGGAACAAATCGCACTGAACAAAAATCCGATAAGCACGACAGGCCATGCGCCAAACCGAGGGGCAAGAATCCTGCCAGTGATAAAGTTGCTGACCGCATGGGGAATCATGAAAGCGACGACGAGCAACGTTAAGCTCACTTCATCGGCCCCAAGAGATACGGCGTAGGAGGGCGTAAATCCGAACATCGTGATAAAAAGTACACTGTGAGCTAAAATGGAGAGAGTCGCCACTTTTTGGAGCAATGAATCTTTCATGACGGGCAACACTTCGCTGTATTGCATTGGTGCCCGGTCAATGCTCTCCTTCGGCTCCTTTAGCAGCAGAGCCAGAACAAAACCGGTGAAAGCAATAACGCTTCCTGTCCAAAAAACGGAACTCCAGCCTCCTGTCTTTACCAAATAGCCACTTAAGCTCATACCGATCATTTGACCGAATGCGGTTAGCAGGCTAATAGAGCCCATTGCTCTTGTCGCCTGATCGCTTCGGTACATTCCGGCATACATCACGGTAAACGGCGCCCAAGTGGAAGCGGCTAACCCCGACACGATCCGTCCGACAAGCACCCAACCGATTTGTTCGCCCCATGCGAAACACAGACAGCTCAACGCCGTGGTTAACATGCCGAGCAGCACATATGGTTTGCGTCGCTTCATTCGGTCGGAAGAAACGCCTATCGGCAGCCGGAGACAGATTTGGGTAAGTCCATAACTTCCAAGCACAACACCGGCCATGCTGTAGGAAGCGCCAAGATGTAGAAGGTAAGGCGATAGGATCGGAACATAAACATAAAGTGAAGACCAATATAGTATGGTGACAAGCGCTAGGACGGTATGATTCGCCCGTCCTGAAGCTGGAAACTTCATGACTGGATCTCCTTTGGTGGTATCAAAAAATATTTGACCCAACACCGGCTGTTATCCCGATAGCCCCTTATAAAAGAAGAAAGCTATTAAAATAGTATTGTTTACAGACTCATTTGCAATATCGCTTTTACATCCTGCTCGTTCAACGGCTTGAAAGACCCGACGGTGCCGAAACGTACCGTTTCCGTAGCCATCCGATTCAGCTGTTCTTCGCCGATACCCATATCCGCCAAACGGGTCGGTGCTCCAATGCGGCTGAAATAAGCCCTTGTGGCCTCGATGCCTGCCAGTGCAATTTCCTCATCGGATTTTCCATTAGGATCCACCTGCCACACACGTACGGCAAACTGGACAAAACGGTCGATGCGTTCACGGTAAACATATTTCATCCAGTTCGGGAACAAAATGGCCAATCCTGCTGCATGAGCGATATCGTAGATTGCGCTGACCTCGTGTTCAATCATGTGAGTCGCCCAATCGTTTTGCATACCGACACTAATCATGCCGCCGTTTAATGCATACGTCCCGCAAAGCATGATATTGGCACGGGCCGCATAATTCGTCGGCTCCATTAATGCGATTTCACCATTTTCGATCACCGTTTGCAGGATTGATTCGCACAACCGTTCCTGAAGCGGTGTATCCGGAGTGGAACTGAAATATTGTTCAAAGACATGCGACATCATATCGACAATCCCGTTAACGGTTTGATCCGCCGGAACTGAATAAGTGAGCGTTGGATCCAGGATCGAAAACTTCGGAAAAGCATGAATGCTTCCGAACGCTTTTTTCAAATTTTCCTCCCAGTTGGTAATAACAGAGTTCCCGTTCATCTCCGAACCGGTCGCCGATAGCGTCAGCACCGTGCCGAGCGGCAGTGCGCCTTGAATTTGCGCCTTGCGGATGAGGAAGTCCCATACATCCCCTTCATAAGGTACGCCGACAGCTACCGCTTTAGCGGCGTCGAGCACACTGCCTCCACCGACGGCCAAGATGAGATCCACGCCCTCTTCCCGGCACAAATCGATGCCTTTACGCACCGTGGTAACTCGAGGATTAGGCTCCACACCCGGAAGCTCTACTATTTTCGCCCCTACCTGCTGCAGTTGACTGATCACCCGATCGTACAAACCCATCTTTTTTATGCTGCCTCCACCGTACACGAGCAGTACAGTCTTCCAGCCGCCGCTCTTAACCTGCTCTCCCAACTGATCTGCCATCCCTGCGCCGAACAAAATCCGGGTCGGATTTTGAAATTCAAATGAATTCATTGTATATCCTCCATCTTATAAATTCTCACCCAACTATTATAGCTACACCGTGCGAGAATGAAAATAACTGATAAAAGTTTCAGCTTCTTACCTTAACGTAACTTAGTAACCATATGATGATTCCCATGATGCCCAATACGGCCTGCTCCTTTACTTCGACAGATCCGTCCGGTGGCGGGCTGCGGCTTGTACGCGGAGTAACGCGGCGCAGCAGCAGCCAAACAAAGCCATCCCAACCGTCACCGTGCCCAGCAACCCGGAAAAGCCGAATCGGTCGTAAAGGCTTCCCGCGGCGACCGGACCGATTCCGCTCCCAAGAAAAAGGGAGAACGCGAAGATGGAAACCGCGGTGGCGCGTGCTTTCGGCAGTAAATCCGTCGCATAGGTCTGTAGGGTCGAGTGGCAGTAGCTGAAGCCGAGTCCGAGCACGATAAACCCGGTGGTCAGCGCGGCGACGTTGGTCCAGGCCCATACGGCGGCAAACCCGAGCGTCATGAGAAACGCGCCGAACAACGGCATCCGTGAAGCCCCAAGCCGCCCGATAATGCGGGTAATCGTCCTGCTGCCAACAAACGCTCCCAGGCTATAGGTCGCCGTAAGCAGACCGATGACAAGATAAGACAAATGCAGCTCTTCAACGCCGTATACTCCAAGAAACGTAAAACCGGCATAAAAGACAAAACCTTCACAGAAGACTAGGCCGTATATAAGCCACGCCCGCTTCAACTGCACCAGCGTCAGATATCGCTTGAGAAGGGGCAGCGTCTCCCGGCCGGCCGCCGGCTCCTCGTCGCGTTGGCGGCGAAGCGTCCACAAGGTCGGGATCGCCGCCACACCGAGCAGCAGGAACAAAAACCGGTAGCTCGCAAACTGGGCGACTAACCCGCCGATTACGATGCCCATCGCCTGCCCGGATGTGGATAGCGACATAAAGAAGGCGATCGCCCGGGGACGTTCATTCAGCGAATATAAATCGCCGATTTTCGCCAGGGTCGTCGGGATAATGCCTGCGGCGAACATCCCGGTAATGATTCGCAAAACAAGCAACCAGGAAAAAGCATGGACAATTCCGCAAGCCAAGGTGCCCAAAGAAAACAACGCCAAAGAAAATAGGATGGTCCGCACCTTGCCCGCCCGGTCGGCGATTGGACCATATACCAATTGAAAGAGCCCGTAGGGAATCGAGTACGCGGTGACAAGCAGCGCCGCCGTGGACGCCGTCGTATGAAACACGCCGGCGATCGCCGGCAGCATGGGGGCGATCGCCCGGTTGTCGGCGTTCACCAAAAAGCCCCCCAAGCCGAGCGCCCACAGCAGCCTTCCTCTTCCCAATGTAGGTTGATTGTCCTTCATAAGCCAGTATTCCTTCTTTCCTTCACATGGATGGCGACCGGCCATTGTGGCGCGGCAAAATACGGCCCCTTTTGGACCAGTCGCATGCAAGTTTGATGGACAAAAATAATTGTAAACTGTGATAATAAAGTTTTTGTTTGGGGTATGATCAATGCTGTGAACGAGTCACTTTCTGAACCTGCTTTAATGCTGCAGATTTGTGATTGACCAGATAAATACTTAAACCGATTAAGATAAGCCCGATGACTAGATTGATGGTAAAAGGCTCCTTCAAAAACAATGTTCCGCTGAAGACAGCTATGAGCGGTACAAGAAATGTATAGGAAGCGACTTGACTTGCACCTCCGGATTTTACGAGCTTGAAATAAACGGCCCATGAGGCTATAATCCCGATCAAAATGCCAAATACGAGACCAAATAAATAGGAAGCGTTCCATACAATGCTTGTCCATTCCTCCGTCATGGAGCCTGCCGCTGTGAGCACGATTCCCCCAAGTAAGAATTGTAAAGCAACGAGCCAGAGGGAATCGACACGATGTCCTTCTTTTTTAATATAAACGATACCGAGCGCCCAGCTTATTCCGGAACCCAGTGCAATTATGATTCCCACTACGGCAATATGCCCGGAGAAACCTCCGGCACTGACTGTGACAACACCCATGAAACCGATAATCAGTCCTATGAGCTTGGAAGTGGTCATCGGCTCCCCAAGCCACATCCAGGCGAAAATACCTACAAGCACCGGCTGAAGATAAACCAGAACAGAGAACAATCCGGAAGGCATGTGTAATAAACCGACCGTCTGCAGCCCAAAGAACAATACGACATTGAGCGCGGCGGAAATGAGATACACCTGATAATTTTGTTTCCAGCGAATAAGATGCCTTCTTGGGAATAACAAGACGGTGAGCAGCAAACCGCCAAACAGTGTTCGCATTCCGGAGAAAAGAAGAGGAGGAGTATAGTCTAGCGCTATTTTATAAATCGGCCAGGAAGCTCCCCATACGAAAACGAGGAAGGCAATGAGGCCTAATGATTGAAGGCGTGACAATCTTTTCATAATATATCTCTATTTCTCCTTTAATAAATTTTTATTCAATTGTATAAACTCCCTTGTTAATAATCAGAATATATACAGTGAAGCCCCGGAGATAAGGGGCTTTGTTTGATTAATGATCGTGTGTTAAAGCATCTGTTTGCCGCGAGTTTATTAAAGCAAATGCTTGCCGCTATGGAGGAAAGTTGGACTTTCCGACATTATGTTTGAATTAGTTCTTGATTAAATGTAATACTTCTTCAGCAGTATTTTGGATATGGCACCGAAGCTCTGATTCAGCACGATCAGCATCATGATTCCTAACTGCGTCAAAAATCTTGTAGTGTGCAATTTGTGACTTTGAATTAATATTGGATAATGGAACAACGATTCGCCGAATCGTTTGAATTTTTTCGTGAATACTTCGGGTTGTCTTTGATAAGTGCTGATTACGGGAACACATAACCAAAGTTTCGTGGAAATCCAAGTCTAAGTTGTTTAAACGAATAAAATCTCCCTGCTCTAATGCCTGATCCCCATCCTCAAGAATTTGTTGTAATTTTTTTATATCACTTATTTCAATTTTGCTAGCAGCGATTCGTATGGCTGGTATCTCCAAAAATTCACGTATTTGATATAGATCCTCAAAATCTTTAGACGTATACGTAGTTATCGTAGCACCACGATAACGGTCAATGCTTACTAATCCATCTTGAGAAAGTCGCGCCAGAGCTTCTCGTATCGGTGTAGAACTTACGTTAAAATTTTTCGATAATTCTAACTCTTTTAAGCGATCCCCTGACCGGAAATCCCCAGATAAAATAGCTTGGCGTAACGATTCATAAATGGAATCCGTAAGTGTTCTTATTTCATTGATTTTCATGGAGGCCTCCTTAAAAAAATAGATGATATATACAATTCATACCAGAAAAAAACTATTAAATCTATATTGATTTAATATTATGCAGAATATATTATATATTATATATTATAGATATGGTCATTGAAAAATAAAATTAATGCCGGATTCGATCAAATTGACTGAGAAATCAAGATCTATTATTTGTTGATGCGATTTAAAGAGGAGGAATTCTACTTGGAGGATGAAATCTTTAATGCTTTTTGCCGCCCGGTACGACAGTTATTTGAAACGATAGATTTAAATCAATTGTCGGATTTTGAACCGGCCTTTACTTTTAACCCAATTGTAGCTGCCGGAGGGGAGGCGCCTTACACAGAATGGGATATAGTACAGAAAATAACCTCATCCGAGAAAATGATTTCAAAAGACAAGGAATTAACAAATTGGACTGTATTAGAGCTGCTGCTAGCTGTGAGAGCAGGAAAAGTGAATCCAGTTGATATATTGACTGCATATCATAACAAAATTTCAATTGTAAACCCTTACATTAACGCTTTTATTTTGACATTAGAACCGGAAATATCCACTTTGCCCGAAGGACAATTAAAAGGCGTTCCATTTGGTCTGAAAGATATTATTGATGTAGCAGGAGTCACAACAACAGCCGGTTCCCTACAGCTTAATGGTCGTATTCCAGAACAAGATGCCGAGGTGGCAAATCGTTTAATGAATGCCGGTGCGATACTGCTAGGAAAGCTTAACACACATGAGTTCGCTGATGGAGCCACCGGGGATAATCCACACTTCGGACCCGTCCGAAATCCCTGGAATCTAAATCATTTCTCAGGGGGTTCGTCTTCTGGGTCAGCAGCAGCAGTGGCAGCAAGGATAGCGCCTTTTGCTTTAGGAACTGACACAGCTGGCTCCGTCCGTATTCCCGCATCTTGCTGTGGTGTAGTTGGGCTTAAGCCTACGTATGGATTAGTTAGTCGATCGGGAGTATTGCCGCTATCGTGGTCTTTGGATCATGTAGGGATCTTAAGCCGCTCGGTTCGTGACGCAGGTATAATACTTGACGTAATAACAGACCGTCCTGTCGGCTTCGAAAATGTACTAGCAGCGCCAATAAACTTGGAGGGACTTCGAATAGGGATTCCACAAAATTGGATAGAAAACGGAGTAGAGCTTGAAGTTCGAGCTGCTTTTGAGAGCGCTCTGGAGGCCTTGCGATTGTCAGGTTGTATCATATCTGAGGTTAAAATTCCATCTGTAAATGATTTGGCTGCAATTGCCCGATCTATCTTGTTTTCCGAAGCTTCGGCTTGGCATTTACCCTTTCTGAAATCTTCACCTGAGCTTTACGGGGAGGATGTACGCGCTCGGAAGGAGGCAGGGTTAAAATTCCAGGCGTTTGAATACATTAATGCCCATCGTATTCGCGCTCAATACTGTACTGAAATGCATAATTTATGGAGCAATATAGATATTTTGGCAACTCCTACAACACCTTTAGTTGCACCATCATTAAATGCCCACCCAAAGATATCGGCTGACCTGAGTCGCTTTACGATTGTCGCTAACCTCCTTGGATGGCCGGCGATTTCAGTTCCTTGCGGCTTTAATAAAGAAGGATTACCGGTTGGAATACAGTTAATTGCACCTCCTTACCGTGAACTTCGTCTTTTGCGAGTGGCTGCTGCTTATGAAGATCTAACTCTTTGGAGTAGTAAGGCACCGAATCTAGAATTTTGATATTGGAGATAATAATTTTATAAAACTATAGGACTAATTTAAGGAGGAAAATATGAATAACTATAATGCGGCCGAAAGGTTGGAAAGACTTCCGTTTACCAGGTGGCATTGGGGAATCATTGCCATAGCTTTAATTATTTGGCTAACCGAAGCAATTGATAACGGACTTACGGGAGCAACCATTCCTTCTCTTAAATCAGCCTTTAAACTTTCAGGAGCTGAGATTGGTACAATTGCTTCCGTTACCACTTTGGGCATTATTATCAGCTTAATATTGTCTGGAGTAGCTATTGATTACTTTGGCAAGCGCAAGACTCTTATGCTCGGAATGTTAATTTTCGGATTGGCTACGGTGATTACAGCGTTTGCACCATCATTTTCTATAGTTATACTGTTCAGATTTTTGGCTGGTTTAGGCATGGGAATGGTTTTTACGATTCCTTATCAATTCGTCGTAGAATTTGTTCCTGCAAAATATCGTGGGTACGCAGTTGGAAGCATCAACGCAGTGTTGAATTTCGGGTATTTTGCAAATCTGCTGGCAGCATCAATAATAGTTCCAGATTATGGATGGAGGCCTATGTATATTTTCGGCGGAATTTCATTAATTGCTTTAATTTTCGTATATTTCTACATGCCGGAATCTCCGCGTTGGCTTGAAATGAAAGGTCGTCACGCTGAATCTGATCGCATGCTTAATCAGATCGAAGGAAAAATTCAACGTTACTCGGGTAAACCACTTCCTGAAGTGTCACACCGAATCCCGCTTGTTGAAAGTACAAAAAGTGCTCCATTTAAAGAAATTTTTAGAGGGCAATTTCTGCGTCGAACATTAATATTATGGGTGACAACATCCTGCCTTTGGTCTACTTGGTATCTTTTTTCTCTTTATCTGCCTCAAATGCTACAGATGCAAGGATACGAGCTTGGCGGAGCGTTATTAACTTCTGCCGTCGTAAATGCGACTCCTATTGCTACTCATTTGTTTGGAGCATGGTTATTGGATAAATTAGGAAGAAAACTGACTATCAGTTTATATTCAATAATATCCATGATCGGAATTATTGTGTTCGCTTTATCTAAAAGTTATGCGTGGGGCTTAATCGGCGCGTCAGTTGCGTTTAGCTTCATGGGAGCATCCTTTTCCTTTACGAAACTCTTTGCAGCTGAACAATATCCAACAAGATTGAGGGGTACCGGTACGGCTTGGACTGAAGCCGTTGGCAGGGGAGTAGCGGGAGCACTTATTCCTATATTGTTGGCAGAGGTTCTGATAAATAATGGAATCTTAGCTGTGAGCGAATTGGTCTTAGTACTGGGGGTCATAGGTATTATCATATTCGCAATTGGGTCTAAGGAAACAAAAGGCCTTGTATTGGAGCAACTGGACCCTAAAATAAGTCAACCAGAAAGTAAATCATAATCAATTGATAATTAAAGAATGGAGCGTTTAACAATGGACAGAAAAGTGTATTATGATGAACAATGGAGAGAATCCGTTTGTGATTATCATGCCAAGCCGGGTATAGTACAAGCAACGTTCGGTGAATGGAAAGAGAGTGACTTTGGTCTGGAAGGCGAATATTACGGGTTAAAATCGTTCCTAGGAACCCAATATATCTCGATCGGTATTTCGTCATGAAAATAACAGCATTAAACCATCGTGTGGTGTCAGTTCCTGTACAATATCCTGTCATCTCAAGTGTACGGCATAATTCACAAATTGTGTTCGTTATTTTGGATGTATTAACTAGTGAAGGCATTTCAGGGATTTCATATGCGCAAGCTTTCAATATTCATGGAGCTAAAGCAATCAAGTCATGTTTGAATTACCTTGAAGGCATTGTAATTGGAGAAGACCCGCGGGATATTGAGAAGATATGGCGCAAAAACTGGGAAACGATGAAGCTTCTCGGACTACAAGGTTTGCCTATGTTTGCTCTATCTATGGTTGATATTGCGTTATGGGACATTTTTGGGAAAAGTGTGAATTTACCGGTATGTCGGTTGCTGAGAGGGACTCCCGGAGCTTTCGATTCTTATCAAAGTGATGGGCTTTGGTTAGTTTCCGCGTTGGAAGCTGCCAAGCAGGCGGAAGAATTTGCGATTATGGGCTTTTCTTCTATGAAAATGCGTTTGGGCCGCAAATACATGAAGGAAGATATACAGGTGGTTGCAGAAATCCGCAAAGCCGTCGGGGAAAACGTTGAGATTTTAGCTGATGTTAACCAAGGATGGATAGCGGAGCAGGCAATGAATATGGAAAAGCATTTGCTTGCAGCTGGAATCGGATGGCTCGAGGAGCCGATTGAAGCAGAGAATATGGAAGGACATTCGCGATTATCCGATAAGATGCAGGTTCGGATTGCTACAGGAGAAAATCTATATGGGGTACGTCCGTTCCAACACTTTTTGCAGATGAACGCAGCCTCTGTTTATACCCCGGATTTGCAGCGTATAGGCGGCATCACTGGATGGATACGGATCAATTCGCTTATGGAGCAATACCATATATTATCCGGAATACACTTGTTTCCTGAGTTCGCCGTTCACCTTTTTCCTATAATCAAATATCCCGTCAAATTGGAATGGATGGGCTGGGCAGGAGCTTTATTTAAAGAGCCTTTGAAATGTGAAGAAGGCGTAGTTAAAACGCCCGACCGCCCTGGCTTTGGTTTCGCATGGGACGAAGAGAGGATTGCGCAATATCAGATTGAGTAATGAAATAAAGTCTTGATGTAAAAAACCTTAGGTTAGAATGTTAAAAATTCTATCCTAAGGTTTTTTGTCATTTTAAGAAAAAATTTCTTTTAATATTGATTTAGCTTTAGAGCAAACCGATATTGTTCTTGCTTCGTAGCCTATCAATAAGGAGGTAATATTTCGTGAATCTGAACCAACCCGTTTGAAGAGCATCAGAAAATAAAAGAACTCAAAGGAGAATTGATCATGAAAAACCAGTTGATATTTTTTACTGCTATTATTACATTGGTTGTGGCCCTTACAGCGTGTGGGGAGAATAAAGACAATAGTTCAGCGGCGGCTGTCGCATCACCCCCAACTACTTCTACCTCAGAAACCAAAGCAACTCCAAACACACCTGCAAGTTCTGAAACTACTCAAGAAGTAAAATTGATCGCAAGTGCGGTTACTTTCAAATATGACAAATCAGAGTATCATGTAAAAAAAGGTATCCCCGTCAAATTAACATTGGAAAATAAAGATGGGTTGCACGGCGCGAAATTAGCCGATTTTAATATTAATTTAAACAATAGTAATCCTACAGCAACTTTTACACCAGACAAAACCGGTACATTTCAAATCAGATGTTCGGTGCCATGTGGACCCGGTCATATGGATATGACCGCAAATTTAATTGTTGAGTAATAATAATATTATTAGAGTGCGCTTTTTTTGCGAAATTGATGTTTAGGGTTGGGTTTCTACGATTTTGGCACATTACGCCTGCTATTCCTTGGTTAGCCGTTCGGGCGCACCTATTGATACCTTCATGTCTGGGAGTCTTTGTATGGAGAAAGCCCGCTGTACTTTAAATCGAGAAATATTAATATAAATTTAACCTATAATTAATCGGTATTTAATGAGTATCTAATGGGCATTTAATGGGCAAGAGATATAATTGTGAAACAATCGGTGTTGTAGTTAGGATCCTAAAACCTTGGGTTTGGAGTGATTTTGATGAAATCCTAAAATCCCCCATTTGATAATTCCACGATCTTCACGCAGGGACATCAAGTGCTTTCTTTAATCCCACTTGCGCTCTCCCATAGTCTGTGATTTCGCATCACATCGACTGTCATATACGAATTATTGCCGTGTAACGTCTTCCTGAGGGAAGACGTTATCCGTTTTTAAGGCTTTAAGGTAATAATACCCACCTGGCCATTTGCAGTAAGACTGAATAGTAGACACAGATCATTCGTGAAAGGGTTGGAAGTAGAATGTGGGTATTCTTACAGAATAAACTAAAAAAGTTAGATCCCTTGATTCTAATCATCCTGGTATTTTTTTTAATTATCAGTACGATGGTGATCTATAGCGCTACATGGCATACAAAGTATGCGGGGATTCACAAGAACAACCTGATTATGTTTGGAGTCTTGTTTATCCCTGTAATAGGTCTATCAGTCACAGATTATCGCATATTTGTCCGGCATTTATCGATAATTCTTTACGTAGTAGGCATTATCCTCCTCGGGTTTGTTATGTTTAAAGGGATGGACATTAACGGGGCGAAAAGATGGATTGACTTGCATTTCATGCAATTTCAACCTTCTGAATTGGTGAAGGTCTTCGTGATATTACTTTTGGCCAAGTTGCTTGAACATAGGGAAGGGCGTACACTCCGATTTTTTCGTGATATTATCCCAATGGCACTGGTCACTGCTATCCCCTTTATGATGGTGCTGGAGCAACCCGATCTTGGGACTTCGTTTGTATTTGTTTGCATTTTTATTGGAATGCTTTGGATGGGCAATGTTCGAATCCTCCATGCCATAGGAGGGCTAGTTGGCTTTACTTCCGTTGTGGGTGGCCTGACGTGGTTATATTTTAGGGACTTCAATCTGCTTTCGAAAATCCTAAAACCCTATCAACTTCACCGCATTCAAACTTTTTTGGACCCGAACAGCAATCCCGATCAAAGTTACCAAGTAGTAAATTCCATCCAATCAGTGGGCTCAGGGCAACTGTTAGGCGAAGGATATTTGCATGGGACGATGGTACAAGGAGGATTTATCCCGTATGACTATGCCGATTCCATTTTTGTGGTCGTGGGGGAGGAATTTGGCTTTATCGGATCCGCGGTATTAATTTTGCTCTATTTTTTCCTCATATACCGTATGATCCTAATCGCTATAAAATGTAATGATTTAGCTGGACGCTATCTTGTAATAGGTGTCATTTCAATGCTGGCATTCCAAATTTTTGAAAACATTGCCATGCATACGGGTTTAATGCCGCTTACAGGGATAGCACTGCCATTTATTAGTTATGGCGGCACTTCATTATTGACAAATATGATCTCAATGGGACTTGTTTTGAGTGTTAAGGTACATCAACTAGAAACGCGGTCATGAATGTGATAGCAATTCAGCTCGGGAAATTTCTTTAAACGGATCCCCCGTCGCTAAAAGTGCTGCCTGTCTCAAAAGAAAAACCAAAACGGTTGCTCAGCAAGGGCTGCTGGGATCCGCCGCAGTTACGTGTCGCAGATCGAAAAGAGAGGGCTAACCTTACGTAAAGCATTTCCGAAATGCCGCATAGATATACCCGTCAGCAGGTTATTTTATTCTCTTCAATTGATGTTCTATGAATTCAATGCATTTGCGGGCGGCAAATCCCAGATACTTATCAGCCCTGTAAATAATTCCAATTTCTCTGGTGGGTGTATGATCTTCGATGGTGATCAGCCGCAAAGTCGGGTCATTAAGCGATTTCGATAAGTCAAGCGGCTGTACGGTTGCACCAATGTTGGATCTTACAAAATTGAAAAGAGAAGGCGCCGTAGTCGTTTCGACCGCTACATCCAGCTGAAAACCAAATGCCCTGCATCGGTTTTCCACTACTTCTCTGCCCATAAAGTCACTGGGATACATGACCATCGGAATGCCCTTTAATTCGAGTAAGGAAACGGCATCACGATCGGCAAGCTCGTGCTTTTCAGAAACGACCAGAACAAAGGATTCGGAATATAGCGGTCTTGTAACAAGTCGAGGATCTGGTGACTGGATCAACGTAATCCCGATATCCGCTTCATTCGCGAGCACCAGCCGAGGGATTTCAACGGAAGATATTATTTTCAGGCTCACTTTCGGATAATTTCGGTGATAATCAATGAAAAGCGGCGTTATCCGATAATCTAATTCTGCCGGTAAAACCCCAACCACTAAATTGCCTCCTTGAAATTCGCGAAGTTCCTTGATTTCAAGCAAAGCATTTTGACGGTCTTGTACCATTCTCCTTGCATATTTGAGCAGAATCATGCCTGCTTCTGTGAGCGCTATGCGTTTTCCAATACGGTCAAACACAAGAGTTCCCAACTCCTCCTCCATCGCACGCAATTGCAAACTGAGCGTAGGCTGGGATATTCCCAGCTTTTCCGCTGCTTTGGTAACATGCAATTCCTCGCAAACAGCAATGAAATATTCCAATTGTCGAAGTTCCATGAAGGCATAACTCCCTAAAAATCATTGGTATTTTTAATGATTATAATTGTTTTTACCCAATTGATCAATTAAATGACATTAATGTATTATCGTAATAGATTCACTTTATAAACATATTATACATTTATATTTAGAAAGGATGTGAATGAACTTAAGAATAATGAACCCGTTCATGGTTAGCAATGCAATTGAATCAACTCAAAATTAATTGTAAAAGGGTGAATTAGATGGATGAACAAAAGAAAATACCGGTTAATCCTTCAAGAAGGAAATTTTTGAAAAACGCATCTCTGGCGGTTGGCGGTGCAGTCATCGGCGGCGGAATCGTTAACAATCTGTTAGGAGTCAAAGCTGCGGCTGCCGATAATAAATCGGCAGATAAAGTGAAACCAAAAGACCTGGAAACGGAGTCCCGTTTTTTGGTGAAAAACGGTTTGGTGATCACGTTAGAAAAATCAGATCCGGATTTTATGAATGCAGATATTTTGGTGGAGAACGGTAAAATTACAGCAATTAAACCGAACATGGACATTTCGGGAGTTCAAGTCATCGATGCATCGGGTATGATCGTAATGCCTGGTTTAGTAGACACCCATCGCCATGTGTGGGAAGCTCTTGTTCGGGGAATCGGTACCGACTGGTCGATTGGCACCTACCTGAACACGATTTATTTTCAAGAGCTTGGGGGTAAATTGCGGCCTGAAGATTCCTATATAGCCGATCTTCTGGGAGCGCTCGAGGCTCTTAATGCAGGAGTTACGACGATGCTGGACTGGTCTGCGATCAATACCCCTGAGCATGCCGACGCCCTGATCCAGGGGCTGCAAGAGTCCGGAATTCGTGGCGTATTTGCCCACGGCACACCAATTACGAACATTTTAACTTATTGGTCTCCCGACAGCACTTATATGCATCCGTGGGATGCCAGACGCATCAAGCAGCAATATTTTTCTTCCGATGATCAATTGTTGACGATGGCTTTAGCCATTCGTGGGCCGGAATTCGTATCTATAGATGTCACAAGACAAGATATTATGTTTGCCCGGGAATTGGGAGTGATCGCTTCGATGCACGTTGGCGTCGGAATCGCCGGCGTACAGAAGAAACCCGTCCTTCAACTGCGTGACGCCAATCTGCTCGGTCCGGATTTGAACTTTGTCCATGCAACGACGCTTACGGATGAGGAGCTTAAGTTAATCGGTGAAAGCGGCGGTTCCTTATCGTCAACTCCCGAAGTGGAATCACAGATGGGACACGGCTGGACGGCCGTCGGAAGATATATCGCGCAAGGATACCGTCCTTCGCTGGGAGTCGATGTTGTGGTATCTACCGGACCGGATATGTTCTCCCAAATGAAATTTGCATTGCAAGTAACTCGCGCCATTGAGAATGCAAAAATTTTGGAAAGCGGAAAAGATGTCGGCAAGCTGAGTCTTTCTGCCAGGGATGCGCTTGAGTTTGCAACGATTGAAGGCGCACGCGCTCTGCACTTGGATCATAAAATCGGCACCTTGGCTCCGGGCAAGCAAGCGGACATGATTTTTGTTCGTAGCACCGATCTTAATCTTACTCCTGTTAATAATCCTATTGGTTTGGTGACACTTTGCGCCAACCCAAGCAACATTGATTCCGTATTTGTCGCCGGGAAAGCCATGAAGCGGAATGGGCAATTATTGAATGTCGACCTGGATCGCGTTCGCCGTTTGGCAAACGCATCTACAGAATATGTTCTTAGTAAATTTGGTCCGACTCCTCAATTCTAATTGATGGCAGGTGAATCGAATGGATAACCAAAGCGAGTTCATAGACCATCTTTCTGAACTTCGAAAACGACTTGTGTATATTATTATTTGGTTTTTTATTACACTTTGCGCCGGATTATATGAGTCACCCAATATTCTGTTGTTCATTAAAAATCAGCCGGCCGCAGTGAATATCGAGTGGAATGTATTTTCGATGACAGATGGCTTGTTTATTTATATGAAATGCGCTTTTCTGGTTTCCATTCTATTTACACTGCCGCTCGCGCTATATCACATTTGGGCGTTTGTAAAGCCCGGCTTAACCGAAAAGGAAGCGAAGGGGACTCTGACCTTCGTACCCGCATCATTTTTGCTTTTTTTGCTTGGAGTCTGTTTCAGCTATTTTATGGTGTTTCCGTCTATGGTCTCTTTTATGACAAAAATCAACAGCAGTATCGGTGCAGTGGAAACGTATGGAATCGACCGTTATTTTTCATTTATGTTCAGTGTCATTTTTCCAATCGGAGTTGCGTTTGAAATGCCGGTTGTCGTCTTGTTTTTGACGAAAGTAGGCCTGCTCGATCCAGTCAAGTTCAAGAAAAGCAGAAAATATGCCTATTTGGCGATGGTGATCGTCGGATCGTCCATTTCACCGCCCGACTTTGTCTCCCACTTATCGGTTACGGTACCGTTGATTTTATTATTTGAATTAAGCCTCATCATCTCTTTCTGGTATTCTAAAAAAATGAAGCGTTCCTCAACGGACACCACTACGCAGGAGGTGCAAGGAAATGTTTAATAATATTGGAATTCCCGGATTAATCCTTATCGCCATAGTTGCTTTGGTTATTTTCGGCCCTTCAAAATTACCGCAGCTCGGCAGAGCGGTTGGTGATACTCTTCGAGAATTTCGCAGCTCCACAAAAGGTATCGTCGAAGATATAACGGAGGATAAGAAGTCTGAAGAGCAACAAACGAACAAGCTGCAATAATTTTTATCAAAAAATCCAGGTCAGAGCGCCGAACCAAGGCCAACAAACTGACTTGGATTTTTTTAACGTTTATTCCAATTTGTTAACGCTTCATAATATTGATATTTTTACAGAATTCACATCAAATTCTCTTGTACAAATGCTATTATACAAATAACAACTAGATACCACTAACGAGCCTTAGATGAGAGAGGTGAAACAATGCAAATATCAAGCGTACAAGCCGGGCAACAATTACAACAACTGCAACAAACTGCTAAGGTTCAAGGATCAGCATCGGGAGAAGCAAATGAAAGTGCTTCTGAAAAAGCTACCGAGCTGCAGAAAAAAGCTGTTGCACAAAGATCAGGCCTAGGAGTAAATCTTATCGCGAATGCCGCATTTTAGTGTTATGACACATAAGTGACTAAAATTAAAAGGAAGTGCTTCAATTATGTCTTATTCCTGGAAACGCAATCTTTTTATATTATGGATTGGATCTTTTTTAATAAGTGCGGCCTATTCCGTCTCTATTCCTTTTATGTCCATTTTTTTGCAGGATGATTTAGGTGTATCCGATCATCTTGAAGCTTGGACGGGAACCATTTTTGCTGTCGCTTTTTTGACCAGCGCACTCATCGCGCCCTTTTGGGGGTCAATAGCAGACAAATACGGTCGGAAGCTCATGATGCTGCGAGCTGGATTTTGCCTATCGATCACATATTTTTTGTATTTTATCGTACAAAACCCTTATGAACTGTTTTTTTTAAGAATATTGGAAGGATTATTGGCAGGTTATATTCCCTCGGCCATTGCTCTAATCGCAACCAATACGCCGGAGAAGCATGTCGGTTATGCACTCGGTATCATCTCAACTTCGACTGCGGCTTCATCTATTGTGGGCCCTCTTATTGGCGGTGTCGTAAGTCATTGGATAGGCCCTCGTGACACTTTTATGGTTTCAAGCATCATGGCGTTTATTGCTTTCCTTATTGCTTTATTCTGGGTGAAAGAACCTCACTTTAAGAAATCCTCAGCGAAACGCTCCAGTGTTATCAGTGATTTAAAAGAAGCCGCTTCAAATCAAAACCTGATATTAATCCTTTTCCTGGTCTTTCTTACTTCCACATCGATCATGATTTTAGAACCGTTGTTGACTATATATGTGTTGCAACTCGGCTCAAGCCAATCCTCTGCGTCTTTAAATTCAGGTATCATCTTCTCGGCTGTTGGTGTTGCCACATTGATCGCTGCTCCGTTTTGGGGGAAATTTGGAAACAAAATCGGAGATGGTAAAGTTTTATTTATCGGTCTCCTTGGCGGGGGAATTGGAAATTTACTTCAAATCATTTTTAGCAATTTAATTGGTTTCGGCATTATACGTTTTGTTTATGGACTATTCTTTGCCGCCGTTTTTCCTGCACTTAATGCATCCATTGTAAGGAATACGGATCCCGGTTTTCGAGGCCGAGCATTCAGTTTAAACCAAATGGCTAATCAATTGGGACTCATGCTTGGGCCGGTCATCGGGGGATTTTTAGCGACGCATCTGTCTATACCCATCGTTTTTTTGATCAACGGTATTTTGCTTTTAATCGTGGCCATACTGCTTAAGACTCCGAAATTCTCATTTTATAAAAGCAGTAATTCTATGGAAATGGACAAGCAGAACGTAGGAGTAAACAAAATACGACAAAATTGACGCCTTACAAAAGCAGCCTTCGTTGTAAAATCTGAGTATTTGAATTCATGACTTATTTCAAATATCTGTACAAGACCAGAATAAACGGCTACGCCGTCCTTGTCTTACAAGAACCAGCGCGTTTATCAAGGTTGATGCGAAGCTATAAGCCCACGAAAACTTATAAATTCTTATCAAAATTAAAAGGGCATCCAAAATATGCATGAACATTTCGGATGCCAATTTAATTTTAGAACGATTTATCCAATCGAAAGACTGTTTATTTTTGTAAATAGGTTAGCAATGTTCTTAGCTTCTGCTCATGAGCCCCTGGTGTAAACTCATGTCCGAAATAGCGATGGATCGAAATTTCTTTTGAACAGCCTAGATGGTTAAACACCGCAAATATGGTGGAAGGCGGCGTAAGATCATCAATTAAACCTACAGAGATCCAAGTATGGCACTGAACACGCGGAGCCAAATTCATGATATCGTGATAGCTCAAAGTTCTTTTCGCCTGCTCCTCAATGCGCGGATCGGAATAACGACGAAAATATTCATTCAGTTCGTGATATGGACCTCGGGACGCAATATCGATGGATCTTTCAAAATGCGATAAGAAAGGATAGTCTGCACACACTACCGCTGGAATCGGCGACAACGCTCCCGCAGCAAGAGCTAATGCTCCTCCTTGGCTTCCTCCGGTCACTCCAATGCGCGAGGCATCCACTTCCTCGAGAGAAGCCAGAATTTCTACGGCTCGTACAGCATCCATATAAACCGCCCGGTAATAATATTCCTCCGGATTTTGGATGCCCTTCGTCATCCATCCCGTTGTCGCCCCGTTCGAAGAAATGACGTTGTCGACGCTGTTGCCTTGCTGTCCGCGGACAAGCATATGGAGTGTCGCATAACCATGCAGACCCATATTCACTGTATCAAGTAGATTTCCCTCAAGCGCCCAGTTATAACCATGATACATGACAAGGCCGGGATGAGGCCCTGCCTTGTCGGGCAAAACCAGCCATCCGTCTATATTAGCATGTTGAAAACCGGAAAATTGGATTCGATACACCTTAACCCCGTTCACCGGGTAATCGTGCGGAATAAGCTCGTAACGCAGCGGAATCTCACTCAGTTGTGTTAATGCCTTCTTCCAAAACTCGTCAAAATCAGGTTGACCAGTCAAAGCCGGTTGATACGTCATCAAATCGCTTAACGGTAAATCATAAGGCTGTAGCACCATCTTCACTTTCCTCCCGAATAAACAAATAATATGATATTTTTTTATAAAACTTACCGCAATATAAATAGAAACGTTTTACCCCTTGACAGCCCCCATCGATAGTCCTTTCACCAAATACTTTTGCACAAATAAGGTGAACAGGAGAGGCGGCAGCACTGACAGGACGATGGCGGAAGCAATATCTCCCCAACGAATACCGTAAGCCTGAATGAACAAGCTCGATCCTACGGTCACTGTCATTGCTTTCACATCGCTTAAAATGCGGACAAACAAAAATTCGTTCCAAGAGAAAATAAAACTCAGGATGGCCGATGACGCGACTCCGGGTGCAATGAGCGGAAACACAATCTTGGTCATCACTGCATAACTGGAACAACCATCGATAATTGCAGCCTCTTCAACTTCTATCGGCAGCTCCTGAATAAACCCGACGATCAGCATAATAGCTAACGGAATATTCATCAATGTCGCAGCCCATATGAGACCCGGCTTTGTATCCAACAATCCGAGAAACTGGAACATTACAAAATAGGGTATGGCAAAAACGATAGGCGGCAATAGTTTGAGACTGACTACAAAAGGAAACAATCTTTTGATTCCTACGCGAAACCTTACCATGGCGTAAGCTGCAGGAAAGCATACTAGCACGGTCAAAAGGCTGGCTCCGGCGGAAACGAGAAAACTGTTCAAGAAGAACTGCCCGAACGGATATCCCGAACCATAAAATACATTCTGATAATGCTCCAATGTCGGCGTAAAAATCCATTTGGGTGGAAAGGAAGTAATATCTGCTTCCGTTTTAAACGATGTTATCAACGTAAGCAGCAATGACGAGATTAACGTAAAGACGGCAAGCAGAAGAACAACCCAAAACATCCATTTTTTAATCATCCGCAGCATGTTGCTGTTTACCCCCCCTTCTTCAACACATACTTCGTAGCCAAACTAAGGGGCGGGGCCAAAACAAAAGTAAGCAAAATGCTCGCCGCCGTGGCTTCTCCGATATTGCCGTCCAAAAATGCTTTTTTATAAATAAATAAACTTACGCTTGTCGTGGACTCCCCCGGTCCCCCGTTAGTCAACATATAGATCATGTCATAAACTTTAAACGCATCGATTCCGCGCAAAAAGGCTGCTATGGCTATAGTCGGAACAAGCATCGGAAGCGTAATACTGATAAAATTTTGAATAGCGTTGGCTCCGTCTACCCTGGAAGCTTCGTAAATTTCATCCGGAATTATCGTCAGTCCTGCGTAAACGATAATGAATACAAATGGAACCCACTGCAGCGCATCGATGGTCAGTAAAGTTATATTCACCACACTAGGGTCGAACGGGTTAGTGGTGATGCCCAATTTGGATAAATAATACGGAATGATCCCTACAAATTCATTCAGTGTCAGCCTGAAAATCAAAGCGAATAAGGATGGGGCGACCATCATGGGAAGCAAAATCAAGCTGGTGGCCATTCCTTTTCCTTTAAATTCCCTGTTCATCAATATAGCAAGAGCGGTGCCAACGACTAATTCAATAACAGTCGCCAGCAAAGCGAACATGGCGCTGTAACCGATGGAACCATAGAAAGATTTATTGGTCAAAATATGAATGTAATTGCTTATCCCGTTGAATGCACCTGTGCCGCCCGACAACAGGCTTTCGTGAAAACTGACGTAATACGCGTACAGGGTGGGGAAGGCAACAAGTGCCACCACCACCAGTACGAGTGGGATAATCATTACATAAGCATCGCGTTTCGCGTTAAACAAATTACTTTTTCTCCAACAATGCAGTCACGTCTTTTTGGGCGGTTTTAGCTGCGCTGTCTACATCGGTTTGTCCGGCCCATGCAGCCGAAAAATCTTTTGCCAATATTCCCAAAATAGGGAATACATTGGCGCTGGTATCCTCAACGAAGCCGTATTTGTCAACGTGAGTCGCGATGAAAGGGAATTCAGGCCGTGTATCTTTCATCGAATTGAGCACATCGGAAACCGAAGGTATGCCTCCATTTTGCGCATACATTTTCATTGCGTTTGTAGTGCTAAGATACTTCATCCATTTTAATGCGGCATCCTGTTTATCGGATTTATTGTTGATACCCACTGCAAGAGCATGGATGTGGGTCGCATGTTTGTCGCCAGGAATCGGAGCGATTGCCACTTTGTCATAAACCTGAGGACTCTTGGTTTTGTCGGACAGTTCGTGGTACGCCGCACTCCATTGCAGGATGACGGCAGCTTTACCGGTTTGGAAAGCCTGGTTCGTTTCCGGATATTCAAAAGTCGACGCGGAAGCCGGGCTTAGCTGTTGTTTCATGATATTCGCATACACCGCGAGCGCTTTCTTGGTTTCCGGAGTATCGAAGTTTGCCTTGCCGTCTTTAAACCATGTACCGCCCATCGAGTAGAGCACATCGTCCCAGAGCTGCACATTATATTCGAGATTTTTTCCCTGCAGGGCCGTGCCATATTGCGTAGGCGAATCAGCATTCAAGCTTTTCGTGAAAAAGGCCGCCGTAGCTGTAAAATCATCCCAGTTCCAATCATCCGGTTTTTTCGGGTCTAGCGCTTTTCCGACTACCTTTTGGCTGACCTCTTTATATTTAGCTTGCCAAGCGGGATCGGATAGCAGCTTATCGGTCAAGTCTTTGCGATAATACATAAAATGGTTGGAGACATCCATAGGAATCCCGTATGTTTTGCCGCCAACTTTTAGTGAATCTAATGTAGGCTTGAGAAATAGGTTTAGGCCGTTTCCCAGTTTATCATCTAAAGGAAGCAGGCTATTCTGCTGTTCTCCGACTTTATAGCTTGCTGTCATATAAACGTCGACATCTTTGTTACCCGCCGACATCATTGCAGCTTCTTTTTCCCAGAACCCTTCGCGAGGAGCCGGTGCCATTTTTACTTCGACACCATCTTGAGTACCCTGGCCTTTGTTGTAATCGGCTACAACCTTTTGCATGGCATCGCTTTCAGGCCCGGGCCAATAAAGCATATTGATTGATTGTTTTGCGGGTGCAGCACCTCCGGCTGCAGTGTTACCTCCGGGTGCAGCTCCGGGCGCTTTCCCGCACCCGGCCAAAGAAATACTTGCAGCAAACACTAACGCCAAAGATGCTTTCCCTGTCCATCTCATTTTTATATCCCCCTAATTATTGTTAAAATGCAATCCGGCAGACCCCATCAGCATGACGTTATCTCCTACCGAGGAGCATACGACGGATAAATCCTTTGCGGCGGTTGCGCTTACAAGACGTATGACGGAATTTTGGAAACCGGACAAGAACGGCCGAATCCCGTCTATGACCCCTCCGCCCAAAATCACTTTTGACGGATTGAATACTGTGACAAGGGAGGAGACAGCCTGCGCCAATTCCTCTATAAATTGGCGAATGAGCCTTTCCGCCGAAGCTTCCCCCTTCAGAGCATCTGCTATAATTTCCTGGCCGTTTTTTTGGGAATGCGTCATTTCTTCGTAGCGCTTGACCAACGCGGTTCCCGAAAGGTACGCTTCCAGACATCCTTTTTTTCCGCAAGGGCATTGCCTGCCTCCGGCGATGAAAAGCGAATGTCCCATTTCCCCGGCGGCTCCATTCGCCCCGCGTACCAATTTGCCGTCCGATACGATAGCACCGCCTACGCCTGTTCCCAAGGCGAGGCATAGAAATTCCCTGATCCCTTTTCCTTCCCCGTAATGAAGTTCACCCAACGCCATCGCCTGTACATCGTTTAAGACCCGAACAGGAAGCTTCGTCCGATCCGCAATGCGTTTTTGCAAAGCTATCCCGGCCCATCCCGGAAATGTTTTGGTTGCGGAAAGAATTGTGCCATCGAGCCCGACTTGTCCGGATACGCCAATCCCTATGCCGCACACTTGTTCCGTCATCAGTTCCCCGATTAAACGTTCGATTCGAGAAACAACGTGTTCCCCGCCTCTGTCGGCTTCGGTAGGCATTTCCAGGATTTGTAAGACCTGACCATCATTATTAATTAATCCCCCGCGAATTTTGGTTCCGCCGATATCAATACCGAGCGCCAGATTCATCGCTTTATGCCTTCCACAAATCTTGCGGTAATTTCCTGAGGGCGGGTAATCGCGCCTCCGACAACAACAAAAAATGCACCCAGATCGATTGCACGCTTGGCTTGTTCCGGTGTACGAATTCCACCTTCTGCAATAACGGGGACCTTCAGTTTATTTACTAACGTTTCGATCAATTCGAAATCCGGATTTGTCCGATGTTTAGTAGCTTCGGTATATCCAGATAAAGTTGTTCCAACCATATCGCAACCAACACGTTCCGCTTCTACACCTTCTTCCCACGTAGATACATCGGCCATTACTAATTTCCCCAAAGTTTGCTTTATATATACAACTAATTCAGGAAAAGGAACCGGTCTGCTGCGTGCGGTTGCATCCACAGCGATAATATCAGCACCCGCATCGCTCACCAGTTTTGCATGCTCTTTCGTTGCCGTAATAAACGCATCATATGACGGGTCGTTGAATTTGAGGATACCGATCATCGGCAGATCAATCTTCGATTTAATTTCACGAATGTCCTCATAGCCGTTAGCTCTAATGCCTACAGCACCGCTTTCTTTAGCTGCCCGAGCCATAGCAGCCATATGATGAGAGCCGTGCAATGGTTCGTGGGGAAGGGCCTGGCAGGAAACGACAAGTCCGCCTTTCATTTTTTCAAGCATTTTTTCAACTCCTTCCTGCAAAATTGATTCTTTTGTCGCAATTCTGAGATTACAACTTTTTGTCCACAACCGCTTTAGCCGTTTTTTCCTTGTAGTAAAGTGCTTTTTCCCTCGTTCGAACCGCTACCCCGGTGCACAACATATCGATAAGGTGCAGCTGTGCGATTTTGCCTGCTAACGATCCGCCTTGCAGAGGGTTTTCTTTCCCGGCAGTGAGGAGGACAACATCAGCGTATTTGGTAATGGGCGAACGTGCAAAATGGGTAATCGCTATAATTTGGGCGCTATTTTCCTTGGCAATTCGCAATGCGTCTACCGTATCTTTGGTGCTGCCTGAAATCGAGATGCCCACAACGACATCATGACTTGTCAAAGTAGCGGCTGCCATTGCCTGATGATGAGAGTCGGATATGGCATCAACAAATTTCCCGATAAGTAAAAATTGGGCTTTGGCATCCTGCGCAGTCATTCCGGAAACGCCTACTCCATAAAAATGCAGTTTGGTTGCACCGACAATCATTCCAATCGCTCTATCCAATTGTTTACTGTCGATCAATCCCGACGTATCTTGAAGAGCTCGAATGTTAGCTGCAGATAACTTTTGAATCATTACTTGCAATTCATCGCTTTCGTCAATGTCATCGTGAAGTTTGTATAGAGGGTTGACCGTATCTTTGGCAACAGCCAGCTTAAATTCCTGATATCCTTTAAATCCAAGCTTGCGGCAAAAACGAAGCACTGTCGTTTCTCCAACCTTAACCTGTTCGGATAAATCGGTGATGGACATGTAAATAATCGAATCGATCCGATCCAAAACATACTCCGCCACCCTTTTTTCCGACTTCGAAAACGCATTCATAAAGCTGTTAATTTTAGCCTGCAGGTCGCTTGTATAATTAATAGAATCCCCTCCTTAGAAAGCGTAATCATTAATGATTGAATCGGTAGACAGATCGGAAAACCAATCTGTATTCATAATATATATGAATTGAAGTGGAGATGTCCACTATTTTTTTTACTAATGTAGGAGCTTTTCTCCATTTTTCTGTGATACCATGGCCAAAGCTAATCCTGGGCAGTAGGAAGTATTCAAAAGAAATTGATCGGAACTTGCTTGAAGATGAAAGCATGATTCGAGATTATCAGGCGTTAATGAGCACCTGGTTTTCCAAAGCACCATGGTACCGAGTTACTGGCTATACTTGATTACGTAACAGATGATATTTGCTGAGAAGAACATGAGCAATACCGATGCGCAGGTGTTTTTGTCGTTTTTGCAGAACGTTGTCAGTAAAGACCATCATAGTATTGGATAATGCAAAAATCTGTCACGCCAAAATTACTCCAGCCCTTTCTTGATCAAAACGCCGGTCAATTGGAATTAATGTTCCATCCCCCAATATAATATCCAAAGCCTATTTCCTTTATTCGGGTTCAGAATTATGATTTTAAGAAAAATGGAGAAAAACTCCTACATTTGAAAATATAATAGTGGACATTTCCACTTCAATTCATATATATTATATTATTGAAAACAGATTTGTTTTCCGATCTGTCTAATAAACCAAACGGGTGTAGGAGGTCGCCGATGAAAACGGTTATACAGTATTTCTATACAGCAGCTATGAAGACCAATTTCAGGCAATGAAAGGCAGAAGGGTAGACGGACTTATCATTGCACCTCTCCTTGAAGAAGTTTCATTCGAATGAATGTAAGCGATATTCTGAATTACTGAAGCTATACCCGCTCGAAATGATCTGAATAATATATGATAGAACGGGCACATTACGTTTAACTATCCGCAAGTTGCGGATTTTACGATCAGCAACGATCAAAAAAGTAAGATTAGATGAAGAAAGTCGGCGGCAGATGTTCTTAGATCGGGAGAGCGCGTCGCTCACCGATTTTCGAGTACGGATCATTGACGCAACTTTTATCGCGGCGAATGAATGGATATAACCGATATCTTTTCCAGATTGCTATGAAACGCTTTTAAATTTGCAGGAGGTGCAAGGAATGTCAACATTAGATTGGGTTATTTTAGCGTTATTTTTTCTGGTTATGATAGGTATCGGGATGTGGTCTCACAAACAGGTTCACGATACAAAAGATTACTTTACAGCAGGAGGAAAAATGCCATGGTGGCTTTCTGGTATTTCTCACCATATGTCCGGTTATAGTGCGGTAGCATTTGTCGGATACGCTGCTGTTGCTTATACAAATGGTTTCACTTTGTATGTTTGGTGGGCTTTTCCGATCGGCGTAGCTATTTTTATCGGCTCATTTATATTTGCGCCACGCTGGTCACGCTTGCGTGATCGATATCAAATAAGTTCACCTATGGAATACCTTACTACGAGATACAATCTTCCTGTACAACAGGTGTTGGCTTGGAGCGGGGTCGCTTTAAAAATATTTGATGTTGGTGCAAAATGGACGGCGATTGCGATTGTTCTTCAGGTCTTTACAGGAATGCCGCTTATCGTCGGAATCTTGCTCTCGGGTGGAGTTTCACTCATATATTCAACTATAGGCGGTCTTTGGGCCGATGCACTAACCGACTTTGCACAATTTATAATCCAATTTGTTGCCGGTATCGTTTTGTTTGTTGTGGTTATCATTAAATTAGGCGGGATGGGTTCTTTATTTGGTATTTGGTCACAACTGCCTCCAGAGCATTCACATTTGCTTAACGGACCGTATACCGGCGTATTTGTTCTTGCGTTGTTTATCTCCAATATGCTTAGCTACAACGGTGGTACTTGGAATTTGGCACAACGATATATGGCATCAAAGACAGGCTCGGATGCCCGCAAATCAGCCATTCTTTCTGCCGTTTTATACCTGATTTGGCCACTTGTATTGTTTTTCCCGATGTGGGCGGCGCCTTTACTTTTGCCTAACTTGAAGGATCCAAGTCAATCCTATGCCATTCTTGCTACAACGTTGCTGCCACCGGGATTGATAGGACTCGTACTTGCAGGATTGTTTAGTCATACAATGGCTATGACAACTTCGGATGCAAATGCAATTTCGGCAGTAGTAACCCAAGACATATTGCCGGTAATTTCGAAAAAAATATCAAAAGGTTCTCTAAAAGCGGCACGAATTACGACTTTCATATTTGTATTTTTGACTATGGTAATCGCCGCAAATTCCAGTCAATTCGGGGGAGTGCTTGGCCTTATTTTGTTATGGTTCCAGGCCCTTATTGGACCAACATCGGTTCCGATGCTCTTTGGACTGTTGCCTGCTTTCCGAAATAGTGGGCCATCGGCGGCTTTCATTTCTTGGTTAGGCGGTCTTGTGGCATTTGCTTTATTGAAATATGTGTTCGTCAGCAGCCAAGCGACTCTTCTGATAACACCAATTGCAGTAACATTAGTATTGTATGTAGGTATCGGCCTGTTCAATAGAAATAAGAATGTGCCTTTGCCAGTAACAAACATGCTGAAAGCACTCGATCAAGATTAATAAGCGGTACCAATACTTGCGTTCCTATTGCATTGTAATGGGAACGCTGATTTTTTAATGACAGGAGAGAAAATATCGGATATGAATAATTTATACAATCACTATATTGATCATCTCGAAAAGGTAATACTTCCATTTTGGGAAAGGGCTTTGGATTTAAAATATGGCGGTGTATATACTTGCTTTGATAATACTGGATCAAAATTAGTTTCGAAGAATAAATATACATGGTCACAAGGTCGCTTCGTTTGGATTTGGACGCGCCTGTCCAGACTTCTTAAAAAAAGCGATTATTTGGAGCAGGCAAAAAAGACGATTGACTTTCTTTGGGACCATTCGATTTTGGAAAACGGGAACTGTGCTTTTCTGCTTTCTGAAAGCGGAGAAGTAATCGAAAGGGATAATAGCTTTTACGCCGATTGTTTTGTGGTTCTAGGATTTACCGAGTATGCAAGGACAACTAAAGATTATCAAGTACTGGAAAACGCCTTGATTCTATATGACCGCATTTTGGATCGAATCAAGAAAGGAACCATACGCAGCGAACCATATCCGATTCCGAATGGTTTTAAAGCGCATGGCGTTCCAATGATTTTATTAAATGTTTCACAAGAGTTAGGCGAAGCTTTGGAATTTTTGGGACATGTCCGCGCGGAAGAAGTCAATCAGGTATCTTACAGGCTTGCAGACGAAATTATGAAAGATTTTTACTTTGATGATTTTCATATCGCGGAAATGATTCCGGCAAATAAACAGGTAAACACGGATTTACTGTTATGCCGTCATATTAATCCCGGACATACATTGGAAGATATGTGGTTTGTTATGACAACTGCACGCAAATTTAACAATTCAGATTGGATTGACCGTGCTGTACTGGCAATTAAGAAAGCCGTTGAGCTAGGGTGGGATCAAGAATTCGGAGGATTATTCCGCTATGTAGACATGGAAGGTGGGCAACCAAAAGGAGTTTTTGAGGATGATCCTTATCAACGCCTAGTACTCGATACATGGGATACAAAATTATGGTGGCCACATTCTGAGGCGCTTTATGCTACGTTATTTGCTTTTCAATTGACTGGTGATGAGTATCTGAAAAATCTGTATCTAAAAATTCATGAGTATACATTCCGTACATTTCCAAATCCCGACTTAAATATAGGGGAGTGGATTCAAATACGTGATCGCATGGGAAATCCGCTGGAAAAGTTAGTCGCTTTACCTGTGAAAGACCCGTATCACATTATCCGAAATATGATTTTGATCATTGAATTATTGGGAAAAAGTGAAGTTGTTCAATGACCAAGTAAGGGAAAGAGTATTTTAGAATCGAACGATTTAAGGAGTGTTTGAGGTATGAATATATCTGAAAAAAAAAGCCTTTTACAGAAGGAGATAGAGCGAACGGGTGGAGTTTTTCGTCTATTTCCGACTTGGGTTCCTCGTGTTGCACAAATTCCTGGAAGAAGATTAAAGCTTCATCCGGATGATCTTTATGCTTACGGGAAAGAACGCGGGGGAATTAACGAACGGTGGCTTTCTTCCACGATTAAAGCGAACAACGGACCTTTGACTACAGAGGATGAGGGACTAAGTTACATCGTTATTAACAATTCAACACATGACGTACGAATACTTCTTAAGGAAGCAATAGAAATATATGGGGATCTCATACTTGGAGAACGAACGATGAATCTTCATCATGGTTTGACGATGTTAAGCAAATTTTTCGACACGTATGGGGCCATTCCTTTGCATTTGCATCATAGAGATAAACACGCTGAGTTAGTCGGCAAAACCGGAAAGGCGGAAGCTTATTATTTTCCTCCTCAAATGAATTTTATAGAAAATAGTTTTCCTTACACTTTTTTTGGACTTCAATCGAGGACAACCAAACAAGATATTATCCGTTGTTTAGAAAGATGGGAAAAGGGCGATAACGGAATAATCAATTATTCAAATGGTTATCGTATTACCCCAGGAACCGGATGGGATATTACGACAGGGATTCTTCACTCTCCCGGCTCACTTGTAACGTATGAACCACAACGTGCGGTAGATTTGGGTGCAGTCTTTCAATCCATGATTGATAGAAGATCGATTAGTAGAGATACTCTCATTAAGGATATTCCTCAAGAGAAACATTTTGATTTGGATTTTATCGTTGACTTAATCGATTGGGAAGCAAATATAGATGAAAAATTTATAGAGAAACATTTGCGAATGCCTCGACCAGTTTCGAGATTAGAGGACATGAGAGAGAACGGGTATGAAGAATATTGGGTTACCTATGACAATCCGCATTTTTCAGCAAAGGAATTGACTGTTTACCCAGGAAGAGAAGTAACGATCTATGATTCGGGAGCATACGGTATTATCGTGGTTCAAGGTAGAGGATTAATTGAGGGAATCCAGATGGAGACTCCTACTGTTATCAGATTCGGAGAAATGACTGGAGACGAATTTTTTATAACTTATACAAAGGCGGAACAGGGGGTTCGAATTAAAAACACGAGTGAGATCGAGAACCTTGTAATGCTAAAACACTTTGGTCCAACCGTTGTTTAAACGACTGTTATTGAATTGTTGAAGTCGGATGAAACGAACAAGTTGCAATAATCTTTATCAAAAAATCCAAGTCAGAGCGCCGAACCAAGGCCAACAAACTGACTTGGATTTTTTTAGTTGGTTCCATGAAGGTATCCGTGATTCCCATGATCATTGGTTTTATCAATTATTATGATTGTTTTCATTGTATTGATGAATCGATGGCCTTGATGTAAGATTAAAGCACAAAAAGAAAAGACCAAGAGGAGTTGTTATAAATGAATAAATCCAGTACCGGACTGACGGTTATCGCTCTATTTATCGTATCGTTAAATTTGCGGCCGGCAATCAACTCGATTTCGCCGCTCTTGCAGACTTTGCAGCATGATTTAGGGATGAGCGCGTTCGCGGCCAGCCTGTTGACCACGATTCCCGTCTTATGCATGGGCCTTTTCTCGCCGATGGCTGCGAAATTGGCCGGACGTTGGGGTATTGAACGAGTTTTAAGTTACTCGCTCTTTTTGATCGGGGCAGGAACCGTTATGCGGTTTATTACGCATTCCGCTATGTTTTTGCTGTTCACTGCGTTTTTGGCTGGATTGGGCATTGCGGCGCTGGGTCCGCTTCTTCCAGCTTTTATTAAGAGTCGTTTCCCCAACAACGTTCCAACGATGATCAGCATCTATTCTGTTGCCTTGACGCTCGGGGCCGCTCTTTCCTCGAGTCTGTCCATACCTTTGCAGAACGGGCTGCACAGTTGGACAGGTTCTCTTGCCATATGGTCGTTACTCGCTTTTATTGCGATGCCGATTTGGTGGTTTTTCGTTTTACGACATATCACCCGGACAAAAGGATCTTCGCCTTCAAAGTCCCTTATGCTTCCTTGGCGTAATGTAAAGGCTTGGTTATTTACCTTATCCTTTGGTCTTATGTGTATGATCTTCTATTCCGTAACCGCATGGCTTCCACGTATCATTCAGGGAATGGGTTACAGCAAAGAATATGCCGGCACCGCATTAACCTTATTTGTCGCCATCCAAATTCCAGTCAGTTTGCTGCTTCCTTCGCTACTCAAGCGCTATCCGTCCCGCCTGCTCTGGTTGATCGCATTTTCAATTATAGAACTGATTGGAATCCTGATGGTTGTCTTGTCCGTTCAACCTCTTATAGCCGCGACACTGATCGGTATAGGCGCAAGCGCATTATTTTCGCTCAATCTATTGCTGCCTATGGATGCGACGGCCAATGCGCAGGAGGCGTCAGCCTGGTCTGCCAAGATCCAAGGGGTGGGTTACGTGATCGGCGCGACAGGTCCGCTTTTAATAGGCTGGATCCATGATGCTACCGGAAGCTTCTTTTTCTCGGTCATCGGACTCGTCCTAATCAGTTTACTTATGATGCTTGTTCAATTTCTTGCAGTGCCCGGTTCTTCCAAAGAAGGCGTGAGAATGGTGGGCTGATTGCCCGGGGGAATGACAATCGCCGTATCGCCGACCCATATCATTGTCCAATGCTTGCTGATCCTCTTTTATAAAAAGAAAAAATAACCGGTTACATCGGTTCTTGTTCATATCGTCAAAAAATTCGACAATACAGGAGTAAGACCTGGAGGATTTAATTTCCATCGGGACAATCGGATTAATCAAAGCCATTGAATCCTTCATTCCGGATAAAGGGACAAAATTAGCAACGTTCGCGGCGCGGTGTATCGAAAACGAGATTCTGATGTATCTGCGGCCAGGTTTTATCACCAAGCAGACACAGACACGAATGTTTATATAAGTTCAGCATGAACCGGTATACGCCGGTTTTTGTTTTGCGTAAATTGCTGCAACCATTTGCGCCTGGTCCGCAAATATTTGCGGGAATAGGGCCATCATTTGCGCGCTTACATGTTTTTCCCACCTTTATAATGATTTCATATAAGAAGAGAAGCAACTGCGTTTGAAGTTCCGTCTTTTATTTGCATTTGCATGACACCTCAAATTCTTTTTAAGTTTTCCGTTGGGCAAGCCCTTTTCAGCCTTGGGAAGCGAAAGTTGCTTCAGGAGCGGCAATTCTCAGAAGAAGATTTCATCATCCTCCGGAAGCGTCATTTGTGCCAGTTGTATTCGATACTGACGATACTGACGCTTCTTTAGGTAATTGGGAGACCGTTCAGCGAGAAACCCCGGCGCGAATTGGTTACAGTTTCCAATTCTCGAAGGTGATGATCTTTGCATTTCCGTTGTTGCGGATGTCGAAACGGATGCCGACCTTCTCCAAGTTTGACTTGATCTCACTCAGCCTCATGCTCAAAACGTGCGAAGCCTTGGGCCAACGTTAAGTCGGGTGTTGATCTTCTCTCTGACAGCCACGAATTCTAACGTTTCGAGCAATTCAGCGATGCTTCCTGTCCATCTAGGCTTTTGTCGAGGAGAGCGATAACGGATGCAGCAACGGGATGAGATTCCAAGGCTTGATTATTCGTTCGCTCTAGGAGTCTGTCCGACGGATTGAAATTAGTGAATATTTATGCAGAAACACCCATTTCATGCAGTCAATACTGCACTTCATTCAGCTATTCTAAAATAAATGGACATTGCATCTGCCAATAGACGCAGTGCTCCGCCAAGAATGAGCTACCGAATTTTCGATCTGATAAAATAATTGGAAAATCAGTATGTAAATATAGCAATAGGAAAAAATGGGAATAACTATGTGAAGTGAAGGAATGTGAAGTATATGAAGGATACCGAAAAAATCACAGGAACTCAGCTAGGCTTAATACTATATATTTATGTGCTTTCCACACTCATCTTATCCGTTCCCGGAGTGATGGTGAAGTTGGCCAAGCAAGATGCCTGGTTGTCGGTGTTCCCTTCTGCTTTAACAGCTTTGTTGACCATTTGGGTGATGATAACACTCGCGAATCGTTATCCGGGGTTGACGATTATTCAATACAGTTCAAAAATTATTGGGAAATGGCCGGGAAAATGTTTGGGGGTTTATTTCTCCTACTATTGGTTTTCTTTTATTGGTGTTTTGTTATACGGTCACGCCGGGTATGTTAATACGTTTCTATTACCGAAAACCCCAATTTGGGTCGGGACCCTGGCGATCTTGATCCTTAGCGCTCTGGCTGTTTTTGCGGGAATTGAGGTCATCGGAAGATGTAATGAGTTCCTTACACCACTCATCATTGCTATTTTGATTCCACTTCTTATCCTGGCGATTGGGGATTCAGATCCAGGACAGCTAAAACCTGTATTAGCGGAAGGAATCGTGCCGGTATTAAAAGGGGCTTTCGTCCCATCAGGTTTTATGAGTCAGTTTTTTTTGTTGGGCTGGCTCCTTCCGTTTTTAAATCAGCCGAAAAAGGCGCTTAAGATCTCGTTGATTTCGCTTCTTGGTATTGTTCTTTTTCTCTTTGTCATTGATTTACTGACGATCATGGTCCTCGGTCCGATAACGGGTAAATTAAATTATGCATTTTCAGGGGTCATTCAATATATTGGTATTCAAGGATCATTCGAACGTTTAGAGGCTATTCCTGTTACGATTTGGGTGATGGGACTCTTCGTGAAGTTATCGGTGACGTTGTTTATGCTTTGTTATAGTTTAAGCCAGCTCTTCGGCATCCGGAGTTACCGGAATATCATTGCTCCAGTTACCCTTTTGTCCATGGTTGTATCGGTTTGGATTTTCAAGAACTCAGCGGAGTATCAAAGTTATATTAATATATATTCTTTCAATGCTTTTTTTACGCAAAATCTCCTGCCATTGGCGCTTCTCCTGATAGATACCCTAAAGAGGGGCGTGAACAAATCACTTCTTTAAAATCATGTTTCCGAGGGACTGAAAAGCAAATGTATAAGGGGAAACTACGCTTGCTATGTTAACCCCCGCCATTAACAAAGATCCGATAACAGCAGCTACTCCCATTAAGCCGCCGTATACTGCGGCTTCTTTGGTTTGTTGCTTTCTGAGCAATGCTTGTATGCTAACAAAAGACCATACGGCCAACAATAATACATATCCCATGATTTGTACGATCATTCCTTGATCTCCTTTTCATTCAATAGTATTGGAGGGCCTGCCATCCCTGTTCCATGTACAGAAAGCTTTACCGCTATCGAGATGTCTGCTTCGGGAAACTTTGTATCCCATTGATCTTTCAACGCTTTCCACTGTTTGGGCTGATTTCGGTAAATTTCTTGGCCGAAACCCACAATATCTACTTTGTATTGCTTTTGGATTTTGGATAAGAAATCCTGGACTTGTTTTTCAACCGATTTCTCTAATGCATGTTGTACAAGTTCGAGGTTCTTTAGTTGACCGACATCCAACGAAGTATTATTTTCATAAAGGCTTCCTTCCCCTTGGAGTTGAACATTGATTTTGACTTTATTACCACGTATTACGGGGGTTATCCTTCGCTTTGTACTCGTTAAAACCATACCTACATTTCCATTACCTTCCGGCAAATGAGCGGTGACCCTGCCCAACTTCATCTTGCCAGTAACCCAAAGTAATCCGCCTGTTTCTTTTTCGTTCAAAAAACCGGCTAATTTGAAATTTTTAAATACCGCTGTACCTGAAAGCCTAAACATATTGTTTTCGCTTTGCTTCATTCCTTTTGATACAACATCAGGTTCAATAACTCCCATGACCGGGTTGATTCCTTCGCTCAATGCTGTTTTAAACAAATCTCGCAAATTAACCACTGTCTCGATCCCTAAGAATTCCATTTCCTTGACGGCTTCGGTAGGCACTTGTTCAAAAGGGTACTGGATTTGCAAAATGTCCCGCCCTTCTCTCCCCTTTACAACCATTATATTGGTTCTCAATCGATTGCGCGGATCGTGAGTGTAATTATCGAGTACATCCTTAATTCCGTGTTTGGCTAACTGTTCACCTATAAAAACAGTGCTACGATGGGCGAGAAATAACCTGCGGGATAATTTTTTCTGAAGCCTTTGGATCACTTCAGTGATGTTTTTTCCAGAAGCCGTTATAACAAAAAACTTTTTTTGCTGGCCCCCTCCAGCACTCGGACCCGCTAGACCAGATGCAGGGACTGCGATCTGAGCAGACCCTACTATGTCCCCATCAGACCCTAAGTCGATCGCACTGCCCATTACGAATGCAATGTCGTTTATCTCCGTATGGTCCCAACAACCGCTTGTGATCAATACTATGAATAGTAAGCCGATGAGCATGAATGGTTTCATTCTGAAGTTCCTTTTCCTTTCTTCACCCTGTGACGAGCTCGTATCCTAATTTTTCTCGGATGACAGCCTTCCTTGACTAGGACTTGGTTTCTGACCTTGCGGTTCACGAACCGGATTGTTAGGTGCTGTGATCTGGGGGCGTTGAGTTTTATTCCAAAGAGGTGCACGGATCAATACATCTTTCAAATCCTTAATCTTAAGCGGGGCAACAGGAGTAAAATAAGGGACGCCGAACGAACGAAGGGATGTAACATGCAGCACGATACCAATGAACCCAAGTACAATACCGTAAAGTCCTAGCGTACCCGATAAGAGCAGCATCGGGAAGCGCAGTAATCGAATTCCGTTTGCAAAACTATATCGTGGAATGGTAAACGCTGCAATGCCAGTAATTGATACGATAATGACAACCGGAGCCGATATGATTCCCGCCTGCACAGCCGCTTGGCCGATAACCAATGCCCCTACGATGCTTACCGCCTGCCCTATTTGTTTAGGCGAACGAATCCCTGCTTCCCGTAGGGCTTCAAATATGATTTCCATTAATAATGCTTCGATCACGGCCGGGAGTGGAACCGGTTCTCTGGAGCCTGCAATACTCATAATCAGGTTAGTTGGAATCAAATCCTGATGAAAGGTCGTAATGGCAACATACAGGGGAGGAGCAAATATCGCGATGAATGTGAAAATGAATCGAATCAACCGAACAAAAGTTGCGATGGGCCAACGTATACAGTAATCCTCACTCGCCTGCAGCCCAGACCAGAAGGTCATCGGAACAATTAGCGCAAAAGGACTGGAATCGACAAGAATGGCTGCCTTTCCTTCCAATAGTGCTACAGTTACGACATCTGGCCGCTCCGTACTATGTACTTGCGGAAAAGGGGAGTAAGGGAAATCCTCGATAAATTCCTCGATATAATTTGACTCGGTGATACTATCGATCTGAATTCGGGTTACTCTCTTTCGAACTTCCTCAAGTAACGCATCGGTAGCAATACCTTCGATATAAGTGATGACTACATTGGTTTGAGAAAGCTCCCCAATCGTAAATGATTCCATTTTTAGCTTCGAGGTTTTAAGTCTGCTTCGTAAAAGCCCTATATTTGTTGAAATATGTTCAATAAATCCATCTCTGGGTCCACGAATGACGGGTTCCGAAGAGGGCTCTTCAATGGAACGTTTTGCTTTATCGTAAACCAGAACGGTCATCGCATTGCTGTCCCCTGCCGCCAGAACCGCAGCACAACCATTTAACACATAACGAACAATTTCAGTTACATTGGATGTAACATTCGTCGTCCCGATGGAGATTGCCTGATCGTCCAGAACTTCTACTTCGTCAGGTACCAAAACATCTTTCATTGTCCTCTTAGATATCAACATTTTCAGTACATGATCGTCAAGCAACTTTATGTCAACCAAACTTTCAACGTATA
Organism: Paenibacillus gyeongsangnamensis; assembly: GCF_027533625.1. Classification (GTDB taxonomy): domain Bacteria; phylum Bacillota; class Bacilli; order Paenibacillales; family NBRC-103111; genus Paenibacillus_G; species Paenibacillus_G gyeongsangnamensis. Next base: position 140,000 of record NZ_JAQAGZ010000002.1, on the reverse strand, counting down.
CGACTAGCCATTGAGTATTACCTGCTATCCGAACTTTGCGGTATACGATATCGGAACAATTTTGGAAAACGCTTTTTAAAATCATTTCATTATGCTCAATATCCGGGGATAGCTCGCCGTTATCTTCATCATCGAACTGAGGCTCCTTCATGTTCGTTCGATACTCAAGTTTAATGCGATTCCTTTTCTCAAACCATTTCACTGATAAGACCTCCTGAAAGTCAATATTTATACTATCCCCATTTTTCGAGAAATATATTTATATAATCGCTTGAATTGTAATATGTCAAATTTCAATCTTTTATAGGAATTACAAGTATTCTGATCAAAGAGTTTTCGTCAGGAATTTCGTATCGTAAGAAGAGTATCTATCAGTCAATGAACACTTCCTTTGCACAGTGTTTACACAGGACTGAACATAAATAGAGACAGTGTTTATGTTCACGTAAACGCAAAAACTGGTTATTTGCCAACACATCCCGCGACGCCAAAGCGAGCGCCATTACATACAGCATGATTGGATACGCTAAAGAAAATGTACTAAACCCCTTTGATTATCTCAATTATCTTTTTGAGCAGCTGCCCAATCTGGACACAAAGGATCACGACATTCTAGATATGCCGCTTTCTTGGTCAGCTACTCTGCCTGATACTTGCAGAGTAGCTAAAAAATAAGTATATTGGGGTCCTCACTTTGTTACAAGGTGGGAGCTATTGTACGCTTAAGTTTGAACGGAGTGACGCCCGCCCATTTACGGTTGACAAGGCATGGACGGAGTGTTAGTTTCTTAGCGTAAGATTAATTCCGGATGATATGAATCTTGTCGACAGATAGAGGAGACATTCTCTTACTGCCATGAGGGAGGGGATGTCCTTTCTTTCTTTTCCGCCCAAATTGATTCGAAAGGTGGCTTACTCTTGGAACGAACCGCACAGAATACGGAAATTGGCTTTATCGGTACCGGTGTCATGGGTCAAAGCATGGCCGGGCATTTAATGAAGAAAGGCTTCAAGCTTCATTTGTACAGCCGGACGAAGTCGAAGGCGGAGCCGCTGCTCTCGCAGGGGGCCGAATGGCACGATTCGCCCGCATCGCTGGCCCGGAAGTCTAATGTGGTCATCACGATGGTAGGTTACCCTCAGGATGTGGAGGAAGTGTACTTAGGGGAGCAGGGAGTGATCCGGAATGCTCAAACCGGCAGCTTGCTCATCGATATGACAACCTCTAGCCCGTCGCTTGCCAAGAGGATTGAACGAGAGGCTCAGGAGCGCGGTATGCTGTCTCTGGATGCGCCGGTTTCGGGCGGGGATGTCGGGGCTAGAGAAGCAAGATTGTCCATCATGGTCGGCGGCAGCCGGGAGGCCTTCGAGGAAGTCGCACACCTTCTGAGCATCATGGGGACGAATATTGTGCACCAAGGGGCCGCCGGATCCGGACAGTACACCAAAATGTGCAATCAAATCGCCATCGCCTCGAATATGATGGGAGTTTGCGAAGCGCTGATCTATGCCGAGAAAGCGGGGCTCGATCCGTCGACCGTCCTGAAAAGCATTGAATCCGGAGCGGCCGGAAGCTGGTCGCTGAGCAATCTGGCTCATCGCATCATCAAAGGGGATTACGCCCCGGGGTTTTACGTGAAGCATTTTATTAAGGATATGCAAATTGCACTGAACTCGGCGGAAGAAATGAATCTGAAGCTTCCGGGATTAGCCTTGGCCCGGTCCCTCTATGAGCAGCTGGCCCAAATGGGAGAAGAGAACAGCGGCACGCAGGCGTTGTTCAAGGTGCTTCAAAAGCTGTAGCTTGCGTGCAGCGATTCGTATAGCCGTCCAAACTTGTGCCGGTATATTTTTGTGCCGGACAAGCTTTTTATTTTTTCCTAGTTTACATATCGGATATTGTTAAATTAATATGTTTTATTATAAGGCATGCGTATTAATCGATAACCATGTCTTTCTGCCGATCGGATAACCGAAGGTCCTATTGTTTAATACAGGGGTTCGAATTTTATGTAAAGACCGGAAAGAGGAGAGGCGGAATGAGGAAAAGAAGCTGGATATGTTTCACTTTGATCGCCTTATGGGAGCTGATCTTACTTACAGGGTGCGGCAATCATGCCGGAAAAGCAATCGAATCATCGGGGCCGGGAGCAAGTCGGCGCGCCACATTGAACGGTTCGTTGAAGCTGGTGGATAGCGTGGCTATGAGGCCGGTCCGTTCGTCGCCACTGCGAGCGCGGTGAGCAGCGTAAGAGGCTCCAGCCCGAACATCGCGCCGTAGGCCACAGCCTGCTTCGAGGCGGAATACCGGTCGGCCATAAATAGGGAATCGAATTTGGCCTCCTCCGCCTTGCGGGCAAGCCTCAGGAAGTGGTCGAACTCCATGAGCTGGTTTACATCCGTATCCGGGTGCCTCCAAGCCCCTTCTTTAAATGGAGCTGCCGCTGTTTTGTGCTTATTTTATAACCCACTCCTTTTACGTAAAATTCAAAAGACCCCCGTAAATGCCGCAAAAAATACGACAGCGCGGGAGCCTTTGGTTGTCCAATCGGCTTGGTTGTTTCTTATGTTGTTGAAAAAATCTTAGCATCATTAATCCGATTATTCAAGTAGGAAATTCGCTTGACGGTCCTGATGAGGGGGTGGTACCCTTATATCAATGCAACCCAATGGCTCTAAAAAACATGAAAAGGGATGGAGAACACTCATGCCATTCAGCTATTTAACCCATCTGCACTGCCCTAAATGCGAAAAGGTTTACCGTCCGGATGAAATTCAGCAATTATGCGTATGCGGCTCCCCATTGCTTGTGGACTATGATTTGCAGGAATTAAAGAAGCATTGGAGGCCCTCAGCGTTCTCGGGCAGACCCTCCACGCTATGGCGTTACCATGAACTGCTGCCCGTTACAGCGCCTGAGAACGTCGTTACCCTAGGGGAGGGGATGACGCCTCTGCTACCGATGAACCGCCTCGGAATGGATATGGGAATCGGCCGGCTGTGGATGAAGGATGAAGGTATCATTCCGACCGGGAGCTTTAAGGCCCGCGGCGCGGCGGTCGGCGTTTCGAAAGCGAAGGAGCTTGGTGTGCAGGAGCTGGCAATGCCTACCAACGGGAATGCCGGTGCGGCTTGGGCCTTGTACGCTGCAAGAGCAGGGATCCGGGCTTCGATTGTCATGCCGGTCGGTGCGCCGCTCATTACCCGGAATGAATGTGCCGTCTCTGGAGCGAATTTGAATTTGGTGAAGGGACTAATCAGCGACGCGGGTAAGATTGTCGGTCAGGCGGTGAAAGAACACGGACTGTACGATGCCTCCACGCTGAAGGAGCCTTATCGCATTGAAGGGAAGAAGACTATGGGGCTCGAAATCGCAGAGCAGCTGGAATGGAATGTTCCCGATGTGATTTTGTATCCGACAGGCGGAGGGGTAGGCCTCATCGGCATTTACAAAGCTTTGAGGGAGCTAGCGGAGCTGGGCTGGATCAAAGATAAGCTCCCCCGGCTGGTTGCCGTTCAATCGGCGGGCTGCGCACCGATCGTGAAGGCGTGGGAGGAAAGAAAGCCGGCTTCCGAGTTTTGGACCGATTCCTCGACCGTGGCCTTTGGAATCAATGTGCCCAAGGCTCTTGGCGATTTCCTTGTGCTGGAAGCCGTCTACCAAACCGAGGGCTGCGCTATCGCCATTGAGGACGCCGAGCTGCTAGAGGAGCAAAGGAAGATCGCCCGTTTGGAAGGGGCGTTCGTTTGCCCCGAGGGAGCGGCTGCCTTCTCGGCAACACGGAAGCTAAGGGAGAACGGCTGGATCAAGGAGAGTGAAACCGTCGTGGTGCTAAACACAGGCAGCGGGATTAAATATCCTGAAACGGTACATGTCGAGGTTCCCGTCCTGGAGCCACATGACGTCATGAGAAGAAGCTAGATCGGCAAATTGGCCGGGGTCCAAGAGGGATCCCGGTTTTTTCTGCTAATATAAGACAGACCAAAGTCCAGTTCCAATACTAAACCGGGGCTGTTTTGGGATTCCGCAGGTTAGCTACACTGGGTAAAGTAAATGAAGTTCATCCTGTGAGGAGCGTAGCTATGGAATGGATCACCCATCTCTTTGAGCAGTATGGTTATTACGTATTATTTCTCGGATTATTTGCCGAATCGCTGGCTTTGCCCTTCCCCGGGGAACTGGCTATGGCGATATCCGGTCACAAGACAGCTCTTGGAAGCTTTCATATCCCGATAACTCGGTACGCCTTTCTTTGAAAAATACGGCAGGTTCTTTTTCCTGAACGGGGAACGTATGACGGAAATGACGACATGGTTTGATCGATATAGCGACAAGCTGATCCTTGTGAATTATTTTATCCCCGGATTGCGGCATTTCGCAGGCTATGTATCCTTGGTGAATCCCTCCCAACAAAGACAGCCTTCAAATAAGATTGCAAACTTAGATCTTGGCTACCCTGAAACAATAAAATTGCTTGAAGAGCGATTAAAACGATGTTATCCCAGTAATAAGGAATGGGTAGGAGAACAACTTAAACACGCCAAAAATGGCGAAGGTCCAACGATCTATGATTGGTTATTAAAGATTATCCCAGAACACGAGAACGTCACCATAAACCTTGAGTAATCTGCCAATTTGATGAGGCACCGTGGCATTATCTCGTCAGTGGATATACTTTCAGACTATGGGCTGCAATCTGAGCGTTTAAAGCCAAGCAGTCTGGGACATCGTATTCGATTTAATGAAGTTAACTTCATGTAACTTAATATAAATTTATTCACTCCTTCTCATGACAGGAATGATTCTTTATAATTGATATTGTCAGATTAATCGTTGATAAGTCGTATCGGAACCGATAAATCGATTTGTATCAAATGCACTTGCCGGATACGGCTGTGAACGCTCCGGCGGAAGAGACCATCTGGGCTATGGATAAGCTTGTACAAGACGGCAAAGTGTGCTATGTAGGCGTAAACAATTACAATGTTCCTTTATTTGGAAGTGATGCTTTCCGTAAGGCAAATTCGAGTCTCTTCACCCGAGGTATTCTATTCTGGGGCCTGCCATTGGCAGGGGATTGCCGTTTTTGTTCTGGAGAAAGAACGATTGGAAAATTAGCAAAACGAAGAGAGGACTCCATATGAATATCGATTTGAGAGGTCAAACAGCACTTATTACAGGGGCTTCGGGCCAGCTTGGCCGCGTTATGGCTCGAACGCTCGCTCGTTGCGGCGCTGATATTATCATTCACTATATTCGGAATGAGTCGAAGGCGGCCGAGTTGTCGCTTGAAATCGAAGGCATGGGTCGCCGCGCAATGACGATTCAAGCCGATGTGACCAAAGCGGATGAGGTCACCGCAATGAAGGAGCGCGCGCTCGAAGTTATGGGGCAGGTAGATATTGTTGTTGCCAATGCCGTCGTTCAGTACAAATGGACTTCGGTGCTCGATCAGCCGACGGAAGACTACGTCAGCCAGTTTGAATCGTGTGTACTGCAAAGCGTACTACTCGCGAAGGCTTTCATACCGGACATGGTGAAACGTAAAAAAGGTAGGGTCATCGGCATCAATACCGAATGCTCCATGCAAAATTTCCCTTCCCAATCCGCTTATGTGAGCGGCAAACGCGGGATGGACGGGCTGTACCGGGTGCTGGCGAAGGAAGTTGGTGAGCATCAGGTGACCGTTAACCAGGTCGCTCCGGGATGGACGATTAGCGACAAGGATCGTGAAAATCATACGGAAATCCAAGAATTGTATGAAAGCAAGGTGCCAATGAAACGCCGCGGCACCGATCAGGAAATCGCCAATGTGGTAGCGTTTCTGGCATCGGATTTGGCAAGTTTTATTACGGGAGCATTTATTCCGGTGAATGGCGGCAACGTAATGCCGGCGATATGAAGCATTTCTATTAAATAGCGAGATATTTGTTGCTGCGGAATAGGTTTGAAGTGATACTCAATCGCATCATCTATGGGGGTATATAAATGGAATATAGAACTCTTGGAAAATCGGGTATTCAAGTTTCCAGCCTTTGCTTCGGGACGATGTCTTTTGGCGGTGCAGCCGATGAACAAGCATCGGCTGCCATGTTTAAGCGGTGTCGGGAGTTAGGGATCAATTTCTTCGATACGGCCAACGTATATAACGAAGGTCGTTCGGAAGAAATACTAGGCAAATTGATTGCCGGCAGCCGTAATGAATTGGTGCTCACTTCCAAGGTGTGTATGCCAACCGGGGGAGACGTGAACGCAAGAGGGTTATCTCGCAGGCATATAATGCTCGAGGTTGAAAAAAGTTTAAAGCGACTAAATACCGATCGTCTGGAGCTGTATTTTGTCCATCATTTCGATTCCAATACGGCAATGGAGGAAACGCTGAGGGCCTTGGACGATCTGCAGCAGCAAGGGAAAATTATTTATCCGGCTGTCAGCAATTGGGCCGCGTGGCAAATCGCCAAGGCACTCGGCATTTCCTCCAAGGAAAGCCTTGCCCGATTCGAATGCATTCAGCCCATGTACAATTTAGCCAAAAGACAGGCGGAAGTGGAAATTCTGCCATTAGCGGAGTCCGAGAAGGTTGGTGTTATTTCCTACAGCCCGCTCGGAGGCGGATTGTTGACCGGGAAATACGGATCCGGCAATACAGAGGTTAAAGGCCGTTTAGTTGAGCAGAAGACGTATAATCTGCGTTATGGCGACAGCCAATATTATCAGATCGCGGAACGATTCACAGAATATGCACGGAGGCGTGAGCTGCATCCGGCATCCCTTGCCGTAGCATGGGTCATGTCTCATCCGGCGGTGACGGCGCCAATCATCGGAGCTCGCAATGTGGAGCAGCTTGAGCCTTCTCTTGCGGCACTGCAAATACAGATGACTCCGGAATGGCGCCAGGAAATTTCCGAGCTTTCGATAACTCCGCCGCCGGCAACAGATCGCAGAGAGGAATCATTACAATAGCTAGATTTAGGGATGTTTTTAATCAACACACCTAACGCTCAACCATCGGTTGGGCGTTATTAATTTTTCTTATGTGGAGGAATGAACCCCGAAACAATCGACCATTTTCAATGTGAAAAGCGAACCCCATCTCGTTTAAAACCGCATCGACTCGAAGAAACCAATAAACTCCTCTACGATCGGCGTCATAAACCGGTTCTTATTGTAGATGAAAAATATGCCTCTGGACAACAACCCTGAGTCCAAACTTTTATAAATCAGCTGGCCGTTCCTCACCTCATCCTCAACGGCTAACCGTGATAACAGGGAAATGCCCAACCGGCAAATGACGGCGCGTTTGATCGCCTCCGTAGTCCCGAGCTCAATGTCGCCTTTGCTTTCGATTAGCTGTTGGCCGGCCCACACTTCCATCATCCGGCGTGAAGACGAATCCTGGTCCCTCAAAATCCAATATTCGTTTTGCAGATGCTCAGGTCCTATTTTCTCGACATCAGCAAGCCGATGACCCGGATAAACAACCAGACCAAGCTCGTCATTAACCAAAGGAGTAATGACGAGATCAGGATCAACGATTTTGTTTTCGGCGACAAGACCAAAATCAATTTCAAACTTCTTCACCATGTCCACGATTTGCGGCGAGTTTTTCACTTGCACAATGATATTTACCTCGGGATAAACTTCACGCATTTTTCCAAGCAGCTTAGGAAGGAAATACGTTGCCGGCGTATTGCTCGATCCGACGATAATTTTCCCCTTTTTAAAATGAGCGTAATCGGAAAGTACCTGTTGGGCTTCTTCGGTCCACGAGACGATGCGGGAGGCAAAATGATGCAGCGCTTTGCCTTCTTCCGTTAAAAAAATGAGCTTGTGCCTTTGAATAAAAAGCGGAACTCCTGCGGCTTGCTCCAGCTTCTTCATATGAAATGTGACGGACGGTTGTTTGATATTGAGCAGGCCCGCTACAACCGTCAGCTTTTTATGTTCGGCAAGCAGCACTAATATTTTCAACTGCTGCAAATTAAACATAGATATCCGACTCCTTGAACTATAGATTTTATCTATAGATTAGCTTATAAATATCACTCATATATTAATTTTTACTTAAATTCACGTTAATTTTCGTATTACAAACTAACCTTAAAATGAAGTTAAAGATTCGGAAAGGAGCTGAAGACGTGGAGGGGCACATTGCTGCAAATAATTTAAAGAGAGTACAGGCAGATGCGCCGATGAGAATGTCACGGAGAAAAAAAAGCTTGAGCCGCATTTTGACGCCGTACGTATTCGTTTTTCCTGCGATGGCGTTTCTCATTATTTTCGTACTGCTGCCGCTGATTATGACATTTGTGCTTAGCTTGACCGATTGGAATTTGATTTCGGTCGATTTCAATTGGGTCGGCATAACGAATTATGTAAAGATGTTAAGCAGCGCAGATTTTTGGAAAGTTGTTAACAACACACTGGTGTTCGGAGCTTTTTCCGTCGGATTTACGATTGCCGCCGCCTTGATCCTTGCGGTGCTGCTCGATAAAAAAATCAGAAGCATTCGTCTTTTCAGAAGCTTGATTTTTTTGCCCTACATTACGCCGATGGTTGCCGTCAGCACAGTATGGATTTGGATGTACGACCAGAATTTCGGTTTAATCAACTGGTTTACGGGGCTGTTCGGAGCACCGCAAATCCCGTGGCTGACCAAACCGGGTTGGGCGATGGCCGCCGTGATCATTGCGAAAGTATGGAAAGTCGTTGGATATTATGCGGTTCTGCTCATTGCCGGGATGCAAAACATTCCCGAAGACCTGTACGAGGCAGCCCGAATCGACGGAGCCGGCGAAAAGCGAATTTTTTTCAAAATTACGCTGCCGCTGCTCTCGCCTTATATTTTGTTCATTATGATCGTCGCGATCATCGCTTCGTTCCAAGATTTCGATATGGTGTTTACGATGACCCATGGCGGGCCGGCGGACAGCACAAACATGCTCATTTACTATTTATATCAATTCGGCTTCGAGTTTTTTGAGGTTGGCTACGCGTCCTCCGTGTCCGTGTTCCTGTTTCTCGTCTTGTTTATGATCACTTGGCTGCAGGTATACGTCTCCAAAAAGTGGGTGCATTACTCTTGAAAAACATGCAGACGCTGCAACATTCGCTGATCGTCGCATTTTTGTCCGTGCTTTCGCTCTTCATGGCGCTTCCATTTATTTGGATGTTCGTTACCTCCTTCAAGGCGTACGACGAGGTTTTCGTTTATCCGCCGCAATTTATCCCGGCAACACTGCATTGGTCGAATTTTGCTGAGGTGATGAAAGCCGCACCGTTCGGCACCTACTTTAGAAACAGTGTATCGATGACGATCTTGATTACCGTCTTTCAGTTGGTCAGCTCTGTGCTCGCCGCTTACGCTTTTGCCCGAATGAGCTTTAAGGGACGGCAAGCCATGTTTCTGCTCGTGCTCTCTACCATGATGGTTCCCATTTATGTCACCTTTATTCCAAATTTCCTTGTCATAAAGCAGCTGGGAATCTTTAATACGTATTGGGCTTTGATCGTTCCGTTTGGCGCCAGCGCCTTTGGCATTTTTATGATAAGACAAGCTTTTCTGCAGGTTCCGAAAGAATTGGAAGAGGCGGCGACGCTCGATGGCTGCAACCATCTGCAAATCATTTGGCATGTCATGGTTCCGTTATCGATGTCTTCGATTCTTACGTTCGCTTTAATCAGTATTATTTCACACTATAACGATTTTTTCTGGCCTCTGGTCGCAACAAACTCCGAGGAATTAAGAACGCTCCAGGTTGGCCTGGCCAGCATGATCACGGATGAAGGCGGGAGCCAAGGAACTCAGTGGAATGTCGTCATGGCCGCTTCATCGCTGATTATTTTGCCGCTCATTATCGCGTTTGTCATCGTGCAAAAGCATATTATTCGAGGGATCGCCACAACAGGCTTAAAATAATCCCGCAGTACACACTACATCAAAAAAGCACAAAAAGGAGTCTACTTAATGAACAAGAAATCCATCATTGCGCTTACTGCCCTCACAATGATTGCTACAGCCTGTTCCAGCGCCAAGCCGGCCGCTACGGGCGCAGCAAATGCCCCCGTTTCCTCAGGCGGTTCAAGCACGGCTGCGGCAACCAACAAAGGACCTGTCCAAATCGAGTTCTGGCATGCTATGGGCGGCGAGCTGGGGAAGGTACTCCAGACGCAGATCGACAATTTCAACAAATCGCAAAACGAAGTTGTGGTGAAACCCGTGTTCCAGCAAAGCTATGATGTTACCGGGGAAAAACTGCAGGCTGCCGTCGTCGCCGGCAGCGTACCGGATGTTGCACAATTGAATACACGGGTATGGCCGGCGTTCGCCCAAAACGGTGCTTTGCTGCCGCTCGACAACTATATCAATGCCGATAAAGATTTTAACGCCGCCGACCTGAAAAAAGGCCTGATGGTCAACACTGCTTTGAACGGCAAGCAATATACGCTTCCTTACAACCGCAGCACGCCGATTTTGTATTACAACAAAGATATTATAAAGGAAATCGGCCTCGATCCGGAAAATCCGGTGCATACGTGGGACGAACTGGTTGCGGCGGCGAAAAAAGCGACGGTCGTAACGAACGGGAAAACGGATCGCTTCGGCTTTGCGGCCAGCATGTCGGGCTGGTACGATTATTCCATGATTTGGTCCGCCGGCGGCGATGTGCTCGGACCAGACATGAAGACCGTTTTGCTGGATAAGCCTGAAGCTTCGCGCGGTTTGCAGCTGTGGGTAGATATGGTCAATAAAGATAAGTCCATGATGCCCCCTGTCGGCGGGACGAGCACAAGCGGCTCCGGCGCAGGTCAAAGCTTGGAGACGAGCTTCTACAACGGAAAAGTCGCTTTCTTTATCAGCAGTACAGCCAGTCTGTCGACCATCATGAACAACGTGAAATTCCCGCTTGGAGCCACTTTCATGCCGAAATTCAATGAGTATGCGACCCCGACGGGGGGCGCCAACTTTGCGATCATGGCTAAGACGTCCAAGGAAAAGCAGGATGCGGCATGGAAATTTATCAAATTTATGATGTCCAAGGAGCAAACCATCTTCTTTTCGCAAAATTCCGGTTATTTAACGACTCGAGTATCTGCAGAAACGTCACCGGAAATGCAAGAGTTTTATAAAAAGGAACCACTCTTTACCGTCGCATTGAAGCAGCTCGATTATGCCAAAGAAGTGCCCTCGCTCGAACAGACGAAACGGATTGAGACGGAGCTTGACAAAGCGATGGAAAAAGCAGTTACCACCAATATCCCTGCTGAGAAAGCAATGAAGGAAGCGGCGGACAAGATTAGAGCGTTCATAAAGTAAATAGCGGATTGCATTCAAACAATGGGAAAGGACATCATTTATTTATGGAAATTAATATTTATCATTTTGTTGATGGGGCTAGACAAGCGAAAGGCTTGACCGTAATTATCGACGTATTCCGGGCTTTCTCTGTCGCCTGCTATTTGACAGCGGGCGGAGTTAAAGATTTGCTTCCGGTCGGCAGCATCGATACGGCTTATAAACTAAAGGAAGCCAACCCTGAGTTCATTCTTATAGGGGAACGCGGCGGACTGATTCAACCGGGATTCGATTACGGCAATTCCCCGTTTGCCGTCCAATCCGTCGATTTTACAGGAAAAACCATTGTGCATACGACCAGTGCAGGCACACAAGGTATTGTCAACGCGATACACGCGGATGAGATTATTACGGGAGGCTTTGTCAACGCGCAGGCCATCATCAATTACATCCGCGAGAAAAATCCGGATTTCGTATCATTGGTTTGCATGGGGTGGGAAGCCGTGGAAGAGGCGGATGAAGATACGTTATTCGCTAACTATGTTAAAAATGCTTTGGAAGGCAAGCCTAACGATTTTGCCGAAATCGTCCGTTTTATGCGTCACGAAAGCAAGACCGGGAAGTTTCTGGATACTCGCGACGGTGCATCCGCTCCGCCTGAAGATTTTGATTTATGCTTAAGTTTGGATCGCTTTCCTTTTGTTTTAAAAGCGGAGCCGTTCGGAAATGCTTTGGTGAAGCTTCGTAAAGTAAATGTCTTATCGTGAGGAGGGCACAACTATGGTATTTCAAGCTGAGAGCCATGCGGCAAACCGCCGCATACTGATTATCGGGACGGACGGGCTGCGGCCGGATAGTTTCGATCCTGAGCTTATGCCAACCTACGCCGAGCTGATGAAGCGCGGGACCTTGTTCACTTCGTTTCATGCCGCTTATCCGTCGGAAACGAGAGTCAGCATGACCACCTTGACGACCGGGGTTTATCCCGGCCGTCACGGCGTTGTAGGCAATCTGAAATATGTACCCGGATTTGGCGAAGACGGGTTGGTCCAAACCGGAAACGACAAGCACTTGTTGTCCTACAGTCGGATGAAGTCCGAGCCGTTCATCTTGTGTCCGACCTTGGGAGATCGGCTGCATGAACATGGGAAATGTCTCGCCGTTGCCGCTTCCAGCTCGCCGGGTGCATCGCTCTTATGGAACCTGAATCATCCGGAATTGGTCGTAAATCCGTCCTCATGGTATGGAGTAAGCAAGCTTGAGCAGCTGCATAACCAGTTGGGGAACGTTCCCGAAGAGCGAAGTAGAGTGAAGAAGGAACGCGCTTTGTGGGCGGCCAGGGCGCTGACCGACATTCATTTGAAAAATCCGGATAATCAAGTCATGGTGCTATGGTTATCCGAACCTGACGCAAGCCAGCATGACTACGGGCTGGGGTCTCCGGAAAATAAAGAAGCGCTGCGCTTGATCGATCATTGTCTGTCTGAGGTGCTCAAAGCCGTGGAACGGGAAGGGTTAAGCGAACAGCTGGACATATTTTTGATAAGCGACCATGGACATTCTACGGTGCGAGCGCAGGGATCGCTGCAGGGTCATATCCAAAGAGCTTGCGACGAATTGGGGCTGCAGTCAAAGTTTGTCACAACCGGCCACTATGTGTACGCTGCTGCAGAACAAGAGCTTTCCAATCAAGATGTCGCAGCTCTCATCTCGTGGCTGCAAGCTCAAGAATGGTGCGAGCTTGTGTTTGCAGGACCGTCGGAGTTCGTCGATTTGCGAGGCGTACTGCCGCTGGAGCTTTTGCTGGGACCGATTTCGCATAACCGCGCCCCGCTGATAGCAATCCAACCGAAATGGAATGATGCGGCGAACGAATACGGCATACCCGGCACGACACAGACGCTCACTTCCTCATCGGTACTTCTATCGACGCACGGCACGGTTAGTCCTTACGATATTCAAGCTTTTTGTATGGGTGTCGGCAGCAGCTTTAAGCAAGGTTACGTTTCCAATATTCCTTGCGGCATTGTCGATATTGCCCCTACAGTTTGCCATTTGATCGGACTTCGATCGGAATCCGGCTTCGACGGCAGAATTCTCGCCGAAGCGCTTCAGCCGGAGCTTATTAAGGGGCTTCAACAGGAACCTGAAGTAAAGAAGACTAAAGTGGAGAGTGGTTTGAAATCCGCTAAAGGCTTGAATGTATTAACCGTCAACCGAACAAATTACGTTGTCGGATGCTAATTAGTTAAGAAACAAATTGTTGGCACTTCTGTTTTCATACCCGCGACCAATCCACTTCATTCCTTTCAAGTAAACACTTTCATTACGATCGTGATCTCGGAGAGATAATGACAAGCTGTCGGTTTCCTATCGGCAGCTTGTTGTGCTACTTGGGTGGCACTATTACCGTCGAATCCAAGAACGCCCCATGTCAAAACTTCTGCATCGGCGGTGATAATTTCTTGCCTATTATTCTATTCTTTGGAATCCGGAACTGGAATGAATTTTTAGAGTGGAACGCAGCTAGCGGCGGGCGTATTGGCAAAGTGACCTTGGCTTCGAAAAAAATGGAGCCATTGCGTTCATCGAAAAATTATGTAAATTGGGGATTGTTGCTTCTATAGGCCACTGCAATGCTTCGAAGGAGCAAATTCAGGCAGCTGTTCGAGCTGGGGCTACGATGAGTACGCATTTGGGCAATGGGGCTCATCCGTATATTAAGCGTCATCCGAATTATATTTGGGCTCAGCTAGCTGATGATCGTCTGTGGGCGGGACTCATTCCGGACGGTTTTCATCTCCCTGCATCCACGCTGAAAAGTATCGCTATCCACTCAGCTCTTAGAGATCTTCCACGCTTTAAAAGTAAGTGGAAAAGCAAGCCATGACCATGGCGGGATCATAGGGAAAGGTCAAGGGTTAACTTCAAGTAATTTAGTATAAATTTATTCACTCCTTCTCATAAAAGAAATAACCATCTATAATTGAAAATGGAGTTGATCAGAATTGAAAATTTTCAATGATGGGACGTGAATGATGAATGATTTACGAGTTGAGAATTTATACGATTCTTCCAGGAAGAATAGATGCGATTCGAAAGCGTTTTTCCGATCATACGCTTGGTATTTTTGCCAGACTTGGCATGCAGGTCTGTGATTTCTGGGAGGATTTGGAGGAACATCCTAAGCTGTATTACACGATGAAATACGAAAGCATGGAAGAGCGGACAAGACAGTGGGAAACTTTTTCGCAAGACGAAGAGTGGAACGAAGTGAAACAAAAATCCGAGCTGGACGGAAAAATTGTCGAACGCGTTGAACAGGTTTTTATGAAACGAGCGGATTATTTTAAAGGATAGGGAGGAAATAGCAAGCGGAATACAACTTTAGGAAAAGTCCGGTTTGATCGATGACGCGGACAGGGGAGGTCTTGATGACTCCACCTGTCCTTTTCTTATCATATGCACTGCTTCAATTCCTCTTATTAATCGTTAGCGTATGAGAAAGATCCTTGCTTTCATAAATGGTTCCCTTCGGACGATGAAAACCTTTTAAGTGATCGTGCAGGTATTGACGGTTTCTCATAAAGGGTTCATCATCAAGCTCAATGCTTTTAATTTGTACTTGATTATTATTCAATTCAATGATCCTTATGGAAGGATGGCATATAGCCGCTGCTGTTTGGATATAGTGCCAGCTGTCCTTTTCTACTATCGAGTGTGTATGCGTATGACCGTTAAAGTAAAGTCCGGTTCCCTTATGCGATGACAAAAGGGGGCGGATGTCCTGGAAGGGTTCAAACGGGGCATCCGTACCCGGTGAGCTCGACGTGGTGCCCGGAACCGGGTGATGGGCGAATATCATCAAAGCTTTATCTTCGGACCGCCGCAGTTGTTCCGGAAGCCATTCCCATTGCTCCGCATCCAAACCCCACCCGTGCAGCTCCAATTCTTTAGTTGTATCCAAGAATACGAGCAGTGCCTCATCCGTCTCGATCACAGAATAACGCGGTTGATTGGTATACTGTAAGAGCTCTGATTTCGGATAAGCCAAAATATCATGATTGCCTAACACAAATCGGAAGTTTCTGCTGCCGTTTCTCACATAATGGTGAATAGCTTCAAATTCTTCCCTGATTCCAAGATGGGTAATATCCCCTATTGAGATATGATAATCCGCTTCCGTTTCCAGGAAAGTTTGAAAGTAATATTTAAAAAATTGATCTCTGGCCTCGATTAACAAGGGATTATCTTCCTTTGTAACAGCAGGATAATGCAGATCGCCCATAAGTGCAATTTTCAACATTCAGTATTCCTCCCAAATTTACAGATCCAACATGATTCGCTTACGGTTTCGAAAAACAGCCCATTCTTTAAAGCCGATTTCCCGCAGCCGCGTTCTTACCAAGTCCCAATCGTCAGCTACGCGCTGAGGCTGATGCGCATCGGAACCGAATGTGATTTTAACGCCGTAGTAAAGAGCTCTCTCCAAGATGGTATCGCATGGGAACCAGGCCATGCAGTCGTTTAATTTACCTGACGTATTAACTTCAATCGCCACGTTAGATTGGCTTATGATCTTGAGCATGCCCGCATCGATCATGGTGAGTATGGAAATCAAATTTCATTTTCATTCTCCTTATGGATTAGGTTAGGGCGCATGAACTCCCATCGGAGCGGTAGACTTCCGGATGACCAATTTTGTCGGAATCTCCACTCTGCGGCGCTCCTGGTCAGGATTTTCAATGAAGGACAGGATAAGCTTTACCGCTTCTTGGCCGACCAGATGCTCCTGCTGCAGGACACAGGTTGGAGCTATTCTGGAAAACGTGGAAAATTCGTAATCATCGAAGAAACAAACGGATAAGTCCTCCGGCACGCGGATACCCATATCCGAAGCGGTCTCGATAACGGATAATCCGAGTGCGGAATTGACGGCAAATATGGCGGTCATATCGGGATTTTGCTTTATAAAAGACTGTATTTCGCTTTTGACCGAATCGTCGATCCTTCCCTCGCTTATCATGAGGTTGACCTGATCCAATTGAAATTGCGTCCTTCTCATTCGGTGCTCAACGGGAAGCTTGAAATCAGCAAGCGCTTGCTCGTAGCCCGCGAGCCTATCCTCAATGCTGCTGGTATCCTTGGATTCGGTAGATACGAAGCCGACTTTTGTATGTCCGAGCTGGATCAAATGGGAAATAGCCTCGTAGGCTCCTCTTGAGTTGGCGGAAAAAACGCAATTCGTTTCTATCCCTCTAAGGTAACGGTCCACGATTACCAGTGGATATGGATTCAGAGTAAGCCTTAAAATATCCTCGCTGTACGTTACTCCTTCCACGGGATAAATGATAATCCCCGCTACATTTAACCGCAGGACATCCTGCAGTACCTGCTTTTCCTTCTCTTTGGAATTATACGTTTTGCATAATAACAGATGGTATCCGTGCTTCGATAATTCTTCCTCTATCCCGTTGATCAGGTGGAGGGAACGAATAGTTTTCGCCAAGGGAAGGATGAGGGCAATGAATTTCTCCTTATTATCGGCGGGGCTTGCTTCGTATAGTACAGGCTCACCGGACATATCGGAAATGTAAGAGCCTTTGCCTTGAATTCGGTACACAAGACCCTTGTCCATTAAATTAAGAAGCGCGTTCTTCACCGTAAGGCGGCTAACGTCGAATAACGAGGCCAATTCCGTTTCCGAAGGAAGCTTATGATGGGCCTTCCAATCGTGCAAGCGCATCTGATCGAATATGTACTGTTCGATTTGCTTGTAAAGAGGTACACGCTTAACTGATTTGGACATATTGTTTATCACTTCCAACCTTCCAGTATAATTGTACATGACAAATATATAACTTAAACGGCTCACGTGTAAATAAGGATTCAGCGGCTTTACAAAACCTTATAAATTTATCTTTACAAATATTTAAATTGACGTTTATCCTACGGAAATCTATATTTACAGTTAGTAAGGTGAGAAACAAGGAGCACACGTATATTATGATTAGATAAGTATACAAGTTCGATTTGCTTCCGCTGGATCTATCCATTCTGCCGTAAGACATCTATTATCTAAAAAGAAATCGATTACCCATTTCCTCATTTTTAAAAAAAGCAGCTAAATCACTAGCCAGAGAGTCCGGAGGGGATTACGATTTATTATTCAGAGGAAAAAATAGCGGCAAGAATTGAGTTGTACGGCAGGAATTACGAATGCCAAACGATTGTCGTTATTCGGAAAGGAAGATCATATGAAAAATAAAATTATAGGATCATATTTGATGCTGATTCCGGCGTTGATCTTTTTTATCGCATTTTCTTACTATCCGTTCATACATGCGATCATCATAAGCTTCTATGAGTCCAATATAGCTACCGGTGATCACCCGGTCTTTAACGGGCTTGGAAATTATGCGACTGTGCTGCATGAGCCGCTTTTCTGGAAGTCGTTCATCAACAATATCGTGTTCGCGGCGGGAACCGTCCCAACCGGTGTGGGCCTGGGCCTCCTTTTCGCAGTGATGGTTCACAATCGGGTCAGGTTTACCACTCTTTACCGCACCATGCTTTTTTATCCGCATATTTTGCCGATGATTGCGGCAGCTAATATATGGCTGTTCCTACTGAACCCGGACATCGGACTTATCCGCCAAGTCATGGGCTGGTTTCACAAGCAGAGTTGGGATCCGTTGGGGGATGTACATGCGGCGATGCCGTCGCTAATGATTATCACGTTATGGAAAGAGGCCGGCTTCTTTATGCTTCTTTACTTGGCTGGCCTACAGCAGCTGCCTAGGGAGATTTATGAGGCCGCCCGCTTGGACGGAGCTTCGCCCTGGCGCATCTTTTGGCGAATCACGCTGCCTCTATTAGGCCCGACCACATTATTCGTTAGTGTCATTGCCCTTGTGAATTCCCTGCAATCGGTTGATCAGATATATATTTTAACGAACGGAGGGCCGAATAACGCAACCATTTCGCTGCTTTACTACATCTATAAAGCCGCATTCCAAAACTGGGACATTGGTATGGCGAGTACATTAACGGTTATTTTAGCCGTAATCTTATCGTGTATTATGATGCTGAATTACTTTGTATTTGACAAAAAAGTCCACTATAACTAACCCTAAGGAGTAAATCGAAATGAAAAAGAACATGTTCAAAATGGCAGGCATCTCCGTGCTAGCCACCTCAATGCTAGCAGGATGCTCGAATGGCGGAGCCGCAACGGGAACGCAGCCCGAGGCTCAAAAAGGAACAGAGACCGCGCAAAAAGTGAATTTGAAGTTTTATTACCCTGTAGCCGTTGCCGGCCCACTAACGAAAGTCATGGATGCCTATGTGAAAAGCTTCAACGATTCTCATCCCAACATTAACGTAGAGGCTGTTTACTCCGGCGATTATAATCAAACGATCACGAAGGTGCAGGCAGCGGTTAAAAGCGGAGATATGCCCGATGTAGCCGTCCTGTCAGCTACGGATGTGCTCCGGTTGCAAGATATCAAAGCCATCGTACCCTTAGAATCTTATGTAAAGAATGACAAAGACGGCGATGCGTATATCAACGATTTCTTCCCCGGATTGCTTTCGGAAGCAAAGATGGGACAAGGCGACCATCTCTGGGCGATTCCTTATCAACGAAGCACTCCGCTGCTTTACTTTAACAAGGAAGCATTCAAGGAAGCCGGTCTTGACCCCAATAAAGCGCCGGCCAATTGGGAGGAATTTTCGGCTTACGCTAAAAAGCTCACGAAGAAGGATGCATCCGGCCAAGTAACTCAATGGGGCGGGATGATCGTAGAAAATGATACTTGGATTTTTCAGGCGCTTATGATGCAGGGAATGAACGGTGATAAACAAGTCGGAAATCAAGACGGAACGCAAGTGAAATACAATACGGATGCAACGAAAAACGCGATAAATTATTTGTTGAAGCTGGCAAAAGAAGATAAGGTTATCCCCGAAAAACTGGCCAACGGGGGAACTCTGCCGGCCGATTTCGTAGCCGGTAAGGCCGCAATGATCTATAATTCCTCAGGAAGTTTGGCGTTTATACGCGATAATGCAAAGTTTGATTTCGGGACGGCTTTTCTGCCTGCGGGGCAACAATATGCCGTGGCTTCGGGTGGCGGCAACCTCTATATGTTTAAGACGAACGACGCAAAACAAAAGGCGACCTGGGAATTCATTCGCTGGATGACGTCTCCCGAGCAGGCTGCGAAGTGGAGCACGGATTCCGGGTATGTGGCGACACGCAAATCTTCTTACAACGTCCCGACCTTTCAGGAATATTTGGCTAAATTTCCGCAAGCCGCAGTGCCGAAAGACCAGCTTCAATATGCCGGTGCTTGGCTTACAACCCACAATAATGCAGATGTAGGTAAAGCGATGCAAGACTCGATAGATTCCGTATTTACGGCCGGAACTCCCGTTGACCAAAGTTTGGCGGATGCTCAATCCAAAATCGATGCAGCATTGAAGCCCTTCAAAAAATAACTGATGTTTTAAGAGGGCGGTTATCGGAAACGGACTGCCCTCAACTTTTGCATTATATTGCTTAAACTTTAGGGGGATGACGAAATGTTCGGTCGCGTCTCGAAATATTTGCTTAACGCAATTTTGCTGATTCTGGGCGGGATTTGGCTCGTACCTTTTTTATGGATGGTTTCAGCGGCGTTCCGGTCGTCTTCGGATCTGCTCAACAATCCAAGCTGGATTCCAGCGCATATAACCTTGAAGGGCTTTCAAGAGGTATGGACTTCTGCACATTTTCCGACGCTTTATTCTAATACGCTTTGGATCGTCACGGTTGTGCTCATTGCGCAATATTTTATTGCCATTATGGCGGCATATGTTTTTGCAAGAAGACGTTTTCCGGGCAGCCATTTCTTGTTTCTCATTTGCATGATCCAATTGTTCATTCCGGGTGGAATTCTCATCGTTCCAAACTACGAGACGATTTTTCATCTGGGGCTGATCAATACGAAATGGGCGATCGTGCTGCCGTCGTTCGCCTCATCCTTTGCCATTTTTTATTTGCGTCAAGCCTTTAAATCGATTCCTGTAGAGCTGGAAGAAGCGGCTGTAATGGACGGCGCCGTAACCTGGCACTTATTGCGACATGTATTTGTGCCCTTGTCTGTACCGGCCCTGACTGCACTTGGAATCGTATCGGTCAGTTCGCATTGGAACGATTTTCTGTGGCCGCTGCTCGTCACCAATTCTCCGAGTAATCGGCCTGTGACAGTTGGCCTTGCCTTGTTCGCCCAAGCTTCCGAATCTGCGGCGGAATGGCCTTTAATTACAGCGGCGACATTAATCGTCATTTGTCCGCTCATGATCGTTTTTATTATTTTCCAACGTAAAATTGTAGAAAGCTTTTTACACACCGGTATTAAATGACAAATTGATAAGAGTATAGGGAGCCTGGTGCGGTTCGGAAAACTTTCAAGGAGCCATTGATAGCTTATACTCTCCAACCTCGTTTAAAACCACGTTGTCTCGAAGAAACGAATAAACTCCTCTACGATCGGCGTCATAAACCGGTTCCCATTGTAGATGAAAAATATGCCTCTGGACAACAATCCTGAGTCCAAACTTTTATAAATCAGCTGATGCATAAAGCAATCGTCACTGTTGTCGGCCAGAAAGCCTTTTCCTTATTTCTTCCAACGATCACGGCGGCGATAGCAGTACCTATAGTAAAACCGGTTAAAGCTATCGCCGAGCAAAGATCAGCTAATCCTTCAGAGCGACTCCCCCCCTCATGATTACGCTGTGATTTCCAAATCTTCTCATAGTTGTGCATTAGTATTAACGCATCAGATGGATTTATGCATAAAAAGGGAGGGAAGCTGAACATTATTAAGAAAACGATTACAATATGTTTTATTAGGCTTGAAAGTGTATTTGTTTGAAGATCTTTTAACAGGCACAGAAAGTTTCTGGCAAACGGGTATCTGAGGGACTGGCAGCTCTTCGGTCTTCAACCCAAAAAAACAGAATGCGAATCATCACACTCTGTTTTTTTGTTTCTAGACCTTCTAGGGCGGGTAGCGTCGTGACAACCTTTTGCAATCAAATTAGGCTTCAGCGCGATCGCTGCGTATTTGATCAAGATAGCTGTATATCGTTACTTTCGAAACCTGAAGGGATTCGGCAACTTTCTCTACAGCTCCTTTAATTAAAAAGACCCCTTTTTCGTCCATAAATTTGACAACCTCAATTTTTTTGGATTTATCCATCGTATCTACATCGTAATCTCCTATAATTTGTTGAATGAGTTGATTGGCGATTTCCTTCACATTCCCCAAAAGTTCAACTTCCTCTTTGATGGGTTCATCCTCTAAACTGGTGAAATTGTTTAAAAAATCCTGAAATTGCAGAAGAGACTGATAATCAAAATTAATGCAAAGAGCTCCGATCGCTACCCCGTCTTTGTCTCGAATTAGTGCGGTTGTTGATTTAATACGTCTTCCATCATCCGTTTGTGTTTGATAATTAGCAACTACATCATTCTGGAATTTTTTTGACAAAAGGACCCGGGTGAAAATATGGTTGATGGGCTGCCCGACCATTCTTCCAGTTACATGGTTATTAACTGTATAAATAACGGAATTTTGAGGGGTTGATAAATCATGCAGAACGACTTCACAATTGTCGCCAAACGTTTGGGCGATTGCATTAGCAATGGGAGCATATCGTAGCAATTCTTCTTTAGCGTCTTTATTCATCATAACACTCCTTATTATACCTCATAATAATAAATTACCCTTTTCAAAATATCCATATAAAAATTTATGCAATGTAAAATGTCACGATTGCGTTACAAAAAGTATTTGTGACATAAAACATAACACGGAATATAAATTTTTTAAAGTGAAATCGTGAGAAATATAATAAAATCTTATTGACAACCAGTAATTAGTGTTATATAAATTAACATATAAGCCAATTACTTTGATAAAAATTGACAATGCTAATGAATTTTTTTATTCCTTTTGTAGAAAAAATTATACATTCATTTGTAATCCAAGTAAAGATGTTTCATATCATTTTCACATAGGAGGAATAGAAATGAACAAGGTTTCCCATTTTATAGGCGGAAAGTTGGAAGAAAACAATTTAGGCGATACATTTTTTACATATAGTCCTTCATCTGGAGAGCAAGTGGCGGAAGTCGCTAAAGGAAACCGAGAGGACGCCCGGTTGGCAATAAGCGCTGCGATTGCAGGCAAAGAAAAGTTAGTGAAACTTTCGGTGTGGGATCGATCCGGGATATTGCGCAAGATTGCGGATAACCTTGAGAGAAGGAAAGAGGAAGTGGCCCTTGCCATCGCCTTGGAACAAGGCAAACCGTATTACAGCGAAGCGTTGATTGAAGTATCCCGCGCTATTGAAGGCTTCTCGATTTGCTCCGAACATATCAAATGGCTGGAAACTTCAGTGATTCCCGTCAAAGACCCATCCAAGAGAGTATGGTCGATCCGGCAACCCAAAGGAGTGTACGGAGTCATAACTCCCTGGAATTATCCTGTAAATATTCCCGTTGAATATATAGCGCCTGCAATAGCCACAGGGAATGCTATCGTATGGAATCCTTCTCCCACAGTTTCGTACACTGCCTGGAAGCTCATGCAATGTATTACCGAGGCGGATTTGCCTCCAGGAGCTTTTAACATGGTTACCGGACCCGGGCAGGAAGTGGGAGACGAAGTTGTCTTGCACAAGGGTGTGAATGGAATTGGATTTACCGGCAGCACTCGGGTAGGAAGCATGATTGCTCAGAGGGGGGCGGGTAAGTCGTTACTCCTTGAGCTGGGTGGCAACGGCCCGACTATCATCTTGGAGGATGCCGATTTAGACAAGCGAGCGCTCGATGGAATTGCATCCGCCTGTTTTTTTAATGCGGGACAAGTTTGCGCAGCATCCGGGCGCATCCTGGTTCATAAGTCTCGCGAAACAGAAGTAATAGAGGGATTGCTTGATTACGCCAAAGCATTAACCGTTGGAGAATCTTTCGATCCGAAGACGACCATGGGTCCAATGCACCAAGAAAATACTTGCAAGACGATGGATCTTCAAATTCAAGACGCAATCGAAAAAGGTGGTGAAGTGCTATACGGCGGTAAAAGAGCGGAAGGGTTTAAAACAAACTTGTTTTACGAACCCACGGTCATCAGGAATGTTCACCCGGATTCGTTAGCCAACTGCGAAGAGACATTCGGCCCGCTTGCCCCAATCGTAACTTTTGACGATGAAAAAGAACTAAAAGAAATCATTAACAAGAGTAGAATGGGTTTAACATCAGCCGTATTTACCAGTAACATGTCCAAGGCTATATTAATGGCGGAAGAACTCAAAACAGGGATCGTCAACATTAATGACCGAAGCAGTTATTGGGAGTTGCACATTCCATTTGGCGGATTTGCCGGACAGGACAGCGGTCAAAGACGTCTGGGAGGCATGAAAGTTTTAGAGGAAATGTCGGACTTAAAAACAATTACGATGACTATTAAATAGGAGGGTTACTTCTTGAAAAAGCCTCATAAATTATCGGTATTTGCCGTTGTCGTACTCCTCTGCTTACAAGTATTAGCCGGGTGTTCACCCAAATCCGGAAGTAGTGGAGCGCCCGCATCCTCCAACCAGACAAACCCTTCGGCGGCTTCTGCCCCTACGTCCGGAGGAACGATCACCGTAGGGATGGGAGCGGATATTACACAGCTTGATGCCTATAAATCCGGAGTAGCGTCGGACAGGATTCCTTTGTTTCATATGCAGGAGACGCTTGTGGCAGTAGATGATGATTCCAACTTCGTGCCCATGTTGGCCGGCAAATGGGAAGTGCTGGATAACGGAGCGACTTACCGCTTCTATCTAAGAAAAGGTGTGAAGTTTCACAATGGTAAAGAAATGACCGCTGAAGACATTGAGTATAGTCTGAAACGGTATATGCAAGTATCGCCGCGAAAAGGAGAGTTTCCGATTAAAGATTTTGTGACGGAGGATCCCTATACGATCAAGCTTGTGCTTGATAAACCGAGCGGTGGATTTTTAGCGGCGCTGGCAAATCCTTTTTATCCTGCCGTGATCATGCCTAAGGGAATGGTGGAGGAGCAGGGCGGAACGGTTAAGAACCCCATTGGAACTGGACCTTATCAATTCGTAGAATGGGTTCCCGGACAAAGCATGACAATGAAAAAGTTCCCTGATTATTCTCCGGTTGACGGAAACTTGAGTGGTCTGGGAGGCAAAAAGATCGCTTACGCTGATCGGATTGTACTGCGAATCATGACTGACCCTGCGGTAAGGATCAATGCATTGCAATCGGGTGAAGTTAACTTTATAACCGACGTCGCAGCCAACCAATTCAAAGGCTTTGAAAATAACAATAAAATTCAAACTTATAATGTGCCTTCTCTTTCCTGGGGAATGATTGAGTTCGGCGCCAAGAAACCGCCATTTAACAACGTCCTGATGAGACAGGCTGCCGCTTACGCGATCAACACGAAGGAAATTACCAATGTGGCGTTCTACGGGTTAGCAAAAGAAGCGACTTCACCGGTTAGCCCTCTATTGAAGAATTGGTTTACAGATGTACATAAAACTCCTAATGAGTACAATCCGGAAAAAGCGAAGGAATTGCTCAAACAGGCCGGATACAATGGCGAGAAAATCGTGATATCCGCATCTAAAGCGTATCAACATCATGAACGTTCTGCGGTAACGCTGCAACAGGAATTAAAAGCGGTAGGCATGAATGTAGAAATCGAATGGTTGGATTGGCCGACATGGCTCAGCACAAGAAGGAACACGGGGGATTTCAACATTTTGATTACTCACAATACACCAAGACCCGACCCGACCTCCGTATACCGCACCGAATTGTATGGAAAATCCAATGTGAACGGTTTTAATTTCCCGGAGATTGACTCCTTGTTGGATAAGGCAGCGACTTCCATTGATCAACAAGAAAGAGTAAACCTTGTCGGACAAATTCAGAAGCTCGTTTCTGATCAAAAACCGTTTATTTCCACATATGCTTTGCCCGGATTGGAAGCTTCCCAAGGAATAGACGGGTATAAAGGCTGGTCGTACAATTATCCGAGATTTTGGAATGTATGGCTCAAAAATAAACAGTAACGTCGACTCCATTTTCAAGGGGGCGCCACCCGCACCCCTTGAAAAATATGACCGGAATTCTATAAGCAGGAAATGGAGGGGCGCTTGTGTATAATTACATGATAAAAAGGTCATTAAACCTGGTTGTTATTTTGTTAATTCTTTCAATCGTCGTTTTTTTATACATTCATCTAATTCCCGGCGATCCGGCCGCCGTCATGCTGGGTAGCGAGTCGAATCCCAAGGCTTTGCAAGAGTTGCGGCAGCAGCTCGGTTTGAACGATCCTCTGTACGTGCAGTATTTTTCATGGATTAAACAAGTGTTTCAAGGAAATATCGGTATGTCCCTTCATAGTCACATGCCTGTAGCGGAGCTGATACTTCAGAGGCTTCCAGTAACGCTGACTTTGTCGGTCGCAGCATTTGCCATTTCCATCATGATCGGCATTCCGCTTGGCATTGTCTCCGCAGTTAGGAGTAATACTTTCACCGATTATGTTGTTACGATCCTGTCGTTAATCGGATTGTCCATTCCGGAATTTTGGGCCGGCCTTTTATTGGTTATGCTTTTTTCCGTGAAGCTCAATTTACTTCCTTTTGCCGGATATTCCATAGACATGAATATTATGCAAAATATTCAGTATTTTATTATTCCGGCCTTTGCAATGGGATTAATTCAATCGGCGATTGTAAGCAGAATGACGCGTTCAAGCTTTTTGGACGTGCTAGATCAAGATTATATCAGGACGGCTAGGGCAAAAGGTTTAAAGCAGTCTGTCATCATATTAAAGCATGTCTTGAAAAACTCTATGTTGCCGATTATCACCGTACTAGGGATTAATTTCGGCATTCTGCTTGGAGGAACGGTTGTCATCGAGATTGTATGCAATTTGCCGGGGCTCGGTTCTTTAACTGTCTCATCCATCATGAATCGAGACTATCCGGTTATTCAAGGGATTCTCATGTATATCGCATTTATTTACCTCCTTGTGAATTTTATCGTGGATATCTTATATGGCTTGCTCGATCCTAGAATTCATTATTCATAAGGGGACGATTCAATGTACGCTCTATTTATGAAAAGGTTATTTAATAGGAGAACGGCTGTCCTTGGATTGATTATTTGCCTTCTTTTGTTACTAGCGGCCTTGCTGGCTCCCGTTATTGCTCCATTTGATCCGATCAAAGACAACGATTATATGAATGCTTCGTCTCAGCCGTCAGGGCTTCACTTTTTGGGAACAGACGATTACGGACGGGATATTTTTAGCAGAGTGGTTTATGGTGCGCGGATCACGGTGATTACCGCTTTATTTTCAGTGGCCATTGCGGCGACGATTGGTACCGTACTGGGAGTAATCAGCGGGTATTTTGGCAAAACGGTCGATTCCGTGATCATGAGGACCATGGATGCGCTGATGTCTTTCCCTACCATTATTCTAGCAATCGGCGTTATGGCGTTGTTAGGGCCCGGACTAAGCAATGTAATTTTAGCTGTAGGCATCACATACATTCCAAGATTTGCAAGACTTGTAAGAGGTATGGTTCTTAGTCTGAAGGAAAGCGAATATGTACAGGCCATTCGTGTTTTGGGCGGAAGCGATACCCGAATCATGTTCTCGCATATTCTTCCCAACTGCATTTCCGTGTTAATTGTCCAATCGACTGTATATTTCGCTTATGCGATTTTAGCTGAAACCTCCTTAAGCTTTATCGGTTTGGGCGCTCCGCCTCCGGAGCCGAGCTGGGGGAACATGCTCTATGATTCGAGAACGCATATGACGGATGCGCCGTGGATGTCGATATTTCCGGGATTGGCTATTGCGGTGACCATCCTGGGAATCAATTTGTTGGGAGACGGTCTTCGTGATGTTTTGGATCCTAAACAAAAAGGGAGGTAACCAGGCGTGGAACTGTTAAGGGTCGATAACCTGGAGGTTCAAATTCAAACAGAACGCGGAGTCATTACTCCCGTAGCTAATGTCAGTTTCTCGGTAAATGCAGGGGAAACGATTGGAATCGTCGGGGAAAGCGGCAGTGGAAAAAGTGTGACCGCATTGACCATTTTGCAGTTGATGGATCGCAGTATTAGCCGAGTTTCAAAAGGTCAAATCCTTTTTCAAGGGAATGATTTATCAAAGTATACCGAGAAAGACATGAGAAAAATCAGAGGCGACCGGATTTCGATGATATTCCAAGAGCCCATGACTTCGCTTAACCCCGTTTTCACTATTGGTTATCAAATTATGGAGCCGTTAATTGAACACCAAAAGCTATCAAAGAAACAAGCTGAGCAAAAAGCGATTGCCTTGCTGAAAGAAGTTCGTATTCCGGAGCCGGAGAAACGGTTGGTACAATACCCCCACCAGCTATCGGGTGGTATGAGACAACGTATCATGATTGCCGTTTCATTGGCTTGCTCCCCGGCCCTATTGATCGCGGATGAGCCGACTACCGCTTTGGACGTTACCGTACAGGCGCAAATACTCGAGCTTATTAAGGAATTATCCAAGACGAACGGGATGAGTGTGATGCTCATCACTCATGATCTGGGGGTTGTCGCAGAAGTTTGCGACAAGGTCATTGTCATGTACGCGGGACAAATCGTAGAATCCGCGTACGTAAATGAAATTTTCAATACTCCGCAGCATCCTTATACGAGAGCGCTGCTAAAATGTATTCCTACCTTGGATACGGATGATGAAGAGTTGTTCGTCATAGAAGGAAATGTGCCATCTCCAAAAAATATGCCTAAGGGTTGTAGGTTTCAAGACCGTTGTCCCCATAAAACTCGAGAGTGCGAAATGGAAAATATCGAATTGAAGGAAATCGCTCCGAACCATTATGTTCGTTGCGTTCATTCACAACCATTGCAATTGAGGGGAGCGAACCAGTAATGAAGCGGCCCTTGCTGGAAGTAAAGGATTTAAAAAAGCATTTCCCTCTAAGCGGCGGAATGTTGCAAGGAGCGAAAAATTACGTAAAAGCTGTTGATGGCATCGATTTGGAGATTTTCGAGGGAGAAACATTCAGCTTGGTTGGAGAATCAGGTTGCGGCAAGAGCACTTTGGGAAGAACGATTATTCGGCTGATGGAACCCACCGAAGGGGAAATTAAATTCGGGGGCCAAGCAATCAACAGTCTGACGAAAAAGCAATTGCTGCCTTTTAGAAAAGATATGCAGCTTATTTTTCAAGATCCATATGCTTCACTAAATCCTAGGAAGCGTATAGGGGAAACTCTGAGAGAGCCGTTTCAAATTCATCAACTGTACAGCACCCGAGAGCAGAAGGAAAAAATTTATGAGCTCCTGCGCCATGTCGGGTTAAATGAAGATGCCTATACAAGGTTCCCGCATGAGTTTTCCGGCGGACAGCGGCAACGCATTGTTATTGCCAGGGCACTGGCGCTTTCTCCCAAATTCATTGTTTGCGATGAAGCGGTATCCGCTTTGGACGTTTCCATTCAATCGCAAATCATCAATCTGTTAAAGAAGCTTCAGAATGAATATAACATTACCTATTTGTTTATTTCCCACAATCTCAATGTCGTCAAGTATATCAGTGATCGAGTAGCCGTAATGTATCTCGGCAAAATTGTGGAGAGCGCACCTAAGGGCGAGCTGTTCAAAAATCCTCTGCATCCATATACACAAGCATTAATTTCCGCCATTCCTCTTCCCAATCCGGAAAAGGAAAGAAGCAGAGAGAGAATTATATTGGAGGGTGATGTACCCAGTCCTGTCAATCCGCCCAAAGGCTGCAGATTCCATACAAGGTGTCCGATGGTGAAACCGGTATGTAAAGAAGTAGAGCCAACTATGATTGAAATGGAAAATTCGCATAAAATTGCCTGTCATCTTTATAATTAACTGATTAATGGAGATGAGTATGATGAAACTGAGAGATAGAGTGGCGGTAATTACCGGCGCAGGATCCGGGATTGGCAGAAGCACTGCTCATTTGTTTGCCGAACAAGGGGCGAAGGTTGTAATTGCTGATCTTAAACTGGAGGCAGCTCAAGAAACTTGCGAGATGATTCGTAAGTCAGGAGGAGAATGTTTCCCTGTCCAAGTTAATGTCAGCAAAGCAGATGAAGTTCAAAGGATGTATGAAGAAACTCTCAGGCAATTTGGCAAGCTGGATATCGTCTATAATAATGCGGGTGTTCCCTTAAGTCCGCATAACATTGAAGATATTACGGAAGAAATATTTGATCATATCTTTAATGTCAATGTAAAGGGAGTGATCTGGGGCTGTAAGTATGCTGTCCCTATTTTTAAAATGCAAAAAAGCGGGGGTGTTATTATTAACACAGCATCGATTTCCGCTTCTCGCCCCAGAGCTGGACAAAATGTATATGCAGCCTCCAAAAGCGCTGTCGTTACCCTTACCAAATCGTTAGCTATGGAGTTGGCCGACTATCAAATTCGTGTAGTAGCCATCAATCCGGTAGCAGTCAATACACCCATGTTAAAAGGATTCATTGGAGAACGTGATGAACAGGAAGCAAAGAAGATGTATATTTCATCCATTCCCCTTGGCAGATTGGCAGAACCGAAAGATATCGCCAATGCCGCTTTATATTTAGCTTCAGATGATGCTTCTCTGGTAACCGGATCGATTTTGGATGTCGATGGCGGACGGGGAATTTGAACCATAGGAGGAGAAACGAATGTACGAGTTGGTGCTCAGAAATGGCCTAATTGTCGATGGAACCGGAAGCGAGTCTTTTATTGGGGACATTGCTCTCGATGGAGAACTGATTGTTGAAATTGGACAAATTACAGAACGTGGCCGAACGGAAATCGATACAACCGGTCTAGTTATTTGCCCCGGATTCATAGACTCGCATACGCATTCGGACCTGGCCTTGCTGCATCATCCTGAATCGCTGCCCAAAATTTCGCAAGGGGTAACGACAGAAATTCTTGGGAACTGCGGTTTTTCGGTGGCTCCTATTTTCAAAAATGATGGGGTTCAAACCTACAAGTCCTATTCCGCTCCCGTTCTGGGATTTCCGGATGTTAGTTGGGATTGGGAATCGTATTCGGAATATCTTGATAAGGTTGCGCAAGCGAAGCCTGCTGTAAATTTTGCTTCTTTGATCGGGCATGGCACCATACGCAGCGCCATCATGGGATTTGAAAATCGAAAGCCGACAAGCCAAGAATTAAATCACATGAAAGCTATTTTGGAGCAAGCGATGAAGCAAGGGGCTTTAGGGTTGTCAACAGGTCTTGTTTACGCTCCGGGCGCGTATTCTGACGAAGATGAAATCATTGAACTCGCCCGTGTTATTGCCAAATACAATGGGGTATACGCTACCCATTTGAGAAATCAAGCGGACGGTTTGGTTGAATCCGTAAAGGAAGCTATCAAAATTGGCAAGGAAACGGGGGTATCCGTTCATATTTCCCATCATAAAACGGTCGGAAAACAAAATTTCGGTTTGGTAAACGAAACCTTGACGCTTCTCGATCAGCTAATGAAAGATGGTGTCTGGACAAGCTCGGACATGTATCCCTATCTTGCCGGCAATACCACCTTGGCTGCCTTGCTTCCCTCCTGGTTGTTGGAGGGGGGAGTGAAGGAGATGTTGGTGCGACTGTCTAATCCGATGTTAAAGCAAAAAGCGGCGGAAGATATCGAGTCGGGGATTCCCGGCTGGGAAAATCGAATGAAGGCAATCGGTTATGAAAACGTCATTCTAAATGCTTTTAGAACAAACGAAAACAAGAAATATCAAGGTATGAGATTGACTGAGATCGCGCATTTGAGAGGTGAACCGGTTCTTGAGTGCGCTTTTCACTTACTTCTTGAGGAGGGTGGAGAGATCGGGGTTATTTTAATGAATTCGACAGAGGAAGACCTTATCGCTGTTCTTCAACATTCCCGTTCCGTTGTCGGTTCCGACGGAATTTACAGCGGTGATACGGCTCATCCACGATTATACGGAACTTTCCCACGCATTGTTAAACGTTACGTGCATGAATCAAAAATTTATTCTTTAGAAGAAGGCATTCACAGAATGACGGGACTTACAGCGCAAATATTCAGGCTTGATCAAATCGGATTCCTGAAGCCCGGACTTCGTGCGGATGTTGTTGTTTTTGATCCCGCTACCATTGAGGATTGTGCTACTTACGAGCACCCGCAATCGTTTGCAAAGGGAATTCAATATGTGATTGTAGGCGGCAAAGAAGTGTTAAAGGATGGAAAAGTGACAGGGATTCGAAACGGAAAAGCTTTGTTTCGTAAACAAGTGTGACATAGAACTTAACCGATTAGGAGTTGGAGTACTTGGCTGATATTATATGCTTATCGACGGATGATATAAAGAATCTGCTTACTTTTGATATGGTTATGGAGGCGGTTAAACATGCCTACACGGCGAACTCCTCAAAGGAAGGTCTTACATTTCCGATCGTCAGAGAAAAACTTTCCGAGAACGCCGTTTTCGGAGTCAAATCAGGGTATTTACCCGCCAAAGACACTCTTGGTTTAAAGGCCGCCGGTTTCTGGACAAATAATCGAATTATGAATGAGGAGGCACATCAGGCCACTATCGTTTTAATCGATCCGAATACTGGAAAACCAACGGCTTTCTTGGATGGCAACTATATAACAACCATTCGTACAGGGGCGGCAGGCGCTGTTGCCGCAGATCTATTTGCTTCGAAACAAGCAAGGAAGCTTGCCGTGATTGGGACGGGAATACAAGGTATGATTCAAACAGAAGGGCTTCTCTTCGTTCGGCCGGGTATCACTGAGGTCCGGTGTTTAGGTCATTCCGGGAAATCGTTGCCTAATTATATAGATCGTTTTAAAGACAAGGTCAATTTACAAGTGTGTTCAACGGTAGAGGAAACTATTTTGGATGCAGATATCATCGTGACATCTACACCGGCTACATCATCTTTTGTCTTTACGGAGTACGTAAAACCCGGTTGTCATATCAATGCAATGGGAGCCGATACGAAAGGAAAATCGGAACTGGATAAATCTGTTCTGCAACTTGCAGAAATATTTGTTGACGATGAGCATCAGTCTCGAACGATCGGTGAGCTGCAAGGTTTGGAGGATTGCCAAGTTACCGAAATTGGAAATGTTTTATTAGGAAAGCACACGGGACGGCAGCTTGAAACCTCCGTTACCGTTTTTGACTCGACCGGGATTGCCTTACAGGATATTACGACAGCAACTCTTGCCATCCAGATGGCAAAAGAACAAGGTGTGGGTACTGTTTTGCACTGGTAAAAATTCATGCGGCAATTCATAGAGGAGATGGCGTATGTATATTCATGAACTGGATACCCCGGCAGTGGTCATTGATCAGGCAAAAGCGGGGGAAAATCTGATAAAAATGCAATCGTTGGCTGACCGGCGCGGTGTTGCCCTGCGCCCGCATATCAAAACGCATAAGAGCGTGTACTGGGCCAAACGGCAAATTGCTCTCGGAGCTGTTGGCATCACTGTCGCCAAATTAAGCGAAGCAGAAACGATGGCCCGGCATGGCATTCAAAATATTTATATAGCTTATCCGTTGGTAGGAAAGGTGAAAATCGCCCGATTGCAAAAGTTGCTGGAAACCTCAACAGGCTATTTTCGTTTTACGGTAGACAGCGAATGTGCCGTCGATGCGCTAGCGGAGGCGGTCACCGTCAATGATCGAACTCTCGATTTCATGATTGAAGTGGATACCGGAATGAATCGGTGCGGGGTTATATCACCCGAAGCCGCCGTGAAGCTCGCGGAGTATTCGCGGCAGTATTCCAAGCTTAACTTGGTCGGAATTATGACACATGCCGGCCACGCTCATAATACAACAGACGAAACCGTGATACGGGACATTTCGCATAGGGAGACGCGCAGCATGATCGAAACGGCGGATGCGTTGAAAGCTGCAGGATTCGGAATTTCGGTCATTAGCGCCGGGTCTACCATAACTAGCGAAGATGCGCTTCAAGTTCCAGGACTAACTGAAATTCGGTCGGGAACTTATATTTTTAATGATCTTCGAACCGAAGAACTTCACAAATGCCAAGTATCTGACATTGCCGCTACAATCATTGCAACGGTTGTCAGCCGTCCCAGTCCGGACCGGCTTGTGATTGACGCCGGCTCAAAAACACTGACCCCGACCCGCGATGAACGTTACGGATATGGGCTTGTACCTGAATTTCCGGATCTTCGTATCGTGAGATTATCCGAAGAACATGGCGTTTGCGAAGTCTCGCCGACGAACTCGCTGAAGGTAGGCGACAGGATCGAAATTTTGCCTGTCCATGTGTGCGTCGTTATGAACATGTGCCGGGAGACTTATTTGTGTGATGGAGATCGGGTGCTTCAAAGCATACCGGTTGAAGCGCACCTTTGCAATAAATGACCGTGAAAAATCCAAAAAATGGGAATAATGGAAGACTCCTTCTGATAAAATAAGGTGAAGCGCTCAATTGAGTGCTTCACCTTGTTTTACCGATTCAGAACGTTTAAATTCATTAAAGCGCTATGCTTATTTTAAAAACGAACTGTTGCCTCCCTGAGTTTTTTCAATCAGAGCATAAAATTTTTCTATATCCTTTTGTATATGAAGTTTCATCTCTTTCACGGCATTAACTTCATCTCTTGCTACAATCATTCGATAAACCGCTTCGTGTTCATCGATAAAATCATCTTCTCTAAAATAGGCATGATGACCGCTGTTCCGCATAAACAAAACTTTGGACCGAATCGTATTCAAAACGTTAATTAATTCTTTATTGCGGGAAGCGTGAATAATTTTATCGTGAAACAAGGTGTTCCATTGAATAATCTCCGACCGGTTATTGGCGGCTATAGCTTTTCTCGTTTGTTGGAGTATGCTTGAAAGTTCCTCTGACTCTTCATCCGTAATATGTTTGGCGGCAAGTCCGGACGCGAGGGATTCCAAGCTTTCCCTACACTGGTAAAGATCCACCAAGTCTTGAAACGTTGGTTTATAAACGCATAAATGGCCGTTAATTTGAACTAACAAACCTTCCTGCACAAGAATGCGAATGGCTTCTCTGACAGGTCCGCGGCTAACTCCCAGTATTTCGGCTAATTTGATTTCTTTTATTTTTTCGCCTGGTTGATATTGGCCCTCGAGTATAGCTTTTTTTATGATGTTATATGCTTGCACATGCAGATTTTCCGATTTCAAGATTTGCATAAAACATACCTCCATAAATCCGTATAAGCCTCTGGAAATTCATAATTCCGCATCGGCTTTGAAATGAAGATTGGCTCCGATGCAATTCCCATTTGTCCCATTGTACGTAAAATGGTCTGCTGAGGCAAGTGGTGAAAAACGATTTCCCGCCAACATAATAATCGCCCTCGAGATAACCGAAAAGTCGTTCTGGAGGGATTCATTACTTCCGCCTGGGCGGCGGCCACTTTCATACTCTCGGTGATGCGTGATGCGCGGCAGTCAAGTACGCCGCGGAATAACTTTGGCCGAATGATACTTTTTCTTTGTCCATTTCCAGCCGCAACACAATGCTCGTACTTGCATCACTCGTTACTGTTTATTTCTTGCAATCCCATTCTATTCTATTTTACATGCATCATTTTTTTATATTAATTGCCGCTTGTTATTTTCGTGCCTTTAGTTTCGCGAATAGCTAACGTGAGACATGTTGCAAGCAGGAAGGACAAAGATGAGAGGGTAATCGTCATGGTAAATCCGATAATCGGAATCAACTTGGGAACAAAGAAAATTCCCGCAATTGCGCCGACACGCCCGAAGTTAAAGCAAAATCCGACCGCAGTTGCACGTATACTTGTCGGAAACAGCTCCGAGAACCAGCTGCCGAATCCGCTGTTATACCCCAAAAAGAATCCGAGAAACGCAGAGCAGATACCTAATATGAAAATGTTGCTCGTAGAGTTCATATCTAACACGCCATTTGTTAAAGGCATATGGCTAACTGTATAGGTAAAGATAGGGATAATAATCGTCATACCCACCAAAAATAAAACGAAAGAAAGCTTTCTGCCGATCTTGTCCGCAAGAACGCCGTAAACAAGGTATCCTATGACAGACCCGATTCCGAACCATATCAGGAATACGGGAGCCTGGTCGATTCTTACGTGCAAAATATTTTGCAGGTATGTCGGGATAAACGTGCTCATGATCCAATACCCCAACAGGGTAAAAACCGCAACGGACAGAGTCAACAAAGTGACTTTGATATAGGCGGGTTTAAATATTTCACCCAACGAGGCTCCCTTTTTTTGACTGATAAATTCAAGGTTAGCCAGCCATACCGGAGATTCTTTTACAAACAAGGCTACGTATACGAAAACAAAAAGGGCGGGGATGCTTGAATATATGAACAGATTTCTCCAAGTTTCCGGATCTTTCGGATCCAATATCGCCCATGCGAAAATTGCCGCTAACAGGCCGCCTCCCGACCAACCGGTTTGCATGAAAGCAATCGCTTTCGCGCGGCCCTCCGGCTTCCACACTTCCGAAACCAAGGCCGCAGCGGCCGACCATAATCCACCGACGGCAACGCCGACTATAAACCTGTAAAGGTTAAGCTCCAGAAGACTGTGCGAAAATCCGCATAATAAAGTGCCTACGCCATAAATGAAAACGCTTATTAAAATGGTCTTCTTTCTGCCGATTCGGTCCGAAATGTTTCCAAGAAAATAACCGCCAATTCCCGTAGCCAACAGGAACCAAGAAGCGGTGGATACGACGTCAGCCAAACCAACTTTAAAGGAATGGGCAATCGACAATAAAACAAATCCAAAAATGCTTGCGTCAAGCGCGTCAAAAAGCCAGCTGGCCCACGAACCTATCAGCTTTAAATAGGCATTCCCCGGATTCTTGGCTGCAATCTTAGTGCTCGTTGTCATTAAGAAGTCCCCCTCAATAAAATCGCTTTCATTTTTATGCCCCATTTCTGTTTTCTGTTAACAGTTTACGTTATACTGTTAACAATCTGTGCTTAATAATAACTCAAATGAGTTAATTTATCAATATTGGAATTACAGGCTCAACTAAGCGTCATGCAGCTCCAGAGAAGATAAGTCTTTTAATTGACAGAAAAAACACCTTTCGTTCGGTAAAAAGGAAATTGTCGAGATTCCCATTCCAAACAGAAAGGTGCATAGCTTCACT
Source organism: Paenibacillus gyeongsangnamensis (assembly GCF_027533625.1). Lineage (GTDB taxonomy): Bacteria > Bacillota > Bacilli > Paenibacillales > NBRC-103111 > Paenibacillus_G > Paenibacillus_G gyeongsangnamensis. Next base: position 103,419 of record NZ_JAQAGZ010000002.1, on the reverse strand, counting down.
CGTCCATAAAGTAGTCTTTACTTATTCGACAGTTGATGGGTAAATATCCATTCCATAATCAAGCTTGTATAAATTTCAGTCTGAAGGGAATATCTAACTAGTATGGATATTATATGAACCGTCGGTGGGATCAGCCGAGAAGGTTAAGGAATTTAATTTTCAGGCGGGAAGGGCGGCGAATCCGGTTTGAAAGGAACGGATCAAATCAAAATATCCGGTTTGCAGACGGCGTTTTTGCTCGTGTATACCATTATGCCTACAGCGATTCTCTTTGTTCCGGGGATCACCTCCAAGTACAGCAAAAACGACGCTTGGATTTCCACCATTCTCGCGGGATGCATGGGCTTTGGAGTCGCTTATTTGGCGTCCATATTAACCCGAAAATATCCGAGCGAAACCGTCGTGCAGTTCAGTGAGAAAATTCTCGGAAAATGGTTTGGAAAAGCCATGGGGCTTATCTATGCGCTGTATTTTCTTTATGTGGGTTATTTTGTGCAGCGTGAATTCAGCGACTTCATGATTACTTTTGTCCTGCCGAAAACGCCGATAGAGGTAGTGATTGCCACCTTTACGCTTCTCTCGGCCTATGGGCTGTATCTGGGTCTCGAGGTATTGGGCAGGTCTAACAGCGTAGTTGCTTGGATCGGGTTTTCTGCGCTCTTTTTTGTCATCGCTTTTATCACAAAGGATATGAAATTAGAGAATCTGCAGCCCATCCTGCAAAAAACTACGTGGAGTGAAGTATTCATGGGAGCCTTGGCGCCGGGCAGTTGGATGAGCGAGTGCGCAATTATTATGATGTTTGCGCCCTACATGGATAAACCCGAAAAATCGTTGAAAATGAATTTTTTGGCCATGACCATCTTAACTCTTATTTTGACGTTGGTCGTCGTGAGCGGAATTGGCGTTCTCGGTCCTGAACTTCTAGGCCGTTTGAACTTTCCATTCTTTAATCTCGTTAAATACGTGGAGCCTGCCGAATTTTTGGAGCGGATTGACCCGATCTTTATTACTATTTGGATTACAGGAATGGTTATGAAATTCAGCATTTATTATTTTACGGGGGTACTCGGGATCGCGCAGAGCTTTAAGCTCAAATCCTATCGGCCGCTGGTGCTGCCGACGGGACTCCTGCTGACCGCCCTATCCCTTAGCTCCTGGGAGAACATCATAGAACTCAAAGAATTCTCCAGGATGGTATTTCCTCCTTCCGTCCTTTTTGTGACGGTTGGTTGCACATTCCTGTTGGCACTGGGCGAGTGGTTCCGTCGGCTCCTAAAAAAAGAAAACAGGGGATGAGCTATGAAGTTCTTCTTCATTCTGTTGATCATCATCTTCGTCATGATGAAAGAAATTCCCCAAATGATTCGGGGAAGGAATTATAAAGAGCTCATTATATATTCCATCCTCCTCCTCCTGGGAACCACATATGTAATCGATCTGGTTTACCATCTTCATTTGCCCAATCCGACCAAAGGGATTACTTCCATCTTTAGACCTTTCACGATTTGGTTAGAGCATCGGTTGTTGTAGCCTCTCTTCCTTACTCTTCAATGATTGGTGTTTCACCCGGCGACGTCAACGACCGCTCGTTCATTCCAATCCGGCGAACCTTGACTTCCCCATTAACCACGACTTTCAATTCGGGAAACCCTTGATTATCCCAGTTTGTCTTCATCCGTTTCCAATCATTCGGATAAGTACGGTCAATGACTTTTCCGAATCCGATCACATCGGCGCGGTAACGGTGTTGGAGCAGGTGTAATGTAGATTCGATTCGTTTGTTCAAATCGTCCGATAACAGACGCTCCGCCACTTTGATATTTTCTAGTTTTGAAAGATCCAATGTACTATTGTTTTCCAAAATGTCATCCTCAGACTGAGCGGTTACATAAATTACAATTTGTCCCCCTTTTTTTTTGGCTTCAATTCTCACTTTGGACCGTATCACTCCAGCACTGAGGAGACCATGGCTGCGCGGTACACGGACCGTAATCTTCGCCTCTTGGGCTTCCCCCCGCAGCCAGATGAGTCCGCGAGCATGGGCGTCATCCATCCAGCCGATCAGTTTGTCTTGATGAAAAATACCGGCGCCGCCGAGCCTGAACGTGTTCTTTGGGCTCTCATCCTGCTTTACGTTTTCAATGGCCGGGAGCACTAACGATTGTTCGGTAGCCAGCGCTTGAAGCACCGTCTTCATATCAATCTTTAGAGAGACTCCCGATTTTACAAGCTCGCGCAGGGCTTCAGCCGGCTCCTTCTCAAGAGGGTAGGGCGTGTGCAAAATATTCGTGGCCGTGTTTCCCTTAGCGACAAGGACGAAGGTTCTCATTCTGGATTGTGGGTCGCGTCCATAAAAGTCGAAAATCTGTCTGAGTCCCCTTCGGGCCAATTCCTCACCGATGATAACAACGCGCCGCTGCGCTACAAACACTTTCCGCGACAGCTTTTGCTGAAAAGTTTCTGTGGTATCCGTAAGATTGCCCCCAACTGCTGTTTCGAGCATAAAGGGTTGGCCGCCACCGCCGCCGCCACCGCCGCCACCGCCGCCGCCGCCACCGCCAGTCTGGGGCTGTACAAAGCCCGACGGCAGGGCTAACTGAAAGGTTCCTTTGACTTTCCCGTCTGGCATGGCATCTATTCCGCTAGCAAGCGTGATCGCTAAGTCATTGATTTCCGTTCGATCCCAACAACCCGCCGTCGTCAACGAGAGAACTCCAATGAGTAAGCTTAACAACCATCGGCTCGGCACGTTTTCATTCCTTTCTGGTTAACCCTCTCTTTATTTTCCTTGCTTCGATCCTGGTTTCTGGCCCGGCGGCACGCGCTTTAGGTTCTTGGATGAAACGAATTGCGGACGCAAAATCATTTTGTACCAAGGCGCGCGTATGACGACGTCCTTTAATTCGTCCGGAATAAGCGGAGCTACGGGAGAGAAATAAGGGAGTCCGAACGAACGAAGACTGGTAATATGAAATAAAATGGTCATGCAAGCAAGCGCTACTCCATATAGGCCGAATGTGCCCGCAAGCAATATAATAGGGAAACGGAGCAAGCGTATCGCAAATCCGAAATTGTACCGAGGTATCGTGAACGACGCGATACCCGTCAGCGCTACAATAATGACCATCGGCGCCGATACGATGCCGGCCGATACGGCGGCTTCTCCTATCACCAATACGCCGACAATGCTAAGCGTTTGGCCTATGGGCTTGGGTAAGCGAAGGCCCGCTTCCCGCAGCGCTTCAAACGTAACTTCCATCATCAGCGCTTCAATCAACGCAGGAAACGGGCTTCTTTCCCTTGCGGCCGTAATGGTCAACAATAAACTGGTCGGAATCATTTCCTGATGATATGTGGTAATCGCCACATATAAGGAGGGAAAAAACAGCGCGATAATCAGGTAAAGATAACGAAGCCAACGGATCAAGGAGGCGACTAAAAAGCGTTCATAGTAATCTTCACTAGTCTGCATGGCCGACCAGAAGGAGACTGGGACAATCAGCGTATTCGGAGTGCCGTCGACCAGAATCGCCACCCTTCCTTCCAATAGTTGACCAGCGACCACATCTGGACGTTCCGTATTGATGATTTGCGGGAAAGGGGATGACGGACTATCCTCTATAAATTCCTCAATGTATGCGGATTCCAAGATACCGTCAACTTGAATGCGGCCGACTCTCTTCCGGACCTCTTCCACAATCGATTCTCTGGCTACTCCCTCAATATAGGCAATCACCACTTCGGTTTGAGACAGTTCACCGATGGTGAAGATTTCCGTTTTTAAACGTGGAGTTTGCAGCCTTCTCCGTATCATACTAATATTAGTCAGAATATTTTCGATAAAGCCTTCTCTTGGTCCGCGAACGACGGGTTCGGAGGCAGGTTCTTCTATGCCGCGTTTTTCCCATCCAACTATGCCCGCGAGCAGAGCCTTGTTGTCTCCATCTCCCAGAATGGCGACATTCCCGCTCAAAACTTGCTTTACTATGTCTCCTACATTCTTAGTTACTTTCGTACGCCCGACAGCAATTAACTGTTCTTCCAGCACCTTACCGAATTCATCCATATGCTTCGGCATTCCATGAAAGATGATGGGTCTTAAGAACACTTCGTCCAAATGTTTGTAGTCCATCAGACCGCTAACATATACGATCAGAATCTGAATGTCACCTTGGAGGCGAAAGGAATGAAACACCACATCATAACAGTTTTGAAAGATCCTTCGCAGCATTTGTTCATTTTGCCCGAGATCCGTTGTCAATTCTTCATTGGGTTCATTTGCCGGCACCATAGCAGCGAGCTTTTTCTGAAATGCAGGTGGATTTTGTTTTTTTGGCAGAAACCGAAACATGCAAAAACCTCCAAAATTGGGACTGAATTTATCTTTCCAATTTCGGAGGAATCCAATTCAATGACAGCTACAAAAGCAGATTTTGCCGTAGAAACTGCAGCTCTTTTGTCACAAAGTCGGGGATATACTCATGACCGAAAAACCGGTAAACACATATTTCCTTTTCCGTTTGCAGATGATTGTACACGGCAAACACGGTCGACGGCGGTGTAATCGTATCGATTAATCCTATGGACATAAGCACCGGACATTTAACCCAAGGCGCAAAGTTCATCACATCGTAGTATGTAAGTGTATTCATCGACGGTTCTTCCGCATAGGGATCATGGCGTAAGTACTCATTCAGTTCTAAATAATATCCGGTTTGCGCCATATTGATGGCGCGGGGGAAATCACTAAGATACGGATACTCCGCAACGACGACTTTCGGAATATTTGTCAAGGCAGCGGAAACCAACCCCAATGCGGCGCCTTGACTACCGCCGACAACGCCGATACGGCTGGCGTCCACTTCCTTGCGCCCGGCCAATATTTCAACCGCGCGAACGGCATCCATATAAACACCGCGATAATAATACGTCTCCTTGTGCAGAATGCCTTGGCTCATCCATCCTTGCGCGTGACCACTAGGTGATATACTGTTGTCCTCGCTTCTCACTTGGGCGCGTACATACATGCCAAGAACACAATACCCGTGCAATGCCATATTGACGACATCGTGTATATCGCCGGTAAAGTCATAAAAATTGTACTTATGGTGCATCACGATCCCCGGATGAGGTCCAGGACGATCAGGCACGGCATACCAACATCGAATACGGGCCCCGTTATATCCCCGGTAAGACAGATCATATACCCGTACTCCTTCAACAGGATAATATACCGGTCGAATTTCGATTTCGTAAGGTTCCTGATCCATGTAAGCTTTGGTCATTATCCAAAATTCGGCGAAATCAGCCTGACGGGTCAATAGCGGCCGGTAGATTCGCAGCTCATCTAACGGCATATCATACGGTTGAACCATAAGTTTCATCCCCTTGATCTTTTCTCCAACGCCTCTGTTGGGATTGCTCCTTATTGTATTTTATTAGATACGATATACGTCCTATTCAACTTATCGAAAAAAAGCAGTCATCATAGAAAAATCTGCGATAACTGCTTTACATTCCGGCCATTCGCAGTGAAACCCGAATGTTTTTTCTCCGTGTTGGTAGACATACAAGACGATTTGCCCGAAGAATTCTTCTCGGATTCGACGGATGAATATTACCAGGCGGGTAATGTTTGCATCAGATCTAGAACGAAAAAGTATGAAAAAACTTCAAACTTATTCTGTTGCGAGAAGGGCGATATAATGAAAACGCAATCAGAAAACGCTAACAATGTTAGAGGAGGCTGTTTTGAGTGAGAATCATATACCTCGATATCGATTCGCTGCGGCCGGACCATATGGGCTGCTACGGGTACGAAAGAAATACGACACCCCATATTGACCGGATAGCCGCAGAAGGGGCGCGGTTCGAATCCTGTTATTGCGCTTCGTCGCCGTGCGTACCGTCGCGGGCCAGCTTTATGTCCGGGCGATTCGGCGTCAATCACGGTGCACTCACCCATTGGGGGCCCGGCTGCGAATTCGATTATCCGGATGGAGACGGACACAGTGAAACCGTGCCTTTCTTCACCAGATATTTGCGCAATGCGGGCTACAAAACGGTCACGTTCTCTTCGTTTGGAGATCGACACCATGCCTGGTGGTACTTTGCCGGCTGGAACGAAGTGCACACGCATTCGCTTAAGGAAGGCAACGAAAATGCTGACGAAGTGAATGCTGCGATCATCCCGTGGTTGCGATCTTACGGCAAAGAGGATAATTATTTTCTTCATATCCAGTATTGGGACCCGCACACGATGTACACATATCCGCAAGAATATGCCGACCAGTGGAGTGGTGCTCCGCTCAAGGCGTTTCCCGACGAGGAGACGGTTCGAAAACATCAGAAGGATAGTTTCCCGCGTTCCGCGACTTTCCTGCAGACGGCAAGCCGGATTCCGGTAACGATGCCGGAACAGATCCGGAACCGAGGCGATGTTGCCCATCTGATCAACGGATATGACGGCGGCATTAGCTATATGGACAAGGCTATCGGCGAGATTCTGCAAACTTTGGAAGAGCTCGGCATTCGGGACGAGGTCTGCTTTATCATTAGCGCGGATCACGCCGAATCGATGGGAGAACACGGGATTTACATGGAGCACGCCAATGCGACCGAATCTGTACATCACATCCCGCTCATTATCAAGGCACCGGGCGTAACCAAACCCGGACAAGTTATAGACGGATTCGTTTACAATGTAGATGTCATCGCCACGATTACCGACATGGTCGGTCTTCCTGTTCCCTCCGGTTGGGACGGAGCCTCGTTCTTGCCGGCATTGAAATCAGAACAGTGGGAAGGCCGGGAATATCTCGTTATGGATCATGCGCTTTACGTTTGCCAACGCGCGGTGCGTGACAGCAAATGGTACTTTGTCCGCACTTACCATACCGGACTTTACGATTTTCCGGAAATTTCTCTGTTTGATATGGAGAACGATCCATATCAAACGAATAATGTCGCGCATTTACATCCGAATGTCGTCAAAGAAATGGATCACCGCTTGAGCGAGTGGATGCAGATAAACGTATACAAAGTCGGACACAAAGTCGATCCGCTGCAAAAAGTGATTGAAACCGGTCCATGGAAATACGTCACAGTCAGCGATTGGGTGCAGCGGCTGCGGCGGGAAGGCTGGTACGAAGCGGCGAACCGGCTGGAAGCGCAGTATGGCGGTTCCGCTTTGAAATCGGCTTACGGCGCCTAGAACTTTTTAGAGCAAGGAGGAGCTTCCGATGACTCAAGCAGCTATATCTAAGCCGAAAAGAAAGGCAATCCAAGCACCCTCACGGAAACAAATTCATCCTAATGTCATGGTGCTGATTTCGCTCATCGCGGGACTGCTGTTCTGGCAATTAATATCGATGATACCTTCGGTAGGATCTATTCTCTCCAATCCATGGACAATTATGAAGGCGTTCGTGACCGAACTGGCAAGCGGCCGGCTAGGAGCAAACATTGGCGCAAGTATTTTCAGAGTGCTGTGCGGATTTTTGCTGGGTCTTCTCGTCGCCATTCCGGTCGCTTTTCTAATGGCATGGTACCGCATGCTGCGCGGGTTGATCGAACCGTGGATTCAATTTTTCCGCACGGTGCCGCCGATTGCGCTGATTCCTCTCGTCATTGTGGCGGAAGGCGTAGGGGAGGGGGCCAAAATATTGGTCATTTTCGTAGCGACATTTTTGGTAATGGTCATTTCCATTTATCAGGGCGTGCGCAATGTCGATCCGACCCTGATTAAAGCGGCCCGGGTGCTCGGCGCGACGGATAAGGACATATTTTTGGAAGTCGTCGTTCCCGCCGCGTTCCCGTATATTTTGGTCGGTATTCGTCTCGGCCTCGCCAGCGCTTGGACGACGCTCGTTGCGGCGGAACTCACAGGAGCTTCCAAAGGCTTGGGAAACATGATTATGGAAGCAGGGCTTTATTTCCGAATGGATATCATCATATTGGGAATCGTCGTCATCGGAATTATCGGCTTTGCGATGGATAAAGGCGTACTCTATCTGGAACGGAGGCTGACAGGATGGCAGGAATTGCGGAAATCTTGATTCCGGCTGCAACGGGCGTACCCAAAATTCAAATTTCCAATTTGCAAAAAGTGTACGCCGGCCGGCAAGGGGACGTTATCGCTCTGAACAATGTAGATCTGGCTATCGAGCCCAATGAATTCGTGTGCGTCGTCGGACCGAGCGGCTGCGGCAAATCGACGCTGCTGAACATTATTGCCGGTTTGGAGGATGCGACTTCCGGCACCGTTCAAGTCGACGGTCGGGACGTCATCGGACCAGGCAAAGAAAGAGGCGTCGTGTTCCAGCAATATGCCTTATTCCCTTGGAAGACCGTGCTTCAGAACGTTGAATTCGGATTGAAGCTGAAGGGGATGAATAAAAGGGAGCGTCGCGAGAAGGCGGAGTTTTATCTGGAGCTCGTCGGTCTTAAGGATTTTGCGCAAGCGTTTCCCAAAGAGTTGTCAGGCGGCATGAAGCAGCGCGTTGCCATTGCCAGAGCGTACGCCGTCCAGCCCGAGGTGCTGCTAATGGACGAGCCGTTCGGCGCGCTCGATGCGCAAACGCGGGCGCAGCTGCAAGAAGAATTGCTCGCTACCTGGCAGAAAGAGAAGAAAACATGCTTCTTTATAACTCACGACGTGGAGGAAGCGGTTATTCTTGCCCAAAAAGTCGTTATCATGAGCGCCCGACCGGGACGAGTCAAAGAAATCGTCCAAGTCGACATTCCTTATCCGCGCAACCAGGAGACGAAGCTTTCGGAACGTTTTTCGCAAATTAAAAACGAAATATGGGCGAAAGTGTATAAGGAATACCTGGAAGTCAAAAAATAAAGGAAACGAGGGGTAACGATGTTAAAAAAAACAAAAGCTGCAAAAAAGTGGTTCATAGCTACGGCGGTTTTATCATCCATGCTGCTTTTGTTAAGCGCTTGCGGAGGAGCGGGAAGCGCAGGTGGCTCAAGCAATGCCGCCGCACCGGGCCAAAGCAAACCAGCAGGATCTGCAGCGCCGAAGGATTTGCCGAAAATTAACGTCGCGTATATGCCTGATATGCACGGGTCGACGCCGATCGTGCTGGGCGAAGAGAAGGGATACTTTAAAGAGGCTGGGATTCAAGTCAACGCGGTCAAATTTTTGAGCGGCCCTCCGGAATTGCAGGCAATGGCGTCGGGCGACATTGACATCGCTTATATCGGACCTGGGGCGACATTCCTCGCTGCGCAAGGAAAAGGAACGATCGTGGCGATCGACAGCCTGAACACCGGCGATATGGTATTTGCCACACAAAAATCCGGCATTAAGGATTGGAAAGATTTGAAAGGCAAAACGGTGGGCGTTCCCAAGGGAACGTCGGGTGAAATGATTTTGAATCTTGGCCTTGAAAAAGGCGGTTTGAAGCCTTCGGACGTCAATATCCTGAACATGGACGTAGCAGGCGCCGTATCTGCGTTCGTTTCCGGTAAAGTCGATGCGGTAGCGATCTGGGCGCCGTACACGGCAGAGATTGAAAAGCAAGTAGGCGCGGATAAAATCGTCAAGCTGGGAGACAATAAAACGTTCTTCCCGGACTATGTGTTCCCGCAAAGCTGGGTTGCCAGTCCGAAATTCCTGAAGGAGAAACCGGAGCTCGTACAAAAATTCGTTCAAGCTTGGACCAAAGCCAACGATTACCGGATTAAGCATATCGACGAGGCTGTTCAATTGACGTCCAAGTTCACGCAAGTACCGGAAGATTCGCTGAAAATTCAGGTAGGAACGACGCAATGGCTCGACAACGGCGAACAAGCAAATAAATTCAGCGACGGCACGGTGAATAAATGGTTTGAAAGTCTGGAAAAGCTGTTCGTACAGAACGGCAGCCTTCAGAGCGTAGTTCCAGCCGATAAATTTGTCAATAAAGACGTGTTTCAGAAAGCGGTCAAACAGTAATAAAACGTAAGGGGAAGCACTCAGCTTCCCCTTTTAATTGTATGAAACAAATGCGTGATATGCAGTTCCCGGATCAGCTTGATCACTTCTTTCGTCCGGGCTTTTCCGAATTTTTTAAGAATGACGTTTATTTGCGATTTGATGGTGGATATTTCTACACTGCGAGCCTCCGCTATTTGCGCGATTTTTTGATCCCGAAGCAGCAAATCGATGATTTCCACCTCGGTTGGCGTTAGCTGCGACAAAATCGCCATAATATCGAACATTTTGCTTTGATTGCGGCGAATGCGCGTAAATTCATTGCGGATTTTATAGGCGATTTCCGGGCGGATTGGAGCGTTGCCGTGCTGTGCGCTGCGAATGCTTTTCACAATTTCACTTTCAGACGCCGTTTTCAGAACATAATCGACCGCACCGACATCAAACGCGTTAAAGACAGTCTCGTCGTCCTCGTGAACGGTCAGAAAAACGATGCGGATGTGCGGCAGCTCCTCCATGATTTTTTTGGCAGCATTGATGCCGTCGTGCTTAACTTCCATTTCGATGTCCATCATGATCACATCGGGGTTTTGGGCTTTGGCCAGCTTATAAGCTTCCGTTCCGCTCGATGCTTGCCCTACCACCAGCAGATCTGGTTCGCGGTCGATTAACTCAATAAAATGTTCCCGCAGGACTTGCATATCTTCAGCAACGACCACGCGTATTGTTTCATTCAATGGTATCTCGTCCTTTCTTAGCGAGGGGTTATCGCTCCAAATGCAAATAAATCGGGATCAACACCTGAAAGACGCTGCCGATACCCGGCGTACTTGTCACATGAATGTGTCCAAAATGCCCATGAACGATCTGTTTCACATAAGAAAGCCCGACACCCCAGTTTTTATTTGTATTTTTATTGGTAAAGAACGGGTCGAAAATGATATCCAGATGCTCCGCCTTAATGCCAGGGCCATTGTCTTTAATAGTGACGATTAACCAATTGGCCTCAGTATACATGCGCACAGTCACCTGGCCCGCATTGTCTTTACCGATTGCTTCAAAGGCATTAATAATGATGTTGGCGAGCGCTTCAATTAAATGAGCTTCATCCGCTAATATCATCGGATTCGCGGGAGTCTTTACTACGAGCAAATTGATGTTTTCGGGTATCTGCAGCTTTTCTAGTGTTTTATTCAACATGTCGTGGGCTTGCAAAGGTTTTAATTGCAAATAAGTTGTTTTGAACGAATTATAGAGTTGGTCAAGACGCTGCAGAGTATCGCCTACGATGACAGACATTTTTTCCATGTTCTTCGCCATCTCGGCAGGAGAAGCGGAAACGTCAGAGGTTGCGGCAATGCTGCGTGTTTTGTTGACAAGCAGCTGCAACATGAGTAGTTGGTTTTTGATCGCATGTGTAAACACTTTCGTACCCATATTGGCTGTATTTAGCTTTCGTTCCAAATGCAGATCGGGCTTACCCAGTTTTTTTTCAACTTCTGTATATCTCCAAATGAAAACAATGCTGGTTAAGGAGAGGAGTCCAGTAATGATGATACTGAAATACCATTCAGTTACCGTAAGCGGCGGATTGTAGTTGGTAAAGTCGGAGTATAGCACATAATAGGTGCGAATATCCGTCACTTGCAGCGGCCCGAGAAAGCCGAGATAGAAATAAAATAAAGTGAGAGCAAACACGCCGAGCAAAATGTACTTGACTTGCTTTTTTAACCATGGAACCGTAATCCGGCGGTAGCGCCAAAGCATAAGCACGATGGACACCAGAGCTGAAACAATCAGCCATCCCCGGGTCATCCAACCGATCGTATAAGTCCATTGCGGATCGATGTATCCGAGCGACCACCTATACACGATCGGATCGTAAAAAATAATGTTGAAGAGCGGCAAAATGGTATTGAGCAAATATAATTTCCAGATTTGACGAATCGGCCGGTAATAAAACAAAGTGATGGAAAGCCCGATTAGGCTGTAAATAAACAAAGAACGGCCAACCGTAATCAGACGGCTGATTGTATCGATCGAAATCGGCGCATAAAGCAGCAAGTTGCGAATGGAATCGCTTAAAAACAATACCGTGTTGATTTGAAAATAAAACCCACCGTATTTAGCTATGAACAAGACGAGTCCCGACATGCTCAAAAACCAACCGAACAAGACTAATCCTGTCCAGTAGGCGGACGGGTGTTTGGCCTTCATAATAAACAAAGCGATCGATGCCGCCATCAGAATTAACAGTAAGATCGTCATAGGAGTATTATCCTCATCCTCCGTACATTTTCTTCATTAATTATATAGTAATTCTTATTTTCTTACGAATCTCGACATGCGCGTTTAAAAATGAACTTTATCCCAATCCGGCGAATTCCGCATCTCGTCGGCTTCTCAGCTCCACTATCGTGCAAAATGGAAAATACCATTCCGGTTTTTGAAAGTTACTATCATATAATCGAATATTATTGCTCTATTGTTGAAATTGATAATCGAAATACTGAATACTTTATTCCAAAATGAAGCAAAGTGAGATATAATCAGAATAGCTGATGAAGAGTCTGTGTCATGATCCCGATCATCCAGTTTGAGGTTTCCACACACCATTGCAATTTTGCTTTCCGGATTAGTAAGTGTCGTTTTCTTTCATTGATTTTAGAAAAGATGATGAGGGTTACACTATTTAGAAAGTGAGGCAATGAATAATGACAGATCCGGTGAAGCCTTCTTGCTGCTCCGTTTCCAGAACTTCTTTAACGTTCGTCCCTGACATAAGAGCAATAGCGGATGAAGCGAATCAGGCTGCCTCAACAACACCTCCCGCCAAACAGAACATGATCTACTTGCCGGGCGGGGAGTTTTTGATGGGGACTGAAGACCAAGAGGGTTTTCCTTCGGATGGAGAAGGTCCGGTGCGGGCCGTCACCATTGATCCGTTCTATATCGATCCATATACGGTAACGAATTTGGAGTTCAAGAAGTTTGTAGACGCTACCGGGTATGTGACGGAAGCGGAGAAATTCGGATGGTCATACGTCTTTCATTTGTTTGTGCGTACAGCGGAAGTCAAGATCCTAGGTTCAACAAGGCAAACGCCATGGTGGCTGGCCGTCGAATACGCCAGCTGGCGCGCTCCGGAAGGGCCCGGCTCCGGAATCGAAGATAGGCTGGACCATCCAGTGATACATGTTTCTTGGAATGACGCTCAGGCTTATTGCAGATGGGCGGGCAAACGACTCCCTACGGAGGCGGAATGGGAATATGCAGCCCGGGGAGGACTCGTCCAGAAACGATATCCTTGGGGGGATGAGATCAAACCCGGCGGCAAGCACATGTGCAATATATGGCAGGGGAAATTCCCCGAAAAAAACAATGCAAGCGACGGATATGCAGGGACTGCGCCCGTCCATTCCTACGAGCCGAACGGATATGGCCTCTACCAAGTGGCAGGTAATGTCTGGGAGTGGTGCGCGGACTGGTTCAGCCCGACCTTTCATGTGAATGGGCCGCGGGTAAACCCTGTCGGTCCGCCGAAGGGGACGAGCCGTGTTATGCGCGGCGGTTCCTATTTATGTCACAAATCCTACTGCAACCGCTACCGTGTAGCAGCACGCAGTCAAAATACTCCGGATAGTTCGGCAGGCAATATGGGCTTCCGCTGCGCCGCTGATGCTTAGGTTTTCGTTACCAAGGCACTTAAGAAAAAATTCCCCAGTAATAAGTAACCGATGTAACCGATGTAACCGATGGTTACATCGGTTCTTGTTCACTTGATAAGAATTTATAAGTTTTTCCCAACTTATAGCTTCGCATCAACCTTGATAAACGCGCTGGTCCTTGTAAGACAAGGACGGCGTAGCCGTTTATCCTGGCATCGTCAAAAAATTTGATAATACAGGGGAAGACCTCGAAGATCTTATCTCTATAGGAACGATTGGATTGATCAAAGCGATCGAATCGTATTCGCCTGATAAAGGGACAAAATTAGCAACCTTCGCGGCGCGATGTATCGAGAACGAGATTCTAATGTCATAAGTGTGCATTGAATTGGTTAAGCCACATCGCGGCATGTGGCTTTTTTCATGTACTTCACAAGATGAAGAACCTATTTGAAAGGAATTGATCAGTTTGGCTTTCGGGCAAGAAGTATTATAAAATCACATCATAATTGTTTTGATGTATGATGTGATCCCATTTGAAGAGTGAGGAGTTTTGTAATGATTTTAAGGAATTCATTAGAATTTACGATTAGTGAAGAAATGATGAAGAGAATTAGTCAGTGGGATCAGTGTCAAGCAATCGATGTTAGCAGGGCCAAGTTTGCTTTTACTTTTATACCATCGGGACTTGGCACTTATATTATTGTCAAGTGTGATGTGTGTAAACGCGAACTTCATATACCGGATGATCTCGAGTAAGTCATTGCTAAAATCTTTACACACATCATCAATTTATTATTTGTAGCTTTTTGACTTAGTTAAATAAATTGGATATAATCAAAAATGAGAACATGCATTCTGTTATTTTGGCTTGGAGGAAATCCTCTTCTTTTGTCGAATAAACACTCTAACGTGATTAGACTTGGAGTGTAGCTAAATGGTGCCGAATCCAACATTTATTTATCATATAACGAATATTGAGAATTTGCATTCGATACTTAACAATAGTGGTCTCGTTTGTATTAATCAATTACATGAAGATGAAAGCTCTTTCGTAAATATCGCTTATGAGCAAATTCAATCTCGACGCTCGGAAAAACAAGTTCCTTTGCCTCCGTACGGTAATTTACACGATTACGTTCCTTTTTACTTTGCGCCGCGATCACCTATGCTATATACAATTAATCAAGGTAATGTAACGCAGTATCAAGGTGGGCAAAAACAAATTATATACCTCGTATCAACTGTACAACAAGTGCTTTCAGAGAGAATTCCATTTGTGTTTACTGACGGCCATGCGATCATGAGTTATTCTGAATTTTTTAATGATCCAGGTGATTTGGAGCAAATTGATTGGGGAATAATGAGCTCCCGCTTTTGGAATGATACTACAGAATATCCTGACAGAAAACGGAAACGTCAGGCGGAATTCCTTGCTTTTGAGTTTTTTCCGTTGAACTCTGTACTTGAAATTTGTGTAATTAACGATGCTTTTCAAGATCAGGCAATTAAAATCTTACAAAATAACTCAATTAATATTCCCGTTAATGTACGGCGAGAATGGTATTACTAAGGTGGTGAGATTGTGATTGAGTATAAAAAAGGTAACTTGTTGGAATCCGAGGCCGAGGCTTTAGTGAACACGGTGAATTGTGTAGGAGTTATGGGGAAGGGGATAGCGCTTCAATTTAAACAAGCCTTTCCTGACAATTTTAAAGAGTATGAAAAAGCATGTAAAAACAATTTGGTTATGCCAGGTAAAATGTTTATTGTTGATACAGGGTCTATGTTTAATCCTCAATATATAATTAACTTTCCAACAAAGCGTCATTGGAAAGGAAAGTCAAAGATTGAAGACATAAAGTCTGGATTGGTCGATTTTGTTGAGAAAATACGAGAGTATGGTATCAAATCAGTCGCAATCCCACCTTTAGGTTGTGGTAATGGCGGATTGGAATGGGATCAGGTACGGCCACTGATTGAGGAATCGGCATTGAAAGTTCCTGATGTTCTATTTATGGTATACCCGCCTATTGGGAGTCCAGAGCCTGATAAAATGCGTGTTGGAACTGAAAAGCCAAAGTTAACTCGTGCTAGGGCACTGCTCATTACACTAATGAATCTATATGCTGCACCGGGCTACAAATTGTCAATGTTGGAAATACAGAAACTTGCCTACTTCTTGCAAGAGTGTGGTGAAGATTTAAGACTAAGATTTGTAAGTGCTCAATATGGACCGTACGCAGATAATCTAAATCATGTTCTTCAAAGACTTGAGGGACATTATATAAGAGGATATGGTGATCGAAATCGGGATGCTGAGATTTATCTATTACCTGAAGTAGCAAAGGAAGCTGAAGAATATTTGAGACAGCTAAACGATGAAAGTACGGATAAAAGGCTTCAGGATACCAAACGAATTATTGAAGGATATGAAACTCCATACGGACTTGAATTGCTGGCTACAACAGATTGGATAATTAAACATCAACCAGATGCTAGTGCTAATGTTAAACGTACAGTCGATCATTTTAAAGCATGGAATGAAAGAAAAAAGAAAGTGTTTAAAGAATCTCATATTGAGACGGCGTGGCGACATTTAACTACTATTAACTGAATCTAATAAATGATGTGGATGCCCTGTCCAAATTAACTTTGGAAGGGCATTTATTGTTTAATCCTCGTCGTAATTTTCACCGTACATTAACAACAGTAAAGAACTAAGTATTTTCGTCAAACAAAAACATACTATCGAGCAACGAAAGATATCCATATGTGGTTGAAAGCTCACGGTGTCGATACTGCTGTTGAATCGCGCGGACGCTAACGCCGGCAGCCAACAATAAGTAACCGGTGGTTCGTCTTAAATCATGGACGGTAACATTCCTCGTAATTCCAGCTTTTTTGCAAATTTTTTTAACGATTTCTAACAATTTCTCTCCAGAAAGTCGGCGGCCGTTTACGGAGAACACAAAATCGCTGATGTCGCCGTCTATAGTTTCTTTGTATTGTTTATAATGTAATAATTCTTTTGTTAGTAACTTCGGAAGTGCAATTCCCTTAGCGTTGGTTTTTTGACCTTTATCGACTCGTACCATTCCGGTTGCAAAGTCAATTTGATCGAAAGTTAGATAGCACAGCTCGCGATTTCGTAAAGCAGAGGTGATCGCGGTCCAAATGAGCAAAAAATAATATTTAGAAAAGGGTTCGATTTTTAATGCATACCGCAATATTTTTTTGCATTCCAATTCTGAAAGGAAATTGATATTTATATTTCTCTCATAGAAGGTGTTTTTGAAATTCGCCATCGGGTTATGGTGTATGAGATTCATACGTTCAAGAAACCCAAAGAAGCTCTTCAGCGAGCTAAGTTTATTGTAAATCGTTTTATTCGAAAGCCCAGAATTTTGGAGAACTAAGAAGGTTACAAACTCTTCAATAAATTCGCGGTCGATCGGCTGGTAATCATCCGACTCTGCATAATAAAAGAAACGATTGAAATCAAGCGTTCCTTCGAATTGTAGATCGTAAAGAAAGTCTTGAAATATATGAAGAACGTTGATCGTTGCTTCCATTGCACGGGGCTTAAGCCCGCAATACTCCTTCCATACGCAGAAGTAGTTGGATTCGAATACGACACCAACAGTATTCATTCTTCATCGACTCCTTGAAAGAGATTAGCAGCGGCAGAGTTTGAAAAGGGGTGCTTTTCAATTGCCTCAAGAAGCATGCTGTTAAATAGTTCCAAGTAGATCATGGTAGTCTTTAAGGACTTATGACCAAGCAGCTTTTGAATTGTAACGATATCGATCCCTTCCTGTAATGCAAATAAGGCGAATGAATGTCGTAAAGAGTGTATCGTAAGCCGCTGCTTCTCTTCTGTTGAAAGAGTCTGTGCATCCTCAATCAAGGAATCAAACATCGCTTGCACGGTATTGTCGCTCAAAGGTTTCTTGCCCTTTGTTGCCGAAAATACATACAAATTGCAGTAACCATCGATATTTTTCAAATGGCCGTACTTAAAAGCTATATACATTCTTAATGTGTTAAGGGAGGACGGAGTGAGGAAACGGGGAACTTTCTCCAACTTATCTCCTTTCTCCCTGACCAAAATGTATTTTTCCTTGTAGAACACATCTCCTATTTGGAGTTGTGTAAGTGCGTTTAGCCTTACACCACTGCCTAGGAATACCCAGAGCATGGTATAGTTGCGGAACCCGTCGTTCGTCAATCTGGAGAGATTTACTAGCTCTTCGATTTGAACCCTCGTGAAAGCTTTAGGAAGCTCATTGTTAAAGGGGATCTTTATTACAAGGTTTTCTTTAATCCTCTTTATATCTAGTTCATAGAACCTAGTAAACGTGCGGGTAAAGAAGTCGCGTAAAAAGGAGGCCTTCTTAGAGCGTGTGTTTTGACTGCCTGCAGATTTTAAATATTCAACTAAAATGAGAGGCTCGTCTTCAAATGCAAGCAAGTTTGGGATTTTGGGCAATGTGTGAATATATCTTGAGAATTGTCTCAATTCGGAACGATAAGTGATCTTTGTACTTTCGGATTTTCGTTCGAATTCTGCACTGTTAAGATACCAATGCTCAGCCTCTTGAAAGGATATCTCTTTCAAAGGTTTCGACTCAACCGGAGTTACTAGATTACTCATTTCCAAAGCTTTCCGTATATTCTCTTCAGAGTGAGCGGCGCTGAGTTTCTGTAATTCCGCCATAATGTTGGCGACTGACGATTTCCCAGATTTCACTAACATCGGGTCAATCCCTCCAAATTTGATCGATTTTCTCCATTGCTTCTTGTAACACAGAGTCTTGTCGATGAGAGTATTTTGCAGTCGTGTCAATACGCTCATGCCGTGCAAGCCGCTGCAGTAGTTCAGGGTGAATACGTTTGTTTTTACTTAATGTCGTGATAAATGTATGACGAAACAGGTGGAAGCCTCCCGGGAAATTCCAGTTCGCTATGATCGAGTACAATTTATATTTTTTCAACATTTCTCGATATAGCTTCTGTGTATCAAGATAAATATTAAAAATTCGCGTACACTTATGAGTTGTTACCGCATTTAGTTGTTTAAAATACAATCGTAATGTGGGTGGGAGCAGCATTGGTGTAGGCTTGTTTCTTCGCCCTTTCCCTCGGATCCTTATGATTCCAGCTTCTAGATTAACATCACTCCAAGCCAATCGTTCGCACTCGCAAAATCGTAACCCAAGAAGGAGCAGTGATCCGAAGAATGCTGAATCGTATTCGGGTTCATCCGAATACTGTTGGAGCGTTTGAAAGAATCGAGATAGCTGATCTTGGTCAGGTATGTCCCGATAACGGTAACGATTTGCTTTTATTCCGTCGATGGAACCAATGTTTTTACGTATCGCACGTATGTCGTACAAGTACTTAAAAAAGGATATTACCTCGTAAAAAATGTTACTTGCTGTAATATCGGTATACTTTCCGGATATCTCACATCGCTCTAAATACTCCTTAAATTGAATGAGATGTTCACGCTCGATCAACCAGATTGGAACTGTACTCGCTGTGTGGTCTTGAAAGTTGGCAAACACCTCTGTCAGCCAAGAGAGGAAGAACAGCGAATAGCGAGTCACTCTTTGAACATAAGGTGGACTGTTGCCTTCACGAGTTAGGTGTTTCGCAAAACGATCAAGGTACGGATGAATTTCAGGTTCCTGTTCTTGCCTAGACTTTTTTCCCCAATTATCCGGCATCCGAAGTACACTATCTGGGTAATATTCCTTAGCCAACTTTTTTATGAAGTTAAAATCGATTTTCTTTTCCAAATATCTTTTACAGTAAATAATAATATTTTCTTTCGTCACATCCGAATCGGATATTTGCCATGCGGATTTGTTAACGATAACTGCAAGAGAAGATTGAAAATGTAAAGCTATTAAGTAAGAACTATAAAGTTGGTAAGGCGTGCGAAAAATCTTTATTTCTTTCAGCAAGGCGCGTATCTTTTGAAGCTTAATATTCGGAATTACTTTTTGCTCCCAAAGCCAATCGTTTATACCTTTCGAGCCAAGTCTCTCTACCGAACCGGTTTCCTCAATACGTAGAACTTCCTCCATAAGACTCCTCACCATCTCCTCACTGACATCCCATATATCTTCAGTTTGGTCAAGGTTAGTAGGATTTATTCCATCACCAAAAATTTGAATAGAAGAAGCATTCCACAGAATAGATATTGTTTTTTTCCACTGATCGTTTTGTGGCATATTGCTACTGTTCAATTCATTAATTACATTTTTTGAATCTTGATCCATATTGAGACCTCCTCGTTAGGTTTGGTTCAAACTTTCAAAATATTAGTTAGACAGAGGTGAGAACATGGCAAAGGTAGATCCGACCAAAATTGTAGTCATTTATGGGGATAATCATAAAAAGTCACTCTGGTCTGCAATAGAACTCTTGAAGACTAAAGTTACAATCGAGACTGCCGATTTGAAAATTCCACCCAACAGTCCGATTAGCGTTTTGAAACATGTTTAGTTTGTGAATGATACATTTCGCTTGTCTTTGATTTTGTTATTGCGAGAGCCTTAATTGCAGATCGAACGTTATGTTGAAAATGATCGCCTTTAATACATTTGATTCGCTTAGGTGTGACAAGCCCCATAAATATTACCTCTTTCAAAAAGGCATTAGAAAAACAAAAAAAGGGACCCAAAGTACCACAGTTACCTGTGGAAATTCGGATCCCTTTCGCGTATGCCAGAGACTTATATTCATTAACAGTTGAACTATTAAGAATTCAGCAGAGGAATTCTCCGCGATACCTGTAAAACAGGGGAAAATTCTGCCTATGACTCTGCTTATGTTTCATACTATAAAAGATTGAGGGACTTGTTGTCAATGCCTCCCCGTTTGGGAATTGTTAGAATATATAATAATTACATAGAACGTTTCAAAATTACCCATTCCAGACTACTGTGTTATACTTTTGAAAAGCACTTAATAGAATTGGAAGGTGAAAATTGTCATGGATCGCATTCCAGATTTATTAAAATACATTAAACTAACCGGGGAACGGGCGAAGTTGGATGCGAAAGCGAATGGGACGTACATTGTATATAAAACCGATAAAGGACAGATCGTGAGGGAATATACAAACGGCGAAATCGAGGTCGTTCAAAACCCGGGGGTGACCCATGAATGAATCATCCCCTGGCATGTACGTATTTGCTGGCAATAACGGGAGCGGAAAAAGTACGATACGAAATTTGATCGTAGACAGGCTTGGAGTTAGTGTGAATATTGATCCTGATGTAATTGCCCGAGGTCTTGATGCAGGCCAACCCGAACGTCGTAAGATATCTGCCGGGAAAGAAGCTATCAAGCTGGCTCGTGAATGTATACGTTACAGAAGGGATTTCTCGGTAGAAACAACATTGGCCGGTGGTAATGTAATAAGGCTTATGAGGGATGCAAGAGCGTTAATTGTCTCTTTAGGCGGCCTTTTAAAACAAACGCCTATATTGCGCCGCCGGGCCATTTATCAAGCCTGTTTATTTGGGCTCTTTAGCCTCTTTTGGACTGTGGTTCCTTTACGGTTGGCGGATGATTTCGGAATGTCCCAGCAAGGCATCGCATTGTTTGCTTTAGCAGGTGTGGGAGGCGCAATAGCAGCGCCGATTGCCGGAAGACTAGCGGATAAAGGCTGGACCGGATTTTTGACCGGACTGGCAATGATTATTGCAGCCTTGTCTTTTTTGCTGGCATATCTTTTTCAAGGCAATTCAACAACGGCTCTCGCACTGCTCGTTCTTGCCGCTATTATGCTGGATATGTCTGTATCGGGAAATCTTGTGCTTGGACAGCGTGCGATTTATTCATTGGGGAGTGAAGCAAGAGGCCGTCTGAACGGGCTTTTCATGTCCATATTCTTCATTGGCGGAGCAATTGGTTCATCTTTGGGCGTTTGGTCTTATGCCCATGGCGGCTGGAGTCTCACATCTCTAATTGGAGTTATAATACCGCTTTTAGCTTTACTTTACTTTCTTACTGAAAAAAAGAAGCTTAGCAAAGGACATTGAAACCCTTGCAGATGGTTCGGGGCATTGAAACTAACCAAAGCGGGAGAGCGCATCGCTGGCAGCGATGAGGTCAGGGGTTCGATCCCATGAGGGAAAACCTCACGTACGGATGAGGAGGGGCAGAATTTTCTGCCCTTTACTCAAGTAACCACTAAGGGGGCAGACCGCGCGCACGAAGCGTTTGTAAAGGAGCACGAATCGAAAATACCACTAGGTATTGCAACACCGAGCTGCTTCTAAAGGTGTCCACTAACTAAAAACGATCTATAAATTTGAGTTTCCTGTTTTCGATATTGTAAACAATGTATCTCCGCTTTTCGGAACATGCTTCTGCTCCAGTACAATTCGAAAGATTTTATGGCCCCAGCTGGATACGAGCTTGCTGTCGGTCAACGGGATTTCTTCGATTTGAATGGTAAAACTGCTCGTATCAAATTTCATTTGTACCGCATCACTATCGGATAAGAACAAAATTGCATCTTTAGTATGTTTTACCACACAAGGAGTTATAAAGTGATGCAACAAGCTTTTATTCTGATCTAGTTCATAACGATCGTGGATGATTATCTTTTGTATCAACCGGTCAAGGGATGCATGACGAATATAGTGTTTGATCATGGCTTCTGCCTCATAGGATTTGCTAATGTCCATCGACAGACTGGCTATTTGTTCGGTCGCATGATAGCATACTTGCTCAGAACGGTATTCAGCCCCTTCGTGCTGCATCACTCCATTGATGGTGGGCAGATTATGAAATTGGGACTGCATTGTCCAAATATCATAGCGGTTTGGGCCGAAAAACTCTCGACGATAAACCTCTACACCGATATCAATGAGAATTGGACGGGCGTTATAAAAGACGACATAATTTCCAACATCATTATGATTATGACTGTCTCCATTACTTCCGCCTTTGACACAAAGGAACAGACCTTGATCCGCCTCCTCAGTCTCCCTTGCTACCATAATGCCTAGACTTTCAATATAGGACTCCGTTTCAAATTTAACGGACTGTGCTTTCTGCAGCATGTTATGGGAGTGACCGATCGAAGACATGGCCTTTGAGAGAGAGAGCGTTGGAAACGTTTTGTTATCCAATTGGTACTTAAAGCAATGTGCTCCAAAGTCCGTTAGCCGTGAATCACCCATCTGAATGCCTGCGGTATAAATAATCTCTGCAGCTGGATTGCATTTTGCACTGCCATCCGCAAAATTTACGACATAATCCTTGCCTATATATAGCTTGCGAATATAATCGGTGAAGTTGCGAAGTTTTGGCTCCTGATAGATTTGAATCGAACCGTTAGTTGCATAGTCGACCAGAGCTAATCCTTCCAACAGCATGCCGCAGGATCTTCCCCAATAGGTGGCTCCCTCATCGATGCCTCCGTCCTCGTCTATTCCTTGCAAGTAATAATCCAGCATATCCATTGCGCGGACAATTCCTCTTTTTCGAAGATCATCGTCTTCCTCACAGAATAGAATAGTGATTAAGCAGTTGACCACACACCATGGATTCCAGTTATTCATGTCTCTCCGATCACTGTAACCCATCCACCAATAATCATATCTCGTTAAAAATGGGTCAATAATTCGGCGTTTAAGCTCCCTTTTGATTCGGCGGCTAATGAGAGGATCGATCTCATCCAACTTGTCTTTCAGAAGATAGTAGACGATCGCAAGCGTCATTCCGGTCTCGCCCGCAAATATATCAAGTGCAGGAATATCGATGTCGGGAACAGTTCTCTCGCCATTAATGGGCTCAGGCTCATAAATAAAGTTATGAGCAGGAACGACCCAAGAGCTTTCCTCACAGATGCACCAAGTACCATTTATGATGTCCTCCAAATAGGAGCCGTCGCCTGTAAAGCACTCCGCTAGCGTCAATGTGGAAAGAGCATGCCTGCGAGCAAAATAAGGTGTTTCAAAGATCGCTCGGTCACCGCTAACGAAGTACTCCCTATAGTCTGTGGCTTTAAGCATTGGATAGGCGAAGTTCTTGTACGGCATTGCCTGCTCAATGATTAGATCCCGGATCTGAGCATCTATTGAATCCCACAGCTCTCGCTGTTCATAGCGGAGAAAGGGGACAAACTTTTTTAAGGGAAGCACTGGAAAAGGCTTTGTTCTTACATGACCAGAGTCGGTTGTCTCATATATTAAATCTTTCAGCATGCTGTACCTCCGTTATTAGAAAGAAGATGGGAAGAACAGCTTAGTTGTACAATGCCGTTCTTCCCAAGTAAGGTTACTTCTTATTGATCTCGTCTATGACTGCTTGAAGGTTCTTTTCTTTGGCAAAATTCGTAAAGCTAGTTACATAGCCGTCATAATCAATTTTGCCCATGACATAATTGTGGAACAGATCCGTCACTTTAACTTTAAGATCGTTCACAACGTTGTTATAGTTAGCAAACTCTCCAGAAGGAAGGTCTGTTGTAAATTGATCTTTATAGGTTTGGCCTAGCTTTGCCATTTCGATGATGTTATCATATTGAGTTTGGGTATTTTTATTAAACTTAATTGGATATTTAAAGTCTCGATCAAGTGGAGGGAATGATTGGCCACGGAAGCCGAGACCGCCTTTATCCGGATTCGGAACAATTGTGCCGTCTACTAGATTAAAGTGGTAGCCTTCAATTCCGCGGCTAGTGGAAACGATGGCTTGTGGATCAGTTAGCAGCCAAGTGAAGAAGGCGTCAAACGTTTCCTTAGGGTTTTTACTTGCTTTCGTAATGCCGACCGGCGAATCTGCTTCATAATAGGATAGTCCGAACATGCCTTTGTCGCCCTTGAACGGCTTCACAAAAGCAAGATCTGCACCTGGGAATTTTTTGTCTAAACCTTCCTTGAGAGTATTATAGCTATCATCCCACATAATAATGGCACCAGCTTCACCATTCATAAACTTCGTTCTAACCGCACCGTAGCTCTTGTTTGTTGGCATTTCAAGATCAATTAATCGCTCGCTGTAGAGCTTTTTCATAAAATCTAGATATTGTTTATATTCAGGGGTAAGGAAAGGTACAACAGCTTTTCCATCTTTCATGTAAATTTGATTGCGAGTGTTGAAATACGCAGCGAACATATCCTGGTCCTTCAATACTGCAGAGAGGGTTAGAGGAATCGTATCATTTTTCCCGTTGTTATCCAGGTCTTTGTCACGGAACTGAGTCAGTACATTTACGAGCTCATCCATCGTTTTCGGCTGCTGTAGTCCAAGCTTGTCCAACCAATCTGTACGCATCCACATCGTCATATACTTTTGGTTCGTAACAGAAATGCCATACGTTTTTCCGAAATATTTAAATGGTTTTATCACATCCGGATTAGCATCAAGAATAGCTTTTACTTTCTTATTGCCATTAATATAATCATCCAAAGGAACTAGAAAATCTTGCTTTACAAAAGGGTAGGCATTAGCAGGCAGGCGAGCAAGATCCGGCATGTCACCTGAAACGAAGGAGGCCGTAACCTTCTCCTCCCAGTTAACTGGCGGAATATGCTTAATGTTTAGTTCAATGCTCGTTTTGCTCTTAAACTGATCGGATAATATTTTAGCTACTTCGGGATCAGAATAATAGTCCTTGGTTAAGAATGAGATGGATGTAAGCTTTTCTCCTTCAGCAGCTCCTTTTGTCTCAGGCTTGTCTGATTGACTTTTGTTACCACAGGCTGCTAGTACCATTGTGCTGCTTAAAAGAATTGCAAGAGTTCTTTTGACTTTTTTCATTTTTCTCCACCTCTGATGTATATTTTAATTTTAGCCCTTTACAGAGCCAAGCAGAACACCTTTTACAAAATATTTTTGTAGGAATGGATAAACAATCATAACTGGAATTAATGCTATGACGATTGTCGTGTACTGAATGTTTTTTAACAGTATCTGATCAGCACCCGTCGAATCCAAAGGGTTTTCCATTACTAATGTGCGTAAGACAACCTGTAACGTATGCATTTTAGGGTCATTAATATAAAGGATGACATCCAAATAGCTGTTCCATGAGGCTACCATATAAAACAATCCGACAGTTGCAAGTGCAGCAGTGGATAGAGGCAGTATGATTTTGATCAGAATTTTGATTTCGGAGCAGCCGTCCATGCGAGCACTCTCAACAAGTGAAGCTGGAATGCTCTCCAAAAAGTTTCGCATAATGAGGATATTAAAGGCGTTCAATGCAGCTGGAAAAATAAGTGCCGAGTAAGAATTAAGCATCCCTAAGTCTTTTACTAGCAAATATTTGGGCAGAAATCCTAAGCTAAGGATCATGGGGAGTAAAATAATAAAATTTAGAAATCTTCTTCCTACAAGCTCTCTTCTGGAGAGAGGGTACGCAATTCCAATGGTTAACACCATAGACACAATAAAACTGCATCCGGTTACGAACAAGGAATTTAAAAACGGTCCCTGAATGAGCTCGTTTTCCAATACATATTTATAGTGATCTAGAGTAAAGCCTCTAGGTAATATGCGGAATGACGCATCGGAAGAGGTTGAAAAAGTGAGCTGAACAATATACATAATCGGCAGCAGCACAATTAATGAGAGTAATCCCATCACGACGATGGATATTATTTTTACTGCCTTTTCCTCAAGAGTCTGTTTAATAAGCAATGACTTCACGCTCCTTTCCAGCTTAAAATACACCCTCATCATTAATTTTTTTAGCGATTTTATTGGTAATCAACACAAGTATAAAGCCAATTGCAGCCTTAAAGATACTGACAGCCATACCATATCCGATCCTCATTTCGCTAATCCCTGTTCGGTAGGCATAGGTTTGAATAACGTCAGCCGTCTCATATACTACAGGGGATGCCATAATGAGCACCTGGTCAAATATGTTAAGTATTTTTCCAAGCTGGAAGATGAGCATAATAACGATGGTAGGACGAATCGAAGCCAATGTGATGTTCCATATTTGCGATAGCTTTCCAGCGCCGTCCACCTTGGCGGCCTCGTATAGAGTCGGATCAATAGAAGTAATTGCAGCTAGGTAGACAATAGCTGAGTAGCCAGCCCCTGCCCATATGTCAGTTAACACTAACAGCCCTCGAATATGCTCTTTGCTGGCGAACCAGTAGGTGGGCTCTACTCCCATCAGTGTGGCGAACTGCGAGTTTACACTGTTTTGGGGAGCCAGAATAAGGAACCAGATACTTCCGATTACAACCCATGATAGGAAGTGCGGGAAATAAATAATGGTCTGCACTGATTTTTTAAACAGCCTCGAATTAATTTCATTGAGCATCAGCGCAATAATAATAGGAATCGGGAAGCCGAATAAGAGCTTCATGAAGCTAATAATAATAGTGTTCGTGAAAGCATTCATGAATGACGCGGAGTTGATTAGTCTTACGAAATTATCTAGACCGACGAAGGAAACCTGTGATGCTGGAACCTCTCCGAAATTGGTAAACGCCCAACGCAGCTTTAACATAGGTAAATATTCAAAAAGAAAATATACGGCCATTGGGATGGCGATAATGTAAAATAACTGGCGTTGTTTGTACATGTTCCGAAGGATCGAAGTGGTTCTCGACTTAGAGTTGTTTGTACGTATAGCTTCCATTCTCCTTTCTTGTGGTTGCTTCCCTAACTTTCACTTGAAGCTTAACAAATTGCTATTTGCGCTCACAATCCAAAACATTAACGTAATATCCTGAAAATCAACTAACTTATTAAAATGATTTAAAATGATTACACTGCGATAACAATGATTACACTGCGATAACAAAGATATGCTTAGATTAAGATAAGCGCATTAAATGCTAAATTGAAGACCGATTATTCAGGGGTTCAACTCTATTGCTATCTGACCGGAGGAGAACGAAATGTTTGATGTTGTAATTGTTGAGGACAAGAAAATAACCCGTGAAGGGCTTATCCAGTTCGTAGATTGGGCATCTATTAACGCACGCGTAGTTGGAGCCTTTGATTGCGGGCAGTCGGCTATTGAGTTTTTAAGTCGCAACAAGGCCCACATTGTTATTACAGATATTGAGATGGAGAACGGATCCGGGATGGAGCTTTCAGCTTATATTCACGAGCGGATGCCTCAGATCAAGATCATTATTATTAGTGCTTACGAGCGATTTTCCTATGCCCATCAAGCCATTCAATATGGTGTTTTCTCATATGTGCTAAAGCCGATTGCAGAGAAGGAACTGCTGGACAAAGTACGTCATGCCACTCATCAAATCACGAAGGATCGCGAAGTTCATGCTCTTGCCTCATTTGTGACTTTGCAGGAGCTTTCTACTACGCTGGAAGCCTATCTGATGAGCAGAGCAGTTGATCCTTCCATGCTGGATCAAGCATTTGAAACGTTACAAGGTGAGCTTGATTTTACTCGAGCTACTGTATTTGTGGTTCGGGGGTATGGAGAACGTATCTCTATGAGTAGATTAAAGGAAGAGGTAGCTAGAACAGGAAAGAAGATTATGCTGCTGCAATGCGGGACATTGCTTGCCGGAATCATCTTTGATGACAAGCCTATTGACAAATTATATTTTGAAAACCTTTACAAAATCTTTAAATTTAGAAAAAAGGTCCGAATCGGTGTGGGAATAAACGTCGGTACGCCTGCTGAGCTGAAAGAATCTTACGAAAGTGCTTTGCAGGCCTATCGCTATGGCTTTCTACACAGCTTAGATATGATCACCTTCTATGAACGAGTACGGGAAGACCTCCATGTAGAAAAGAAGAAGGATAGTACGCTCTTCCTGGATACCTCTTATTTAATTAAATGTATGGAAGCGGAATGGGATGATGAGGCGGAAAAATACATCGACATGATGTCTGCGAAGTGGAAAGCTGTTAACAGCAGCATTACCCATATGATTAATCAATGCAGCGAAAGCATCTCCAGATTAACATCAGAGCTGTCGGTCAATGCTGATGCATTTGCACCTGAGACAGTGCTGGCAGATCTCGAGCATATTACTTGTCTTGCAGAGCTGCAAAGCTATATGAAAGAAAGCATGAAGTCTATTTCGAACGAGGTTAAGAAAAATAAATCGCAAAAAATTCGTCCGATTGTAAAGCTGGCTTTGTCTTATTCCTTGGATCATATTGAAGAGGTAGGCTTAAGTTTAAAAATTATCGCGAGCAAGTTAAATACGAGCTATGTCTATTTGAGTAAAGCCTTTAAGGAGGACTACCAAATAGGATATACGGAGTATATGAATCTTTATCGGATTGAACTGGCGAAGAAGCATCTATCCACTCCTCACGCTAAAATTGGCGATGTTTGTGCTCGGATAGGACTGGAACAGAAAAATTTTTACTTTCTTTTCAAAAAGTATATGGGGATGACGCCCAAGGAGTATCAAAGTAAAAATTTCCCTAATGTTGGCTAACGGTGAGGAGCACCTATGTTACATTCAATAAAATGGAGAACCTACTTCACCATTATTGCGTTCTTTACAATTGCGATGGCTATTTCGGGCACCATCATCTATAACATCATAGAATCGGATCTTCAGAAACAAGCTATCCATACCGCAAATTTGGAGATCAACTTTGCTATTAAGCAGATCGATGATCAGTTTAAGTACTTGGATCAAGCCTACTATGCAATTGCCTTTGATCAAGAAATCATCAATGAATTATCCAAAGAGCCGGGTGAGATAAACTATAATAGAATTTTAACCAAGCTTGAAAGTATTTTGTTTTCTTCGAATTACAAGGTTTACTCCATTTATTTAAAAGATATTCGCAGCGGCGTGATCGTTTCTACAGAGGAATCTAGTATTGTGAAGCATAAGAGCGGTTTATGGGTTGAGGGCTTCACTAAAGAAGAGCTGAAAAAGCCAGGACTGATTCATACCCGGGATCTTACAACCGGCTCTGCTTCTCTCGTAGCCCTTGCCGGGCAAGTAAAGAAAAATTATTTTGAAGATCCTGTGGCATTACTTTCTGAAAATATGCTGCAGTATTCGTTTAAGGAAATATTAGTGAAGGATAATGTATACCCCAATTCTATCCAAATTATTAGTGACCAACACAATAAGGTTGTCGCCAATAGCGGCAACGATGCTCCTGCAACGGTTATGGAGAAGATCCAAGGCGTACCAAATGGAGGGCGGGTAATCATTGATGATCAGTCCTATATTGTAATTAGCGGTGAGTCCGAAATGTACGGCTGGAAATATACGAAGCTGCTGTTGGAGAAAGAGGTTTTCTCTGGCATTTATAAAATTCGAAGCCTGCTTCTCACCGTTACGTTCCTGTTTTCTGTTGGGATGCTGATCTTTCTTTATCGAGTGTTGGATCATGTAACAGCTCCGATTTATCAGCTTTCTGCTATGATCAAAAAGTATCGTAAGAATAGCAATGAGAAGGTGGTTTTTAAGACTAACCGTAAGGATGAATTTTCCTTCTTGTTTCAGAGCTTAGATGACATGGTCCAGCGTATTGACCAGTTAATTGACGAGGTTTATAAGGCAGGTTTATATAAGAAAGAAACGCAGTTGCGTATATATCGCAACAGCATTAATCCGCATTTCATATACAATATTTTAGACTCCATTATTTGGACAATGAAGTTTAAAGACTACGACAAAGTTACAGACATTATTCAAGATTTCTCGACGTTCCTGCATCATACACTTCATGAAAATAAAGAATTTATTGGCGTCCTCGATATGTGGGCCGAGCTGATCTCTTATTGTAAGCTGGAATCGTTTTTGAAGGATGATCTTATTACGTTTACTGTAGAATTTCAGGAAGAGATTCAACAGCAAAGAGTGCCTTCGTTCATTCTTCAACCGCTTGTAGAAAACTGTTTTAAGCATGGCTTCAAGGGTAGGAAGCAAGGACATATTACGATTCTGGGGTATAGGGAAGGGCAGGAGCTTTTATTCGTTGTGGAGGATGACGGGAATGGAATGGCGGAGGAAGAGCTGAATGCCTTAATGAATTATGTGCTTCATTATGATATTAATGTCAATAAAAAGCACTTTGGTCTAGCAAGCGTACACCATCGCTTAAATCTATATTACGGCGAGAAATATGGAGTACGAATGACCTCTAAGCCAGGAGAAGGAACTAGGATTATGGTTAACCTTCCGCTTCATCAGACAGACAACATAGCTGCCGGATCAAAACTGTTGATCTGATTATAGAAAAAATGAATTTTGGAATGAATATTGATATTGAATAATTTTGGTGATAGAACATTGATTTTCAAGGTTGTTCCTATCGAGGATATCTTTAATAATGAATGCGTACCCCAGTAAGAGCTGTCAGGTGCACATTCATTTTTTCTTTTACCATATTGATGGGAAAATGATGCGTTTACTCGTATGAACTGAGGTGGTGGGTGGGTCTTTAAAGAGTAAGTTTTTGAAGCATGTCTTAAAAAAGGCAATAGGATACCCGGGACATCCCATAATCTTAAAAGGAACTGGGGCTGCCGAAGGCTCGCCGTCGTATTTTTGCCGCTGTCAATTATGCAACAGGATTAGAGTTGTCCGTTGCGGGATAGCTTAGCGATGATTCGCCGATTTAGTGCACTTTAAACATAAACATAAATACAAATTCTTTTTACGAGGAGTTTTATGAATGATCAGGTCATTGCAAGAGCATATTGATGAATTCCACAAACAAGGATACACCTTGATGAAGGGTGCCCTTCAAGCGCAGGAAGCGGAGTCGCTGAAGGAAGGCGTGCTCAAAGCGATGGAGGGCCCGGGCGATGGCTACAGAGATGGTCTCCGGACGCGTATGTTCGAGAAGGGCGAGCAGTTCCAGCGGCTGATCATGCAACCAGGGGTTGTCGATTTCGCCGAGGCGGTGCTCGGCCCGAAATGTCATATGTTCGCTATGAACGCGCATCGCACGGCACGAAACGGAGGCATCGACAACTGGCATGTGGACGAAGAACTGTTCTTCCCACTGCCGGAAGGCGTCGAATTCGACCCTCGGATGCAAATGCCTACGTTCCTGATCACCTGCATCTATTATCTGGTCGATGTGACAGAAACAATGGGACCGACACAGGTGATTCCCGGCAGTCACAGGAGCGGTCAGGAGCCTGATCCGAATCAAAATCCTCCTATCTACAAGGGGCAAGAACCGGTAACGATTTTGGCCAAACAGGGGGATTGCCTGCTCTTCACGGGGCAGTTATGGCATCGCGGCGCGCGCAACGAGAGCGATGAGGTGCGGATCGTGCAGCAGGTCATGTACGGGAAACGGTGGATCTCTCAGCGGTTTTATCCGTTTGTCAATTATCAGCTGCCGCAAGAGATCGTAGAGCGCTGGAAAGATCATCCCCGGATGAGCCGGCTGCTGGGCATGCACCAAAGAGGACCCTACGGGTAAGCGCAAGAAAGAGGAGACTGCCATAGCCTCTCGGAATTAGAGGGGGCTGAATGAGGTGAAAACTACGGAAATGAGCAATTGGAGCTGGAAAACATGGAAAATGAAAACCAGTTTCAAAAAAGGGCAGACTCCGCCAATTTTACAATTGCGTTTTTTAAAATTAGGCTGCTGAAGGGCAAATGGTCGATTTCAGTTTGTCCCACTCGTCTTTCTGACTCACGTACCAGGCATCCATGTGCTGGCAGATCATAATGCCGTAGATGCGCATGTACCACATCATGGTCGAGCGGTGCCGACCGGATTCGAGCTTGTAGTCGATCTTCTCCCGCTTGTTGGAGCGCTCGATGGAAGTGCGGCGTTTGTAAGTAAGGTTCCACTTTTCCGACCCGCGAACGGTTTTAGGATACAGGCGAAGATTATCGCTGCTGTGCGTGTGGTACGTCCGTCCGTATTTGGCATCCGAGCACCCGCAGGACGGGGAACATCTCCACTTGCGGCGATTCTGAGATTTGTCAAAGCCATTGGGCTTCATCTCGTTTCCTTTCGGACAGATCGGGATGCCGGTCGGAGAAATCTGGATGTCGCTGTCTGTTGCCGTATTCTTCTTGCTGCGATTGTTGAGATCAATGAACGGCTCGATGTTCTGGTGATCGAGAAGCAGATAGATCGCTTCAGCATCATGAGCGGCGTCGAGAAGCATTTTGTCTACCGTGCCCAAGGTGAAACGTTGCTTGAATTCGACTGTGCTCATGACGAGACTGACGGCGTCATGCCCCGAGGCAGGCTGCAGTCTCGGATAGAGGGGCAAATCGTGTTTACTGTCCGCTGCAGAGATCATGTACAGGTGGTACCCGTTGAAGTGCTTTTCTCTAGCGCTGTCCCAACCTGAGTTGCAGTCGGGTTGGGAGTAAAGACGAGGATGGTTGCAATCAGCTATACCGCGGGCGCGACAATCGCAAGTCGGTTTGCTCCGGGGATAGGCGGAAGTAACAACCGGTGTGCCATCACCGGCCGCGCTAAGCGCCGAAACATCCCCGAGCAAACCCAAATTCGCCGAGACGGTCAGAATCTGGGCCTGGAAGAAGTCAAAGAGCCGATCGGCAGGCAAAGCGTTTTTTTTGTCGGTGTGACGCATCATCCACTCCACCAAACGCTTCACTTTGCCGGGCGTGGTGGTAGGCGCTATTTCTCCCTTCTTGCCTTTCTTGGTTTTGCCCTTGCGTTTACGCTGTTTCTTGGGTTTGAGGTGTTTGTCTACCGCAGGCCAGAGGCGTTCGAAAAAGTCGTAGAACGTCCCGACGCCGGGAAGATCGTCAAAGTCAAAGCCGCTCAGAATGGCGTAGATCGGGGTGCGTTTCATTTCATTGATCCATTCGGTCAGTCCCATCTCCGGATTGGTCATGAGGAAGATGAGGAAGGACCGCAGCAAGGAAGCCGGATCGCGGGGCAGGGGTCCCCGATTGGAATAGGCATCGTGAAGCAACGTCGTAATGGCGGAAAGATCGGTCATCCAAAGTTTGGCTGCCAGCGGCCAATCCTTATTGATGAGGACGATGCCGGGTCCATAATGCGTGCGAAGTTGCTGGTGAACAAAAGCTTGGTAGTTCGAATGAGGAACGAAAACAGGTTTCATGAAGAGCACTCCAATCGCTAGTAGTAAGGGTCATACCCCTTCACGCGATTTTGGAGAAAATTGGAATTTGTCAAGTCTTTTTTAAAAAGAAAATAGCCACTTTTTCAGATTTTTTTCCAATTCAAAATATGGCTGAAATAAAAAATCCCCCTACGAATGTAGGAGGAAGATATATTTGGTGGTTCAAGGAATCCCTTGTCCCATCTGCCTCGGCGAATGCCGAGAGGCTATTTACTAAAAAGGAGGACTACACAATGCGTTTATCCACCTCAACAAACCTATTGGACAGAGAATTTGACGAGTTTGGAGTTATTTCCCCTGAAAGCTGTCTAGAGCAGTGTCTAGAAGCGGGTTTTAAGGTTTTTGACTTTAACTTCTGCGATCAAGGCAGACCAGGTCGTCCTATTGCGCAAGATGATTGGTATGAGTATATATGTAAATTTAAGAAGTTCGCAGATGAGCTGGGCGTAACCTTCTCGCAAACTCATCTACACATGTATGATCCGAATGATCCAGGAATTACTGATCATGGCTGGGAAAGAGAGCTTTTACACCGCTCTATCGTTTGCTCGGGTGTACTTGGAGCAGAATGGGCAGTAGCTCACCCCTTACATCAGCACAAGCCGAATTATTCGAGACAGGATTTTTTGCAAATGAATTTGGAATTTTTCGGACCTATAGTGGACGAGGCTAAAAAGCTAGGTTACGGGATATCACTTGAAAATATGGTGCAATGGGACAAAGATGAATATGTATATGCGTGCAATGGAGAAGATCTGGCGGAGCTAGTGGACGCCTTAAATCGTCCAAACGTTGGTGTATGCTGGGATTTCGGACATGCCAATCTTAGCGTAAGAGACCAAGCTGCCGAGCTGCGCAAGATTGGGCCACGACTTAAGTCGACTCATATTGCGGACAATCACGGTCATGCAGATGAGCATTTGGCACCGTTCTATGGCCACGTAGATTGGCATCAAATGATGCGTGTTCTCAAAGAAATCAAGTATAAAGGGGATTTCACTTACGAAATTCAAGCATTTTCAAGCCCATTGCCGGTTGAGCTTCGTAAAACAATGACTGCTCATGTAGCTGACATTGGAAAATATTTGATCAGTTTGTTTGAAAAATAGGACACATTGTTTACTAAATTCTAGTGGAAGGATATAGGGAATTTTATCTCCCATACGATCACATTGCTGCGAGATTTTAGTTTCGCAAACGGGTTATATTCCCCATGTGGATTTCCGAGCATCAACGCAGCCAGAGAAATGGGATACAACCGCTTGCGACTGGAATGTAGAAACGGACGGCATTGTTGGTGGAGGAATTGCAGCCTACCACCGTGAAGAGGAAACGAATGTGCCTATTTCTAAATGAATTGCGTGAATAGTTTTAGGGTAGTGTAATACCCAATGGTGGCAGAGCGCATCGCTGGCAGCGATGAGGTCAGGGGGTTCGATCCCCCTAGGCTCCATAAAAAAAGTCCTCGGAACCAATAAGGTTCCGGGGATTTTTTTTATAAGCCCTCTAGGGGGAGTGGAGTGAACCCCGGGGTTCGCCCGCGGGTACGGAATGGGTGAGTTGGCTCCGAAGGAAATACATCAAGTGTAGGAGTACGGCGTCTGAATCTACCGCTGGGATCTGCTTCGGCGATTCGACTTCCCCTCAAAAAAAATTATAATGGATGGAAGCATGACTACATACCATCGATAAAATAATTCTATACGCAAATTAAATGAGGGTAAAAATGAAATGAGATTGCGTACAACATGGTTTATCTATGCCGGTATTGTATGGACATTGCTTTTTACCATAATGAGTTTTTACTGGGCTGCCGGCGGAATGATCGGGGTTAAATCATTGGGAGGAAAATATATCAATTGGCGCTGAACCGGGACCCAGGATTTATTCCAGTAGTTTGGGCAACAGGGGTTGTCAAATTAGGAGGCGTGCTTCTTTTATTATGTTTGATTAGAAGCAGAAGTTCTTGTACAAAGATAAGAAGATGGTTATCGTTTATTTGTATTTCAGCTGGAATCTTTATGATTTTGTGTGGAGTGGGAAATTTTATTACAATTTCCCTTGCAGCGATTAACGTATTGGATTTTGATTTGGATACTTATGCGATAAAATGGAGGCTCCTATTCTGGGAGCCGTTCTGGGTTATCGGTGGAAGCTTTTATGTACTAGCTGGATTTAGCAAAAAATGATAGTTTGTCCTGAGTAGCACTTTCCCCACCATAGGCTAGGACATTTGATCTGCCAATATAAACAAGTTAATCCACGACCAACATCGTGGATTTTTTATTTGGTTGAGCCCCGAAGAGGCGAACCCCGGGGTTCGCCCGCTCGCACGAAGCGTCATCGAAGGAGCATGACGTTGAATTCCAGCGCAAAAGTTTGTCCTAATCGTATGGACTTCGTCAGCAAGTTCAATCAGGAATTCTACATCCCCTTGGCTCCAAGAATACATTAAACGTAAACGACATGCCGATTTTTCTTTTATACATTTTCACGAACGGTTTCGGGGTGACCATGCTTTACGTGGGGGTTGGTGATTACCGACTAAACATCGAGCGTGTTGCTGCAAGGGTTCGAAATGGCGGTCATGACATTCCGACTGAAGACATAATTAGAAGGCATACAACTTCCATTCGAAATCTGCTTTCCCATATTGATCTCATCGATCAACTGGTTGTCATTGACAATAGCACAACTTCCGGTCAAATTGTTTTGCAAGCAGAACGCGGTGTGTGTTCTAGTCTGATTGAATCTGTTCCATCCTGGATTCACAGCATTAAGGAAAAATGGAATGAATCCTTCTAACAAGCAAGAGATGAAAACGACTATGTTTGATTAGTCGTTTTTTTTGTTTTTTTTTCGAACACTTGTTCGCTGACAATCTAGTGTCAATGCGCTTTGATATATTGTTATTAGAACTGCCATAGGAGTTGGTTAAGTGGAACAAAAACTTCACCCGAAAGTCATTCGATATTGGCAAATTAATTACGGCTTATATACGTTCAAATGGATCCTGATCAGTTGCATCCCGTTAATAATCCGGACATTTTGGTTACCTGCCTGGGGCTGGTTAACCATGATTTCCTGTCTGGCGATATCATTTTTCTTCATCAAGGGATTCACCTTCATTTGTTTCGGTGCCTATAGAAAATACTCTCGAAGAAGCTATCTCTTAGGTGACGACGAACTGATGATCCGATGGGGGAATGTCTGGTCGGATAACTCCTCCATTATTCCGCTTAGCCGGGTGCAGCATGTGGATCAAGAACAAGACATGCTTGCCAAACGGCTGGGCCTATCCGAGCTAACCATTACAACGGCAGGGGACCATCACTTTATTGTGGGACTGACTGAAGAGGACGCTGTTCGGCTGCGCAGACAAATCATAGAACTTTCTAAATTAGACAACGAGGATGCTTATTATGATTAAACGGCATCATCCAATTACCGTCATCTATAAGATATACAGTCAAATCCGGTATTCGATTATTCCTCTTGCCGCGTTTCTATATAACGAGATTCGGGCAGGAACCGGGCAACAGCCTGATTGGGTATATCTCGTAGCCACGGTTTACGGCGTTGTGACAGGTTGTTGGTCGATTCTTTCTTGGTTTAGAGAAACCTATCAGTTGGATTTCAAGGAATTGCATATTACCAAAGGTGTATTTACTGTAACACAAAGAACGATCCCGTTCATGAAAATCAATAACATAAGAATCGAGCAAAGCTGGTTGTATCGGCTGCTCGGGATCGCCAATGTTGAACTTCAAACGAGCGATTCCAATGCTGATGCCGATGCCCGCTTGGTTACATCCCAAAAGATGGCGGAGTTGCTCAAGAAATCAATAAGGCTTATCGAAAACCAAAGTGTGATCCCTTTAACCATAGAACATCATGTGACCAGAAAAGAAATTATGATGCTGTCCATGAGCTCAAATACAT
Source organism: Paenibacillus gyeongsangnamensis (assembly GCF_027533625.1). GTDB lineage: Bacteria > Bacillota > Bacilli > Paenibacillales > NBRC-103111 > Paenibacillus_G > Paenibacillus_G gyeongsangnamensis. The sequence continues at coordinate 65,837 of NZ_JAQAGZ010000002.1, read as the reverse complement.
TCTGGCTAGGACTTCCTGTCACAATCGCTGTCATTCAACATTTGTGGAGTTGGTTATTCCCTACACCGGAAGAGGAAGAAGTCAGCTTCATGGAACTATTCAAGAAAGAGACTTGGAGCCGGATAACCTTAGATGACAGTATAGAAGTGGCACTGTATTTGGTAGCCTACTTGGGGATATGCGTAATCGTTACTTGGCTGTTCTCTATAGGGATGGCACAATTTCGTTATAAAGGTTGGCATCTCACAAGAGCTGGAGATGTGATTTCTATTCATCATGGTTGGATGGAACGTAAATCGGTACAGATTCAGGTGGAACGTATCCAATCCATTCAAATAAAGGAGCTGATGATTGGGCGTTTGTACGGATATGCCTCGGTATGCATGGATTGCGTCGGATATTCAGGGGAGCGGAGAGTCAAATTGCTGATTCCTTCCATCCATACATCGGAACTGGTCGAAGTGCTGGGTCGGTTGCTTCCCGAGTTTCAACTTCAAACTCTCGAGCGAGCTTTACACCGAAACGCGAAATTTGCTACAGCTATTCCAGTTATCTCGTTGCTAGTATTAGGTATCATTGTTGGTTGTTATTTCACCTTATTGTATTTGACAATCGTTCCGGTCCTTTACATCGTCTACAAATACATGACGTACGTCTATGTTAATACGAAATGGGAAATAGCCGTGAACTTGTTCATGTTACGCAAAGCAGGCTTCAACCAGACGACTGTGTACCTCTTGCGTGAATCCGTAGAATCCATAAGTATCAGACAATCATGGTGGCAGAGATTATTTCGTGTTTATCAGCTGGAAATGGACATCGATTCTCCTGCGAACGTACGGGAATACCGTATAGCCGGGATGACGAAACAATACTGCGACGAGATTCTAAGGTGGTATAAGAATAAGAGATATTAGTCTATTTGAGGTGGTGTTCAAATGGAGAAGGATCAAGCCGTAAGAGATTGTCTACTGAATATAATCGCCGGGTTGGAACAATGGGGGAATAAACTCGGTGAGCCGCCGGCTCTGTTGCGTCAAGGGCATATGCAGATTGTTCGCCTACTAATGTTGGAGGGAAAAGAAGCGCCCATCGATTTGCCTTCGCTGATTCAATTGTTGCAAAAACCGGCAGAAGAATGGGGGATTTCAGTAGCTGGTATCTATCCACAGGAAGCGCCGCTCTTGATTCCAGACCTGGGCCTGTCGCCAGATGCACGTGAGTTTAAATTCATGTACGATTCACCGGAAGAAGCGCAGACACAAGAAATAGTTGAGATATTGCGCTACTGCCGGGGGACAATGCCTATGTTAGAGGAGAAGTACAGGAAACTTCGAGCGTTCCTTATCACCAATCCGGTAATACCTGCATATCGTTTGATGGAGTTTGGGTTGGAGCTTAAGGATACGGAACTGATGAAATGGCTAGGTCGCTGCTTTGAAGAAATAACGGACGATTTAGAACGATATCGCATATGTCCACGATGCGGATGGACGCTGGAGTTTCGAAATAATCACTGGCAATGTGGAACCGAAGACCTTTGCGGGAAAATCGCAAGTCGCGGAGAGATTAAGAAATGGGAAACCCCGGAGCCCATGCATCGATTGCGTTACGGAATTTATCGTTACACCATGCTGCCAGGGCTGGCGGAACTTGCAGCTAAAGATTGGTTAACGAAGAAAGGTTACAAGGTTACACTTTTTCCGCAAGTAGATCGCTTCGATCTGGCTGTTGAATTGGACACGCATATCGTTTATCTGGATATGAAAGATTTTAAGCATCCCCTACATCTAGCTAACTTTTTCAATAAAATGCAACCCCACCAACTGGAGAAATATCGAGACCCACATGTATATATTGTCATTCCACAATACCGAACGAAAATATACCCCGGTTATTCAAGGCTCGTTACACAAGCACTCATGGCCCATGCGAGTCATCTGAAAGTCATAAATGAGCAGGATGTGCAGAAGCATCTGGCAGGGGGAGCAAGGAAGAGATGAGAGTATCGTATTGGACTTATTTTGAGCCGTTCCTTCCACGTCTCTTGCCGTCTGGATTGCCGCGGCAAAACATTGAAACCATTTATACTGTCGAATTGTTCGTCACGGGATGTTTGATGATCGATCCTTCCATGGATATCCGCGAGGGATATTCGATTTTATCAGGTTATGATTCTCCTATTCTTCCTAAGCATGCTCGGAAGGAAATTGCGCACCGTCTAAGAGTTTTATATAGTTCTATTCGCTCGAGGATGACATGGGACAACTTATTCGAACGATATCAAGAAGTTTCGGATGAATATAGATTATACGAAATCGACGGTAGACATTGGAGACTCCGGACTCCTGCCTTGTTCTCTGATCGCAAGAAATGGTACTCGCAAATATTAGAACAACCTGTTGCCCATCAGTCAAAAGACATACGCTTTGCTACAGCAGGCAAGTTCCACTACAACAAATATAACCAGGACCAAGAATCCATTCGTTATGGTGGAGAAATTCCATCGCTGTTGGTTAGTACGTCAACATTTCCGAGGTACAGACCGAAGGGGAAATTTACACTTCAACTCGGAGACGAACATACTTATCAGACTGAGGGGATGCGAGAAGCTTCGGCAGCATCGGAATGGAAGGAAAGGGCAGGAATTGGCCTTAAACTAAAATCACTGACAAACCCTAGTATTCGGCAGTTTGAGTATAAGGGATTACAGCATATCGTGGGGGGACTAGGATCCGGAAAATCCACATTTATGGTGTTGGAGACGGATCGATTAGTCCGAGAGGGGGCTCGTATCGGATTTATCGAGGGCAGTGTTCCCCAAGTATTAAATCGGGTTAAGGAACTTCGTTTATTGGGCATTAACGCTGTTCCTGTAATTGGAAGATCGGGCCGTCGTAAACATCAGAAAGACTATATATCAGCCCGTCGCCATCAGATTCGGGATGTAACGGATTGGGGGCAGGACTCTTATCTGGAACTCCGACATGTATCCGATTTTTGCATCATCCATGCCCTTGCCAGTGACCACGAAGATACGACAGATTATCCATGTCGTCAGTTAATACAGCAGGAGAAAAAGTGCGTATGCCCCTATGCTGCCAGTTGCGGAATCTATCGCGATTTCGCAGCCCTGATCCATGCCGAAGTATGGGTTACAACCTCAGCAAGCATATTGAAAACAAAACTACCGGTTATGCTGGACCCTTATGAAAGAACAATCTATGAAGCGATGTATGACTTGTTAGATATCATTTTCGTTGATGAAGCCGATGCGGTTCAGAAGCAATTCGACGATTCCTTTGTCTCCGAGATTGCTTTGTTTGGAAACTCCCAGCACCTCTTTGAGAAGACCTTGTTAGAATCTTTCCGTAAAACGATAGGCCATTATGGAAAGTATGCCCATGACGAGGTTGTACAAGACTGGATGGATGTCCTGAATCGCCTTGAAAGTACCATCCGTCGCGGCGTATATCGTACATTGAATTTATCACCAGAATTCGCTCAGTTTTTGTATCGGAAGCTATTACGGCTCTCTACCGAAGCTTATCGCATAAGTGGTGCTTTCGCCAAGGATGAACAAAATCGGGAGAGAATCGAACAGGAGTTACGTAACTATGCGGACCATCCACTGGAGCACCATATCTATGCAGATGTAGCGAAAATGCTGCAAGCTCGAACAATGAAGGAGCGGGAACAAGCTTTAACTGCCATTCTCCATAAGTTGGGCGGTGAGACAACCCCCATTGGAAGATTGAAGTTCCCGGTTCATTCGTTGGAATTATATCTTTGTCTTGCACTTATCGATCATGATATACAAGTGTTCATGGATCTTTATCCGCTAGTTCAAGCCAAGTTGGGGAAATTATCTGAATTCGAAGGACTTTACTCGATTCAACGTGAATTTACGGCGATTATGAAAGAAGCAATGACTGGACGTATGACCGGGTATCTGTATGAAGTAAAACCTGGAAATGAAACAGGTACTTTCAAAGCTGTTCAATATTCAAGTGTCGGTCGTCTTCTTCTTGAAGACTGGCAATCGATCTATGCTGGAATTGATGGATACGAAGGGCCTGCGGTTGTTCTGCTTTCCGGTACAAGTCTGGCTCCTGGATCGGCGCATTATCATATTGCCTCGTTACCCGGGTGGCTGTTGGAATCCAATCTGGGTGTTCCATTCATTCACCAGGAATATTATCCGGTCTATGAGCACGGAAAGGAACAGCCTATCCAAATATCCGGTGAGGTTGAGGACAGAAGAGAACGAAATCTTCGTGTGCTAACCGCCAAGTTGACGTCCAAGATTGAACAAGAGTTGATGGAGTGGCGTTACTCGGGAGCAAATCGTAAAGTGCTGTTGATTGTCAACTCTTATGAAGACGTTGCTGATGTCGGAGCCGTATTCGCATCTCATTCATCTTGGAAAAATAGATACCGCCAGTTAACGAGGGACCCGGATCCTTTTCATGAAGCCGAGTTTTCAAGAGCAGAATTAGAGCGATTTGCTAAAGAAAACGCTGATGTGCTGATCGCTCCGTTACTTGCGATAAGTCGCGGTTATAACATTCTAGATGATACGAAAGGTTCATTATTCGGATCTGTGTTTTTTATGATACGACCGTATCCGATTCCGCAGGACATGACCTATCTAATCCAACTTTTGCATGCCAAACTGCCTGATTTCATTGAACGTGCCGATTTTGAAGGCAAGCTTTATAGGCAGGCACTGGATTTAATTCGCAGCGAAAGTAATAGCTTGTTGCATCGTATGTACCGCAAGCCAGACTATTGGTCCGTACTAAATCCTGTGGAGAGAAAGACCATAGCCTGGTATACGTTTATCCCAATCTGGCAAACGATTGGAAGGCTTCTTCGCAAAGGTACACCGGCCAGAGTGTTCTACTGTGATGGTAAATTTCTAGCTCAGCCCATGCGCACGGATGTTGGGGAATCGATGTTGGATTACTGGCTGAAGATCATGATGGATCATGAATCAAATCTAGCATTTCGCAGTTTATATGGACCATTTATAGACAGTATGAAAGTCATGATGGAAAGGAATGAGGCCCATGAGTCGGACTGGTAAATTACTGCAGCTGTATGCTTTCGAGAGTGATCAAAATGCTTGGAAGAGTGAGGAGATTTATCTACTGGATATTCCATCGGTTTGGCGAGAATTTATTCTTCAATTTTATAATGGCGTAAAGCTGCCCTTTGCGATCAAGCCATTAAGTAAAAAATTGCAAAGTATATTTCCGCAGATCGTCTCGGTAAATAACCAATTTTATCTGGATGAAAACCGTCCGTGGCTCATTGCAACGCAGCCAGTCCCGGTTGGAATGATCCTATTCCTGGCTAAGGGATGGATGAACCAAATAGCAACGAGGCACGGCGTAGCTGCACCGGATGATTTGGATACGAGTACAATTGGCTGGCGAAGTGAGAAGGTGGATTCCATCGTTCATCGTGACTCAAGGTTAAAATATGAATTGCTGCCCGCCCTTGTCGCCCATCAATTTTGCTTGAGTCCGAAACAACTACTGCTAGAAAACCGGGATGAGCCAGTTGAGCTTACGTTCTCGCAGGTATATGCTATGCAAAAGGCAGAGTGCATGTCCCAACCCATACTAACCAGAGCTGGAACGTTTTCTTACGTTGTCCGATTTCGATTACAATATCGAGCTGGGGAGCCGGGACGCCTTCTTTTGATGGTTTCGGCAGGAATAAGGCGGTTTATTACAAAACCTCAGGAGACTAAGTATCTGAAGGGCGGCATCAATAGTACGTTATTGGTTTCCATGGACAATCCTCTTATCAAAGACAAGGGAATGGGATTACGTTCGTATGCGAGTCTATCCTTTCGCAGAGAAGGTGGAACTGAGCCTTATACACGTTGGTCTGAAGGGCTCGATGAATTATTTTGTGATGTTTTATGGGGCAATTCATTATCGACTGAGGATATCTTAACAAATCCAGTCAAGTATCACTCAGATGGCTCCCCTAAGATATGGGTCGTTCATAATAATCGAGTCTTTAATAATTCCCTTTATATTGAAGCGGGAATCAGTATTCAGGAGAAAATGAGATTTTACGAGATGGTAAGGGAGAATTTATCCGACTGGAGATCGCTTACGCCGTTGCCACTTGTGCCAAAGCCGAAGCGAGAAGGGACATTAAGGCGAGTGAGAGAGCAGATCTCACCTGTATACTGCGGTCACGATAAAGATTTCGTGCTTGAAGTGTGGGGACCGGACTCTCTTTATCAATGTGTCGTTGAAGCATTGAAGACTAAAAAATATAAAGGAAAGTTGCTGGTTGAACAAGTTGACGGAGAAGTTTTTAGGATGAACTCTTCCTCTGGCAACCGCATCGTTCTTGTCAAGTGCGACAGAAGGGACTATGTAGATGGCTTGGATCGCGGAGCGCTAAAAGACCTAGCGGATGAACATCGAACCAACAAAATCGTCCGAAGCATCGACCATGTTAAAGGGAGTCAGTTCATAACGTGCTCCTTGATAGAGATATTACCTAAAGACGACTGGAAAAAGCTCGGCGAAGGAACAGATCCCAAGCAAGCCGTACGCAAAGGGTTTCAATTAACGGGGAGAATCACTCAATTCGTCTATCCAGAGAAAGGTGCAAAAAAGTCTAAACGTAAGAAGGATAAACCTGAGTCAAGCTATATTCACAAAGTCTTCAACTGTATTTTGGATTTATTGGGGGATGCGGGAGTTATCGATTACAAGGCACATATGGATGTAAATGAACAACGCCCAATCATAGCCTATGATCTGGTTTCTGGTGATAAAGGAACTTATGCGTTTCTTACGAAATTTGAAGACGGTGTACTAACGGTAAAGAGCCGGGGCCTTGAGGAATGGTTGACTTTATCGGAAGCTGTGTTACAAACAGATCAATTTGATCCGTTTCCCAAAGCCCCGGATGCACAAAAGAAAGAAATAGCACGCTGGTTCGGAGAGCAGTTAAGAATGGAACGAATGAATGGCAAGGAGCCGATCGTTTTAGTTGAAGCGGAGCTTCGATATAAAGGGTTGGAGGGCATTCAAAACAACAAAATTGTCTGTGACAAGAACCCTGACTTGCCTGGATTGAAACAGGACGATCAGGGGATAACCGTTATTCGTGTCAATTCCAATGAGGATGTACCAGCTTACGGTTTTCGCCCCATGTCTTTCTCTATTGGTGTCTATTCCGATAACGAGTCAGGACTGTATTATGGTGTCGGAACCAAACCCAAGACCCAGATGAATATTGCAAAAGCCATGACCAAGTATGATAACCCAGAAACGGCTTTTCAACAACCCCGAGTTGTGGAATATATGCCATTAGGTCCGATGGATAGGCAAGATCGAGAGCGCTTGGCTTGGATGGTACATCGCTTACGTGAAGTGTGCATTACCTTGGAATCGACATCGGCACAGCCTTATCCTTTGAAAATGACGAGTACGATAAAGAAATACTTAAAATTTAAGGAGTATGAGGTTACTGAAGCAGAGGCAGAGTTTTTGGAGTTGTAAGCGGGGGTGCAAAGAATGACAATGATTAAAGAACTGATTACGAACGATGAATTCGTCGGCTTCTATTTGCTGAAAGAACTGGAATTGAAGCAAACTAACACTTCCCCTGCAAAGGATTACTTCGATTTGGTGCTGTGTGATGCCAGCGGCCAGCTACCTGCCAAGTATTGGGATGTGAAGGAAACGGAAAGAGACAACTTTTCTCCGATGACGCTTGTCAAGGTTCAAGGAATCGTTCAGTTATATCGGGAAAAACCGCAAGTTAAGATCTCCCGGATTCGCAATGTAAGGGACGAGGATGGCGTGTCTCTAACCGATTTTGTTCGAGCTGCACCAATGGGATCTACGGAATTATTAGAAGTCATAAACAAAGTCATTGAGAGTATTTCGGACCCGGTCATTCGTGATATTGTAGGCTTTTGCGTCGATAAGGTGAGAGAGAAACTGGCTCATTATCCGGCGGCCAAAATGCACCACCATGCTTACTTTGCGGGCTTGGCCTACCATATCGTTCGTATGCTAGAAATTGGTGAATTCCTATGCAAGCAGCGGTCATTCCTGAATGCAGACATGATCAAAGCCGGGATCATCCTTCATGATATAGCAAAGCCAGAGGAAATGATCGCTCATCTCGGAGTCGTGTCAGACTACAGCATCCAGGGAAAGTTGATCGGTCATATTGCAATGGCAGCTAGTTGGATTACAGAAGCCGCATTGCGGCTGGAGCTTCCGCTCGATTCGGAACAAGTGATCGGATTGCAGCATCTTATTCTTTCCCACCATAATCTCGGGGAATGGGGAAGCCCGGTACAACCGCAAACGGCGGAAGCGGTAGCTCTACATCATATCGACGCAATGGATGCTAAGCTGCAGATGGCGGAGGACGCGTTGAGAGCCACTTCGGACAAAGAGTTATGGACACAACCGATCCGAGGGCTGGAGAATAAAGCGTTGTATCGGACGCCACTCCTATGAAAATAACACGGCAAGAATTTGAGAAGATCTTTAGGAGGACAAATGCTTCCTGGTCCTACGAAGATGCTGAACTGAATGACAAAGAAAAAGAACTCCTATGGAAGCGGCTTAATGAAGAAATTACCGATGAGGAGTTCAACCGCGCCCTACTCGAGAAAAAGTCGAAGAGACCTGGAATAAAGACCAGTGGGGAGGAGACTCCATGAAAAGTAAATTCTACGTCGTAGTAAAGGGTGAAAATCCAGGAATATATAACAAATGGGATGGAGGAGCCAAACAAAACGTTGAAGGATATAAAGGGGCTGTGTATAAATCGTTCTCAACGTTAGAACTGGCAGAAATTTGGTGGAAGCAGATGTCGCCAGATCAACAAAACCCTAAGTATCATTTTGATCAAAAAGAGGTTGCCTCGGAGATTCAGCCTACTGAGGTAGAGGAAGAACAAGGGCCTTATTCCACCTACGTAATTATTGATCCTCGAACACAGATGCCCTTTTATGTTGGACAAACCCATGATATGGAACATCGAAAAACCAGCCATTTACGTGATTCTTACAAACATAGAGCCTACAAAAAGTGGATTGCAAGTATTCGGAAGGATGGCCTCGAACCGGAATTCCAGATCGTTGATACCCAGCCAACAAAAGCAGATTCCCTGCGTTCAGAAACCGAATGGGTAAAAAAGCTTGCATATCAAGGCATCCGTGTCTTGAATGGTTGGCGTGAACATAAGGAATGGATCGATTTAATCCTTAGAGAAAAAAACAGTAGCCAATAAAAGTCGCATGACTCATTCAAACAATGACTTTGTATGTTATTGAGGAAGGTGATGTTATGTTCACACCCAAATATTCAATAACGGACGCTATTGCCCGCAGACTAATGGATATACAACGCGCCAGTGTTGTAGTGGATTTGCTTCCATTGCCCGCATCTATTCTGGATTTGCTTAAGAAAGAATCAATGGAAAAGACGGTCATTCTTTCAACGAAAATTGAAGGAAACACGCTTGACGAGGCGACGAAGAGAAAAGTCTTGTACCAAACCAGCAATGACAATGAAGAGCAGGAAGTTTATAACTTAATGAAAGCTTTGGAATACCTGGATGAAGCCGAAAAAAGGCAGCTTCCGGTCACAGAGGAATTTATTAAAAAGCTGCATGCCATTATCCGAATATCGCACGGACGAAGACCGCGTAATAGCGACTATCGCGAAGAACAAAATCAAGCAGGCAGCCGCAATGCTTCCGGTTTTTATTTGCCGCCGGAATGGAAAGATGTCCCTGTATTAATGGAGGTTATGGTGGCTTGGGTGAATTCGCCGGAAACCTATTCGGTTCCGGTTCCTATTAAAGCGGGGATTTTCATGTGGCAATTTCTGACGATCCATCCGTATATGGACGGGAATGGCCGAACGGCCCGGATGATCACGACATATCTTTTACGCCGCGGCGGATATGGCTTAAAGGGGTTATTTGTACTCGAGAATTTCTATGACCGCAACTTGGCTGAATATTATCGCCGACTCCAGTTGGGTCTCCATCACAACTATTATTTTGGGCGGAATGAGGCTGACTTAACGCCCTGGTTGGAATTCTTTATTGATGGCTTGGCGGAGGTATTTCAAGAAGCCGCAGCCATCGTAACAGAGAAATCCACCCAAATGACGAAAATCGAACCCGATCTGATTCGCAAGTTAGATCCCCAGCAAAGAATGGTGTTCGCTCAATTAACCTTCAAACAAGACACCCTAACGATAAGCGAAATGAGGGACCTGCTTCGTTTGTCGGATCGTTCAATAAGGGAAAAGGTAAGTCATTGGAGAGAAGAAGGATTCATTGAGCCGCGCGACCAAGACGCCAAAAGAGTTCGTTCGGTCAAATTATCCATTGAATACGAGAAGCTGGCTCAAGACATTCGAGATGCCCCGGATAAATTTGCCCATTTTCTAAAATGAATGCAGCACTGCGATCTCCATCTGAGATACCGCAGTGCTTTTTTAATTGGCAGAACGTATATTCGCTGACAATCTATGGTCGTTGTGATCCGTCATAATGAAGGAAAGACATACGGGAGTGATTACATTGGATCAACCAATATACATAGCCATAACAGGCACACAGCACTATTTTGGGGCTGCATTTCTGAAACCGGGGCAGATTGTTCACTTAATCAAAGATCCTGATAATCCCCATGACCATGAGGCGATAAAAGTAGATATGATCCCACTAGGCAAAATCGGCTATGTCGCCAACAGTCCGCATACCGTACCGAAAGGATGCCGCAGTGCCGGGCGTATTTATGATACGTTTGAGCATCATGTTTGTGGCATGGTGCGATTTGTCGTGAAGGAAACGGCAATTGTTGAACTTACGCCGGGCCTAGAGGAAGTGTACATCATCAAAACGACTGAGGATGTTTCGTTTTCCCCCTGCCTATATAGGCAGGAAGAACTAGGAAGAATGTCGAATTTCCATTTATGATAAGGATTTACATTACATATGCCATGACAGGAGACGCGATATGTCAGATAAAGTGATACGGCTCCATAAAATGCTGCTTGCTATACAAGCTAATCCGGGAATTTCGGCCAAGGAGCTGGCGGATAAATGCGAGACCACGGATCGAACGATTTACAGAGATATGAGAATTTTGGATTTGATTGCACCAATTACGAATGAAGGTTATGGAAAAGGATACCGTTTTGTTGGGAATTTCGCCATGTACCCGCTTAATTTCACGGAGCAGGAAGCGTTGGTGTTTTCTGTCTTGCCCTCCGTGCTCGACACCAGCAAATTGCCTCCAGGATTTGAATCCGCCTATGACAAGGTGATGGCGACCCATGTAAAAGAAACCCGGAAACACTACGATACATTGGAAAATGTCGCGGATATGATTCAAAAGGGGACTCCAGCTTATCGGGAGAACCATACCAACTTCTTGCTACTCATCATGGAAGCGATCATCGCCAGCAAAACGATCAGGGCTGTTTACCATACACAAAGCCGGAATGAATTGACGGAGCGCGAAATTGATCCGTATTGCCTAGTTCCACGTGATCAACAGTTTTATCTGATCGGCTATTGTCGTGCCAAGCGGGAAATTCGCACGTTTCGGATCAGCCGTTTCCGCCATGTAGAGTTGACAGGTAATCGTTTCGATAAAGGTGATTTTAACATCGCTCATTATATGAAGCACACCTGGTCCATTGAACGCGGGGATTCCTTAATCACCTTCAAGATCAAATTTCATCCGGACGTCGTACGGTATGTGAAGGAAGAAGAATTGTTCGTGAGACCGAAGATGACCGATCTGCCGGACGGCAGCTTATTATTCGAGGTCACCGTTAACCATGAGCGGGAATTTATGAATTGGGTAGTTCAGTACGGACCTTCGGCGGAGATTTTGGAGCCTGCATTTGTGCGGGAAAAGTTTAAGGAACAGCTGCAGCGTTGGGGACAGTTGTACGGGTTGTAAGGTGCGAATGCTGTGCGATAAACAAAAGGAAGGTGTTCCTGGTGAAAATAGAAGGCACGTTTCTAGGACGCTTGTTTGATGAAATCCGTAAAGAGCCGTTTCGCCGCAAGATTGTGATCGCTCCTTCCTATATGGAAGGGCAGTCCTGGCTTATGCGAATATGCCGGGAATTAGGGCCCGTTATGAACGTCGAGGTCCATACGGTTCAGTCCTTTGTAAGAAGTCAAGTTGAGTTCTCGCTGTATAAACAAGGGCTGACGTTAATCGGGGAGCAGCGGTCTTTTTGGATCATCCATTATGTCATGGAACAAATGGCTTCTGAGCGGGATTCCTACATCTCCATGGATCAAGTTAAGCCCGGTATTGCTATGCATGTTCACAAAGCGATTATGGATCTGCGTCGTGCTGGAGTGAGAGCGGAGGAGCTTCGAGACAATCATTTTTTGAGTCAGCAAAAAGGCTGCTATGTGCGAAAGGTACTGTCAGCGTATGAGGGTTTCCTGAAACAGCGAAACTGGACCGATTTTCCTGGCCTTTTGCCGTATCTACCAGCCCAATTGCCGGATAACGTGGAGCTTATCCTCCCAGACCCTATGCCGCTTCCACTGGTTTCCGCCCGGATGCTGGAGCGGTTGTCCAATAGCCGGATGACGAGAATTAAAACGGATGCCTCCTTCACTGACGTCAACTCCGCATTGCCGTTCGGCGAGGTTCAGTTCTATCATGCGACAGGGAAGCTGGCTGAGGTTCGTGAAGCATTTAGACGAATCATTCAGGGTCGGATTCCATTGGATGAAGTAGAGATGATCGTCCCGGATGAAGAATATGCGGTGGCTATTTCAACCATGTGTGCTTCTCTTGATCTTTCCTGTTCCTTTGCAAATGGGCTGCCTGTGATCACATCCGGAATGGGAAGAGCCGCACATTTCCTGCTGAACTGGTTGGAGTCTGGTTACCAGGTGCGGCTGCTCGTATCGATGCTACAGCAGCAATTGATTACTTTGTCCGATCGTGATCAAGGGATTTCGAATGTAGATTGCATTCGAACCCTGGAGAAAAGTGGAATCGGCTGGGGGAAAGAACGGTATATCAAATTGCTGGGGGCAGAGTATGTTCGCTCCCAGGAGGATTCAGATGAAAGACCTGTAGAACAGGAGCGGACAGAACATCTACAGCGGGAAGAAGAGATAAAAGCGTATCTTGCTAACCTTTTAGGAGATTTGTTTCCAGACGAAGCGGCGCTCTGCTCTCCTGCAAGCATTTGGGGATGGCTCGTTAAAATCCTGGATCGATTCGGCGTGTGCAGAGTGGAAGAGGATGCGATCGTTCGGCAGGAGATGAAAGATATGGGCAAGGAGTTGCAGGAATGTCCCGTGCCGGACTCGATGCCAATACAACAAGGGTTCTTATATGTCAGGGAAATGCTGCAGGAGCTTCGAGTCGGGGTGCAACCGCTGCCCAAGCCCGGCTCCTTGTACGTATCGAGTTTGGTAAATGGGGGGATCAGCGGGAGAAAACACTCGTTTCTGCTCGGGATGGATGAACGTTTGTGGTCCGGGAATATCCGGCAAAATCCCATGCTGCTCGATGAGGAATGCAGACGGATCGGCCCTGAGCTGCAAACAGCGGTGCAGAGACAAAGGGAACGGCAGCGCCATCGCGATGGACGGCTTGGGATGATGAGCGGCGAGCTTACATTGAGCTTCTCGTCGTATGACCTGGCCGAAGGAACGACTATAAGTCCGGCTTTTCAGCTTCTACAGGTATTCCGAAAAGCAACGGGGGAGCCAAATGCGGACTATGAGACGCTGCACCATAGCTTAGGGGAACCGGTCGGATATTTGGATGTAGAAAAGTCTTCCTCTGCTGAACCAAATAAATTGCCATTGGACGGAGCCGTTTTTGGGCATATCCATTCGCATGCAAGCCTTCAGAGGGACCGGCAGGCCGTCATTGAATCGGTCTATCCTGTGCTCCATCGAGGCAGAACGGCCCTTGAAGCACGCGGTTGCACACAAGTGACGGAGCATGACGGATATATAGCGGGGGAAGAATGGACTGCTTATTGGAGAGGCCTGTCCGAACGGACGCTTAGTGCCAGTCAGTTGGAAAAGTATGCGGAATGTCCGATGCGTTATTTTTTCCAATATGTATTGGGGATTCGCGTGAAAGATCAGGTGACATTTGATCGTACCTCCTGGCTGAAGCCGAATGAAAGAGGCTCGCTGCTGCACGAGGTTTATCGGCGTTATATGACAGAAGTCTGTGCAAGTCATGTCATGCCGATTACGCACGATTATACCCTACTGCTTCGGATCGCGGAGGCAACCATTCATGCGTATGCTGAGCGGATTCCGGCACCGAGCCCTCATGTGTTTGAGAAGGAGCGGCAAGCGATGCTCCGGGATGTGGAAGTGTTCTTTCGAATGGAAGTGCAGGGTAAGACAACTCCGCGGTTTTTCGAACAAGAGCTCATCGTGGACGGACAGCCGCTGCGCCTTGAGCTTGAAGACGGCATGACCATTTCGCTGCGCGGCATCGTCGACCGAATCGATCAAGTCGCGCCGCATCAATATCGCATTATCGATTACAAGACCGGCAGCCCCCGCCCTTACAAGGAAAATGGTGTGTTCGTCGGCGGCACACAGCTTCAGCACGCGCTTTATGCTTGGGGTACAGAGCTTTGGATGCAGCAAACGGGTTTGGATTCTGATGCAAAAGTGATTGAAGCGGCTTATGTCTTTCCGAGCGAACGGGGACAAGGGCAAGTGATTGCACGGTCACAAAGTGAACGTCACCGGGTTACCGAGGTGATCCGGAGAATTCTTTCGTCGATGGAACAAGGAGTGTTTATTCCTGCATCGGGTACGGGGGCCTGTCGCTATTGCGACTATGCGGCTGTATGCGGGGATCACGCAGAGATGATGGTCCATAAACGAGAGGATGAAGTGAATACGGAGCTGCTGCTCACGCTGCTGGAGGTGGAGAACCTTGAATGAACCGTCCGATCAACACGCTAGAACGAGGATATTGGAAGAGCTTGATAGTACTTTTCTGGTAGAAGCTGGTGCAGGATCGGGCAAGACAACCAGCTTGGTAGGCCGATTGCTGGCGCTCATCGAGACCGGTACGGCTAAAATCGAGCAGATTGCGGCGATCACCTTTACGAATAAAGCGGCGGATGAGATGAAGGAGCGTTTCCGCATTGCTTTGGAACGGAAAGCGGCTGATGTTGAAGGCGAAACTAGAGATCGATTGGAAGAAGCTTTATCCAATTTAGACCAAATCTTCATCGGAACGATCCATGCGTTCTGCTCCTCCATGCTTCGCGGGCGTCCGATTGAGGCCGGATTGGACCCTACTTTTGAAGAAATGGACGAAGAGATGAATCGTGCGTTCCACGATCAATGCTGGGATGAATATCTGATTCGGTTACAGGAGGAAGATAGTGAGGCTCTTGCTTCCTTTGGCGAGGTGGACATCGATGTCAGCATTCTGAAAAATGTCTATGATCGGGTATCTCTTTTTACGGACCTCCAGATCCCTTGTGAACCGGTTCAACGTCCTGAGTTCAACCTGATCCGGCTCTCCCTGCTTCCCATGATTGAAGAAGCAAGCAGGTTTATGCCGACGGCTGAACCGGAGAAGGGTTGGGATAATCTTCAGGCTAAACTGCGTGCTGCGAATCGCATGCTGCGCTTGTCGAAGGATCAGGACGATAGGCTGATGCTTACGCTAGCGAAGATGTTTGACTTCAAACTAGATGTGAAGCAGTACAAGTGGACGGAGAAGAAGCAAGCCAAAGCCATCTCCGAACAATTTCACGATTGGCAGATCACGGTCCTCTACCCTTTTCTTCAATTGTGGCGGGAATACTTGTATCCGAAGGTCATTCAATTTGTCTTACCAGCGTTGGATTATTGCAGGAAACGGCGATTGCAGGCTGGAAAGCTGAACTTCCAGGATCTTTTGATGTATGCATGCTGTCTGCTGCGTGATTACCCGGAGGTTCGTACGTTTTTCGCCGGGCGTTACCAACGTCTCATGGTCGATGAGTTCCAGGACACCGACCCGGTCCAAGCGGAAATGATGTTTCTCTTAACGGGAGAGAGCGATGTCCCGAAAGAACGGAATTGGCGAAAGCTTACGCCCAAGCCAGGCTCCTTGTTCGTTGTGGGCGACCCGAAACAGTCCATCTATCGTTTCCGCCGCGCGGATATTTCCATCTATAACGAGGTAAAGTCACGGATTCAGGCATGTGGAGATGTGCTTCACTTGAACAGCAATTTCCGCTCCGTCGATGCGATCGGCGCTTTTGTGAACGGGCAATTTGTCGGCAAGCTTCCCGTTCGGGAAAGCGATGTTCAAGCGGCGTATGTCCAGATGGAAACGAATATACCCAATCCCCAAGCAAGCAAGAAAGCGAACCACGGGATCTATGCGCTTACGTATCCGAAAATTCCGGGAGGCAAGGATGCAGTAGCGGAAGTTGACGCAGAGCGTATTGCCGCAACCATCGCGTGGGCTTGCCGAGATGCTAATATGCACATTCAGGAACGGGATGGCGCAACTTGGGTGTATAGAGAGGCGCGGCCCAGTGATTTTCTGATATTGACAAGAACAAGGCATTATTTGCACCTATACGCGGAAGAGCTAGAGAAGAGGGGCGTAGCCGCGGAAACGATAGGAAGCTCTGCCTTATATCCCGAGCTTCATACGTTGGGACAATTGGCCCTTTATCTGGCCGATCCGTCCGACCAGGTGGCGATGCTGAGCGTCCTGCGCGGACCCCTATTCGGTATTAGCGACAAGGATCTGATGGTGTATCGCTCCCAAGGGAATTCGTGGTCGATCTATCGGCTGCCGGAGGAAGAAGCAGAACAAGGCAATCTAGTTGCCGCTGCATTTTGGAAAATGCGTGAATATGCCGACTGGGTCAAAGAATTGCCAGCATGGGCCGCTTTGCACCGCATCATCGAGGACACTGGTCTTCTACCTTATTCTACCGTGCAAGAAGCAGGTGCCAACCGGTCGGGAACATTGCTCAAGATGATGGAGCTCTTGCAGCGTGACGCCTTGCTTGCATCGGATTGGCATGAACTGACGCAGGCAATTTCGGCCATTCGGGAGAGCCAGGGTATAGAAACCGCCAGTCTCTACGCGGGCAAGGGTCAAGCGGTACGGATCATGAACGTGCATAAGGCAAAAGGACTGGAAGCGCCTGTCGTGTTTCTCGCTTGTCCTTGCGGAGACAAGGATCATGACGCTGATCAGTTCGTTGATCGTTCGGAGGCCACGGCTGCGGGCTATTTCCTGATGCAGCAAGCGAAAGGATTTCAGAAGGAAACGATTGCCCAGCCGGTTGGCTGGGACGCGATGAGTGTGCGAGAGCGAGCATTCATGCAGGCGGAGCGGGATCGGCTTCTCTATGTCGCGGCGACGCGGGCGAAACAAGTGCTAGTAGTCAGTCTCTACCCTGAGCAGCCAGCTAAGTGCCCTTGGAGTCCGCTCATGGATGGGATGGAGCTTATCCGGGAGTTGGATGTTCCGGAAACGGATGTCGGGACTCTCGAGTGTGATGGGGAAATGGAACGAGATGTCGCATCTGTTGATTTGGAGGCTTACTTGGCTCAGAGGGAGCAAGTGTTTCATCAGCTGCGCCATCCTACTTACACGGAAGCAACCGTAACCGGACTGACGAAGGGGATGGCCGACACGCCGGAATGGTCAGCCAATGGGCGAGGACAATCATTCGGCAGCGTAATACATAAGGGGCTTGAGGCGGTTGGAAAAGGCCTTCCGATGAGTGAATTGCCTGCGTACGTTCAATATCTCTGCCAGATCGAGGGGGTTGCAGAGAAGAATGCGGGAGATGCTCTGCCAATACTCCGAGAAGTTCTAGACAGTGAACTCTGGCAACGTAGTCAACGAGCTAAGCAGAGGTTGTTTGAGATCCCGATCATGATGCATCAGAGAAATGGGGAGGCAACGCCTTTTCCCGCAACCGAGCAGACGATGTCCGAAACAGCTGCCGCGGCATTAACGAAACAATCCAATAGCTACTTTTATCTCTTAGTGAAGGGTGTAATTGACTTCGCCTTTGAAGAAGAGGATGGCTGGGTGATTGTCGACTTCAAGACCGATCAGCTTGAGGGCAAATTGCAGCAGTTTGTCCGGTTCTATTCGCCACAGGTGCAGGCTTATGCTAAGGCCTGGTCTGAGACGTTCGGTTATCGGGTGAAGGAAGCTGGATTATATTTTGTTAGTCCGCAGAAATATGTCATATTAGGGCAGTCTGTTGTATAATTAGACAAGAATCTACATATAGAGGAGAACGTTATGATTACAGGTGAATTAAGGCAAAAAGTAGACCGGATTTGGGAGACTTTCTGGACCGGCGGCATTACCAATCCATTAAGCGTAATCGAACAGTTTACATATTTGTTGTTCATTAAAGGTCTTGATGAAGCGGAGACACGTAAGGAAAATGAGTCCATGCTGCTATCGGTACCGTTTACCGGACTATTTCCAAATGATAAGAAGTATTTGCGTTGGAATCACTTTAAGAATCTTGATCCGCAGCGTATGTATGATGTTGTTTCCAATGAAGTATTTCCGTTCATTAAGTCACTTCATGGAGACAAGGATTCAGCCTATGCCAAATATATGGGCGATGCCATCTTTATGATTCCGACTCCCAATATGCTTGTACGCATTGTCGAGGGCATTGAATCGATTGATATGAAGGATAGGGATACCAAAGGGGATTTATATGAGTATCTATTATCCAAGGTAGCTACAGCTGGAACGAACGGCCAATTCCGTACGCCAAGACACATTATCGATATGATGGTTGCTTTGATGAAGCCGACACCGGAAGATATCATTTGTGACCCGGCTGCAGGATCGGCGGGTTTTCTGGTTGCTGCAGGAGAATATTTGCGTGACCATCATGCCGATCTATTTCTGATTCAGGGCTTGAAGGAGCATTTCAACAATCATATGTTCTACGGTTTCGATATGGACCGTACGATGTTGCGCATCGGGGCTATGAATATGCTGCTTCATGGAGTGGATAACCCGAATATCGAATATCGCGATTCCCTGAATGAAAATAATACCGACAAAGACAAATATACACTAATCTTAGCCAATCCGCCGTTTAAAGGGTCGCTTGATACGGATGCGGTAGCAGCGGATCTACTGCGTGTGACCCGCACAAAAAAGACAGAGTTGCTGTTCCTTGCCCTCTTCCTTCGAATGCTCAAGGTCGGTGGTCGCTGCGCTTCCATTGTGCCCGATGGAGTTTTGTTCGGTAACAGTACAGCTCATAAAGATATTCGCAAGGAGATCGTCGAGAATCACAAGCTGGAAGCTATTATATCGATGCCAAGCGGTGTATTTAAGCCCTATGCCGGGGTGTCGACAGCCATTATGATCTTCACCAAGACAGGTGCTGGCGGGACGGATTACGTATGGTTCTATGATATGAAAGCGGACGGTTATTCGCTTGATGACAAGCGGAATCCGATTGAGGCGAATGATATCCCCGATATTGTGGGGCGTTTTGGTAATTGGGATGCAGAGAAAGAGCGTAAACGCACGGAGAAATCGTTCCTGGTTCCGGTCGATGAGATTCGCTCCAATGCCTATGATCTCAGTATAAATCGCTACAAGGCAACAGAGTATGAGGAAGTTCAGTACGAGGACCCGAAAGCTATTCTTGCTTCGATCAAGCAACTAGAGGAAGAAATTGTTGAAGGGCTCGAGGAACTGGAGGCGCTGTTAGGGTGAGAGTTAGAAGGATTGGAGATTTATTTACAATTGCTAAAGGAAAAAAATATGAAGAGACTCAAGCAAATGATGCGAACGAGATGGTTCGTTATATACAGATTGAAGACCTACGAAATGACAACAACATCAAAATGGTAAACAAAATTGATAATGGCGTATACGTAACAAGTAATGATGTATTAATTGCTTGGGACGGTGCCAATGCGGGAACGATTGGTTATAATCTTACAGGGATCATAGGCAGTACATTAGCCGTATTAAGACCACGGGATTCCAATAACTATATCCCTTATATAGCAAAGTTTCTTCGATCAAAGAGTTTATTTCTAAGAGAAAATTGTACTGGGGCGACAATTCCACATATTCAAAAAAAAGTTTTAGAAGATATTGAAGTTCCTCTACCTTCGTTTGAGCAACAAAAAGAAATTGCATATATTCTAGACAAAGCCCAAACTTTAATTGATAAGCGGCAAGACGCAATTTCCAAAATTGATGAATTAATTCTAGCTGTATTTTGGGATATGTTTGGAGACCCAATAAAAAATGATTATAGCTTTTGTAAGAAAAAGCTACCTGATTTTGTGTCAAAGGACAAGTATGCAATAAAGAGGGGGCCTTTTGGTGGTGCATTAAAAAAAGACATGTTTGTAAAAAATGGTTATCTGGTTTATGAACAATATCATGCTATAAATGATGAATTTACAATGGCCCGATATTTTATTGATGGTGATAAGTTTGAGGAATTAAAAGCATTTGAAGTTTTTCCGGGTGATTTAATTGTAAGTTGCTCGGGTGTAACACTTGGCAGAATAGCAGAAGTCCCACGTGATGCGAAGAAAGGTATAATAAATCAAGCCCTTTTGAAAATTACTTTGGATCAAAACATAATGAATAATACCTTCTTTAAGTATTTATTTAGACATGAAGGCATTCAAAACATTCTATTTGGTGTAAGTCGTGGTAGTGGCATTCCAAATTTTCCGCCGATGGAACAAGTGAAAGATATTGATTTTATTACTCCTCCTATTGAGTTACAAAGGAAATTTGCGATAATTGTCTCTAAAATTGAAGTACAGAAAAAAAGTTATTACCAATCACTCCAACACCTAGAATCCAACTTCCAGGCACTTCTTCAAAAAGCCTTCAAGGGCGAGCTGAAAGTCAAGGACGGTGTAGTGACAGATGAGCGATTTGCAGTTATCTAATTTTGGATTTCTCAGTGCAAATAAAACATACTCCAGCTTTGCCGGCGCATGTATTGAAGCGGAGAAAGCACTGGTTGTCAGCCCAGCGACCAGTGCAATCCTGTGCCGGCGGGCTTTGGAGCTTGCTGTAAAATGGCTGTTTACCTATGATAGTGACTTGAAGGTTCCCTATCAAGACAACCTGTCAAGCTTGATTCACGATGTAACTTTTCTCCGCGTAATCGATCAATCCATGTTACCCCAGCTGAAATATATCACGAAGCTAGGCAATGCCGCTGTACATTCGAATGCGACGATCAGCCGCGGCGAAGCAATTCTTTCACTTCGTAACCTGCATAACTTCATCTGCTGGATTGATTATTGCTATTCGGTCGAGTATACCGCGAGAAGTTTTGATGAGCAACTCCTATTGGAAGAGAATAAGCACCAAGAGAAAGTAAGACCTCAGGAGCTGCAGGATTTATACGACCGTTTAGGTTCAAAGGACCGTAAGCTGGAAGATCTTATTAGAGAAAACGAAGAACTTCGGAAGCTGCTGACAGAACGCAAAGCACAGAATACCCAGGAGTATGACTTTGCGCCGGATCAAATCAGTGAATATGAGACCCGCAAACGTTATATTGATCTCGAGCTAAAGCTTGCCGGATGGACATTCCGTCAAAATGTATTGGAAGAGTTTGAAGTCCAAGGTATGCCAAACGGCCAGGGGATCGGTTATGCCGACTATGTGTTATTCGGCGAGAACGGGAAGCCGCTTGCCGTTGTGGAAGCTAAACGGACAAGTTCTGATCCCAATATAGGCAAGCAGCAAGCGAAGCTTTATGCGGATTGTTTGGAGCAACGGTACGGACAGCGTCCGGTCATTTATTATACGAACGGTTTTATAACGAACTTCTGGGATGATCTTCACTATGCCAGTCGGCAAGTATCCGGGTTCGCCAGTCAGGATGAGCTGCAGCTGCTCGTGAACCGGCGCTCGATCCGTAGGCAGCTGCAGGATGTACAAATCAACAACTCCATTGTAAATCGTCCTTATCAGCATGAAGCAGTCCTCGCGGTTTGTGATGCATTAAACAAAGGACAGAGGACCGCTTTACTTGTCATGGCGACAGGCAGCGGTAAAACACGTACCGCGAGTGCCATTGTTGATGTGCTTAGTCGATATAACTGGGTGAAGAATGTGTTGTTTCTTGCTGATCGTACAACGCTTGTTCGTCAAGCCAAAAACAGCTTCAGCCAGTATTTGCCCGATATGACACTGTGCAACCTGCTGGACAGCAAGGACAATCCGGAAACGGCGAGAATTGTTTTCTCTACTTATCCGACGATGATGAACGCAATCGATGAGGCCAAGCGAAAGGACGGCAAAAAGCTGTTTACGGTTGGTCATTTTGACTTGATTATCATCGATGAATCGCATCGAAGCGTCTATAAGAAATTTAAGGCCATATTCGATTACTTTGATGCCATCCTCTTAGGTTTAACAGCAACTCCTAAAGATGAAGTTGACAAAAACACATACGACGTGTTCCGTCTGGAAAATGGTGTTCCGACTTTTGCATACGAACTAGAGCAAGCAGTTAAGGAAGGACATTTGGTGGATTACCGTACCGTGGAAACAACGACCAAGATTATGGACGATGGCATCCGCTACGATGATCTTCCCGATGAGGAAAAAGAGCAATACGAAGAAGTGCTTCTGGAGGATGAAGAAGAAGAACCGCGGGATATTGACAGTGCAGCGATCAATGAGTGGTTGTTCAACCAGGATACGATAGACCGGGTGTTGCAGTTAGTTATGGAGCGGGGGCTGAAGGTTGAAGGCGGAGACAAACTGGGCAAGACCATCATTTTTGCCAAAAACCATCGGCACGCGGTTGCGATCGTGGAGCGATTCGATAGCCTGTATCCGACATTGAAGGGGCATTTTGCACGGGTAATTGATATCAAAACGAATTATTATCAATCTTTGATTGATGACTTTTCCATATGGAGCAAGCTTCCTCAAATTGCTGTTTCTGTAGATATGCTGGATACGGGCGTAGACATCCCTGAGGTTGTCAATTTAGTATTTTTCAAGAAAGTACGCTCGAAGTCAAAGTTTTGGCAGATGGTTGGTCGTGGGACACGGTTATGTAAAGATCTTCATGGTATTGGTGAGGACAAAAAGGAATTCTTGATCTTTGATTTTTGTCGCAACTTTGAGTTTTTTCGGGCAAATCCAAAAGGGAAGGATACCAATATTGCCGAGACTTTATCGGAGAAATTATTCAATGTTCGTACCCAGATTGTACGTGAACTTCAGCAACTGCGTTATCAAGAACCAGAGTATATCGCCCATCGCACGGAATTGGTGAATCGGTTGAAGGATAGCGTGAGTGCATTAAATGAGGAGCATTTTCGCATCAGGCAGCATATCCAATATGTCCATAAGTATAAAAATGACGCTGCATGGCGTTCCCTAACCGATACCGATATGGGAGATTTGAAAGAGTATATAGCTCCTCTTGTTGTTTCTTTAGACAATGACGAATTAGCAAAACGTTTTGACTATATGATGCTGATCATCGAATTGGCTAAGCTTCAGGGAACACAATCGGTGAAACCAATTCGCAAAGTCATGGAGACGGCAGAAAAACTCTCCAAGTTGGGTACGATTCCTCAAATCGTCGCTCAGCGAGATGTAATAGAGAAAATCCTAACGGCAGAGTTCTGGGAAGAAGCGGACATCTTCGAAATGGAGAAAGTACGTGAAGCTTTACGAGATCTTATTAAGTTCCTGGAACGGGAAACGCAGCAAATTTACTATACGAATTTCAAAGATGAATGGCTTGCTGTAGAGGAGAGCCGCGGCTTTTATAACACCAATGACCTGCAAAATTATAGCAAGAAGGTTAGCCAATATTTTCAAACCAATAAGGATCAACTAGCAATCTATAAACTGCGCAACAACAAGCCGATCACAAAACAGGATTTGGAGACACTCGAACATATACTGTGGGGAGAACTCGGAACCAAAGAGGATTATGAACGGGAATATAAAGATTTACCGGTAACTAAGCTTGTGCGAACGGTCGTGGGGCTTGATCAGGAAGCTGCGAATGAAGCATTTGTGGTATTCTTGCAAGAAAACCGATTGAATGTCAATCAACTTCGGTTTGTAAAGCTGATTATCGATTATGTAGTTAAAAATGGAATTATAGAAAAGTCGGTTCTTCAAGAGGAGCCGTTTCGTACGGTTGGTAGCATCACGGAACTGTTCAGTAGTAATCTCGACGATGCACGAGCGATTATTGGAATTATTGATACCATTAACAAGAATGCAGAGTTTGTTGGGGCTTAGTTTTTATGGACTATAGACACTACTAATTTAATTACTTGCATCTGGGCGTAACTAAAATGGACATCTATTTTAGTTACGCCTTTTTTAATTAACTGCTACGGGGTGAAAAAGTGATGATTAAAGAGATTTCCATTAAGAAGATTGCGACTTATAATAATACAGGTGTTGTCTTTAGTGGATTAAAGAAAATTAATTTTTTTTACGGTTCTAATGGAAGTGGGAAAACATCATTATCAAATGCTATGAAAAATATTGAGAACTTCCCGGATTGTAATATTGATTGGGCATCACAGCCATTAAAAACATTGGTATATAACCAGAAATTTGTTGAGGAAAATTTCCATCAGGATTCGAACATCAAGGGTATATTCACATTAGGTAAGGAGTCAACTGAAATAAAAAATGAAATTACTGAAAAGAAGAGGCTTGTTGATAAATTTGACGAAGAGATTCGTAGATTGCGCACTAACTTGTCCAATAAAGAAGAGGAATATAACGCGAATGAAAATGAATTTATAGATGATTGCTGGGAATTAAAAAGAAAATATGATAACGAGTTTTTGCAAGCTTTTTCAGGTGTCAGAAATAATAAAATAAACTTTATCACTAGCGTTGCATTAAAATCGTTTGGATAAGTTGTCGAATTATTCTGAACAATGATTCAAGCCGCATCGCCAAAAGGTCGATCACCCCTGAAAGGTAGCTCTGTCCATTTGGTAATTATATGGTAATTTATCCATCCAACAACGGTACTTATTGCTTTTTTCGTCTACCCTCGGATATCCTTTGAGGCAAGCGATGTATTCGTTCCATCCAGTCTTGAACGGAATCCCATAACAAGATTTTCAACCATCGGTAGAGCTGAAGCAGGCTGTGACGAGTTCCTGTTTCCAGTTTCACCAATACCAGTAAGCAAAAAGCAATCAGTGCTGTCCATACTTGGTTCATCACGGCTTGTTCGCTTGTTCCGTAAAACGACTTAATCCGGATGTGCTGCTTCATCCATTTGAAAAAGGTTTCAATCACCCACCGTTCCCGGTAGATCTGTCCAATTTCATCGGCATTCAGATCAAATCGATTGGTTAAAATGGCGACAGGGTTGCCCTCGGAATCTACCGTGTGAATCAGACGCAGCACGTTTTCCATTCTCTTTTGCGGGGTACCGACATAGACCATTTCATCGGTAAGAACGGCACTCTCTGGCGGCAAGCTAAAGGATTCTATCGGACGAATCATCGTATTCTTCTTCGTTCGGGTCACGAAGAAAATGCCGCGATCACAGTAATCATCGAACTTCCCGTAGTCGATGTAGCCGCGATCATACACATAGGTGACTCCGAGTTCGTTGACTAAAGCATCCATCTGAGTTCGATCATTCTTTTTTGCCGAGGTGATCGTCACTTTCTCGGGATACGTAAAACCAACTGCATAAAAACATGCTCCAGCAAAGCGGGATCGACTTGGTTATGTTTCCGACTCAATTGAGCAGCAGAGATCGATTTCAACCCAAGTTCTTTCTGGAAGTCTTTCGAAAGCACATCATCGGCGATTTCACGCAGTCCGTCCCGCTGCTGAATCTGAGCATGAAGGAATAGCTTCAGATAGGACAGCGTAGTGAATTTCTTGACGTACTTATCTTGGTTCGTTTCCTTCACTTTTTCCGTGAACGATTTCGTACAAATGGGCGCTAACCATTTACCAAATGAAGAAAATAGGGTATCCTTGTCCATGGGCTTAATCCTTTTCAGTGGATTATGGACAGGAACTACCTGCCATTTCATTGTAAAGGATTTTTTTATGCCCTGATGATAAAAAGGCAGAAGATTATGAACATTCAGAGAAAATTAATGCAACGCTAGTGAAACTTTATGAATAAATGCAAACAGTCGCATTCACTTGAAAATAAGTTATGTGATTTAGAGGATTTACGTGCTCGTTCAAATAAATTATTCAATGGAAGTTTAGTGAAAATCCAAACGTTTCAATCAATAAAAAACGATGAACTGAATACTGCTTGTTCAAGTGAGATATTCCAAAAACAAATTGTTGGCAAGCAGGAGGTTGATATTGCCGCACTCATCTCTAAATTGGCGATAAGCGATTGGGTAAAAAGAGGATATGATCATATACATAATTCAGAAGGTAAGTGCCCATTTTGTCAACAGTCATTGCCGGATGGTTTTATACATCAATTAGAAGAGTATTTTAATGAAACTTATGAGAATGAAATGAAGGAACTAGCAAATTGTGTTTATCAATACATGGAATCTTATAGCAATCTCGAAACTTCAATCCAGGACTTATTGTTAAAAGAATTATCGTATATCGATAAGGAGAAAATTAGTCAACAATTTGAACTAATAAGATCGAAAAATGAAATCAATCTCGAATTAATTGAACAAAAACAAAAAGAGCCAAGTAAGGGAATTGTATTAGTTCCTGTTCATGAGTTTATAAAAAATATAAATTTGGAAATTGAGAGAGTAAATCAGGAGATCCAAGCACATAACAGGTTGGTTGATAACCGAGCTCAGGAAGAACAACTACTAAAGGATCAGATATGGAGATTCATAGCAAATGAAAATCTGCATAATCACGAAAAATATGTACGAAAAGAATTTAGTATTAAGAATGCAATAACCGGGATAAAGGATGGTATCACGTCAAAAACATCTGAGAAAAATAGATTAATTTCCGAAATTGAAGGTTTAGAAGCACAAATCACAAGTGTAATTCCATCCGTAAATGAAATGAATCGTCTGTTAAAGGCGTATAATTTTACAAATTTTAAATTTGCGCATACACAAAACCAGGGTAATTATCGCTTAATACGATCCACTGGAGAAGATGTAAATCAGACTTTAAGTGAAGGAGAAAAGACATTCGTAACATTCCTATATTTTATGCATCTGTTGAATGGAAGCAATAACAGAGATCTTATTACAGAGAATAAAGTAGTTGTGATTGATGATCCAATTTCTAGCTTAGATAGCAATGTACTATTTATCGTTAGCAATCTCATTTTGAAACTTATTGATGATATCAGGAACAATCGAAACAATGTCGTTCAATTATTTGTTTTAACCCATAATGTTTACTTTCATAAGGAAGTAACTTTTCATAAAAAGCGCTCAAAAGGCGGAAAATTACACGATGAAACCTTCTGAATTATAAGAAAAGTTAATAATGTTACAGATGCTCAGTCCTATGATACAAATCCAATAAAAACATCATATGAGTTAATGTGGCAAGAACTTAGATCTGCAACACAGAGCAGTTCTTCAACAACGGTTCAAAACTTGATTCGTAGAATTATAGAAAACTATTTTAAAGTATTTGGAAATATTAGTGAAGATGATATTCTGAATAAATTCGAAGAAGAAGAAAAGGTATTATGTAAATCGCTTTTATCCTGGGCAAATGATGGGTCCCATTTTGCAAGTGATGATATATATATTGAACATCCACTAGATACAAATGCAAGGTACCTTAATATATTCGAGAAAATTTTTAAGGTTACAAACCATCATGCACATTACAAAATGATGATGGGCATTGAGGAAGCGAATGAGATTCCTCAAGCGCAGGTATCATGATCAATTCAGTCTTTCTCATAAAAAATATTCAATGAAACTTACCCAAACAAGGTTGTTATTTATTTCTTTGTTTGGGTTTTTTCGTATTTTCACAGGACTTACTGCCTATATTGTCGAATTATCAGTAAAGGGATTTTATTCCATAGGAACATATATTCGATGACAACCTATTGTCTATTCATTATGTTTAAATATGGTCAACAGACATTAGCGATGGAGGGATTAGGTATGGCATTTCTGAAATGCTCGGAATGCACCAATATGCTAAAGGCAATTCAAATTTCCAATAAAATCAGTCAAGTTGGGGAGCAACGATTACTTGAATATTCGCCAACTGGAATGAAATGCTCAGACTGGGCTCCCATAATTGAAAACCTCCGAGGGTTCATAGAAGGAATTTACTGTCCGTCTTGTTTTGCTATCGTTCCTCTAGAGAAAGAAGAATTTATACTATGTGAGGATAATCGAATTCCAGGCGTAGTGAGTAATGAATTTTCCTCAGAAGATGTACTGGATAAGCTAAAGAAGTTGGCCGAGGAAGAAGCCGCCGAGATTTATGTACATACGCTTCCTGCGAAGGAAGCAACTTTTGCGGATATTCCTGAATCTACACCAGAATCCATTAAGGATGCCTTACATCGAATGGGGATTGAGAGGTTATATTCTCACCAAGCAGAAACGGCCGATGCAATCCATTCTGGGTCGAATGTTGTCTTGGTTACTTCAACGTCATCCGGAAAGACGTTGTCCTATAACATGCCAATTCTTAGTCGTTTATATAATCATCCCGAAGAACGTGCATTATACATATTTCCAACAAAAGCGTTAGCAAATGACCAGTTGGATCAAATTAGGCGTTTTGACTTGCAACAAACGGAGAATC
Source organism: Paenibacillus gyeongsangnamensis (assembly GCF_027533625.1). Taxonomy (GTDB): domain Bacteria; phylum Bacillota; class Bacilli; order Paenibacillales; family NBRC-103111; genus Paenibacillus_G; species Paenibacillus_G gyeongsangnamensis. The sequence continues at coordinate 37,024 of NZ_JAQAGZ010000002.1, read as the reverse complement.
ATTCTTCCCTGGATGATTGGTTTGAAACTCGGTTGCACTTAGGGGATCGTTTGATTCATATTGGTCGGCTGGATGGGGATACCGAGAATGGGCCGCGGCAGCGAATCATGGAAAAAGCACAGGTATGGATGACGAATCCGGATATGATTCATTACTCCTTTCTCGGGCAAGTTCAGAAGGTGAAGTACGCAACCGCATACCACATTCGGAATTATCTGCGGAACCTCAAATTTATCGTGCTTGATGAGATGCATATGTACCGCGGCACATTCGGTAGTCATGTCGCATTAGTACTCAGACGTCTGCTTAAGGTTTGCCGAGAACTTGGTAATGCACACAATATCCAGATTATCACGAGCTCAGCAACGATTGAAAATCCTACTAGATTAGCAGAGGATCTTACGGGTCTTAGCGGATTTACCCTCATCAATACAGATGGTTCCGCTCATCAGAAGAAGGGGATCGTCCTCTGGAATCCTGGCATGTCAGCCGACGAACAAGTCCGCCGCGCGCCTTCTACTGATGCCATTACGATGGCGAAACAAATTATGACTGTGGATCAAAAGGTGATAAAGAGCATCATTTTTCAGCCTTCTCGCAGCCAGACGATGGTCTTTACCCGCTATATCAAAGACGTATTGCGCCAGCCTCTCCGGTTACCTAAAGAGAAAGTGGATGGAGAAAAACTCGCGGCTTTTTATACTGGAATCCTACCGAATGATACCCGGAAAAGGATTATTGAGCGGCTCAAGTCTCACGATATTCATGTCATTATTACGACCAATGCCCTTGAAGTCGGGATTGATATCGGTGATTTAAGTCTTGCCGTTCTTGTTGGTTATCCCGGATCGAAAGCGGCATTCTCCCAACAGATTGGGCGCGTAGGCCGCAAAGGCGAGGGAGTCGCCGTATTGATCTTGCAAGACGAACCGCTTCAGCAGTATTACATGCGAAACCCACTTGAATTTATTCATAAGGCTCCCGAAGTAGTTAGGATTAATCCAACAAATTACAAGTTGTTGGCTTTGCATATTCCTCTACTGAGAGAAGAGCTCGGGAGAGAAGTTACGAAGGAAGACTTGCAGAACATGTTCCCCGGGTTAGTTGAAGACTATATCGAGACTGTTCTCCAAGTTGCCGCATCAGCGAATCAGGAGGAAGTCGTTGATAAAAAGTTTAGTCTTCGATCCATCTCCGGGCAAAACTACAGCGTCACTATTCGTGGACAGGATCAAACGATAGTTGACGGTCTGGATGAATGGAGTGCTCTTCGTGACTTTCATGAAGGCGCGATCTATTGGACTCCTGGAGAAAAAGGCTATCGGGTAGACTCTATCAATCGCAGAAAAGGCGAAATCATTCTATTGCCCATTCAAGAACTGACCTATTACACCCAATCTACTTATCGTGATGTGATCGATATTATGCAGACGTATCAGAAGCAAAATATCGAAGGAATCGATATGGCTTATGGTGAACTGGAGATCAAGCGGAGCGTCTTCGGTTATAAAAAAGTTTACTTCGGACAAAAGCATGAATCGGAGCAGGTTCAATTGGATCATCCGTCCGTCACCCGGTTTACTCCGGAAGGAATGTGGGTTACTCTAACGGATTCCCAATGGGGCTACTTGAAGAATAGCATTCAGGAGATGGTAGATGAAGGCAGAATTCTTGACCTGTTGGCCGAAGCCTCTCTTCACGCAGTAGGCCACGCTATGACTTCAGTTATTCCTGACCTCATTATTTGTGACGCTAATGACTTTACAGGTTTTTCGGCGAGTGCGATGACGGCTTTTGCTAATAGGCCTGTTATCGGCTTCTATGGTGAGAACGGGTCCGGTCTCGGAACCATCGAGGCGATTTACGAGAAACTTCCTCATGTACTTCGAAAAGCTCTTGAGCTTATTGAGAGCTGCCCTTGTTCCGAAGGATGTCCTAGTTGCGTCCAGCTCCCAGGTAAAGGGAATATTGAATTGTTCAAACCTGGAGCCAAAATGTTGCTGAAGATTTTGATTGAAGGGACCGATTAAGAATGCCAGTAATCTGCTCTTCCTGTGGAGGACAACGGCCATATGGGGACTTTGTACAAATCGGTTATAAAGCAGATCCGAAAGGTTATTACCGTCAGATCCATCAACGGGCAAACGGTATTCGAATTTCGGAGTGGCGCTCCCTTGAACCTGATATGGAGTCCTATATAAACAAACAAGCTGGTTTTTACTGTTCTAATGATGGAAGTTCAATCTTTGACGACATATTGACACCTGAAGAAAAGGAATTGCTCACAGACCGAAGACTTCCATTGCAACAAGCATTCGATAGTGATAAGCTCGTCCAGAATTTGCTTGAAGTCGGAACTCGTATCCGAAGCGAAGTGCATGTGCATCAAATTGACGCCAGCCAAGGCGCTTATGCTGACCAAATCCTTATGCCCAGTTGGCTGGAACGGAAGCTGCAATCTCTGGGAATAGAAAAGCTATATGAGCATCAAGGAGAAGCTATACAGAACATCCGTGAAGGACGCAATGTCGTTCTCTGTACGAAAACCGCGTCGGGAAAATCATTGGCTTATAATGTTCCCATTATGGAAAAATTGGTTGCTGATCCAAATGCATGTGCGCTTTATTTAGCTCCGTTCAAAGCTTTGGTCGAGGACCAGTACGCCCATTTGAAAAAATGGGCTGATGACACAGAGGAACAAGCACATTATTTCTCATTAAATGGATTTTCAAGATTCTCTGTTAATGGACAACAGCTATCTGTTGGGGTACTACATGGACAACGTAACGTTCCAGAGCATATGAGAAAAGATCAGGCATCAAGCTTCGTGTTCTCTGAGGGACGTTATTGGCTGACCAACGTTCACTACCTGCACTTAATTCTTCAAGGAGCAGGCTCACCTACGGGAAAGGGTCCCCAGCTATTGCGCTTTTTGCAAAATTTACGATTTGTCGTTATTGATGAGCTTCATCAGTACTCAGGATTGTTAGGTTCAAAAGTATCGCTAGTCATTCGTAGGCTTAGAATGCTTTGTGATCGCCTTGGAAACAAAGATGTCCAATTTATTGCCTGTTCCGCTACGATAGCTAATCCTAAGTACTTGGTTGAGGAATTAACGGGGAAACGGGGAATGAAAGGATTTCGCGAGATATCCGGTGCACAAGCTCCTGTAAAGAAGAAAGCTATATTGATGTGGAATTCGGGCTTGTCAGATGACGAGCAAAAGAAAAGAGCTGTTGTTTCTGATCTCTACGAGATTCTGCGTACGATCTACAAGGATGGAAGATGGCCCAGAAGTATAATCTTCTCAAACAATCGACAGCAAGCCCAGCTATTGAGTCGTGAGCTAAATATCATTATGCGAAGCCACCTTCAAGATTATGGCGGGCTTTCCTCAGAAGAATCATATGAACTTTTCTTACCGTATCATGCTTATCTGACACAAGAAGTTAAGGAGCAAACCATACAGAAGCTCGAGCAAGGTGAGATCCTTGGAGTGGTCACAACCAGCGCTCTAGAGGTTGGAATTGATGTGAAGTGTCTGGATGTATGCATTTTGCTTGGATATCCAGGTTCTCAGGCATCTTTCTGGCAGCAGGCTGGCCGTGTGGGGCGCAGTAGAGACGGTGTGGTAATTATGATGGTTCAGGAAGAGCCATTGCAGCAATACTTCGCCCGCAACCCTGAAGAATTCTTTAAGCTCCCGCCCGAATCAGCAGCGATTAATACCACGAATCCAAAGCTGTTGAAGGAGCATCTCGCATATGCAGCTCATGAGCAGGGTGGAACGGTCATTAATGCAATGAACTATGTCCGCTCATCTGCAATTCGCAAAGTAGTCGCTGAAACAAGCGACCAGTGGCAGCAGATTGAAGGGAAACTACACTATCAAGGTGAAACACCCCGGTATCAAACTTTGTTCACTATGGGCGATACCTATACGGTTGTAACCAAGAACGGATGGAATGAGGACATCTTATTTCAAAGTGTGGACGGACGTTCCTTGATTCGAGATTATCACGTAGACGCCGTATTTCTGGGACCTGACAATCGTACCTTCTATAAGGTCAAGTGGGTCAATGGTAAGCAACGCAAAGTGGTTGTGGAGCCGGTAAGAACGGATTATCATACTCGCGGAATTGTTCGCGATAGCATTGAAATTCATGACATAACCAGTCCATTGAGAAGTGACGCGGCGATCAAATCCAATCTTGGAAACATCATCGTAAAACGAAGCACATTTGGCTACAAAAAAATCTACAATCACGGCGCAACGCCTCCCGAAACTATACAATTAACAAACACATATCCTGTCAGTTTCCAAACCGAGGCGTTTTGGCTGATGTGGGATCACCAAGGAAGGGATGAACTTAGAGGTCTGCTCAAGGATGTGCAGAATCGCGAATCCATTGACTTGGAGACTTTGGTTGAGGGAAGCCTTCATGCAGTTGAACATGCCATAGCTTCGGCGATACCGGCCGTTGTAAGGTGTAGTATGGCTGATTTCCAGCACACCTCTTTTTATTCTGGCTCAGCCTTGTTTGGAATGCCCGGAATGTTCTTTTACGACAGCCAAGCGGGAGGCGGTTCGGGTATAGTCGAGGTAGTTGCCGAAAAATTCGGGGTTCTCTTGGAGAAAGCCCAACAGATCATTAGCAGCTGTGGTTGTTCAGACGGTTGCCCATCGTGCATTCAGCTGTTTCATTGTGAGAAGCAGAATGAGCCGTTACATAAGGCAGGGGCTTTACTGGTAATCAACCATTTACGAAAATCTTTCGGATAAAGGGAGCTTAAAGTCATTTTATGTTGCGGCACATTAACCCCTTGGTATGGAGGAGTGAGGAATATGGATAAATTCCGGGCTTATGGCCGCTTTTTCAAACGAGGTGAACATATATATCGTACATCCGCTCATCTTCAGTGGGGGGACTCAACTAAATCTTTAGGATGTTGTGTACTGCTTAACCCGGGGTCAGCGACGTTGGAAAAAGTTGCTCCTGAACTATATTCGCGTTTATTGGCAGATGGAAAGGCTCATGGCCAAGTTATTCCTGATCCAACCATGAATCAATTGGCCACGTTATTAGAACGAATTTATGGACAATCCATAGAGGGGCAGTTTAAGATTTATAATTTGTTCTGGCTGCAAAATACAGATGATCAAGATGCAATAGAGCAATTCGTGGAACTTGTTACAAGAGGGGATTTTCAATTCGATGAGTCATTGATTGAATTGGCCGAGCTGAAACAACATCCATGGATTCTCCTAGGTTGGGGAGTGAAAAAGCACAAGTTACATTGGAATCCTTTTGTCCAAATTAAAGATAAATGGGTCTCGTTAATTCAGACCTCGGGCGTCCCAACCTTTGGAAAGGCGCACCCCAAACAAAAGTCAGGATATTACTACTATCATCCGTGCCCCCAGATTCCAACCCACCGGCCACAGATTATCAATGATCTGGAAGAGTTATATAATCGCGATGTACGGCATTTGGAAATCAACATTAGAGAGGATGAAATTCATGGCACAATTTAAAGAATGGGATACGACTTCCGTATATCAGCATGCTGATCAATGGAAAGGGAAGAGCCTCATTAATGGCACATCATTGCTTTGGCCGTCTGAGCAGATTTGGACGACATCGAATTTGAATGCATTTAAAGCTTGCTTCATAGAGAACATGGATGAATCAACAGAGATTTTTGAGACCAAACTGCAAGGGCAACTGAAGGGTCAGAAGCCAGAGGTTGTTCAGCTTGCATGCGAACTCGTCTATCTCTACTTGCTGTTTCCCTCCACGATTACATTTCGAAGAAAAAAGGAACTTTTGAATATTATTGCATCATTTGCTGGACTTACTCTGGACGATCAGAATGAGGCACTGACAGCATTGGATCATGGCATAGGCGGACCGGGTATCGCCTACAATACAAGACGTTATTATGAAATACGTTATATAGCTAAGTTCGCAGATGCGGTTCTGCAGAAACCTGAAAATGACCGGATTGTGTTTTTATCCGACCATTTCAAGGTACGAAATATGCTCGATACTATAAAGGAGGACACGAACCCGCTATCCCGACATATTATTTTGCACCTCCTATACCCTGATCAATATGAACGAATGGCGAGTGCAGGTCATAAGCAACAGATTGTAGAGGCCTTCCTGGAAATTCTGGATGAAAACTCCGTGCCTGAAGATATTGATGATCGCATCCTGGCTATTCGAACAAAGCTCGAAGACATTCTTGGAGAAAAGGATCTTGATTTCTATCGAAGTCCACTCGTTGAATGTTGGGATTATAGTGACCATGACTCGGAGGTGCTACCCATCCAAGGGCTGCAAATCAAGAAGCAGATTGTTTTGTATGGACCTCCGGGAACCGGGAAAACCCATGAAGCAAAGCTATTAGCAGGGCAGTTTATTCGTCAAGAGACATTACGCCAGTGGGGAGCGGGGGAATTCTTTAAAAAGCAAGAGGATGTGAACAAGCTAGTAGAGCAGAGGATTCGCCGTGTACAATTCCATCCGGGCTATGGATACGAAGATTTTATACGGGGGATGCAGCTTGAACAGAATCGGACCGTTTATAAAAAAGGCGTATTTCTACAGGTCTTAGAGGAAATTGAAGCAGCGGAAGGCGGAATCGGTAAAGGCTTGCCTTATGTCCTCATTCTCGATGAAATGAACCGGGCGGATCTCAGCAAGGTGTTGGGAGAGTGCTTTTCCTTAATGGAGGATCGTGAAAGTGCTGTGCTGCTTGCCGGCCAGGATGGCCAACCATATCCGCTAACTGTACCCGAGAATCTCTATATTATTGGAACTATGAATTTGATTGACCAATCGCTGGAACAAGTCGATTTTGCACTTCGCCGCAGATTTCTCTGGTTTTTCCGAGGGTTCGATCGTAATGATCTAGTCACTTTACTGAGGGGAAAATGGGAACGTTGGCCGCAGAAGTATGGAAAACCCCGTAATTGGAACCGTGTGGAGGATGAATTTGAACTTTTAGCGGACCGTTGCGTCCAGTTGAATCATTTAATAGCTGGGCATGAACATATGGGACCGCTGTATGTCATCGGTCATACCTATTTCAGTGACGTGGTTTCATTTGCCCAGAAGTATATTTATTCGCAACCGGGCGTTCAGCAAGTACTATGGAACCGGAATAAGCAAGCTCGTGGGCCTGTAACTGCTTTGTGGAATTATTCGTTGGCTCCGCTATTGGAGCAGTATTTGTCCGGGGCCGATTCATACGATAGAAAGCAATTTATGGAACAAGCGAAAAGTACTTTCCTGTGGGGGAAGGTATGAAGTCCGCACAAGGAAGAACAGATATCATTGTAAATGACTTATCTGAGATCGAATTAATAAATGATGATGAGAAGATATGGTTGCAGAATTTGTGCCTTTATCTCGATAAAGAACTGTTTACAATTCGTCTCACTGACAAATCGGATGATGAGCCGGTAATCGAATTTCGCCATGGACGCTGGTATGCGGGAAGGTATGTTGGAGAGATCCAATATATGGGGAGAACTCTACGTATAACACCACGTTATGAAAGCTCTTTTCATCGTTGGATTAGCACTATATGGGGAGTGCGAATGATCCAGAGTAAGGGCTCCTATCGTAATGCGAATATGTGGTTGTGGGAGCTAATAGCCCGAGTTTGGGGTGAGCAGCTTATCCGTGGAGCCAAGCATGGGTTACCGTATACTCGAATGGAAGAAACACTGAAGGCTCCATCTCTGCGCGGTCGTATGAAAGTGATGGAAACGGCTTTGGAGATAGGCAAGGGAACGAATCGACTTGCAAGTCTATCCAGGTCCAAGGTTATTCATCCTGACATTGCGTACATACTCAGTAAAGGTTATCGAAGAATTAAAAAGGAATTGGGGCATCGAAATGCACATAACTGGTTGTCCGACAGAGGTAGGGAAATCATAGACCTTTTACTCCAATCCGAAGGATGTAGAAGCTATAAGACCATTTATAAGATTCCCAAAATTAAATATACCCCCATCCTGGAATCCTATCGTCCAGTTGTAGATTTAACTTTGAGGATCTTGCAACAAAAATCATTCGGGGTCTCTTCGAATGGTGCCCAAGAAGTAACAGGAACCCTACTGGATATGGCTGAAATTTGGGAGCTTTATGTTTATCATCTTCTAAGAAATGCTCTAGTAGGGGTAGAGGTGATCCATACTGGACGAGTTAGAGAAGCCGTTGGCCACTTGTTTGAAAACGGGAACGGGAAGAAGATAGCCGCATTAAAGCCGGATTTTATTATACGAAGGTTATCTTCGAAACAAGTGTTAGCGGTAGTCGATGCGAAATATAAACACACTTTTGTAACTTCATCAAAACCAACGGGTTTGGAACGAAATGATTTATACCAGATTCATGCGTACATGGATGCTTTCTCCGATCAGGGGTTGGCTCCGGGTGTTCTGGTTTATCCGGATGAAAACGATGCTGAAATTCGGCGATATCAATTAGGGAATCCTTGGTTTTCGTCTCAACTGCAAAGCACCCTTTATTTTTATGGGGTTAACGGTGAATTAGGCGAAGAGGATTCGGTTAACGGGTTGACCCAGTCCGAGGAGCGATTCTGCGTGGGGATGCGAAAATTATTAAAAATCAATCAATATTGAATTCCGGTTCGTTATATAGGAATTTATAGAAATGCTAATTAAACAACACCATCTTTATGCTATTAGAAGAGGACGTTCATGAATAATTATAGATACCTAGAGTCATTGAATTTAGATAAAGTGCGTCTTTTGTCATTACAACTGGTAAATGTAGAAAGAATTAAAACAAACGATATTATCTACATCTTTGATGAAGTTGGCGCAGGAAAAACAATCAGCGCAGGCCTTTGTATCAGATACGTAGTCTATCAAAGAAAGTCCGTACGAATATTGGTTATAACCGCACCTTCCGTTGTGGAGCAGTTTAGGGACAAGCTCTCTACAGTTCTTGATCTGACAGTAGAAGAGCAGATGCTTAATGATAACCTCAACTATGAGATAAACGTTATTAACTTTGATTATAGAAACATTCAGAAACAAATGCAGCAGTACTGGGATTTGATTATCATAGACGAAGCCCATGAGTTTTTAAATAGAAGAGCCAAACGTTACGAAGCACTCTCAAGATTAATGGCAACAAAGGTCATTTTCATGACGGCAACCCCCATTAAAGGATCAATGAAGGATTTAGATACCTACCCTTTATTGGGAGCAAGCCTACTTTCAAACAGTAGCGAACAATTGGATGAATTAACAAAAAGGTTTACCAATAAGTTGAAAAGTCATATAGAGGATAAAAAGAAGCTATGCACCGAATTTAACCCGAATTTATGTGTGACAAGATACTTTAAGGAGACAACAAGAAACATTGAAAAAGTGGAGGGGAAGATGGACTATCAGAACACCCCTCCAAGACGTTTAGTTCCTGAAATATGGAGTTGTCCTGCCCAAAAGAATAAAAATGATTTTCTTTCAGAAATGATAACTTCACTCGATCCTCACAATCGCTATGTTATCTTTGTGAATCGCAAGAGTCATATTGTAGAAATACAAAAAGCTTTGGTTGCAAATCAATTTGTTATGTATTCAAACTCTGATCATACACAGCCTGATACATTTTATTCAATTACAGGGGATCACATTGATCGGAACAGCTTGTTAAAGGAATTTAGTGATCCATATAATATTAATTTTCCAAAAGTATTAATTTTGACCTACCAGATAGGTGAGCAAGGGATAGATTTACCTACTTATAATTATATAATTAATTATCATGTACCATCGTCTCCAAGTAGAATTGAGCAACGATTCGGACGGGTCGACCGGTTAAACAGTATTCATCAGGAGCTGCATACCTGCTTTTTGTTAGAGGAAGCTGGTAATGACAGTAATACTATTAATTTTGATACTGCTGTAGCGACGTATGTAAACGACTTTCTGCCACAAATTCCTTCAAAAAATTCTTTGATGACGAAAGAGATTATTCAAAGGTATAGCAAGCGCGTTGATTATGTTATTCAATACTATCATGAAATGTGTGTAATGGCTGACAGCGATTTAACACTTGCATACAATGCTATTATGCGCGAGAGAGCTTCTTTTGAACATGTTCCAGTTTTCACTGCAGACAAACTTCAGAATAAAGACATGTATAAGTATCTTATAGCTAGTGCTTTTGATGGCGAGCTGCTTCCAATCATTAATTTCGTTATTGATCGTGAGTTGGATATTGAAGATTCATATGAAGATTTTAAAAATTCTATCCATCAAGAGGCAAAAAAGCTTTTAGAAACTTCTGTTGAAAGTAAAAATAAGTTAGCGTGGTGGATGAAAAATATAGATCTCTTGTCTGATCATGTTTTTTATATTAATGATGACCACATGGACTGGATCAAAGAGTATGAGATTGAAATGATCGATCCGAATGAAGCTGCACGAAATATTGTTGAGAGTGAAGAATATAAAAGATATTCCAAAGATATTATGCAACCGATGCATAATATGTGGCTGTGGCAGAAACACAAAGGGACCTTAGAAGAATTTTATGAAACTATTTTCAACGAATTGACACACAACGAAAAATGGTTTGACTATCTCATCAAGGACTTCGGCCATCCTGAGCTTATTCAAATGTTTTATCAATTGGATCAGAATTCATACAGTGGCTCCATAAAACGACTTATAGCTTTACTTCAACAAATTCCTGAATCTGAATTCAAAGATTTATGTCGAGGATTAAACGATTATATTCCTGAACTTCCTTTCTTCAAAATGCGAAATGCATTTAGAAAAATTGTTCATAGCTACGCTCTAACTAAGCAAGGTAATTGTTATAGAACGCGTTTTGATTTTGATCCTATCGGTGATGCTTTCAGTCGAATTATGAAAAATAAATATACGAATGAGATGTCTATGGATTTTATTGAAAAATATAAGTGTACGTATCCTTTCTATTTCAGTGTGATTGGAAATCGGGTTGTTGCTTCCAACTGGTTGAAGCTGCTCTTTGTTTATTCTAACAAGATCGAAAGTCAAAAAGAAAAATTCCCATGGAAAAGAAGTCTCTTTAGGGTATTTCGCACTACAGACTATGGTAATCCACGCACGTATTCAAGTGATTTGAACTACCGCGGAGAAATAAAAAAATTACAAGCAAATGATAGTTTAACCGGCGAAATTGTTACTGAATTATAGATTATGAATAAAGAATAAGTATAAAAGTCCAACCTCAAACTTTACCGTGATCATTCTCAAATTAAGTGATCTTTGGCATGAGAAAATGTTTAAGTTCATTTTTTTATCAACTGTCCAAGCCGTATCCGCATAACCTCCATTAGGAGGGGATGCCGGGTGCATGTAAAGTTTATCTCATGTGAGTCTAATGACAAGATCCGCATTGCTTGTTATGATTATCTCCTAGAGAAGTTCAGGAGGGAGAAACATGATCGCGATATACGCCAGGGTAAGCACAGAAGAACAAGCCAAACATGGATTCAGCCTGAACGATCAGGTTCGCCAGTGCCAACTGAAGGCGGGGACCAATAAGGTTAAAGAATATATTGATGACGGAGTTTCTGGAGAATTTTTAGATCGACCAGCGTTAACTAAACTACGTGAAGACGTAAGAGAAGGTATTATCTCAAAAATTATCTGTCTAGACCCCGACCGCTTGTCACGCAAGCTGATGAATCAATTAATTATCACGGATGAGTTTGATAGACGAGGAATTGAGCTTATCTTTGTAAATGGTGAATATTCTAAAACACCTGAAGGTAATTTATTTTATTCAATGCGGGGGGCAATTGCCGAGTTTGAAAAGTCGAAAATTAATGAACGTATGAGTCGAGGGAGGAGAGAAAAAGCACGGCAAGGGAAAGTGTTACGCGATTTTCAAGTATATGGTTACAGGTACGATAAAGAGTTAGAGCGATTCATTGTTGATGAAGACGAAGCTGCAATCGTCAGTTTAATTTTTGATTTATTTACTCAACCCAATACGATGGTACAAGGGTTAAACGGAATCGCATTATATTTAACGAGCAAGGGTGTGCCAACCAAACGAGGAGCATCCGTATGGCATCGTCAAGTTGTTAGACAGATTATTATGAATAGGGCCTACATTGGTGAGTTTTATCAGAATCGTTGGAATACGGAAGGTATGCTTGGAAACAAGCACCGTAAAGATGATGAAAAGGTTCCAATGAAGGAAAGGCCGAAGAATGAGTGGATTCTAATTCCTTGCCCCGCGATAATCGACGAATCACAATTTGAACACGCTCAGAGGCTGCTGTCTGAATCACGTCGCAGATGGGCACAGAAAAGCAAACACCCATACTTGCTTAGTGGTCTGCTAAGATGTGGTGACTGTGGGAATACGATGACTGGACGGCTTTCAAATAATTGGGGCAAAAAAGTGCCTGAATATACAGATATAAAAAATACAGCCGGTGCAAAAGCAAAAGGTTGCGGGCGCAGAGTTAAAGCCTAAATAATCGAGGAGCAAGTTTGGGAACAGGTTGCATCATGGTTAAATAATCCTGATGAGATAGCCGCGGCATTACAACAAGAAAAAACTAAAGAGCCATTTGAAGCAGGAGAAATTGCCAGAATTGAAAAAGAAATTGAGAAGACTAAGAACGCTCGAAAAAAATTGATCAAACTTTTTGCTGCGAGTGAAGATGGTATTGCAGAAGAGGATATAAGACAAGAATTGAAGGAGTTAACGCAGAGGGAAGAATCATTAAACAATCAGTTGCTTGAATTGACGAACTTATTAAACAATACCCATATTACAGAATACAACATGAATGTAATGATGGAGGCTGTCCAATATTACTTATCGAAAGGTCAAGAGGAGCTTACTTTTGATGAGAAACGTGATTTAATCCGGCAGGTCGTGAGGGAAATTAGGGTTTACGAGGACTCTGTAGAGATTTACACATTCTAAGTGCTTTTTCTAGAGATATGATCACTAATGACATTAGAACCGAGATTCTGATGCATCTGCGATAGTTTAAAAAAAGCGCAAAGACGTCTCGCTTCATGACCCACCTCCGCAAGCTATGCCTTCCATTCCTCGGAAAGTAGTCCCATAAAAATGGTATCGTAATATACTCCGTCCACGAAGGCGTGTTGGCGCAGCCGGCCCTCAATAACAAATCCTATTTTTTCATACAGGTTGACGGCACGTTCGTTTAAACTTCTAGTAGTCAAATAAATCTTGTGAAGTCGCAGTTGTCGAAAGCCTAGATAAATCATTCGTTCTAATGCCATTTTGCCATATCCTTTGCCGCGGTGTTCAGGCGAGAGAAGAACTCCGATACCTGCTCTCCCATGCTCATGCTCAATGTTTTTTAAAAAAATCCATCCTAACAGCTGCTGTTCCTCATTTTCAATGGCAAGCACTAAGTCACCGTTTTGTTTTTTTTGCTCGAAATGCTGCAATGCCTCATCATAAGACATAGGAGCTCTTCCTATTAAGAGAAGCGATTCCGGGTCGTTCAACCACCGGTGCAGCCCGGTCACGTCTTCTTTTTCGAAAGCCCGAAGAATAACGCGTTTTTCAACCATGTCCATCCCCCAGTTCCATACTGTAATCTAAACGTTCGTCTATTAGTTATATTATACGTTGGTTTACTTTTTCCTTTTTGATATTTCACATATGGGCAACTTGGGGTAAGTGAATATAGTTGAAGCTTGCTGAAGGACAACTATAAGGTGGAGCTTGCTTCGCGACAGATCCTTTTTTTAAAAACGGAGTAGGATATTTTGAAGAAAAAATTGCAATAATTATAAAGAAAGGGAGAAACCATCGATGAAAAAAATCGCGATTATAGTTCATGCCTCAGAAACAGAATTAGAACGAGCGTTGCATTCGCTTTAATATGCGCAGGACTTGCATGAATCCTGTCGATTCTTGAGGAATCGACGTCTATAGTGTACAATTTTTATATGGCAGGAAGCTGTACAATTAAATAAATTACATCAATGGGAGTGGAAAAATTTGAATTTAATTAAAGGGTCAATAGCCGGTCTTTTAATTATTGGAGTATTAAGTGCTTGTGGAACACAACAAAAACAAAACTCTTCAAGTAATCCCCCAGTTCAAATTACCAAGACTGAAAATAAGGATAATTACTCCTTAATAGGAGCGGCAGCAAGTCCGCCCATGGGTGATGGAAATGGTAATCTTCTTATCTATCAATTGAGTAAGCAAGAAAAAACCAGTATTCCTTTGGAAACGGGAAGCAATGCTTTTCGAATAGGGATATATGACAATAAAGCATATGTACCCACCCTTCAGGGGAAGACATACGTGATTGATTTAAAAACGAATAAAACGATACAAACTATTCAAACTGAACAAGGTGCTCGTATAGCCGATATATCTGAACAGGAAAAGATCCTGTTGATCACTGGACCTAAAAATGTTGTCGCATACTCCTTACCTGATTTACAGGTTAAATGGAAGCTTGATCAAGGTGGAAATACTCTAGCCATAACCGATAACGTAGCGTACCTCTCTGGTAATAATCGAAAAGATACATTAGTCATTAACCTTGCAGATGGCAGCATAAAAAATAAAATTGAAGCAGGTCGAGTTGAGGATTCCATTTATGATAAGCAACTGCATTCTCTTTGGTTAGCCGATTGGTTTACAGGAAATATGACCGTTGTGGATACAACAAACAACAAAGTTGTGACCGTGATTAAAACGTCCGAGGGAGATCCCAATATTAGTCCTCAAACAATGAATTCTGTTAAATCTGCATTTATGCAACTTGCTGTTGATCCAAATGGTAAACATGTATATGCTGCTGGATTCAGTGGGAATATTCAAGTATTTGATGCAAATGACAATAAGTTTTTGGAATCTATCCCAATTGCATCCGACGGTAGATTGAGTGGACTTACGATTTCTCCTACTGGAGACTATGCGTATACAACTATTGAAAACAAAAAAGAAACAGCCATTGTATCACTTTCAACAAAAAAAATCACTCAAACTATTTCAGATTTGGCAGCCAACAGATGGTTTATGACTAAAAAATAATATCCTACACGCATTGGAAGGACTGCTCCGGCAGTCCTGTTTTATTGAACGCATAGCAGGCCCCTATACTTTTTTTTAATTCTTTGAATTCCCTCTGCTTGTCTGCCAAAGAAAAAGATGATCATTATTGCTGCTAAAAAATTCATTATATATATTGTCAAGTTAGAGGGAAACATTTACAATGTAAATATATAAATATTTTTTAGATAGTATAATTTTTTTTTTTTTGAAATAGGATGAATTCAAAATTATTTATTAGGTGAGTGACGCAATTGGAACATATTAGGGAAGAAATGGGTCTGCTAACCCAAATCATTAAAGGTATTGCGGCGCAATTCGGGGAAAAATGCGAGGTTGTTTTGCACGATTTAACCGGGGATTACGAGCATACAATTGTTGCGATCGAAAATGCCCATATTACCGGCAGAAGAATGGGGGATTGTGGCAGCAATCTTGGACTGGAAGTGTTACGGGGATCTGTGAAGGACGGAGATCGCTACAATTACGTAACCCAGACCAAAGACGGGAAAATACTGCGGTCAACATCGATTTACCTCAAAAATAAAGAAGATAAAATCATCGGTGCGATATGTATGAACTTGGACATCTCCGATTTGATCATGGCCGAAAATGCGTTGAAATCGATTACGATGCACAGCTTAGATCAAGAGACCGAAGAAGTATTTGTCAATGACGTGAGTGACCTTCTCGATTATTTGCTGCAGCAGTGCCAGAACGAAATTGGCAAGCCGGTTTCTCATATGAGCAAGGAAGAAAAGATCAAAGCCATTCAATTTCTTGATAAACGAGGCGCCTTTCTTATTAAAAAAGCAGGAGACAAGGTATGCCAATTCTTAGACATTTCTAAGTTCACGCTATACAACTACTTAGACGAAGTGCGTGGAGAGCGTATGAGATAATCATGTAAAGGGGGGACGATATGCAGCAGTCGGTGCTTTCCATTCGGAATTTGAAAACGTACTTTAGCGGACGTGAGGCGGATGTACGGGCAGTTGATGGAGTTGATATCGACATTGATGCCGGCCAAATCGTATGTATCGTCGGTGAGTCTGGCAGTGGCAAAAGCATGACTTCGTTGTCGGTCATGGGGCTGGTTCCGAAGCCCAAAGGCAAGATCGTCGACGGACAAATTTGGTTCAACGGGCTCGATCTGCTAACGTTGAGCGAGCGTCAGATCAGCGACATCCGGGGACAAGACATCTCGATGATATTTCAAGAGCCGATGACCTCTTTGAATCCGGTGCTTACCATCGGAGACCAGTTGGAGGAAGTGCTGCGGCGTCATCGGAAAATGCCCAAGAAGGAAGCCCTCAAAAAGGCGACGGAGGTGCTGCAGTTCGTCGGCGTTGCCCGCGCTTCAGAAATCATTCGCAGCTATTCGCATCAGCTATCGGGAGGGATGAGGCAGCGGGTCATGATCGCGATGGCCATGATATGCCAGCCAAGGCTATTAATCGCGGATGAGCCGACTACGGCACTGGACGTAACCATTCAAGCGCAGGTGCTGGAATTGATGAAACGGATGCGCGACGAATTTGGAACAAGCATTATGATGATAACCCATGATCTCGGTGTCGTTGCGGAAATGGCCGATCGGGTAGTCGTCATGTATGCCGGGCAAGTGGTGGAAAACGGGAGCGGAGACCAAGTGTTCCGCACTCCGCTTCATCCGTATACAAGAGCGCTGCTTGCTTCCGTTCCTTCAGTGGATGAAGAAAAGCAAACGCTTTATTCCATCCCCGGCACGGTTCCCAATGCGGCTCATTTCCTGGTGGGCTGCAGATTCGCAGATCGCTGTGAGCATGTTCAGACATCCTGCCGTCAATCCATGCCTGAGCTGCGGGAGCTGTCTCAAGGACATTTCGTTCGCTGCGGTTTAATCTAGAAGGGAGTGGAGAAGCTTGAATGAACCTCTTCTCGAAGTGAACCGCCTGAAAAAATATTATCCGATAACAGCCGGATTATTTAGGAAAACAGTCGGTCACGTGAAAGCGGTTGATGACGTATCGTTTTACATAATGAAGGGCGAAACGCTTGGCATTGTCGGTGAATCGGGATGTGGGAAATCTACGCTGGGCAGGATGGTTATGCGTGTGCTCGATCCGACCGAAGGCAAGATTCTGTTTGACAGAGAAGAGATCACCCAGTATCAGGGAAGCCGCTTGCGCAATATAAGGAAAAACTTTCAGATGGTATTTCAGGATCCCTACGCTTCCTTAAATACAAAAATGAAAGTCGGAGACATCATTGCAGAGCCTTTGATTGTAAACAACATGGCGTCACACCAAGCTGCACGGGATACGGCGCATCAGCTGCTGGAGCGTGTGGGTCTTCGGACGGAAGATGCGGCGCGTTATCCGCATGAGTTTTCCGGGGGGCAGCGGCAGCGGATCGGTATCGCAAGGTCACTGGCGCTAAGTCCCAAGCTGATCGTAGCGGACGAAGCGGTTTCGGCGCTCGATGTGTCGATTCAAGCGCAAATTCTGAACTTGCTGTGGGAGCTGCAGCAGGAGTTCGGCCTGGCCTATTTATTTATATCACATAACTTGGCGGTTGTCCGCCATATCAGCAAGCGGGTCGGGGTTATGTATTTGGGTCAGATGGTTGAAATTGCGGATAAAAGTCTTTTATTCACAAATCCGCTGCATCCGTATACGAAAGCGCTTTTATCCTCGGCGCCAAGTATAGAACGAGGAGCGGTCCGCGAAAAAATTATTCTTCAAGGGGAGCTGCCTAGTCCATCCAATCCCCCTCTCGGATGTCCGTTTCACTCGCGTTGCCCGAAAGCATTTGATCGCTGCCGCTCAGAGCGTCCTGCATTGACGGAAATGTATGAAGGCCATTCAGTAGCCTGTCATCTTTATTAAATATTTTAAGAATGGAGGAGCAGTACAATGAATGAACCGATCCACCTTCATGTCGTTGACCCGGTAAAGCGTAGGGTATACCCGGCCTTACTGGAGCATACCAAAACAGGTTACAGGCTGCAACCAACTGAATTTATAGATCCTGCGCAGGATTCAAAAATGTATTTAAGTCCCGGATGGATTGATCTCCATGCGCATGTGTATGACGGCGTCACTTCTTTAAGTGTCCCGGCGGATTCGATCGGTTTGAAAACTGGAGTTCTTTTGGTGGCGGACGCGGGAAGCGCAGGCGAGGCTACATTTCCGGGCTTTCGGGACTACGTCGCGCCTCGGTTTCGCACGGAAACACGCGCCTGGCTCAACATCAGCTCGATTGGATTGGTGCATCTTCGGGAAGTAGCGGATTTGAGCTTGATTAATGTGGACCGTACGGTCAAAACCGTGATGGAGAACCGTGATTTTATTTGCGGAATCAAAGTCCGCTCCAGCGGTGCGATCGTCGGCGAGATGAATTTGCAGCCGCTTCAATTGGCTCTTCTGGCCGCAAGAGAGGTATCTCTGCCCGTCATGGTACATATCGGAGAAGCGCCGCCGATCATTGACGATGTGCTTGATTTGCTCAGGGAAGGGGATGTCGTCACCCACTGCTATCACGGAAAAATCGGACACCCATGGCATCAGGACGGTACTCCGCGCAAGGCGCTGCAAAGAGCATTGGATAGGGGGGTGAAATTGGATGTCGGACACGGGGCGGCCAGCTTTAGCTTCGATATTGGGCTTAAGGCGATTGCAGCAGGTGTTCATCCATATACCATCAGTACCGACGCGCATATCCGCAACGTATACGGTCCTGTGTACGATTTGCCGACTACGATGACGAAGCTGCTGGATTGCGGCATGTCGCTAATGGATGTCATCACGGCCGTTACAGCTTCACCGGCGGAGGTTTTAGGGCTGGAATACTGGTGCAGTCTGAAAGACACGGTGGAACGGGCAACCTTATTCCGTTTGGACAATGGGGGGAACGATACGCGCATCTATAAAGATTCGACGGGGGCTATTAGAAAGCCTGATCAGACGATAACTCCGGCGGCGTTTATTTCCAAAGGTATCTTAACGTATCTCGAAGCCATTAGTTGGTAGAATTTATCATGAAGAGAGGGATGATTTTCAATGAAAGCGAAAAGTCTTCTCATCGCACTGAGTACGTTTCTTGTCTTTACGGGCTGTTCCGGCAATCCATCGGGTGATCAGCCAAGCTCAAGTAAACCTACTGCAAGTAGTGATACGAAAAGTACTTCCCCGGCAAATGATTCATTAATTGTTGCCCAAGATACCGACGCTGGCACCATGGACCCGCAAAAGCAAGGGAAAATTCCTGACATGAGCATCCTTAGCAACATGTTCGACACGCTGGTTACCAGAGACGCAGACAATAAGCTGGCGCCGGGACTGGCAACAGAATGGAAGACTCTCAACGAAACGACGTGGCAATTCAAGCTGCGGCAAGGCGTTAAATTCCAGAACGGCGAGCCATTTGACGCGAATGCCGTGAAGTTCAGCATCGAGCGGCTGCTGAATCCAGCTACGAAATCCCCGATTGTCGAATTAAATACCGTGAAGTCGGTAGAAATCGTCGATCCCTATACGGTCAATTTCGTTACTAGCGCTCCGGATCCGATCTTGCCGAATAAAACGACGCTTTTCGGTGGTGTGATAGTCCCGCCTAAATATATTCAGGAAAAAGGCGACGACAATTTTGCCAAAAATCCGATCGGCACAGGCCCATATAAATTCGTTTCCTGGCAAAAGGACAATCGGGTGGAGATGGAAGCGAATCCCGACTACTGGCGTGGCGTACCGAAATTTAAGAAGCTCACGTTCCGCATCATCCCCAATCCGGCCGATATGGTGGCTGCTTTGAAAACAGGAGAAATCGATATCGCAGCATCGCTTTCCGCGGACGTAGCCGATCAATTAAAAAATGAATCCTCCGTGCAAGTGAACTCCAATCCATGGATCCGCACGTTCTACATTTCGCTGGATACGACACAGGACGGACCCTTGGCCAAAAAAGAAGTGCGTCAGGCGCTCAACTACGCAATCGATGTGGATACGATGATCAAAACCGTGCTTGGCGGTCACGCCGCCCATGTGTCGACATTAATTCCAAAACAAAATTTCGGCATCGATACTTCGATTAAGCCATATGAGTATAATCCGGACAAAGCAAAGCAGCTGCTGGCACAGGCCGGCTATCCGCAAGGCTTCTCCATCTCGCTTGATGCGACGAATGCCGATTCGAACAACGTTCAGGCGATTGCCGGACAGCTTGCCAAAGTTGGCGTCAATGTGAAAATCAATTTATTGGACAGCGCAACCCTAGTAGGCAATATAACCGCAAAGAAGGCGTCGCCGCTTTATTATATCGGCAATACTGGCTGGACGATGGACGCTTTAAGCAACTTTCAATCCTACATTAAAAGCGATAGACGATACAACCGCTGGAAAAATGCCGAAGCCGATAAGCTGATCGACACTGAAGAGCAATCGGTAGACCCAAAGGTGCGCCAAGAAGCCTTCACCAAGCTGCAAGTCCTTCTGAAAGAGGAAGCGCCATTTATTTACTTGTACCAATTGGATGGCATTTACGGTATGCGTAAAAACATTCAATGGACTCCTTCTCCGACTGGCGTACTGAATATGTATGGAGCATCCATTAAATAATGATTCCGCTGCAAAGGGGGCGACATGAGCTGTGCTGTCCTATATTTTAAGACGATGCTTTTACGCAATTTTTGTACTATTCGGTGTGGCGACGGTCGTTTTTTTCATCACAAGATTAACTGGGGATCCGGTAATGATCATGCTGCCTCCCGATGCATCGGTTGCACAAATCGAAAGTCTTCGAAAGCAGCTTGGCTTCGATAAACCGTTAATTGAACAATTCGGCATTTATTTATACCATCTACTGCAATTTAATTTGGGTCAGTCGCTGAAGTACGGGGAGCCTACGGTCAAGCTGATTGCTGAACGGCTTCCCGCCACCATCGAGCTCGCGACCGCCTCGCTCCTTTTCTCGTTGATTGTGGCCATCCCTGCAGGGATCATATCAGCCATCAAGCGCAATTCGTCCGCAGAGTACGGCATCATGACTCTTGTGCTCATTGGACAATCGATGCCCGTGTTCTGGGTAGGTATTTTGCTCATCTTGCTGTTCTCAGTAGAGCTGCACTGGTTTCCCACTGGGGGGATTGGAGGGGCGAAGCATCTTGTGCTCCCTGCGGTTGCATTGGGACTGCATCTTATGGCTCTGGTTACCCGGCTGCTTCGATCTTCGTTAATTCAATCGGTGAATTCCGATTATATTCGCACGGCTCGGGCCAAAGGCTTGCTTCCGCGAACAGTTATCGGCAAGCATGCGCTTCGAAATTCGCTGCTTCCTGTAGTCACGGTAGTCGGGCTGGAAATCGGTGCACTGCTCGGCGGTTCTGTCGTAACGGAAACGATTTTTGCATGGCCGGGGGTTGGACAGCTGCTCGTTCAATCCATTTATAACCGGGATTTCCCGCTTGTTCAGGGGGCGGTAATTTTGCTCGCAGGCTTATTCGTTTTAATTAATCTTTTGGTGGATCTTTGCTATGTCTTCATTGATCCACGTATTCAATACAAGTAGGAGGCGTTTACATTGAAGCGGTTACGCCTAGTACGTTCAGGACATATGGTCACCCAAATCGCAGGCTTGCTTTTGGCCATCTTCCTGCTCATCGCCATTTTTGCTCCGCTGCTAGCGCCTCATGATCCAAACGCCCAAGATCTGATGTACCGACTGAAGGCTCCGATCTGGCTTGCTAATCATGCTGACGGTTATTTGCTGGGCACGGACAACTTGGGACGTGATGTGCTAAGCCGCCTGATTTATGGAAGCCGGGTATCCATTATGGTAGGGATTTGTGCCGTAGTGCTCTCGGGCGTGATCGGAACCATGATCGGGTTGTTGTCGGGGTATTACCGATTTCTAGATCAGATCGCCATGCGATTTGCCGACATTCAACTCGCTTTTCCGACCATACTGCTGGCGCTCGTCATAGTGGCGGTGGTTGGCGGTGGGATGAAAAATCTAATACTGGTGCTCGGCATTACCGGATGGGTGCCTTACGCCAGGGTCATCCGTTCAGAAGTACTCAGCATTCGCACCAGCGATTTCGTAGTAGCCGCCCAAACGATCGGGGCAAATGACTCTCGGATTTTATTCCGCCATATTTTGCCTAATATATATGCTCCCATCATTACGATCGGAACCTTTCAGATTGCTTCAGCGATTATATCCGAGTCGTCCCTGAGCTTTCTTGGACTAGGGATACCGGCCAACATTCCGAGCTGGGGCAGCATGTTAAGTCAAGGGCAATTGTATATCAACACAGCCTGGTGGATTACCGTGTTCCCAGGATTTTCACTTATGCTGGTCGTACTGGCCATCAATCTGCTCGGGGATACGGTACGCGATTACATGGATCCGAAAACGCGCAAAGAATAGGGAGGAAGACAATTGCTTTGGTCTTATGCCATGGAGTATGAATGTGACGGCTGCCACCATCATTTCGAGCTGCTTCAGCCGGTAAATACTTGTCCGGATTGCGGCGGACTGCTTGAAATTCAATATGACATGCCGGGTATGAAGCGTGACCTGAGCCCCGCGCTTTTCTCAGGACGGGAACGTTCCATCTGGCGCTGGCATGAGTTCTACCCCATCAGCGCCCCCGGATGCGTTGTGACGCTTGGTGAGGGAGGGACACCGCTGATCAAGTCGGTTCATGCGGCCAAGGAACTGGGGCTTACGGAGCTGTATTTTAAAAATGATACGCTGCTGCCGACCGGTAGCTTCAAAGACCGCGGCTTTAGTCTGGCTGTAAGCTTCGCCAAACAGCTTGGACTTACCCGAGGGCTGACTTACAGCTCCGGAAATGCGGGCGCCTCGTTTGCTGCATATGCATCCCGTGCGGGCATTCATGCAACGGTGCTTGTGGAATATTTGGCCAATCCGCTGAAGAAAGCATTGATTGCTTTTTATGGAGCGCATACGGCCACGCTTTATTTTAAAAGCATGGACGAAATTACATTCATGCTGGAAAAAGCAGTCAAAGAGCTTGGTCTTTACCAATTCGTTAATTTTATTAATCCTGCTCGGCATGAGGCTATGAAAAGCTACGCGTACGAAATCGCGGAAGAGCTCGGCTGGTGCGCTCCTGACGTGATGGTACATCCGGTAGGAACAGGCGGAGGAATATGGGGCGCCTGGAAAGGGTACAGGGAGCTATACGAGCTGGGTTGGACGAAGGCAAAGCCGAGAATGGTAGCCGTTCAGCCGGAGGCTACGGCCCCGATCCCCAGAGCTTTTCAAGCGGGGAAGCAAAGAGCGGATCGACATGGTGATCCGACAAAGACGATTGCGCAGAGCATTGCCGCAGATTCACAAATTCAAGGTGGCAAGCGTGTGCTCAAGGCTGTTTACGATTCCGGAGGTTTTGCTGCGGCCGTGAGCGACGATGAAATCATCGAAGCGATGAAACTGCTCGGAAAAGACGGAATTTGTGCCGAACCTGCCTCCGCAGCAGGACTCGCAGCCGTTCGGCAAGCCGTTCGTCAGGGGACGATCCGCAAGGACGACAGAGTGGTATGCGTTATTACCGGCAGCGGCTTGAAGCAAGCTTATCTCGTTCAGGAAAATATTCCTGAAACGAATCTGCAGCTGGAAGCTTCGTATGAGGATTTGCAGCGGCTTTTGACATCGTTATGGGGGTGATTTTATGATAGCATCTCGAACTGTGGTAGAAGCACTATTGGAATGCATTTCGCTCCCTACGCCTACGCCGCCGGGAGAGGTCGCGCTTGTAGCCGATTGGATCGAAGGATGGGCCAAATCGTTTGGTGCCGAAGTTGTTCGGCAGGAGGTCGAGCCAGGCAAAGACAACGTCCTCGTCACTCTAGATTTTGGAACTGGCCCCCGTCTTGTATTTAACACGCACATGGATGTGAACAATCCACAAGGGCAAACCTGGACGCATTCACCATATACACCCGTGGTGGAAAACGGCAAAATCTTCGGTCTTGGCGCGTGCGACGCTAAAGGCAGTCTGGTGTCTATGCTCTGCGCCATGGAGCGTATTTCCGCTAAGCGGGAGGGCTTGAAAGGAAAGCTGACATTAACGGCGGTAATGGGGGAAGAAGCGGGTGGAATCGGCAGCTTATTTCTTGTAAATCAAGGTATTCAGGCCGATGGGGCCGTTGTAGGAGAGCCTACGCAATTGGAGGTAGCGATCGCCCATAAGGGAACTTACATGAGACGCCTGCGCTTTCAAGGAAAATCAGCTCATTCCGGCAGTCCGCATTTGGGCAACAATGCGATTCATCACGCAGCGGCATTTTGTGCGGAATATGAACAGCTGGGCCATGAACTGGCGAAAGCCCCCCATCCTCAGCTAGGGCCGGCAAATGCGGCAGTGACGATTTTTCAAGGCGGCACACGTCAGAATACGATACCAGGCAGCGCGGAAATCATCATTGACCGTCGGCTGATCCCGGGAGAGACTCACGAGAAGGCTGACCGCGAACTGCAGCTCATGATAGAACGGCTGCAGGAGCGTCGGTCCGGCTTTCACCTCGAGTCAGTCGAGGTCGTTGTCGCAACCATTCCGTCGGAAACGAAGGCGACGGAACGTATTGTAGATGTGGCTTTAGAAGCAGCTGGAGAAGTCACCGGTATAAAAAAGGAAGCCAAAGGCTTTAGCGCAGGCTGTGATATGAGCAAATTGGTGACCATTGCCGGTATCCCAACCGTTATTTTAGGCCCGGGAAGCTTGGCACAGGCTCATGCTCCCGACGAGTTCGTTGAAACTACACAGCTTGAGCAAGCGGTCGGTATTTATGAACAAATTGCGCGCCGTTTCTTAGGAGAGTGAGCTTATGGATGTCATTCACAATTTTTTACTAAAAAAACGGGAACAACATGCTTTCTCATGCGCTGTTTATGCTTTTGGAAATTCCACAGGCATTCTAGGCTCAGGCGTGGTCGGAACATTATCTTGGGATGGTCCGGCGGCTCACGAAGGAAGCTTGTTCGATTTGGCATCTGTTACCAAGCCTATTGTTTCCCTTGCAATCATGAAGCTGTTCGAGGCCGGAGAGCTGTGCTTAGATGATACCATTTCACGATTTTTGCCGGACTATTGTCATTCGGATAAAGCAGGTATTACCTTGTTTCAGCTCCTGACTCATACGAGCGGGATACCTGGTCAACAGCCTTTATTTCATTTTGCGGATACACGCGATAAGCTCATGCGAGCGGTGAGGCAGCTCCCATTAAGGTTTAAGGCTGGGACGAGTGTGGAATATACTTCCCAAGGATTTATGATACTTGGTGATATTATTGAAGCGGTTACATCTCAGCGTCTGGACCGGACAATGAAGGAGTTGGTTCTGGAGCCTGTCGGAATGAACCGAACGTTGTTTAATCCTCCGGCAGAACTTCGAGACAGCATTGCTGCTACTGAGTACTGTCAATGGAGAAATCGAATCATACAAGGCGAGGTTCATGATGAAAACGCGGTCAACCTCGGGGGAATTGCCGGCCACGCCGGGCTGTTCGGTACTGCCTCGGATTTGAGCCAGTTGGCCAGAACCATGCTGTGCAAAGGGGAAACATCCAAAGGGACGTGGCTGCATGCGGCTACGGTTGAACTGATGTCCAGGAGACACACTCCGCCTAATCTACTTTCCCGATGTCTCGGATGGCAGGGAAAAGACGCGCGGCATTCTCCGGCAGGGGATCTGTTTTCCGACGAAGCTTACGGTCATACGGGGTTTACAGGAACGAGTATATTTATGGATCCTTCGCTCGATCGATTTGCCATTCTACTAACTAATCGTGTCCACCCTTCGCGCGATAACGATTCCATCGCAAGCATCCGAGCGATCTATCATAACCTGGTTTGCTTGGCAGTATCATAATCCATCCCAACGCTGGAGGTAATGACTATGAAAAAAGAAATCCAAACCTCGCTTGCTCCAGGACCGGTAGGCCCTTACTCTCAAGGCATTCAAGTTGGTAATCGGGTATATGTCGCAGGCCAGGGTCCACTGAATCCGGAAACCGGCACAGTTCCGGAAACGATTGAGGAGCAAACGCGGCAAGTGCTGAAAAATATTCAAAATATATTGACCGCAGCCGGTGCTACCATGGATCACGTCGTTAAAGTCACAGCGCATTTGTCAGATTTGAAATACTTCGATGCTTACAACTCTGTTTACCAGCAATTTTTCAGCAAGCCGTATCCGGTTCGGACGACCGTAGGAAGCCAGCTGGAGAACATTCTGGTGGAGATCGATGTGATTGCTGAAATTTAAGCTTTTAGAAGTCCATGTCGAAGAGGTCTAACAGGTAATATGAAAATGAGGATGGAAGCGACGCTTCATCCTCATTTTTGTTGTTCCAGGGGTGGAAGGCAAAACAACAATAATATCATAAGCCGGTAAAAGAAGAGGGCTACTTTTTTTACATCAGTTCGTGTTCATATCGTCAAAAAATTCGATAATACAGGAGAAGACCTAGAGGATTTAATTTCCATCGGGTCGATCGGATTAATTAAAGCTATTGAGTCCTTCAGTCCGGATAAAGGCACCAAGCTGGCAACCTTCGCGGCGCGATGTATCGAGAACGAGATTCTGATGCTTCAGTATAAACGAAGGCAGGTACATAAAATGGACGAGCTTATTAAATTGGTAGAGAATAAAATAATTTCCCTAGATCTTCAGTAGAATATAACAAAAAATATTTTGATTTCCCTATTACGAATAATTGTGATCCAGGAGTGTCCAAAAACTAATTACATAATTTTTTTGCAAATGGAAATCATTAAGTAATAGCTCTAATGAAAAAAATTATAGGATGAAGTGGTTAAGAATGCGTACATCTCAAGATTTATCCACAAATTTGCATGAACTGAAAAATATGTTCAGAAATGCTCCAGACTTGGTAATCCGTGAGATTGCCCCCGAAATGTCGGCAACGAAATTTGCCCTTGCTTTCATTGATTCTATAATTGATAAGAAAGTTATCAATACTCACATACTAAGCCCTTTATTGTCTGAAGGGACCGAATCCATGATTTCAGTAGGCAAAATTCAAGAGGCTGACCAATGGAAAGTGATTGAAGAAGCTTTGCTGCATGGCAATTGTATTTTGTTCATTGAAGGCCAAGATCAAGTTAAGATTATTGAAGCACAAGGATGGCCCAAAAGATCGATCGAGAAACCGCAATTGGAAAATTCGCTTACCGGGTCGCAACAAGGTTTTGTAGAGACCGTAAGTGAAAATATCGCTTTGATTCGCCGTTACATCCCTAAACGGGAGCTTAGCATTAAGGAATTCCAAGTGGGTCAAAGAGGGGAAACAAATATCAGCTTGCTTTACTTATCTGATGTCGCCTCTCCTGAATTATTATCGGTTCTGGAAGAACGAATTAAATTAATAAAAGCGGACGGTATATACCACGCAGGAGAGCTTTCGGAGTATATTCAAGATCAGCGATATTCCATAATTCCTCAGTTTTTAAGGACGGAAAGACCGGATGTGACCGCAAAGCATCTTCTGGAAGGTCGTTACGCAATATTAATCGACCTGTCCCCAAGCCTTTTGATTGGCCCTATTAATATCAGCACATTTTTCAAGACGATAGACGATTACAATAGCGGATGGTTTGTAGCTACTTTTTTAAGGTTTTTTAGATACATTGCCTTTTTTATTACACTATTCCTCCCCGCAGTATACATTGCTCTCATTTCTTTTAGCTACGAAGTTATACCGGTTAAATTACTGCTCTCCATTGGCATATATCGCAATGAAGTACCATTTCCGCCTTTTATAGAAGCACTTATCATGGAAATGACAATGGAAATGTTAAGAGAAGCGGGGTTACGTCTGCCTCAACCTCTAGGACAAACCATAGGAATTGTTGGAGGTATTGTAATTGGACAAGCGGCTGTTCAAGCTGGTATTGTGAGCAACCTAATGGTTATCATCGTGTCCATTACTGCCATTTCATCCTACATCATTCCTAATTTTGATTTTGCCTCCGTACTCAGGCATATTCGTTTTCCGATCATGCTGGTTGCTTCATTATTTGGATTCATAGGAATCATCGTTGCTTTTCTAACACTGATTGCTCATTTGATTTCACTAGAATCCTTAGAAAATCCCTTTGGAAAACCAATGGCCCCCTTACGATTATTACAATGGAAGGACTTCATTGTCCGATTTCCTTTAAAAAAATGAAATGATGGATTACACGTTTTTCTAGGAGATATCCCAAAATGAATAAATATAATGTGAAGCAAATCTCACTTTTTCAATTCATTTTTATAATTCACGGTGCTCAATTAACCATTGGAAATTTGTCTCTGCCTCGCAGATTAGGGGAAACTGCCGGTACGGATGGCTGGATTTCAGTTATTCTAGGTTGGGTTTTAGCGATGATCTCCAGTTTTTTTATGATCCGAGTGATGAGGCGGCATCCTGAAGATACTTTATTCGATTTGGCTCTGAGGTATCTTGGAAAATGGGGTGGGATGGGAGTTGCTATTTTAGTACTCCTTTACTATTCTTTTGCGGGTTTTGCTGCTTTCTTTTCACTTCTGTTCATTATTAAATCTTGGTTACTATTGGCAACGCCCACTTATATGGTCGCCGGGCTATTCTTAATTCCAGGATATATAGTAATTAAAAACGGGATCGCCATGCTCGGCAGATTTAACGAAGTGATTTTCCTTATTTCAATCGTACTTCCTTTACTTTTGTTACTGGTTCTTAAAGAAGTGCACTTTTATCAGCTTCTTCCAGTTTTAAAGGAAGGCTGGGGACCGGTTATTCACGGGGTTACACCTACATTATTGTGTTTTTTGGGGTTTGAAACGGCTTTTATTCTATATCCCTTTCTGAATCAAAAAGAGCAGGCAATGAAGGGGATTTTCATCGCCAACACGTTATCACTTATCGTTTTGCTCGAAGTGACGTTACTTACTTCTGCTTATTTTAGCCCAGAAGAAATTGTACGGTATCAACTTCCCGTTGTCAGTTTAATGAAGTCGGTTCAGATTAATTTTATTGAAAGAGTGGATGTCCTTTATTTATCAGCTTATATTATGGTGGCTTCGGTGACCTGGATGACATTTATGTGGAGTGCCGTATTTGGAATGGGGAAGTTAATGCCTGGGATCTCTAGGAGAATGCATGCTTTATTTCATACTCTCCTCATTTTGTTTATTTCCTTCTTCTACAAACCCTCATTTCCGGAATCAGTTAACATTAATTATTGGTGGGCTAATTTCGGATATGTGATTGCTTATAGTTTGCCTCCAATCATTTATCTCTGGATGATGATGACGGTCCAATATGTTCGAAGGAGGACTCGTGTGTGACATTCGCGCGACGAATCATGGCATTGGTATTAACTCTTTCCATACTCTCAGGATGTATGGACCAGATAAATTTAGAAGACGTTTTGATTGATCTGATCATTGGTTATGATATGAGTAAGGACGAACAGCTTTTGGTTTATACGCAAGCACCTCAATTTAGCAAAGAAGCCAAAGATAAAACGATAAAATACAGTGTGAAAGCCTTGAATTTTCCTGAAGCTGAAAGTAAATTTAATTCTTTACCTTCTGGAATAAGCAGCATAAGAAAAGTCCAAATCATCCTGATCAGCAAAAGACTGGCAGAGCATGAACAATGGCATCTATTTCTGGATAGTTTACATCGTGAGGTTCGGATGGATACAAATGCCAAAGTCATTCTCGTTGACGGTTCCGTTTCTGATTTATTGCACTATACTCCAAGAGCGAATCCTTTGCTCTACCTATCCACCCTCCTTAAAACAGGCGAAACAAGACATATTACGCCTACAACAACCATACGCAATTTTCACCGGCAATTAACTAACCTAGGAATAACACCATTTATGCCCGTAGTGAAGTTAGATAAATTAGTCAAAATTACAGGAACGGCACTGTTTGATAAAGACGGAAAATATAAAGGCATACTATCCCCTGAGCAAAGCGGATTACTCAACATACTGCTGCACGAAACATCTGGGCTTTCTATTACCCTAAAAGCATTGACGGAACAAACAAAAGAAAACAAGACTTTATCGACTCGCAGTTTAACCTTCGATATTCTAAACAATAAAGCAGCGATTCATACTTCGTTTAAAAATAATCATTTTGCTT
This sequence comes from Paenibacillus gyeongsangnamensis, assembly GCF_027533625.1. Taxonomy (GTDB): domain Bacteria; phylum Bacillota; class Bacilli; order Paenibacillales; family NBRC-103111; genus Paenibacillus_G; species Paenibacillus_G gyeongsangnamensis. The sequence goes on along the minus strand of NZ_JAQAGZ010000002.1, from coordinate 6,762 downwards.
TTGAAATCCCCATTAAATTAAATATAGAGATCACGCATAACACCCTTTCTTCCCATTCGAATGAAAAATTAGAGGGAAGGATAGCTAACGAATTACAAAAAGAATATAGTTCTATTTTTAAAAAACTCCAAAAAATCCATGCCGATCCCTTAGGATTTGGTACATATGCTCGATCATTCGAGTACAAAAATTGGAAAAAAATTCAGGATCATTGGGTGAGTGAATGGGAAAAAGCAGAAGTGACAGTATTACCGATTATCAAGATCATTCATACCGGAGTCATTCAATAAATGCATGATGTTAGCTAAGGAGGCTGATCCAATATCTTTATCCTCCTTAAATTATGCTAATATCGTCCCAGTAGTGCAAATATTATTCTGACTTTAAGTATAACATTCTTAGTATAATTTTATAATGCAAACAGATCTAACGAATAAAAGGAGTTCACTAGATGAATGATCAACTGACAGCGAAGAAAGAGGAAGAAACCGAGTCAGTGATAAACAAAATTTTAGACGTAATCGGAGGAAGTTTTTCTCCTATCTTAGGTGTGCTGGCAGGGTCAGGCTTGTTATCAGCCTTATTAGCTGTATTAACAATGCTGGGATGGGTATCTACGAAAAGTGGTACATACGCCATTTTATCTGCCGCTGGTCATGCCGTGTTTTATTTTCTTCCTGTTTTTCTTGGTATTACTTTATCCATAAAACTCGGTGCCAACGCATATGTCGGTGGTACCATCGGGGCCGCTCTTTTGGAACCCCATTTCTCGGATCTAATGGCAAAAGGAGTAGCAAAGACAGATTTCATTGGAATTCCAGTTTTATTAATGAGCTATTCTTCTACCGTTTTTCCGATTTTCATTGCCGTTTCTATTTATGCAGGATTAGATAAATTTTTGAAAAAAGTTATTTATAAAGACATTCAAATGTTTTTCAATCCGCTGATTTCGTTAGTTTTAATTGTGCCATTAACCGTGCTTATTTTCGGTCCTATAGGTTTGTATGTCGGAGATGGCATCAGAGTAGGGATCGAATTTTTAAGTTCAAAAAGCGGACTTTTGACAGGAGCCGTGTTGGGAGCTGTTTGGACCTTTCTTACTCTTTTGGGTCTTCACTGGGCAGTTATCCCCATTGCCATTGCAAATCTTGCGTCTGGACATGATCCGATTATCGGGATGGCTGCAGCAGCACCATTTGCTCAAATTGGGGTGGCGTTCGGTGTTCTATTCAAAACGAAAGATAAGGACTTAAGAACTCTCGTTGGTTCGGGAATTGTACCTGGTGTATTGGCAGGTACAACAGAAATTATTAATTATGGAATCCTTTTGCGATATAAAAAAACGATGATATATGTAGCAGTGGCTGGAGCTGTTGGGGGGGCATTTAATGGGGCGCTTGGAGTGAAAATGACTGTTTTTTCTCTCCCCAGTTTTTTATCTATCCCTGCCTTTTCACCAATGGGATATTATTTAATCGGTACGATGACAGCTTTAATGTTGGGATGCATGCTCACGTATGTACTCGGATATGAAGATAAAAACAAAAAGCCTTCAATGGAGAAATATAATATAGGCTTGATTAGTGTCAGAAAAGAAATCATTACAAGTCCGCTAAGCGGGGAAATTATTCCGTTAATCAAGTTCAGTGATCCACTTTTCGCTAGCGAAACAGTTGGAAAAGGAATAACCATAGAACCCGATAAAGGTGAGGTTTATTCGCCGGTAGATGGAGTCGTAACAACTTTGTTTCCAACAAAACACGCGATAGGAGTCACGTCAGAGGGTGGAGCGGAAATATTAATTTTCATCGGGTTAAACACGATGAAATTGAACGGTGAATATATCACATCCCATGTCCGTCAAGGTGATAAAGTACAGCAGGGGGACTTGCTCCTTGAGTTTGATATGGAAGAAATTAAAGGAGCTGGATATTCATTAACAACACCTGTAGTCATCACTAATTCAAATCAATACCATGATGTTAAAATTTTAAAAAACGAAACAATAAAAGTAAAAGAAGACCTACTCACATTAATTGTATAACATAAAGAGTTTATCGACATTTCTTTCTTTATAGGAGGCATTCAAATGGAACATAGTCATAAACAACCGAATTTAGAAGCTAGAGTAAAGAAAATCATTGAAGTGGACGGGTTAAAGTTTAAAGATCTGAATAATAGTGGGAAATTAGAGCCTTATAAAGATTGGCGTTTAAGTCCAAGAGAACGTGCGGAGAACCTGGTCTCATTGATGAATTTGGATGAAAAGGTGGGTATGATGCTGATCAATACCCGTAAGATGGGGCTTTCTCAAGAAGATAAGAGTAAGACAAGCCATGATGGTGTGCTGGATGAAGCTATTGTTGAAAAGGGTGAAAATATTTTTGCTGTTTCAAAAATATGGGGGACTAAGCATACCATTGAAAACATGCATTTGCGCCACTTCATTCATAGGGACAATTGGAGTCCAGCTCAAATGGCAGAGTGGATTAATACCATGAATGAAGTATGTGAGGGAACACGTCTTGGAATTCCCTGTTTAATAGCATCGAATTCAAGAAACGAAAATGCTGAAGCCGTCTTTGGGATGAATGATGCAGCTGGGATTTTTTCCACTTGGCCGGGAACTTTAGGACTTGCTGCAGCAGCTAAAGGAGATATAAAAAATGGCGGTGATTCATCACTTATCAGCCAATTTGCCCAAATAGCTCATGATGAGTGGGATGCTACAGGAATAAGAAAGGGTTATATGTATATGGCCGATGTGGTCACAGATCCTAGATGGCAACGGACGTATGGTACGTTTGGGGAAGATCCAGAGTTTATAGCTGATGCCATCGGCCGCATCATTGACGGATTTCAGGGAGAGACCCTAGGAAACCACAGTATTGCAATGACAACGAAGCATTTTCCTGGTGGAGGCGCAAGGGAAAATGGATTTGATCCCCATTATGAAGAAGGAAAGTGGAATTTATACCCAACACCAGGAAGCTTAGAAAAATATCACCTGCCACCGTTTCAGGCAGCGGTAGAACACGGTACTTCATCCATTATGCCGTATTATTCTATCCCAAGTATCAAAAAAAGTGTGGTTCAAGAATTTGAAGGGCAAGAAATTCCTTTCGAAGAGGTTGGTTTTACCTTTAATCATTATTTCATGCAACATATTCTTAGAGAAAAACTAGGGTTCAAAGGCTATATCAATAGCGACAGCGGCATCACGAATAAGATGTGCTGGGGTGTTGAACATATGAGCGAGGCTGAACGTTTTGCTAAAGCCATTAATGCAGTCACAGATTTGGTTGCTGATACAAATGATGTTGAAAATCTTAAATCAGCTATCAAAAATGGATGGATCAGTGAAAAACGTATTGATGAGGCCAATGTGCGGCTCCTTACAGAAATGTTTATGTTAGGACTATTTGATGAACGTACGTATGTGTCACCAGAAAATGCAGCTGCAGTGGTAAGTAATCAAGCAAACTGGGACGCTGCCTATGAAGCACATAAAAAGTCAGTAACCGTTCTTAAAAATTCCAATCAGACATTACCTTTAACCTCTGAATCTCTTGCGGGTAAGAAGATTTATGTGGAGGTTTTCCATAAGGAACCGGAACGTGCAGCTTCTTATACAGAAAAGGCAAGGAAGGAATGTCAAGAGCTTAGTCAATTTACGTTGACCGAGAAGTATGAAGAAGCTGACATTGCAATTTTGATTGTACATCCCAAATCCGGTGCTTATTTCACCGCGACACCAGGGCTTTTAGAACTTGAATTATGTGAGAATAAAACATTAACTGCTTTGGATGGTACTACGTACGAAGAAACGACTTTGAGTGGTATAGATCATCTGAAGGAAGTTGCTGACACTGTTCATGTTCGTGGAGGAAAAGTCATTGTTAGTGTGAATGTGATTTTGCCGTGGATCCTTGGAAATGTTGAACCGTTGGCAGATGCCTTGATCGCCGGATACGATACATTCTATAGGGCACAGTTTGAAGTGATAGCGGGCAATTACCGGCCAGTAGGTGTTTTACCATTGACATTGCCAGCGAGTGAAGCGGTTATTGCGGTTGATGAAAATGGTAAATGTGTGTCTAGAAATGATGTACCAGGCTATGACAAGGACAAATATATGCCTGAAGGGCTCGAATATGCCTATAAAGATAGCGATGGCAATATCTATAAACTTGGTCATGGATTGACATATTAATTAATAAAGAAATGCTTTAAAATTGTTATTCGTGAATAATCGAGTGGATGCCGGACGCTTTCTGTGGATGTCTATCTTTTTCGGATTGCTGGCGATCTCTTTATGTGAAAATCCAGGAATTATACAAGAAAAGTTAGCTGAAATGATAAAGGTAGACCGAACAACAGCTGCTCGTGCTATAAAGAAACTTGAGATTAATGGATTTATTGAAAAGAATGATGATCCATATAACTAAAAAATTAAAAAACTATTTCCTACGGAGAGAGGGAAGACTAGTTACCCTTTAATAAAAAGGGAAAACGATTATTCCAATAGGGTCGCACTATCCGGATTCTCCGAAAGTGAAGTAGAAACCATTTTTAACCTGCTGCAAAGAGTCAGAAAAAATGTAGAAAAAGACTGGGAGTTTGTAAAAAAGGGAAACAAGAGAAATTATTGAATTAAAAGGAGGACAAATAAAATGACTATAACCTTAAAAAGTGCACGTTTGAAGATCTAGGCTTACTTCAAGAAATTAGTGTTGAAACATTTAATGAGACATTTAAGAATCAAAATTCACCTGAAAATATGAAAGCCTACTTGAAAAGAGCATTTAACTTAAAGCAATTAGAAAAAGAATTATCTAATATCTCTTCGGAATTCTGATTTTATTTATTTTAATTTTATAATGACCAAAACACTCATATAACATTTCTCTGAAATAATATTCAGCTTTCTGCAATAATTATGATGTGTGGTATGGAAGAATCAGATTAACGTGTCGGCTGACAAGAACATATCTCATTAATAACCGCGTAAATCGCGGCTTTTTTTATTTTTTGGAAAAAAATTATTCAACAGGTCGTTTTTAAGTTTAAATCATAAAAATGCCCTTGTATAAACTTAAAAATGCCCCTTTGATTAATTAATATCCCTAAAGTATATTTTCATGTAAACGAATACAAAGATGGGGCAATTACCATGTCTTTTAAGACTGTAGTAACTGGCTGACGCGAGAACAATTGAAATCACCGTCTTCTACCTAAGATACTTCGGTAGCATCGATGCATCACGGCATGTACAATAGTTAGAGAAGACGTTTGACAAAGGAAGTGCTAGGTATGGAGCACAATAGTTGGATACGAAAGGCAGTCTTAATGATAAGAGGAAACATGAAGTTCCAAAACAAATTAATGGCAGGCTACCTTCTGGCTTGTGTCCTTCCCCTGCTTGGTGTAAGCGCCATCATCTTCACCAATCGGCAGCGGGGCTTGAGGATTCCTCTCAAGAATTCGCCGCTCTTTATACGTCCCAAATCAGGACTTCTTTGAACGAATTCATCAAAGAATATGAAGTGTGGTTAAACGGCGAGCAAGCAGGGGTACGCATCTGTCCTCCATACCGCGTAGAGATCAATGGCCTGATAAAAAAGGGTAAAAATAAGCTTGTCATTGAAGTTACAAATACGTTGGTGAAAGATCAGCGTGACTTTTTGTCGTCCTTTGTGCAGCAGGAACCAAGCGGACTCATCGGGCCCATCCAGGTGAAAAGTATCATGATGTCCGAGAGTTGAAGGTCACGAACTTATTCGAGAGCGATGCTGCTCGGTTGAAAATGCGGGATAGCTAGATAAGTGGGACCCGCCCGGCAGATCATTCGAAAACGATTGGATATTTAAATCTAAGCTGCCTTAAGGGAAATCCGTAGAGTGGAAGCTCAGGAATATCGTTGCCCAGCAAAAGAAAGACCCGATCATTTTCACATGATTGGGTCTCTCCAACTAATCCGTAATATTTCGGGTATAATATTCGATTATATCTTTGCGGCGAATAATACCAAGGAAGACGCGATCGTCGTCTACGACCGGAACGAAGTTCTGATCCGCCGCCAGCGTCAGCATATCGTCCAAATCGGCCCCGATCGCGACGCATTCGATTTTCATTCGTTTTTCGATGGAGACGACGGGAATTTCGTGCATCGAATCGAAATCGAGGCCGGGCGTGGCCTTCATCTTCCATAACAAATCTCCCTCAGAAAGCGTTCCGAAATATACTCCATTGTCGTCCAATATCGGAATGGCCGTATAGTGGCATGCCTCCAATTTGTCTAAGGCTTCTTTCAGGTTGGAGGATGTCGTGATGTAAGAGACCTCGTTCTTGGGATATAGAAAAGATTTGATGTCCACTGTATCACACTCCTTTGGTATATTAAAGCACATTTCGCCGCGCGGTGCATGTGGTAAATGACAGGTAAAGATTCTAAGTTAGCAAAGTGGGAAATAGTGTGGAGCTTCTTCGGTCCAGTGAAATGAGTTACTGAAATCGCCAGGTACTGGATCATCGGCAATCTGTTGAACTAAACATTCCTGTTAGTCCTAAGAAATGGACTTTGAAAAAAAAGGAGCGCCTCGGTATGATGGGTCTGTCAACGGGTTAAACCCAACACCATCAAGGAGGCGCTCTTTTATGAAGTTTAAACAATCAGACGCTCAAAATCAACGGATCGAACGAATTTCCACCACTCACCTAATTGTGGGAATCGATATAGCGAAAGAAACCCATGTAGCACAA
>NZ_JAQAGZ010000019.1 GCF_027533625.1 Paenibacillus gyeongsangnamensis | reverse complement strand
CTGGATAGCCAAGTACGGACGGGATAAGCGCTGAAAGCATCTAAGCGTGAAGCCCCCCTCAAGATGAGATTTCCCAGTATGTAAGACCCCTTGTAGACGACGAGGTAGATAGGTTCGGGGTGGAAGCGCGGCAACGTGTGGAGCTGACGAATACTAATCGGTCGAGGGCTTATCCTATAGGTTTTGCGACAGCAAAACCACATCGGAAGCATAGGTTTATCCACAAAGTGAAGATGAAGCTGACGAAGCGGATTCCGAGTACTTTGCGGGGGCCAGGTAAAGCAAAAGCAAGCAAGATTACCTCAGCTAAAGTACGATGTTTCGATCCAGTTTTCAGGGCGCAAGTCGTTCTGAGCTGTAATACATGATGTTCCTTGGCGGGGACATCGCCATACTTATGTTTGGTGACGATGGCGGAAGGGAACCACGCGTACCCATCCCGAACACGAACGTTAAGCCTTCCAGCGTCGATGGTACTTGGACCGAAGGGTCCTGGGAGAGTAGAACGTCGCCAAGCATTGTTCCCTGATAGCTCAGTTGGTAGAGCACTCGACTGTTAATCGAGTTGTCACAGGTTCGAGTCCTGTTCGGGGAGCCATGCTTCCATAGCTCAGTAGGTAGAGTGCATCCATGGTAAGGATGAGGTCACCGGTTCGATCCCGGTTGGAAGCTCCATAAGGCCCGTTGGTCAAGGGGTTAAGACACCTCCCTTTCACGGAGGTAACAGGGGTTCGAATCCCCTACGGGTCATTAGGATCTGTATCGGTTCCGATGCAGATTCCCTTAATGGAGGCTTAGCTCAGCTGGGAGAGCATCTGCCTTACAAGCAGAGGGTCGGCGGTTCGATCCCGTCAGCCTCCACCATCTTAAGCCGTTGTAGCTCAATTGGTAGAGCAACTGACTTGTAATCAGTAGGTTGGGGGTTCAAGTCCTCTCGACGGCACCAGGATTCATTCAGATTGGGGATTAGCCAAGCGGTAAGGCAACGGACTTTGACTCCGTCATGCCTAGGTTCGAATCCTAGATCCCCAGCCATTGCATTATGAGCCATTAGCTCAGTTGGTAGAGCACCTGACTTTTAATCAGGGTGTCGTAGGTTCGAGTCCTACATGGCTCACTTTCTTTATTGAAGTTTTGCACGTAATTGCGCGTATGGCGGAATTGGCAGACGCACCAGACTTAGGATCTGGCGGGCGACCGTGGGGGTTCAAGTCCCTCTACGCGCACCATCATGCGGAAGTGGCTCAGCGGTAGAGCATCGCCTTGCCAAGGCGAGGGTCGCGGGTTCGATTCCCGTCTTCCGCTCCAAATTTCATAAGTGCCCATAGCTCAGCCGGATAGAGCGTTTGACTACGAATCAAAAGGTCGGGAGTTCGAATCTCTCTGGGCACGCCATTTTTCATCAAAATCCCGGGACGTAGCTCAGCTTGGTAGAGCACCTGGTTTGGGACCAGGGGGTCGCATGTTCGAATCGTGTCGTCCCGACCATGTTTTAATCAAAATGCGGGTGTAGTTCAATGGTAGAACTCCAGCCTTCCAAGCTGGTAGCGTGGGTTCGATTCCCATCACCCGCTCCATAACTTGAATTTTCAAACTAGTGTAAGTTACATATAAATCTAAAGAAACAGAGATGAAGCCCGTATGGTTCCATCTCTGTTTTTTATTTAGCCATATCCATTCTGAAAATAAGTACACGGCAAAAAACGTCATTAGCCGGCTTATTGACGGTTGGACGTTAGGTATGGTAAAAAGGCAGGAGAACCCGATAAACCAATGGGCTCATCAACCTCGATTCCATTAGCACTATAAAAAATAACAATTGTTATTTTCTAACGATTGTTGTATTCTGGGGCGTGAAATTATGAAATGGATCGTATTTATTTATAAAGTTCCTTCCCAGCCGACCAAATTCAGAGCCTACCTGTGGCGTGAAATCAAAAAGCTTGGCTGCTTGTATTTGCAAGATGGCGTATGCATTATTCCGGATTCGGACGATACGCACTTGTTTATCGGCGCTTTGGCCGAGAAGGCGCAGCAATGGGGCGGGCAGGTATTCACTTTTCTGTCTTCCACGTTTTCTAAAGAGAAGGATCAGGAGCTGATCTCCCAGTTTAACGACGCAAGAAATGAAGAATACAAGGAGCTGATCCCATGGGTCACCCGTATTCATGGGTACGTTGAGGAGAAAGAACAATGGGAGTTTAGCGAGGAACAGCTACGCAAAATCAAGGATGAATTTCAAAAGCTATTGCGGCAGTTTCAGAGTATCGAAGCGAAAGATTACTTTGAGGCGGAGATGGGACATAAACTGCGGGTAATGATTGATCAGTGCAGAAAAGGATTAATGAAACTTTTTTGAGACAAGAGGTGGATCAGCGTTGAAATGGGTAACGAGAGAGCATTCGAATGTGGAGAGAGTGGCTTGTCCTTGGCTAATCAAGCGTTTTATCGATCCGGATGCCGTTTTTGAATTCGTTCCTTCCGATACGGACCCGAATACGATTCGCGACGGCATTCCTTTTGATATGAAAGGCGTTGAACTGGGGCATCATAACGGCGGATGCAGTTTTGAAGCTTTTTTATCGAAATACGAGTTGGATAAAGATCCCGCGCTCGTCTTAATGGCCTCCATCATTCACGGAGCAGATATCCCGGTAGATATTAATATAACACCCGAATCGGCAGGTTTGAGAGCCATTGCATTCGGTTATCATTACCTTGGGATTAGCGACCATGAGAAAATTACGCTGCAAACCTCGATGTATGACGCCCTATATGCGTGGTGTAAACGTAAAGTTGGATTATAGGATCGAAGCAGAAGAGAATACGGACATGATACTGGAGAGTGGTGTGGCTCTCCTTTTATTTTTCCGGCAGACCCTAATATATAACATTCGTTACAAAGTAACCATTGTTATATTTCTGCAAATGTAGTATCATTCAGACTGCCAAAGCAATGAATCAGACTATCCTCTATCAAGGCAAAATAGCCAATTTCATAAGAAGGGAATCGTTATGTCTTACATATTTCAATTTGACCGTTTGCACAAGGTGATCGAAGACACGGAAAGATCGGTATTGTTTACAAATGTTTGCGGTTGTATGGATGAGCCTATGATCATAACCGTCCTTGGGGCGTCAGGTCAGGGAAAGAGTACACTGCTGCGCGTCCTTGCACGGCTTGATTCCTTCGACGAAGGCGATATGATGCTGGGAAATAAGTCTTACAAAGATTGGTCCGTAAGAGAATGGAGAATGAAAGTAGGTTATGTGTCTCAGTTTCCGGTCATGCTGCCGGGTAGTGTGGAAGATAATCTGAAAACGGTCAGTTCGCTGCACCGGATCCCCTTCGATCATGCGCTGGCCAAAAAATTAATGGAAAGCCTGCGCCTCGATCATTTGGACTGGAACAAGAAAGCAGCGGATCTTTCCGGCGGAGAGAAACAAAGACTTTCGCTGATCCGGTCCATGCTGATCCGGTCGGAGATCTTATTGTTGGACGAGATTACAGCCTCGCTCGACCAACATAGCAAGCATGCCGTCGAGCAGGTTCTCGAGGAATGGTCCCGCCGCGAAGGTGTCGGCATGATTTGGGTAACGCACGATTTGCAGCAAGCGCGTCACCACAGTAAGCGGGTTTGGTTTATGGCGGAGGGAACGCTGCTTGAAGACAGGGATACCCAAGCCTTTTTTGACAAGCCCGATACGAACGCGGGTATGCAATATTTGCAGGGGCTGAAAGCAGAGGGAGAGCATCATGTCTAATCTTGCCTTAATTTTAACGCTGGTATTTGTGCTGATTACCATCCTGGCGTCCATGTGGCGCAAGCTCGGCCTTGAAAAGGATATTGCCTGGGGAACGGTACGGGGTTCGATTCAACTGTTTTTGGTAGGGTATGTGCTGCACTTCGTCTTCCAATCCGAACATATTCTTCTGACGCTGCTCATTATCGGCATTATGATCGTCGTAGCGGCGTGGAATGCGGCGAAGAGAGGGAAAGGCGTGCAAGGCATCCTATGGCGGATTATCATTGCTATATCCGTGATGGAGATCATTACGATGTCGCTTTTGATCGGGCTGCAAATTATCGAACCGATTCCGAAATACATGATCCCGCTGACAGGGGTATTGATGGGCAATGCGATGGTCGTGTCCGGATTGTTCCTGAATCAAATGAACAGGGAGATCCAATCCTCCCGGGGGGAAATCGAAACGCTGCTGTCCTATGGGGCTACAGCGCTGCAAGCCATTCAGGTCTCGCTTAAAAGGTCCGTAAAAACGAGCATGATTCCTACGATAGACAACATGAAGACGGTAGGCCTTGTACAGCTTCCTGGCATGATGACAGGGATGATCGTTGCGGGAGCGGATCCCATACAAGCAGTACGCTATCAAATTTTAATCATGCTAATCACCTCGGCTTCCGCCGCGATTACCAGCATCGTGTTAAGCATGTTGAGTTATCGGCTCTGGTTTACCAAAGATTTGCGGCTGCGGCCGGTCAAATGATCGGTTATTGTACAGACCTTTGCATATTATGCAGAGGTCTTTTTGGGTTGATAAGAATTTATAAGTTTTCGTAGCTTATAGCTTCGCATCAACCTTGGTAAACGCGCTGGTCCCTGTAAGACAAGAACGGCGTAGCCGTTTATCCTGGGCTTATTCGTACAGCGGCGGCAGCCCGTAAGGCGTTTGTTTATCCATTGAGCAAATTGCCGATGCGTCTGAGAAACAAGGAGGATAAGCGCTCTCTGAGCGCGAAGAGCGATTGAAACTTGGATTTCCCGAAGCATACGACGATTGCTTTTATCCAAGGAACATGGGATTCTAACGAAGGATATGATCCGATTGACCAACATAGGAGTGGACATCAATGCTTGATAGGGAAGCCCCCATTCAACGTATGGGGATGCAGATGAGCCGGGGTACCTGGCTAAATTTTCGATGGGATTTCAGCGCGACGATTCTTTACAGCTTTTTTAACGTAATATTTAACCAGTTCTATGTGCCGATTGCGATCCAGCACGGGGCTTCCAGCTTTCAAGTCGGCTTACTGTCGGCGGCACCGGCGATCGGTCTGATCTTCTCTCCCTTCTGGGCCAGTTGGATTGAACGCTCCAGACCGAAGCCGTTTATGATTTATCCGAACTTTATCGGGAGACTGCTGATCATTGTGCCTGCGCTCTACGCAGCGCCATGGGTATTTGTTGCGGTAGTGTTGGCTTTTCACGTGCTGATGGGAATTCAAGCGCCCGCTTACGCATCGCTCGTGACCCGGATGTATCCGCCGCAGCTGCGCGGCCGTTTGATGGGAAATGTACGCGTGGCCATGGGCTTTCTAATGATCCCGATGGCTTATTTGATAGGGAAGTGGATGGACTATTCCGGCAGCTCGGGACCTTTGATTACCGGCTCGGTGCTGGGCGTCGTCTCCATTCTGGTCTTCTGCGGAATCAAGGAAATCGAGCCGGTCGCCTCGCGCGCCGCTGCGGTTCACAAATCCGCGATCCTCAGCCAGTTCCGTCTCCTCAAAGAAAACCGGAGGCTGGCGCTGTTCCTGGCGGCAACCACGTTCTCCGGCTTCGGCAATATGCTGGCGAGCCCGCTTTATCAGATCGTACAGGTACAACGGCTGGAGTTGACGAATGTCGAGCTCGGTTATATCCGCATGGTATATTATACGTTCTTAATTTTGGCCTATTGGCTGATGGGGAAAGTGATCGACCGCTATTCCCCCAAGCATGCCATGTATTTCGGCATCGGAGGCTTTACGCTCGTGCCTCTGTTATATGGCGCCTTAGGCAGTTACCCGTCCCTGCTCCTTGCAGGGGGACTTCAAGGCTTTGCGGACGCGACCTGGGACATCGGCTGCATGGCTTATGTATTCCGCATTGCGCCGGGGAGAGAAGCGGTCGTCTTCGGACTGCATCTGATGCTGTTCGGCGTCCGCGGCACCATCGGACCGCTGCTCAGCACGGCACTGGCGGGTACGGTTCCTTTGCCCCTGATCTTCTTCGCGGCCTTCGGCTGCGGCATCCTTGCCCTGCTCCTGTTCGCTTCGGAGAAGCCTTCCAAGGAGCTGGAGACAGCTAAGGCATAGAAAGCCGAACTCCGTCTACCCGTTCAATAAAGACTCCGCACCGTCGATATAGATCTCGGTCCCCAAGATGTAGGAGGAATCCCCGGATGCCAGGAACAGGACAAGTTAGGCCACCTGCTTGACTAGACAGCATCGGATGATTTTGTTCAGCATATAAACAATTAACAGGGACAATAAAGTGCCGACACCTATGCGGAACGGGGGACTTTGAGGCAATCGCATTACTTCAACAGCAGAAGAACCCGGACAGCAAAAAGCATGTCAGCAGCATTCCGAGCACGAACGGCACAGGAGTGCCGGAATGCTGCTGAGTTTGTTCATCGTATAAATAATTAACAGGGATAATATGGACAAAGCTCATTGCCGGTGAACGGACATTCAATGGAGATTGGGGTGCACTTGTTCGCGAGCTTCGTTTATATTCTCGACTACACTTATTCTTGGCTGATGTTCCATGGAAACGGCCTCCTTTTTCGAATGGGTTGGGCAACCGAAGCTCAGGTCCGCGATCGGCGGCCCATAAAGAAGGAAAGCACGAACATTACAAGAAAGACGAAGAATAGAATCTTAGCTATCCCTGCTGCCGCCGCGGCGAGGGTAAAGAACCCGAAGATGCCTGCCAGCAGCGTCAAAACCAGGAATATGACGGTCCATCCCAGCATGAGATTCACCTCCTTCCGGGGTTCAGTTGATCGAGCGATACAAAGTGCGGTAGCCGAGCGGATCGAGCTTGATGTTCATCATCCCGTCGTCCGGTCGACCGTCTTCTTGGGACAAGACGTCTTTCCAGTCGCTCGTCTCTATCGGGTGGGACAAGACGGTCTTCTGCTCGGAGTTGTTCATCCATACGGTAAAATGCATCGACCCGTCGACCCGCTCGTAAATGATCCTCGGATCGTCCGGTTCCGCCTTCAGAAGTGCGCCTTTGCATTAATTAACCTTTTGCAGGATTCGTCAAACAAACCGTATAATGAAGAATATTACCCGAGAAAAAAGGGAAGTTTTTTCGCTTTACCGCATAAATGGACTACATCACAGTCCAATACTGTGTTAAAATAGATTTTATGACTTGCTTAAGGATGGAGGAGAACCATGTCTGATTCAGTCAGCATCATAGGCAAAAACACATCCAACAACCTGCTCCGCAGGGACGTCCGTTTCCTGGGGCATATCCTCGGCGAGGTGTTGGTTCACCAAGGCGGCAACGGGCTTTTGACCATCGTAGAACAGATTAGAGAGATGAGCAAAACGCTGCGCGCCGGCTTCACGCCGGAATTGTTCGCGGAATTCAAGAGCACGATCAACAACCTGGCGCCGGAAATTCGCCACCAGGTCATTCGCGCTTTCGCCGTATACTTCCAGCTGATCAATATTGCCGAACAAAATCACCGGATCCGCCGCAAACGCGATTACGAACGGACGGCCGGAGAGAACGTCCAGCCGGGCTCCATCGAGAACGTCGTCCGCGAATTGAAATCGCTGAATATTCCTTCGGCGGAAGTGAAGGATATTCTGCAGGGCATCTCGCTGGAGCTCGTCATGACGGCTCACCCGACGGAAGCTTCGCGCCGCGCGGTGCTGGATATCCATAAACGGATCGCAAACGACGTCATGGAGCTGGACAACCCTAGCCTGACGTTCCGCGAGCGGGAGCAGCTGCGCGAGAAGCTTCTGGGTGAAGTCATCACCCTGTGGCAGACGGACGAGCTGCGCGACCGCAAGCCGACCGTCATCGACGAAGTGCGCAACGGGCTGTATTTCTTCGACCAGACGCTGTTCGACGTGCTGCCGCAAGTCTATCAAGAGCTGGAGCGCTGCCTGGACAAGTATTATCCGGATGAGGATTGGCATGTGCCGACCTTCCTTAAATTCGGCTCCTGGATCGGCGGAGACCGCGACGGCAATCCGTCCGTGACTTCGGACATCACGTGGGAGGCACTCACCCTGCACCGGCGCCTGGCCGTGTACAAGTACGAGCAGCAGCTGCGCGAGCTGATGCAGCATATGAGCTTCAGCAGGAACATTGTGGAAGTGACGCAGGAGCTGCTGGATTCGATCGAGCGCGATCGGAATCAGATCGACCTGCATACGGACGACGTATGGCGGAATGAGATGGAGCCTTACCGCATCAAAGTGAAATATATGATCGAGAAGATCCATCATGCGGGCAACCCTAACATTCCGGCGAGCCGGAAATATAACGGTCCGGACGAGTTTATGGAGGATTTGCGCATTATCGAGCGGAGCCTTCGCAACCACTATGCGGACTTTATTGCGGACAGCTACATCGAGAAGCTGGTTCGTCAGGTGGAGCTGTTCGGCTTCCACTTGGCTACGCTTGACATACGCCAGCACAGCAAAGAGCATGAGAATGCGATGACCGAGATTTTGGCGAAAATGAGCATCGTCGCGGATTACGGCAAGCTGCCGGAAGAGGAGAAAATCCGTCTCCTTACGGATCTGCTGAACGATCCGCGGCCGATTACGTCGCCTTACCTGACCTATACCGAATCGACGCAGGAATGCTTGGATGTTTACCGCGTGGTGAAAAAGGCGCAGCAGGAATTCGGACGCAGCTGCGTATCCAGCTACCTGATCAGTATGACCCAGGGCGCGAGCGACCTGCTCGAGGTGCTCGTATTCGGCAAGGAAGCGGGATTGTACGTGCATGAAGCCGACGGCTCCAATACTTGTACGCTGCAGTCGGTGCCGCTCTTCGAGACGATCGACGACCTGCACGCCGCGCCGGAGATCATGACGACGCTCTTTAATATTCCGGCTTACCGCAACAGCCTGAACAGCACGAACCAGTTGCAGGAAATTATGCTGGGCTACTCCGACAGCAACAAGGACGGCGGCGTGATTACCGCCAACTACGAGCTTCGCGTGGCGCTCCGCTGCATTACGGCGGCAGCGAAGAAAGCCGGCGTGAAGCTGAAGTTCTTCCACGGGCGCGGCGGAGCGCTCGGCCGCGGCGGCATGCCGCTGAACCGCTCCATTCTCGCTCAGCCTGCTGACACGATCGGCGGCGGCATCAAGATTACGGAGCAGGGCGAGGTACTGTCCTCGCGTTATTCCATGAAGGGCATTGCGTACCGCAGTCTGGAGCAGGCGACCTCGGCGATGATTACGGGCGCATTGGCCGCCCGCAGCCAGCGGGTCGACGACGCCGAGCAGGCATGGGACGATATCATGGAGGGCATTTCCTCGAAGGCGCAGCAGAAGTATCAGGATCTGATCTTCCGCGATCCGGACTTCCTGACGTTCTTCAAGGAATCGACGCCGCTGCAGGAATTCGGGGAGCTGAATATCGGCTCGCGCCCGTCCAAACGGAAGAACAGCGACCGCTTCGAGGATCTCCGCGCGATACCGTGGGTATTCGCCTGGACGCAAAGCCGCTATCTGCTGCCGGCTTGGTATGCAGCCGGCACAGGCTTGTACAGCTACTACCAGGACAATCCGGAGCATCTGCAGGTGATGAAGGACATGTACCAGAATTGGTCGTTCTTCCAGTCGCTCATCGACAATCTGCAGATGGCGCTGGCAAAGTCGGATCTGCTCATTGCCAAGGAATACGGCTCCATGATCAAAGACCAGGCGGTGGCCGAACGGATCTTCGGACTCATTCAGGAGGAATACCGCAAGACCTCCGAGCTGATTCTGGAAATCACCGGCCAGCAGGACATTCTCGACAATGTACCGGTCATTCAGGAATCGATCCGCTTGCGCAACCCATACGTCGATCCGCTGAGCTACATGCAGGTTCAGCTCCTGGCCGAGCTGCGTGAGCTCCGCGAGAAAGGCGAGGACGACGCGATTCTGCTTCGCGAGGTGCTGCTGACGATCAACGGGATCGCCGCGGGCCTTCGCAATACGGGCTGATCAAACGCCCGAGCATAGGAAGCCGGAAGCTGGACCCGCACGCCCGCGGGTCATGGCTCCGGCTTTTTGCGTGAGGGAACGGGAAGGCTTGAACGTGGGGTTGAGGAGTGAGGGTGTGAGTTAGTAAGGCGCGAGATGTGAGGAAGCACTCGCAAGATGCTTTATCGATCGCATGCCCCCCTTTAGCGGCCGCCCGGGCGGGCTTCACTTAAGAAGGTATGTTTGGCAGGGGCCAAGAGCACCCTAAGATGGAAAGCGGCGATCGTCCTGACCGGCCCCGGCATCTGCGCTGGTTCTTATTTATAATGGAACACTGTACAGAAGCTGCCATGATTTGATATGCTGTCTAATATTGGCGGGCAGTCCGGTTTTCGGAATGAAAATACGGCAGCCTGATGAAGCCGATGGTCGCGGAGGCTCCGTGAGACTTCGGCAGGGGTTGGAGGTAGGCAAGTGGATTCAATGGATATCAGGCTTGCCAAGCTGGCGCGCGCGGGAGACCGGGCGGCATTCGCCGAATTGGTGGAGCTGTATAAAGATAAGATTTATCATTTGGCGTACCGGATGCTGCATAACTGGCATGAAGCGGAAGAGATCGTGCAGGAGACGTTCCTGCGGGTGTTCACGAATTTGGAGCGATACGACGAAACGCAGAAATTTTCCACCTGGATTTACCGGATCGGCACGAATCTGTGCATCGACCGGCTGCGCAAACGGAAGCCGAGCTATTCTCTCGATTCGGAAATGAACGAAGGTGAGGGGACGGACTGGTATTCCTTGCTGCCAAGCCAGGAGGATACGCCGGACGAGCAGCTTCTTCTGTCGGAGACGCAGACGCAGATCCGGGAATCGATCGAAACGCTGCCGGAGAAGTACAAGGCCGTCGTCATTTTGCGCTACCTTCAGGACTTGTCTCTTCAAGAGATCAGCGACGTATTGTCCATGCCGGTGACGACGATTAAGACACGGCTGCACCGGGGGCGTGAATTTCTGCGCAAAAAACTGGAGAAGATTCTTTAGGTTTTTGAAACATCCTTCGAGCTCGCACGTAATGTATATTACATCATTCTGAAGATGGACAGAAAGGAGTGGCTCAGCTTGAATTGTTACGAAGCCCTCCCTATGCTGCATGAATATTTGGACGGGGGTTTAGACAGCAAGGACAAGGTCGCTCTGAAGGAGCACCTGCTCCTGTGTGCCGACTGCCGCAAAAGACTTCAGCAGTTGGAGAAGGTGGAAGCTCTGATTGTAGCCTGGGAGGAGCCTGGGACACCGGACGGCCTGACGGAACGGATTATGCAGTCGCTGCCTCCGGTGAAGCGCGTCAATCCTTGGTACCGCTGGGTTCGCCGGCATCCGGCCGCGTCGGTGGCGGCTGTCTTCGTGCTGGTGATGTTCGGCAGCTTCCTGTCGATGTGGAACAACAACCGGGAGCTGCTGGTTCGGGGATCCGACCTGCAGTCGATCGTCATTCAGGGCAAGACGGTGCTTGTTCCCGAAGGGCGTACGGTAGCTGGGGATTTGACGGTCGAGGAAGGAAACGTTCAGGTGAATGGCGTCGTCAAAGGAAATGTGGTCGTCATCGACGGCTCGGTCAACATGGCTTCGACAGCCCACATCTCGGGACAGGTCAAGCAGATCGATGAAGCGTTCAGCTGGATGTGGTACAAAATGAATCTTTGGTTTAACGAATTGTCCGGATCGAAGTAGGCCCCGTTACCCATTTTTTTAAAATCCTCCCTTTGGTATGGTAGAAAGGGAGGGTTTTTTGCTGTAATTATGGTATGATGGAACGAAGGGGCCATTCTATAGAGAGAAGCAGTAAAGCTGGTCATGGGTGGGGGCAAAAACGATGGATTGGATTACGGATATCGGCATTAAAGATATCATTGACATACTGATCGTAAGCTACGTCATTTATAAATTGATTCTGCTCGTCCGAGGTACCCGGGCCGTACAGCTGCTGAAGGGCATTCTGGTCGTCGTGGTGACCTGGGCGCTCAGCTCGTGGTTCAAGCTCAGCACCCTGCAGTGGATGATGAACCAGGTGTTTACGTTCGGCGTGGTCGGGGTCATTATCATTTTCCAGCCGGAGCTGCGGCGCGCGCTCGAGCAGCTGGGCCGGGGGAAGCTGTTCAGCCGGACGACCGGTGAAGAGGATCAGGATGTGAACCGGCGGATCAATGAGGTGCTGAAGGCCGTGAACTATTTGTCGCGGCGCAAAATCGGGGCCCTCATCGTGTTCGAGCGGGAGACGGGGCTTAACGATTATATCGAATCGGGAACGACGATCGAAGCCCATATCAGCTCGGAGCTGCTGATCAATATTTTCATCCCGAATACGCCGCTGCATGACGGGGCCGTATTGATCCGCCGCAACCAGCTCATGGCGGCGGGCTGCTATTTGCCGCTGTCGGAGAATCCTTTCATCTCCAAGGAGCTTGGTACGCGGCACCGCGCCGCCATCGGCATGAGCGAGGTCTCAGATGCGCTGTGCGTCATCGTGTCGGAAGAAACGGGACAAGTCTCGCTCGCGATGAACGGCCACGTTCTGAGGGATATTAAAGAAGATGCGCTGCTGGCGAAGCTGTTCGAGGAATTGAAGCCGAAGGCGAAGACAAAAGAGAAGAACTCCATTTGGAAATGGAGGCTGCGATAAGATGGACCAATGGCTTCGCAATACGAATGTTGTCCGCGTGATTGCGCTTGTCATCGGGATTCTGCTCTGGGCTGTCGTCCGGATGGACGGCGGGGCGATCTCGACCAGTACGAGCACGGGGATCAAGGAAGAGAAGATATGGAATGTGCCGGTGTCGCCGAAATATGATACGGACCACTTTTTCGTAGAGCAAATCGACCCTGCCCAGGTGACGGTCAGCATCTCGGGAAGGGACGCTACGGTCAAAAAGGTGATGAGCTCCGCGAATTATTCGGTAGAGCTGGATTTATCGCAGGTGGGCAAGGGCGAGCATGTGCTGCCCCTCACACCGGTTGGTTTTCCGTCCGGCGTCACGGTCAAAGTGAGTCCTTCCAACGTTAAGGTCGTGGTGGACGAGAAGACGAACAAATCGATGCCGGTCGTCGTCAATGTGACCGGAATTCCGGCCGTCGGCTTGAAGGCGGGACAGCCTGTCGTGAAGCCGAAGAGCGTCACCGTGTCGGTGCCTAGCAAAATTTACGATTCCGTGGACAGCGTCCGCGCGGACGTGAACGTGGAGAAGGCGCAGGCGGCCGTCACCAGCAAGGTGAAGCTTGTGGCTTACGGCAAGGATGGGAAGCCGATCGATACGGCGGTCATCAATCCGGCGGTCGTCGATGTGGAAGTGCCGATCACGAGCCCATTTACAACGGTTCCGCTGCAGCTGAAGTTCGTCGGTGAGCCGCCGCGGGGCTTCGCGGTGGAGTCGATTCGCCAAAGCACGGACAAAGTGACGGTCTACGGCCCGCAGACGGCACTGGATAAGATGGAGTTCTACGAAGGGCCGCAGGTAGCGCTGAATGACTTGAAGGAAGATAAAGAGTTTTCGCTGGACGTGCCGCTGCGCGGGAAAGTGACGCAGGTCGATCCGCCGAAGGTAACGGTGAACGTTACGGTCGTTCCGTCGGTTACGAAGACGCTGGAGGCGATTCCGCTCTCGATCATCGGACAGAACGACGGATTCGACACGAAGGTCGTGCTGCCGGAATCCGGTCAGCTCAATCTCGTCGTTGAGGGCGCTCCTTCGATCATCGATAAGCTGAAGACGCAGGACGTGCAGGCGATTCTCGACGTGAGCAATTTGCCGCCCGGCAAGCATGAGGTGCCAGTGACCTGGAATTTGCCGACGTTCGTGAAGAAAGGCCCGCAGCAGGATTTCAAGGCGACGGTGGACATTAGCGCCAAACAAGGAGCGGGGACGGGAGCCGGAGCGGGAGCCGGGGCCCAGCCGCCCGCTTCGCAGCCGCCGGCCGCACAGACGCCGGGCGCCAAGCCCGGTACGCCGTAAGGAGCGGCTGACGGGCTTGCTTGCGGCTTCCAGCCTTCCCGTTTTCTAGGTAAAAAAAGGAAGGTCGGGGGTATAAGCTTGCCATTCGGACTGCAGCGCGAGATAATGAACTAGAATAAATATGCTATATGCAGCTTTTAAAAGGGAGAGGAACCATGGGGAAATATTTCGGCACGGACGGCGTACGCGGGGTTGCAAACGAAGGGTTAACGCCGGAACTGGCTTATAAAATCGGACGCTGCGGCGGCTATGTGCTCGCAGGTCATGTCGAGCGTCCTGTCGTCGTCATCGGTCAAGATACGCGCATTTCCGGACCGATGCTGGAAGCGGCCCTGGTTGCAGGGTTACTGTCGATCGGGGCGAACGTGATCCGGCTCGGCGTCATTTCGACTCCGGGGGTAGCCTATTTGACCCGGACCTTGAAGGCGGATGCCGGTGTCATGATCTCGGCCAGCCATAATCCAGTTGAGGACAACGGAATCAAGTTCTTCGGCGGCGACGGCTTCAAGCTCTCCGATGAAGATGAGCTGGCGATTGAACGGCTGATGGATGCGGAGCAGGATGAGCTGCCGCGGCCGGTCGGCGGAGACATCGGTACGGTTCGCGTCGATGAGGAAGCGAAGTATCTCTACTTGGATTATATAAAATCTACGGTCGGCTCGTCCTTCCGCGGCTTCAAGGTAGCCCTGGATTGCGCCAACGGAGCGGCCTATGAGCTGGCGCCAAAGGTATTCGAGGCGCTGGGCGCAGAAGTGATCACGATCGGGGCGGAGCCGAACGGCCGCAACATCAACGATCACTGCGGATCGACGCATCCGGAGAAGCTGCAGAAGCTCGTCTTGGAGCAAGGCGCGCATATCGGGCTGGCGTTCGACGGCGATGCCGACCGGCTGATCGCGATCGACGAGACGGGCACTGAGGTGGACGGCGACTATATCCTCAGCATTTGCGGCCATGCCATGAATCAAGCGGGTCAATTGCGCGAGAATACGATCGTGACGACGGTTATGAGCAACATCGGCTTCTTTAAAGGCATTGAGGCGGTCGGACTGAAAGCGGCGAAGACGGCGGTCGGCGACCGTTATGTGATGGAAGAAATGCGCAAGGGCGGTTACAATCTCGGCGGCGAGCAATCCGGCCACGTCATCTTCCTCGATTATAATACGACGGGCGACGGCATTCTGACGGCGCTGCAGCTGATGGATACGCTGGTGAAGGCGGGCAAGCCGCTCAGCGAGCTGAAGACGATCATGTGGAAGTTCCCGCAGAAGCTGGTGAATGTACGCGTCGGCGATAAAAGCAAGCTGAAGGACAACGTTGTGGTGGAAGCGGCTATTCGCAAGGTCGAAGACGAGCTTGGCGACAACGGCCGGGTGCTTGTACGGCCTTCCGGTACGGAATCCCTGATCCGCGTGATGGCGGAAGGGCCGGATAAAGACCAGGTCGAAGCCTACGTGCAGCAGATCGCCGACGTTATTCAGCAGGAGCTGTGCTAAAAAGCATGCAGCGTGTCCCTCGATTCCTTAACGGAGTCGAGGGATGCTTTTTTTCTTATTGGCCGAAGGTTTGGATGAAAATGATATGAAAATAAATGTTGCACAATTTCATAAAAATGAATAAGATGTTGATATGTCTTACTCCAAGAGAGAAAGGTGGGTAGGGGCTTATTTGTCTTTACAAGCGCCAGAACTTGAGGATGGGCTAAGAGGCGAGAGTTTTGCCGCGTAATCGGTCACGATCCGTCCGGTGTTGCCGGAGGATCCTATGAGTTATCTAGACAGCGCGAAGAGCTTCGCTTGGCAGACCCATCGTCAAGTTGACGAGGTGAAGGTGTTCGAAACATTCGGCGGGGACCTTCCGGTGACGATCATGAGCCGTAAGTCGAGAAGCAAAATGTCCGGGCGACCGGGCAGACAAGATCTCGGCAGGATCAACGCAAGACCATGTTCTTTGACAATTTAGGAGGTCTCATCCATATGTGTGGTATTGTTGGCTATGTAGGGAAGCGTAATTCCCAGAATATATTGATTGAAGGCTTGAAAAAACTGGAGTATCGCGGTTACGACTCCGCCGGCGTGGCGGTATATACGACGAACGGGCTTAAGGTATCGAAGGCGAAAGGACGTCTGGCTAACCTGGAATCCAAGCTCGGCGATGCGCCGCTGGACGGAACGATCGGGATCGGACATACACGTTGGGCAACGCACGGCAAGCCGTCCGACGTCAATTCCCATCCGCATACGGACAATTCGCAGAAATTCTCCGTGGTGCATAACGGCATTATCGAGAACTACATTGCGCTCAAGGAAGAGCTGATTGCGAAAGGTCACGTTTTCGTCTCTGAGACGGATACAGAGGTGATCTCGCACTTGATCGCAAGCCTGTACGACGGCGATATCGTAAAAGCCGTACAAGCGGCGGTGCAGCGAATGACCGGCGCATTCGCGCTCGGCGTTCTGACCGAATATGAGCCGGATAAGCTGGTTGCGGTTCGCTTGCAGAGCCCGCTGATTATCGGCGTTGGCGAAGGCGAGAACTTCATCGGCTCCGACATTCCGGCCATTCTCGAATATACGCGAAATGTGTATATTTTGAACGACGGCGAGATGGCGCTTCTGACGCGTGACGGTGTCGAATTAATGACGTTAGAAGGGAATTTTATTTCCCGGGAATTATTTCATGTCGATTGGGATATCGTAACGGCGGAAAAAGCCGGATTTGATCATTTCATGCTGAAAGAGATTCACGAGCAGCCGAAGGCTTACCGCGATACAATGGGCGTGCGTCTGGATGCATCCGGACGGAAGGTGGTGCTGACGGAAGTCGGCATGACGCCGGAGCAAATCCGCAGCATTCGCAATGTGCACATCGTCGCTTGCGGAACGGCTTACCATGCAGGTCTCGTCGGCAAGACGGTAATCGAGAAGCTGGCACGCATTCCGGTAGAGAACGATGTCGCTTCGGAATACCGCTACCGTTCGCCGATCATAACACCGGAGACGCTGGTGATCGTTGTCAGTCAATCCGGCGAAACGGCCGATACGCTGGCGGCTTTGCGCGAAGCGAAGCGCTGCGGCGCCCGTGTGCTGGCGATCACGAACGTGGTTGGCAGCTCCGTAGCCCGTGAAGCGGACGATGTGATCGTCACTTGGGCGGGGCCGGAAATCGCCGTAGCTTCGACGAAGGCCTATACTTCGCAGCTGATCGCGTTCTATCTGCTCGGCTTGTATTTGGCTCAAACGCTGGGCACGCAGGACGAAGCGGCGATTGCTGAAGTGATTGCTGAGCTGAAGGAGCTTCCGGAGAAAGTGGAAGCCATCCTCGCGCAGTCGGAGACGATCAAGGAAATCGCGGAGCAAATCGCAACGCACGACAATCTGTTCTTCATCGGCCGCGGCGTAGACTATGCCGTTGTGCTGGAGGGCTCGCTGAAGCTGAAGGAAATCTCCTACATTCACTCGGAGGCTTATGCTGCGGGTGAGCTGAAGCACGGTACGCTTGCTCTGATCGAAGAAGGCATTCCGGTCATTGCGCTCGCGACCCAGCACGACCTGTTCGAGAAGACGGTCAGCAACATCAAGGAAGTGAAAGCCCGCGGCGCGCATGTGTTCGGCATTCACGAAGCAGGCAATGAAGAGATGGCGAAGGTCGTGGACCAAGTGTTCGCGGTACCTGCGACTCATCCGCTGCTGACTCCGGCTCTGTCCGTCATACCGCTGCAGCTCCTGAGTTATTACGCGTCTCTGGCGCGCGGCAATGATGTAGATAAGCCGAGAAACCTAGCGAAAAGTGTAACGGTAGAGTAATAGAGAGAGGCGAAAGCCTCTCTCTTTTTTGACTCATTACAATAAAGTATTGGTCTCAACAATAAAGTGTTGTTCTCCAAAAATAAATATAATAAAGAATTGTTCTGTTCAAAATAATGCGGTTCGGAAAGTTGTAAAATAACTTCTAAGAGAAGTCCCGGTGAAAATGGCCTCATCGGGACTTCTCTTATTTTTAGGGGGATATTTATGACATCTTCTTTAGGTGAACGAATCAGGCTGATAAGAAAAACAAATCGATTGAATCAAACCGAATACAAACGTGCTTTGTACCGATTCGTGGAGGGCATTCAGCTCATATGCGAATGAGAAAAGGTTTGGTTCATTACCGTTTCAAGTCCGATGGGAAACAGCGTGTGAAAGGCGTGTACCATAAAATGTCAACAGTTACCACAGCCGTTTGAAGAAATGGAATGACTGCTTTAACGGTGTTGCTACAAAGTATCTGCAACATTATTTGGCTTGATTTCGTTTTTTAGATAGCAAGGAATACGAAAATACCAAAGTAAATAAAAAGAACATGCTCGTAACTGCGTGTCTTTTCCACACGAAAGAAACAAATAACTCTCTTAGAGTCATACCAAATTGAATCAAAATGTAATATCGTCGAAATTCCGCAAAAGGCGCTGCTCCAGCCCTTTTTCGTTTGCTTTAAGTTCCTGCATGATCGGAATGCTCATATCGGTATTTGGGTTGTATTTAAGGCCCCAGTGCATAATGGCAAAGACGACCGGAAACAAATCAAGCGCCTTTTGCGTTGGCCGGTACATCGTTTTAGAGTTCACCGCCGATATCGTCGGCTTCCCCGACCCTGCCTAACGCCGTCTGCGAACCTATAAAGTCCCTTCTCCCCTGATTGTCCCTCAATGCGCCCCCGCCGAAATCTGTAGCGATCGCTCCCGGGGCAACCGCATTGACCCGAATGCCTCTGCGTCCCCATTCTTTGGCCATATACTTCGTCAATATTTCGATTGCGCCTTTCATGGCAGCATAAGCTCCGTAGCCTTCAATCGCAAACCGGTCAAGCTCGTCGAGGGATGAGCCACTGATGCCGGCTACCGACGAGGCTGCGCGCGATATGCGGCGCGATAAGGCCGATGAAGCCGATCGCGCCGACGGCCGATACGGAAATGCCGGCCAGCGCGACCGCAAGGAGGAGTAGCCAGAATCGCTGCCTTGCGAGGCTCACGCCGAGGGAGGCGGCCAGCTCGTCACCAAGCTGTAAGATATTCAACTTGGCGAAATACCGCCACGCCAGCGGCACGAGCACGGCGATCCACGGCAGGAGCGCGTAGACGTGGCTCCAGCGTCGGCTCCACAAGCTGCCGGACATCCAGAGCAGCGCCATGTTGATATCGCTGGGATTCCTGATGATCAAGTACTGCGTCCCGGCTTGAAAGACGGTGCCGACGGCAACGCCGACCAAGGCAAGAACAGCGGGGCGCAGCGTCATCCGCTTGCTCAGCAGCAGCAAGGCGATGAAAGCGGCGAACGCTCCGGCAAACGCGGCAACCGGCAGCAGGTAGCCGGGCGCTTTGGGAAATAAAAAGATGACGGCCGCCGCCGTAAATCCTGCGCCCTTGGTCATGCCGATGACGTCGGGACTGGCCAGCGGATTCCGCAAAATGCTCTGCAAAATGACGCCCCCGACAGCCAGGCCGAATCCGGCCAGAATGCCAATGACGATTCGGGGCAAACGAACCTCATGAACAATAAAAAAAGACTTGTTGCTCTGATTCAGCAAGCTGGCCCAAACGTCATGGAATGGAACCGGCACAGCGCCCACGCGAATGGACAGCATGGCTAAAGCAATCAGCACTAGGAAAGCGGCAGCTAGTGAGAGGCTCTTTCTCCTCATCGCGACGTTGCACCCCCTTGCTTATAAAGAAAGGGGCGCCGATCGCCGCCGTAATGATGCCTACGGGGGATTCGTAAGGAAAAGCGACGAACCGGCCGATGAAATCGGCATATACGAGAAGTGCGCCCCCAAGCAGCGCCGTGAGCGGCGCCAGAACGGCAAGATTGCTGCCGGCCAAAGCGCGTGCGATGTGGGGGACAATCAGGCAGACAAACCCGATAGGCCCGCACAGAGCGACTGCCGACCCGGCGAGAACGATAACGAGCAGTATGCTGACGGCGCGCACGAGCGCAACACGCTGACCTAGTCCGGCTGCGATTTCATCATCGACCAGCAATAAGCGAAATGAAGGGAGCATCAGCGCAAACAGCAGCAGCCCGCTGATGAAGAAAGGAAGGATGAAACCGATCTCCTTCCAAGTGATATGGCTCAGCGAGCCGACAAGCCAGAAGATCATGCTGTCGGTGGCCTGTTGATTGAAGATAATGAGCCCTTCCGTAAGGGAAGCGAGCAGGAAATGAATGGTGATGCCCGCTAAAGCTAAACGGATGTATTGCTGACGGCCATTTCCGGCAAGCGACCAGACCAGTGCAGCGCCTAACGCCACCCCTGCAAAAGCAAACAAAATGGAGCCCGTATTCGTAAACCCGGGCACGGCGATCAGGCCGAGCACGACGGCGAAGGCCGCTCCGGCATTGATGCCGAAGATGTGCGGCGAGGCGAGTGGGTTTTTGGTTGTCAGCTGGGTAAGAAGCCCTGCCAGCGCCAGCTGAGCCCCGGCAATACAAGCCATCAATGCGCGTGGCAGCCGCAGCGTTTGGATGTACAAGTGGGCTTTATCATGCCCCTGAAATGTCACGGCCTCGTATAACGTTGACCATGAAACAGGTGCTTGCCCCCATTTTAAGCTGCTGATGAGGCCAATGATCAATAACAGGCTAGATATAGAAAAAAGGAAGAGCAGAGACCGCTCTAGGCTCTGCTTTCCGTATCGATTGGGTTTCGTCATGCCGTTATTCTCCCAAATTTTTCACAATATCCTCAAGCATTTTCTCAGAACCGAGCAACCCGCGGGATAAAGACCAGTCGCGGCGTTCGACAGTGAACACTTTGTTGTTCGCGACAGCGTCGATCTTTTTCCAAACAGGGTTCGTTTCCCATTGCTTGATGATCGTTTCTTTATCCGTCGGCATCAGGAATAACACCTGCGGGTTCGTTTCGGCCAGCTGTTCCAGGGTTAGCTGTGGATAAGCCGTATTGTTTTTGACCGGATCGTTAAATCCAAGTGCAGCCAGGAACGAACCACTGTACGCGTGATCCGAGTGTGCGAAGAAGCCTTTTGGATTGACTACAGCCGGCAGAACGCTAAGGTTCGTGGACTTACCTTATAACCGCATTGCTGAAAAAATCATGATTCCTGCCATCGACATCTTGCAGTCAGTACCGGTGTTAGGTTTCCTTTCGGTAACCGTGTTGATGTTCATGGCTTTATTTCCCGGGAGTTTGCTTGGTGTTGAATGTGCTTCGATTTTTGCTATTTTTACGGGTCAGGTTTGGAACATGACATTCAGTTTTTATCACTCACTTGCGACGATTCCACGTCCTTTAAACGAAGCTGCAAATATTCATCGTCTCGGTGTATGGTCTCGATTTACAAAACTCGAAGTTCCTTTCTCCATGATCGGATTAGTTTGGAACAGCATGATGTCATTTGGCGGAGGTTGGTTCTTTCTCGCGGCAAGCGAATCGATCAGCGTGTTGAATCAAAATATTCATTTGCCTGGGATCGGCTCGTACATGGCAATGGCCGCTGACCAAGGTGATGTAAAGGCCATTGTATATTCTATTATCACCATTGTCATCTTGATATGCCTTGTAGATCAGTTGTTTTGGCGTCCCCTTGTCGCTTGGGCACAGAAGTTTAAGAATGAGCAATCAGAAGCAAATGAAGTGCCGAAATCTTGGGTTTATGACATTATTAAACGCGCGAGATTCATTCGGTATGTCAATCTTTCAGTAGGAACTTTCTTTCATGATTTAACAAGTAATTTCAGAAAAAGAAGTCCATCCATCCATTGGCCTAAACCGCCGTCTCTTGTGTCCAGATTGGTGATCTGGATCATTTGGCTCATTGTCATCGTGCTGGTTGCCAAGTATGTCTATGAAGCTGTTCTTGAAATCATGCAGCTAAGCTCGAATGAATTACTTAGGGTTGTTGTACTCGGATTGGAAACAGCCCTTCGGGTATTCGTATCAACAGTTTTCGCAGTACTATGGACGGTTCCTGAGGTGTTATTATCGGTATGAAACCTAGACTTTCTAGGTTTGCACAGCCCATTGTACAGGTACTGGCTTCTTTTCCGGCAAATATGGCATTCCCTTTGTTTACGATTCTATATCTGAAAATTGGAGTCAGCATGAACATAGGTGCCATTCCTCTCATGATGTTGGGTACACAATGGTACATCCTGTTCAACGTGATTGCCGGAGCGATGGCTATTCCTTCTGATTTGAAAGAAGCCGCCGCTATTTTGCGACTGACCCGCCCGCAAATATGGACGAAATTAATTTTACCCAGTATATTTCCGTTTCTCGTTACAGGATGTATTACAGCTAGTGGAGGAGCCTGGAATGCAAGTATCGTCTCCGAGCTTGTATCTTGGAAAGATGACACTTTAAAAGCGTCTGGATTAGGCTCGTTTATCGCCCAGGCAACAACAAATGGGGATTGGCCCCAAATCATATGGGGAATTATTGTTATGTGCTTGATAGTTGTGCTTTTAAACCGTTTAGTATGGCGGAAGTTGTATGCTATCTCAGAAAAAAAATATCATCTGGAATAGAGGTGTTATTACTGTCAGGCGGCATGAGACAACGCGTAGGCATTGGCCGCGCTCTCGTTATGGTGAACATGAAACTGCTGAGACGTCGGAATAATTTTAAGCAAGGATGGAAAATAACGAAAATCTAATGGATTTTCAATTGTTTTGCATGAATGTATGTCCTGTGGCGGTTATCTTGTTTATCAATAACCGGTCTGTTATCGCTTCCGCCGGTAGCGGTTTGCTGATGAAATATCCTTGCATTTCATTGCAACCCTTGCTGAGCAGAAACTCGAATTGCTTCTCCGTTTCCACTCCTTCAGCAATGACTTCCAGATTCAAGCTTCTGGCCATCGCAATAATGGATGCGGCTATGACGGCGTCACCGTCACTGGCGGTAATATCATTTACAAAAGACCTATCGATTTTCAACCGATGGATCGGAAAGTCCCGAAGATAACTGAGTGAAGAATAGCCGGTACCGAAGTCATCAATAGAAATTTGGATGCCAAGCCGGTTCAATTGATCAAGGGTTTCGATAACATAATCGGCATTTTGCATGGAGATGCTTTCCGTAATCTCAAGCTCCAGATATTCCGGCTTGAGTCCAGTCTCCTGCAAAATCTCGTCAACTTTCTGCACAATGTTAGATTGCTTGAATTGATAAGCAGACAGATTCACCGCTACACGCATCGGACCATAACCCGCATCCTGCCATGCTTTATTTTGCCGGCATGCCGTACGCAGCACCCACTCACCGATCGGCACGATCATCCCTGTTTCCTCGGCAAGAGGGATAAACTCGACAGGAGAAACCATGCCCCGTCTCGGGTGCTGCCAACGGACAAGCGCTTCCACACCTGTAATTTGTCCCGATTCGAAATGCAACTGAGGCTGGTAAACCAACACAAATTCATTTCTATCCAGCGCCTTGTGAAGCTCTTGTGCTACCTCGAGCCGTTCGGACGCTTGAACGCTCATGACGGGGTTAAAGAACTCATACGTGTTCCGGTTGATCTCTTTCGAACGATACATTGCAGCATCGGCGTTCATCATTAACGTTTGGGCGTCGCTCCCGTCATCGGGGTATAAACTAATGCCGATGCTCGTTGTGACGGAACACTCTCGGCCATCGATCAGAATAGGTTGGTTGATCGCTTCTATGATGCTTTCAGCTGTTTGCACAACGGTATTTTCATCGATAACGACAGGTAGCAGAATGGTGAATTCATCGCCGCCCATTCGAGCGATCATTCCAGTCGTACTGATACATTGATGCAGCCTGTCTGCAATGGTTTGCAGCAGACGATCGCCGAACGTATGCCCCAAAGAATCGTTAATATATTTGAAACGATCTAGATCAAGAAACATTACCGCAAGCTTGTAACTCCCTCGCTCAGCTTGCACCAATCCTAAAGTCAACTGCTCGATAAAGAGCCGTCTGTTGGGCAAATCTGTTAGTGCATCGTGGTAAGCCATGTGATTGATCGTTTCTTCCGCTTGTTTATGCTCTGTAATATCTTTACCGATGGCAAAGACGCCAACAACCTGATTATCGATAATAATAGGTACGAGCCGGATTTGCAAATCTACGTTATACCCGTGTTTATGCTGAACAGATATTTCGAAGCTGGAGGAAATGCCCCTCTTTGCCCGTACAAAATAACGAAGCATTCTGAGCTTACTGCCCGTACCCAGCAGATGGCTCCAAGTCCTGCCCATTAACTGGTTCGCCGAATATCCCGTTATTTTCTCTGTAGACGGGTTCATCGTGGTGAATGTTCCGTCGAATCCGATAGAACAGACTAGATCCGGATTATGGTCGAACAAAGATTTATAGCGGTACTGGCTCTCTTCAAGCATCCTTTCGGAATCTTTACGTTCTGTAATATCCCGGATAATGCCGCGGTAGCCTGTCGGTCTACCGCCCTCCGATTCACGAATCAGTACGATGGATCCTTCAACGGACTTACGTGTGCCGTCCCAGCGGATCACTTCCCACCCCACACAGTTGACCGCTGTTCCGGTATGGGATACCCACTGATTCGTTTGCTTCAACTTTCGAGCATCTTCCATACTCATAAATTCCGTAATATTACGTTCCCGCAGCTCGTCTTCAGGCAGACCCAATATGTCGACGAGAGCATGGTTGAAAAGCACCAAATTTCCTTCCATATTCGTTTCGTAATAACCGTCCTGGATGCTTTCCAGCGTGGAACGTAGCTTGTTCTCCTCGCGTTTCCAGAAAACTGCTTCCTTCCGGCTGAAGAGTTCCAGGTTACGACGAATCGCAAAATAAAGAAAACCAGCGGTAGTGAGGATGCCCGCGATGCTGAGCATAACATTAGAGACGCCGTCAATATAACCGATTTGAAACAAACAAGCCAGCAACAAATATATAGCTACGATCCGCAGCGCCAAAAGCTTTATCATGGTGGACCTCGATTCTGTGCAAAATCATTATAAACTTAGGAGCATATCGATCAGCTTGATTCCGATAAACGGAAAGATGATGCCCCCTAGGCCATAGATAACAATATTACGGAATAGGAGCCGATTCGCTTCCATAGGCTTGTATTTGACTCCTCGTAAAGCGAGAGGTATCAATAATGGGATGATCACCGCATTGAAAATGAGCGCAGACAGCACGCACTTGTCGGCGATTGCAACCGCATAATATTGAACGCTTGAAGTTCGGGGATAACCCCCGTGAACATGGCGGGGAGTATCGCAAAATATTTGGAGAAGTCATTAGCGATGCTGAAAGTCGTAATGGCACCGCGGGTAATCAGCAACTGCTTGCCGATCGAGATAACATCCAATATTTCGTGGCATCGGAATCCAAATCAACCATATTGGCTGCTTCTTTGGCCGCAGCCGTCCCGCTGTTCATAGCAATTCCCACATCGGCTTGGGCTAGCGCTGGAGCATCGTTCAAGCCGTCGCCGGTCATGGCGACGAGCTTCCCTTGCATTTGCTCAGAACGAACGATGCTGATCTTGTCCTCCGGCTTGATCGTATCTTTCAAATAGATTAGTCCGACAATCTGGTTGTTCAGGCTTACCGCAAGGGGGGTGCCGCCTAGTCGGGCGATCGCGTCGCTTTTCTCTTGAAGGTCGGCTGGGAGAATCCCGCCGCGGAGCATGACATAGTTGCAAATGGTACCGACGGCTTGGAATGAACCATCCTTGCAGACCCTCTTCGCTGTCAGCATATTTCTTTTTTTGATCAAGCTGTCTGCGTGCGCCTTGCCCCGTCCTTCGGCCAACGCTTCGGCAAAGTTAGCAAACAGAATCGTAAAAAGCAAAATCAAACAAACAATGATGTTGTAACCTATCTGATGCTCGGTACCGAAATGCAGGAAACATGATCATGAGTGCAATCAGTATCGTTACATTCTCCAATACGAACAGAACGGGTTTTTTTATCATTTGCTTTGGATTCAGCTTCATAAAGCTTTTCAGAAGCGCCTGAAGCAGTAGAGGGCCCAATGGTTTTTTCAATTCCTGATTCATAGATTCACCTTGTTATGCTTCAGTATTAGAATGAAAAATACGATTGGGAATGCTCCATTAAATAAGATCGCTCTACTGTCAATTCTTTGTGTTTTTGTGGGGAAATAAGTTTGGAAGCCAGATCTGTCAAAGCAGATTCGGCTAGTTCTCTTCTAATATTTCCCCATGCTGCGTCTTTGCTTTGAATGTATTGGAAGGCCTCGGGAATGGAGAGACCTTTGAGATTCGTAAAGACGGAAGCCCACTGGACGAGGTCGAACGATTTTGTATTATAAGGCAAAATATATTCTCCCCAGCCGTACACGCCTTTGCTCGATATTTTAAGTAGCCCGCAGTTGCAATCGCAGCTGTTCCCGGGGATACGGATTTTGATCAGTTCGCAATCAAATCGAAACACTTCCATTGAGCCGATCTTACCGTTTAGTAATCTTATATCCTTCAAAACGGGTAACGGATCCACTATTTCCAACATGCTTGCCACTCTCCTCATTTATATAAGGTAAACATAACAAAAGAAGCCCGAGAGCAGAGAAACTCTGCTCTTGGGCTTCTTGCACAGCTAATAAACGTCTGCAGAGGCCTAATTGCGGTTCTCTCTCAATACGATTACGAGGTTAGCTGTCGGATTCGGGCTTGAGAATGCCCTACCTGGCGCTTGTGATGCAAGCGTAAGGATTCACCCCGTGAAACCATCATATAGACCGGTTTCTGTCGGTTCCCCCGTTTCCCTGTACGGGAATTCAACGTTTTGAATAGAATATCAAGTTATTGAAATGAATCATACGCCGAACCGTAAGCAAAGTAAAACCGAAATCGGGAGTTTATTAACGATTTTTTGATGTTATTCTCTAATGGAAACGGATTCATCTAATAGAGACATATATTATCTATAATAATGCTGCTTGGATCTTTACTTTTCATAATTATATAGAAAACCAAAGAAATAGGGAGTATGATGTAGAAAATCGAAGTTAGAGATAAATCATTGTTTCCAAGGATTTTCGGCACCATGTCGCTGTCGTTCTATCTGTGGGTCATCGAATCGTTCGAAAGGACAGGCGAATGCAATCATTCGTCTGTCCTTTCGGAAATCCTAATGAGATATATCATCGATCTGCTTTTTCATTTCCCGCGAATGGTATCATTTTCAATCACGTTCGAACCCCTTTCCCAATACATCATGTACATTGCTAATAATGATAAACGCTTGGGGGTCAGCCTCCTTCACCTAAGCGTCCAATTTCCTGCCTGGAAACAATGCAATAAACGAGTTCTTTACTTTCCAAAGAGAATCCCCCTTTTGCGGGAATAAGAGTTGAACCCCGTTCGAGTTCCCGGGAGATCGCTTCGCAAACTGCCTGTCCCTTATGGGTGATAATCGAAAAGGCCCTCGCTTCATACGCCCCTTCCGTAATAAAATCGATCATTCGCGACGCAATAAACACTGCAACAATCGTGTAAAGCACCTTTTCCTTCGGAATATAGAGAAGGGAGAGACCGATAACCGAAGCATCCAGTGCTAAAATAATCTGGCCCATGCTCAGCTTCCACCACTTGCTGCCCAAATAAGCAATGATATCGACTCCGCCCGTCGTTCCTCCAAACCTGAATACGATACCTAAACCCAATCCTATTGTAACACCGGCATATAAAGTAACTAGAAAATAATCCTCGGGGTTCACTAGCGGTACTATCCAACCATGGCCGATCACCATCTCCATCAGCCATAAAAATACCGATAAGGAAAGAGTACCGTATATGGTATAAATCATTCTTTGGTGCCCCATATATTTCCATCCTAGAAGAAGAAGAGGGATATTCAACAAAAATGTTGTAACAGAAGGAGGCAGCGATAACGCATAAAAAAGCAGTAAAGATATCCCGGTAAGCCCCCCCTCCATCAATTTATTGGGGATAACAAAATAATGTAGGCCGAAAGCGAAAATAGCTGTTCCCAACATAATGGCGGCAAGCTGTTTTAGAGGAAACACCTGCTTGTTAATATACACTACAGAATACCTCCGGTTTGCGATGAAAATTTTCTGATCGTCGGTAACGCCAATGTGAGATGCTAACGGATCAGTAATTCCAAACCCAATAGACAGCAAGAAAAAATCAATCCGGATAAACACGCTATTTTAAAAGCTTGCTTGCTGTTCATAAGGAGAACACTGAAGCAAAGAATGATGACCAGCCCGTTTGCGGAAAAGGAACCGCCGGGAACCACACGGGCGCGACTGATGCTCAAAAGCAAAAAAACGGCGAACAGGAGGACGGCTCCAGACCTGTACGTCCGCTTTTTCAAGTGCTGCATGCTGCGAATTTCCGGCAATCGCGAAGTTAACCAGTAAATCCATTGGAGCACTTGCTTTCTAGATCGCAATCAAAGTGTATCATCTCTATGTTTTCTCCGGCATCGACTGATACGCCGGTTTGAACGGACGTAATCCGGCAGCCTGTAACCTCGGTTAATTTATGAATCAACATGCTGTAGAACTGCTTTCTTTCTACGCCGCTGAATGCTTTTCTGATGCCGTTCGTATCCTCGGCGGATCGGATAAGGTCGGACGTTTTCTGTCCCGTAGCCGGAATCCTTTTGACGATAATGAAGGCATGATTGCGGTTAATCCGCACGTCGATTTCCGTGGAACGCGGCTCCAAAAGCTCGGATTCGCATTGCAAGTAAGCATCGGCCATTAATTTTTGCATCTCAATCATCATTTTGACCACCCCTCGAATTGTTAGATTGATCCTTCTCAGAAGGAAAAATAAGCCTGGGACTGCTCAATCAAAAAGGAACGTTCCAATATAATGCCGTTTTCTATCCGGGGTTTTACCGTACCGGCGTTGTGAATTTGTTTCATCAGATCCTGCAAAGCAAACTGGTACATTTCCATCGAACCGATTTTAAAATGCTCCAGAGACAGAGGTTCGGCCGGAACCTCCAGAGGGTCTAACCGCATACGGGGTTAGCTGACGGATTCGGGCTTGAGAGCGCCCTAAGCCGCTGCAAAATGGGCGGCAACCGCGACTCACCCCTAAAGCTGTCGATCAAGATAAAGACAGCTTTCATAATGGGTCCCCCGTTTCCCTGTGCGGGAATTAAGCGTTGAAATAGTTCAAAATGAATGTTGTTGAGATGTATCATACGCCGCTTTGAATCGATTGTAAAACCTGAATCAAACGGTTAAATGAGAGGTTTTTGCTGTAACGCCATATGTAAGCGGCTTCAATGATGGTTGCCCTTGATTCTCTGCTATATTGCTTTCCATGTTGGCTTTTTGGGGCCACATCGCTTCAATAACCGATTATATACTGTGGAAATCCGTGTATTTTTGCATTTGATGGTGGCCCAGCCTGCCTGGCTCGCCGGTTCTTTTTACTTTTCTTTTTGCCAGCACTTTCGTTATTGGCACCTATTTACCGAGAGTTGTTTATGATGGAGAATGGATGTCGATACTGATGAACAGGAAAACACGTTATTCCTTATAGGACAAGCACTTTTTTCGACGTTCGAACTTTGCTCTTGGGGGAGAACGGCATGACGATGTCACCCATACCATCTTTTATTTTTTATCGAGCACTCCGCGTGAAAATAGTAGTAAAACAAACAAAGGCCTATTCATATAACTGTGCCGGCTAATCATATAAAAGCCTTTTAATAAGCGTCGCTTATTCAGCTCCTCGTGGGCGTGCTGATAGGGAAGTATTTTTTCATGTTCCATCCCGCTATTACGCTTGGAGCCTGTGCTGGCGCGCAGACAACGACGGCAGTGATCGGCGCCATCACGGAAGCCGCGAAGAGCCAGGTACCGGTGCTGGGTTATACCGGTTACGTATGCGGTCGGGATTATTCAATTGACGGTCTGGGGAGCCATTATCGTCGCTTATTATAGACACATCAGGATACGAAGGAGGAAGCTACGCATGACGGATAATTTGCAGCGTCGGAAATTGGAAGAAACCTATGGGAAGCTGAGTCCTTTTGAGCTTAAGGATAAATTAATCAGCTATGCGGAAGCGGGGGCGAAAAAAAGCACGAAAATCATGCTGAATGCGGGCCGTGGAAATCCGAATTGGATCGCAGCAACGCCGCGCGAAGCCTTCTTTACACTGGGCCAATATGCTATTGTGGAAGCGCGCCGTGTATGGAATGACGGTGATTTAGCAGGGATGGCGAAGAAGGAAGGCATCTATGAACGATTTAAGGCGTATTCTACGCAATATGCAGATTATCCGGGGATGGAGTTCTTGAAGAGGGCGGTTGAATACGGGATTACCTCCCAAGGTTTTGATCCAGATGCATGGGTGCATGAGCTGGTGGACGGGATTATCGGAGACAATTATCCTGTACCGGGCCGAATGCTCCGACATATGGAAGAGGCGGTGAATGATTACATCATTCAAGAAGTATACGGGGACGAAGATATTGGGAAATTCCATCTCTTTGCCGTGGAAGGCGCGACGGCGGCGATGTGCTATATATTCGATACCCTGATTGGGAATGCATTGCTTCGTCCGGGGGAAAAAATTGCGATCATGGTTCCGATATTTACGCCTTATCTGGAGATTCCTCACTTGCCGAGGTATCACTTTGATACGGTGGAGATCCATGCATCCGAGCTAAGGGAAGACGGATCGCACAGCTGGCAATATCCGCGCTCTGAGCTGGAGAAGTTGAAGGATCCCAATATCAAAGCGCTGTTCATTGTCAATCCGAGTAACCCCCCTTCGGTATCTATCAGATCGGAATCGGTCCATCATTTAAAAGATATCGTCACCCGGCATAATCCAGGGCTTATGATTATTTCTGATGATGTGTACTGTACGTTTGTCGATGAATTCCGCTCTTTGATGACGGATATGCCGTATAACACGATAGGCGTCTATTCGTTCTCGAAGTATTTTGGCGTGACAGGCTGGCGGCTTGGAATCGTTGCGGTGCATGAACATAATATTTTTGATGAAAAAATCAAGCATTTGCCACCCTGTGAAACAGAGCGTCTTGCGCGTCAATATGGCGCCTTAACGGAGCATCCGGAAGATATGAAATTCATTGATCGGATGGTTGCCGATAGTCGTCAAGTGGCATTGAATCATACGGCAGGACTGTCGACCCCTCAGCAAGTTCAGATGACATTGATGTCCATCTACGCTTTGCTGGATCGGGAGGATATCTATAAGAAGCAGACGATGGAGATCTGCAGGAGACGCCAGAAGTTGCTCTATGAAGGGCTCGGAATTGAGCTTCGGCATGATCCTTACGATGCCGCATATTATTCGGAGCTGGATATTAAGGAATGGGCTCAACTTACGTACGGGAAGGAATTTGCCGATTATCTGGAGAGGAATTATCTACCGATCGATATCCTCTTCCGTCTCGCGGAAGATCATTCCATCGTGCTGCTGAATGGCGGCGGATTCCGGGGTCCGGAATGGTCTGTTCGGTTTTCCCTAGCCAATCTGGACGATAAATCCTATCTTCATATTGGGCAGATGGTACGCCAAACGGTAGAATCCTATGTCACTTCATGGAAAGAATCCAAATAACGGG
The DNA here is from genome assembly GCF_027533625.1 of Paenibacillus gyeongsangnamensis. GTDB lineage: Bacteria > Bacillota > Bacilli > Paenibacillales > NBRC-103111 > Paenibacillus_G > Paenibacillus_G gyeongsangnamensis. Next base: position 155,092 of record NZ_JAQAGZ010000019.1, on the reverse strand, counting down.
CAGTGGCGTCTGGCAATGGGGTCTGGCTGAAACAGCAGCGGCGGACTAAGACTTTATTTTCAAGTCTTAGTCCGCCGCTGTTTCTTTTATTGGATCAGTCTAAAACTTATTTTACGAAGGCTGCCGAACTGGCGTGAGTCTACGGCTTGCGGATTTTGGCGCATATATTTCTTTATAAGAATTATCCTTCATATTTTGATAACATTTTTTTAATATCTTGAACTTTTTTTGATCATAGAATGATCATTTTTTTATTGTATATTAATTTATGTGTTTGGAAAGCAAGTTTATCAAACACAACCACGAACGAATGCTGAAAGGAGACTAGAAATATGAAGAAAGCACTGGCATGGGTTTTAGGCACGATGTTGGTATTCGGATTAATGACGGGGTGCAGCAGCGGTAAAGGTGACGGCAGCACCGGCGCTTCCACTACTCCAAGCACGGGCGGCTCCGGTTCCAGCGGCTCTTCGTCAAGTAAGAGCGATAGCGGTTCTTCCACTACTCCAAGCACAGGCAGCACCGGCTCTACCGGTTCCAGCGGCTCTTCGTCAAGTAAGAGCGATAGCGGTTCTTCTACTGCTCCGAGCAAAGGCAGCACCGGCTCCAGCGGCTCTTCGTCAAGTAAGAGCGATAGCGGTTCTTCTACTGCTCCAAGCAAAGAGAGCACCGGTTCCACCGGCTCCTCTTCAAGCAAAAGCGATACCGGTGCTTCTACTACCCCGGGCGCAAGCTCTTCCGGCTCTACCGGCTCTACTGGAAAATAAACGAATCGGGCTGAAAACAACGCTCTAATTGCATAAAAAATCCAGCTCCTCTTTCAATTGGAAGAGGGGCTTGTTCCATTTTATCCGGTTTTGGCCTAAAATATAGGGAAGCCAAAAACGAAAGGATGGAACCTATGAACCCGTGGAAAGTCTTGGTTGTAGATGACGATCCTAACGTACGCGAGATCATTCGATTATATTTTGAAAAGCAGCATATCGAAATGATCGAGGCTCAAGACGGTTTAGCCGCGTTGAACCTGGTAGAAAAAGAAGCGCCCGATATTATTATTCTCGACGTGATGATGCCGGTGATGGACGGGTACGATGCTTGCCGGGAAATTGTAAAACGGTTCGATATTCCGATTATTATGCTTACGGCCAAAGGCGAAGAAATTGATCGGGTGCTTGGCCTCGAGCTTGGAGCCGACGACTATGTGACAAAACCGTTCAGCCCAAGAGAGCTCATCGCTAGAATTAAGGCGATCTTTCGCCGGATGCAGCCAAGAAAGCCGAATCATGAACCGGACGCTCAACAAAGCTATGAATTCAACGGATTAACCATTCATGTAGAACGACGTGAAGTGATCGCCGACAATGACAAAATCAACCTTCGCCCGAAGGAATTCGATCTGCTCTCCTATATGGCGAAATCGCCTGGAAATGTTTTTACGAGAGAACAGCTGTTGGAGCAGGTATGGGGATATGATTTTATAGGCGATATCCGCACGGTGGATGTCCATGTGAAAAAGCTTCGCGAAAAATTAAATCCATATATAAGCAACATCATCCATACCGTTTGGGGGATTGGTTATAAGTTCGAGGTTGAATCATGATACTCGGTATCAACAAAAGTATTTTTCGCCGGCTCGTGATCAGCTATATGTTAACGGTATTACTGGGACTTTGCGTTGTCGGCCTGGTGATTTCTTTTTTAACCAAAATCTATATCATGGATTCCAAGCAAAAGGAATTGCTGCGCGAAGCCAAGCGGGTCAATCTCGCGATACAAAACGCCACTGTAGTGGATGACAGGTTCAAGGAGTTATTGGTCTTTTTCGATCAATCGTATGACACGCGGATTTGGATCTTTGATCTTCAAGGTAAAATCGCAGCGACTTCGGCCAAAGATGAAGTATATGTGGGTAAATCGGTCGATGCCTCCATCGTCGACAAGGTGAAGAAAGGCGAAAATATCATATCCAACATGCAGTTTGCAGGGTTGAAGGAGTCGATGCTGTCTGTCGTAATCCCATGGGGTAAGGACAATCAGGTGTACGGAGGTATCGTCCTGCATGCGCCGGTCACCGGGATGAACGAGACCATTACGAACCTGAGAGAAACGATCCTGTGGGGTACGCTCTTCGGACTTCTCCTTTCCGCGATTATCGCATCGTATTTGTCACGGTCGATCTCGCAGCCATTGCAACAAATCGAACGTGTTGCCGCAACGATCGGCATGGGTGATTACAGAAAGCGCATTCGGATCCGGTCCAAGGACGAAATCGGCGATCTTGCGGCGACGATCAACCAAATGGTGGCGAAGCTCGAACAAATCGATGGGGAAAAGAAAAAGCTGGAGCAAATCCGGCACGATTTTCTTGCAAATGTTTCACATGAATTGAGAACGCCGCTTACGGCCATGCAAGGCTTTCTTGAGGCGCTGCAGGACGGTTTGATTGACGAAACGGCAAAGCCCCGATACTATGACATCATTTATAATGAAATTATGCTCATGAACCGGCTTGTCGATGATATGATGGACCTGATCAAGCTAGAGAATAACGATATTTCGTTGTCCAGAGCTCCGGTCGATGTTGAGAAGGTTCTGCAGCAAGTCGTATTCAAATTCGAGTCAGAGGCGTCGGAGAAGAACACGGGGATTGAACTGCATATCAGCGATAACTTGCCAAAAATTTATGCCGATCTTTCCCGCTTCGAACAAATTCTTAACAACCTCATAAAGAATGCGGTCAAATTTACTGAAAACGGCCTGATCTCCATTCAAGCTGACGAGGATGAACAGTACATTCATATAAGAATCGCCGATTCGGGAATCGGGATTTCCTCCGACGATCAAGAGATGATCTGGGAACGGTTTTTTAAAGCGGACCGCGGTCGTTCCAGAAAGAGTATGGGCACCGGACTCGGGCTTGCCATCGTCAGGGAATTGGTGAGTCTGCATCATGGGAAAATCGAGGTTCAAAGTGAACTTGAAAAAGGCACTACTTTCGATCTGTGGCTTCCCAGTGTGGAAATGGCGAAAAAGAACAACTATTGATAATCTATTCGTAAATAAAGCCTGTCCTTTGGACTGTTGGTCCGAAAGCAGGCTTTTATTATTATTTCGATTTTCTTCCATACACAAGATAGAGCGTTATCGCCGAAATCACCATTAAGATAACGGAATATACGAGGGCAAGTGCCATTACATCACCAGAAGCCTGTTCATCGGTACTATTTTTAATAACAATACCTAAGGGCTGAAACAAGGGGTGGTACAAAAATACCGTCATATCATAATCGGCTAAATGTCCGTTAAAGTTTAGCGCTAATACTGCCAAAGTCGAAGGCAATAAAATGGGAAGCAGCACTCTTCTGAACGTGTAAAATGTCCCTGCGCCTAAACTTTTGGCAGCATCCTCTAATGAATTATCGATCGTAAAAAACGCGGCTTTCAGCATTCTAAGCGTAAACGGAATTTGAACGATGACATAAGCAATTAATAAGATCCACCAAGTTCCTGTCAATACGTTATTCAAAATGATGAATCTTGGCGTATCGTATGAAACAATAAGCCCTAATGCAATAAGCGTGTGCGGCAGCAGCCACGGAATCAGCATACAATATTCCAATATTATTGTGAATTTATTCTTGTATTTATGCAGAATCCGGGCGACAATCAAGGTCAGAATAACGACCAGAACAGCCGCAGAAGCTGAATAGCTCATGCTTACGATATACGGCTTCAAAGCACTTGCCTGCATAAATAACTTCATGTAGTTGGCTAGCGTAAAATGATTCCATGACAATGTGGCTGTTGTGATGCTGTAAGTATCCGTAAACGAGTAAATAACGATCAGGCTAACCGGCAATACATAGATAACAAATAACAAGTACGCAACGACATGTACAATTATATTTAAAAGCTTGTTGTCAATTTTTTGCTTTTTCATTTCCGACTTCACTTTTGAGATCGATATATAGTTGCCGCTTTGCTCGATTCTTCTCATAAACGTTAGCAAAATCAACGTAGACGCGCCAAGAATGATGGCCAGAAGCGAGGCCATATCTCTAGAAGTAACGCTTTGAGCAAATGATAAGATCATTGGAGTAATGGTTTGAAAATCTTTGCCGCCTACAATTAGTGGGGCGGAAGTGGCGCCTAATCCTGTCAAGAACAGCAGAATCGTAACGGCAAGCAAAGTCGGCTTTAATACGGGCAGTACGACTCTTCTTAATATATATATTGGAGATGCGCCCATGTTTTTAGCGGCTTCAATGGTTTGAAAATCTATTTTTTTCATCGCGTTGGATAAAAAAATGACATGATTTGAAGTAACCGCAAAAGTCATAACAAATAAAACAGCCCAATACCCTTTAAACCATGAAACATTAAAGCCTGGAAATATGTTATGCAGCAATCGGGTTACAATGCCGAGGTCGCCATAAATAAATTTGTACCCGGATACTAATACGATTCCGCCGTAAATCAGCGTTGTGAGAAATCCAAGGCGTAAAATTCGGGACCCTTTAATATCGAAATAATCAGTGACGAGCACAATAAAGATCCCGACAATATTAACGGTAACGACAAGAGAAGCCGCTAAAACGAAGCTGTGAAGCAAGCTCATCAGCGCTCTTTTGGAATGCAGCAATTTTTGGAACGGTTCAAACGAGAAGCTGCCGTCTGAAAAAAAGATCGTTCTTAGAACATTAAGGTTTGGAAACAATAAAAATGCAACAATAAACCACACTAAAAAGATAGCGATAATGAAGCCGATCCATTTGCCGGAGAATAAAACTTCTTTTACTCTTTTTAGCTTTGACATAAGAAGTTTCCTCCTAAAATTGCATGATGTCATCAACGTGAATAAAAATGTCGACATGATCGCCCAATGAATGCTTCTTTATGCCATCTTCAATTTCAATGTTTTTAATTGCAGCCCCGTCGACATTGAACGTATATTTCGTATAAAGACCGTAATATTCAATATCGACAACTTTGGCACTTAAGCGGACTAAGTCAGATGCAGAAGGGCTAACTGTAGACCGCACTCTTTCCGTCCTCAAATAAGCAGTCTTTACCGGATCAAGCCGCTTATTGGATTGATCGTTCACTTTTTGCAAAATCGTGCTGTCTAATTTATTAATATCTCCGATAAAGTTGCAAACAAACTCAGTAGCGGAGCGGTTGTAAATTTCTGAAGGAGTCCCTACTTGCTCCACTACACCTTTGTTGAATACAGCGATTCGATCAGATAACGTCAGCGCTTCTTCTTGATCGTGAGTTACATAGATGGACGTAATTCCAAATTTCTTCTGCAGCTTTTTCAATTCGTTTCTGAGCTGTACACGCAAGCTGGCATCAAGGTTTGAAAGGGGTTCATCGAGGACAAGAATACTCGGCTTTAAAACTAATGCTCTTGCGATCGCAACCCGCTGCTGCTGTCCTCCGGAAAGCTCGGATACCTTTTTAAGCAATTGCTCATCGCTTAAATCCACTTTTTTTGCAATATCCCTTACTTCCATGTCCAGCTGCTGCTTCGGCATTTTTTTTACCTTTAAGCCAAATGCAATATTTTCATACACATTTAACGTTGGAAATAAAGCGTAATTTTGAAACACCATGCTGATGTCTCTTTTTTCCACGGGCAAGTTTGTAATATTTTTGCCGTTTACATAAATATCTCCGCTTGAAAGATTCACAAAACCGACCAAGCTTCGTAGTGTTGTTGTTTTGCCGCACCCCGAAGGACCTAACAATGTGAAAAATTCACCTTCCGCAATGGTCAGATTCAAATTGCTCAGTGCGACAAAATCGCCGTATTTGATTTCGACATTTTTAAATTCAATCACTATTTCGCACTCCTTACTTTAGCGGATAAAAACATGGCATCCTGCAGACTGAACCGATCTGCAGCGATGCCAATACTTCAAATGTTTAAGGGAGAAGTTGCAATTGGATTTTTTCTACCCATTTATTAATATTTTTCGATACGAACGCCCAATCGATATTTTGAACCTTCAAGGATGCATCGAGATCCTTAATGGCTTGCGGTGCGCTGGCGAGCGCTTTTTCGTTAGCCGGTAAACTGGAGAACTTCTTAGCCCATTCTCCTTGCACTTCCGCGCTTCCGAACCAATCGATAAATTCTTTTGCTGCTTGCAGGTTCTTTGTACCTTTAATGATGGCCACCTGTTCTACCGTATAAGGAACTCCGATGGCCGGCTTCACTACTCCCGCTCTTACGCCGTATTTTTCTTCGCGTGTTGCGATCCCGCTGGACCACATTGGGCCTAGCGGAGATTTGCCGCTTGCTAAGTTCGCATAGAAGTCTTCTCCTTGCGCCGCGTGATATCCGAACTTCAAATATTTTTTAAGCTCGTCCCAACCTTGCTGAGAAATGCCGTATTCTCCGTTCGGATCTTGATAACGAACCAAAATACCTGCAATGACCGCTCGTATTGTTCCTCCGCCAAACGAGGAAGGAGCATCGTATTTGTTATGGAATTCCGGCTTGTTCCACAAATCGGTCCAATCCTTCGGCGCGGTATTTTCATTGTATATATTTGAGTTGTAAATGAGCAAAATAGCTTGTTTCACGAGCGAATGGTAGTAGTCATCTTTATCGTTCAAACCTTTGGTTACTTCATCAGCCCAAACCGGTTTATATTTTTCGAGCAAGCTTTGAGCTTTAAAGTTTTCATAATCAATCGCGCTTAATCCAAAAACCACATCAGCTACGGGATTGTTTTTCTCTGCAGTTAAGCGATTGGCGATATCTCCGCCTCCGCCTTCTACAATTTCGACTTGAAATCCTTTTGCCCCGGCTTTCTCTTTCAGCCAATCTCCACGTCCATCAGATACAGAGTTGGAATAGATCACTAGTTTTTTGGGTTGATTCGGATTGACCGCCTCTCCGCCGGATGTGTTGTTTTTCGCGCAACCTGTCACTAAACCGATGGCCAACATGGATGTTAAAACAAAAACCGATGATTTCTTTAGAAACATTTGATTGTTCTCCTTTTTAACAACTTTTTAGTTTTTGATTCAACAACTAACGTGCCGTGCCTTTCCTTATAAAATTGGAACGTACCAATTTTATTTTTTCAGTTCTCATTATATTTTCTCCTTAAATGAGCGTCAATACGTTTTAATTAGTTTAACGAAATCTTTACACTGACTCTGCACTGAATTTACATTAGTTGAAACGTGTTTTTAAGCATAAAAAAAGCCGCCCCGAAGAGGCGGTAAAAAGAAGGAAAACTTATACCCATATGCTAGGTGATTGTTGCTAAATTGGCATTGATTTGTTCTATGGCATGATCTATATCCATCATGTTGTCCAATACGTTTTTGATTGAAAAACCGATGATTTGTTCCAGCTTTTTCGCATTAAATCCCTTGCCGTCGCCGAATTTAGTATCGCGAATCCCGTTTAGGTTTGTTTTATACGCTTCGCTAAGCCAAGGATATAAGGTATTGATCGTTTGGTTGTTACATACGTCGCGGTTTGCGGAAGTTCCTCCCAATAAACTAATTTGCTCGGCAATTTCAACATTGTTGACCCATTTCAAAAAACGAACGGCTTCATCTATTTTCTCGCTATGTTTGGATATGCCTGCGACTCCCCCTCCTAGAAGAGGCTTGCCGCCCGGTACTGACGCAGAACCGATAAAATTCCCAAAGTCGCTATGTGCTATTCTGGAAACATGGTTCATAAAGCCGATGATGATAGCCGTTTCTCCTCTGGCGAAGCTGTTTACAGCCTCGCCCCACCAAGCTTCATTTAAATTTTGCGCGACGCTGACGGTTTCTAAATAGTTTTTTAACGCTTTTTTCGCTTTTTTCGGATGCAAGCTCAGTCCATTATCATGAATTAATTTTCCGTCTTCCGCGTAATATCTCGTTAAAAATTCAGCAGCGACAATTTCAGATTTGCCCAAAGTAACGCTCGTGCCGAAGCTTGTTGGCGAATCGTTAAAATGCGATTTCGAAAAAAACTTGATTACCTCATTATAGGTTTCAAAGTCTTCAGGAATCGCCAGCTGCTTTTTATACTTCTCATAATATATACGTTTTATTTTCGGATCTTCAAACAAATCTTTTCGATAGAAAAGCATTTGAATACTGGGATCAAACGGGAGGGCATAAGCAGTCTCCTCAATTTCTGAGTAATTATGTTTCATATGCTGGGGCAATGTTTGTATGAGCTTGTCCAACTCGTTATCTAAATGACTCAAAGGGCGATAAACATCTTGTCCAAACCATGAAAGCCAAGCCATATCCATCCTAATAATATCGTAAAGCTTGTAGTTAGCGGAATTCGTCAATATTTCATAAATTTCCTCGTAGGATCTTATGGCCAATGTCGCCTCTATACCGGTAGTTTTGGCGAAATGAGGCAAGAGCTTTTTTAACGCATCCGTTGTTGGACTGGAAATCGTAAGTATCGTAATAGTGCCTTTATTGTTGGGTTGGACTGTGATTTGATTTGTCATTCCGTTGTTTTCAAAAATCACATTTTTATACTCTTCTTGAGCATGATTTACTTGATTATTTAGCAAATTAGCAATTTCGTTCCCTAACAAATGATAATTTTGACGGTATATGATCAAATTATCATCATAAGCGGTTTGAGTAAGTCCGAGACTTAATATTTTCGGGATCTCTTGTGTAGAGCCAAAAAAATGCGCTTGCTTCAGCAAATAGGCTCTGCTCAGATTCGAAGTAACAATAATTTCCGGAGACTCATTAGCAAAAAATTCGAATGATTGATTGTAAGACAAATTTAATGGTGCGTGAAGCAGCTTGATTGCGGTCCCTTTCAAGCCATTAAGTATGGAATCCACAAAATGCTTTTCATTGGAAAACTTAATTTCATCGCAAAAAATACCTACGGATTTATAATGATTAGCAGAAAGATAGGCTGCTATTTCAGATCCGGCTTGTTCGAAATCAAAGGAAACCAATCTCTCCGCATGTTTAATTTCTCTGTTAACAAAAATAATATTTTCTTTTGGAATCATAATCTCTTCGTAATATTCATTGGCGTCATCCAGGCAAGTAATCGTAACAATACCCGCAACACGTTCCGCGGCGATTTTTTTTAAAATATTTTTTTCATTTTGCGGCAAATCATAAGTGATATATAGATGAGTTTGATAACCGAGTTTAGTTAATGTTTTATCCAAGCCTTTATACATCTGGGCATATTCATCGGCTTCTATGCTCGGAATGATGATAGAGACCGAATTGGTTGCTCCAGATCTTAAAGACTTGGCTTTATAATTCATTTTGTATCCTAATTTTCTGGCAGCCTCTTCAACCAATTGAATTTTTTCGACACTGACAACGCCTTTCCCGTTTAATACATTGGAAGCCGTACCATGCGAAACCCCCGCCAGTTTGGCAATATCTTTAATTGTAGCCATTAGAACAATAAACCTCCTTCATATCCGCAACTACATTCTAACATTGTTTTTAAGTATTAGGAATATTGCAAGTAGATTATTGACACGTTCCAAATATCGGTGTTACTATGTCGGTATTCATAAAAAGAAGCGAGGACTGGAATCAATGATCGGTAAAGCGGAGTACAATGAAACGAATAGTTTATTAAGCCGTAAATTGGATAAACATGGAGTTCTAATAGCAGTTCATCGAGGAAGCTCGGGCGGCAATATCGTGGAAAATACAATTCCCGCTTATAAAGCTGCGCTGCAACAAGGCGGAGATATTCTTGAAATCGACGTAATCAAGTCTGTTGATGGAATTTTGTATACTTTCCATGACGGACAGGAAAAAAAACTTTTTCATCGCTCTGAAAATATAAAAACCATGTACTCGGCCGAAATCGAAAATTTAAACTTAATCAATAGCAATTACCTCAGGTCGAGCTTCAAGGCAGAACGTTTTGAAGAGGTTTTGTCCTATTTTAAGGGAGAAGTATTGATCAATGTTGATAGAGCTTGGGATATCTGGCCCGAATTGCTGGAAACCTTGGACAAACATAATATGCAAAAGCAAATCTTATTAAAAAGCCCGGTATTCAAAGAAAACCTGCAATTTTTAAATCAGTATGAGACAAAATATATGTTTATGCCGATCATTCATTCGTTAGAGGAAATAGAGATCGTCTTAAATTATGAAAATATAAATTTGGTAGGTATGGAATTGATAGCCGACTCGGAGTCTCATCCGCTATTTCAAGATGATGTCATCGAAAGGCTGCACAGCATGAATTTATTTGTGTGGGCTAATGCGATTAATTTGGATAACGATAAGGTGCTATTTGCCGGATTGGACGATGATACTTCTCTTATTCATAATCCAGATCAAGGCTGGGGCAGGCTGTTCGAAAAGAAAATCGATATCATTCAAACCGATTGGCCCTCCCTGTTGGCGACATATCGTAATCTGAGAAAACTATAGGGAGTTCTCACGATCGAGCCGGTGGAATATCGAAAACCAAGAGTGATTTCAAATAAAAATCGCTCTTGGTTTTTTCTTTTTCTATTTACGCCATCGTTTGGCAAGTTGATCATGGGGGCGAGGGGGTTGACGGGAATAAAAAATTTAATTATAGTATACACATACCCAAACGGGTATATGTATTGTGAAGGAAGGAGGATTTCAATTGATACAAGTTCTTGTTACAAATCAAAATTTTGATCATGATAGTTCCGATTCACCATGCTAAAAAGGTACCTAATAAAAGGGTAATTTTTTTTGCTCAATTATATACCCTAATGGGTATTTAGAATTTAGGCTTGTATAAAGCAGTTAATTGCAGAAAGGCAGGTGCCTAAATGGATTTGTCGTGGATATTGACCATATTCGCGATGGGCTTCTTGGGTTCATTTATCTCGGGCATGGTAGGGATCGGCGGATCGATTATCAACTATCCGATGCTGCTGTTTATTCCACCGTTATTAGGCTTTGCGGCATTTTCCGCTCAAGAGGTATCGGCTATTAGTGCGGTTCAGGTGTTCTTCGCCAGCTTGATGGGGATGCTTGTTTTCCGTAAAGGGGGACTCCTGCACAAGCAATTAGTTGCTTACATGGGTATCTCCATTATGATTGGCAGCTTTTTTGGAAGCTTTATTTCAAATTCCTTGCCAAGCGCAGTGATCAATATGGTTTATGCGGTATTGGCGTTAATTGCTGCAGTCATGATGTTTTTACCGAAAAAAGGCAGAGACGTGCAGGATACTAGTCAAGTTACCTTCAACAAGCCATTAGCAGTTATTCTTGCGCTAATTATAGGTACGGTGGCAGGGATTGTGGGCGCTGCCGGTGCTTTCATTACCGTGCCGGTGATGCTTGTTGTTCTCAAGATACCGACAAGAATAACGATCGCATCGTCCTTAGCCATTACATTCATATCCTCCATTGGTTCGACAACAGGCAAGCTGATGGGCGGACATATGCTATTGATTCCTTCCATCGTACTTGTAGTTGCCAGCTTAATCGCTTCGCCATTGGGAGCCAAGTTAAGCAAACAAATGAACACCAAAATTCTTCAATGGATTTTGGCTGTGCTGATCACAGCGACCGTAATAAAAATTTGGATTTCAATCTTGTTCTAGGAGGATCAGTATTTGCTGTCAGAGGATATTTTATTCGAAAAACCCATTGGGCGTCCTGACTTGGCGGCAAAGCTGATAAATCATATGGAGGAGGAACACAAACATGTATACAGAGCAAATGCCCGAAGAAGTTCTAGGAAGAATGAACCGGAAAGAAAATGTGGTTATTCTTGATGTTCGGGAGCCTGATGAATGGGAGTCCGGCCACATTCCAGGTGCCAAGCATATTCCGCTGGGGCAAATCGCAAGAGCGCTGAACGAATTGGATCCGAAGCAAGAAACGATCGTCGTCTGCCGCGGCGGTAACCGAAGCGGGCAAGCATGTGATTTCCTCTCTTCGATGGGTTATAACGTGATCAACATGTCAGGCGGCATGGCTAAATGGTCTGGGGATATCGCATACGGTAACTAGCATTTTATATAAATTGGAGGCTATGTCATGACAACATTACAAGTAAACCGCAGACTGGAATGTGAGGGGCTTGCCTGTCCGCTGCCCGTCGTTCGAACAAAAAAAGCAATTGATGAAATGAATGCAGGCGAAGTATTGGAAGTACGTGCAACAGATAAAGGCTCGGTTGCAGACCTTAAGGGTTGGTCCAGCCGAACAGGGCATCAGTACCTAGGTTTAAAAGAAGAAAGCGGAGTATACCATCACTTTATTCGCAAAGCCGAACCAGCTGATACGAAAGCGGAAAAAAAATACCCGCATACCGCTACAAATGAAGAGGTTCTCAGAAAAATTTCTTCGGGAGAAGCAATCCATATCATAGATGTTCGGGAACCCGCTGAGTACGCATTTGGACGTATCCCGGGAGCCATCTCGATTCCCCTAGGACAGCTTGAAGAAGCATTGACGGATCTTGACCCAAGCAAAGAATATTATGTTGTTTGCCGCACCGGATATCGAAGCGATGTGGCTTGCCAGATCCTATCGAACAAAGGGTTTCAAAACGTTAAAAATGTCATTCCCGGTATGTCTGAGTGGACAGATCATCAGGAGCAGGATTAACAACTGCTGCGCGCCGCGACATTCCTGGACTTTACTTTTGATGCTCAAGTGAATTTCTATTAGAAAAAGTGGAGGACAAACCATGTCTAAAGTTCCATTGATTACTGCCGAACAACTGTACGACAAGTTGAATTCCGGCAATGACGTGCAAATTCTGGATGTTCGCAACACCGAAGAATTCGACAGTTGGAAGATTGAAGGGAACAATGTAAAATCGATCAACGTTCCTTACTTCAATTTCTTGGAGGAGGATGACAATAATCTTAAAAATTTGCCAACCAACGAAGAAATGGTCGTGGTTTGTGCGAAAGGAGGATCTGCTCAGTTCGTTGCGGAAACTTTAGCTGAGAAAGGTTATAAAACTTCTGTCCTGGATGGTGGAATGCTGGCGTGGAGTCAATTTTATCATCCGACGGTTGTTGCATTGGATGAAAAGATGAAATTGATTCAAATCAATCGATTGTCCAAGGGCTGCCTTTCCTATGCTATTATTTCGGAAGGCAAAGGCATGATTGTAGATGCCAATCAAAAGATTGAATTTTATACCGAGCTGGCGAGCCAATACCATTTTACCATTGAACATGTTGTAGACTCCCATTTGCATGCTGATCACATTTCCGGCGGACTTGCACTTGCACAGCAGACGGGAGCTGCCTACTATATCTCCTCCGGTGAAGTGAAAGGAACGGATCTGACGTATACGCCGCTGGAGAAACACGAATCGATCCGCTTCGGCCAAGTCGAGGTGGAAGTGCTTGCGCTGCCGACACCGGGCCATACTCCAGGCTCCACGTCGTTCCTGCTGAATAACCGGTTCTTAATGTCCGGCGACACCATTTTCGTCAGTGGTTTGGGACGACCGGACTTGGGCGGTAAAGCGAAAGAATGGGCCCAAGATTTGTATGATACGGTATTTAATAAAGTAAATAATTTATCGGATGAAGTTCTGGTTCTGCCAGCGCATTATGCGGATATTAAAGAAATTAACGATAACGGTATTGTCGGAGCTGCGCTCGGCGAAATTCGAAAAAACAATGAGATTATGCGTAATGCAGATCGCGAAGCATTTACTGAACAAGTTGCGGGAGCGGCTTCTACCGAGAAACCGCCCAATTTTGAAGAAATTATCGCGATCAATCGCGGTGAACTTCATGTCGGGCACGAACGCGCTGTTGAACTGGAAATTGGGCCGAATCGCTGTGCCTTTCATCATCATGATTAATAAGGAGAGATATTAACATGGCTAACTTAGTTGTAGATGCAAAAGGACTTGCTTGTCCTATGCCGATTGTGAAAGCGAAAAAAGGGATGGATTCCCTGGAGCCAGGACAGATTATGGAGCTTCAAACGACGGATAAAGGTTCCATGAAGGATTTTCAGGCTTGGGTAAACCAAACCAATCACGAGCTCATGGAATCCAGAGAAGACAACGGCGTATTCACCTTTATTGTGAAAAAGGGATAACGGCATTTGAAAAGAGCTGCCACTTCATGTTCGGTGGCAGCTTTTTATTAAGTTGATAAGAACTTATAAGTTTTCGTAGCTTATAGCTTCGCATCAACCTTGGTAAACGCGCTGGTCCTTGTAAGACAAGGACGGCGTAGCCGTTTATCCTGGAATCTCAAGAAACGAGATAGATTGAAGAAATTTTTTGCTCCGAATTAATACCTATACATGTATAAGTAAAGAACGAGGGGATGGATTATAGTGGAAAATAAAGAGAAAACGACGATTGTGCTGTTTAGCGGGGAATTGGATAAGGCGATTGCCGCATTCATTATTGCAAATGGGGCAGCTGCTTACGATCATGAGGTGACCATTTTCTTCACGTTCTGGGGTCTTAATGCGCTGCGTAAGGACGAATCGGTTTCCGTGAAAAAAGGGTGGCTGGAGTCCATGTTCGCTAAAATGATGCCGCGCGGTGCGAACAAGCTGGGTTTATCCAAAATGAACTTCGGTGGGATCGGTCCCAAAATGATCAAGCACGTCATGAAAAAGCATAATGCTATGACTTTGCCTCAATTAATTGAACTAGCGCAAGAGCAAGGGGTAAAATTAGTCGCTTGTACGATGACGATGGATCTGCTTGGATTGCAGAAAGAAGAACTTCTCGACGGAATTGAGTATGCAGGAGTCGCTGCCTATTTGGGTGACGCCGCGGATGCTAAAGTGAATTTGTTTATTTAACGGCTGTCCTATTTTAACATTGTTATTGTATATTCATTCGGCAATAATATACCTATACCGGTATAACTGAAAAGGAGGTTATTCTATGCAATACGATGATGATGTGAAAAAAAGATTAAAGCGGGTCGAAGGCCAAATTCGCGGAGTGTTAAAGATGATGGAGGAAGAGCAGCCTTGTAAAGATGTCGTGAGCCAATTGTCAGCCGTAAGAAGCGCGGCGGATAAAGCAATTGCCTATATCGTTGCAGTAAATTTAGAGCAGTGCATTCTGGAAGAAAAAGAAGCGGGAAGAGATTCGAGTAAAGTGGTTCAGCAGGCGATTGATTTGTTGGTCAAAAGCCGTTAAGGACTGAGAAAGGAGGAGGTCTTAAAAATGGATTATAATCTCATATTAAATATCGCGATCATCATTCTCGTTGTCTGGTTTGTTTATTCCCGATTCGCCGGAGTAAAAGGTCTTAAAAATTTAATGCCTGATCAATTTCAAGATGAGTTAAAGGAAAACCGTAATAAAATATTGATTGATGTCCGTGAGCCCGGTGAAGTAAAGCAAGGCTATATTGCGGGAGCGATAAACATTCCCTTATCTCAAATCAAACAACGATTTGGTGAAATCCCGCCGGATAAACGTATATATTTGTATTGCCGCAGCGGCATGAGAAGCAAACAAGCGGCGCGCATTCTTCAAAAGAACGGCTTCCACGAGCTTGCACATTTGCAAGGCGGCATGATGTCTTGGAATGGGAAATTAGTGAAATGAAAACAGAAAAAATCATTAGCTCATCGATGAGGCTAATGATTTTTTTTGCCTGTACATAAGTTTCATTTGTTTGCCAATACTTATTTTGTTGCTACTTGTAATGTTCCACATACCCTTCCAGGGATGGTATGAATTCCTTTTCGTAATGATCCTTTGGGCAGGACTTAATGATATGCGAAAAAAGCGTATTTGATTTGTTAGTGATAAGCGTATCTTTGCAAATAGGGCACTTTTCTTGAGTAAGTTTACTTATTAAATCCATCCCGAATACCTCCTTAAATCCGATTGATATACTATGAATTATAATATGGAGTCGAATTCATTGTAAATAAGAAATTTATGAAAGGGTGGTAAGAGCTTATGTTTCATTACACCGTTGAGACCAGTCAAACGGTAGAACAAGTTATTGATAAACTCGAGCATAACCTGAAGGAAGAAAAATTCGGTGTATTGTGGCATTTAGACATGCAAGAGAAGCTGAAGGAGAAAGGAATAGAGTTTCATCAAAGGTATCACATTCTTGAAGTCTGTAATCCTGTCGAAGCCAAACGTGTGTTAAGTGAAAATGCGGTCGTCGGCTATTTCTTGCCGTGTAAAATAACCGTATACGAGGACCAAGGAAAAACAAAAATCGGACTTCCCAAACCGACGGCGTTAATTGGAATGGTCGATAACGGTGCGCTTCAAGGTATTGCCGAGGATGTTGAAAAAAGATTAATTTTTTGTATTGATAAAACGAAATCCGTATGATCTAGCCGGGAACCCAGCCTGGAGTCTGACAATAACATGACCTTGCATAAAATGGATTTTGACAGGGGATTTTAATTCGATCTGTATACCGAAGGAGCTGAAGCAAAGCATGATCCATCCTAAAGACGACTACGGGGTATTAGGTAATGAAGTCGAAGTTGATTCGGATGTGAACGAGGATCGTAATCGAGAGGAGCAATTGGATGACTCCTTTGAGGCCTGGTATGGGAATATGGATGATCAGGTGAAGCAAAAGCTGGATCTCACGAGCGTTCCGCAAGACAGGGTGCTTGATTCGGCCGTCGGCCTGGATGAGGATCAATAAGAGAGTGGCTCTATTCATGCAGCCACTCTTTTTGTTTTAGGATTTAATTAATTCGTAAAACGATTGGGTAATCGGGTGCCACAAGGTCGAGCCAGGCGTTGAACTCATCAATGGCCAGTCGGCCGTCTGATGCAAGTCTGTTTCCCATCCGATTCACCAGATCAAAGCCGAGGACCTCCGTGTAGAATCGGATGGAACGCTCGAGATCAGATACCTTCAGGTGAACATGGCCGATGCGGGTGGCCGGGTGAACACCACTCATACATCTGCTCCTTTCAAGTCTTGTTTTGATTCGGTTCAATTCGTGAAACTGTGGGTCATAGGTGCGACAGGCAATGTGGGATCGCTGGTGGGTTACCATGCGACTACTCCCAAATTATGTTAAAGGTGTCGTATCGGTACTAGTCATGCCCCGGACGTTAGACAATCACCATTTTTGAGAATGGTATCGCTGTCCCCCTATCCGTAATCGATCACATCAGCTAAGATGGGTTAGTACTCAAATAATTTGTGATGGGGGATCCAATACATCAAAAGCAAAGGAGCACATTGATGAATAAAGATTCATCAGGATTTCAACGCAATGCAGCATTTGCTGAGAAGAAAGTTACCTGGCTGGAACTATTTTATGATCTACTTTTTGTAGCGGCAGTTTCAAAAGCGAGTCATGTCTTGATACATGTCAAATATGGCTCAATTCCAGTAGAATACTTAACGAAATTTGTTCTAATATTTGTTCCGATTTGGTGGGCTTGGGTAGGACAATCGCTCTTTGTAAATCGGTTTGGACAAGATATCATATCTCACCGAATATTTCTGATTCTACAATTATTTTTTGTACTAATAATGACGGCAAGCCTATCAGTTAATTTTGATCAATATTATATTCCATTCTTAATAGGCTATATTGGTTTAAGAGCTATGACTGCCATTCAATATCTTTCGGTACACAAGAAAGAAGAAGCACATAGAAAGATCACTGCCCGTTATTTGGGGAGTCGCTTTTGGATTGGTTTGGTGATATCATCTTTATCGCTATTCTTTGACTCGTGGATTCGTTATGTAGTTTTGTATGCGGGAATTGCTGTAGACATATTGCTTCCATTAATTGGCCGGCAATACTTGGTGAAAAGCCCAATAAATACTCACCATTTATTAGAACGCTTCTCACTGTTTACACTTATTCTTCTTGGCGAAGCAGTAATAAGTATACTAACAGTATTGCAGTCTAGCTACTGGACATGGCAATCTATTTTATTTGCGTCAATGACTTTTTTGTTAATTATTGCTATGTGGTGGCAATATTTTGACAATGTCGAAAAGAAAGTGGACAAAACAATAGAGACGGCAGGGCAAACCATAATTTATGGTCATTTATTCATTTATTTATCCATGTGTATGATCGCAGCTTCGATTCAATTGTTATTTTTGGAACAATTAAATTATTTATTTATGTTAAGCTTTATTTTTGGATCCGTATTGCTTTACTTTTTTTCAACTTCATTGGTCTTCCATAAATATAGACATATACATCTTAGATTGGGGATATCTCATTTAGCGATATTGTTAGGATTCCTGGGAGTTTTTTTTACAGTGGATTTGTTTTTCTTTATACCAAATTACATAATTATTGGAGAAGTGATGGCGTTCTTTGTTGTATATGCTAAATTAACGACTTGAGCTTAAGAGAAAATTATTAAGACTAATTTAATTACTATCTTTTTTGATCCCTGAAGATTGAACTCCCTCAGAATAGATTAGGTTCTTGTCAATTGACGATGACAAGAACCTAATCCCATTCCCGACAGAGATCGGAGAAGTGCAGAAGGCGTGGGCACGAGAAAAATACGCTGCGTTGGTCTAGAGAGTTGTCTCCTTTACACTCTGTATGAACTGCTCAGCTTACCTCACGTTGCGTTCATTCGAACTCCTTTTTGGATCGCAGGTAACACTCAATTAAAGGAGAACAGAGAATTAACGGGCACGTTAGTAGAGGAGCTTGCTTGAGGAAGCTCCTCTTTTGGTTTATTTAAGTAATTAACAAGTATGCTACTCTAACACTTCGATTCGTCTGATTGTTCAACCAGTGGCTTTTGCACGTATGAGGTAGTAAAAATTCGTTGTGTGGACACCTTTGTCGCTGGCGTAATGTTCAAATTGCATTTGGATTCCGTCAAAACACGTTTCTTTGACGAATTGGGCGAAACGTTCGCTTTGGCCGAAGCACACCATTGTTAGAATGTCTTCGGGAGTCGGGATATAGATCGTTTCCCGTAAGATATGATTTTCTATGACGTGTAAACGGCTGTCTGCAAGATACGCATTGATTTTGTTCAATATCGGAGTTCCCTTCGTTGGAGGGAAGAACAAGCCTGGGAAATAAGTGCCGAGCTCGCAACCTTCCCCGTTCCCATCTGCGGGATGAAGGGACAAGACATCGGCTTCTGATTTAAGAATACGATTCACATCGGGATACCAACTACCCGGCCCCTTCTTCGTATACGCGACGTTGAAATACCGATCCGCAAACGGAAGACCATCGTTATGTGTATATCCAAGAACATAACGAACATTCGATTTACTGTTACGGTTAGCCGTCGCGAGAAAACCCTCTGTCATGTCATAGCCAATGACTTCATCGGCTTGATCCGCCCAACGGTTCGTATACTCCCCGTGGCCACACCCTACATCAAGTACATTTCCACGGATAAGCTTCGATAACTCCTCTGTAAAAACGTCTTCTGCCGCAACACCTTCGCATGTGTAGTTCCAAGTATATTCGTATTTTCCTGTTTGTGTTGCAAGCTGATTGCACCAAGCCCTTGTTTGTCCTTTTAAATACTCAGGATGCTGATATATATCCGGGAAAATAAGTCCCACCTCCGATCAAGTTTGCCGGCCGGCATTAATAAGTTTATACAAAAATTTACATAAAGTATAGACTTATAATGATCAGGCAGTAGAGTCTGCCGAAGATAATCGAACAACCTCATTAAGCTATTGGGCAGATTAGTGAAATTAACGACTAGTGTTTTATAGAATTATTGTTACTACTCAGGTACCTATATATGGTAATCAAGGGAGCGAACGAATCAAAATGTCGTAGTAATGATTTATTTAACATATTCGATCATTCGCTTCATTATTGAAATTTGTCCCAAATGGATGCCTTCGTGTAATAACACTAAGCTTGCGAATTCTCCGAAGGTTTCAAATGGATTTTCCAGTCTCTCATTTATCTTCCCAGAAGGAATTTGTTGTAAACGGACCAACTGATCCTTTAATTGCAAGATGAGTTTATCTACAGAAGGTATATCTCCTTTCCATTCAGTCGGCCTTGTGCCTGTGTCAAATAATTCGATATAGTTTTCCGGCAGATGGATTGTAGATTTGTGGGGATAGCTAATAACTCCTTCTGTAATCGTTAATACATGACCGATGTGCCAATGGATCGTATTGTTAAAGCCTTCCGGCTTTACATCGATTATCTCCTCTGGGATGGACTCTACTGTACCGATAAAAAACCTCTCGTCAACTCAAATTGTTTAAATACAAGGTGGTTCATCTTCTCTCACCTTTCTTCTACATGATTTTGTGTCGTAAGAGCCACTCATAAAGCAATGGGTTGTTATACGTTATTGTCCCAATGTCATGACCGGCATCCGGATAAACGGTTAATTCCACTTTTCCTCCGTGTTTTTTTAAAGCTTCTACCATGTTGAGCGTTTCCTTCAAAGGCACGATATCATCTTCAGCACCATGAAATGCCCACACTGGGACATTTTTTAAGATATAGGCTTGTTCGGGTGCCCATCCTCCACAGATCGGCACAACTGCAGCAAACCTCTCCGGAAATTTAATGGCCAAATCCCAAGCGCCATAACCTCCCATGCTTGCTCCAATCAGATACACTCTCTTTGGGTCCACAGGATTTTTCGAAATAATCTCGTCAAGTAGGGCCTTTATTGCGTCAGTAATCATATTCCAAAATAAACCGGCAGGGCACTGTGGGGAAAATATAATAAATGGTGTTTCAGTAATATTATGTAAACTTCGCGGAAAACCACTGCTCTTTAAAAGCTTAGTATCATTTCCCCTTTGATTCACACCATGGAGAAAAACAATAAGTGGATAATCTCGATTATTTTCTATGTTATTCGGTAATGAGAGGAAGTAATGTAATTTTAACTTGTCATTAATTTGATCCATTAGTTAATCTCTCCTTAGTTCACGTTTTAATTATTGTATCATCTGTTCAATTCACTGGTTTCTTATCGATTGCTTATTTTCATGGAGGCTTGGAAACCTTTCTTTTACCTCAGATGAGAAGAGAAATACATGTAAATAGAATTAAACCAGTAATTGAAATTATTGGATTGAGCGAAAGGGCGGAGATGTTGATACGACGGGTAACGCTAGTGAATGATTTCAATTTGAGTAGGTGCCGCGGCGACCTGCTCTTGGTCATTGAAGTAACGGGCAGTTTACGTCCGCCGAGTTTTATTTGACTACTCTAAGTTAATGTATCTCGCATTGCTACGTCCCATAAGAGCAAAGGTGTCGGCTGGCGTTACGAATATAAGAACAAGGAAGAAACATCAGGGTCACCGATTAGTATTTAAGTTCCGAAACTTTCGTACCAATTGATACGTCTTTAAGATACAAGTGAATTAGGGGGGACATGGTTGAGGACGACTACATCGATTTGGGCTACAACGTTGACTCTTCTTGCACTCACCTTATTAATAAATCAATCAGGTTTAAAACAGAAACTGGTTCCTAAAAAGGTTCCTATACTATCTGCTGCTGATATTAACTTAGTGAGAATTGCCTTCCCTCTGCCAAATATCAACGTAAATCAGCCACTTTTCGCTGGACTCGACGACGGCAAAATAGAACAACTAGCTCAGTGGTATGACGAAGCGCGGACGGTTGCGGATACTTCACTGTCAGCGCCTCACCGGGGTTGGCATTTGCAGTTTGTACGCAAGAATAACACGGTTGTAGATATTACGCCTGCGTCCCATTGCAACCGAAGTACCGATAAAACCGGATCTATTACAATCGCTTGTTCAGCGGCGGAAGACCGGGTGATCGTAATGGATTCAGCAAATAAACAACATAAATCGGTTTTTGCTATGGCCCCGTCACTTTATCGTTTTGATTGTGAAGGATCATGAGATATGGATGCCAACTGTTTCGATGTATGATTATCCAAAAACCGTTCAGGCAGGTGGGAGTTTTGAATTAAAAGGAAACGGGTGGACTGACGGAAATGTAAAGTTGGAGCTGAGGGAAGGGAATAAAGTATTGTTGCGGAAGGAAGCTATCCCCCAATATGGCCGCTTCTCTATTATATTGACCATTCCCTCTGACTTATTGCCGGGAGACTATTACATATACTTCGTGAATCCAGACGGGTCTTCGCGCGGAAGCCCAATTCACGTTGAATAAGCTTTTAAATCCTCTAAGAAGTTACCCAATCGCTCAACTAACGGAGACAATAGTTCATTAAATTAAATCACGAGGCTGCCGCAGACATTGATCGGCAGCCTCGCTGTGCTAACTGGCAGATATCTTAAGTGAATTTATTATGGTAAAATAAAGAAAAATCTGGGGGTAGATGCGAAATGGAAAGACTAGCATTAGCCAACGAGATATATAAAACAGCACATTTGACGGGTACTTTTAAGTTAAGGTCGGGAAAGGTGTCAAATGATTACTTTGACAAATATTTGTTCGAATCAAACCCTGGTTTGTTAAATGAAATTGCCGAGCTTTTATCAGAATTAATTCCAAAAGACACTGAGATATTGGCGGGTCTTGAAATGGGCGGAATTCCTATTGCAACAGCCTTATCGTTAAAGACAGGCATTCCAGTCGTTTTTGTAAGAAAAAAAGCTAAAGAATATGGAACCTGCAAACTGGCTGAGGGAACTGATATCCGGGCCAAAAATGTTTGCATCATCGAGGATGTTGTTACGACAGGCGGACAAATATTGTTAAGTGCCCAAGATTTGAAAAATTTTGGTGCCATTGTGAAAAACGTATTATGTGTCATCGAACGTGAACAACAAGGCAGGGATAATCTTGAGGCTTCAGGGCTTATATTCTTGTCCTTATTTAAGATGGAGGAACTCGTTGAGGCAAGTCTTAACAATGCTTTAAGGTAATTGAGACAAAAGCAGATTATACCTCACAATGGAGCTGCCGCTGAACAATGCTGGCAGCTCCGTTCAGCTATTCATCGGGCAGGAATATGCAAAAAGCTGTAGTACAAGTAGTTAGTAAACATATTGAGGGGAGAGTTATATGGGTTCAAGTGTAATAGTCGTACAATATGATCCCGATTGGGTTCGATTGTTTGGAAAGTTACAAGACTTTGTGCTTCCAGTTTTAAGCGACCTTGTACTCACGATAGAACACGTAGGGAGTACATCTGTTCCAGGGTTAGCAGCTAAACCGATTGTTGATATGGATGTGGTCGTGTCTACGCAAGCTGATGTTCATACTGCCATTCAAAGGCTCGCCACCCTAGGCTATGTTCATGAAGGTGATTTAGGCACTTCCGGACGGGAAGCTTTTATTCCCCCCGACAATGTCCCTTGGCATCACCTGTATGTGTGCACGGTAGAAACCGCCGAATATAAACGTCATATCCTGTTTCGAGATTATTTGAGAAGTCATCCGGAGGACTCCAAAATGTACGGTTTCTTGAAGTTAGAACTTGCACAACGATTTCACAATGACCGTGCGGCATATACAAATGCAAAGAGCGAATTTGTGAATGAGATACTGAAACGTACCGGATGGAAATGACAATATTCTAGTGTACTGTTGCACTAACGGAGACGATAGCAGAATTGCGGTTGCCCTTTGGCAGTCGTTGTTATCCGCTCAGTTAACAGGATTATCTTAAGGAGGAAACTTTTTATGAGTAACATTGATATCTTATCGAATGCATATAAAGAATCTTCCTGGTTCCATTTCTTAGGTTACTGCAAGAACCAAATACAATACTTGCCTATTGAAGTAAGGGATAGTCTTTCAGACATTGATATCGACAAGGAGATTAGATTGTGTTAATTGTTAGACTACAACGCAATGCTAAAAATTGGCTTTATCAAAAAGTGCCTGTTCTAGACGAACAAACACCATTTGAATTAAAACAATGAGGCTGCCGATATCAATGATATCGGTGGCCTCTTTTTATGGGCTGCAAATGATACATCGGCAACCGTCGCTCCAGAGAATCAAGAAAGATTTTTCGAGCTGCTTACCAGTAAGTCCTTTTATTTATGTTCTGGAAGTTAATCGCGATTTCGCCTATTTACTCTTAAGCCTGTATGCTCTAGGCGTCATCCCGGTGAGGAGCTTGAAGGTACGATTAAAGTGACTGATATCTTCAAAGCCGGTTTCATGGGCGATGGCAATGATTTTGTCCGCCGTCTGCGCCAGCAGACGCTTCGCCAGGCGGATACGCATTTCGTTGCGGTACTCCAGGAAAGTGCAGCCTGTCTGCTGCTTGAACTTTAAGGAGAAGGACGTGCTGCCCAGTCCGCACATCCGGCTGACCTGTTCCAGAGTCAGCGGCTTCTCACAATGGGCGGCGATAAAATCACAGACTCTTCCGATCAGAGCCTTATCGTCCGGTTGGGTGCCGAGCGAGTTGGTCTGTTTGGCGGCATAGCACCGGCTCAAGAAGACCAGCGTCTCGATTAACTTCGTCTTGACCAGCAAACGGTAGCCGATCTGTTTGCCTGAGAATTCCGCCAGCATCTGCTGCAGCAAAAATTTGGCTTCGGATTGCTGAGCCGTCGTCAGCGACAGTCGTGTCTGAAACAAGGTTGAATTGCGGGTAAACGGCTCCAAATAAAAGAAGTCGATGAAGGATTCGACTTGCCCCAGAGCTTTGAGTTCCTCCGCTAAGAAGGAAGGGTGGAACAGGACATTATATACATCAAAGCAAAAGCCGGGCTCTAACTCGTATGCGTGCTGCGCTTCCGGCTCGATGATGAATACATCCCCTTCCTGGATGACGTATTGTTCACCTCGGTACGTATGCAGCCCGCGGCCGCTTCTCACGTAGACCAGCTCGACGAACTCATGAGAGTGTGTCGGAACGGCATGCGGAACCGGAAATACATCAATAAAGAAAGGGAATCCATCAATTTCGAAAAATTGCTCATTCTTATAACGTGTCATCATGCCCCCCCCTTATTCCCCAGTATAAGTAAAATTCCTTATTAGAGTCCATTCAAAGATGCAGGTCAAACAGATAAACTCCAAATGAAGAATTTGCATAGTTTTTTGAAAAAATCTCCAAGTTTCTCGAGTTCCCGGGTGGTAAGGTAAATTCAGGATGAGAAACGGAGGTATAGATTATGGCAAATGCAGATGTAAAGCGGCAGGAGGTTAGCGAGGAGCAGATGGCGTTCTTCCAAGAGTACGGCTTCGTCCAGGTCGATAACGTATTGACCGCAGAAGAGATTAAAGAGTTAACCATGTTTATAGAGGAGTCCATGAGTGAGGAAGAAGGGCTGTCCGTAAGGACGTCCAATCCAGAGGCGAGGCTGAACTACTACCGCGTGCTGAACCAAAAGGTCAATGTATGGCGCGACCACGCCGGCATGGCGAGATATACGACGCATCCGAAACTTGCCAGCATCGCCTTAAAGCTCTCCGGAGCCAGCGGAATTCGGCTGTTTCACGATCATGCGCTGTGGAAGATGCCCCAGGATTCCAAGGCAACACCTTGGCATCAAGATTTCCCTTATTGGCCCATGAAGGATCAGTTTGCTCATCAGACCTTGTCCGCATGGATTCCACTGGATGATGTGGACGAACAAAACGGCTGCATGATGTTCATACCGGGCTCGCATAAGATCGGCAAGCTCCGCGGCATTAATCTGTCGGATCCGCAGGATATATTTCAATATGTACAAGGCACGGGACTGGACAATACCCAACCGGTCAATGTACCGCTCCGCAAAGGCAGCTGCACATTTCACACGGGACTCACCTTTCATTACTCCCACCCGAACAAAACGGACAAACCCAGGCGGGTGCTCGCTATTATATTCATGCCGGATGGCGTGGTGTATGACGGCAAAGACCATGTCGTGACGAAGCCGCTTAAGCTTGCTCCAGGCACCAGACTGCAAGGGGGAGTGTTCCCGCTGTTAGCCGGAAAGTGAGGCGATAGGAATTCGCATATGCAATAATTGATTGATGCAGTGCCGGCCTGCCCCAGGCTCGGTACTGTTTTTACTTTTTCATGAGAGCGGTTTGTGCCACGCTTTTGTTTTTTCCCTAGAAGAGAGGCAGAGAGGATTGCCTGAATTTGACACCGATCAGAAGCGGCTGGGCGGCGGTTCCCATTCCACAGTTATGTGGCTGATGACGATGCTGAGGATGACGATCCAGGAGACGAAACCGATGAGGCGAAACTGAAATAACCAACTGCCGGTGAGGTAACTCTTTCTAATTATTTTACACCAGGTTCTTGTTAGTATAATCATCGAGAGGTGCCTTCTTCCGAAGAAGAACCTGATTTTTGTTTAGTGGCAAGGCATTCTAATTTAACTGGTGAGTTGAACTGATTACGAGAGATGATAGCGTCATGACGAACAGTCAGTCGGCATTATTGGCTGCCTGTTGAACTAAAGGGCAGTTATGCGCAGAAAAAGTGGTATAAAATCACAAAAAAACATGGGGACTCCAATTCCATGTTATGGTAATATCGACGTATTAAATCAAACTTAGATAAATTAAAAGAGGGGAATTATGCTATGACCACTGTTGGAATCTTAGGGACGATACATAATAATGAATTAAGAGATAGGTATCAATGTCCTCTCGATCTTTATAAGGAGATTATTTTGGAGTTTAAGCCGGATATTATATGTGGCGAAGTTCATCCGAGAAGCTGGGAAAAGTACTTAAATAACAAAAAAGAAAAAGGTTATTGGGGAGAACCCGCTAGTGAATATTGGGAACTGATTTTCCCTTTATGTGAAGAGCACAGTATTGAGTTTGTCCCCATTGACTGGTTTGAACCGGATGTCTGGAACAATTTTTCGCCATTCGAAGATTATTCAAAAGAGGAACAGACTGAGCTTGAGAAAATTGATGACGAATGGTTTTCAAAGCAAATGAATGCTCACTCTTATGGAACTATTCCTTTTAATTCGAAGGAGTTTGATAATTTAGCCAAGCAAAAATATGATTGGTTGTTTCAGATCAATCCAGTATCGCAAAATTTTCGGTGGATAGTCAGGAACCATATTATGATTAAACGGGTAGTAAACACATTTAAAGCCAATCCCGATAAAAGGATTCTTTGTATTGTTGGCGCAGACCATAATTATTTCTTTTATGAGGAATTAAGAAAGGAAGCAATTACACTTAAATATCCTTTAAGATAATAACTTCATCCCAGCATGGCAGAATTGCGCTAACGGAGTACGATAGCATGGTGATGGGTTTGAATAATTCGAGTATAATGGGTTTAAGAAGGGAAGCCCTTCGAACCCGCTGAGGCAGTGGACGAGGGGCTATCGCAGTTATCTAATTCGAGCGTCAAGGAGAACACAATTTCATGCCAGATCGTACAGTACTGCTTAAATTATGGGGCGTCTCCCTGCTCTGGGGAGGCAACTACGTGGCGAGCGCGTACATGTTGCGCGATTTCTCTCCGATTTTTCTTTCTTTTGCGCGCTTGGTTGTCATGTCGTTCTTCCTCATTTCGGTGGCAATCATCAATAAATCGATGCGGTGGCCGAAGATTCGCGAGTGGGGCTTGCTGCTGATGGCCGGCATCACTGGCACGCTGATCAACCAGTTGTTTTATTTTACCGGTCTGCAGGAGTCAACGGCGGGCAACGCTGCGCTAATCATCGCGCTGGCCCCAATCGCGACGACGCTGATGTCGCGTATGTTCCTCAAGGAGGTCATCACTGGGCAGAAGTTGGTCGGAGCCATGGTGGCTCTCATCGGCGTCGTCTGCATCGTCCTGTACGGAGGCAAGCAGCTAGGCATCTCCCACGGCGATGTGTATTTGCTTGTTGCGATGCTTGGCATGTCAGTCAGCCTGCTGTTCATCAACAAGCTGACGAAGGCGATGACTTCGTACGAGGTGACGATCTACTCCACGGTGATCGGCACGATCCTCATGTCGCCGGCCGTCGCGGTAGAAGCGCTGAACGGCGACATGCACGCCAGCCATCGGGTGTTCACATGGGCGCTGCTCGTCTGCGTTGCCGTCATCGGCCAAGGGCTTGCAGGCTTCTGGTGGAACCAGGGCATCGCGGTCGCTGGTGCATCCATGAGTGCCATGTTCATGAACATCCCGCCTTTTATCGCCATCATCGTCAGCCATTTTGTGCTGGGTGACCCGATCCTGCTCGCGCAGCTCAGTGGCGGGGTGCTGATCCTGGCCGGCGTCGCTATCACGAACATGAAGCAGCGGCTGCCGCACGAGCCAAAAGCTGGATTGGGCGCAAAGGGTGCCTAATGGCCGAGTCAGCGGATAAGGAGCGAAACATTGGATCTGCCCGGCTGCAAATACGGCTCACGAATCACGCCGGGCGGGTCTTTTCGTTGTCACGGGGACACAACACCTTCTTTGTGGATGAACGGCTCATCGGCCAGACGTGGGGGTACGATCGTTCAGCCCCGGCTACCGATAAATACACCTCTAGCTAACAGAGGTCAACCAGTAAAAACTGGCTGACCTCATAATACGACGGGTACGTTAGCATAACGATACCAGACTGACGACAACAACGGCAGCCCGTTCTAATGGAGAACGATTACAGCAACATCGTCGTGAAGAAATCTGTAATAAAAATGCAACCTGATTTTTAAACTGTGTTAATGAACTAAGATTATAATAAAACTTGACCCCCTTTTTAATATATAAACCTTTTAGACCCGCAGCATGAGCTGTGGGTCTCTTTCTGTAGTTTGAACCGAGGGAAGGGCAGATTACTTTAATGGTACGGTAGTTGAACGAACCAAGGAGCAGTTTACCACGGTGGCAGCTGCTCCTTGATTTTATTAAAACTATGATAGGTTACTGTCTAATAAAATCCCCACTTGTTTTTCCATGACCAGAGGCGGATATGGCATTCTATTAGCAAACCACCATTACATGTCATTAAGATTCATTCTCCTTATCATGGATTCACTATTAAATTATGCTAGGAAACTTAATATGTATGGACGTTGGGCAATGGGGAAATGCCTTATTTTGCTGGGAAGCATGTTATTCGTTTATGATTTAGTCACCAAATCTCCAGCGCGTAAAGAGAAGTTAAACCTATATAAGATTATTTCAATAGCTATGGGTTTTATGGGAACAATTCTTCTCATAACAAAAGGCGATTTAGCAAATATAAATTTCCGAACTTCAAGGGGGACATATTCGCGGTTTTAGCTGCAGTAAGTTGGGGGCTGTTTACGAACCTTATTAAGAAGAATCAGAAAGATATTCTGGTTAGCACTTTTTTTATAACAATTGTTGCTTTTGTTTTATCGGTCGGAGCTAATCTTGCGTCATCCCGCTTTATAATTCCTCAAAAAACAGACTTTTACGGTGTATTATGGTTGAGTATGAGCAATATTGTACTTGGATTTTTCTTATATTTTCGGGCATTGAAATACTCTTCGGCATCATTAATTGCAAGCTTTACATTCTTTACCCCATTTGTCACTCTTATCTTTATCGTTTTATTATTGGGTGAAAAACTGACCGTTACGGACTGTCTTGCGGCAATACTAATCATTTTCAGTGTTCCGATTCAGAAGGTTGGAAATTTAGTCAGTAAAAAAGATGAGCAATTGCTAAACTGAGGGACGGGTACGATAGTTCAACCACGAATAGGCTGTCGGTATGATCGGCAGCCTATTCAGCTATCAAGCGTTAGTCGACTGAACACGCAAAAAAGTACAATTGCCGGAAAGGCTGTGCTTTGTTAATGTTAGTCGTACAGCGCTATAGAGCGAGACGGGGTTGTGATTTTATTAGGAAGGCGGAGTTGCCGTCGTTCCCGTAAATACCGGAGGAGATGAAGCATATGAAGCCAAATATTATTTTTCTGATGACAGACCAGCAGCGCTGGGACTGCATAGGACGATACAATAGGCATATTCTGACGCCGAATATCGACCGGCTGGCGGATGAGGGCATCCTCTACAATCAGGCGGTGTGCCAGGCGCCGATGTGCGTGCCCAGCCGATATTCGATGATGTACGGCCTCTATCCCTCGCAGCTAGGTGTACGCACGAATTATGGCGGCATTACGAAGGAGGAGCTGCTGCCTTCCGCTCCGCTTCCTGAGCTTATGCGCAGAGCCGGCTATCAAACCGCAGGCTTCGGAAAGACGCATTGGAATCACAATGCACAGGGTAAGGCGGAGCCGTCGGCCCGGGGATTCGAGCACCGCGCTGTCGGATTGGCGCGCGAGAGCGGCCATTACGAGCAAGGTGCCGTCATGATGGGCGATATCCATCCCGAGCGGCTGCAAGCTTATATGGACGAGACGAAGGACTACGGCGCGGGCGAAGAGAACGCGAGCGGCTATATCGGCCGAACCAGCGGCATACCGATGAACCATCACCGCGACGGCTGGGTTGCCGAGCAATGCTTGCATTTCATCGAGGAAGGCGGTATTGACTCGACGAGACCGCTGTTCTTATATTTGTCGTTTCTGAAGCCGCATGCAGGCTTCAATGTGCCTAAGGAATTTGAAGATCTTTACCGGCTGGAGGATATACCCGAATTACCGCAGCCGCCTTGGGAGACGGAAGTGGAGACGCACCTTGCTGCCACGGATATGATTAATCAAGGAAGCCGCAAGGCATATCTGGATAAGCGGGCCGTTTGGGAGAGCATGACAGCGTTGGAGCGCCGGCGGACAACCCTTCGCTATTGGGCGAATTGCACGTGGCTGGATCATTACTTCGGTCAGGTGCTGGACAGGCTGCGGATTAGGGGCGTGCTCGACAATGCCATGATTGTGTTCGTATCGGATCACGGGGAGATGCTGGGCGAGCGTCGTTTCCGGTTTTCGAAATATTGCTTGTACGATAGCAGCGTACGTGTTCCGTTGATCTTATCGGGCTCCTTCATCGCACCGGAGAAGCGAGGCACCGTCGACGACAGACCGGCCGAGCTAGTCGATTTGGTCCCTACGCTGTCCAAAGTTGCCTGCTTGCCGCGGAATCCGATGCTGCCTGGGCTCGATCTGCTCGGTGATGCGGTGCGAAGAGGGTCGTTCTGCGAATTCCATGGCAAGGGAGCGCCCGTACACTCTGCGCCTGCTTATATGTGGAGGACAAAAGAGTGGAAGCTGATTCTGTACTTGGAGGGAGCTGCAGGAAACGAAGCTCCGGGCAGCCAGGAAACGCGCGGGGAGCTATACCATCTCCAGAGTGATCCGCACGAGTGGACGAATCTGTATGGGGACGAGGCGCATGCCAAGGTCCGAGAACGGCTGAAGACGGAGCTGCTGATGCAGTTGGCGGTGGCATGGGCCAAAGCCCCGGTCTTTTATGACAAGCGGGGGTTGGCGGGGCTGGAAGCTTATTATGACCAGGCATGAGGTCGGGCTGATGACTTCCATGATGAGCTGATAGACGAGAGGATTTATGCACGATCTGGAATACAAAGGCTGCTTTCGCTGCAATGACGATTTTTTCAACCGGAATTGGGATGCGGGTGCTTATACCGTTCATTTGAATATGCAGGATTATTTGTGAGACGGTATCAAGCGGGATCGCCTAGTCTGGACGGGTGACATGCATCCGGAGAAATTTATATTAACATATAAAGTCAAAGCCACTCCTAACAATGGAGTGGTTTCTTTGTTATACCTAAGTAAAATATAAAAATGGATGTATCACCCTAAATGTACGTCCAAACAAATCAGAGATTACAGGAATATATTGTATCCTATTATACCTTTAATAGCAGGAGGTAATGAAAATGGGAAGGTTTCTTGATTTGAGAGTTTCTGAGAATTCCAACACTTTCGGTTCCCCCGGTACAGTCATAACTACAGTTCCTGCATTGTTTGGTGTTATCGGTCTGCAAACGCAAGGCGTAGCGGGCACAGGAACGAATGGCCTTATTGTTAATCTTACGGGAACCGTAGGTGTAAATGTTTCAGCTGAGACAACCACAACCGTATTCTTAATATACAAAGGGGTTCCGCTATATTCGGCAGCGGCACCATCATCTATACAGCTGAGCATGTAATTGAATCTATTAATATTTCTGTAACTAACTTGATTACGTTCAATGCTGTTGACCTTAACGCTCCTGCAGCCTTAGAAACTGTTTATGCAGTGTTTATAAGCGCCACTGGTTCAACGGGGGTTGTTACCTGTACCGGCCCTGAATCTTTTTCCGGTATTGCCCAGAACGGTTTAGCACCTACTCCGTAAATTCGGGTTCGCAGTACCGAGGACAGGCTTACGAGCTTGTCCTTTTTTCTTTAGTTGAAATATCGAGAGAGCTTTCGTCCAAACGTAAATTTGATTCCATTATCATCATAAGTTAGAATTTTTAAGTGGAATATCTAATTTATCTAACGGAGGACGATACAAAATGGCTTCCCATGCGATATTAAACACGTTTAACATTGTTCGACAAATGACACTTGGAAAAATTGAATCCATCCATGAAGATCTTTTCGATGTTCAACCACCAATTCAACAATACGATAAGATGGAAATCATATGATTTCAACCCTGAATTCCTTGGTGTTTACGCGTATTGATGGAAAATCATTAATTCCACAGGAATTCACGGATCTCTTTAAAGGCGGCACAAGACCTTCCGACTGGTCTACAACCCCACCTTCTAAAGCAGAACTGGTTGATTTGTTAAAGAAACAATTGAATGATCTTAATGAAACTTTCGGGAATAGAATAGACGAACAATTAGGATCTCCACTTCAAATTCGTGATTTTAAATTTGAAACCGCTGGCGAAGTTATAGGTTTCGCAATGTATCACGAAGGTTTGCATGTAAGTACAATTAATGATTTGCTTAAAGTAATTAATCATCAAAAATAATGATCAAAAAAAGCGATCGGTGATTATTATTAATCACCTGATCGCTTTTTAAATGCTGAAGTCAACGACTATTTCCATTTCAAATGCTGCTTTCTAATGCTCTCAAAATGGAGCCTTCTTTTTAGCGATAAAGTATAAAATGCCCAAGCTTTTTATACCCTGTTCACATATAATTGTGGTGTACGTTGCTTATACCTTTTCGAACGACTTTCTGTTATGGAAGGTCGTTTTTTTTATGGAATATATACCGTTTTTAAATGATGTGTTCCCAAGAGCACCTCATCTCCACTGGCATTTACAAGTTTCATGAACTGGATGCCTGCCTTTTGAAGCACGCCTATTTTATTGGGATGATCTCCAAGATCAAAAACAACTAAATTTCCTTCGAGTCGTTTACATTGTTCTTCAAACGTTCGGGATAAAGGAATATGGACAGGATTTACAGGCAGGGATTGGTTGCTAAGGGAATAGGGGACTTGGTCAGGATGATATGGAATCAACCATTTCAAATGGTTCATGGAGACAAACGTACCTTTGTAAACAGGGGAGTAGAAGACGAAGTAGTCATTCATAACACTGGTTATATAGCCATGGATGGATTTGTTTCCCGTTACATAAATCTCTGCAAAAAGTCCTTTCGCATGGTCTAAGATATTTCGGAGTGTGATGCTCTCGTTATGAGAATCAATCGGTCCTTTCGTTAGATTGGCGGTTTCATCATTCGACTGCGAATTGCTTTTTTTCAGGTTCTGTACATGGACCAATGGAATATAAAGGTACCGCTGTTCATGAAAAAGAACCATCAGATCCAATCCCAGATCGATTAATTTTCCAGTGAAGACATTGTTCCCTGAAAGCTCTACTTTCACTTGTTGATCAATAAGCTCGCGAGGATCACTCATATTTTAACCTCCCTGTGTTGATTTAAATGGAGTTAAAAAATCCATTGAACCCAGTATGCCAGAAGGACTAATGTGAAAATTACAGTGATCGGGATGACGGTGGAAGTTACTTTCAAGTATTCTTTCCAGCTTATTTTGACTTTACCTTTCTTAAGAATGTGCATCCACATCAAGGTAGCCAGTGTTCCGATGGGTAAAAGAAGGGAACCGACGTCGCTGCCAATAACACTTGCCAGGTAAGAAATTTTCAAGGTAAGAGGATCCAGCCCCATGTTCGTTAGGGTAAGAGTTCCGACCATCAAGGCAGGATGGTTGTTGAAAAAATTCGACAGAATGGACAAGAGAATACCCATCATGACACTCGCGTGAAGTATGCTGCCAGAGACAAGCGGCTGCATGAAATGGATAAGCCAATGAGTTAATCCGATGTTATTTAAACCGTAGATAATCACGTACATGCTGAAGGCAAATATGAGGATATACCATGGTGTTTTTTTAATCATATCGGCAGGAGAAATTTTCAAATGATACCAGCGCCACGCTAATAAGAATAGGGAGCCGAAAACAGCCATTAACGGAACCGGAAAGTGGATGTAGGAAGCTGCGAAGAGGCTTACCCGCACGCAAAAAACAAATATCAAAATATTACGCATGAATTTGGTTCGATTTTCTCTGGGGATGAGTGTAGTGTCTGCATCTTTTAACGGGTGATATCCCGATTTGGGGGAATGATTCCAGATTCCTTGCTTAACCTCGGGGAGTCGACGCGGGAGGGTCTTATAGAATGTGGCAAACAGCAGGAACGTTAGGAACACCAGCCCGAGCGAAGCGGGAACGAACATCATCGCCGTGTGCATGTACAAGTCCATGTGAACAATTTTTAAGGCAATCAAGTTCACAATATTGCTTACTCCAATGGGGGCGCTTGAAGCTGTTGCGATTAGGGCGCCGGATAGTAAATAAGGGATCTTTTGATGGTTTTTAAGCCCCAGGTGTTGAAGCAGCATTAACAGAATCGGTGTTGTGATAAGAATGCTGCCATCGTTGTTAACGAAAAGGGTCATGAGAAAACAAAATAAGTTTGTGAGCCAGAATAATCGGATGCCGGATCCTCTAGCTCGTTCCAACAATTGTTCGGCTGCCCAATTAAAGAAACCGAAGCTTTCCAATACAATCGCCATGACGATCGTTGCCATAATGGTGATGGCAGCTCCGCCTATGGTTTCGGTTATGACTCCTAAATCCGTTAAAGAAACACTTCCGCTAAGAAGAACCACAATTGCACCCATCGTTGCAGGTATGGCTTCATTCACATGAGGACGCCAGAAAATAAAAGATATGGTGCATAAAAAAGCCAATACCGTAATGGGTATCATTAAATCATGTAGCATTTACTTAACCTCTCTTCTATTAAGGTAGAAGCCTGTTTGTCTAGTAAATCTAGTATTTCTACCTGTGTAAGCCAAGTAAAACTAAGCTAATCCATGGTGTGTGTCCCTCCTTTATATATATCTAGTTGGTTATTTTAAGTGGTACAGTATATTTATATGTCTCGGAGATTAAGCGTGTAATAGATATTTCCCCAATTCTAGTATTTTCAACTATTTGATATAAATGATATGTTTCTCTCGTTGACATTCTATTCCCACTGATATTTATCTTTTAATGTCATACATGCGGGAAGGACAACCAATGGCCTCGTCGTCCAAATTTTGGTATGATAATTTTGTAACCATGAACGGGGTGGAGAAACATGCAGGTTCGGGGCAGGAGATTTCGGCCCGTTTGGATGGGTATCGGGGCTATTATTATAGGCATGGTGTTACTTTTTGCCATTTCGATGGCTGATGAACTGCCTGGAGGATTCGCAGACTGGCGGATGTCGCATGCCATAGGGCTGAACGAAACGATTCGCATTCCACTGGGCAGGACTCCAGATGAAGCCGTTCAAAAGTTCCGGCATTTTCCATTCATGCAGGTCATTCATCGAGAACCATTGGAAGGAGGCGTCCTTCTATTCATCAAGCGCTTTACCGGGCAAGAAGGAAGCGATCTTCAAGTAGAGTACGTACGGAAAGCGTGGTTTGGATGGAAATGGGTTTGGGGCGGAGGATATGGAATCGGTGGAAACAAGAATCCTAAATCACCCAAGTCAGCGTTAAATTATATGATAATGCCGAGAGTGAACAATTCCCCTTTCCCTATGGTGTTCGGTGATATTCTGGATGCATCCGTTAAGAGTATCATCGTTACCGCAGGTGGTGCAGGATCCGGACAATACACCGCCAAACTTGCCGGTGCGGAAGCTGGGCATGCGATTTGGTTCGCATTTCTTCCTTCTTCAGCGGAACCTCCCTACGATATCCAAGGTTTTAATCCAATGGGAGCCCCCGTGGCTCATTTAACAACTAACGATCCGCATGGCAGCGGTTCAATAGATCTCCGAGATTAATTAAAAACCAGCATTTTTTGAAAAAATGCTGGTTTTTTGTTCGTTGATAAGACTTTATAAGTTTCCGTAACTTATAGCTTCGCATCAACCTTGGTAAACGCGCTGGTCCTCATAATACAAGGACGGCGTAGCCGTTTATCCTGGCATACTACTTCTTCAAGCGGGTCCAGCTCTCGTAATCGTGTACGGCATACCCCGTGTAGGAGGCGCGGCTTTGGAGAGTATCGATTACTTTCCCGAGCTCCTGCATCATTAGCGTCTGTCCTTTATTATAAAAGGTAATGGGCCCTTCGCTGCTCGGCTTCGTTTCAACAGAGACAATAATGGATTTGCCGTCTTTGTCCGCCTCATCCATTTTAGTTGCGACACTGCTGAGAATATCGTTCGAATTGTCCCGATAAGCCATCAGGGTCGTTTGATCAAGCTCTTGAATCATCCATTCGGATAAGGTCGTACGTCCGCCATGTCCATCCGGCACATTGAACTTGTCGAGCCATACCGGTAAATCGGCCCCTACGGTTAAATGAGGGGAATCTTTTTTGATCTCATCAACGAAGCCGCTTACCGTATCTCTCCATAACCCAAGCATCGTATCCGTGTTCTGATACCATACCGGCATAACGAACGGCTCCACGTCGAGATGGATTCCTTTGAACTGTTGATTGGCCTGGACTTTGTTATTGTAGTTTTTGACCCAATCGATCAGCTTGTACATTTTAATCTGGTTTTCAGGCAATATCCAATTGGGTGCTCCCCCCAAGGCATGAACCTCAATGCCAAGAGCACCGGCTTTCGAAATAAAATCCGCGTATTCGTTTGAAGACATATCCGGATCAATCTGCAGAAAAACGAGGTTGATTTTGTTTTGCTGGAGAAACTGGAACACCTCGTCTTTTTTCTGCAGAAGCGAATCGCTATTCCAAAGCCAGGTGGCATTATACTTCGGTTTTCCCGCGGCTGCAGCGGTTTTGTTCGGACTGCCGGGTACCGTCTTGATCGATAAATCGAGCAATGCGGCCATTTCCTGGCGTGTCATCAGTTCCTGCGGCCGATAGGACCATACATCACCGGTTTGCGAAACGTCCGCACCGTACCATCCGCGGGCAATCACACTGCTAATCGCTTCTACCGCCCAGTTGTCGGGTTTTTCACGGAAGTTCAGAACAGGACCGGGGGACTGTCCGCTTTTTTTGGCATAACGCCAGACCATGGCAGAGGCTTCTTCGCGTTTAACGGGTTTATCGGGTGAAAATATCGTATCCGAGGTGCCGTCTATGATCCCGGCTTGATAAGCGGCGCGTACATAAGGTGCAGACCAATGCCCTTGAATGTCCGTAAACGGCACCGGATTGCCGTTATCTTTTAATTGAAAAGCAGCTGACAGAAATTTTGCAAACTGGGCGCGGGTCAACGTCTGTTCCGGACCAAATAAACCTTGACCTATCCCGTCGACGATACCGAATTTCTTTAAATCATCAATATAGGGGAGATATGAACTGGAAGGCGGTATGTCTGTGAAGGATTCCGCTAATACAGGAGCTTCCGTACATGAAAGTGTGGTGGCGAGAGCAACGGACAAAATGAGCGTCATTTTTTTCATTCTTATTCCTCGCTTGTTGTGTTTTTTCTATGCAGCAGCACGCAAACTAAATCACAGAAGTTTTGCAGCATTTTCCATACTGGCAACAAGTTCACTCTGTTATGTATTCGTAAGCGGCTGCCGTTTTCCGTCTGTCCATGAGATTTGTGGTTATCCTAAAGGTGTAGCTTTCTCGCATCAACAATCCAAATTTGTTGGGGGATATCATGATGAACACGAATCAAACTAAGGATTCAAAATATATTCAGCAGCACTTAGCAAATGAAAGAACATTTCTTGCGTGGGTAAGGACCGGAATTGCGATTGTAGGGCTCGGTTTTTTAGCGGCCGGTGTAGTATTTCGGTCAACGCCTTATGATCATATGGGACATACCATTGCGCTGATTGTTGGGGTGGGATCTGTTATCATCGGCGGATTGGTTTTAGCCTTGGCCACCAGGGATTACTTCGCAAAACGGGAAGGAATAAACAACGAAGCGTTCCGAGCATCTTCGTTGACGATATGGATTGTTTTTTTGAGTCTAGGTTTAATTGATTTATCTTTAGTGATTTTAGTTTTGGTTTTGTTGCTTTTTTAAAAGAGGATTGGAATGAGCATCATTGGGATGCCGATATCATCGCGTTTGAATTATGCGCTCTGCCTTCATAGGCAGGGCGTTTTTTTTGCCCCGTTCAATCTTAAAAAATTTTAATAAAAACGGATTGATGCCCTTTCAAGAGAGACAGGGCCTGAATAAAATTATTAAAAACATGAAAAGTGGGATAAATTTGACAATTGGAAAAATGATCAAACACAAAGAGCTGCTTGGGCGTCCGACACTCAGGAAATATTTGCCTGAAACGCATTGGATTACACCGGCAAGGACCTTGCGGATGATGAGATCGTATTCGACCATTTTCATCAAGCCCAATAAGGGCAGCGGAGGAACAGGTATCATCCGGGCGAAAAGAATACGAAATGGCTACGAGGTTCGCAGTGGACAAAGTCGCAAGGTGGTCGGTTCCGGTTCCTTATACAGAGCGATTCAATCCTTCCAGAAGCCGTCCCAACGATACCTTGTGCAGAGAGGGCTCCAATTGGGCCGCTACAAGGGCGCGATCTTCGATGCCAGGATTTATATGCAGAAACCCGTATCGGGATGGGTTATTTCCGGAATGGCTGCCCGCGTGGCCGCTCCCCAGCGTTTTGTTACCAATTACCATAAAGGAGGGCACGCAGCGCCGCTGCACAAAGTGCTTTTGAGTCTGTTTGGGAAACGAAGAAAAGCGAATGACCGCTTGAGTAAAATAGCCGCCTTATCCTATAGCATTGCGGCAACCATCAATAAGCACCATCCCATTCGAGAGCTGGGGATTGATCTTGGTATAGAGAAGAGCGGCCGCATTTGGTTCATTGAAGCCAATTCGAGGCCCGGCCATATGTTATTCAAACAATTGCCCGACAAAACCATGCTGAATACGATTATGAAAAACAAGCGTCTGATTCGGAGGCTGCACTCCTGATATTTATAAAATAAGGAGAATTTCAATGAAAAAAACACAGCAACTAAAACAAATGATCGGCTCGAAACATCTGGAGTTTATCATGGAGGCCCATAACGGCCTGTCAGCAAAAATCGTCGAAGAGGCCGGGTTTAAAGGAATTTGGGCCAGCGGATTATCGATATCTGCTGCCATGGGCGTGAGAGATAATAACGAGGCTTCCTGGACGCAGGTGCTGGAAGTTCTGGAATTTATGAGCGATGCAACGTCCATCCCGATTTTGCTTGACGGGGATACGGGCTATGGAAACTTCAACAATGCCAGGCGGTTGGTTAAAAAGCTGGAGCAGCGCGGAATCGCAGGCGTTTGCATTGAAGATAAGCTGTTTCCGAAAACGAACTCGTTCATTAATGCGAAGGCCCAGCCGCTGGCCGACATGGATGAATTTTGCGGGAAAATTAAAGCAATGAAGGATACACAAACCGATGAAGATTTTATGCTTGTGGCAAGAGTGGAAGCGTTTATTACAGGGTGGGGGATTGAAGAGGCTCTTAGGCGCGCGGAGGCTTACCGTCTGGCGGGGGCCGATGCCGTGCTGATTCACAGCAAAAGATCGGACAGCTCGGAAATCGAAGCGTTTATGAAAGAATGGGGGGGAAGATTGCCGGTCGTGATTGTGCCTACCAAATATTATTCCACACCGACCGTCAGGTTCCAGGAGCTCGGAATCAGCCTCGTGATCTGGGCAAACCATAATCTCAGGGCTTCGATAGACGCTATGAAAAAAGTTACCGGGCAAATTTTTCAGGATAACGGGCTGGTTCAAGTGGAAGGCAAGATCGCTACCGTAGAGGAAGTGTTCAGACTTCAAGGGGCGGAGGAGCTTAAGAAGGCCGAAAAAAAATATCTTCCCTGAGGCGAAGAAAGATTAGGGTGAATCACGGATGCTTAATACAAGAAGGTTTGGAGATGAACTGAAAAAATTAGGGTTTACGCTCTTTAGCGGCGTTCCGTGCTCCTTTTTGAAAAGCTTAATCAATTATGCGATCAATGAGTGCGAATATATTGCAGCGGCCAACGAAGGGGATGCCGTCGCCATTGCTTCAGGTGCTTATA
Organism: Paenibacillus gyeongsangnamensis; assembly: GCF_027533625.1. Classification (GTDB taxonomy): domain Bacteria; phylum Bacillota; class Bacilli; order Paenibacillales; family NBRC-103111; genus Paenibacillus_G; species Paenibacillus_G gyeongsangnamensis. The sequence goes on along the minus strand of NZ_JAQAGZ010000019.1, from coordinate 114,844 downwards.
TGGGGGGGAAAAAGCCGGTCGTTCTGATGCAAAATTCGGGACTGACCAATGCCGTTTCACCCTTAACCTCTCTTATTTACCCGTTTCGGATTCCGCTTCTTGGCTTTGTCAGTCTCCGCGGAGAGCCTGGCATTCCCGATGAACCCCAGCACGAACTGATGGGCCGAATCACAACGCATATGCTCGATTTGATGCAAGTGGAGTGGCAGTATCTTTCCGGCGATTTGGAGGAGGCCAAAAGTCAATTGCAGCAGGCGGATCAGCATTTGGAACAAAACAGGTCCTTTTTCTTTGTCGTCCGGAAAGGAACGTTCGGTGAAGAAGCTCTGCAAAAACGACAATCCGCCGTTCATTTGAATCAAATCAAAGTGCCGGCTCATGCGGAGGATCAACTCCCGGCACGGCACGAAGCACTGAGAGTCATCAATGCCATGAAGGACGATAACACCCTGCAGCTGGCCACAACCGGAAAGACCGGGAGGGAATTATACGAAACCCAGGATTCCGATCATAACCTGTACATGGTAGGCTCGATGGGATGTATAAGCTCGTTTGGGCTTGGTTTAGCGTTAACCCAAACAAGTAAGGATATTATAGTCATTGACGGGGACGGCTCCTTGCTTATGCGTATGGGAAGTCTGGCCACATCCGGTTATTACCAGCCGGGCAATATGCTCCATATTTTGCTTGACAACAATGCTCATGATTCGACGGGAGGGCAAAGCACGGTATCTCACAATACCGATTTCGTAACGATTGCCGCTTCCTGCGGCTACGCGAAGTCTCTATACGTTCATAGCTTGGAAGAATTAGAGGCTTCCTACAAGGAATGGAAACATACAAAAGGCTTGACCTTCCTCTATTTGAAAATATCCAGAAGCTCCATGGATCAGCTGGGCCGGCCGGGTATCAAGCCTTATGAGGTAAAGGAACGGCTGCGGCGGTTTATAGCAAACCAGCCGTCAGCGTATAAGGAAGAGGGAGAGATATGCGGGCAATCAAGAGAATGATTTTGCTTAATCCCGGACCGGCAACGACCACGGACAGCGTGAAATGGTCTCAGGTAGTTCCGGATATTTGCCCCCGTGAAACGGAATTCGGCCTATTGATGGCCTATGTATCCGAAGAGCTGACCCGTTTGGCTGCCGATCCGAATCATTACACGACGGTTTTGTTCGGCGGCTCCGGTACCGCAGCGGTAGAATCGATGCTAAGCTCCGCTGTGGATAACGGGATGACGATCATCATCAATAACGGCGCGTATGGGAAGCGGATGTGTGAAATTGCCGAAGCGTACGGGCTGAATTACCTGGAATTTAAGAGTCCTCCCGATGATGCCGTGGATTTGAATGCTTTGGAACAAGCTATTCAATCCTCTGAGCAACCCGTCTCCCATCTTGCTGTCGTTCACCATGAAACGACAACAGGCCTATTGAACGATATTAAGGCAATCGGGGACATATGCTGGCGGCACCAAATCGACATGATCGTGGATGCCATGAGCTCGTTTGCGGCCATCCCAATTCAAATGAAAGAAATGAATATTTCCTACCTCGCATCCAGCTCTAACAAAAACCTTCAAGGCATGCCCGGAGTTTCCTTCGTCATAGCGGAAAAAAGGAAATTGGAGCTCTTGAAGCACAAGAAACAGAGGAATTATTATTTGAATTTATTCGCTCAATATCAATATTTTTCGGAGCATCTGCAAATGCGCTTTACCCCGCCTGTGCAGACCTTATATGCCCTAAAACAAGCAATAGACGAATTAAAACAAGAAGGGATGGCGAGGAGATACGAGAGGTATGTAAAATCATGGGAAACCCTCATTAACGGACTCTCCCGATTAGGGTTAACCTATATCGTCCCCGAACTCTACCATTCCAAATTGATTACCGCCATTGCGGAACCGGATTGTGCCGGGTACTCCTTCCAAGAGATGCACGATTATTTTTACAAGCAAGACATCATGATTTATCCCGGCAAACTCAGTGGGTTAAACACCTTCAGGATCGCCAATATAGGGGACATTACTTACAAGGATATAGAAACATTTCTGGTGCTTCTTGAACGGTATCTTATAAGTATTGGTTTTATCAGGGGTGAGGAGGTGAACATAGATGTCGGCGACAAAAAATAAATGGTTGAAATATAAGCTTCTGAGAAACTACAAACCGCTCGCGTCCCATGTCCCCGAAACGAAAAGGATGACAAGAGATGCCTTATGGCGTCTGGTCAGAAAGTATACTCATGTCATCATTAAACCGGTTTGGGGAAGCAGGGGACGCGGCGTTATTCAAATCTCTTCGCTAGGGAACAACCATTATGCGGTGCATTATGAGAATGTAAGAACTACGATACACGGCAAGGAACAGACTTATCGCTATATCAAAGGAATAATCGGTTCAACCAGCTATATGGTTCAACGCAGAATTTCCCGTCCGACCATCGGCGGCCGTCCTTTCGATCTAAGGGTCATTATACAACGCAAAAGAAACTCCGCAGCATGGGTAGTCACCGGAAAAGTGGCCAAAGTCGCAGGAAGAGGCTATATCGTCTCGAATAATGGGAGAAGCAAAGGAACCTTGCTTCCGGTTCCAACCGCCTTGCATCATTCTACAATCAGACATCATTCCGCGATGAACCTGCTGTCCAAGATCCATCGCGTTTCCATACGATCGTCAAAGCACCTGGCTTCTTATTTTCCGGGCCATCGTATATACGGATTGGATGTAGGAGTGGATATCAACGGAAAGGTTTGGATTATCGAAGCGAATCTTTATCCTTCCATGTCCCATTTTCTTAAATTGAAGGATAGAACGATGTATCGCCGGATTATGTCATACAAAAAGAGCTGAAAAGTTAAAGCTTGCGGCTATTTTAGAAAAAGCCTTACCCAAAGGACGGGTGAGGCTTTTTGCATTTATGAAATGATTTTATTGTAGGTTTCGAATAACTTTCATTCGAATATAATGGAAAAAAAATGAAGGGTTTTGGATATGAAAGAAAACATTTTGATCATTGAAGACGAAGACAAAATCGCACGCCTTCTGGAAATGGAGCTGACCTATGCAGGCTACAACGCGGAGCGTGCGGCGACGGGAATAGAGGGTCTGGAGAAGGCATTCTCCAGCCATTGGAGCATTATTCTGCTCGATATCATGCTGCCGGAGCTGAACGGGTTAGAGGTGCTGCATCGTATGCGTCAGAAGGATTCGAGCACGCCTGTTATCTTGCTTACCGCCCGCAATGCCACCGCAGAGAAAGTGAACGGTCTTGATCAAGGCGCGAATGATTATATAACCAAGCCCTTCGAAATGGAGGAGCTGCTGGCCAGAATTCGGGCTTGTATACGTCATTCCAAACGCGACATGACCATTTCTGCTATTTTTACAGATCATGTTCCCGTTTTACAATCGCGGGATCTTATCGTCAACCCCATAACGAGAGAAGTGACCCGCAGCCATATGAAAATTGATTGCACGCCAAAGGAATTCGAGCTCCTTGTTTATCTGTTGAACAACCGAAATCAAGTGATGACTCGCGAACAGATCATCCGTCATGTTTGGGGAAACGATTTTGCAGGAGATTCCAATATCGTTGATGTCTATATCCGTTATTTGCGAAAGAAAATCGATCATCCATTTACGGAAAAATTGATTCAGACCAAGCGGGGAGTCGGTTATGGCATTATGGAGAGCGGTTAATGAAAATTAAACATAAAATTACTTATATTACTACCTTATGGCTTATTCTTATCCTGATTCTCTTTAATATGATCGTTTACTTTGCTTTTCATCGAATAACGACGGAAAATGAAGAATATCTGTTAGCCGGCAGGGCCCAGGCGCTTCTGCAGAGAGTAAGTCCCGTTGACCTCATGCAAGGAGCTAAGAGTGAACTTCTTGAAAGCTTTTTACCGGATAACGGCTCAATCCGTTTAATAAATTCCGCCGGCCAAGTGGTTCAAGCTTTCAAAAATAACGATCAAATTGGGGCGGACAAATACATGGAGCTTGTTCAGACCCCGGTAACGGAAGAATATGAAACCGGGAAATTAAAATTGCTAACCGTGCGGATTCCCATCCTCTCCAATAACGAAGTCATCGGAAATTTGGAGATGGCTGAAGTATTGGACTCGCTTGAAGAAAATATCAGTATTCTCATTTCGATTATGGCGTTCACGACGCTGGGTGCCTTATGCATGAGCCTGATTAGCGGCGTATGGTTGTCCAAGTTCATATTGCACCCCATTTCCGGGATGATTCGCACGATGGAAGAAATTGAACAAAGTCTTGTTTTCCGGAAAATTCCGTTGAACCCCAATACTAAGGATGAGCTGACCGCCATGGCTTCCACGTTTAATCGGATGATGGATAGAATCGAGGATAGCTTCATCCGGCAAAAGCAATTTGTCTCCGATGCATCCCATGAATTAAAAACCCCTCTAACGATCATAGAAGGCTATTCCAGCATGCTGAGCAGATGGGGCTGGAAAGATCAATCCATTGGCTTGGAAGCGGTGGATGCGATCTACACAGAAGCTGTTCACATGAAGCGGATCACGCAGCAGCTTCTGGAGCTCGCTTCTATCGAGAATGAGCAGGAACCGGCTAAAGAAAGGATCGAGCTGGTCGCTTTCTCCGAAGGATGCGTTGCTTTACTCCGCAAGCTGTATAAGAGGAATATTGATGTTCAATCGGTATCGAATGAGTTGTATCTTAGAGCGGACCCCCTAAAACTCAAACAGCTTCTGCTGATTCTGTTAGATAATGCTTTAAAGTACAGTCAGACGGATATTCGCTTAACTTTATCCGAACATCCTCAGCAGCGCGGTGTTGAAATCCGCGTGATTGACAAGGGGATAGGTATACCGAAGGACGATCTTGACCGCGTATTCGAACGGTTTTATCGCGTGGACTCAGCACGTAATCGAAAATCGGGCGGAAGCGGACTGGGACTTTCTATCGCGAGAAATATCATTCGACTTCATCAAGGAACGATTGAAATCGTAAGCGACGAACATATTGGAACGGAAGTCATCGTGTTCATTCCTTATGAGTAGTCCTCGGCTTAGGTTTTGCTTTTTTTCAGGAAAGCGACGGTCTGCTCCAATTTTAAAAGATGCGTGCCTTTTACAAGGATTGCGGTGTCCGGCTTAATGGCGGCGGCCAGCGCTTTATGCAGCTCCGGCTTGGAAGTAAAGCAGCGGATCCGATTCGCCGGGAGCCCGGCTTCTTTGGCGCCTTGAGCGATATGCCGGGCAAGCGAGCCTACCGTGAACAATCGGGTGACCCGTTTCCGGGAGGCGTGCCGTCCGACATCTTTGTGTCCTTTTACAGCGTAATCGCCCAAGTCCTTCATATAACCGATGACCGCAATGGTCCGCTGCCGGCCGATGGAGGCAAGAACGTCCAGCGCCGCTTTGGCCGCGTTCGGATTGGAGCTGAAGGTATCGTCAATTAAGGTAACCCGATTCGGCAGTTCCGTCCGCACCAGCCTGCGGTAAGGGATCGGGTAGCGGGCCAATCCGGTCTTGATTTCTTTGGCGGTAAATCTCAGACGATGAGTGACGGCAATGGCATTCAGCGCATTATAAACGTTGTGGTCCCCCAGGCACGGAATAAAAAATTCCGTGTCTTTTCCGTCCAGCCGTACCCGAAAAGAGACTCCGCGGCGTGTGGAATGGATGCTGTGCGCCTTGTAATCGGCCTTATTCCGAATCCCGATTCGAATCCTTTTTCCTTGAAAATCTTGGGTCGCGAGCAGTCCGGAGTTGCGATCATCCGCATTCACCACGAGCGTTCCCTTCGGATTCATATACCGGATCAGCTCGGATTTCGCGCGGGCGATCCCTTCGACCCGATTCCCGACGTTGCCGATATGAGCCGTCCCCACGTTGGTTATAACTCCGATGCTAGGCTGAATTACTTTGCAGTGCGCTTTAATATGGCCGGGCTTAAGCATGCCGAATTCCAGCACCGCCGCCCGGTCTTGCTTACGGATCTGCTTGATGTGTCTGCGGGTAGAAGGAGGCAGGTTCTGATTGGAATGAGATTTGAATATGTTCCACCGCGTTCGCAAAATGGAGGCAATCATTTCTTTCGTTGTCGTCTTGCCTGCGCTGCCGGTTACGGCGATGACAGGGCGGCTGAATTTCGGCATGAACGTATCCCTCTTTCCCCGAAGGTTCTCTAGCTATAATCTATGCCGGACATAAGCGGATTGGAATGGGTGTTTGCCTGCCGTAACAATTCCAAATAGGCTTGCATTTTGTGTCACGGATAGGTACCCGCTCGTATATTGAATAGAGTTTTACAAAATTTAGCCAACGGGGAAAAGACGGGTGGAATTCGTTGAAACGATTACCCAATCTTACAAGATATGAATCGATCGGCATCAATCGAACGTTTAATGTGGCGGACGGCCATGCGCATCAGCCGCAAACCGCCGGGCAGCGGCAGATTGTAGGCCGCCTGCCGGAATTATTCTACGAAGCGGAAGCCCTGCGCCAGTCCGATCTGGAGGGGGAGTTTCGCCGTCTCTTCTTTAACTTGTCGGGACAGTTGTCCGCGGCGGATCTCCCGAGAACGTTGTTTTGTTATTCCGCATCGTTATCGACCGACTTGATCGCCACTTATTTGGCTGCGCACCGGCTGTCCGCCGCATTGCTGCATCCTTGCTTCGATAACCTGGCCACCATTCTGCGGAGAAGAAATGTACCGCTCACCCCCCTCTATGAACAGGAGCTGGCGCTTGACCGGTTGGAGGAAACTTGGGCGAGCTTGACAGCGGATGCGGTATTTCTTACGGTGCCGAACAATCCGACAGGCTTTGAATTATCCGTAGAGGCGTGGGAACGGATCGTAGGTTTATGCGGGAAATATGACAAGCTGCTGATTGTGGACTGCACCTTCCGTTTTTTCTCCAGGAACCGGTACTGGGATCAATATGAGCTGCTGGAGCGTTCCGGGATTCGTTATTTGGTCGTGGAGGATACGGGGAAGACCTGGCCGACCCAAGATTTGAAATGCAGCATTCTCGCCATGAGTGCGGATTTGCACGAGGAGATTCTGGAGCTTCATAACGATATCTTGCTGAATGTATCGCCGCTCATCCTGAAGCTGCTCATTGAATATATGAAGGATACGCAGAGGAATGGGCTGGCATCCGTTATTTGGGAGACGATCGACCGGAACCGCAGACAACTGCGGGAGGCAATTCACTCCTCTTGTCTAATAGTCGAGAATCCCACCTCTGCTATCAGCGTCGAATGGCTGAGGATCACGGACCCGGAGCAGCGCAGCGTGGACTTGGTGGACCGTTTAAACAGGCTTGGACTCGGAGTATTGCCGGGGGATCATTTCTATTGGGCGGATATGGGCGAAGGCGAGCGTTTCATCCGCATTGCGCTTGCGAGGAATCCGGTGATGTTCGCTGAAGCCTGCGGCATCTTGAGAATAGCTTTAGGCGGGAGCTGTCCGGCATGAGAATCATTTATTTGGATGAACCGACCTATCTGCCGGATTCATTTGTTCGCGAGATGGAGAAGCTGGGGGAATTCGAGGTTTATGACGATCGGCCGGATGAGGAAACGGCTGTTCGAAGGCTGTCGGCTGCAGACATTGCCATGGTGGAATGGACGCCCCTTCGGGCAAGGATGTTTCGGCAAATTCGAAGGCTGCAGTATATTAGTCTGGTCATGACGTCATGCGATTTAGTCGATTTGGAGGCCGCGGGAGCCGCGGGGATCCCTGTCTCGAACTGCCCCGTCTATTCGGCGCAATCGGTGGCTGAGCATGTATTTGCGCTGTTGCTCGCGGTGCACCGGAAGATCATTAAGGCGGATGCTCTCGTAAGAAAAGGGGGAAGCCATATTTACGGGCCTTTCCTGGCAAGCGAGCTCTCGGGGCAAACCTTCGGCGTCATCGGCACCGGCCGGATCGGGCAGGCGGCGGCCCGGATCGCCCGGGGCTTCGGGATGAAGGTGATCGGCACCAACCGCTCCGGCCGTCCTGCAGAGGGAATCGAATTGAAGGGGCTTCAGGAATTAGTGCGGGAGAGCGACGTCATTTCGCTGCATGTTCCGGCCAATAATTCGACGGAGGGCTTGCTGACGGCGGAGCTGCTGGCTTCCATGAAGCCGTCGGCGCTGCTGATCAATACGTGCCGGGGACGTTTGGTGGATGAGGGAGCCCTGTATACGCTGCTGAAGGAGAAACGGCTCGCCGGCGCGGGACTTGACGATGTAACGACGGTTCGGCACAACCCGTTATATGCGCTGGATAACGTCGTATTCACGCCCGGTACGGCATGGTATACCCGCACGGCGCGGGAAGCTAATATGGAGGAGCTGCTCGGAAACATTCAAAGCTACGTTCAAGGAGCGGTGCGGAATATCGTGAACGGGGAGTTTCTGGACGGAAAATGAACTGCAAAAAATGAAACGCGCGCCGGAACGGCGCACGCATGACATTATGCTAAAAGCTTCCGAATAGGCTCCCAGTAGTTGGCATGCCATCCGGATGCAAGGTGTTCGCCTTGGCCCTCCGGGAAACCGGCATGATCGAACACCAGTTGTGTTTCGGAGCCTTGCTGCACCAGCTCGAATTTGACTATCGAGTAATGGCCCTCAGCCCAATTAGCAGCGCGCCATGCTTGTACGATGCGCTTGTCAGGTACGAGTTCGATGGTGCGTCCCAAGATCATGCCTCCGAAGCAAGAGAATGTACCGCCTGCTTCCGGTACGATCTCGGTCGGTGCGCCGCCCGTAGCCTTACTGAATCTTTCGCTGCTGATGAGGACATCGTAAACTTGAGCAGGACTAGCTTTAAACGTAACTTCTTGATGGATCGCGGCGGACATCGTTACGCACCTGCCTTCAGCTGCTCGTCCTTATTCATTAACCATTGCTCCAGCATGTCAACGGTCATGCTTTTCAACATATCGGCGTGATCGTGGATGGCATGATGCCACACCGCAGCTTCTACTTTATATTTATTTTCGTCCGTTACGGAAAATCCGCAGTTGCAAGAAAGTGTAGTCATATGTTGGGAAGTCTCCTTTATATGGTTTTATCGGTTAATGCATAGGCTGTTCTGACCAAGGGTCGAGGCCCGGATCTTGCCCTTGCGCCAGCATTTGCAAGCGATCCATGTAATGCGTCCATCCCTGCTGATGGGATGCGATTTCCGTGACGGGCAAACCGTAATGAGTCAATACTAAAAGGGTGCCGTTATCTTTGGGTGCCAGCTTGAACTCAACGGTACTCGATCCCGGCGGTACAAGCTTCGACTTTTCCCAGCCCCATGTCATAACGATTTTCTCGTTCGGGACGATTTCTTTATACTCACCCGTCGCAATGTCGTTTCCGTTGACATCGATTCGGTATTTGCCGCCGATGCTTGGCTCGAGAAGAACGTGGCGTCCCATCCAACGAACCAATTTGTCGGGGTCGGTAAAGAACGAGAATAACGTTTCCGGACGGCATTCGATAAAAATTTCTTTCGTGATCACATCACTGCTGCTGATTGGATTCATGCTTTCTCCTTTCTTCCTGTTCCGCGGCTTCTTTCAACTTCATCAGGCTGTCATCCCAGAAGCTCTCGATATACTGCTTCAATTCGGCGAATCCTTCCCTCCTTATGCCGTAGAATCGTTTCGTACCCGCCCGCCTAACCACGACGAGCCCGGCTTCTTCAAGAACTTTAAGATGCTGGGAAATGGCCGGCGCCGAGATATCAAAATGCGACGCAATGGCGCTGGAGGTCAGTTCTCCATCACGGACGAGATGTAAAATATCTCTGCGCCTGGGTTCCGTTAATGCATGGATGGCTCTATCGATCATGTCATTAATTTAGCATATACTTAATTAAGTGTCAACTTAAATATAGAATGACTTTATAGCTAAGCTTGGGAAGAAGCGAAGCAATTTTGAAGATGGAACTGCTAATGCTATAATTCTAGAAAAATGAGGGGGAATGAGATGACAACCGTCATTGATAAGATTGCATGGATCTATATTGTTCATGGTCAAATATTAGGCGCCCGCTCCAAAGGAAAAGATATTTATTATTTGCCCGGAGGAAAAAGGGAGCCCGGTGAAACGGATGCCGACACTCTTTTACGAGAAATAGAGGAGGAATTATCCGTTCGAATCAAGCCCGAGACCATCTCGTATTTCGGAACGTTCGAAGCTCAGGCCCATGGCAAATCGGAAGGCGTTCTGGTCAAAATGGCTTGTTATACGGCGGATTTCGAAGGAGAGCTGAGTCCGGCTTCCGAAATAGAGGAATTGGTCTGGCTAACCTATAATGACCGGGAACGCGTATCCCCTGTTAACCAAATCATTTTTGAAAAATTACGTGCCATGCATTTGCTTTCGTAGAGTAGGCTGGCCGGATGCGATGAAAAAGTTGATGAAGGGTCCTCGATCGCGGAGGACTCTTTTTTGTTTGCTCGACCTTGCACGTGTTTACAAATGTCGACATCCAAGTTAACAGGATGTTGACAGAGCTTTTTTATAATAAAACGTAGACAAACCAAAATACATAACGTAGGGAGAGAATCGTCATGATTAGAAAAGGGTCAATATTGATGAGCTTGACGGCACTGCTCGTATTTAGCGGCTGCGGGACAAGCGGACAACCGTCGGCTAGCCAGGGAACCGGGGCGGCTCCTAAGCAAGAAACGCCTAAGCAGGATACGGCTGCGCTTTCGGGCAAATTATCGTTCTACACGTCTCAGCCGGAAGAAGATGTCACGAAGCTGGTTGCGGCTTTCAATAAGAAATATCCCGATGTGAAGGTGGAAAGCTTCCGTTCCGGCACCGAAGAAGTTACCGCCAAGCTGCAAGCGGAGAACCAGGCCGGCAAAGTGCAGGCCGATGTGCTCCTGCTGGCCGACTCCGTTACGTTCGAGGGCTTGAAGAAGCAAAACTTGCTGGCCTCCTATAAATCGCCCGAGCTGGCGAAAATCCCTAAAGATCTTGTCGATCCGGACGGCACTTACTCCGGGACGAAAGTGATGGCGACCGTACTGGCCGTCAATACGCAAAAAGTAAAAACGCTGCCGACCTCGTGGAAAGCGCTCGCCGCAGCGGATGCCAAAGACGCCGGCATCATGCCAAGCCCGCTGTACTCCGGCGCTGCCGCTTATAACGTAGGCGTCTTTTCCCGCACGGACGGATTCGGTTGGGACTACCTCAAAGGCCTCAAGGCGAACAACATCTCCGTCGTCAAAGGAAACGGCGCCGTGCTGCAGGCCGTAGCCGGCGGAGAGAAGCCGATCGGCATGGTTGTCGATTTTATGGTAGCCCGCGAGAAAGCGAAAGGCTCCCCTATTGAACTGGTCTACCCGTCGGAAGGCGTACCGGTCATTACCGAGCCGATCGGCATTGTGAAAAATGCGCCTAACGAAAAAGCGGCTAAAGCCTTCGTCGACTTTGTACTGTCCGAAGACGGCCAAAAGCTAGCTTCCAGCATCGGCTACACGCCGATCCGCGAAGGTGTGGAAGCGCCGAAAGGACTTAAAAGCATCAATCAATTCAAAGTGCTTTCTTCCGATATCTCCAAACTGACGGAAGCTCGCGAAGCGGACAAAAAACAGTTCACTTCCATCTTCGGACAATAAGAAAGCGGAGCGCTTTAAACTATGATCGATTCCAACCGGATTGAGCTTGAGAGGAAGGGGGAAGGGGAGAAATACGTCATTTTCTCCCGTCCCCTTTTGTTTTTGAAACAAGTATTGGTAGGCCTTGCCCTCGTCTTACTGCTCATATTTTTCGTGCTGCCGGTCGGTAAGCTCGCGGTATTAAGTATCCAGGGCAATGGCGGTCTCACGTTTGCGCATTACTCGGAGATGCTGCAGCAAAGCCGCCTGTGGAAGACATTGAACGATACGTTCGTCATTATCGTCGGCTCTTCTCTCGTCTCGGTTGCGCTTGGCGTGCTGGCCGCCTGGCTGATGGCTTACACCGACATGAAGCACAAGAAAGCACTGCACATGGCGATGCTGCTTCCCTTTATTTTGCCGTCTTATGTTCTGACGCTGTCTTGGTCTTCCTTCATGGGCAATCAGGGGCTCGCGGCCCAGCTGCTGCATCTGCTGAACCCGGACGCCAAGCCATGGAGCATGTACAGCTACGGCGGCATCATTTTTGTCATGGGTATCCACCACTTCCCGCTTGTTTATCTGCTGACCGTTGATATCCTGAGGAAGATACCCCGCGATTTGGAGTGGGCTACAAGAGCCAGCGGCGCCGGAAAATGGAAAACGTTCCGCCTGGTCACCTTTCCCTTGGCTTTACCCGGTCTGACCGCCGGCGGCTTGCTTGCTTTCCTGGCATCGCTCGACAACTTCGGAATCCCTGCGTTCCTGGGCATTCCCGCACATATATCCGTTCTGAGCACGTTAATCTATGAAGAAATTATCGGCTTCGGCCCTTCCGCCTTCGCCAGAGGAGCCGCTTTATCCGTCATGCTGGGGATGATCGCCATCCTCGGAACGCTTTTGCAATGGCTTGCCGTCCGAAAAATCAAAACGACCGATACCGTGATTGTGGATAATAGCCCGCGCTATGCGCTTGGGAGGCACCGAACTTCAGTCACAGCAGCCGTGTGGGTGTCCCTTGCGTTCATTACCGTTGTCCCGATCGCGTCCATGGTGGCCATCTCCTTGAAAAGAGCATATGGGCTTCCTTTTCAGCCATCGAATATGACGATTGTCAATTATACTTACATTTTGCTGGAAAACCCGAAGGTGTGGCAATCCATCCGGAATAGTCTGACGCTATCCATCGTTACCTTGGTCATCTGCCTGGTGATCGGTTCTTTACTAGCTTACGTGCGGGTGCGCAGGCCCTCATGGCTGACCAAGTCGGCGGAGCTAGCCGTTGCTCTTCCTTATACGCTGCCTGGCATCGTGTTCGGTCTTGCGATGATCCTCGCGTGGATGCAGCCCATCCCCGGTTGGAATCCCGGCATTTACGGCTCGATTCGCATTTTGTTTATCGCTTACGTGTGTCGTTTTATGATCCTGCAGGTGAGAGCGGGAATCGCGGCCTTTACCCAAATCGATCCTTCCATGGAAGAGGCGGCTCATATATTTGGTGCCGGTTTCTGGAAGAAGTGGTTTTTCATCCTGCTTCCGCTGCTGCTTCCGGGACTGATCAGCGGCGCGTTCCTCGTCTTCCTGACGGCGCTTACGGAGCTTACGGTATCCGCGCTCTTATGGTCGAGCGGCTCGCAAACGATCGGGGTTACGATATTCGGCTTCGAGCAGGCCGGCAACACGCTGTATTCCACGGCGCTGTCCAGCTTGATCGTTCTTTTGATTATGGCGGGTATGGGACTCTTGCATCTTATCCGGAAGCTCTCAGCCAGAAAAGGAGTTCAATCGTCATGAGCATTCAATTGACGGAAGTCAGCAAAACATTCGGAACCTTCCAAGCGCTGAAATCCTTGAATTTAACGATAGAGAAGGGCGAATTCATCGCCATTCTGGGCCCTTCCGGCTGCGGCAAGACAACCCTGCTGCGCCTGCTTGCAGGCTTCGAGCAGCCGACAACGGGCGAAATCCGCATGAACCGGCAAGTGGCGGCGAAGCCGGGCTTCAGCTTGCCGCCGGAGAAACGTCACATCGGCATGGTGTTTCAGTCGTTCGCCCTCTGGCCGCATATGAATGTGACGGAACACGTTCGGTTCCCGATTCGTCACCATCAGGAGACTCCGGCCCATATTCGCGATAAGGAGCAAGAGAGGATCGCGAGCGTGCTGCAGATGGTTGGCTTGTCGCAGCACGGAACCCGCATGCCGCACGAGCTGTCCGGCGGGCAGAAGCAGCGGGTGGCGATCGCTAGAGCGATCGCTTCGGAGCCGTCGCTGCTGCTGATGGACGAGCCGCTCAGCAGCCTGGATGCGATGCTGCGCATGGATATGCGCCGCGAGATTCAATCCATTCACCGGCAAACCGGAACGTCCATCGTGTACGTGACGCACGACCAGAGCGAAGCGCTCGCCATGGCGGACCGGATTGTCGTCATGAAGGACGGGGGGATCGAGCAAATCGGCGCGCCGCAGGACATTTACCTGCGCCCGCAGACCGAATTTGTCGCCAAATTCGTATCAAAGGCCAACCTGATCCGCGGGCGCTGGAATCATGATCGATTTGTACCGGCGGGCGCGGATGGCTCCGTGGAGTGGCAGGGAAGCCGCGTCGCCGAGTATTTTAAATCATGCGGGTTGTACCCGGTCCGGCCCGACCAGTTTCAGCTTGACTCCCCGGACCCATCCGGCATTCCGGGCGAAGTGACGAACGTTCAGTTTCAAGGGAAAGAATTCCATTATCACATCCGCACCGAGGACGGCCAGTGGGAGATCAGCTCCCCTCGGCAATTTCACCTGCGCGACAAGGTCTCGCTTCAATTGCCGGCTAGCGAACAGCTATAGACTTCTGCTGCTGCGATACTGTCTTCATTGTGTACAGCTTCCAGGCAGCCATAGTGATTGCGGCCGTTCCCGAGAATCCATAGCATTGCGAGGGTAGTCTTGACGGAGTCAGCTCCGAGGGATTACCCTCGTTGCTTTTCTGACAGATAACAGCCACGGCCGAAATTGAGGTAATAGATGTTACGAGTGGGGTGGGGTATCTACTTCCGTCGCTGTTGTCTGCAGGAAATTTTTTTCGAAGCTCTTAGCAGCGGGTATTTCCCGCAGACAAAGGCGAACGCTATCGCTCCTCCAGTATATACCCCCCGTATGTATCTATATTCTTGTCAAAAATCACTTTCTAGGGCACTCTGTGGGGCCGAATCGGCCCCTTATTTTTGTGTGTAAAGGGACATAAGGCCGCAACCTGATTGTTTCCTTGCCGATGTTTAAGTTTCTCGTGCGTTAGGGGGGCAGCGGTTTTCTTCTTGACTTAGAGCGCGCTCTAAGATGTAAACTGACGGTATGGAACCTTACTTAAGCATTCAATCCATTGCCGAGTTAACCGGAATTACAGCGTATACCCTGCGTTACTACGAGAAGAACGGTCTGATTCATGCTATTACGAGAGGCCCAAACGGCCGCCGCCTCTATTCCGAAGCCGACCTGGCCTGGATTCGTTTTTTGGTCAGGCTTCGGGCTACGGGGATGAGCATTCGGCAGATGCAGCAGATTGCCGAGCTAAGAAGACAGGGCGCCTCAACAACGAAGGAAAGAAGGGTGCTGCTTGAAGCTCATAGGAGCAAGCTGGCCGAACAGATCGGGAAGCTTCAGGAGCATCATGCGGCGATTCATGAGAAAATCAGGATTTACCGGGAGTGGGAGGAAGAAAATGAAAAGCGGGAGGAGGAGCGGCCATGAACCCAACCTATGACATCGGGAGAAGCCTGCTGCACGGTATTGACGAAGAAGCCATTCAAGGAGTCCTTCTTAGCCTGCAGGAGATGTCTCCGCATATCGGTCGATACATTGTGGAAGTGTTCGGGCAATTATTCAGCGATCCGGCACTCACCTATGCGCAGCGGGAATTGGTCATTATCTCGGCGCTAATCTCGCTGGGCGATTGCCCGAATCAGCTGAAGTGGCATATCGGTTTCGGCTTGAAGGCGGGGCTTATGCCGGAGGAGGCGGTTGAAATCGCCACTCACTGCATTCCATTCTGCGGCTTCCCACGCGCACTGAATGCCATCGGTGCGGCGAAGCAGGTCTTTGCGGAGCGGGGGATCGAAGTCCGCGTAGAGGATGAACTGGAGGATCACGTCCAGGCAAGACGGGAGAGAGGCCTCAAGAAGCTGGAGGAAATCGACGGCGAACACGGAGAAGCGGTCGTACAGTCGCTGCAAACGATGGCTCCAAGGCTCGTGGAGCAGATCGTGGAATTCACCTTCGGGGAAATCTACAGCCGGTCCGTACTGGATGTGAAGCAGCGCCAGCTTGTCACTATAGCCGCCTTAACGGCCCAAGGGGGATGCGAACCGCAGCTGCAGGTTCATCTGAATGCCGCCATTCGCGTAGGCCTGACCGAGCAGCAGGTGATGGAGGCTTTGCTCCAGTGTGCACCCTATGTTGGCATCCCCAAGACGATTAACGCCGTTCATGTTGCGCGAAATGTGTTCATGACGTAGATTGAACCGAGCGGCCGAATGGCTTATGATGGGTCTATGAAAAAAGGCTGGGAGGGAAACCATATGCTGACCGAGCTTCGAATCTACACCATTTATCCGGAACGAATGGATGCCATCCATGAGCGCTTCTCGAATCATACGCTCCACATTTTTAAGCGGCTGGGCATGAAGGTGACGAACTTCTGGGTAGACCGGAATGAGCCTAAGCTGTATTACACGATGGAATACGCCGATATGGAGGAACGGAACCGTCAGTGGGATCTGTTCAGGAAGGACCCGGAGTGGAGCGAAGTGAAGATGAGGTCGGAAGCAAACGGTCCGATCGTCAAGAAGATCGAGGAGATCTATATGCATCGGGCCGATTATTTTCAACATGAAGCGTAAGCGTTGAGCGCACCTATCCCTGCTAGCCGAGCGGCCAGCGGGGATTTTTTTGCCTGGAGCAAGTAGAGAACATTCCGCTTGATGGTGCTGCAATGGATTAATTTTGGCTTTGTTTGGTAGTTCGGCCTTTATTATGTTGCAGCGCGATGCGGCCAATCCCCACTTGCGGTTGATGGGACTGGCGCTCGTTTTATATGCGGAGGGCTTGATGAGCGTGAACGTTAACGGCAGCAATGATTTAGGTGGCGAATCATCGGCGGCCGCTACGGCTTTAGGAACATCGAAGGATTGGTCCTCGTTCGCCAAGACGAGCTGTCCGTTCAACTGTGCTTGCTCAAAGCACTTCTCCGCTGCGCAAGCTTCGAGGGTAGCCCGCCTCGCTCAGCACCTCATGGTGCTGATAGACGATAAGCGAGATGAGCGGCGTAACCTCCGGATGGTTCCGCAGCGGCTCATAAGCGGCCGTCGGATGCTCTCCGTATAGGCCTTAAGAAGCAATGAATGAGGTAATTTGCGGGGGTTTACGGACACAACAAAAAAGCCGGTTATTCCCTGAACTTGAGGGATAGAACCGGCTCGTTTCGTCGTTATCTTAGAGCGGCAAGGTCGAACTCCGGTACGAGCCCTTCCTGCGCCGCACGGCCGAGCAGCGCCTCAATCGCGCCGTAGCCGCTATCGCCGAGGTCGACGGTGAACTCGTTTACGTAGAGGTCGATATGCGCCTGCGCCACCTCCGGAGCCAGCTCCTGCGCATGGCTCATGACGTAAGCGCGCGACGCATCGGGATGCGCCCAGGCGTATTCGACCGAAGCGCGGGTCCACCGGGCCAGCGCATCAAGGTCCATGGATCTCCGGGCGATGATGGCTCCGAGCGGAATCGGCAGCTGCGTATCGCTCTCCCACCAGCTGCCGAGGTCGGTCAGCAGCTGGAGGCCATACGATGGATAGGTGAAGCGCGCCTCGTGGATGACGAGTCCGGCATCGATCCGGCCGTCGCGCACGGCGGGCATGATCTCATGGAACGGCATGACCACAATCTCGCCTACGCCTCCCGGCACCTGCTGCGCCGCCCATAGGCGGAACAGCAGGTAGGCGGTGGAGCGTTCGCTCGGCACGGCTACGCGCTTCCCGGCCAAGACGGCGGGATCCTGCACGCCCGCATGCCGGCTGCCCGTCAGCACCAGCGGACCGCAGCCCCGGCCGAGCGCGCCTCCGCAGGGGAGCAGCGCATATTCGGACAGCACCCAAGGAAGGGCGGCGTAGGAAATCTTCAAGACCTCAGGGCCGGTGCCGTTAGCCGCCAGATGGTTCGTAATATCAATGTCGGCATAGGTTACATCGAGCTTGGGCGCCCCCGGCACCAGGCCGTGAACCCAAGCATGAAAGACGAACGTATCGTTCGGGCAAGGAGAAAAAGCAATATTCATCTTAACACCTCCAGTAGTACGGGACCGGCGGCTTCCAGCGCTTGCAGCGCATCGCCGATCCGCCAGGCGCCCCGGTCCCGCGGGCCGACGGGGTTGGATATGGCCCGGAGCTCCAGCACCGGTACACCCCGGTCCCGGGCCGCCGAAGCCGCGCCAAAGCCCTCCATGCCTTCCGCGGCGGCGCCGGGGTACAGGGCGGCGAGCTTGTCCGCCGTTGCGGCTGTTCCCGTCACGGTCGATACCGTCAGAATCGGCCCGAAGCAGACGGCCCGTGCAGAGCCCTTCAAGGCTTCGGCCAGCCGGGCCGCGCGGCCTTCGTCGACCGGGACGCGGGCCGTACCGAAGCCGAGCTCGTCCAGGCTGCAGAAGCCGTCCGGCGTCTCGGCCCCCAGGTCGGCGGCGACGATCTCGCTCGCTACGACAAGCGAGCCCAGGGGGGCCTCAGCTGCGAAGCCTCCGGCGATGCCGGCGATCACGACGAGGCCGTAGTCGCCGGCGGCCAGCGCTTTGGCCGTACCGATCGCCGAGGCGACCGGCCCGACGCCGGCGGCGATCGCTTCGAACCTGCCGCTGCCGCCAAGGCCGCGGAGGACCGCATCCCGCTCGGCGGGAACCGCGGTAACGACGAGCACCCGCAGAGGGGAGTCTATAGGGGGATTCATGGGATTCATCACAGGTACGCTCCTTTTCGGCGGTTCCGCAGGCACTCGCGGACACCTTACTATACAAGGATAGCTCTATCCTCGTCCGGTGTAAAGCCGTGCGGAAACGGGCAGAGGGCGGGGTGCTTGTTACAGGCATATAAGAAAAAAGACGCTAGCCCCCATGGTCAAAGGACTTAGCGTCGTGAGGCTTCGCAACCGTTATTGTCCGGACTCCTTGCCGGCATCCACGAGTCTGGGGCCCTTCGGGCGCAGCGGCTCGGGATCGTCCGCTTCGACGAACTGCCTGAGCACCGTCAGCTTGTTATCCCAGAACCGCTCATAATACGCCAGCCAGCGCTTCAGCTCCAGCAGCGGCTCCGGCTGCAGGCTGTAGCGCGTTTCCCGGCCGACCTTCTGCTCCCGGACCAGACCGGCGTCCGACAAGATGCGCAGATGCTTGGATACGGCCGTACGGCTGATCGGGAAATGCCCGCTGAGCACGGTCACCGCCATGTCCTTGTCCCCAAGCAGCTGGAGCAGCCGGCGGCGGGTAGGATCGGCAATCGCTTGAAACACGTCATGCTTGGGCGAGGGAGCACTCATATCAGGCCTCGACGAATTGGCCGAGCCGCGGCAGGATGACCGCGCCCCAGCCATGATTCATCCGGTCGCGAACGACGCCGGTCGTTTCCCGGGCTTGAGGAAGTACGGCTTCCGCCGCTTTCCAGCCGGAGTGAACGAGCGTGAACTCCGTGCTGCCGCCCAAATCCTTTAATTCAAACGAGACGATCCAATCCTCTCCCCATGTGAACGCGAGGCGATGAGGCGGCTCGAGCTCCGTCACTTTGCAATAGGACGTGCCGTACGTCGATTCCAGCGTAAATTCGTGCCCCAGGGTTCGCTCGAACGTATTGGGCATCAGCCAAACGGCGATGCCCTCCGAGGTGGAAACGGCATTCCACACTTTCTCGATCGGAGCTTGGAAAACGACGGTATGACGGATATCGGGAACGGAAGTTTGCGGATTTCCTTGATTATTTGACATGGGTTTGTCCTCCATCTTAAGGCCCGACGGCGAGATCAGGCGCAACAATATACCTCATTATAAGAAACCAAAAGGTTTCGTGTCAAGGAAGCCGTCCGCCCAAGCTTCCCGGTGCCGTCCGCCAGAACCTTCCCTTACCTAATAACCCCGCTGCTCATGATCTTGACTTTGACGGTCACCTCGAACTTCAGGTTCGGGTAGCTTGCCAGCCACTCCTCCCACTCCTTGTCGCTGACATGCCCTAGCGCACGGTAGCGCAGGCCGAAGCCAATCGGGTCCACCCGGTGCTTCTGCATGACGGTTAGCAGGTGCTCGACGCGTTTGCCCGATTGCTCCCCGGCAAGCCGGCCCAGCTTGTCCCAGTCCGTACTGTAGATCGGCCCTTCCGCTTCCTCGGCCTGTCCCGTGAGGCTGATGTGCATTTTGATGGCGTCGGGCCTTCCTTCCGGCGTTTCGTGAATGGAATAGTTCATCTTGACGGAATTGACGGAAAGGACGATGTTTTTATTCTCCTGATCCTTGAAAGTAAGATCGAACTTCGAGAAGCCTGTCCCGAGCTCATGCAGGATGCGCGTTTCATCCGAATCGAGAATGTGTACCATCTTCTGCTTATCCAGCAAGGCGGCTTGGTCGATGATGAACGTATCGCCCGCCGTACGGATCACCGGCATATAAGGGTCCTTCCCCCGCTCGGACATTCGGCGCATAAGATCCGATAAGGTTTCCGTCACGATAAAAGCGGACTCCGTCCCTTCTTGATTGAAGCTGAGGAACAGGCTGTTGGCCGGCAGGCGCTCCGATTTGGGATTCGTCCCAAGCACGGCTGCGGCGGAAGGATCGCCGATGGCGGTGAAGCCGATCATTTGAATGTCCCTGCGGCGATTGAACCAATTCAGGGGACGCGTGATATTCTGCTCGGCCAGCGCTCTGCCGAAGACGAAAATTTTGGCGTGACCGAAATCCAGCTCCTTGTCGACCTTCGATTTCATTAATCGGACGGCCTCCGACACCGTTTCTCCGTCTTGGGTAATGAGCTCAAATGTATTTGTCCGTCCCGGCTCGATGCGCGGGGCGGGAATGCCGAGCTTCAGCGTGACCCGATAAGGCTTCTTCTCGTTGCCTGACGGATCGACGCCGACGGCCAAGACGAAAAACCGCTTGTCGATATCTTTAAAGCCGCAGCCGCCGAGCAGAAGCCCGAGCAAACCAAGCACCGCGAGCAGTCGCCTCATGCTTTCCGCCTCCTCCTTCGTGCGAGCCATACCATGAGGGCAACCAGCGACAGCTCGCTTACCAGCCGCAGAACAAACCAGTGCGAAGCCACTGCCGCCGACTGCTTCTCATTGAGGTAAACGGCAGTCCACAGCACGATCCCTCCCGAGAACAGGAAGACAAGCCAGGAAAGCCAGGAACCGCTCTGCCTATCGTTCTCATCCACATGGTTGAGGTGGAAAATCCCTTTGAACAGCTCGGCACCCACATGCCACGTTACGCTGACAAAAAGCAGCGATATGCTCAAATACAGCAGGAGAAATACGTAAAGCACCCGCTCGATGAAGCCGAATTCCATCCGCATTGAATCGGAGGTACTGACCCAGGTATAGATGTATTGATCGACACCGTAGGTCCCGTGGTAGCCGATCGGAATGAAGAAGCTGGTTGCCAGCACGAGCGTACCCAGTACGGGAACGGCCCAGAACCATTGGATGCGCTTCACGTCCTGGAAGGTCCGGTTGAAGATGGCCATATTGATATAGCCAGTAAAGACGTAAGTGGCCCCCGAGACGGAATTCAGGGTGGGCAGCTCGCCCATATAATGCGTCATGACCCTCACGGCGTCCCAATCCATGCTCTGGCTGCGTATCGCCTTATACAGAATGAAGACGATCAGGGGCAGGTTGATGATGATCACGATCTCCATCAAGTAGAGCACGGACCGGGAGCTGCCCGCCGCCACCCAGGCACTGACGATAAGGAAGAAGGCGAGCAGCGCTAACAAATTGAAATCCGGATTGACGAAGCGCTGAATGATGCGGGCGTACGATACGACGACGAAGCTTCCCGCCGCGATCCACATGGCCGCCAGGAAGATCAGGTAAGGCACCCGGAACCATGCGGGAAAAGCCGCTTCGAAGATTTCCGGCAGTCCTTGTCCCGGGAAGGCGAGAATGGATTTGGTGAACCAGTATGAGCTTAAGCTGCCGACCGCAATACTCACGATGATGCTCATCATGGCGCCGCTGAACCGTTCGGTGAGCAGCATTCTGGGAACGAAGACCACCGTATTGGTCAGCATGCACATCAGCACCATGTATATGAAGTAGCGGTTCAACCGGTATCACCTGCTTGGCTTTTTCTACGGCCGGCACGGGGCTCTTCGACATAGACTTTCAGATAAGGCAAGCCGAAGCTGCGAAGCTTCGTTAAATAGGCGATCAGCATAAAGAGACCGACCGTCGCACCTATAATGCCGAAGGCGGAGGCCAGTATAATGAGCACGTACTTTACCGCTCTCATGGCGAAGCTCATGGTATTGATCGGGATGACGAAATTCGAGATGGCCACGACCGATGTGATAATGATCATGATGCTGCTGACGAGCCCCGCCTGCTGCGCGGCCTGGCCTAGGATCAGACCGCCGACGGTGGTCGCCGTGGAGCCGATATATTTGGGCAGCCTGAGGCTCGCTTCGACAAGCGCTTCGATCATGAACAGCATGATCAGCACCTCCACATAAGAGGGATAAGGAACGGCCGCCCGGCTGCCGGCGATTGACATGGTGAGCTGCACTCTCGTAATTTCCGGGGTATAGGAAATGATGGAGATGTAGAGCGCGGGCAGCGTGATCGTGAGCAGCAAGCTGATATAGCGCAGGATCAGCAACGTGCGCGTAACCCAGAAAGTCTGATAAATATCGTCCATAGCCGACATAAAATCGAAGAAGACGGCCGGCAAAATCAAGGCGAAGGGGGATCCGGCCACGATGAGCACCATCTTCCCTTGAGACAGATTCAGGACGATCCGATCCGGCCGTTCGGTGATCAGCATGGTCGGGAAGAGCGTATGCCTCCGGTTATTCATCAATGTCTCCAACTGGCCCGCCGCTTGGAGAACGTCGATCTTCACCTTGCGAAGCTTCGCTTTCACTTTCGACAGTATCGCCTGGTCGACGATGGAGGTGTCATAGAGCATCGCAACCTGGGTGTTCGAGACTTCTCCGATCCGGTACATGTCCACCTTCAGCTCCGGTTTCGGATAGCGTGTCCGGATCGCATAAAGGTTCAGGGAGAGGTCCTCGCAAAGCGCCTTCTGCGGACCGAGCACCGTGCTTTCGATCTTGAGATCGCCGGGCTGCTCGTTCATCGATTTAAGCGCTGACATGAAGTACAGAGAGCTTCCGAACGCAATAAGGACGTAACCCTCGAACAAGGGAGAGCGAACATCCCCGAGCGGATCCGCGGGCTGGGCGCCGACGGTTTCCAGGCTCAACTGGAAATCTTGGAGCGTCTCGCTGCTCAGGAACGGTTCAAGGACCGTCTGACGCACGAGGTTCTCGTCGCACAGACAGGACAAGCGGTAGACTACCAGATTCCAACCGTCCTTCTGCAGCTCGGTTCTCTCCAGATCGTCCGTTCGGGGCAATTGGCTCCGAATTGCATTCATCATCGGGTTATCCTTCACGGGACCTGCCCCCTTTGCTCGTCATCGGTTCTCCTCGAACCGCCTTTGACCGGCAGCGGTCCAACTCACGGCCGGCGAAGCCAGGCGGAAGTAACAGCATTCCAATGCTAATGCCTATTTTCCCCAAGAGGGTGAAATGTATCCTTTATTCCGGAAGACCCGGGTGAGACAGCGACCTGGCGTTAAAACGGCAAAAAAAATAGAGCCTGCCTTGAGGCAAGCTCATCTTGGAATGGCTTCCGCTTATTCCTCCGGGAAGAGCGGCGTGGATAAATAACGTTCGCCCGTGTCGGGCAGCAGGACAACGATATGCTTGCCCCGGTTCTCCGGCCTTTTGGCCAACTGGACAGCGGCGTACACCGCGGCGCCGGAGGAAATGCCTACAAGCAAGCCTTCGATCCGCGCCAGCTGACGGGCTGTGTCGAACGCCTGCTCGTTCTTGACCTTCAAAACTTCGTCCACGACCCGGGCGTCGAAGATGTCAGGGACGAAGCCTGCGCCGATACCCTGAATCTTGTGCGGACCGGGGCGGCCGCCGGATAGTACGGGTGAGTCGAACGGCTCTACCGCTACGATGCGGACGCCGGGCTTGCGGCTCTTCAGCACTTCCCCTACGCCGGTAATCGTTCCGCCGCTGCCGACGCCGCTGACGAACAGGTCCACTTCGCCGTCCGTATCCCGCCAAATTTCCTCGGCCGTCGTTTCCCGGTGAACGGCCGGGTTGGCCGGATTGCTAAACTGCTGGGGGATGAACGCGTTCGGCATCTCCGCCGCGAGCTCCTCGGCTTTCCGGATGGCGCCGGCCATCCCTTCGGTTCCGGGCGTCAGTACCAGCTCCGCTCCAAGGGCTTTCATCAGCTTCCGCCGCTCAATGCTGAACGTATCCGGCAGCGTGATGATGAGCCGGTAACCAAGCGCCGCCGCCGCGAAGGCGAGCGCAATCCCTGTATTTCCGCTGGTCGGCTCGATAATAACCGAATCCCGGTTGATGCGCCCGGAGGCTTCCGCATCCTTGATCATGGCGAAGCCGATCCGGTCTTTGACGCTGCCGGCCGGATTGAAATATTCGAGCTTCGCTAGGAGCCGGGCTTCCAGGTGAAGGCTTTGCCGGTAGCGATTAAGCTCCAGCAAGGGGGTTTTGCCGATCAGTTCGGTTAAGTTTGCTGCAATATTAGGCATTCAAGATCCTCCTCATAATACATATCCGAGCGAATGAGTCGGCTTATTTTCTAACATAGCATGTTTGGTATGGAGGAGGCAATTCTTTCTTTCTTCCAGCGCAGCCTAATGGGAATTCCCGTTAGAGAGCGCTGGTGAAATAAGAAAAACTCCTTATCGGAGTCCTTCAAAGCAGCCAGACCGTTTTTAGAGGTCGTTTTTCTTGGTATAGAAAGTTGCAGTCCGCTTAAGCGCTTTAGCGAACTTAAACTTTCTTAACGTTCATAAAACCGCCCGGGACCAAGAGGTCCGGGGCGGCGGCGAAGAGTATAACGAAGCTTACAGCTGAGCTTGGATGTCCCGGATCAGATCGGCATACTCGTCTTCGCTAAGGTATACTTGACCGGGATTCATCTCGAACGGCTTGCCCCAGCTCGGGCCGCCTTCGTACTTCGGCACAATGTGGAAATGCACGTGCGGCATCGTATCGCCGTAGGCGCCGTAATTGATCTTGCCGGGCTGGAAGGCGCGCTCGACCGCGGCAGCCGCTTGCGCTACGTCCGCCATCAGCAGCTGGCGGCGCTCGTCGGAAAGATGGAACATCTCGCGTTCATGCTCGTTCAGCGCGACGACGACGCGCCCCCGATACGTTTGCTCCTTAAAGAGAAACAGCGTTGATACGCGGAGCTGGCCGATTTCGATCATCAGCTGATCGAGCCGCTCGTCCTTGGCGCAGTAAATACATGGATTCATAGGAAAGCCTCCCGGATAGGAAATCATGGTTCCTCTATTATCCTATTAAACTTCCTTCCCGGTGTCCATGGAGGATCGTGCTCGAAGGCTCACCCGTACGCCGGCGTCAGCGGCTGACTTCGGGCATGTATTTTTGGATAAAGCGGAAGAGGATCAGGTTTAACCCATAAATAACGATATAGGCGGGACCGGAATACCAGAGCTTCCAGCCTTTATAAGTAAAAACATGAAAGCCGTAAGCCGCTATGCCCTCTAGTCCCATGGTCACCAAGGCCCATGCCAGCATGTAACCGAACAGCTTCCATCCGTGGGGCTCCCAGTATGTATATCCGTACAGCATATAGAAAACGGAGGGCGGATACATGAAGAGATAGAGAAGAACGTCGAACCATTCGAATTCCGGACGGTCGTTGAAATCGTAGAGATCGAACGGGTCAATGCCGATCGAGAAATCCGCAGTGAACGCCAGAAGTCCGTTGAACAGCCAAATGATGAACAGCGTAACGAAAGGAAGACGCCGGGGAACCAGCAGAAGCGCTCCCCAGATCAGTGCGGAGACGATCAGGATGAACCATTCGTTGGCGTCGAAGCGGACGGGCGGATACAGGATCATGCCAGCACCTCCGCACGGCGGAGCCAGGAGCGGAATAGGACGGCGAATCCCGTCACGACAGTCACCAGGCAAGCGTTCTTGATCAGGATGAGGATGGAGCCTGCAGTCCAATGAACGTTGACGAGAATATGCATCGCGAATAAATAATAGGACTGCGCTGTGAGCAGCAGAATAGCTGCGGCCCAGACAAGCGCCCGGCGGACCGGACCTGCCTTTTCATGGAAGATAGCGCCGGCGGCATAGGTCAGAATTAGCGGCGCAACAAGGAGCTGGTCGACCTTCAAGGTCAGGAAATCCGTGACGCTGCCGCTGAATTGCAAGTATTGTAGATTGATAATAAGGATGGCATAAGAGAACTGCTGCAGGATAGCGGTCAGGAAGCAGACGGTTACCACTTCGAGCGGGTGCAA
Source organism: Paenibacillus gyeongsangnamensis (assembly GCF_027533625.1). Lineage (GTDB taxonomy): Bacteria > Bacillota > Bacilli > Paenibacillales > NBRC-103111 > Paenibacillus_G > Paenibacillus_G gyeongsangnamensis. Next base: position 88,621 of record NZ_JAQAGZ010000019.1, on the reverse strand, counting down.
GGCGGTCCGCAGTACGGGAAGCCGCCAAAGTCCGAGGGCGCTAATCAAGAGCAAGGCAATCAAGCTGTACATCGAGTCGGCCTCCGCTGAATTGCTTTAACCTATATGTGGTTTATCATTCCCTATCCGTGTCCATTTATGCTGTGGCCGACCGCCTTTGGCAACGTTATTTCACCCGGAAAATGCTATAAAATGGCAAGCCGGCCTTTACTTCCATTCCATGGAAGCCGCTCACTCCGATTGCCATTTATTCATTGACGGATGAGGGTTCACCGTAATAAGATATACATTATTGCTTTAAAGCATTTTAACGTTACACTGGAGGTCTGCTAATGAAATCCGTCAAATGGTTATCGCTGCTCGTAGCCGTGCCGCTCATCTTCGCGGGCTGCGGTACGAAGAGCCCTGCTAATGACGCTGCGGGAGGCGCTTCCAAACCGCAGGACAAGAAGGTCGTCAAGATCGGCATTACCCAAATTGTCGAGCATCCTTCGCTTAACGCAACACGGGAAGGCTTCCTCGCCGCACTGAAGGACAGCGGGTATGTAGACAAAGATAACCTGCAGGTCGACTATCAGAACGCGCAAGGCGACAGCACCACGAATTTAACCATCGCTCAAAAATTCGCCGCCGATAAGAAAGATCTCGTGCTGGCGATCGCAACCCCGTCCGCCCAGGCGGTCGTTCAGAACGTAAAGGATACGCCGGTTGTGTTCGCGGCGATTACCGACCCGGTCGGCGCCAAGCTGGTGAAGAGCCTGGATAAGCCGGGCGGGAATGTCACCGGGGCGGCGGATACGCATCCAGATGCGGTACCGAAGCTGATGGATTTCATCGCTTCCGACTTCCCGAAGGTGAAGACTGTCGGGATCGTGATTAACGAAGGCGAGCCAAACGCCGCCATTATGGCGAAGACGGCGGAAGCGGCGCTTGCAAAGCACAACATCAAGCTCGTGAAGGCGGCCGTGACGAACAGCTCGGAAGTGAAGCAGGCGGTGGAATCGCTGGTGGGCCGTGTGGATGCCTTCTACATTACGCTGGACAACACGGTTGTCAGCGCGGTGGATTCGATTATTAAAGTAGCGAACGACAAGAAGCTGCCGTTCTTCTCGAGCGATCGGGATACCGTGGAGCGCGGTGCACTCGCCACTTACGGCTTCAAGTATTACGACCACGGCTACCAGGCCGGCAAGATGGCGGTCGAAATCTTGAAGAACGGGGCGAAGCCGGGCGATATGAAGGTCAGCTATCCGGATAAGCTGGACCTGATCATCAATACGGATGCGGCCAAAGCCCAAGGCGTAGAGATCACCGATTCCATGAAGAACAAGATGCAGGATAAGAAAAACTTGATTAGCGGAACGGCGAAATAATGCGGTACAGGGTGACCTTCTCCTCGCGGAAAGGTCATTCTTCATTCCTAAGAGGAGGAATCACGAATGCTTGATGCACTGACCGGCTCGGTAGAGCTCGGCCTGCTGTATGCCATTATGGCGCTCGGCGTCTATATTACTTTTCGGATATTGGATTTTCCCGACCTGACGGTGGACGGGAGCTTCACGACGGGAGGCGCGATCGCCTCGGTGATGATTGCGGGCGGGGCCTCGCCGGCGTTGGCGACTCTTTGCGCGTTTCTCGGAGGACTCGTGGCGGGGGCGATTACCGGCTTGCTTCACACGAAGGGGCGGATCAATGCGCTGCTGTCGGGGATATTGATGATGATTGCGCTGTATTCGGTCAATTTGCGCATCATGGGCAAGGCGAACATCCCGCTTCTTGGCGTGGATACGCTGCTGACGGACGTCAAGGTGCTGCTCGTCATGCCGTTCGTGCTGCTCGTCGTGAAATTCGCGCTCGACTGGTTCCTTCATACGGATCTGGGCCTTGCGCTGAGGGCGACAGGCGATAATCCGCGCATGATCCGCAGCTTCGGGGTGAACACGCACGGCACGATCATCGTCGGCGTCAGCTTGTCCAACGGCCTCGTTGCGCTGTCCGGCGCGTTGATCGCGCAGTATTCGGGCTTCGCCGACATTACGATGGGCATCGGCATGATCGTCATCGGACTAGCCTCCGTCATTATCGGCGAAGCGATCTTCGGACACCGCACGGTCATCCGGGCGACGTTCGCCGTAGTGCTGGGTGCGATCGTTTACCGCCTGGTTGTGGCGCTGGCGATCCGGATCGGACTCGAGCCGACGGATATGAAGCTGATGACGGCGCTCATCGTCATCGTGGCGCTGACGCTGCCGATGGTACGGGGATCGTTGCGCCAGAAGGCGCTCGTCCGCAAGCGGGCGGCGCAGCTGGAAGCTTCAGGCCGAGGAGGTGAGCGCTCATGCTGAGCATCGAACAAGTAACGAAGCTGTTCAACCCCGGCACGCCGGACGAGAAGGTCGCGCTCTCCGGCATCAACCTGCATCTGCGGGAAGGAGACTTCGTCACCGTCATCGGCAGTAACGGGGCCGGGAAGTCTACACTCATGAACATCATTTCGGGCGTAATGGCGCCGGACCTCGGCAAGGTGTCCATTGCGGGCCAGTCGGTCGGACACTTGCCGGAGCACCGCCGCTGCGATTGGATCGGCCGCGTATTCCAGGACCCGATGGCCGGTACGGCGCCGACGATGACGATCGAAGAGAACTTGGCAATGGCTTACCGGCGGGGTAAGCCACGGGGATTGTCCATCGGCGTCACCGGGAGGAAGAGGAAGCTGTTCCGCGAGCAGCTCAGCCGTCTCGGCATCGGGCTGGAGAACCGGCTCGGCGCGAAGGTCGGACTGCTCTCCGGAGGGGAGCGGCAGGCGCTGAGTCTGCTGATGGCGACCTTTACGGAGCCGCGCATCCTGCTTCTGGACGAGCATACGGCTGCTCTCGATCCTTCGCGAGCCGAGCTGATCACGAAGCTCACGAAGCAGATCGTAGAGGAGATGAAACTTACTACGCTCATGGTGACGCACAACATGGAGCAGGCGATCCGTCTCGGCAACCGGCTCATTATGATGGACAAGGGGCGAATCATCCTGGACGTGCCTGAGACCGAGAAGCCGGATCTCACCGTCGAGGGACTGCTGAATGAATTTGCTCGTATTCGCGGAGAGAAGTTCGTAGACGACCGCGTCGTCCTGGGATAAACCAAAAGAAGACCGCAGCTTGCGCTTCCGGTGGGGGAGCGGGACTGCGGTCTTTTTGCTTTCTTGACGCTGCGGAAGTGAATGGTCCTTCAAGCGCCACCCGGCTTTAGTTCACTTTGGCGCCGAGCGAGCGGGCAAGAAGAATGGCCTGGCCCGTATCCAAGCGGGCTCCCTTGACGTCGAGCGCCTTGAAATCGACGCCCTCCATCGCCGCTCCCCGCAGATCGGCGCCGCCAAGCTTCGCTTTGGCCAGGTTGGCCCGGGTGAAATCGGCATCCCGCAGGTCGGCTTTTTCCAGTCCGGCGGAATAAAGGTCGGCCTCCAGGAAGCGGATGCCCCGCAGGTTCTGCTTGGCAAGGTTCACATGCCGCAGCAGGGTGTAGGACCAGTCTCCGCCCCGGATCGTCATGCCATCCATATTGGCCTCGGTGAAATCGGAACCGACCATCTTGCATTCTTCAAGTTTAGCGACGAACAGGTTCGCTCCGTTGAACCGGCAGTTGGTGAAGGCCGAGCCCGTATGGACGGAGGCGTTCAGCTGCGCGTTCGTGAAATCGCATTCGATAAACCTGCAGGCGTAGGTATGGCTTTCCTCAAGACGGGTTCCCCGAAAGCGGCAGCGGATGAAGGTGCAGCCCCGCAGCTCGCCCTCCCGCAGATCGGACCCGCTAAAATCGGTTTCGGTATACTCCCGGTCCATATATTGGTACATCAGAAAATTCACTTCCCTATCCTATTCGTTCGACAATATGTAAACATACTATAATTCAGCCCTGCGGAGAATTCAAGACGATTCCGTATAACCGCACCGCAGCGGTGGGACATTAGTTCTGGGGAAAGCTGCAAAATCGGGAAAACGACGATAAAGTCAGGGAGGATACTTATGCGCAAAAGCATCTGCGCTCTGGCCGCCGCCGCTTTGTTATACGTAACGGCACTGCAGCCTGCGGCGGCGGAAGATACGGGGACTCCGCATCATTTTGGGTTCAGGAAAAGCGTGGACCATAAGCTTCCGTCCATCGACGACGAAGGATTCAAGGAAGAGCTGCAGAAACATGAAGCCATCTTCCTCGGAGACACAAGCCGCAAGGAGCTCTACCTGACGTTCGACAACGGCTATGAGAACGGATATACGCCGAAGGTGCTCGACATGCTGAAGGAGAAAGGCGTTCCTGCGATCTTCTTCGTCACGGGGCATTATTTGAAGGATAAGCCGGACCTCGTGAAGCGGATGGCGGCCGAAGGGCATTTGGTCGGCAATCATTCGTGGAGCCACCCCGACATGTCCCAAATATCCGAAGCGCAAATCCAGAAGGAGCTTGACTCCGTGAAGGCCGAGATTATCCGGCTGACCGGGCAGCAGGAGGTGCGGTATCTCCGCCCGCCGCGGGGCATATTCAGTGAACGGATGCTCGCGGCGACCCGCCGTCTAGGCTATACGAACGTATTCTGGTCGATCGCTTATAAGGACTGGGACACGAAGGCGCAGAAGGGATCGGGTTATGCGTACGAGAAGGTCACGGAGCAGCTCCATCCCGGTGCGGTCATCCTGCTGCATACGATATCCAGAGACAATGCGGAGGCGCTCGGCCGCATTATTGACGCAGCCCGGAGCCAGGGATATGAGTTCAAAAGCTTGGACCAGCTGACGGCCCGGACTTATTGAACGAGGCAGCCGCCATCCAGCGGAACGTAGGACACCCTCACCCGGGTGTCCTGTTCGTTATGCTGCATTTTCGGGCGAAATAGCCGGTGATGCCCGGACATGCAGACCCCTTGCTGCCGTCTATAGGGCAGCGTCAAGCACGAATCGTCACGCGTGTACCGATGGGAACAAGCCGGGCGAGCGTCAGCACGTCGGCGTTATACATCCGGATGCAGCCGTGGGAGACCGCATGGCCGATGGATGCCGGGTTGTTGGTGCCGTGAATGCCGTAGTGTGGCTTGGACAGACCCATCCACATTACCCCGAACGGACCGCCGGGATTCGGTACTTTATTGATAATCCGGAAATCCCCTTGGGGGGATTGCGTCAGCATGGCTCCGACGGCGATCGGGTACGTCTGAACGACCCGGTCGTTCTCCAGCAGATGCAGCCGCCGCTGCGAAACATCTACGATGATCCGGTAAGCCATAGATGGACACCTCCGCTCATGTGTAAGCAGCATTTGCTATAGCTTATGCGCGGCGCGGACGGTGGGCGTGAGGCAAATGCCCGGGGCTCGGTAGGTTCAGCGGGCATATGCGGCTCCTTCTGGCGGGAGCGCATTGGCTTCAAGGGGGATCCCTGGACTATAATGAAATCATCTAGGGCAAGGAACCGAACTATAGGAGGGATGAGGGATGAGTTCATCGGCTCAAGTAGAGCAAGTTCAGCTGGCTACCTTTGCGGGAGGATGTTTCTGGTGCATGGTGACGCCGTTCGAGGAGCTGCCGGGCATCATTCGCGTCGTATCTGGCTATACGGGGGGCCATACGGAGAATCCGACCTACGAGGAAGTATGCTCCGAAACGACGGGCCATGCGGAAGCCGTGCAAATTACGTTTGATGCGGGCATCTTCCCTTACGAGAAGCTGCTCGAGCTGTTCTGGCAGCAGATCGACCCGACGGACGAAGGAGGACAATTCCATGACAGGGGCTCGTCCTACCGGACCTCGATTTTCTACCATACGGAGGAGCAGCGGGAGAAGGCGGAGGCATCAAAGCGCAGGCTGGAGGAAAGCGGCCGTTTCGACCGTCCGATCGTAACGCCGATTGTTCCGGCCGGCCCGTTCTATCCGGCGGAGGAGTACCACCAGGATTACCATAAGAAAAACCCGTTCCGTTACAAAATGTACCGTAAAGGCTCGGGCCGGGACGCTTTTATCGACATGCATTGGCGCGGTCCGAAGGACCTCGGCTCGCTGAAGCGGAAGCTGACGCCGTTGCAGTATGAAGTCACCCAGAATAACGGGACGGAGCCTCCGTTTAAGAACGAGTTTTGGGACAACCATCGTGAGGGGATCTACGTGGATATCGTCTCGGGAGAGCCTTTGTTCAGCTCGCTGGACAAGTACGATTCGGGCTGCGGCTGGCCTAGCTTCACTAAGCCGATCATAGCTGCGAACGTGAAGGAGAAGTCGGATCTCAGCCATTTCATGGTCCGAACGGAAGTACGCAGCCGCGAAGGCGATTCGCACCTCGGCCATGTATTCAGCGACGGGCCGGCGCCGACCGGCTTACGTTACTGCATCAACTCGGCCGCCCTTCGGTTTATCCCGAAGGAAGAGCTGGAGCAGGAAGGCTACGGAGTATACATGCGTTTGTTTGAGCAAGCTTAATAAAAAGCGGGCCAGAGCGCCGCAAAGACCCTTTCCCGGACGGAGAAAGGGTCTTTGTGCGTTGATAAGACTTTATAAATTTTACAACTTATAGCTTCGCATCAACCTTGATAAACGCGCTGGTCCTTGTAAGACAAGGACGGCGTAGCCGTTTATCCTGGTGCAGCCGGAGCGCCGTACCCAAATTTGTCCCGAAGGGATAATCATACAGGATGGCCGGTGCACGGGAGCATACTGTATTAGGGACAGGAGTGACCTAGCAATAGGCGAAGGAGGTGAAGGGGTTGCCCAGAACCATTTCCGATAAGTGGCTGAAAACCGGGGTGTTGTTAAAGCATAAAGGAATTGCCGGCTGTATCCCGGAGACCCAGCGTTACAGCGAACATCGGCTGCGTCACATGCTGGACCGTTACGGAAGCGTAGTGGCGAAGCCTGCGACAGGCACGGGTGGACGGGGGCTGATGCTCCTGCGGAAGCACCGCGGCGGATATTCGTGCCACTATTATGGCCGAATCAAGCGGGTCGGCTCGTTCCGGGAGCTGGCAAGGCGTGTGGACCGGATTCGCCGGCATCGGTCGTACCTGCTGCAGCAGGCGATCCAACTGGCCTCCATCGGGGGCCGACCCGTCGACTACCGGGTAAAGACGATCCGGCGGTCGGGACGCTGGCGTATCAGGGCGATCGTGGGGAGGCTGGCCCGTCCGGGCCTGTTCGTAACCAACTTGTGCCGGGGCGGCCTTCAGCTTCGAGCCAATAAGGCGATCCGGCGTTCGCTTTCGGTCAATCCCGCGCGTAAGATACGGGAGATGCAGCGCTTGACGTATCAATCCGCCTCCCTGCTCAGCCGGGCGTTCCCGGGGCTGGATCAGCTCGGCTTCGATTACGGGCTCGATACCCGCGGCCGGGTCTGGATGTTCGAGGTGAATACGAAACCGAAATAACGGGGGAAGCTCTGCTTGGTGGATGAAGCAGAGCTTTTCTTATTGGCGCAGCCGGATGTGCGAATGGCCGCCGGATACCGGGAGGACGCTATCGCAATTAATAATCGAAATGAAAAGTTAACGTTGACGTCAACGTTAACTAAGTCTATAATCATTTGTATTGAAACAGGAGAAGGGGGCTGATGATGCTGCAATTCAAGATCGAGGACGTAGCCAGGGAGACCGGGCTGACGAAACGGACGATCCGGTATTATGAGGAAATCGGCATTCTGGCTGCGCCGCAGCGCAGCGAAGGCGGCGTCCGGCTGTATACCCGGGAGCATATCGATAGGCTTAAACGGATTATCGATGCCAAAGACGTGCTCGGCTTCTCGCTTCAAGATCTGCAGCGCTACCTCTCGTTCAGCGATGAGCTGAGCGAGCGCCGGCAGAGCTATAAGGACGCGCTGGACCGGGAAGACCGGACGCGCCGGCTGCTGGAGCTGGAGCGTATGCTCTCCGAGCAGCTGGAGCTTTTGGAACGGAAGGCTCAGAAAATTATGGAGGTCCGTTCCGAACTGGAGTCGCTGCATGATCGGGTAACGAAGGGTCTTGCCCGGCTCGCTTCGGAGGCGGAGCAGGAATGAAATCTTTGAACCCATACGATTCGGAGGAATGAATATGTTAAGCAAAGAACAGGCGGCGCCTGAATCGCCGCTCTCTTCCGGCGGCCTCTTCCACCAGCCTAAAGCGGTGTGGGCGGTCGCTTTTGCATGTGTCATCTCATTCATGGGACTGGGTCTGGTCGACCCAATCCTTCCGGCCATTGCCAGCAAGCTGCAGGCCACACCGAGCCAAGTGGCTCTCTTGTTCTCCAGCTATAACCTGATTACGGGGCTGGCAATGCTGATTACCGGGGTGACGTCAAGCCGGATCGGGCCCAAATGGACGATGTTGGCAGGAATGCTGATCATCGTCGTGTTCTCGGCGCTGGGCGGCTCGGCCGGCAGTATCTGGCAGATCGTCTGGCTCCGCGGCGGCTGGGGGCTTGGCAATGCGTTGTTCATCGCAACGGCGCTCTCAGCTATCGTCGGGCTGTCTTCGGGCGGCACCGCCAAGGCCATTATTTTGTATGAGGCGGCGCTGGGTCTCGGTATTTCCGTTGGCCCGCTGCTGGGCGGGGAGCTTGGCTCCATCTCTTGGAGGGGGCCCTTCTTCGGCGTCAGCGTACTGATGGCCATCGGCTTCATCTCTGTAATGGTGCTTATGCCGAAGGTTCCGAAGCCGAAGGTCCGCGGCACCTTGAAGGATCCGTTCCGGGCGCTGAAGTATCCCGGTCTGCTGACGCTCGCGGTGACCGCGCTGCTGTACAACTTCGGCTTCTTTACGCTGATGGCGTACACGCCTTTCGTAATGAATTTGGATGAGCACGGATTAGGTTACGTCTTCTTCGGATGGGGCGTCATGCTGGCTATCACGTCGGTCTTCGCTGCGCCCAAGCTGCTGAACCGGTTCGGAACGATCCGTTCCATGATGGCGATGCTAACTTTATTTGCAGCCGATCTGCTAATTATGGGATGGTTTACTTCATCGAAAACAACGGTCATCCTGGCCGTCATCCTCGCCGGAGTGTTCCTCGGCATCAATAATACACTGATCACCACGGCCGTCATGCTGGCCGCACCCGTCGAACGGTCGACCGCTTCCGCAGCCTACAGCTTCGTCCGTTTCTTGGGAGGAGCGGTCGGCTCCTGGCTTGCCGGCAAGCTGGCCGAATGGTTTAACCCCCATGTGCCGTTCTACTTCGGGGCGCTGGTCGTGTTCTGCGGGGTGCTGATCATTTACGCCCGGCGCCGTTATTTGGAGCATATCGACGGCGCTGAGGCAGGTCATTAATTATACGGGGCAACCCTTAACTGAACGTCATCTCCGTCCCCAGTCCTTGATCCTGCCGCAAGGGGAGCGGCAACCGGCCTTCTTCGGGAGGCCGGTTTTTTTTCGTTCGTGTCCTTCATGCATTCGTTCCCCGGTACTACGGCAAGTTAGTACTATCCGAAAACAGCTGAGACGGTACACAATATAAATATGGAACCAGGTACTAAGAGGAATTGTCCGAAAGGAAGTGGCAAGATCCGCCTCCCGCGGAATAGGTTAAAGATATAGTAGTGTTTCGTACCGTGTTTCCGGATGAAATACACGCAAAGAGAGCCGCGGCGGACGAAGGAGACGCCGGGCGGGGAAGGAGCCCTTGTTATGCTGTACGCCATCGTTCGTTTGCTTGGCCGCGCGTTGTTCCGGCTGCGTCTGTCAGGACTCGGCCGGCTTCGCTTTGAAGGTCCGGCGATCCTTATGCCGAACCATTTATCGTTTCTGGATGCGCTGCTGCTCGCGGCGTTCCTGCCGAAGGAATTGACCTTCGTCATCAATACGGGGATCGCAAAGAAGCTGGGACCCGTCGTCCATCTGTTCCGGCATATTGCGGTCGACCCGCTGAACCCTTATTCGGTCCGGACGATGGTTCGAATCGTACGCGCAGGCACGCCGCTCCTGATCTTCCCCGAAGGGCGCATCACCGTAACCGGCGGTCTGATGAAGGTGTACCCCGGCATCGGCTATATCGCGCTGCGGACCGGGGCCAGACTGTATCCGATCGCCATTAACGGGCTCGAGCGGAGCAAGCTGTCCCGAATCGGAGATAAAATCAAGACCGTCTGGTTTCCTGAAGTGACGATCGATATCGGAGAGGCGTTCGAGCTTCAGGCTCAGCCGGAATTACCTATGCGCGTGCAGAAGGAGCGCGCTGCCGACCGAATCCTGCGCGAGCTGCAGGAGCAGCTCGTCACAAGCCGGCTCCGTCCGGACGTGAACCTGTTCGACGAGCTGCGGGCCCAGGCGAAGCGCAGCGGATGGGGGCTACCGGTTTGCGCCGACTCGGGGCAGACGCTGACTTACCGCAAGCTGCTCATCGCTGCGTACCTGTTCGCCCGGAAGCTGTCTCGCCCGCTTCACGGACAGGAGCGTGTCGGGCTGCTGCTGCCGAACTCGGCCGGCCACGTGATTGCGTTCTTTGCACTAGTGCGGCTTGGCAAGACACCGGCGATGCTGAACTTCTCCGCCGGGCAGATGAGCCTGCAGGACGCCTGCGAAACGGCGGACCTCCGGACAATCGTCACGTCGAGGGAGTTCATCGAGAAAGCGAACCTTGGGCCGCTCGCGGAAGCGCTGGAGCAGCGGGTCCGGCTGCTGTATCTCGAGGATGTGCGCGGGCAGGTGCGGTGGAGCGATAAACTCGCAGGTCTGCTGGATTTGTTGGACGGAAGAAGAGCCGTTAAGGGCGCAGGGGAGGTCGTGCTGTTCACCTCAGGGAGCGAGAACAAGCCCAAGGGTGTCGTGCTCGGCCACGGCAATCTGTTCGCCAACATTCAGCAGGCGCGGACGCTGTACGATTTTACGGCGAAGGATACGCTCTTCAATGCGCTGCCCATGTTCCATAGCTTTGGACTCACCGCAGGCACGCTGCTGCCGCTGCTGACTGGGGTGAAGGTGTTTCTGTACCCGAGTCCGCTTCATTATAAAATCATCCCGGAGCTCGTCTACGACCGGAACGCGACGATTCTGTTCGGCACGTCCACGTTCCTTGCCGCTTACGGACGCATGGCCCATCCGTACGATTTCCGCTCGCTGCGCTACGTCGTGGCCGGGGCGGAGAAGCTGAAGCCGGAGGTGATGGAGCAGTGGAGCGCCAAGTTCGGCCTCCGTATCTTCGAGGGCTACGGCACAACGGAGGCTTCCCCGGTGCTTTCCATCAATGCGCCGCTCGGCTGCAAGCAAGGGACGGTCGGCCGGCTGCTTCCGACGATCCGTTACCGGCTGAAGGAGGTGGAGGGCATTGAAGAGGGCGGCAGTCTGCAGGTGTCCGGGCCGAATCTGATGAAGGGGTACCTGATTCACGGCCAAGGGTTCGTCCCGCGGGAGGAATGGTATGACTGCGGAGACGTCGTGACGATCGACGGCGAGGGCTACCTTCGCATCGTGTCGCGGCTGAAGCGCTTTGCCAAGGTAGGGGGCGAGATGGTGTCCCTGAACCTCGTGGAGGAGCTGGCACAGCAGGCATTCGGCGGCGGCGGGTTCGCGGCGGTGTCCGTCAGTGACGGGCGCAAGGGGGAGCGGATTGTTTTATTCACGACGGAGGATGCGGCGGCTCCGGGCTCTTTCAAACAGTTTATCTCTGCGGGCGGCTATTCCCCGCTGCTTGCGCCCTCGCGCATCGAGCGGGTGGAGCGGCTGCCTCTGCTTGGAAGCGGCAAGACCGATTACGTGGCGTTGAAGAAACGGGCGGAGCCGTCACTTGTCTGACCCAAGCCACCTTGATGAAGGAGCGTAGCCCATGAACGAGATCCAACGATCGCTGCGGTCGCTGTATGTTTCGCAATTTTTATCCGCTTTTGTCGACAACGTCGTTTTCTTCGTCATTCTGGGGCTATTAAGCCGGCGGGGAGCGGTGAATCCCGAAGCCGGCATGCTGGTCGTACAGATGGGATTTCTGTTGTCCTACATTGTATTCGCGCCGTTCGTGGGTACCTTCACCGATAAGAACAGCAAAGGCTTCACGCTGCTGATCGGCAGCCTCATCAAGCTGGCGGGCACCGCTTGCTTATTCACGCCGCTCCCTCCGCATTGGTCCTATATGATCATCGGCATCGGGGCCGTTCTGTACGGCTGCGCGAAGTATGCGGCGATCAAGGGCATTGCGGGAAGCGATACGCAGCTGCTGCTGAAAGCGAACGGGTACCTTGAGTCCGGCACGATCGTTGCGATCCTGCTCGGCACAGTAGCCGGGGGCTTCCTGTCCCGGACGCCGCTCGCCGGTTTAGCCGTTTGCGTGATCTTGTACCTGATCTCCGCCGCCGCGACCCGATGGGTTGTTTGCGAGGATACGAATCCGAGCCTGCGGTACGGAGAATCGGCGAAAACTTTCCTGAGAGATGTGAAGCGGCTGTTTGCCAATCCGAGAGCGCGTTTCTCGCTCATTGGAACGAGCTCCTTCTGGATGGTGTCCTCAGTGCTGCGCATTACGTTCCTGATCTGGCTTGCGCAGCGGCTGTACATCGAGGATACGTTCCTGCAGTCGGCCATCGTGGGCTCCACAGGCATCGGGATCGTGGCGGGGGCTCTGCTCGCGCCCTATCTCACCCGTCCCGGCAAGCTGAGCCAAACGACGTATTACGGCCTTGCGATGTTCGCTTGCATTCTGCTGGCGCTAGTCCCGCTGCATTGGGGCGTGACCGTGGGCTGGCTGCTGCTGATCGGAGCGCTGGGCGGATTATTCCTGATTCCGATGAATACCGCGCTGCAGGTGGCGGGCCATCCGCTCGTCGGAGCGGGCAAGACGATTGCGATCCAGAATTTCACCGAGAATTCGTTCATGATCGCAGGCATTGCGCTCACCCGTCTCGTCGTTACCGCAGGAGCCGATATTACGCTGACGATCGGCGGGGCGGCTGCCGTATTCGGATTGTTGATGGCGGGCCTGCTGAGGCTGAGCTCGAAACGTTCCGCGGGCGTGTAGCGCCGGCAGGTGAAGAACCGATCTCGCCCTCGGCGATATCCCCTCGCATAAGGCTGTTCCTTACTGGTCCATGGGCCGGAAAGGAACAGCCTTTTTACGTTGATAAGAATTTATAAGTTTTCGTAACTTACAGCTTCGCATCAACCTTGGTAAACGCGCCGGTCCTTGTAAGACAAGGACGGCGTAGCCGTTTATCCTGCATATGCGATCGGACTATTGATCGGCATCGAGCTCGTAAAGGACCGAGCGACAAAGGAGCAGGCGGAGAACGCGATGTACCCCAGCTTGGAGCCCACTTCTATAAAACAAAGTAAATAAAACTAAAACAGTAATAAAAACAATTTATTAATGTGTATTTAACATGTATTTTACAAAAGGGACTTATAGTTAGACGTGTGAGGCCAAACGAGAATTCGATTTAAAGGGAGAGAAAATGAAGCAATGAAAAAGCTAATACCTGTAATCGCAGCAAGTCTGATGACGTTCTCCATTCTTACCGCCTGCGGCAAGAGTGATACCGGCGTGCAGCAATCCGGCAGTGCAGGGAAGGCTTCGGCCACTGCTGAATCGAACATCGACACCAAGAGCAAGGATTTGACGATCTACACCGCACTCGAAGACGACCAAATCAAAGCTTACTTGGACTCGTATAAGAAAAAATATCCCGACGTAAAGCTTAACATCGTTCGCGATTCGACGGGCGTTATTACGGCTCGCCTGCTTGCGGAGAAGGACAACCCGCAGGCCGACGTCGTCTGGGGAACGGCTGCGACGAGTCTGCTCGTGCTGGATCAGAACAGCATGCTGGAAGGCTATGCGCCAAAGGGCGTGGAACGGATTCAACCGGAATTCAAGGACAAGAACAGTACGCCGCATTGGGTTGGCATTGACGCTTGGGAAACGGCGATCGTCGTGAACAAGAAAGAGCTGGAGAAGAAAAACCTTGCCATTCCAAAATCGTACGCCGATCTGCTCAAGCCGGAGTATAAAGGCATGATCACGATGCCGAACCCTTCGTCCTCCGGTACGGGCTTCTTGACCGTCAACGGTCTGATCCAGCTGATGGGCAAGGACAAAGCCTGGGACTACATGAACAAGCTTAATGACAACGTCGCGATGTATGTCCATTCCGGCTCCAAGCCGGCGAAGCTGGCGGGCACAGGCGAATATCCGATCGGTATTTCCTTTGGCTATCGCGGGATCCAGGAGAAGAAGAACGGTTCCCCGGTTGAGGTGGTGTTCCCGCAGGAAGGCTCCGGCTGGGATGTGGAAGCGAACGCGCTGATGAAGAAGAAGACGATCAAGCAAGCGGCTAAGGATTTCCTCGATTGGGCGATCACGGACGATGTGATGAAGGAGTACAACAAGAATTATGCCATTCTCGCGGTCAAATCCGATTCGAATGCCATTCCGGAAGGCTACGAGAAGGATCCGCTCAAGCAGCTGATCAAAGTGGATCTGAACGATGCCGCGAAGAACCGGGACGGCATCCTGGCTGAGTGGGACAAGCGTTATAATGTCAAAAGCGAACCGAAATCATAAGCAGCCGCAAGCGGCAGAAAAAGCTGCATGGGACCGTCCCGTGCAGTTTTTTCGTTGATAAACGCGCCGGTCCTTGTAAGACAAGGGCGGCGGAGCCGTTTATCCAGGTCGGCTGAGAGTGAAGTTATTGCAACCAAAAACAACTAAAACAAGATAAATAACACAAAATATACATGCATTTAACCGTGAATTAACAAATCGAAATTATAATGGACATATGACATCCGAAGATGAAACCAAACAAAGGAGGCACATATGACGTCATCTTATTTGACCTTAGATGGAATTGATAAGCTGTTCGGTTCGTTTACGGCATTAAAGAATATTCGATTAGATATCCGCAAGAACGAATTCATCTGCCTGCTCGGCCCCAGCGGCTGCGGCAAATCGACGCTGCTGCGCATCATTGCAGGGCTGGAGAAGCCTACAAAGGGGAGGCTCCTGAGAGACGGACAAGACATTACGTCGTTCTCTCCCGCGGGCCGCAATATCGGGATGGTGTTCCAATCGTACGCTTTGTTTCCCAATTTGACGGCATTTCAGAATGTGGCGTACGGCCTGCAGGGCAAAGGCTTCTCCAGGAAGGAAATCGAAGAGAAGGTCAAGGAAGGACTCTCTCTCGTCGATCTCGAGAATGTGCACGCCAAGTACCCGGCGCAGCTGTCCGGCGGGCAGCAGCAGCGGATCGCGTTGGCCCGGGCGATCGTCCTTTCTCCCGATTTCCTGCTGCTTGACGAGCCGCTTTCAGCGCTCGACGCGAAGGTACGGGAGAAGCTGCGCGAGGATATTTGCGAGCTGCAGGAGCGGCTGGGCATTACGACGATCATGGTGACCCATGACCAGGAGGAGGCGCTCACGATGGCGGATCGCATCGTCGTAATGAAGAATGCCGAGATCGTACAGACCGGTACGCCGCAGGAAATCTACGAGCAGCCGAATACGCCGTTCGTTGCCGATTTCATCGGAGCGATCAATTTCATCGATCCGGCCGGCCTGAAGCACGGCTCGGAACCGGGATCGCGCATCGCGGTCAGACCGGAGCATATCCGAATAGCGGCTTCCCCAAGCGAACGAAGCTTCAAGGCGCTTGTCAAGCATGCAGAGTTCCGCGGATCCTTCTACCGTCTGACCCTCATCGTTGAGCCGGACGGGAGACTTGCTGCGGGACAAGTGCTCTCCGTCGACGTTCCGGCCCCGGCCGCGGAGCAGCTTAGGCTTAGCCGCAATGCGGCGGTTTTCATCGAGCTGCAGGAGGACAAGCTCGTTACCTTCGCCTCCTCCGCATTAGCCCATGCATAAAGGAGCCGTTCGGATGTTACCCGCAAAGTTAGAGCAGCGTAAGTTGGGGTTCAGCCAGGATACGCTGACGAAGCTCTTGATCGCCGCGGCGGTGCTGACGCTGCTGCTCACGATTCTCGTTCCCCTCCTGTTCTTGTTCGGCAAGGCATTTCTGGGCAAAGACGGCGAGTTCGCAGGACTTGCCAATTTCGTTAAGTACTTCTCGACACCGGCGCTGTCCGCTTCGCTCATGAATACGGTTTTCATTTCCGTCGTTTCGACCGTCATTGCGGCGCTGCTGGCGTTCGTTTACGCCTACGGCATCTCCCGGACATCGATCCGCGGCAAGGCGGTCCTGCGCTATGCGGCGCTGCTCCCGTTGTTCGAGCCGACAATGATGCACGGGATAGCGCTGACGTACTTATTCGGCAAGCAGGGACTTGTCACCAAAGGCTTCTTCGGACTGCTGCCCTTCGGTATCGACATTCATTTGTACGGGCCGGTCGGCATTATTTTATCGGAGATCATCTACCTGTTTCCCCAGGCGTATCTGATCTTCATCACGGCATTGTCCATGTCAGATTACCGCTTGTATGAAGCGGCGGAGACGCTTGGCGCCGGGAAGCTCCGGACGTTCCTGACGGTGACGCTGCCGACGGTCAAATACGGCTTAATCAGCGCGTTATTCGTCTGCTTCACAGCCAGCTTCACGGACTTCGGGGCGCCTCAGGCGGTCGGCGGACAATACAACGTGCTCGCGACGGACATTTATAAGCAGGTCATCGGACAGCAAAATATGCCGATGGGCGCGACCGTAGGCATTCTGCTCACGATCCCGGCCTTCATCGCCTTCGCGGTCGACCGTATCATCGAGCGGAAGCAGCGTGCGATGATGTCGGCCCGGTCTACCCGCTACCGGGTGGAAGAGCGGAAGGTGCGGGACCGCCTCTACGGCACGCTGTGCACAGTCATCGCCATTGCGCTGCTGCTGCCGCTCGTTACCGTCGTATTCGCTTCGCTCGTGAAGGTATGGCCGTATGAAATTACGCCGAGTCTGAATCATTACGACTTCTCGCGGGTGGCCGCAGGAGGGCTGGAGCCGTTCTGGAACAGCATCAAGGTGTCTCTCTTGACCGCCGTGGCCGGAACGGTCGTGACGTTCGTCTTCGCTTATCTGATCGAGAAGACGCGGCACTACGGGGGACTGCGGCAGCTTGCGTACTTCCTGTCGATCCTGCCCATGGCGCTGCCCGGGATGGTCATCGGTCTGGCTTATATTTTCTTCTTCAACCATCCGGACAATCCGCTGAACGGATTATACGGAACCGTAGCGATCTTGGTAATCGCCAACGTCATCCATTTCTATTCCGTGCCGTTCATTACGGCGACGGCCTCGCTGAAGAAGCAGGATAAGGAGTTCGAGCTGGTATCGAATGCGATGCGAGTGCCGTTCTACCGGACCTTCCTGCGGATTACGGTGCCGCTCTCGATGCCGGCCATTATTGAGATCGTCATGTATTACTTCGTGAACTCGATGGTTACCGTGTCCGCGGTCATCTTCCTGAGGTCCGCCGACTACAATCTGGCTTCGGTATCGATCGTCAACATGGACGATGCGGGGGATGTCGCCGCAGCGGCCGCCATGTCCACATTAATCGTGGTGACGAATATCGTCGTGCGAGCTTTGTATGAACTGATTGTAAAGTCCGTTAGAAAGCGGACCGAAGCTTGGCAAATTCAAAAATAAAGGGAGGCGCGACTTATGCGCGTGCAAGGTGTCATTTTGGACTGGGCAGGGACGACGATCGACTACGGCTGTTTTGCTCCTGTAGCCGTATTTGTGGATATTTTCAAGAATCGGGGCATTTCCATCACGATGGAGGAAGCGAGGGAGCCGATGGGACTCCTGAAGTGGGATCACGTGCAGGCGATCTGCAGGATGGAGCGCGTGGCGGGCCTTTGGAAGACGGCCTTCGGGCAAGAGCCGACGGAAGCGGACGTCCATTCGCTGTATGCGGATTTCGAGCAGCAAATTTTCGAGGTGCTGAAGGAATATACGGACCCGATTCCGGGCGCGATCGAGCAGGTAGCCCGGCTTCGCCGGCAAGGGATCAAGATCGGCTCCACCACGGGCTACACGATGGAGATGATGCGGACCGTAACGGCGGAGGCGAAGCGCAAGGGCTATGTGCCCGACTGCCTCGTTACACCGGACGAAGTGCCGCAGGGCCGGCCGTATCCATGGATGATCTACGAGAATGCGATTCGTCTCGGCATTTATCCGATGAAGCATATCGTTAAGGTGGGCGATACGCTGAGCGACATCCGGGAAGGCGTGAATGCGGGCGCCTGGACCGTCGGCATCCTGAAGGGCGGCAGCGAGCTCGGCATGAGCGAGGCCGAGGTGAATGCGTGCGATCCGGACGAGCTGGCTGTGAAGCTGGCCGAGGTGGAGCGCCGATACCGCAAGGCGGGAGTGCATTATGTAATTGAGAGCATCGGAGCGTTAGATCCGGTAATCGAGGAAGTCAATGCCCGTTTGCAGGCAGGGGACCATCCTTCAACTTAAGGATCGAACGGCTTGTTGGAGCACTACATAGCCATAACAAAAGGAGAGAAAGTACAAATATGACAGATCTGCAATTGCCGGATAATCCGTATTTGCTCCTCACACCGGGGCCCCTCAGCACAACGAAGCGGGTCAAAGCCGCCATGCTGAAGGATTGGTGCACGTGGGACAAGGAGTATAACCAATTGGTGCAGGGCATTCGCGCCAAGCTGACGAAGCTGGCTTCCACGGAGCCGGGACGTTACACCGCCGTGCTGATGCAGGGCAGCGGCACCTTCTCCGTGGAGAGCGTGATCGGCTCGGTCGTACCGGACGGAGGGAGGCTGCTCGTGCTTGTCAACGGGGCTTACGGCAAGCGGGTCGCGCAAATTGCCGAGGTGCTGCGGATCGACACGACCGTGCTCGATCTGGGCGAGACGGGCTATGCCGAACCGGCCGAAGTTGAAGCCGCGCTTGCAGCCGACCCTGCGATTACGCACGTCGCGTTTGTCCATGGCGAGACGACAACCGGCATGCTGAACCCCCTTTCCGAGCTGGCGCAGGCCGTTAAGCGGAGCGGCCGGATCTTGATCGTCGACGCGATGAGCAGCTTCGGCGGAGTGGAGATCGATATGGCTGAGCTGGATATTGATTTCCTGATCAGCAGCAGCAACAAGTGCATCCAAGGCGTACCCGGCTTCGGATTTATCGTGGCGAACCGGGAGCGGCTGGAGCGCTGCAAAGGCGTTGCCCGTTCGTTGTCCCTGGATCTGTTCGATCAATGGGACACCATGGAGCGGCAGGACGGCAAGTGGCGCTTTACCTCGCCGACCCATGTCGTCCGCGCATTCGACGAGGCGCTCCGCGAGCTAGAGGAGGAAGGCGGGATCGCCGCACGGCAACGTCGCTATACGCGGAATCATCAGACGCTGGTGGAAGGGATGGAGCGCCTGGGCTTCCGGACGCTGCTGCCGAAGGCGATGCAGTCGCCGATTATTACATCCTTTTATTATCCGGAGTCGGAGAAATTCAGCTTTGAGGCATTTTACCAATTGATGAAACAGGAAGGCTTCGTGCTTTACCCAGGCAAAATTACCGCGGCGTCGACGTTCCGGATCGGCCACATCGGCGATGTGCGTCCGGAAGATATGGAGCGATTGCTCGAGGCTGTCGAGCGAAACCGCTTTTGGCTGTAAGTGCAGCGTGTTTAGAACCGGGAACTGGCCCTAATATCCATTCTCCCGAGGAGGCAATTGAGATGAAAGTATTTTGTTTAGGCGGTGCAGGACGTATTTGCCGCGAGGCGATTCTTGATTTGGTGCAGTTCTCAAGCTTCGATCAAATTACGGTAGCGGATTTCAATGAAGAGGAAGGCTTGAAGGTGGTTGCCTGGCTGAACGATCCGCGCGTGGATTTCGTAAAGGTGAACATTTTTGACAAAGCGGCGACGGTCCTGCTCATGAATGGCTATGATGTGGTCATGGACGGCACGACCATTACATTGAACGGTCTGTCCACCGCCTGGATCGCGGAAGCGGGCTGCCACGGGGTGAATCTGAACGGCTTCGGCGAAGAATACGCGTCTGACGAGCTGTTCAAGCGTCATGGCAAAACGTTCATCCCGGGCTTCGGCATGACGCCGGGCGTCACCCAAATGATGGCGATGCACGCCGCGAATCAACTGGACGAGGTGGATACGGTTCGCGTGAGCCACGGCTCTTACCGTCCGATCGCGTTCTCCAAGTCCATCACGGAAACAACGACGTACGAGTACGATCCGAATCTGGAGGGACGCGTCGTGTACGAGAACGGGCAATTCGTCCAGGTGCCGCCGTTCGCCAGACCCCTGGAGGTGGAGCTGCCGCAGCCTTACGGCAAGAACGTGCAGTACATCATTCCGCACGCGGAGACGAAGACGCTGGCGGAGGCGCTAGCCGCTAAGAACGTCAAGCTGATCAAGGTGCGGGGCACTTGGCCGCAGAAGAACATGCAGCTCGTCCGTGCGCTCTACGACTGGGGCTTCATGCGGAATGAGCCGATCCGCGTCGGCGATACCGAAATCGGCATCATGGATGCGATCGCTCAGTACCTGTATAATTCGAAGGAAGGCCAGGAAACCGAGCTGTACGGCTATTCCCTGCACGTGGAGGTATCCGGCACGAAGGACGGCCGGCAGGCAACGCATACGATAACGCATACGCATCCGGCCTCCGACGGCTCCGTGGAGGGCTGGGAGAGACTCCGGGCTTACACCCGGAACGTCGGCATTCCGATGGCCATCGCCGCGGAGCTGATCGCGAAGGGCGAGGTGCAGCGCACCGGGGTGACTATTCCGGAGCATGCGTTCGACCCTCAGACGATTTTCCGCGCGTTGGAGCGGCGTGGTATCATAATTCACGAGCATGTTGAGAAAAAGTAAATAATGACAAGCTTTTGCAAGGCTGTTTATAATGGGTGACAGAAGTACCACATTCATGGAGGAGGATCCTCTGAAGTGTCATTAATCGGCGAGGAACGTAAGGATCTCATCCTTAATATGTTGAATCTGGAAGGAAAAGTCAGAACTGTAGACCTGGTGGACAAGCTCAAGGTATCCTCGGAAACGATCCGGCGTTACCTGGAGGAGCTGGAGGCGGAGAACAAGCTGAAGCGGGTGTACGGCGGCGCCGTCAAAATCAATCTGGCCCGTGAGGAGCCCGCCCATTTCAAGCGGGAGATCACGAGAGCCGAGGAGAAGCGGCGCATCGGGCGCGCGGCGGCTTCGCTCGTGGAGGACAATGACGTCATCTTCGTCGATGACGGGACGACCACCCAGCAGATGATCCATTACCTGCTCGGCAAGAAGAACATCACCGTGCTGACCGTATCCGTGCCTGTGCTGTACCTGCTCATCGACTACCAGAATAAGGATTTGTTCTCGGGGGAAATCTATTTCATCGGCGGCAAGGTGAACAGCAAGCATTCCCGGGTATCCGGTGCCATAGCGGAGAAGATGATCGAAACGTTCTACGCCGACAAAGCGTTTATCTCGATCGACGGCATCATGATGGGCAAGGGCATCACCGGCTTTGACGCGGAGCGGGGGCAGCTGGCCCGGAAGCTCATCGAGCACTCCAAGCAGAGCATCGTGCTGTCCGACCATTCCAAGTTCGGGGAAGTGCAGTTCTATAAAATCGCCGACCTCAAGGAAATCGACCTCATCATCAGCGATTTCCCGGTGCCCAAAGAGTGGGAGCAGTACTTGGCGGAGAAGGGCGTGAACTGGATTCATGCGGAATAACGGTTATGTGCCGGGAAGCTGAAACCAGGGGAATGAAGCGCTGAAGGTGCTGGAGATAAACGAAGTGCATAGGTATTGAAACGCTAGAATGACCGAAGAAGCTCATTTCCTGCTGCTGCAGGAGATGGGCTTTTTTGGTTGATAAGAATTATAAGTTTTCGTAGCTTATAGTAGGTAGATGAGTAAAATTATGACGTTGTTATGAACAATATGAACAAATTATTGCGCATTATTAAAATATATGTTACATACTAATTAGACGTTTACGAAGAAAGGGATGAACTGCATGATCCATGAACGCGATGTGATGCAAGCCCCGCATAGTTTGGTTACGACGGGAACGGTCCATCTGAATTTATCCGCTGACGAATTAGTCCGGCTGGCCTTGAGCCGACGCGAGGGCGTTCTGTCCTCCGCTCAGGCGTTCCGCGCGACGACGGGGAAATTCACGGGGCGTTCTCCCAAGGATAAATATATTGTGCGGGAAGCCTCCGTGTCGGAGCATGTGGCCTGGGGGCCCGTTAATCAGCCGATCTCCGAAGCGCAGTTCGACAGCTTGTACCGGAAAGCACTTCAATATATGCAGGACCGCGAGCTGTTCGTCTTTGACGGGTTCGCGGGAGCGGACGACGAATACCGGCTGCCGATTCGCGTGGTGAACGAGTACGCCTGGCATAATCTGTTCGTCCGTCAACTGTTTATTCGTCCGGATGCGGCGGAACTGGCCGCACACCGGCCGCAGTTCACGGTTTATGCGCTCCCCGGGCTGAAGGCGGATCCCGCGTCGGATGGAACGCAGTCGGAGACATTCATTATTATTTCGTTCGAGCGGCAAATCGTACTGATCGGCGGCACCGAATATGCCGGCGAGATGAAGAAATCGATCTTCAGCGTGCTGAACTACCTGCTGCCGATGCGCGGCGTCCTGCCGATGCACTGCTCCGCCAATGCCGGAGCCGACGGGGACGTAGCTTTGTTCTTCGGATTATCAGGCACCGGCAAAACAACCTTGTCCGCCGATCCGGAACGCAGCCTGATTGGGGACGACGAGCACGGCTGGTCGAAGCGCGGCGTCTTCAACTTCGAGGGCGGCTGCTATGCCAAGTGCATCGGCCTGTCCGAAGCGAAGGAGCCGCAGATTTGGAACGCCATCCGCTTCGGCTCCGTGCTGGAGAATGTGGTGTTGGACCCGACAACGGGGGAAGCCGATTACAACGACGGCTCGCTGACGGAGAATACGCGCGCGGCGTATCCGGTGGATTATATCCCGGGCGCACTCATTCCGGGCATAGGCGGACATCCGAAGGTGATCATATTCTTGACGGCGGACGCCTCGGGCGTGCTGCCGCCGATCGCCCGTCTGACGAAGGAGCAGGCGATGTATCATTTCCTCTCGGGCTACACGTCCAAGCTGGCCGGAACGGAGCGTGGCGTCACGGAGCCGGAATCGACCTTCTCCGCTTGCTTCGGCTCGCCGTTCCTGCCGCTTAGACCGAGTGTGTATGCAGACATGCTGGGCCGCAAGATCGAGGAGCACCGCGTACGCGTGTATCTCGTGAACACCGGCTGGTCCGGCGGACCTTATGGAGTCGGGCAGCGGATGAAGCTGGCCTACACCCGCGCGATGGTGACGGCGGCTATCAACGGCTCCATCGAGCGAAGCGCCTTCAGCGCGGACCCGGTATTCGGCCTCGCCGTGCCGGAGGCGGTAGAAGGGGTTCCGAGCGAGGTGCTGCAGCCGAGCCGCACTTGGGCCGATCATGCCGCTTACGATGCGAAGGCCCGCGAGCTTGCGGAACGCTTCAGCCGGAACTTCGAGAAGTTCCCGGATGCACCCGAGGCGGTAAGAAAGGCGGGTCCGCGGACGGAATAGCCGCAGGCTTATCGCAATTAATATCCGGGGTAAATTCATCCCATGCTATTATAATCCCGATCCAAAAGAACCTTCAGCTTCCACTGTTATAGTGGTCTGAAGGTTCTTTTGCACATAGTGAAAAGTTTTTTGGCTCTTTTATTTGCTACTTCTGCAGCTGGCTCAGCTCCTGCCAATATTGCACCAGCGTCGCAATGCCCTTATCGAAATTTTCCAAGTGAAAATGCTCGTTGGGGGCATGCATATTTTCGCCGGGCAGGCCGAAGTCCATCATGACCACGGGCGCTCCGAGCACGCGGGAGAATACCTCCACGATCGGGATGGAACCGCCGCTGCGGATATAGACGGGCATCTTCCCGAAGCCGGTCTCATAGGCCGCCGCTGCCGCCTGAATGTAAGGGTGCTCCGGCGAAATGTAGAACGGCTTGCCGCGGTGGGTTTGCTGTACCTTTACCGTGACGCCTGCCGGCTTGTGCTTCGCGATATGCCGCTCGATCGCCTGCATGATCCGGTCCGGGTCCTGCTGATCGACGAGCCGGCAGGACAGCTTGGCGGACGCTGCCGAAGGGACGATCGGCTTCAGGCCTTCGCCCTGATACCCGCCGTAAATGCCGTTCACTTCGAGCGTGGGCCGTGCCGTCGTCCGTTCGAGGAACGAGTACCCCGCCTCGCCGGTCAGCTCCGGCACCGCCAGCTCGCCTGCGAGCTTGACGTCGTCCAGGCTCAGCTCGCGAAACGCCTCCCGTTCCGTCTGGGATAATACATTCACGCCTTCATAGAAGTCTTCGATCGTAATATGGCCTTCGGCGTTCCGCATGGAGGATAGCAGCTCCACCAGCGCGGTGGCGGGGTTTGCAACGCCGCCGCCGTACAGGCCCGAGTGCAGGTCGTTCTTCGGACCTTGCACGTCGAGCTGGAAGCCGCACAGGCCGCGAAGACCGTAGCAAATCGAGGGCACGCCCTCGTCGTGCATCGGCCCGTCTGAGATGACGATCGCGTCCGCCTTCAGCAGCTCAGCTTGCTTTTCCAGGAACGCCGGAAGGCTGGGGCTGGCGATCTCCTCCTCGCCTTCGATGCAGAACTTGACGTTTACCGGGAGCTTCCCCTGCGTCTGCAGGAAAGCCTCGACGGTCTTCACGTGGGTGTACAGCTGAGCTTTATCGTCCGTCGCCCCGCGGCCGTACAGCTTGCCGTCCCGGATGACGGGCTCGAACGGCTCGCTGGTCCATTGCTCCAGCGGATCGGCCGGCTGCACGTCGTAGTGGCCGTAAATGAGCGCCGTCGGCTGGCCGGGCGCATGCAGCCAGTCGCCGTACACGACCGGGTGGCCTGCGGTCGGAAGCACCTGGACGTTCTCGAGTCCCGCTTGCCTCAGCTGCGCCGCCAGCCATTCGGCCGCGCGGGCCATGTCCGGCTTATGCTCAGTGCTGGCGCTCAC
The DNA here is from genome assembly GCF_027533625.1 of Paenibacillus gyeongsangnamensis. Lineage (GTDB taxonomy): Bacteria > Bacillota > Bacilli > Paenibacillales > NBRC-103111 > Paenibacillus_G > Paenibacillus_G gyeongsangnamensis. The sequence continues at coordinate 63,719 of NZ_JAQAGZ010000019.1, read as the reverse complement.
GCTCGGGATGCGGACGAATTCCATCAGCTCCGCCAGATGGCGGTCGCGCTCCTGGGCTAAATACGCATTAATCGGGGAGGTCATCGGTTACAGTCTCCTTTACTGAACAAATCGAATCCTGCCTTCACTATACCATAAGCACCGTCCAACCTTGAAACCGGGCCGCGGCATGCTCACGGTTAACTTCGGCTCATCTCGATCAAGGCATGGATCGTCTTCCAATTCCGCGTCGTGGCGTACACGTCCAGCTTCTTCTCGAGAAAGCTGTTGGACAGCGGCGTCTTGCCGTAGCCGTTCCGGCACAGCACGTAAGCCTCCCGGCCCAAGACGCGAACCTCGTCATCGCCCCGACGGGATGCTTCCAGCTTCGCTAACGCTTCCGGGGAAGGTTCTCCGAACAGGAAAGTAACGTAGGGAGGCTCGCCCTCAGAAGCGTCTGCCGCGCCAAAAGGGTTCCGGGCTGCGATCTCCTCCAGCTCCCGGGAAGTTCTCACGAGCACTTTCACGTTATAACTGAGCTCCTCCCGGATCCTTCGCTCTACCGCATCCGCAACGGCCGACGCCGGAGCGTCCGTATCAAATACCACATTGCCGCTTTGGATGTACGTTCGTACCTCCCGGTAGCCCAGCGCTTCAAACAACGCCTTTAACCGGTCCATCTTAATCATGTTTTTACCGCTGACGTTGATACCGCGCAGAAGCGCAATGACCGGCATGCCGCTCACTCCTTATCGATCTTTTATGGACAACTTGGATAGCTCTATCTTGCGAGATGGGACGGACATTGTAAATACATGGGTATTAAAAACAGCCCGCATTTCTCACCGGGAAGGCGAGTAATGCGGGCTGAAGCCAACAGGTTGGCAGCTTGCCGGCCGCTTTGCCGGCGGCGAAGCGGCCAGTTGATCAGGGGATTGGCCAGCCGCCAAGCGTAATTAGCGGAGCTGCGAGAGGAAGCCAGCCAAGTCCGAAGCGGCTGTCGATGACGATTCCGCCGAGAGGCAGGCTCCTCCGGCTTGCCGTTCGCGAGCGCGCTGATCAAGTGCGATCAGCGCCAGTGGGAACCGGGCTGAATGCAGTAAGGACATGTTACGGATCAATAGGCCCTTTCATACTGCTTCGGCACATTCACCTTCTCGCGGCTTACGGCTTGAATGGCGTGAGTGGCCCAATACGGATCGCGCAGCATGCCGCGGGCGACGGCCACGAGATCGGCATCCTCGTTCGCTACGGTCGCTTCCGCCAGCTTGGCGTCCTCCAGCATGCCGACGGCGATGACCGGTACCTGCAGCGCCTCCTTAAAGGCTCGGGCCATCGGTACCTGATAGCCCGGATAATTGCCCGGCTTCCTTGCGCCGGCAGGACCTTCGCCGCCGCTGCTCACGTGGAAGATGTCGACGCCGGCCTCTTTATACTTGCGTCCGATTTCGATGCTGTGCGCCAGATCGTAGCCTCCGTCGATATACTCGACCGCGGAGATTCGCATAATAAGCGGCATGCCCGCCGGCATGACGCTTTTGACCGCCTGGATCACTTCGACGCCGAAGCGGGACAAGTCTTCGCCGTACGCGTCCGTCCGGTTGTTGATGGCCGGTGAATGGAATTGGTGGATCAGGTAGCCGTGCGCCCCGTGAAGCTCGATCGTATCTACGCCGGCCTCGACGGCTCGGCGCGCGGCGTCCTGGAATTTGACGACCATCGCCTGCACCTCTTCGGTCGTTAGCGGTCTAGGCTTTTTGAATTGATCGCTGACCGGAATGTCGGAAGGGCCGACAGGGACGGCGGCGTCCTCCGCCTTGCGTCCGGCATGGGCGATTTGGATGCCGATGCGGGAGCCGTATTTTTGCACTTCGGAAATAATGCGTTTGAACGCCGGGATGTGAGCATCCGACCACAAGCCGAGGTCGTAATCCGAGATGCGGCCGTCCGGCTCGACGTCCGTCATTTCCATAATGATCAGCCCGCTGCCGCCGACGGCGCGCGAAACGTAGTGGACGTAATGCCATTCGTTAGGGATTCCGTCCTTCGCTTCCACCGAATATTGACACATCGGAGGCATAACGATGCGGTTTTTAAGCTCCAGGTTGAGCAATTTAAAAGGGGAAGATAAATGTGGCATGCTTTTCTCTCCTTTTTGATCTGTATTTATTTTCTTTACAGTTCCTATTTTAGCAACCTTAGTTCCTGTTGGGAAGTAGTGATTTTCAGTTCACCTTGTTTCCGAAAGGGAAGCTTTGCGCTATACTTAGGATGATTGCTGTGAAAATGAACTTGCGAAAGAAGCTGATTTTCTTTTGGATACCCTAGAGCCGCTGAAATTAACGAAAGGCACCCCGGGTGAAATATGCCCGATCGAAAAGACCATTGACGTCATCGGAACCAAATGGACGTTCCTTATTCTCCGCGATCTGCTGATCGACGGGACGCTGCGGTTCAGCGATTTGTTAAAATCGATGGAAGGCATCAGCCCCAAAACCTTGTCGCTGCGCCTCAAGCAGCTGGAAGAGCAAGGCTTGATCGAACGCATGGTATACCCGGAGGTCCCGCCGCGCGTGGAATATACAATTACGGACAAAGGAAAGCAGCTGGAGAGCATCTTCATCGAGCTGAAGCGGTTCGGTCTGACGTTGCCTTAAAAAAAGATACCGGTCTGCTTCCCGCTTCCGGTATCTTTTGCATAAACCTTATTTAGTATGTCCCGCCGGCCATCACTTCATCATAGCTTGGCATCCCTTCCTGCGCGCCGAAGCGGGTAACGGACAGGGAGGCGGCTTTCACGGCAAAAGCGGCGGCCTCCTCCACGCTCCACCCCGAGGCGAGGCCGAAACCGAACGCCGCATTCAGCGCGTCCCCGGCTCCGGTCGTGTCCACTACGTTCACGACCGGAGCCGGGACCGTGCGCAGCGTACCGTCCGCGGCGAGGTACGAGCAGCCCTTCGCGCCGCGAGTAACGAGCACGGCCGGGCCGTGCTCCGCCTGATAGCGCTGCAGGGCGGCCTGCCACTCCGTTTCCGTCTGCGGAGCGGAGCCCGAGAGCGCCGCGAACTCGGTTTCGTTCGGCGTCACCCAGTCCGCGAGCGACAGAAGCTCGCGGGACAAGGGCTGCGCCGGCGCGGGATTCAGCACCGTGACGACCCCGGCTTCGCGCGCCAACTCCAGCGCGCGCTGCACGGCCGGCAGCGGGATCTCCAGCTGCACGAGCAGGAGCCGGGCTGCGCGGATCGCTTCGGCGTGCCGCTCCACGTAATCCGGTGTGCAGGCGGCGTTTGCTCCAGGGACAACCGCGATGCAGTTGTCCTCCGGCGTGTGGTAAATGCTCGCTATGCCCGTAGGCTCGCCGGCCAGCACGGCGAGGCCTTCGGTACGCAGACCGAGCGAGCTGAATTTGTCCGCGATTTGGCGGCCGAAGACATCGTCCCCCACCGCGCCGATATGTGCGACCTCCGCGCCGAGCCGGGCGCAGCCGACCGCCTGGTTCGCGCCTTTGCCGCCCGGCATATACCGCACATCCCGGCCGGACACCGTTTCCCCCGCTAGAGGCATACGTTCCATCGTTACGACAATATCCATATTCAAGCTGCCGACTACGGTAATTTTTGGCTTCATTCCAGCATCTCCTCCGGTATCAACGAATCTCGTGTCCATTGTATCAGATCAAAAAGAGGCCCGCATCCGAAAGATGCGGGCCTTTCAATTGTATATAACAAAGGGGGGTCTTCTCCTATAGTATAAACAAGCATTGTTAAAGTCAGATCAACGGAACATTACAAATTGATTACAAGGGATTGCATAAGGCTTCGGCCCGGGAATTACGCCGCTGCCTCTTATTCGTACGGCCGATTCAAGGCACCATTCGTTATAAGGAACGCCCGTGGACAACGAAACCAAAGCCGGAAGCAATAAGCCGTACCCAACCGATCGCGGATATCCATAGCGGAATGCTGATCAAGAGGCCGATCAAGAACCCTATCGGGAATTTGTTTTCCATCTCACGGTACCTCCGTCCTTCCTTGCACTTTGAGCAGGCTTGTCATATGTACAGGATAGCAAAGCTTTATTTGAAATATTTTAGCGGCGTGTTAGAAATTCGTTAGATTCAGGGATTGAAGCCCGCATAAAAAAAGAGACCCGAAGCCGGGGGGCTGCAGGTCTATCAAGGTATATATCAAAAGGGGTCATGAACACAGTATAGTTCCCAAACCTTAAGAGAACCTGAAAATCAAGTTTCAATTGTGTGACAAGCTCAATTTGAAGGAGGCCGGCTTGGTCCGAATCTCGCCCGGTATGCGGTGGGGCTGCAGCCGAAGAAGGCGGTAAACTGCTCGCTGAAGTAGAATGGATTCGGAAAGCCCGTATCTCCGGCAATTTCGGCGATGGGGCGGTCCGTATAGAGAAGCAGGCGGGAAGCGTGGCGAAGCCTCATCTTCAGGTATGTCTCAAGCAGAGAGTCGCCCGTCTGTTTCTTGAACAAGTGGGCGAGGCGCGAAGAAGATAGATGGACCCGGGCGGCCAGCCCGTCCACCGTATGCTTCGCCGTCAAATCCTGCTCCAGCACCCGCAGCACCTGTTCCACCCGGCTATCAAGCTCCCGGCGCTCACCTTTCTCCGTTCGCTGGGCAAGCAGCAGCAGAATTTCCTCCAACGCATTCATGGCGAGCCGTTCCCCGAGTGGCGATAGTCCCCGGCTATCCGCAATCATGCGGCCGAATGTCGCGCGAATCCGTACTTCCGCCTCCGTTCCGGGCTCAACATCGTGCTCCAGCAGCCCCGGCGTCGTTTCCCTCCACAACAGGAGAGGCATCCAGCTCGCAGGAGGAACGAAATGCGTCCACAGAAATTCCCATTCGCCTCCGTCTCCCGTCGCGTAATCGTGCATGGTTCCGGGCTTCAGCAGCCGGAAATCGCCGGCGCGGCATATATGCTCCGCTGCATCGCCTGCTGTGCGGAAGCGTCCTTCTCCCGACAGTGTATACGCCAGCAGCCAGTCCCGCGTACCGTTAGGTCGGAATACCCGGTAATCACTCTTTCTACGGAAATGATCGCAAATCAGAAGGCCGGGCGGCGGGGCGGCATCCTCCTGAGATACAGCAGAATTGTTAAGGTCATCGGCCATATTGTTAATTCCTCCCGGTGATGGCTTTATCTACAATAAAATCATCATAGCACGATATTATAGGCGTAAGGAGGCGGTTTCATGACATGGGGGCTCAAAGTTCTTTCTGAGGAGCAGAAGCAGCAGTTTGACCGAGAAGGTTTTCTGGTCATCAAAGACATTTTCCGGCGGGAGCTAGTCGAGGAGATCAAGCGCTATTTCATGGATTTGCAGGCAAAAGGGGAGCCGGTACCCGGGTACTTTCATCCGGTCGGCGAAGCGGAGGCGGGAGGGGATATCCTTCGCATGTATCCCCGAGTCATGCATCCGCACAGGTTCAGCGCCATGGCGTTCCGCTATTTGATTCATCCGACGGTGATGGACATCTTGGAGGACCTATTCGGCGAGGAGGCGCTGGCGGCGCAGAGTATGTTCTATTACAAGCCTCCGGGGGCCAAGGGGCAGGCGTTGCATCAGGACAATTTCTATTTGAAGGTGGAGCCCGGCACCTGCATCGCCGCCTGGACGGCTATTGACGCGGCCGACGAGGAGAACGGCGGGCTGTTTCTTGTGCCCGAGTCGCAGCTCGGAGACATCCAATGTCCCCATCCGTCGGATCCGGCCGTATCGTTCACCCGCGAGGAAGTGAACGTGCCGGAAGGGCTGAGGCCCGTACCGGTCGCGCTGCAGCCGGGGGACGTGCTCTTCTTTAACGGCAGCGTGATTCACGGCTCTTATCCGAATACTTCGGCGGACCGGTTCCGGCGCGCGTTCATCTGCCATTACGCCGGCGCCTCGACGTCCAAGGCAGGGAAGTATTACAAGCCGATGTTCACCCGGGAAGGAGCGCCCGTTGCTATCGAGGACAACACGGATGCAGGGCCCTGCGGGACGGAATATACGACTGCCGGACCGCATTAGGACATAGAGACGAACAGGGAGGAAGGAGCTAGCTTGCCGGCGAGCTCCCTTCCTCCCTGTTCGCATCGGCCGGGCTGGTGCCGAATAAGGCTTGAAGCGAGTCGCTGCTGACACGGATTCCGGAGGTTGCGACCCGGCTGAGCTCGAACCTGGAGATGAGCTCAGCCGCCTTCAATGGTTCGGGGCGGTCCGTCAGGCCGGCCCAGTAAGCCAATCGCCCGATGACGGCTTCGGGCGGCGTACCGGCTGCGCGGATTCCGGCTACCGTGACGGCCTCCCGGCGCTTGGACAAGCGTTCGCCGTCCGGGCCGAAAAGCAGCGGCACGTGGGTGTAGCGGGGCGGCTGAAGCTGCAGCGCCTCAAACAGCAATAGCTGGCGGGGCGTGGAGTCCAGCAGGTCCGCACCGCGGAGCACATCGGTGATGCCCATGGCGGCGTCATCGACGACCACGGCCAGCTGGTAGCAGAGAATGCCGTCGGCCCGCCGGACGACGAAATCTCCGCCGTAACCTGCCGGGAGCTTTTGCGGCCCTTGGATGCCGTCGGTAAATGATAGGCCGTGGTTCGGCAGGGCGAACCGAAGGGAGGGCGCTTTGACTGCTTCGCGCGCCGCCCGTTCCTGTGCCGTGAGCTTGCGGCAGCGGCCCGTATAAACCGGCCCCTCGGAAGAGAGGCCGTGCGGCGCGCTGGCGATGGAGTGCAGCTCGGCCCTGCTGCAGTAGCACGGATACAGGCGGCCTTCCCGCCGCAGCCGTTCGAGCGCATCCTCGTACAGCTTCAGCCGCTCGCTTTGCGTGTATGGGGCGTAAGGGCCTCCGACATCCGGCCCTTCATCCCAATCGATCCCGAGCCAGCGCAGGTCGTCCATGATCTGCAAAGCATATTCCGGACGGGACCTCGGCTTGTCGATATCTTCCATGCGCATGACGAATTGCCCGCCCGCCTGACGGATTTGCAGCCAGGACAGCAGGGCCGTGTAGGCGTTGCCGAGATGGAGCAGCCCCGACGGCGTCGGGGCGAATCTTCCGCGGATCATCGTCGATCACCTCGCTGGGTATACAAAAAAGAGCAAGGACGACGTCCTGCTCGGTGAATTTCAATCTATAGGTTCGTTCTTATGCTAACGAAGCTGATGCTTCGACGAACCCTATGGGTTCTCATCCCTTACAGGAAGTAAATCATGGCGGAGCCGACGGGATTCGAACCCGCGGTCTCCTGCGTGACAGGCAGGCATGTTAGGCCTCTACACCACGGCTCCACATTGATCATGTCCTTCTCAAAAACAGGGACAAGCAGTATCATACCATGCTTCGGCGGGTCTTACAAGTATTTTATTGTCGAATGTGAGAATGAACGGGCGTTCGAGAGCGGATGCCGTCGGTATCGGCGCTACGTAAACTGCTATCCTTTCAATGACGCTTGCGAAGGGAGGAAACGAACCATTATGATAGTAGCATTGATAGATTCATAGAACAGAAGCGCGAGGGGATAACGATGCCGTACGAGAATCGGGTCAAGCCTGCGGCCATGCCAGCTACGGCGCAAGAAGCCGTTTCACGAGAACTCATGGACCTGGAAACACGTTTGAACGAGCTGAAGAGCGAAGTGCGGGGCTTGCTCCGGCACGACCGCCACCGGCGGGCCGTCATCCGGGCCGAGAAGCAGTTCGTCGAGCAGCGAATCCGTCTGCTGCAAAAAGGCGCCCTTAACTTCAGCTCATAGATGATTGCAGCAAGATCATTTTTTTAGGAAAGGAATCGTTCCATTGAAATTATGGATTCTGTACTTGGTCGGAATGAACCTCTTTACCTTTGCGCTCATGGGCTACGATAAGGGAAGAGCCCGCCGGAAGGAGCGAAGAGTGCCGGAGAAGCGGTTGTTCGGTTATTCGGCCCTGGGCGGCGCGCTTGGCGCATGGCTCGGCATGTGGGTCTGGCGACATAAGACGAAGCATCCGAGCTTTGTGATCGGCATTCCGGGGCTTCTGGTGCTTAACGGCGTCATGGCTTATTTCGTGTGGAAGGGCATCGGCTACATTACAGGCTGACAAAAACATCAAAGCGCGGCTCCCGTCATGGTGCGGGAGCCGCGCTTTGCCCTATGAAGTCAGAACAATACCGTCCATCCCGGCTTTACTTGGCTGCGAGTATAGGAGACGCCGTGCACTTTCAGTCCAGCGGCATCGAGCAGCGTAATCAAGTCCCCCTGATTGGCGAGAAAATCTTGTCCGCCGCTGCTGCGCACCAGCCCGATCGTAAGGAATTGTCCCGGCTCGATCGTTCCGCTAAGCCGCTGCTTCTTCTTCGACTTGTTGGCCAAGGACCAGCCGTCCAAGTCGACGGTGCGGTCTCCCGCATTCACCAGCGTGACGCTCTCTTGACCCGTCGTCTCCGCCGGCTGCACGACGGCGCCGGCCACATAGATCGCCGCCGGCGTACGGTCCGGCTGCTGCGGATCGGGCTTGTCGCCGGCGGCCGACGGCTGCTTCGGACCGGCAGGCCGTCCCGGCGGTGCTCCAGCGATGGCGTGACCCGTCACGTCATCGGTGTGCCAGCTCTGCGACTGGAAGGCCAGGAAAACGCCGATCCAACGGTTCTCGGACGGGAAGCGGAGCAGCAGCGCCCCATCCTGATAGACGCCGTCGTCTTTGCGGAACTTGCCCTCATTCCCCTGATTCATATGAATGTCGTGCACGCCTCGTCCCGGCCGGAAGCCGAACACCTTGTCCGGCACGTTATCCTCCGGGCCCCAGCAATCGCCAAAAGCATATAGCTCCGCGTCCGGAGAAGCGGCGGCTTTGCCGAGATAATAGTCCATCTTCTCGTTCAGATCATTATCCGCCCCCGGCTGCTCGAAGGGCAGAGGCACCATGGATGACGGATCGAACAAATTGCTCCGGATATAATCGAGTGCAAGCCCTCCCGGCCTGCTGTCCAGCGGGGTATACCCGTAAGGCAGCCCGCTGAGTCCCTGCGTCTCCTCATGTGCAAAATGCTCGATCGCGCAATAAAGCAGGTCGTACGGACGAAGCTGCGACTTGACATTGACGGCAATGCGGTAATGCACATCCTCCGCCATCGCGTGGATCTGGTAATGCGGATTGTCCGCAGTTCCCCGCAGGCGGTCAACAAGCTTTGCTTTCAGCACGCCATAATGAATCGGCATCGCTCTCCACTCCTTTGTTTTATTGTGAAATGTCGCAGGCAGAGCCCCGAAGCTGCCGGGCAAGTCTATCCTAGCATAATCCGCTCCCCTGTGTTGTCGAATATTGGTAGTTCAAGGTGGGGCCAAGCTCTCATTCTTGGGGTGAACCACCGGAACACGGAAAGCCTCCCGCTCCGTGCGCTTGACATTGGTAATGAGAATCATTATCATAATATACAAGTATGAGAACTATTCTCAATAATGAGCAGTAAACGCAGAAACGCGGCTTGCCGTTTCGCAGCTCAATCAACTCGGAAAGAGCATCCACTCAGCATGCATCGATGGGCGGAAGGTCACATGGCCCAAGCTCGGACACAGCGGCAGAAAAATCCATGATTCAGGTGAACGGAAGGAGGGCGGCTCGGGTGCCGTCGATATTGGTAGTAGGTGCGGATCATTTGGGCAATATGCCGGAGCATTTGGCGGGAATCGGATTCGACGAGGTCATGCATATGTCCGGGCGGAAATGCCAGGCGGTCCGCAAAGGGATTCCCGACAAGGTGGATGCCGTGCTCGTACTGACGGATTACGTCAATCATAACTTGACCAAGGTAATCAAGCAGCAGGCGAAGGAGCAGGAGCTGCCGATCTTCTACGCCAAGCGCTCCTGGTGCTCGGTGAAACAAGCTTTGTGTTCCTGTGCGGATACGTGCGAGTGGCTTCAAAAATAAGCCGTACGGCGCCGAGGGACCGGCTCTTCCCAACACTCCATTAAAGGTGTATATGTAGTATTAAAAGGAGTGTGATGTCATGAACAACGGGGATCCGATTCATGGAACGGTGCAGGCTGTAAGCTGCAGCGCGGCGCATACGTTCGGCAAGCCGAATCAGGCCGGCATCCGGCTGTTGGCCGGACTGGGCGTCGAGGGCGACGCGCATGCGGGCGTAACGGTGAAGCACCGGTCACGGGTGGCGCAGGACCCGGCGCAGCCGAACCTGCGGCAGGTGCATCTGATTCATGCGGAGCTTCATGACGAGCTGCAGGCGCAGGGCTTCCATGTAGCAGCAGGGGAAATGGGCGAGAACGTGACGACACGGGGCATCGATCTCTTGGGGCTGCCCCGCGGCACCCGATTATATCTGGGCCCCGAGGCCGTAGTGGAAGTGACGGGGCTGCGCAATCCGTGCTCCCAGCTGGACCGGTTCCAGCCGGGGCTGATGGCTGCGGTGCTGGGGCGCGACGAGCAAGGGCGTCTGATCCGCAAGGCCGGGATCATGGGCATTGTGCTTGCCGGCGGCGAGGTACGTCCGGGGGATGCGATCCGCGCGGAATGGCCGCCGGAGCCGCATGAACCGCTGGAGCGGGTGTGATCCTGTCCATTTTGTAATGAAAATGAAATCTAATTTTCATCTGGTTTTAACATAACCGGGCTATACTGATCTTAAGACCCCCTTTTTAATATATACCTTTAGACCCGCATCCCGTTGATGCGGGTCCTTTTTTGGGTACGGCTACGCTTCGCCCCGGGCTTCCTTGAGGTATTGGCCGGGAGGCCCGCCGCTTTCTTGAACGTGCGCGAGAAGTTCTGCGCATTTCTGTACTGCAGCCGCTGCGCCATCTCCTCGACGCTCATGTCGGTGGCCTTCAGCCATTCTCGCGCCTTATCGATCCGGCTCGCGAGCAGGAAGTCCGAGAAGGTCGTAACGTACACTTCCTTCAAGGCTTGCTTGCCGAGGGTGACGGGGAGACCGAGCGACTTGCAGCACATCTCGAGGCGGATGTCCTCCTCGTTATGCTCCCGGATATAAGCCGACAGCTGCTCGGCGGCCCGGAGATCGGCTTCACATGCAGCGCCGGTTTATTTGTTCAGCACGACTTGCGGAGCGCCGTACTTGTCGTACCAGTCCTTGATCGTATCGTAGCTGCTGGAGAACGAAAGCGCCAGCAGCAGGAAGATGCGGGCATGTGGAAATGTCATATTATCTAAAAATTCTAAGTCCCGTATATTCCTTTAAATTAAGCCATATGCCTCGTCAAAGCCCAGCATCAGGTTCATATTCTGGATGGCGGCGCCGGATGCGCCTTTCCCCAAATTATCATATCTCGATAAGATATGTATGTGATCGCCCTGTCCGAATACGAAGATCTCGATGCGATTCGTACCGTTGCATTCCGCAATCTTAAAGTAGCCCTCGTCAAGATAAGCTTCCGAATCGAACGGCATGACCCGAACGAAAGACTCGGAATCGTAATAATAGGACAAGACGTTATGAACTTCCTTGGCGGATACGCTGCGGTTCAAATTTCGGTTAAGAAGCGGAACCGACATTACCAGACCTTGGGCGTAATCGGCTATAACCGGCGTAAACAGGGGCTTGAACGCAAGTCCGGAATAAAACTGCATTTCGGGAAGATGCTTATGAGGCTGATGAAGCGCATAATGCCTTGGGATATGCAGATGTTTTTCACGATTTACGGCCGGGTCCTCGTACAGCCCGATCTTGGCTCTTCCTCCTCCGCTATAGCCCGAAATCGAATGGCAGACAGCGGGGTAATCCTCCGGAACGATGCCTTGCTCCGTCAGGGGTCTGATACTGAGAATAAACCCTGTAGCGTGGCAGCCGGGTACGAAAACGCGAGAGGCTCCTCGAATCAGATCGCGTTGGGCCGGGTGGAGCTCGGGCAAGCCGTAAACCCAGTCCTTATCCGTTCGGAAAGCCGAACTGGTGTTGATGAATTTGGTCCTCGGGTTGCGGACGAGAGATACGGATTCCTTGGCGGCGTTGTCGGGCAGACATAGAAAAACAAGATCGGCTTCGTTCAAAAGCTTGCCGCGCACTACGGGGTCTTTTCTTGCAGCGGGATCGATCCGCAGAATCTCGATTTCAGACCGTTTAGCTAAATAGTCGTTAATTTTCAACCCGGTGGTCCCTTCTTGACCATCGACGAACACTATCCGGCTCATGAACCTCACCTCAGTTTGAATGGTTTTTATAATTATACATTTTTATGAATAAATATTCAAAACAAAATTGCTGAAACCGCAAATCAAAAATTTGGCTGCTCTGCGCAACTTTTTTCCAGAAAACGGTGTTTATTACTTAAGATGACTGATGTATAGAGGAGGTAATAAACATGAAGAAGATTTGGCTACTGACCGTATTGGCTTTCACTGTATGGGGCGCATCTTCCGCAAGCGCGGAAACCGCCGGAAACGCCGCCCCCGTATCCGATCCTGCGCCGTTCCTCAAGGCCAAGGGAGCGACCGACAAGCAAATCGAACGGCTCGGGGGCAAGCTCGGGGCCGCTGCGTATGCAGCAGAGACCCGGAAGCTGGAAGGCGAAACGCTCCAACGTTTTCTGGAGAACTATCTGTACGTCTATCCCCCGATGGAGGGACGGGGCGGCAGCGTGATTAACGGCGTGGTGGAATTTGCGGACGGCACGATGGAAGGCGTGGCGCTCCCGCACGGACCGTACGGCAAGAAGCCCGTCACGTATGAAGTGAACGGGACGAACGTTTTCATGCAGCGGGAAATCCCGATGGGCCGTCTTCCGGCGAAGGAGATTTTGGAGGAGCTGGGCTTTGCCGTGGACACGGGCAAGGAAGGGGAGCTCAGCGCGGCCTACGGTGCGAGGGTGCTGAAGCTGCGCAGCGGGGAAGCTTCAGCCGGTTGGGACGGAACGGCATATGAGCTGAAGGAAGCGGCGGAAGCCTCGGACCAAGGCCTGCTGATGCCGGAGGGCGTGCTGACGGACGTGTTAGGCGTCAGGCTGGAGCGCAATGAACGCATGAGGACGTATTTTGTCCAAGGGGCTCCCAAGTTCGTGAAGGAACCGGCGAAGGGCAACGCGAATCTGGGCTACACCGTGAAGGAAGCCGAGGGTTGGTTCAATCCGGAGCTGAACGTGCAGTGGAACGGGAATGTGCAGCCGATATCTTCCATCCCGTTAAATGTAGACGGCATTAATTATTTACCTGTTGAAGAAGCGGCGGGCCTGGTCGATCGGACTTGGGAGAATTACGGCGTTTGGCTGACGCCAAGCACTCTTGTGAAGGGCGTCACCGACCGCGTCCGGGTGATGCCCTCCCGGCAGGAGCAGGTGAAGCTCTATACGGGCTATGCCAGGGTTTACATGGCCGGACGGCCGGTGACTCTGAAGCACGCGCCGGTCTTCTACATTAACCGCTGGTATCTCCCGATCAACGATCTGGCGGAGCTGGCCGGCTTTACCGTCCAATACGACAACGAGACGAAGATGTTGAACTTCCTGAAGCCCGAGTACCGCTGGATGATGGATAAGCTGCAGCCGGGCATGGAACGCAATCTGATCCGGGCGCGCTTCGGCAATCCGACCGCGGTCGTGCTAGGCGGGGAGACGGGGGACCGGGTTTGGCGCTATGACGGGCTTGCCGATCCGAAGGAGAGGGCGGCGGAGGAGGAAGCGGCCGGGGAGAAGTTCGACGGCGTCGATATAGCCGGGCTGCTGAGCGGCAAGCTGAACTATCAGGCTTTCCTGGATTGCGACCGCAAGGAGCTTATTTTTCGCGAAGCGGTGATCTATTATCCGGACGGGAACGGCGGTCTTCGGAAGTTTACGCTGAAGGAGGACGGCTCGCGCCGCGATGAGGCGGTTCCGGTATCCGGGCGAGAGGGGCAAACCGGGGGAGCGTAACGAAGCGGGGCAGTCTTCTTCCTTGGGATTTTTTTACATGCCAATCGCTTTCAAACCCTAGTATAATGAAAGACGACACACTAACTTGATTGGCGAGGGAGAAGATGCCGGAAATGAAGAGGTTTGTGTTAGGCGCGCTCTTCGGAGCCCTACTAGCCGGGACAACGACGATCTATGCGGCGGACGACATAAGGGCGGTGCTGTTTCCGGTCCAAATCGAATTCAACGGTGTCACCAAGGATCTGGGGTCCGGTTACGCCGTGCTGAACTATGACGGACACACGTATGTGCCGCTGCGCTTCATGGCGGAGAACCTGGGTGCCGGCGCGCTGTATGATGCAGCGAACAAGAAGGTATCCGTAGCTTCCGAACCGAAGAATGCGCCGGATGCGGAGAAGAAGGTATGGGCCGTGAAATATCGGATGGAGCGGGGCATGGAGAGCAAGGATGTCAAGGCGGTACTAGGGGATCCGTCCTTCGTCACCTGGATCGACAGCTCCAGGCAGCAGGTTTCGCGGTATGACTTCGGAGCGAAGTCCGATTACCAGTTCGGCGGGTTGAATAGCGACGTAACGGGACTACGCCAAGGAACGCTCGACGCACAGCTCTTCATCCGGTGGACGCCGAACGGGCAAGTAGACCGGTATGATCTGTGGTATGTGCAAAAAGGTAGCGACGGCACCCGTTCCATTTATACGTACATCGTATATCCTGACGGGTCGACGGGCGGCGCTTTATACGAATAAACGAAAAACCGTCCGGACGGACGGTTTTTTATCTGTCTTTTTTACTTTTCCGCTTTCGGCTCCGCCGTCGCTGCCCGAATATCACCGCAAGGTGCTCACCGATATGAAGCGGGAGCTGTCCCGGATGACCCGGCTCATCGACGATTTGCTGGTGCTTGCGCGCAACGATTCGGGACAGCTGGAAATTATGCGGCAGCCGTTCGACCTGAAGATGACCGTCGAATCGACCGTTATGGCCTTCTCGCTGTTGTCCGATAAGCGGGAGATCTCACTCGTTTGGGACGTGCAGTTAACCGACGGAGATCCGTCATTCCGCGGCGATGAAGAGCGGCTGAATCAGCTGCTGTACATTTTGCTCGATAACGCGCTCAAATATAATAAGCCGGAGGGCGAGATCCGGCTGGAGGTGCGGAAGACTCCGCAGGAGCTGCAAATCGGCGTGACCGATACGGGCATCGGCATTCCTTCCGAGGACCTTCCGCATATTTTCGACCGCTTCTACCGGGTGCATAAGGGAAGATCGCGCTCCAGCGGCGGAGTGGGGCTCGGGCTGGCGATCGCCGCCTGGATCGTGAAGGCGCATGGCGGACGCATTCGGGCGGAGAGCCGTGTAGGCGAAGGGACCGCCGTGAAGGTGACGCTTCCGCGGCAATAGCCTTTTGCTCTGAGAGACGGGAAGTGCTATAATTTAAGTATGTCTTACTTTCTGTGTGGTGAATCCGAATGAAGCTCGGCAGTGGAATGTCAATAAAAAAAGCCCAACCCTTGACCGCAATCGGTCGAGGGTTTTTGTTTCCTTGGGGAAAAAGTTCTGGCGGGGGTAATCATTTATGAGCAAGTCTAACAAAACAAGCGCATCGATGCTGGCCGTATGGATCAGCTTAATCAGCAATTTGGTGCTGACGGCGATCAAAATCGTCGTAGGGTTTCTATTCGGCTCGCAGGTGCTCTTGGCCGACGGGATTCACAATGCGGGGGACGTCGTCGCCACCGTCGCCTCCCTGACCTCCATGCGCATTTCAAAGCGCCCGGCGGATGAGGATCATCCTTACGGCCACGGCAAGGCGGAGGTGATCAGCTCGGCACTGGTGGCGCTCATTCTGGCCATGGCCGCACTGTATATTGCTTATGAAGCGATCCTGTCCTTCTTTGAGGAGCCGGCCCCGGCCAGCGTCCTGGCACTCATTGCGGCCTTCGTATCGCTGGTTTGGAAGCAGGTCTTATACATGTACACCATCCGGGTCGGCAAAGAAACGAAAAGCAAGGGTTTGATCGCGACCGCGTACGACCACCTTGCCGACGTCTACGCATCGTTCGCGGCCGTATGCGGCATCGGACTGGCTCTGCTTGGGGAAAAGTACGGCATTCATTTCCTGTCTTATGCCGATCCGTTCGCGGGCATCATCGTCTCGATCCTGGTATTGAAATTAGCCTACCAGATCGGACAAGAAGCGTTTGACGTGCTTATGGAAAGGACGGTCAGCCAGGATACGCTTGCCGCATACGCTCTGCTGGTCAAAGCGGTCCCTGAAGTGAAGCGCATCGACCGGCTGCGGGCCCGGGAGCACGGACATTACGTGCTGGTCGATATCCGCATCAGCGTTCCCGGCCATTTGACGGTACAGCAGGGCCACGATATTTCCCGCAAAATCAAGAAAACGATTATGGACAGCCATTCGGATGTCGACGAGGTGCTCATTCACCTTAACCCCTGGTACGAGGAAAAGAAGGAAGCGCGGCTGGCCAGCCCCGATTGACCGCGGTATCCGCGCGACCCGTTTATTTGATGTACCGCATCTATTATCGGTAACAGGCTGGCACAAATCCCAACATCGGCTCTTGACGCAGCAGCATGCGCAAGAGCCGATGTATTTTTTTATGCACTAGATTTTGATCGGCGGCTTGGATTCCCATGCTTTTCCTTCCGGAATCTTCCGAGGATGAGAGAAGATCGGTTTCCGAAGGGGGGGCCTGCGAGCTATCCCTGATGCCGTGAAGGCGGAGGGAAGCTTTATTCTTTGTGAAATCTTTAGTCATTCCTGGTTCCGGCTGGGATATAATGGGTCCAGCTTGTTTTTATATCGAGGGAGGAACCCTATGTCTCGTCCACTTGGTCATTGGATTTTGGCAGTATCGCTATTATTCTCGGTTTGGGTTGGTACGCCCGTTTCCGCTTTAGGGGCAGCGGCGGAGCAAGGAGTATCGTATGACGACATTCCCTCCGATCATTACGCGGCAAAGGCGATCGGTGAACTGAGCCGACAGGGGGTTGTCAGCGGGAATACGGAAGGGCGTTTCAGCCCGGATGCCCCGATTACCCGCGGTGAGGCGGCTTTATGGCTCAGCAAGGCGCTGAAGCTTGCGGACCCCGTCTCCTTAAGCGGCTTCTCGGACGTGCCGGCGTCGAGTCCTTATGCGAAGGCGGTCAACGCGTTAAGGGAGCGGAAAATCGCCGAAGGCGACCAGGGCCGCTTTGAGCCGGACGCTACGCTGACTCGCGAGCAAATGGCCAGCTTGCTCGTTCGGGCTTTCGGGCTGAAGGATAACGGCATCAATGTATGGCTTAAGGATGAGGCGGCTATTGCGGATGCGCATTACCGGGATGTCGTGAAGCTCAAGCAGCATTTTTTGACGAATCAGCTTGAATTTATGCCCAAGGATCGTGTGACCCGCGCTCAGATGGCGCTGTTCCTATACCGTGCCGCCGTGCTTGGGGAGAGCAAATCGAATCAAATCCCGCTGGACGATTTCCTGAAGCTCCCGGCCAAAACCGGCTTCCAGGTTTCTCCGGACGGCAAGAAGCTCGCTTTACTCGAGCCGTGGGAGGGCCGGCTGAATATTTCGGTTCAGACCATAGGCGAAGACAAATCGAGCCGGATTACTTCATCCTCGAATCAAGACGTTACCATGTTCACATGGATCAATGATGAAACCCTGATATATATGACGGATACGAACGGCAATGAAGAGTACCATGTGCATGCCGTGAACAAAGACGGAACCGGGGACAAGGACCTGACGCCATTTGAAGGGGTGCGGACGGAGTTCGTCGATTCCATCGACTACAAACCCGGCCACGAGAATGAAGTGCTGGTAGCCATGAATAAGCGGAACCCGAAGGAGATGGACCTTTACCGTCTGAACTTCAAGACGGGGGAGCTTCAGCTCGCCGAGCAGAATCCCGGGAAATATATGGGGTGGATGACGAACAACTACGGGGACGTGCTGCTGGCGCTGGCCTCGGACGGAGCGAAAACCAAGGTGCTGTATCGGAAGAAGGAGTCCGATCCATTCGAGACGGTGCTGACCGTCGACGCGGGAGATACCTTCCAGCCGTTGATGTTTGCTTTTGACGATCGTCAAATCTACACCGCCTCGGATATCGGGCGCGACAAAAAAGCATTGGTGAAATTTGATCCGGAGAAGAAGAAGATAACGGAAACCGTTTATGAAAACCCACAGGCCGATGTGCTGGATATTAAGGTATCTTACAAGAAACGGGCTATTCTTGCCGTCATTTATGAAACGGATCGCGTGCAATACCAATTCATGGACAGTGAATACGAGCAGCTCTATAAGAAGATCGGCGCCAAGCTTTCCGGGGCGAGCTTCGGGATTCTGGGCAATCCTTTCAACGAAAAAAGAGTGCTGATTCATACCGGGGGAGATAAGACCAGAGGGGCGTATTATTTCTACGAGCCCAAGACGGATAAGCTGGAAAAGCTCGCGGATGTCAGTCCCTGGCTCCCCGAGAATCAGCTCTCCGATATGAAGCCGATCTCTTACATGGCGCGGGACGGATTGCTCATTCACGGCTATCTTACCTTGCCGAAATCGGCCGACCCCAAGAAGCTGCCGGTCGTTGTTCTGCCGCACGGCGGTCCTTGGGCGCGCGATTCCTGGGGGTTTGACAGCGAGGTGCAGTTGCTGGCTAACCGCGGTTATGCCGTTCTTCAAATGAATTTCCGCGGCTCCACCGGTTACGGCAAAGCGTTCCTGAACGCCGGGAATAAGCAGTGGGGCAGGTCCATGCAGGACGATATTACCGACGGAGTGCAGTGGCTGATCGGCCAAGGCATTGCGGATTCGAAGCGGGTTGCGATTTATGGCGCCTCTTACGGAGGCTACGCCGCGCTGGCCGGGGTCACCTTTACTCCGGACGTTTATGCAGCAGGCATCGATTACGTAGGCCCGTCCAATCTGTTCACTTTCCTCGCTTCGCTGCCTCCTTATTGGGAGGTGGGCCGTGCCGAGATGTACATGCGCATAGGGGACCCCGAGCAGGATAAGAAGCTCCTGGAGGATAGCTCGCCGCTGATGCACGCCGATCAGATCAAGGTGCCGCTGATGATCGTACAGGGAATGAATGATCCGCGGATCAAGAAGGCGGAATCCGACCAAATCGTGATGGCGCTGCGCGCCCGGGGAATCGATAGTCCCTATATGGTCAAAAGCGATGAAGGGCACGGGTTTAGGAAACAGGAAAATCAATCCGATTTCTATAAGGCCTTATTGAAATTTTTGGAGCAGCATCTCGGTTCTTGAACAAGCAAATCCCCGTTCCCGGTATACAGGGAACGGGGATTTGCTTGTTGATAAGAATTTATAAGTTTTCGTAGCTTATAGCTTCGCATCAACCTTGGTAAACGCGCTGGTCCTTGTAAGACAAGGACGGCGCAGCCGTTTATCCTGGTAGCCCTCGTTACTTGGCCTTCCCCGTCAGCACCTTCCAGGCGAACTGCGGCAGCACAAGCTGTCTCCTCCAGCGCGACGGCTGGGAGAGCAGGCGGTAAAGCCACTCCAGATTCATCCGCTGCCACAGGACCGGTGCCCGTTTGACGCGTCCGGCGAGTACGTCCAGGCTGCCGCCGACCCCGATCGCGGCCTTCACCCGCAGCCGGCTGCGGTGCCGATCGATCCACTTCTCCGCGCGCGGCGCGCCGGTCGCGACGACGAGCAGGTCGGGACGTAGCTCTTCGATCTCCGCCAGGATGCGGGCCTCTTCTTCCTCGCCGAAGAAGCCGTGGTGCCGTCCCGCGACCTTGATTCCGGGGTAGCGGGCACGGATGACCTCGGCCGCCTCGCGGCTTGTCTCCTCTTCGCCGCCGAGGAGATAGACGGAGAAGGGCTGGCTGAGGCCCTTTTCCAAGAGGCCGGTCAAGATGTCGAAGCCCGTCACCCGGCCCTGAAGCGGCTGGCCGATCCACCGGGAGGCCAGCACGATACCGATGCCGTCGGGCGTAACAAGGCCGGCTTGCCCAAGAATGCGACGGATGTGCTCGTCCTCTCTGGCGGTCATCACAATTTCCGGATTCGCCGTGATCACGTGGAATAGGGGTGCTTTCGCCTCGGCGGTGCCGGTGATTCTGTCCAGCATCGTATCAATCGTCTGCTCCAGACTTCTCGTCGTAAAGGCGACGCCCATGATGCTTACGGTATTTTGCATACGATCACCTGATCTTTCCTTTTCCAAATCGTTAGACTCTATTATAGCAAATCTTAGCCGTCCTTGGTCGGGATACCGCTCAAGACATGTCTCGTAGTATGTTGGAAATTGTTAAGAAACTGTTAGCGAAATTAACTTTTCGTTTTCAGCTCCCCTAACATTTCTTTAAAACCGGTTTGCCATAATGGGAATACAATGCAGGAATCAGGTCCGAGGAGGATGGGAATGGCCAAAGTCATGGTTGTGGATGATGCAGCCTTCATGCGGATGATGCTGAAGACGATGCTGTCCGAGGAAGGGCATGAGATCGTAGGGGAGGCTTCGAACGGATTGGAGGCGGTCAACGCCTATATGTCGATCCGTCCGGATGTCGTGACGATGGATATTACGATGCCCGAAATGGACGGCGTGACGGCCGTAAGGGAGATCCGCAAGCTGGATCCGCAGGCCAAAATCATCATGTGCTCGGCGATGGGGCAGAAGGCGATGGTGGTCGAGGCCATCACGGCGGGCGCCAAAGATTTTGTCGTAAAGCCGTTCCAAAAGGATCGGGTTGTCGAATCGCTGAATAATGTGCTCGGGTTATAGCGTATATGCCGGTCTCGGCGCGGAGCGCCCCTCAACCGTTTAATTAGGGCGGAAGGTCCACTATGCCCGGACGTTTACTCGAAAGCGGAACACATAGTACAATGGGGCTGCAAGAAGCAACTCCCTGCCTCCGGGAGGAGCATGTCTATGGCCATGAATGAGCTTGCCGATTCGGGTTCCTCTCCGGGAGGCGACAGCGGAGGAGGAGGCGGCGATTGATGATGAAGGATGTATTGGAGCAAGCCAAAAGCTTCGCCAAGGTGGAGCTCGGAGGCGACAGCAGCGGCCACGATTGGTGGCACGTCGCCCGGGTCGCCGCAATGGCGGTCAAGCTGGCGCAGCTGGAGGGGGCGGACGCGGCGGTATGCGAGCTGGCTGCGCTGCTTCATGATGTGGCCGATGAGAAGCTGAACGAAAGCAAGGAAGCGGGGCTCGCCAAGGTGGAGGGTTGGCTCCTTCGGCAGGGCGTGGAAGCCAGCGTGTGGAGCCATGTGCTGGACATTATCTCGACCATGTCGTACGGCGGCGGGGGCGGGCAACCCATGCGGACTTTAGAGGGCCGTATCGTGCAGGATGCGGACCGGCTGGATGCGCTCGGCGCGGTGGGCATCGCAAGAACCTTCGCTTATTCCGGCTGGAAGGGACAAGCGATGCACGATCCTGAGCTTGCGGTGCGGGAGACGATGACCGCCGAGGAGTACCGGAAGGGCAAGAGCACGGCGGTGAATCATTTCTACGAGAAGCTGCTGAAGCTGAAGGACCTCATGAACACCGAAGCGGCGAGAGCCGTTGCGGAAGAACGTCACATGGTGATGGAACGGTTCCTCAAGGCGTTCTATGCAGAGTGGTCGGCTGAAGATGCGGATTTCATGGCGTCGGCGGAAGACAAGCGATAAAGGAAGAGCGGGGAAAGAAACGAAGAAGCGCAGGAGCTGGGACGAGCTTCAGATTGATGAGAAACCCGGATAAGAAGAAAAACGCGAAAGGTAGTAGGTGGGGTATCCCCTGTAGGAGCGATAGCACCCGCCTTTGTTATCGGAAAATGACCGCTGCATAGTGAATAAATTGAACATTTTCCGATAACAACAGCGGCCGGAGGGGGATACCCCACCGGAGTACCAAGGCAGATTTTCTCTATTTCATGGGTTTCTCTACAGCCTGGAGCTCAAACGAGCTTCTGCGCTTCTTTGTTGTCAATGTCTTAGCCGAGCACCCCGCCGAAAATTTTTCCGTCCCAGGGCAGCCCCTCTTCAAACCGTTTCTTGTCGTGGAGACGATTGAGCGACAGCCAGGGGGAGAACTGGTACATCTCCCAAATCTTGCACTTCCGTGCGTCCGACCCCGAGCGGTCGATAATGGCGTTTACGGCATGGCGGGCCGCTTCATTGGCACCCTCCATCGTAGCGAGGTCCGTATGCGTGCGCACGTAATCCGAGGCCAGGAACAGATTCGGAATGCGGGTATCGGCAGTCGGACGGATAGCCCAGGTATGAATTTTGTTCACCAGCAGCGGCTCTAAGTTGACTGCGGCTCCTTCCGGGTTGGGCGTGTGAATGTCTTCGTCCAGGAACCAGGTGTGCAGGTTGTCGTCTTCCAGCACGACACGGCCGTTCACGTTCAGGCTCATCTTCAGCTGGGCCCACACCTCGTTCTTGATTTCTTCCCGGGTGCAGAGCTTAGCGGGCTTGCCGTAGAGAAGGCCGGGCTTTTCCCAATCGGAGACGTCTACGGAGATAATGCCCTGCACTTGTCCGTCTCCGTATTCGCTGAGATCGAATTCCGGCCAGAATTGTTTCTGGGATACGCCCGTGAGCGCCCAAGGCGAGTCCATGTAAATCATATGACCGTGAATGATCGGCACATCCCGCTTCAGGTAGAACTGAATGCCGTTCATCCAGTCTACGTTTTCGGCCAGCTTCGGAATGCCCGCCAGGGCCGGGTCCGCTTCCGCCAGCTCGGGCGTAATGAAACGTGCCATTACCTCGACTGGGAAGGCGGCAATGTAATAATCGCCCCGCACCTCGAACGTTTCGCCTTTCTCCGTTACGGTTACTCCGGTAATGACGCCGTTCTCGCAGCGGATATGCTCCACCTTGGCTTCCAGATGATAATCCACGCCGAGCTGCTCAAGATAAGCGTGCCACGGGCTCAGCCATACTTCGTTGGTCGGGCCGTCCAGGAGCCGATCGGCGCTGCCTCCGGGCATCACCATATCGACCATGATCTGCGCGCCGACCGCGCCGACCGTCGCCGTATTCGCCTCGCGTGCCTTAGCCGCTACCAGCACGCGGGTCATGCCGGTAAAGACGCGGCGGAAGTTCTCCGACTGCCGGTCTGCGTCGATAAAGTCCCACCAAGCTTCGTTCTGGTATTCCGCGATCCTGCGCTCGTCGCAGCTGGTCATGACCTGGTAGAGCCGTTCCACATACAGCTCGACTTCCTGCTCCGTCAAACCGAGATGATTGTCGAAGATCGACTTGACCAAAGCGTGGAAATCGGTGATCGAGGTCGGGAACTCCGTCAGGAATTCCACCGGAGGACCGTCGGTGCGGGCGAGTCCCAGGCGGGTGCCTTCAATGAGGTTATCCGCAACGCCCCGCAGATTATCTCCGTAAGGAATCCGCTCCATCGTATCGATGATATGCTTATAGAATCTCGGGAAGAAGCGGAAGCCGTGCTCTCCGGGTAAATCCTTCCGGCCCTGCTTGCCGCTGCCCGGCACGGCCATGGAACGCGCCTTGCCGCCCGGCAGGCCGCGCATTTCGTAAACGGCTACGCTGAAGCCCCGTTCCGCAAGCTCATGAGCCGCGCTCATCCCGGCAACGCCGCCCCCTAGAATGACGACTTTTTTGCTGATCATCTGAATCTCTCCTCTGGGATCTTTTGACTAATTAAGTTATATCATGAAAATTGGGTCCAAAGAATCAAATTTGAGTCAAAAGACTTAGTGTTTTTTGGGTTGATAAGAATTTATAAGTTTTTGTAACTTATAGCTTCGCATCAACCTTGGTAAACGCGCTGGTCCTTGTAAGACAAGGACGGCGTAGCCGTTTATCCTGGTCGGATGGAACCGGAAATTGGATTATGATTTCAAGCCGTTCGCCTAAAAAACTCACAGCGATTTCCATTGATATACGACCCGCGATCTGGTACGCTCGGATTGTAAGTGCTTTCATTTTGTATTGGGGCGTAAACAGGGGGAATTGCTAGTGATGAAGGGGGTTGGCATCATCCTGTTGATGCTGTTGATCGAGGCCTGCGGGCAGCAACCGGCGAAGCTTCCAGAGAAAGCGGAACCCGTCCGTCCGGCTCCGCCAACGGTGGAGGAGCAGCGGACTTATTTTCCGCCTGACCGCGTGCCGCTGCGAAATTCAGAGGGGGCAGCATCCGTAAAGCCATAGCGGGCTTGGGATGGAAAGGTCGTACCGCGAGGTGCGGCCTATTGCTGCGTTCAAGGCACAATCCCATATAAACTGCGCAGAATGAAGTAGAGACAGGGCCGTGCCGTTTCGATATAGTGGGATTACATGATAATCCTAACGAATGGGAGGCTGAAGACAATGTCTGCATTCAAAATCGTAGTTGCCGGCTGCGGCAGCATGTCCAAGGCATGGATCGATTATGCGAGGAAGCGGGAGGATGCGGAAATCGTCGGCCTCGTCGATCTGCGCCTGGAGCAGGCGCAGGCGGCTGCGCAGCGGCATGGGCTGAGCTGCGGCGTTTATACGGATATTAAGGAAGCGATTACATCGGAAGGCGCCAATCTTGTGTTTGACGTGACGATTCCGGAAAGCCATGCCGCAGTGACGGCCGCAGCGCTCGAGCTGGGCTGTGACGTACTGGGCGAGAAGCCCATGTCGACTTCCATGGAGGAAGCGCGCCGCCTGGTGGCGCTGGCCGGGAAGCAGGGCCGGACCTATGCGGTGATGCAGAACCGGCGGTATCTCCCGCAGATTCGCGCCTTCCGGGAGCTGCTGGCGGCTGCGACGATCGGCCGGATCGGCTTCGTCAATGCTGATTTCTTCCTCGGCCCGCATTTCGGCGGCTTCCGGGATGCGATGGATAGCCCGCTTTTGCTGGATATGGCGATCCATACGTTCGACCAGGCTCGGCTGATTACCGGGACGGATCCCGTCTCGGTGTACTGTCACGAATTCAATCCTCCCGGCTCCTGGTATGCGGGGAATGCGGCGGCGGTCTGTATCTTCGAATACGAAGACGGAAGCGTCTTCTGCTACCGCGGGTCCTGGTGCTCGGAGGGCCGACCGACCTCATGGGAAGCGGATTGGCGCATCTCCGGAAGCCTGGGAACGGCTGTATGGGACGGGGCGTCCGCGCCATACGCCGAGGTCGTCGTTCCGGATGCGGAGAGCGGACGCGGGTTTACCAGCCGGTTCCGCCGGGTGGATGCGGAAGTGAACGAGGCGGGACATGCCGGCCATGCGGGTTGTCTCGAGGCGATGTTCTCGGCGCTGCTGGAAGGCCGCAAGCCGGAGACGGATTGCACGGACAACATCAAGAGCATGGCGATGGTATACGGAGCGCTTGAGAGCGCGAGAACCGGGCAGAAGGTTATGTTGCAGCTTTACTGAACGTTATAGAAAATTAATGTCGTTAAAACATTATAGCGGACTGGACGATGGGGCCCGGATGTACCGCTGCAATTTGCATGCGAGGCATGCGGAGGAGATATGCATCCTGAGATTTCAACTGCGATCGGAACTCCGTACCCATCCCTCACCAAACGCACCGTCCGGAGACCCGGACGGTTTTCTTAACGTTATGGAAAGTATAAGTTCGCTAAAGCGTTAAAGCGGACTGCAACTTTCTATACCAAGAAAAACTACCTCTAAAAACGGTCTGGCTGCTTTGAGGGACTCCGATAAGGAGTTTTTCTTATAAATCGGAAGTATCAGTTTGAACCGGAGGTTCAGTTTTTGCAGGAAGGAAAGCATGGTTAAACTCAAATGTTACCTGGATGAATATGGAATATTATGCCATTCTGGAGCAAGGAAAGGTAACTTGGCTGGGAGGTTAACGATGCATTTTCATATTCGGAAAGTAAGGCTGCCGGACGATTATCCGGCTATTGCGGCTGTGCTGAACGCGAACTACCCGGAGCCGACGACGGCCGAGAGGCTGCAGGGGGAGGATGCCAAAATACCAAGCGAGGGGCGTCTGGGCCGCGACGAGAACGGCCTGCTTACCGGCTTCGACCGGGTGAAGCTCGCCGCCGTAACGGATGATGATCTATTGATCGGCTACGGCCTCGCCTGGCGGGCGCCCTGGACTCCGCCCGGGGAGCTCAACCATACGCTCGTGGTGATGCCCGGCTACGATAAGCAGGGAGCGGGTGGAGCGCTCTATGAGCACTTGGAGGCAAGGGCGCGGCAGGTTGGCGCGAGCCGGCTGAATTATTCGATTAAGGACGACAAGCCTGCTTACATGCGGTTCGCAGAGAAGCGGGGCTACGTGAAGGAGCGCCATCTGTTCGAGTCGGTACTGGATTTGAGGAATGGTGATACGCCCGGCGATGAGGAAACGGACCGTTTGCTGGAGGACATGCAGAAGTTCGGCATTGCTTTTACCACGCTGGACCGGCTTCCGGACGACGAGCGCGAGAAGGAGCTGCATGCGCTGTATTGCAGCACGACGCCGGATATTCCCGGCAATCGGGAAGCGGTTCTTCCCTTCGGCGAGTGGCGCAAATGGACGCTGGGACTGCCCGGCTCTAGGCCCGAATACGTGCTTCTTGCTATGGACGGGAGCCGGATGATAGGCCTCGCCCATCTGATCTTTACCCCCGAAACGAACAGCTTCTACCATGAGTTCACGGGGGTGAATAGGCGTGGCGGGGCCGCGGTATCGCGCATGCCTTGAAGCGTCTGACCATCCGGTTGGCCGTGCGGGAGGGGGCGGCTTATTTGCGGACGCACAACGATTCGCAGAACGGCCCCATGCTGAACATCAACCGCGATAAACTGGGTTATAAGCCCGTGCCGGGTTATTACCGGATGGTGAAGGATTTGACGTAATAAGCAGGAATCCCATACCCGTGCCTACCCCATAGTCAAACGTATGAGTTGCCGCGCAAAGGAACGTCCGGACCGGCGGTAATGGAAAAAATCGGTAAAGCGGATTGTTCTTTTGTGCCATCCTGAAATCAAGGGATATACTCTAAGCATGAAGCTGCGGGAGGAACACGGTATGACATCAATAAATATACGACCGATCGGAGAGAAGGATAAGCCTTTTCTATGGGATATGCTGTACGAAATGGTTCACATCCCGAATGATAAACCGCCTAAAGAACTGCTGCTCGCGATGCCGGGTATCCGGCAATGGCTGGAAGGCTGGGGAAGGACGGGCGATGAAGGGTTTGTCGCGGAGTCGGCGCCTGCGGGGCCGATCGGGGCCGCCTGGTACCGCTTGTCGGACGCGGGTCAGCCGGGGTACGGCTTCGTCGATGAGCGGACGCCGGAGCTGTCCATTGCGGTGCTGCCGGAGCATGCAGGCCGGGGCATCGGAACGCGGCTGCTGCGGACGCTGATCGAGCGGGCCGAGACGCAGGGCTATCCGGGATTGTCGCTGAGCGTAGATCCACGGAACGCCGCACTGCGGCTCTATGAGCGATTCGGCTTTCGGCGCTGCGGGACGTCCGGCACCTCCGTGACGATGCTGCTCCGCTTCTAGTTTTCTCGAGTTTGGAAAAAAGAAAGCCCTACCGCCCCATGCTCTGATAGAGAGAGCGGGCCAGCAGGGCTTTTGCATTTGTAACGACGCCGGCTTGGGCGGCTATCCCTTAAGCCGCTTGCCTTCGGCCAGCATCGCGATCGATTTCGCGATCCGGTTCGACCGCGTTTCCGGTTTTTTGGCGGACTCGATCCAATCGACGTATTCCTTCCGGTGGGAATAGGCGAGCCGGTCGAACCGCTCTCCCGCCTCCCGGTGCTCGTCCAGCGCAGCCGCCAAGTCGTCCGGGATCTCAACGGTACGGGCTTCCGTGTCCGCCTCCATGGTTAACCGGACGCTGTCCCCGGCCGTAACCCCCGCATCCTCGCGAAGCGCCTGCTTCACGACCATATAGTGCGTCCCGTCGCCCGCAGGCATCAGCGAGCTGCGGTACGGTACCCCGTTGACCGTCCCTTTGACCTTCACCTGAGCCTTGCTGCCGAACACTTCCTCTACGGTAAAAGGCACCTTCACATACGTCCACGTCCCCGTTCCCTCCGGCCGGTGCAGCACGCCTTCAAACTGCAGCATTAGGACACGCTCCTTTAGGCTCCGCCGCATCTTCGCGGCTTTCGATGTGCCGACATTATAGCACATGCCTCTGCAGAAAGAGAAGCCAGGCTCCGGCGGTCAGCGCGAGCGCGGCGAAGCAGGCGCAGGACAGCCTCGCGGGTCCGGCTGCGGCCAGCAGCGACGCGCCTACACGACCATCGAATACGTCGTCATGTAGGCGCCCGGGGAGCCTGCCCAGGCGGCCCCGGCCCGGATGCCTTACTTGGCACGCGGCGTTTCGTCCCCGCCCCCAGGCGGCGAGGGTTCGTTCTTTCCGTTGAATAACGTTTCCGTCAGCGCCTTTAGCTTATCCATCACCTTGCCGTAGCCGAAGCCCACCAGGAAGGCGATGCCGATCTTGGCCTCCAGACTGTTCGTCGGCTGCAGCAGCATAATGCCGCTCTCGAACAGTACAACGGTCATGACGGCAGCCCCGGCGCACTTGATCGGGCGCATCAAGTACCACAAGACCCAGCGTCCCATCAGCTTGTCGTAGAAATCGTGGAACAGGCGCATCGCGTAGAGGCAGCCGCCGACGGCGCCGGCCAGCCCGCAGTACAGATAGGTTTCCGTATCCGCGACGCGGACTCCGGCGATTTCAACGAGCATCCCGCTTTTGATCAGTCCCATGAGCCACAGGCTCCCCGTGAAGCAGACGAGCAAATAAAGCACCACGCCAAGCTTCATCCCCTGCTCCTTCCAGAACAAAAGCGCCGCCCCCCTCGAATCGTGCTGCTTAAGTATATGCCGGGAAGGGGGGATTCAGTTCGACCGGTTCAGGATACAGGGTTACATTCGATCTTTACTTTGGTAACGCGTTAATGTATTATTTAATTATCTCATTAAAGTATTTGTATATTATTCCACGTACGAAAAGGAGCTGCTTATCATGTCCGATTCCAAGTTGATCGAAGCCAGGCCGAATGTTCGGCAAATCAAGCCTTATTCGCCGGGGAAGCCGATCTGGGAGGTGAAGCGGGAGCTCGGTCTGGAGGAGGTGGTAAAGCTCGCCTCCAACGAGAATCCGCTCGGTCCGTCGCCGAAAGCGGTCGAGGCTATCATCCGCAGCTTGTCCGAGCTTCATCGTTATCCGGATGTGCTTGCCTCCGAGCTGAAGCAGGAGCTGGCCCGCCGTCTCGGCTTGTCGGAGCGGGAGCTGATCGTAACCAACGGAGCGGATGAGCTGATTACGCTGATCTCCGAAACGTATCTGGAGCCTGGGGATGACATTGTCATACCGGCTCCGGTGTTCGGAGAGTACGAATTCGGAGCTAAGCTGATGGGGGCGAACGTGAAGGCCGTCCCTCTTGAACCGGGTTTCGGATACGACGTCAGTCGCCTGCTTGCCGCAGTCACACCCCGGACTAAGCTGCTCTACTTGTGCTCCCCGCACAATCCGGCAGGCACTTACCTGCCAGCCAAGGAGCTGGACCGGCTGCTTGCCGCCCTTCCGGAAAAGGTGCTTCTAGTGCTGGATGCGGCTTACAGCCATTACGCCACGGCGGAGGACTATACGGACGGCTTGGAGCATGTCCGTGCCGGAAGACAGGTTCTGGTGCTTCAGACGTTCTCGAAAATTTACGGTCTAGCCGGGATTCGCGTCGGCTTCGGAGCCGCGCCGGCCGCCGTCATCGAGAGCATTCTGAAGGTGAAGGAGCCGTTCAACGTCAATGCGCTCGCTCAAGCGGCTGCTGCGGCTGCGCTTGCCGACGAAGCGCATTTGGAAGCGTCCCGGCGCCTGAATACGGCAGGGCGGGAGCAGCTCTACGCCGCTTTTCGCAAGCTGGGCATCCCCTATACCGAGAGCATGAGCAACTTCGTGCTGTGCCAGCCGGGGCCGGCCGCCGATTCGATCGCCGCACAGCTGCTCTCCCGGGGCATCATCGTTCGCAGCGGCGGAACGTGGGGCTTGCCGGAGCATATCCGGGTTTCGGTCGGAACGGCGGAGGAGAACGACAAGTTCATTCGCGCGCTGGACGAGATCATGTCCCTGAACGATTTGGAACGGAGGCCGGAGGCTTCCCAGAGCGCCGGCCAATGAAGGACGGTTGGGAAAGGACCGCTCCGGCGGAGCGGTTGACGCCGCAGCAGGTTCAGGCGCTGGTAGCGTCCGTCTGGCCGCAAGCCGTCGTTCTGTCGGCCCGGCCGATCGGTACCGGCCTCAGCAACAGCCTGTACCGCGTTGACGTGGCCCATCCGTCCGAGGCCGTCTACGCGCTGCGGATTTACCGCAATTCTCCGGCCGTACTCCGCAAAGAATCGGATATTGCCCGGCTGCTGCAGCAGGAGGGGGCGGTACCCATAGCCCCGATGGTGTACGAGGACGGCTCCGGCCGTCTGCTGCCGAGGCCCTGGGGTCTTATGGAATGGCGCACGGGCATAACGCTGAAGGAGCTGCTCAGGCAGGGCTCGCTTGCTGAAGCGGAGCAAGCGGCGGCGGAGGCGGGAGCGACGCTCGCCCGTATTCACCAGCACAGCTTCCCGGAGCCGGGGTTCTTCGGACCGGGCCTCTCGGTGGCAGAGCCGCTCCGAATGGATCCAGGAATGTTCCTGTCTCTCGTAGAGCACTGGCTGTTTCGGGGCACAGCGGGAACGCTGCTGCCGCCCGAGCTCCGGGAGCGGCTCTGGGGCTTTTGCCGGACTCATGCCCCTCGCTTGTCCGACCATCCGGAACGTGCCGTGCTAGTTCATAGCGATTATAACGAGCTGAACGTGCTGATGAACGTCCTGCCTTCGGATGGCCGGGCAAGCGTCTCGGCGGTTCTGGACTGGGAATTTGCTTTTGCAGGGGACCCGATGGTCGACGTAGGGAATATGCTTCGTTACGAGCCGGCCGGCTCTTTGTTCGAGAATAAGTTTATGGAGGGGTATCTCCGGGAAGGAGGGGTGCTGACGGAGGCTTGGCGGCTGCGGGCTCATCTGGCGGACGTCGTCGCTTTGCTGGATTTGCTGGATGGGGCGGCCGAGGCGCCGAACCGGAAGAAGGATCTGATCCTCCTGCTAGGCTCGACGCTGCGGACGTATCTTTGAAAGCCGGAATTAAAGCTTCGGGTTCGCGTGGCATCTCCGGCAGACCGGATAGTAGCTGTCGTTGCCGCCGATCTGGATTTGTTCGCCGGTGTAGACAGGCATGCCCTGCGAATCGACCCGCAGATTCATGATCGCTTTCCTTTCGCAGAACCAACAGATCGTCTTCATTTCTTCGATCTTGTCGGCATAGAGCAGCATATATTTGCTTCCCTCGAACAGCTCGTTCTGGAAGTCGTTCTTCAAGCCGAATCCCATGACCGGGATGTTCAATTCATCGACGATCCGGGCCAATTGGAGAATTTGTTCTTTTTTCAGAAATTGCACCTCATCCACGAGCACGCACGAAATCCGGTTCGGCTGGCTCTTGACCGTTCCGATGAGATCCGTATCCGGGCAGATCGGGATCGCTTCCCTTCGAAGCCCGATGCGGGAGGAAACGTAACCGACCTCGTCGCGGTCATCGATCGCTGAAGTGAAGATCAGCACGGATTTATTTTGTTCCTCGTAGTTATGGGCAACCTTTAGAATCTCAATCGACTTGCCGCTGTTCATCGCACCGTATCGAAAATACAACTGCGCCAACGTAAACACAACTCCATTCATGGTGGGTTTCTGCCGGAAGCCGGAGCTGCGGGAATGCTCTTCGGACATCACGGCTTCCATCATAGCATATGGGGGAGGGAGAGGTATAGACGGCGGTCAGCCCTTAATTTTCCTCCGGATTCGGGACCAAGCAAGGTCACCGTAACCGTCTCCCCCGGCAGGCAAGGCTCGTGATCGTGAAGGAACCTTTGCGCATCAGCGCTTCCGTTTACTTCCGCTTGCTAATATCCGTGTAATGACCAGCACCTTATCCAACGATCCGTCTCTTTGACGAATCGGAACCCCGTACATTTCCACCCGTTTTCCTTACTCGCGCCTGCGGCCGGCTCGAGCTCGATAGAACCCGGCTCCCGTAGGGCCGCCACCTCGTTGAACCATACCCTTATCCGGCTTTGCTTCGGTTCCTTGAAGGCATCGAACGGGCAGCGGCCGATCAGCTCCGAAGATGTCAAGGAAGCTTTCGTTCGTGCGGGTCAGGTTAAGATTATTGTCACAAAAAAGCGATGGCATCCCTCTAATGTTCGATCATTGAATTCAGTTGAACGCTGGCCGAGCGGAGCAGCTCCTCCTGCCGGGTCTATTCCGTAATATCCCGGAAGAAAACGGCTAGCCCTGGCTTGCAAGGCGAGCAGCTGATGCGAAACCGCATTCGGGCGGGCGTCAGCTCCTCTTCGATGATGACCGGATGCTGCTCCTCGGCCGCTTGCAGGCACGCTTGGTGTAGGGGGGTATGAAGAAGTGAGGGGAGCAAGGTCCAGAAGTCTCTTCCGGTCAGCTCTTCACGGCTTCGTTCAAACAGGCCTTCCGCCGCCTTATTGAGCTGAATCAATTTCCATCCCCGGTCCAATACCAGATAAGGGGACGGAACGAAGTCCAGCAGGTGGGGGATGAGCGCCGATTGATCCCGCAGAGCGGCAGCCGCTTTTTTCCAGCCGTCTATATTTTGCGCCTCCAGCCGGATGTAGCGCGCCGCGCCGTCCGGCAGAACGGAGGCCGAAATCCTCACTGAAAGAGGGGTTCCGTCCGCATGAAGAAAACGAAGCTCGGTCTCGTACCGGAGAAGCTGGTCTTCCAGCAGCCGGCTCATCTGATGCATGCAGAGCAGCAGCTCGTCGGGATGCACGAGCTCGGGCAGCGGGATCCCGAGCAGCTTCTCAGGAGCGCGGCCGAGCAGGTCTGTGAAGGCGGCGTTGGCTGCAAGCATGCAGCAATCCGTGTCCAGCAGGGCCAGCCCGTTCAGCGAAGCATGAAAGCTGTTGTATGCCAGGCTCTCGAATCCCGTTAAGGCATCCCCCGTTTGAAGGTAAAATGCCGGAAGGCCTCCGAGCGTCTGCGGATCTTTCATGTTAGATTTTCCTCTCCATGGTTAGTAATAAAGAACCATTTCGTCAAAAATCTACAATTTCCTTTTGCCCCGGCCCCCTTTATGAAAAAAATTCCAATGCCGATTAAAGGGCGGGACGGGAGGTGTCTTCAGATCACGGCCACGGGGGAATGCACCAGAGCACGCCGCTTTAAATGAACAGAAAATTCTATTAATTTTAAATTGATATAATAAGAATGGAATGTTAATATATAACATATTATCTGAAAAGGTTCATAGAATTGTCACATCAAGGGACAGGGAAAGAACCTTCTTTTTAGCCGATTTCACTTCACTCCTGTGACGCATCACTTCTTTGTCGGATTGTTGCGCAAAAGCGCAAAAAATATCGAAAGAAAGGTTGCCCGAGCATGAACAGAACCGGTTTGCCTGTAAAACAGGGATTATACGATCCGCAATTCGAGCATGACGCCTGCGGCATCGGCTTCGTCGCCCATATCAAGGGGCAGCCCTCCCATGAGATTGTCCTGCAAGCGCTGAAAGTCCTGTGTAACCTGGATCACCGCGGGGGCCAAGGCTCCGAGACGACGACGGGAGACGGTGCCGGCATCCTGCTCCAAATTCCTCACCGTTACCTGCAGAAGGCCTGTGCGGAAGAAGGGATCCGGCTGCCGGAGCCGGGCCGGTACGGCGTCGGGATGGTTTTCCTGCCGCAGGAGACGGAGCTGCGCATCGCCTATGAGCGGCTGATCGAGGAGAAGGTGGCGGAAGCCGGCCAGCAGCTGCTGGGCTGGAGAACGGTGCCGGTCAATAACGAGCGGCTCGGCGATACCGCGAAATCGGCGGAGCCGATGGTCCGGCAGTTGTTCATCGGCGCATCGTCCGAAAGCGGGGATGAGCTGGATTTTGAACGGAAGCTGTATGTGATCCGCAAAACGGCGGAGCACGCGGCCCGGACCATGGCGGGCGATCGGGAAGGCGTATACTTCTCCAGCCTGTCCAGCCGGACGATCGTGTATAAGGGGATGCTGACGCCTGAGCAGGTGGACGATTACTATACCGAACTGCGCGATCCGTCGTTCGAATCGGCGCTGGCTCTGATCCATTCGCGGTTCAGCACCAATACGTTCCCCAGCTGGGCGCGGGCGCATCCGTACCGCTACTTGATCCACAACGGCGAGATCAATACGCTCCGCGGGAATGTGAACTGGATGCATGCGCGTCAGGCAGTGTGCGAGACGGAGCTGTTCGGCGACGATTTCAAGCGTCTTCTTCCGATTATCGATACCGACGGCTCGGACTCCCAGATGTTCGACAACTGTCTGGAGTTTCTGATGCTGACCGGGCGTTCGCTGCCCCATGCGGCCATGATGATGATTCCGGAGCCTTGGCCAAAGCATGAGTCGATGAGCGACGAGAAGAAAGCGTTTTACGAATATCACAGCTGTCTTATGGAGCCGTGGGACGGTCCGGCGGCTATCGCCTTCACGGACGGGCGGTCGATCGGCGCCGTACTGGACCGCAACGGACTAAGGCCCGCCCGATATTACGTGACCAAGGACGATCTGATCGTGCTGGCTTCGGAGGCCGGCGTGCTGGATATCGCCCCTGAGCGCATTCTGGCGAAGCGGCGGCTGCAGCCGGGGCGCATGCTGCTCGTGGACACGACGGAGGGGCGCATCGTCTCCGACGAGGAGATCAAGGAGCGGATCGTCCGCGAGCAGCCTTACCGGGACTGGTTGAACGCGCATCTGATTTCGCTGGAGGAGCTGTCGGAGGCTCCCGAGGTGCCCGCAGCCGATCCTTCAACCGTGCTGCAGCGCCAGCAGGCGTTCGGGTACACGTTCGAGACGCTGCGCCGGGTGCTGGAGCCGATGGCCCGAACGGGCGTCGACCCGGTCGGCTCGATGGGCTTCGATGCGCCGCTTGCGGTACTGTCGGAATGGCCGCAGCTGCTCTACAGCTACTTCAAGCAGCTGTTCGCGCAGGTGACGAATCCGCCGATCGATGCGAACTTTGAAGAGATCATTACGGCGCAGGGCACGACCGTCGGTGCGGAAGGCAGCCTGATCGATCCGAGGCCGGAGAGCTGCCGTCAGATTCGGCTCGCGACGCCGATTATGACGAACGAGGAGCTGGCAAAGCTGCGGCATATCGACCGGGAGGGCTTCAAGACGGCGACGCTGTCGATGGTATTCCCGGCTTCCGGAGGCGCGGCCGGTCTGGAGCTTGCGATGGAGGCGCTGTGTCAGGCGGCGGATGAAGCGGTGGCGGACGGGTCCTCGCTCCTGATTCTGTCCGACCGCGACGCCAGTGCAGAGCTGGCGGCCATCCCGGCGCTCCTTGCGGTTTCCGGCCTGCATCATCACCTGATCCGCCAAGGCACGCGGACGAAGGTAGGGCTGCTGGTCGAATCGGCGGAGCCTCGCGAGGTGCATCATTTTGCGCTGCTGCTCGGCTACGGAGCGGGCGGGATCAATCCTTACCTGGCGTTCGAATCGCTGGAGGATATGATCCGTCATGGGCTGCTGAAGGACGTGACGGCGGAAAAGGCGCGGTACAACTATGTCAAAGCCGCGACCAAGGGTGTCGTCAAGGTGCTGGCGAAGATGGGCATCTCGACGATTCAATCTTACCGGGGTGCGCAAATTTTCGAAGCGATCGGGCTGGACGCGGCGTTCGTGGAACGGTATTTTACGTGGACTTATACGCCGGTGAACGGCATTGGAATCGAAGCCGTGGCGCAAGAGGCGCTGCTTCGGCATCGGCGGGCTTACTCCGCCCAGGGAGGACGGGACCGCGTGCTGGATCCGGGCGGGGAGCTGCAGTGGAGGAACAACGGGGAGGAACACATCTATAACCCCGAGACGATTCACGCGCTGCAGGCGGCGGTCCGCACGAACAACTATGCGATGTATAAGCAGTTCGTGAAGCTGGTTCACGGGGAGAACGAGCGGTACATGACGCTTCGTTCGCTGTTTTCCTTCCGTTCGAATCGACCTTCGATTCCGCTGGAAGAAGTGGAGCCGGCGGAGTCGCTGTTCAAGCGGTTCAAAACCGGAGCGATGTCCTTCGGCTCGATCTCCAAGGAAGCGCACGAGAGCCTTGCCATCGCGATGAACCGGATCGGCGGCAAGAGCAACACAGGTGAAGGCGGCGAGCATCCGGACCGCTTCCAGCCGGACGAGAACGGCGATCTGCGGCGCAGCGCGATCAAGCAGGTGGCATCGGGCCGCTTCGGCGTCACGAGCAATTACCTGGTGAACGCCGACGAGATCCAGATCAAGATGGCCCAGGGCGCGAAGCCGGGCGAAGGCGGCCAGCTGCCGGGCTCCAAGGTGTACCCTTGGGTGGCCGAGGTTCGCGGCGTGACGCCGGGCGTAGGGCTGATCTCGCCGCCGCCGCACCACGATATTTATTCGATCGAGGATCTGGCGGAGCTGATTCACGATCTGAAGAACGCGAACCCGCGCGCGCGGATCAGCGTGAAGCTGGTGAGCGAGGTCGGCGTCGGTACGATTGCGGCCGGCGTAGCCAAGGGGAAAGCCGATGTCGTGCTGATCAGCGGGTATGACGGCGGCACGGGCGCTTCGCCCCAGACGTCGATCCGCCATGCGGGACTGCCGTGGGAGCTGGGTCTCGCCGAGACGCACCAGACGCTCGTGCTGAACAATCTCCGCAGCCGCATTGCGGTGGAAACGGACGGTAAGCTGATGACGGGAAGGGATGTCGTGGTGGCGGCGCTGCTGGGCGCCGAGGAGTTCGGCTTCGCTACGACCCCGCTCATTGCGCTCGGCTGCATTATGATGCGGGTTTGCCATCTGGACACCTGCCCGGTCGGCGTTGCGACGCAGAACCCGGAGCTGCGCAAGAAGTTTAGCGGGGATCCGCAGTATGCGGTGAATTTCATGCGGTTCGTGGCGGAGGATGCGAGGGAGCTGATGGCGGAGCTCGGCTTCCGTACGATCGAAGAAATGGTCGGGCATACGGAAGTTTTGGAAACGAAGCGGGCGGTCGACCATTGGAAAGCGAGGGGCGTCGATCTGTCGCCGCTGCTGTACCGCCCGGACGTTGCCGAGGAGGTCGGACGGTTCTGCGCGATTCCGCAGGATCACGGATTGGATCGCTCGCTGGACGTGCGGGAGCTGCTCCCGATGTGCGAACCGGCGCTGGAACGGCGGGAGAGGGTGCACGAGATCGTCCCGATCCGCAACGTCAACCGCGTCGTCGGCACCGTGCTCGGCAGCGAAGTGACCCGCCGCTACGGGCTTGAAGGGCTGCCGCACGACACGATCCGCCTGCACTTCAACGGTTCGGCCGGCCAGAGCTTCGGCGCCTTCGTCCCGAAGGGCATTACGCTGTCACTGGAAGGCGACGCGAACGACTACTTCGGCAAGGGGCTGTCCGGCGGCAAGCTGGTGGTATTCCCGCCCGAGCAGTCGGGCTTCCCGGCCGAGGAGAATATCATTATCGGCAATGTGGCCTTCTACGGGGCCACGGACGGCGAGGCTTACATCCGCGGGATGGCGGGCGAGCGCTTCTGCGTACGCAACTCGGGCGTACGGGCCGTTGTCGAGGGCGTAGGGGATCACGGCTGCGAGTACATGACCGGCGGCCGCGTCGTCGTCTTAGGACCGACGGGCCGCAACTTCGCGGCAGGGATGTCCGGGGGGATCGCGTACGTGCTGGATGAACATGACACGTTCATGGAGCGCTGCAACCGGGAAATGGTACTTCTGGAGACCGTCGAAGAAATTTACGAGTCCGAAGAGCTGCGGAATATGATCCAACATCACGCGACCTTCACGGACAGCGCGGTCGCTCACCGGGTGCTGCAGCAGTGGGAGCATTATTTGTGGAAGTTCGTCAAGGTCATTCCGAAGGACTACAAGCGCATGTTCGAGGCCATCGAGCGCGTAAAGCGCTCCGGGTTCAGCCAGCAGGATGCGATGCTTGTGGCTTTCGAGGAAAATATGCGGGACGTTTCCCGCGTCAGCGGCAACTAAACGAGGGCGGGGGCGGGGTTTTTCAGTTAGGGTGCCGAATCGTTAACGGACGAAATGGTTTATCCCTTTAACGAATCGAATGGCACGGCCCCTCTGGAAAAACCGGCATCCCGCGAGTATGGAGGAACTAAAGATGGGCAAACCAACCGGATTTATCGAATACCAGCGCGAAACCCCGGTCGAAGCCGCTCCTCTGATGCGGATTGCGCATTGGAAGGAGTTCAGCGTCCCCATGCCGGAGGAGAAGCTGCAGCAGCAGGGCGCGCGCTGTATGGACTGCGGGATTCCGTTCTGCCATACGGGCCGAATCATCAGCGGCATGGCGGCCGGCTGCCCGGTTCACAATCTCATTCCCGAGTGGAATGATCTCGTTTACCGCGGGCAATGGCGGGAAGCGCTGGATCGGCTGCACAAGACGAACAACTTCCCCGAATTCACGGGCCGCGTCTGTCCCGCGCCTTGCGAGGGCTCCTGTACGGTAGGGCTTAATGGCTCTCCGGTGACGATCAAGAACATCGAGAAGGCGATCATCGACCGGGGCTTCGGCGAGGGCTGGGTCGTACCGGAGCCGCCGGAGGCCCGTACGGGCAAGAAGGTCGCCGTCGTCGGCTCCGGGCCGTCGGGTCTGGCCTGCGCCGCACAGCTGAACAAAGCGGGCCATTCCGTCACCGTCTACGAACGGGCGGACCGCGCCGGAGGCCTGCTCATGTACGGCATTCCGAACATGAAGCTGGATAAAAGCTATGTGCAGCGGAGGATCGACCTGCTGGCGGCCGAAGGCGTAAACTTCGTGATGGGCACCGAGATCGGCAAGGATATTCCCGCCTCGAAGCTGAAGGAAGAGTTCGACGCGATCGTACTTTGCGGCGGAGCAACCAAAGGACGCGACTTGCCGGTCGAAGGAAGGTCTTTGCAAGGCGTCCATCTGGCGATGGAGTTCCTCTCAAAGAACACCAAGAGCCTGCTGGATTCCGGGCATGAGGACGGGGCGTTTATCTCGGCCGAGGGCAAGGATGTCATCGTCATCGGCGGCGGAGACACCGGAACGGATTGTGTCGGTACCTCGATCCGGCATAAATGCCGCAGCGTTACGCAGTTCGAGATCATGCCGAGACCGGCGGAGACGCGCCAGCCGAACAATCCTTGGCCGGAGTGGCCGCGCGTGCTGAAGGTCGATTATGGCCAAGAGGAAGCGGCTGCGCTGCAGGGTGAGGATCCGCGGCGGTATCTTATCTCGACCAAGAAGCTGGTTGGCGACGAGAACGGACACGTCAAAGAGCTGCATACCGTGCAGATCGAGTGGAAAAGGGACGACCAAGGCCGGTTCGTGCCGGTCGAGGTGCCGGGCAGCGAGCAGGTGTACCCGGCGCAGCTTGTGCTTCTCGCCATGGGCTTCATGGGACCGGAGCATACGGTGCTGGATCAGCTTGGGGTCGAGAAGGATGAGCGGACCAACGCGAAGGCGGCTTACGGCAAATTTTCGACCAACGTTGAGGGAGTCTTTGCCGCAGGCGATATGCGGCGGGGCCAAAGCCTTGTCGTCTGGGCCATTAACGAAGGCCGCGAAGCCGCAAAGGAAGTTGACCGCTATTTGATGGGCTCAAGCAATCTGCCGTAACGATCGCTTCAGGGAAACCTCCGCTTCGGATTTGAAGCGGGGGTTTTATTTGTTGATAATATGCAGAAAAATGCAAAAGGTAATAGGCGGGGTATCCCCTGTAGGAGCAAAAGCGCCCGCCTTTGTTATCGGAAAATGACCGCTGCATAGCAAATAAATTGAAAATTTTACGGGTAACAACAGCGGCCGGAAGGGGGTACCCCACCGGAGTACCAAGGCAGATTTCTCTATTTCATGGGTTTCTAGGGCAGCCTGGACCGGTAA
Organism: Paenibacillus gyeongsangnamensis; assembly: GCF_027533625.1. Classification (GTDB taxonomy): domain Bacteria; phylum Bacillota; class Bacilli; order Paenibacillales; family NBRC-103111; genus Paenibacillus_G; species Paenibacillus_G gyeongsangnamensis. Next base: position 23,975 of record NZ_JAQAGZ010000019.1, on the reverse strand, counting down.
AGCCAGTCTTAGGTGCATGGCCATGCAGCCTCAAGCTGAATGCCGTTATTATCCGGAAAAATGAAGTTGCGGATCGTTCCCTGATTGTAAATGTCCGTCATCACGACCCCTAAGTCCTGCAGCTTGGCGCGCAGCATGAGGCCCTCGCTCTCTGACGGCAAGGCAAACGCGATATGCTGAAGCGCGCCGGGCAGGAAGCGGTACAGGTCCGTGGAGCCCGGGTTCCCGGCCAAATGCTTCAGCTCCTCGGTGCTTTGAAAAATATGCGCGTTCGGTTGTTCAAAAAAATGAATGCCCCAGGTATCGGAGCTGCCCGGTTTAATAAAGCAGTGCCTGCCGCGTTGTCCAGCCGGCGGGATAACCGTTCCCGCCTGCATTCCGAGTACCCCGGCATAAAAGCGGATCGTTTCGTCCAGATCCGGCGTGACTAGCGCGATGTGGTGAAATCCTTGCCATGCCGGGAAGGGCTGATCCTGCCGGCTTTGCCGTTCATCGCTCATGGAAAATCCTCCTCTTCATTCTTTATCGGTTATCGATTAGAATTCTAACTAATTGGGCGGAGAAAAGCCGCAGCTAGCTTTTCCCGAATAAACCGACCATTTTGATCAATAGAGCCTTGAGCGTCTCGAATTCTTCCTGCGTCAGCCCATTGCGTACCCTGTCCTCCACGATCGAAGTGAAGTGCCCGGTTTGGTCGGCCAGCCTCGTTCCTTCTTCGGTCAGAAAGATTTGCTTGTAACGGGCGTCATTCGGATGATCCCGCCGAACGGCCAACCGTCTCGCCGCAAGACCATTGATCAGACTCGTCACGCTGGGCCGTTCGATCATAAGAATCCGTTCCATCTCCGATGACGTAATGCCGGGAAAGTGGCGGATAATGCCTAAGGCGCTCCATTGGGTATGGGTAAGTCCGGTCGGCTTCAGCAGCTCCTCGATTTCGCGGCGCAGGGTAATGTGCGACACCTTGACTAAACGTCCGATCGGCCCTTTATCCCATTCCCAAGTCGAATCATCGTTCCGGTTGCTCACAGCGTCATCTCTCCAATAGTTAGAATTCTAATTAATATAATACGCTTTATTTCACCTGCGTCAAGAGGCGGCCAGCCTTGGACCTTCGCCTGCTCCTGATGTGCCGTGAAACCCCGCGATCCGTACAAAGCTCATTGCGTTCCGGAAAGCAAGGCGCAAGAAGCTTGGCCTGCCCATCGGTGATATCAAAAAAATATTCTTCCCCCCGGCAGACGCCCTCATAATCCGACGACCTTCGGCATATGGATGGCTCATACCCTTATTTTCCATGGAGAGGTGAGCCCCTCATGATCTCAAGCGACGAACGGAATTTGGCGCTGCTGTCGCATTTGCTTTGCCTTATTGTCAGCATCTTTGCTCCGCTGATCATTTGGTTGATGAAGAAGGATCAATCCGCTTTTGTAGAAGAGCACGCCAAGGAATCGCTGAATTTTCAAATTTCGATCATGATTTATTCGTTTGTTTCCGGCATCCTGTGCTTCGTCATGATCGGGTTCATTCTGCTGCCTGTTCTAGGCATCTTTGCACTCGTGGTCATTCTGATCGCAACCGTCAAAGCTTCCAAAGGTGAGCATTACCGCTACCCGCTCTGCATCCGCCTGATTCAATGACGTTTTCTGAGCTTCGGCCCCATGCCTGGGGGAAAGCCAGCCTAATTCCCGCGGAAGCGCTTGGCGTTCCTTCGCTTGCCTTCAAGCCTGGCGATACTCACCGCGATACTAAGTTGCAAGCCGGCAGACCCCTCGAGCGAAGCATACTGCATACGGCGGCGGAATAAGACCCCTGGGGGTCTTCAGATTGACGAAAAACCCATGAAATAGAGAAATCTGCCTTGGTACCCGGTGAGGTATCCCCTTCCGGCCGCTGTTGTTATCGGAAAAATGTTCGATTTTATTCGTCTTAGGCTCACCACCCCGCGTTCCGCCACCGCACCTTGCGGCTGCGGAACGGAGCGGAGGGAAGCGCCAGCCCGCCCCGGCGAAACCGCAGCGTTTTCGCAATGAGCGGGACGTCCCGGTTCACCATCCGCTTCAGCAGGGCGATCGCGGTGCCGAACCTTTTGAAATCATACTCCCCGGTTTTCTTATCGATGAACGCTTCCGGCAGCTCCTCCGGAGTCACGTACGCGAATACCCGCCCGTCTTGCTCCGATATATAGACATACGGCGAGTCCCCGTACGACTCCAGCCACTCCCGCCGGCTCAGCCGGAACACCAGCAGCGCAAAGACATCGTCATACGCCCTTCCCTTGTACTTGAAGCGAAAATGGTACTCCGCCTCCGTCTCCCGGCTTCGCCCTATGCCCGAAGTGCAGATGTAAGGCCTCCACCAGCCGGGGATTTGCAAGGTAAAGCCGTACCTTGTGCTGCGGTAGACGATCGGTCTCACCTGGGTCATGCGTCCCACGCTCCTCTCGGACTAAAGTTTGTATACTTTATTCCGGGGAAGCTCGGTTTATGGCTTGAACCAGATGTTTTTGAACTGCACCCAATCGAGCGCGTCGAGGGTGACGCCTTTGACCGATGCGTGATAGAGCGTCTTGAGCCGTTTAAAATACAGAAAACAGAGCAGTCCCTTCGCTGTCAAATGCGATTCAATGGCCTGCAGCGTCTCCATTCGTCGTTCCCGGGAGGATTCGTGAAGCACGCGCTGCAGCAGCTCGCCCACCTTCGCTTTGGCTGCCGGTTCAAGGTGGCGCTGCATGCTGGTATAGAGATCGATCAGCCGCAGCTCCGCATCGTTATCCAGCATGATGGAGAACAGCAGCAGGTCGGCATGCAGCCGCTGCTCGCCCTTGAATTCCTCTACCGTCAGCAGCTTCACTTCCACGGCGAAGCCCGCCTCCTGAAGCAGCCCTTGCACAAGCTGCGCATCCCGTTCGTAGTGCGGGATCGTACAGAGCCGCAGCCGCTCGCCCGCATACCCGAGCCGCTTCAGCCGCGCCCGGCTCCGCTCCGGATCGCGGACAAGCCGCTCGGGGGCGGAGGGATCGGCCTGGCCGTCCCCGTGGCGGACGAAGCTATCCGCCTCATAGATCGCGTCGCCCCCGAGCCGCTCCAACAGCTTCCCGCGGTCGAGGGCCGCGTAGACGGCGCCCCGCAGCGACGGATCAAGCAGCGGTCCCTGCTTGACCAAATTGAATGTGAGGAAGCGGCATGTCGCTCCCTGCTGCTGTACCTGCTGCCAAGTGTCCGCGGCTTCGTCCGGGAGCCGGTAATTGTGGATGATCTGGAAGCTCTCCATCGCGAGGCCGGGCTCCTGCTCCCGCACCCCGTCGATCCGCCACAGCTCGACCCGATCGAGATGAGCGCGCCCCTGGAAGTAGGGGGGGAAGACGTCCAGCACGCACATGGAACGGTCGTTCAGCGACAGCTTGAACGGCCCGGTTCCCGTAGGCGAGGCGGCAAACTTCTCCTGCAGCTCCTCGCACAGGTCGGCGGGGACGATGGAGGCGCGGTTCGTGCCCGCGTACTGCAGGAACAGCTCGTTCGGCTCCGTCAGCCGGACGACCACGGTAATCGGATCGGCCGCGTGCACGGTATCCACTTGACGAAGCACCCAGCTGTAAAGAGCCCCGGAAGAATACCGCTTCAGCCGCTCATACGTATACCGCACATCCTCCGCGGTCAGCTCCCTACCATGATGGAACAGCACGCCCTTGCGCAAGTGAAACGTCCACACGGTGCGGGAGGCATCCGCCTCCCAGGCATGAGCCAGGTGGGGCTCGACGGTTTGCGTCAGCCGGTTGTAGCGTACGAGCGGATCGAAGAGCTGATTCACCACATGCGCCTCGGCGGTGAAATTGATCGTCGCCGGATCCAGCGAATGCAGCGTCTGCGTGAGCGGAAAGCGGAGGGTATCGAAGCGCCGCATGCCCTGCACCTCGCTGCTGTAGCCGAAATAGCCGTTGAGCCAGCTATGGAACCTCTCCCTCAGCGTATCCGGCAGCGTAGCCACATTCATCTGCTCAAGCGCCCCGCGCAAATCCTTACGCTCCACGAGCGACTTGGCCATCTCCAGCAGCATCTCCTCCGCAGGCACCCGGAACGTCAGCAGCGACCGGATGCCTCTCCCGCGCTTCGGGGACCACTGCAGCCAGCCTTCCCCGCTCATCCGCTTCAGCAGAAGCACGACATTGCGGTGCGTGCAATCGAGTACGGCCGCCAGCTCATCCAGCGTTACCGCCAGCTCTTGTTCCTCACGGACGTACGGGAACGCTTCACGCAACCGAATATAATAACGGGCCAGCTTCACCTCGGCTTCGACCTCCTTCGTTCGGAAAAATATGAAATTCGTTTTTCGAAAATTACTCTTTTTGTTCTTATTTTATAAGCTACAATAAACCATATTGACTCCAATGTAAAACGGACTCTGAATTTGGAACGATTCGGTGGAATAGGAAAATAAATCAGGAGGGTGATCTTATGCTGAACAGATACCGAACGGCCGGGACGGAGCCAGGCGAACGGATGCCGCTGACCATGACCTGGGAGCAGCAGCTGCTGCAGGAAGCGGAAGCGCTGCTGCAAGGGGGAAGGAAAGAGGCGGAGCTGGGCGCCGCCGTTCAAGGGCTGGCGCTGCTGCTTCACGGACACCTGCAAGCCGGCGGGGTGGAGGAGCTGCTCCTGCTGGAAGAAAAGGAAACGGTCCGCGTCTTGGCGGCCTCGAAGCTGATCTCCTCCGGCACGGTAGGCGTGCTGGAAGCGCTGGCCTTCGGGAGAGGCGTCCGCGCCCATTCGCTTCCGGGCTTAAGGGGGGCCGCTTTCGAGCTGCTGCATACGATTCGCGGGTTGGGCCGGGAATTGCCGTCCGCCCCGTATCATTGACCGGGAGGCTGACGAAACCGATGTCTGCAACCAGTATCTTGAAGGAGCCGGCTTATTCCGCAAGGAACGCCTCGCTGCTTCTCGCGGCGGCCGCGGTTGCGACGGTGAACCAGTTCATATTTTACGGCATGAACTGGGGCATTCAATATCCGCTGTTTGTGCTTGTACTCTACGGATTCTATTATTGGGCAATGGGCGATAAGGTACGGCTGCGTCTGGAGCCGTCCGCCTCGCTGCTGCTTCCGATCCTGCTGCTGTCGTTATCGTTCGCGGTGCACGCCAATCTGCTTTTTCTTATTCTGAACGCCATCGTCGTTCCGTCATTGATAGCGGTACATATGTTTTGGGCTTCGAGGTCTGTGGAGCAATCCCGTCTGGACGGACGGTTTGCAGTCCGGCTCTTGGAGAACGTGCTGATCCAGACGCTGTGCTATATTCCCGAGCCGTTTAGAATGATGATGCGGGGAGCGGCGGACCGGTTGAAATCGGGACGCTCGAAGGAGCTGGGGAAGGTGCTGCTCGGGCTGCTGATTTCTGTCCCCGTGCTGGCGGTCGTGCTGACGCTGCTCTCCTCCGCAGACTCGATCTTCGGACATACGCTGGCCCGCTTGCCGGAATGGTTCCATTTTTCATGGGAGCCGGTTTTGTTCCGGATTATTTGGGTTGCTGCGCTCAGCGTCTTTCTGTTCGCTTATATCGCCGGTTTGAGGTCGCCGATGCGACTGTATTCCGGGCGGGAGAACCCGCCCTTTGCAGCGGATGAATCCGATACCGAACCGTCGGCCGTCATCCTGCCGCAGCCCTCTGCCATAGGGCGGCTCGATCCTACGATCGCGGCGACGGTGCTGATCGTGCTGAACAGCGTCTATCTGCTCTTCGCTGCCGTGCAATTCTCCTACTTCTTCGGCGGGGGCTCGAAAGTATTGCATGACGGCATTACTTATGCATCCTATGCGAGGCAGGGGTTCGCGGAGCTGGTGATAGTCACGTTAATTAATCTGACGGTATTGATCGCTGCCGTCTACGGGCTGGACCGCAGCCGAACCGGTCCCGGCGGTCTTTGGCTCGGGCGCATTTTGCTTACTTTGCTCATTGCCTGCACCGGGGTTATGCTCAGCTCGGCTTACTTAAGGCTCTCGATGTATGAGGAAGCCTACGGCTATACGATGACGAGACTGCTCGTCCACTCGTTCATGCCGTTTCTGCTGGTTTTGCTTCTGCTAGCGCTATGGAAAGCATGGTCGGACCGGGCTGCGTTCATTCGCTGCAGTCTGGCCGCCGGTATAATCGCTTATGTCGTCTTGAATTACGTCCCTATCGAGGGGATGATCGTGAAAGGAAATGTCGCGCGGTATGCTGCGACCGGGCAGTTTGACGCGGGGTATTTGACCGGCTTGAGCTATGAGGTTGTACCGGATTTGGTGGAGCTGAGCCGAACGCAACCGGAATTGCCCGGAATCGGCGCAGCGCTGGATACTTTCAGGTCCCGGCTCGGCGGGACTTCCGGAACCTCATGGCTGGAATGGAATGCGGCCGAATGGAAGGCGAAGAAGGTACTCGGCCCCTAGACGGCAGGGTACGGCGGGGACCGCCTGCCAGCCTGCGGACACCGTTATTGCCCTGCGGCATACGATGAGCCGGTATAATCGCGGATGGCGGCGGGAATCAGACTCAGAGAGGACAAAGTGAGGTAAGCGCCCTGCGGCTCCACGTCCACTTCCACCTGATTATAGGACCATTCCTGCTCCGCCGGCATGAAGATGGCGTGAATGCCGCAAGTCAGCGCCGGAATGATGTCGGTGCGCAGCGAGTTGCCGATCATCCAAGTCCGGCGGCGATCGAACCCCTGCGAGCGGATAAGACCTTCCATAAACTCCGCATTCTTGTGACGGGTAATATGGACCTGGTCGCCGAAATACCGTTCCAGACGGGCCTCCTTTACCTTCCTCAACTGGATCGCAGGCTCGCCTCCGGTGTAGAGATGCAGGTCATGCCCCTCCTCCTTCAGCTCCCGTAGCGTTTCCTCCATGAAAGGGTAAGGCTCGATGCTGTGCATGTAGACGGATGCTCCCAGCTCCATCAAGCGGTTCAGCTCATCCGGATGGGTAGGTCTGCCGGTCAAATTGCAGTAATACTCGTACGTCTCCGCGAAAGAGCGGGGGAAATGATCGGGCGCGAAGCCGCTCGCAATGACTTGCCGGAGATCGATTTCGGCCTGCTTCTTCTTCACCTCGCCGATCGAAAGATGGTAGCCGTGGAACCAGGTTTCCATCTGGTCGGCGAACTGGTCGATCACCAAATCGAAATATTTGTTGCAGTAAAGGAGCGTATCGTCCATATCGAAAAGAATCGTCTGTTGGTTCATTCGCATGTTCTCCTGCCGTCGAGTGTCTTCGCGCCGGGGCACAGCCGGATGGAGAGCCGGCGGGCGCGTCCCTTATTATATCATGACGGTCGAGGGCGCCGCATCCTCGCCGGGCACGAACATGACGCTGGTGCCATGAAATACGGCGCCGGGCTCGATGATCAGCGAGGCCGAGCGGACGGTGCCCATGACGCGTCCGGTGGGGGTGATCCGCACGCAGCCCTCCGCCTCCACACAGCCTTCCAAGCGTCCGGCCACTACGAGCTCCCGGGCCCGCAGATCCGTGGAGTATACGGCGCCGCGTTCTCCGATCGCCACCTCGCCGGCCGCATGCAGGAGGCCGTGAAATTCCCCTTCCACCCGGATATCCGAGGGGGAATGCAGATCCCCATGGAACTGGCTGGCTTCGCCGATCAGCGAGACGGCGTCCTTTCTGCCGTACGTCTTTCCTCTATTGAACCCAAATGACATCGGTTAATGCTTCTCCTTTCGCCCTTCAGGCAAATATGGCTTCGGGTCGGTGCTTTTGCCTCCGAGCTGTACCTCGTAATGAAGATGGGGGCCGGTGCTTCGGCCGGTGGAACCGAGCCTTCCGATGAGCTCGCCTTTGCTAACCCGGCTGCCGGCGCGCACCTCGGCCGCATTCAAATGCATGTACCACGTAAGCAATCCCTTCCCGTGATCCAGTACCACATGATTGCCGTGAAGCTTGTCGTAGCCTGCCTCTTTCACGGTGCCCGCAGCCGCGGCATAGACCGGGTCGTTCAGCTTGCCGGCGATATCGATGCCCCGGTGGAAGCTGAGCTTGCTCGTAAAAGGATCTCTACGGTATCCGTAAGGGGATGTCACGATTCTGGAGCTGGTAGGCCACAGGCTCGGCGTAATGCGAAGCAACTCCTGCCGTTCCTGCAGCAGCAGCTTGGATCTCGTAAACTGCAGCTCCAGCCGCTGCATATCCGAGTCCAGCGCCTTGAAGCTGGCCCCGGCGGCTGCGGCGAGCCGCCGAACGTGCTCCGCGCTGACGGGTACGGCCGGGCCGCCCAAGCCCGTCAGCGCGCCGGCGTCCGCAGCCGCGGCCGGAACGGCGGCGGAGGAGACCGTTTTCTCTCCCGTGCCGGGGACGGGCGCCAGCATTTTAAGCGCTTGCTCCAGCTTCTTCATCTCTTCCACTTGAGACTGTACCTCGGCCGCTTGCCGCGACAAGGCGTACAGATCATTCTTGAGCTGCTCGATCGTCGCATCCTTCTTGGAGAGATCCTTCTCCAGCCGGACATTCTCCCCGTGCAGCTCGCTGGTTCTCATCGTGGCGGTGACCGCGGTGCCGAGGTGGGTCAAGTAAATAAAGCAGCAGGCGCCCACGAGCAGCGTTAACGATGCCGCCGCTCCCCATAAGGCGGCCCGCGGCAGTTTGACTTTGACGACGCTTCCGTTCGCCTCCGGTATGATGACGAGCGTCAGCTTCTTTTGAAACCAATTGAATTTCATGATAACTCCTTTCGGTATGTTGCCGTTCCTCCAGGCATAAATTGGTAACACGATAGTTACCCGATGAGGGAGGGATCAGCTTGGCATTTCTTAGAACAAGCCGGATGAGCCTGCTGGAGCGTCTGGCTTTGCACTTGAAATCCGAAGTGGCGCTGCTGGCGCAAGGGTACGAAGGCCAACCGGGCGTGCTGCAGAAGGTGGGCAAGCGGTTCATCCGGGTCGGCGCCGAGTACTTCGTTCCGGCCGCGCTGCAGGAGATTGTCCTGCTGGGCGCTCCCCGGAGCGCAGCTGGAACGCAGGTGAACGTCCGTACGTTTCATGCCGGCACGTTCCGCGCCGCTCTCATTCGAACGGGCACGGACTTTCTCGAGCTTCTGGTGATGCGCGAGGAAGAAGAGGAGGAGCTGACCCTGCTCATCCCGCTGACGCAAGTCATTGGCATCGAGCGGCTGTAGCGGGCAGCGGGTAGCCGGTTGCCAGCCTCTTTTCCTTCGCCCTTGTCCCCCTTAAGTCGAATTTTTCTGCGTCTTGACCAGCTCCATATGCGAGCTTACGAGCGTCAGCGCCATACATACGACGTAGCCGATTCCGCAGGTCAAACCGATGGCGGCATATCGGCTGCTGTAAACGAGTCCCAAGATCACGAAGCCGAGCGACAGGACAAGCAGGACATTCCCTGCAGAGATCCACCCCTTATAGCTGATCTTGGGCACCCAGCCTTTCCGTCCGCCGCTTGGACCGGCACGATCCTTCCCTTGCTCCGGAGAACCCGCATCGGACGGGTTCTGCTCCGCCGTTTTCGGATGCCTGAGTAGCAGCAGAAGAAGGATGATGAACAGCACCGGTTGATAGGCGAGAACGATGACGGCGGAGCTGAAATTGCCGAAGCTGTAAATCTCCGTCGTGCTGTTAAACGCAAGAACGGAGGTTAGTAGCAGGAACAGGCTGACGGGGGAATTGATCAAGGAATTATCCCGGTAGCCCAGCAGGCTGGAGATGCCGTTTAAGAATGCCAGGTAAATCAATACGACTTTGCAGGCGGTGATCGGATACCAGATGCTGAGCATGATCAAATCGACCCGGTCCAAAAAGTCCGTCATATGGATATGCTGAACCATGCTGTACACCGGATAAATCATGTTCCCGGGAATATTCGGCCCGAGGACGGAGATTTCAAGCACCATATTGAGGGTTGCGAGAGCACTCCCGAGCACGGCTCCGTGCCGGATGGAGGAATGGATCTGTTTGGCGCTGCCTATCGTATGGAGAAAAGCGCCGATAACGAAAACATCGCCGTACCAGCCTAGATTAAGCGCATTGGAATAAAAAAGCTTGACGGGCATCACCGTCAGAACAGGCTGGATCAATTCCTTGCTGAGCTCGTTCGCCAGCAAGAACGGCAGCAGCAGGGCCAGCCCGATGAAGAAAGGAATAAACAGGTCGTTCACTCTGGCGATCACCTCCACGCTGGTCTTGCCGTAGAACATGAGCATGAGCATGAACAGGAGAACGAGAATATCCTGAGGCGTATTGGGCAGCAGGATCGTCCCGATGAATTTGCCTAACGAGCGCAGATCCCGCATAAGAATGAGCCAGAGATGAATCACAAGAAGCAGATTCACGATCGTGCCGATGCCCAGTCCGAAGACGATTTTCACCACCTCGAACATATGCTTGCCGGGAAAGCGAAGCGACATTTGCATAAATACGTAGCTGATGAAAAAGACGTAAAGCAGCGGAAGCAGGTAAGAGAACCAGGCATCCGTATGACTGATTCGAGCAAGCTCCTGCTGAATGCTGATCAGCCCGCCTCCCGCGATCATGGAACAGGTAAGCCAGGCCATTTGGCGCTGATTCATAATTTGCATCGAACGGCCGCTCATGAACACACCTTCTCTCTTTGGCGCAGAAGCTAGGAATGGATGATGCTGGACACCCAGGGCGAAACGCGGTAAATGAAGTATTTCGTCGGCATCGGCGGAGGATACCCCATTACGGTGCTCAGGAAGATCCCGAAGGTAACGAGGTAGACTGTCGCATAGAGCCATTTGAGGTTCTTCCGCATCCCGGGAAGATGCTTGATGTCGAGTAACAGCATCATCAGGAACAAGCCGAAGAACCAGACTTGAAATTGGCTGTTCACTTATCCATCTCTCCCTTCGCTACATTCTCATAAATTAACCCTGTTTCGTACAGCACGGTCTTTGCCTGGATATCGAATTCGGCATCGTCCAAGCCCTTGGGCCAATCGGCCGAATACTGATTCTTCCATACGGAGGGATAGGCACGCCACAGGTAGGCGCCGAGCTCGGCCGAATCGGCATGGTATTTTTTCGCTTGCTCCAGGGTGGTCCGGATGGATTCTTTTACGTAATCGTTCATTGCGTTCTCCAGCTTGCGCACGACGCTCGATTGGCTGAAATCCGTCATGCCGGTGCTTTCCGCCACCTTCGCCATCGCGAAGGCGCGGATCTCGTAACGCAGCCGCCCGCCCGTAAGGCGGGGCTTGATATGGCTGTTCATATTAAAGAAGCGGACCGTGACGGTAGCTCCGTCAGGGAGCTTCAGGCTGGCCGTGACGTTGACGTTTTTTTTCTTCAACCATGCGAGCCCGTCGGCGGCTTTGTCCTGCAGGATGCCCGTCAGCTTGTCGTCCTTGAACTGCGCATACCCCAGAGCCTCCACTTCCTTCGATGGTTTCTCGCCTTTCTCCGAAGGCTTCACCCCCATGTAAGGCACGACCGGGTCCATGCCGGGCGTGCTGAGCTCTACGGCGACGGCCTTCATATTCATGTCGATGATGGTTTTCGATTTGGCCAGCTCCCGAATCGCTTCCGAAGAAAAACGCTCGAATTTGGGCGTCGCATTCAGCAGGTCGTAGGCTTTCCCGGAGGTGATAACCATATAGGTCGTCATCCGGCTCTCGGGAGACCGGGACGTCGAGTCGAACACCTCCCGGATCCCTTTTTTGGCCAACTCTTCGCTTATCAGCAGGGTGCGCCTGTGTGCGACAAACATGCGCCTGGACATGCGCCGCTGCAGCTTGGCCTGGGCATCGCGGAAGGTCGGTCCGACCTCGGAGTCGATATAGAAGCTCTTGCCTCCGCTTGATCCGCCTCCTCCCCCGGAAGGGCCGCCCATTTGGCCGGGCAGCGGGACAAGCACGCTGCAGCGGATCTGGCCGTCCTCCTCCAAATCCCAGCCGGTGGTCAGAACGAAGGCGAGGTCGTTGATTTCCGTCCGGTCCCAGCAGCCGGAGAGCAGCGGGAGCATCAGCAGCAGCGTCAAAAGGCGGCAGCGGTATCCTTTCATGACGGGTCCGCCCCTTCCTGATCCTCTCCCGATGCCGGATGTGGAACGTTCTGGCCCTTCTGGCCCCCCTGGTCCATAATTTCATGGCGAATCTTATCGCCTACCCGAACTTTGTCGAGGACCGGCCCGAAGGTCGGGCGCGTCCGCATGGCCCACCAGGGCGCCCGGAAGACGAAATCCTTCATATCGATGGACGATAGAGGGCCCGCAGGAGACAAGTAGGGGACCCCGAACGAACGAAGATTCGCCATGTGCCCGATAATGAGCATGATGGAAATCATCATGCCGTACATGCCGAATAGCGATGCCGCGATGACGATCGGAAACCGCAGCATCCGGATTGCAATGGCGCCGTTGAAGCGGGGGATCGTAAAGGAAGCGATCCCGGTGATCGAAACGACGATCACGATCGGTGCGGATACGATCCCGGCTTGAACCGCCGCTTGGCCTACGACCAGGGCCCCTAGAATACTGACGGCCGAGCCGATCGTCTTGGGCAGGCGGATGCCCGCCTCCCGCAGCGCTTCGAAGGTAATCTCCATAATGAGCGTTTCGATGACGGCGGGGAACGGAATCGCTTCGCGCGCGGCCGCGACGGAGAGCAGCAGTGTCGTCGGAAGCAAGTCCTGATGGTAGGTCGTAATAGCGACGTAGAGCCCCGGTGTCAGCAGCGACAGGACGAGAAAGATGTACCGAAGCCACCGGATCAGGGTCGCGATTTGAAACCGTTCGTAGAAATCCTCGCTGGCCTGCATGATTTCGGCGAAGACGAATGGAACGAGCAGCACGAAGGGGGTGCCGTCGACCAGAATGCCGACTCTTCCTTGCAGCAGCGCGGCTGCCACCGTATCCGGTCGTTCCGTATACTGCAGCTGGGGAAACGGCGAAAAAGCGGAATCCTGAAGAAATTCTTCGATATACCCGGATTCCAGAATGGCGTCGATTTCGATTTTCTTCAGCCGGCCGACCACCTCCTGGACAATACCAGGCTCCGCCAAATCGTCCAGATACGTAACGACGACGTTCGTATTGCTCTCCTTGCCGATCACCATGGGCTTCATCTTCAGGCGCGGTGTCTTCAGCTTCCGGCGGATCATGGACGTATTCGTACGCAGATTCTCTACAAATCCTTCGCGGGGACCCCGCACGACCGACTCCGTCTCCGGCTCGTTGATCGAACGCTTCTCCATGCCCCGGATGCCGAGCAGCACCGCCTTGTTGTTCTTATCGACGATGAGCCCGGTATCCCCGCCAAGTACGGAGAGAAGAAGATCCGCATAATTGTCGGTCTTCTGAATTTGCGAAACCGGCAGCGTCGTGTCGGAGATCCGGTCGATCAGTGCTTCGCCGCCCTCCAGGATCATCAGCGACTTCATCGCCTCGTTCACGAGCTCCGTATTGGCCATTCCGTCGACGAAGAAAAGGATCGCATCCAGGCTGTGCTCTATCTTGAATTCCCGGATCACTACGTCCGAGCAGTCGGAAAAAACGTCCTTCAAATATCGCTTGTTTTCCTCTAAGCTGAGGAATACAGGTACCGATTTCAGCTCTTGAATAAAACGGTAATCCAGCTTATGAAGCCGATCCTCCCGTTCCTTGCCCTTCCGGCTGCGCGTGTCTCCCATGTCGACCTCCTTGGCCCGGACAAGCCGCCCAGGCATTCCCTGCGTGACCCGTATATTTTTCACCAAAAACGAAATTTTATGACAAACCCGGAAGATGAGATACAATAGAAGAGGCATAGGTCTTGCAAACCTAGTCAAAGCTAGGGATGGAAGGCGTTTCAGAGGAGAAGGGGGAACACCGGATTGTTGTGGGTGACGGTAGCGCTAATCCTATTCATATTTCAAGTCTTTACGATCCTGGTGGGGGAATTCCGACATCCTTCCAAAGCGATGGCCTGGCTGTCCATTATGTTCATCTTCCCGGTCATCGGCTTCTTGATGTATTATTTCCTGGCAAAGGAGTATTCCCAGCGCAAAAAGGTGCGGCGCCGCGGTCAGCGCCACGTCATGGATATCCGTTACGCGGGCATCAAATATGCCGCTTCCGACGTCGATTTCGAGGAGGACCGGCTCGACAGCTGGCGGCACGAGCCGAGGCTGTTCGCGCTGCTGTACAATATCCCCTCCTCCAAGATCACCTCGCACAACGAGGTGGAGGTGCTGACCAATGCGCAGACGGCATTTCCGTCGATGCTGGAGGCGATGGAGCAGGCGCAGGACCATATTCACTTTGAATTTTATACGGTGCGCAGCGACGGGATCGGCCGGCAGTTCAAGGAGGTGCTGGTGCGCAAAGCGCAGGAGGGCGTGAAGGTGCGCTGTATCTTCGACGGCATCGGAAGCTACCAGCTGTCTAATGAATATATCAACGATTTAAAGCAGGCGGGCTGCGAGGTGTACTTTTTTTTACCGGGACTTATCGCCTTCTTCGATAAACGGATCAATTACCGCAACCACCGCAAAATTATTGTCATCGACGGCACGGTCGGATTTCTGGGCGGGATTAACGTCGGGGACGAGTACTTGGGCTCGGACAAGAAGCTGGGCTTCTGGAGGGATACGCACCTGAAGCTGGTCGGGGACGCGGTCTATTCCATGCAGCAGAACTTTATCACCGACTGGTTTTTTGTAAAAGGGGAACGGCTCGCCGAACCGAACCATTTTCCGGAGCATGACTGCACAGGCCGCAAGCCGGTGCAAATCATCTCCAGCGGACCCGACGAACACTGGGATGCCGTGCTGGAGATGTATTTCGCGGCGATCACCGCAGCAAAGAAGCGCATTTACATCACCACGCCTTATTTCATCCCCGATCCCAGCATTATTATGGGGCTCAAGACGGCGGCGGTCAGCGGCGTGGACGTCAGGATCATTTTTCCGGCCAAGGCCGATTCCCGGGTTGTCGGCTACGCTTCCCAGTCGTACCTGGAGGAGCTGCTTCAAGTGGGGGTACGCTTCTATGCGTATAAGAAAGGGTTCATCCACGCCAAGGTTTTGATCATCGACGACCTGCTGGCCTCCGTCGGCACGGCGAATATGGATATGCGCAGCTTCTACAGCAATTTTGAGCTGAACGCGGTCGTGTTCGATAAAGAGACGCTGCACCGGCTGGAGTCGGATTTCATTCAAGACCTGAAGGAATCGCGCGAGGTGGAGCTTGAAGTATTCGACAAGCGCTCGCGCTGGACGAAGGGCAAGGAAGTGGTGGCGAGGCTGCTCTCGCCGCTGCTCTAGGCGGCATAATATTGAAAAAATCCGAATGCTCGGGGAGCATTCGGATTTTTTGTGCGTTGATAAGAATTTATTTTTCGCGGGCTTATTGCTTCGCATCAACCTTGATAAACGCGCTGGTCCTTGTAAGACAAGGACCAGCGCGTTTATCCTGGCTTCATGAGGCTTAAGCGCCGAGCGCGAAGGCGCCGGGGCCGGTCAAAGCGACGGCCACAGCTGCGGCGATGAGCGTCAGGTTGTACTCGAACCCGCCGGCGGTAACCCAGTAGCCGTTCTTGGCGTGCACTTTGGCAATGGCCGCCAGCATCATCAGGATGATGAAGATCGAGCCGACGACCGTCAGCCAGCCGGAGGCGAAGAAGAAGCCGCCGAGCAGCTCAAGCAAGCCGGCGACCACCGCCATGAGCGCGCCGGGCTTCATGCCGATCGAATCGAGCCATTGGCCCGTTCCTTTCACGCCGTAGCCTCCGAACCAGCCGAACAGCTTCTGCGCGCCGTGCGCCATGAACGACAAACCGATCACCAAACGAAGAATAAGAAGACCCCAATCCATTAACATAAGAACAACCTCCTGATATAAATTTAATTATTAACTTACTTTATGTTAGTATAATACGTTATTTCACTTCCTAATGTCAATATACTAATAAAAAATAAGTTTATGCCTATTTTCGAAAAATAAAAAAAGCCGAACCTCGTGAGGCTCGGCAGGACAAGCTACGCCTAGGGTCCGGCTTACTTTTGAATGATAGAGAGAACATGGTCCAGCGATTGGGGAGGGAGCTGGGCGATCAGATCGCCTTTTTGCTGCAGCCGTTCGCCTATGTTAAGCAGATGGAAGTCGCGGGGATCGGCGCGGCGGCCCACTTCGTCCCAAGTGAGCGGCGTGGACACGCTGGCATCGACACGCGCCCTGGGCGTATAGGGGGCGGATAAGGTTTTACCGTACCAATGCTGGAGATAGTCGATGTATATGAGCGTTCCGCGATTTTTCTTCAGCCGTTCAATCGTAAACAGCCGTGGATGCTGCTTGACCGCATAGCTCGCCACAAACTCGCCGATGCGCCGCAGCTGCTCGAACGTATAGCCCTTCTCTTGCGGAATCGGCACGTAGATTTGGACGCCGGTTGCTCCGGATGTCTTCGGAACGGACCGAATGTTCATCTTATCGAGAATTTCGCCGATGATCCCGGCGGCTTCCATAATTCTCGGTTCGGGATCGACGCTCGGGTCGATATCGATCAGCCATTCGGCGGGCAGCCGCTCGCCGATCCGGTGGAACGAAGGATGGAACTCGAGACAGGCGAGGTTGCCGAGCCAGAGCAGCGTGGGGAGCGAGTCCAGATGCACGTAATTAATGCTGTCCAGCATCGCTGTCCGGACAAAATCCGGCCGCGGCTCCGGCGCGTTCTTCTGGTAAAACGACTTGTCGTTCCATCCGTGCGGGAACCGGATCGTCGTCAAGTAGCGGTTGCGGCAGTACGTCAGAAGATAAGGGGACAGCTGCGCCAGCTTCTCCAGGTACATCGCCTTCGTAATCCGTTTTTCCGGCCACAGCAGCTTCTCCGGGTTCGTCACCGTCAGCTCGCAGCCGTCGATCACGATCGTACCCTTCGCGTGCGAAGGCCTGGCGGTCGTCGCCATAGGGCAGCTCCTCCTTTTTTTACTTGCTCCTATTATTCCCTGAGCCGGATCGGGTTACACTAATGCTAGCGAAAAAAGAAGAGGTGAGCTCCGCTTTGTTTACCTTTACCCCCGTCAAGCCCTTTGAGCCGGTCAGCGGCACGTCCGTGCCGCAAGGCCCCGAATGGATCCATCAGATCAAATGGGACGGCGTCCGGATGCTGTCCTATTATGACGGAGAGACGTGCCGCCTGTTCAACCGCAAGGGGAACGAACGCACCCGGCTATACCCCGAGCTGACCGAGCCTTCCGAATATTGCAGCGCTTCCTCGTTCATTCTCGACGGGGAGGTGATCGCGCTGGCCGTGGACGGCAAGCCGTCCTTCCATGAGGTGATGAAACGGGATGCCATCCGCAAGCAGGACAAGATCCGGTTCGCCGCGGGTGCGGTACCGGTTACCTATATGGTGTTCGATATTTTATATTGCGAGGGTGAGTGGGTGACAAGCCGGAAGCTGGCGGAACGCCAGAGGCTGCTCGCCGAAGTGCTGAGCCCGGGTAAATTTGTGCAGAGCGTCGGCTCCTTCGCGGACGGCGACGGCCTGTTCAAGCTGATGCGGGAGCAGGGGATGGAAGGCATCGTGAGCAAAGATTCCGGCAGCGTCTACGCTCTTGACGGAAAAGACAAGCGGTGGGTAAAGGTGAAAAATTACGGCGACCTGATCGCGGTCATCGGCGGCTTTACCTTGAACGGCGGCGCGATTAACGCCGTGCTCGCCGGTGTGTATGATGGGGCCGGCCGGCTGATCTATATCGGCCATGTCGGGACGGGGAAGCTGACGCGCGGCGACTGGACCCGCCTGACGGCCGAGCTGAAGCCGGATGTCATCTCGGAGTGCCCGTTTGCGAACCGCCATCCGGAAATGAAAGGGGCTACCTGGGTGAAGCCCCGGGTAGCCATGAAGGTGCAGTATACGGAATGGCGCTGGCAGGAAGGCCGCACGCTGCGGCAGCCTTCCATTCAAGCCTTCGTGGAGGCGGAGCCGGCGGAATGCCGTTTTCCTTTTTAGACGTTTTCCTTGGCCTTCTTGGTCCTCGCTTTGCCTTTGGTGCCTTCCTTGGCCCCGGCCGCCGGCGTCGGCTCGCTCGGAACCGGCTTCACCTGCTCCAGACTGGCTTGAAGCGCGGCCATGAGGTCGATGACGTTCGCGCGCTGCGGCTCCGGCGCAACGGTAACCTGCTTGCCGGATATTTTCGATTCGATCGCTTCCAGCACCGCTTCCCGGTAATCGTCCTTATATTTTTGCGGTTCGAACGGCGTCGACAGCTGCTGGATCAGCATCTTGGCCATGTCCAGCTCCTTGTCGTTCACGTTGCTCTTCTCCGGCAAATTCGGCACCTGCTCGACCGAACGGATTTCGTCCGGGTAGAAAATCGTCTCCATCGCAATGCATTTATCGATGATCCGGATGGCGGCGAGGCTGCTCTTCGAGCGGATGGATACTTTGGCGATGCCGATCTTGCCCGTTTGCTTCATCGCTTCCATCAGCAGATTGTAGGCGTTCGCGCCGGTTTCGTTCGGAGCCAGGTAATACGTTTTCTGGAAGTAGACCGGATCGATTTCGGCGAGATCCACAAAATCCAGAATCTTGATTTCTTTCGTCACTTCGCCCGTCAATTTCTCCAGCTCTTCCTTCTCGAACAGAACGAACGCTCCCGGCTCGTATTCGTAGCCCCGGGAAATTTCCTCCCAGCCTACCTCGCGGTCGCAGTGCTGGCACTTCCGTACGAAATTGAGCGGCGTATGGCATTCCTTGTGAATCATCCGCATCGAAATGTCCTTGTCTTCCGTCGCCGAGAACATTTTGACCGGCACGTGAACGAGACCGAAGCTGATGGCGCCCTTCCATACCGTATGCATCGACAAATCCCTCCCGAAATTGTTTAGATTTAGTATCCCCTGCCGTTTGCCTGCTGTTGCATGCTTCTATTGCTTAGGATTTCCAATTGATGGGTGAGGCATACCGAAAGGGCATCCGGCGAATGAAGAAACCTCGGGTTAGACATCATACCGATAAAGGCTTTCCTCCGCTTCGGGAGGGAGCCGAAACCAGTTTTGAAGGAGGGGGCAACTTGAGCGAAGTTACGACATCCGGTACCTCCGCGGCCCAAGAATCGGCGCATGAGGGAAGAGATACCAGTTTCATGGATATCGACCGAATGATCAACGAAGGGCTTGGCGGCGGCAACGTCACGATTCATAACGGGCTGATCGAGGAATCGACGACGGACACTATGGACCATCCCGAATCGGTATTGGACGGAGGTGATACGAAGTGAAAGCACACCGGGCGCAGGAGATTATTCAATCCCAGGATAAAATCGAGGTGAAGCTGAACGGCGTTCCCGTCTGGATCGACAGCATTGACGCTTCGCAGCAAACCGCCAAGGTGCATGCCGAGGGTCAACCGGGGGACACCCGGGTTGTTGCGCTAGAGGAGTTGCAGGAATTGCAATAAGGATACCGATGCATCAGCAAAGAGCTCTCCGAAGCGCCCGGGCCGTCTGGCACCGGGTGCGAGGCGAGCTTTTTTGTTGCTACCCGCTTGCGGGATAGATATAATTAGGGTCAAAACACGAACGGAGGCGAATCGATTGAGTTCGCTCGACGAATTCGGCTTGATCCGGATGCTCACGGAAGGGAAACAGCCGGAGAGCCTGCTCCGCGCGGGCGGGGTAGAGACGGGTATCGGCGACGACGCCGCGGTGGCCGAAGCCACCCCGGGCATGCGCCTCGTGATGACCTGCGACACGATGAATGAGGACATTCATTTTAAAAGAATAACGATGCGGGATGCCGATATCGGATTTAAAGCGATGGCTTCGGCGGTCAGCGACATCGCCGCCATGGGCGGCATTCCGCGGTATGCGCTCATTTCTCTGAGCATGCCGAAGGGAACGGAGCCGGAGCGGGTTCGCTCCATCTATGACGGCTTGTACGAGAGTGCGGCCCGCTGGAACGTGATGGTCGTCGGCGGAGATACGACCTCGTGTACCGGGGGCATTTCGCTCGGGGTTACCGTCATCGGCGAAGTCGAGCCCGGCCGGGCGCTGCTCCGTTCGGCCGCCCGGCCGGGGGATGCGGTGTTTGCCACCGGACTGCTCGGACGATCCTCGGCGGGTCTTGATCTGCTGCTGAATCGGGCTATCCCCGCCGGGAATTGGGGGAGCTTCGATCCGCAGGAGGAAGCGCTCGTTCAGGCGCACTGCCGGCCTGAGCCTCAGGTGAATGCCGGAAGGCTGCTTCTGGAATCCGGAATGTGCCGCGCGCTCAACGATATCAGCGACGGACTCGCAAGCGAGGCATGGGAAGTCGCCGAAGCGTCGGGCGTCGGCATCGATCTGGTGGAGGACCGTATCCCGGTGGCGGACGAGCTGTACGCTTACGCGGCCCGGCAGGGGAAGGATCCGATGGACTATATCCTATACGGCGGCGAAGATTACCAGCTTGTCGGGACCGTTCCGGCCGGGCAGGCCCTGGAGCTTCAGCTTCGGTGCAAGGCGGCCGGGGTGCCGCTGCACATCATTGGCTGCGTGACCGGGGAGGCGCCGGGCGTCAGGCTCGTTCAAAGCAGCGGCTTTCTCTTGAACTTAGGGAAGCGGGGCTACAACCATTTTGCAGAGGAAGGGGGCTGATGACGCTTGGCGGTATACGAATGGATATCGAACGGACCGGAGGAGACGAAGCGGCTGGCGGAACGCTTGGCCTCGTTGTTTGGATCCGGAACGGTGCTGGCGCTTGACGGCGAGCTCGGCGCCGGCAAAACGACCTTCTCCCAAGCCGTGGGCTATGCGCTTGGCGTGAAGGATATCATCAACAGCCCGACATTCACTATTATTAAGGAATATGAAGGGGCTCGGCTCCCTTTTTACCATATGGATGTATACCGGCTTTCGATGGACGAAGCGGATGATCTGGGATTGGATGATTATTTTTACGGTGAAGGGGTCACGCTGGTGGAGTGGGCTTCTTTAATTGAAGAGTTATTGCCTCCGGAACGGCTGGCTGTTCAGATCGGCCATACCGAATCCGGGGGGCGGAAATTCGTATTCGCGCCGCATGGACTTCCTTACGAGGAATGGTGCCTGCAGCTTAAAGAAAACGGGGTTTTGGGATGAACAACGAAACAATGCAAAAGGGAAGCCGCGAGGAAACCGGGAGATATACGGATCAAGGGCTGCAGCTGTCGATCGATACCTCTACGGAATCGATGACGGTGGCTTTATCGCGCGGAGATACGCTGCTCTGCGAAATATTGTCGAAGGCCGAACGGAATCACTCGCTTTATCTTGTGCCGTCGATTCATAAGATCATGAACGAAGCCGGCGTCAAGCCGAGAGACTTGAGCGCGGTCGCCGTCGGCGTCGGACCAGGCTCTTACACCGGGATCCGGATCGGGGTCACCGTTGCGAAGACTTACGCCTGGACGCATAAGCTGGCGCTGCTTGGCGTCTCCACGCTGGAAGCGATCGCCCTGGGCGGAGCCCATGCGTCCGCCGCCGAAGGAGCAGGCGTTAAGCTTAACGCCATTCCATCGGTTACAGGGCAAGGCACCGGGGCCTGGATCGTACCGCTGATCGATGCCCGCCGCGGGCAGGTATTTACCGGGCTGTATGCTGCGGGAGACGGATGGAGCGGACTCGTGAAGGACGGCATCCGTCTGATGTCGTCGTGGACGGAGCAGCTGTTTGAGCGGCTTGAGGATACGGACGGGACGCCCGGACGAATTATTTTTACAGGGGAGCTGGAGCTTCACCGGGAGGCGATTGCCGCCTTTGCCGGCAAGTGGAGCGGAAAGGTCGAGGTACGGCCTTATGCGCTTGGGGCCAGAGCCGTTGCGGAGCTCGGGAGACAGCGCTGGCAGCGCGGGGAGCTGGAGGATGTGCACGGCCTGGTGCCGAACTACACCCAGTTGGCGGAAGCGGAAGCGAAGCTGCTCGCAGCCAAAAAATGTTAGGAGGCTTTCGTCCATGGAATTGAAAGACCAAAACGAACTCCGGGACAGCCCCGCGTTTACTTTTCGTCCCATGAGGGTCGAGGATATCCCGGAAGTGTGCGATATCGAGCACGAGGCGTTTGCGACTCCCTGGACCTCCGGCGCTTTCGTGAATGAGTTAACCAACAATCAATTTGCGCGGTATGTGGTGCTTGAAGGGGAAGAAGGCGAAGTGGCCGGGTACGGCGGCATGTGGCTGATCATGGAGGAGGCGCATGTGACGAACATTGCGATCCGGGACAAGTACCGCGGCCGGAAGCTCGGAAAGCGTCTGCTGGCGGAGCTTCAGTGTACGGCAGCCTTCTACGGTGCCGTAAGGATGACGCTGGAGGTACGTCCTTCCAATCTCGTTGCGCAGGCGCTGTATGAGCAGATGGGCTTTCGTTCCGTAGGCGTACGCCGCGGTTATTACACGGACAACAAGGAAGACGCCATTATTATGTGGGCCGATCTTCCGAAGGTTGACCGCACCAAAGGCTTGTGAGCCTGGACATAATGAGAGGTTTCAAGGATGAATGAACAACATGGTAATGAAGGCCGGTCATTGTCCGTATGGCAGGAAGAGGGGCGGCCCGTCTGTATATTGGCTATAGAAACGAGCTGCGACGAAACGTCGGTTGCGATTGTGAGGGATGGAAAAGAGATTCTGTCCAACGTCGTATCCAGCCAGGTCGAGACGCATCAACGGTTCGGCGGCGTCGTGCCGGAGGTGGCCTCAAGGAAGCATGTCGAATCGATCACGTGGATCATCGAGGAAGCCTTCGATCAAGCGGGTGTGGCGCCGGCGGAGCTCTCCGCCGTGGCCGTGACCCACGGACCCGGCTTGGTCGGGTCTCTTCTTGTGGGCCTCGTCGCAGCGAAGGCGCTCGCTTCGGCGCTGGAGCTTCCGCTGATCGGCGTGCATCATATCGCCGGGCATATTTATGCCAACCAGCTCGTGCATGAGTTGGAGTATCCGTTCGTGTCGCTCGTCGTGTCCGGAGGACATACCGAGCTGGTGTACGTCGAGTCCGAAGGGCGCTTCCACATCATCGGACAGACCAGGGACGACGCCGCCGGCGAAGCCTACGACAAGGTGGCGCGGGCGCTGAAGCTGCCGTATCCCGGCGGCCCGCATATCGACCGGCTCGCGCATGAGGCCTCGGAGGCGGTGACGCTTCCGAGGGCGTGGCTGGAGCCGGATTCTTACGACTTCAGCTTCAGCGGGCTGAAGTCGGCGGTGCTGGCCGTCCTGAACCAGGCCGGCATGAAGGGCATCGCGTTCGAGCCTGCGGCGGTAGCGCGCGGCTTCCAGGACTCGGTCGTCGACGTCCTGGTGGAGAAAGCTCTCCGCGCCGTTCAGGCATACGGCGCGAAGCAGCTGCTGCTCGCGGGCGGAGTGGCCGCGAACAAGGGTCTGCGCGAACGGCTCGGCTCGCGCTGCGCAGAAGCTGGCGTGCCGCTGCTGGCGCCGCCGCTCAGCCTTTGCACCGACAACGCGGCTATGATCGCGGCTGCGGCGTTCCTGAAATATCGGCGCGGCCAGTTCGCGCCGTTCGACCTCAAGGCCGAGCCTCTGCTGAAGCTCGAGGCCTGGTCGGTATGATTGAAGCGCCGTACCCTGATTGCCATAGGGGTACGGCCTTTTTGTTTTCTCTTCCTGTTTGGAAAAAAATACAAGAAATAAAAGGGTTGCCTTCTCTATTTGGATTTGTTATATTACTACTTGTCGCTTCTGAGGCGGACGAAATAAACGAATGAAGCTGAAAAATAAAGCTTGCATTCACCGCTCCGAATGTGATATATTAATCAAGTCGCTTTTGACGGATAACGTTGAAGCGACGAGGAATTGCTCTTTGAAAACTGAACAACGAGTGAGTGCAATAAGAGAATGAAAATTCTCGTCAGCATTAAGATTTGAGCTTAATCAGCTCTGTTCGATAAAGTTTTACCTTTATTGGAGAGTTTGATCCTGGCTCAGGACGAACGCTGGCGGCGTGCCTAATACATGCAAGTCGAGCGGACCCTTCGGGGTTAGCGGCGGACGGGTGAGTAACACGTA